>NZ_CP023317.1:2067398-3547296 GCF_009497655.1 Priestia megaterium | reverse complement strand
AAGCATGTTGTACATATCTCTTAGCAACAAGTATCTAATTAATTCTGGGGAAATAAAAATATAACTTAACCTTCCACTTATTTTATCTTCAAATTTTCAAACAATAGGGCTAGGAGGTGTTTTTATGCCAAAGAAAGACTTTAAAGACGTTGATAATTCAGGAATTGCAGAAAGAGTTGATTATAACAACTATAAAAATAAAGATAGCAATAATGACCCTACGCTTAACCGTATTGTCGAAGAAGACGGACGTGCTCTTGACCCAAGGGAATCCTTAGAAAATTTCTTTACTGACCTTGAAGGCGAAGAGCCACAAGAAATTACAACGTAATAAAAAAAGTAGAAAACGGCGGATCTTTTTTTAGCGAAAAGACCTATGAAACGTAGCTATTTTTATTCGAGGATCTGCTGTAAACGAGTTAACATGATTTAAAAAAACGAGGGCTATTAATAGAGGTGAAGTTAATGTCGCATACGGAAACTGAACGAACAACGTATATGTATGATCCTTTCACTATACAAGGTCTTGAAATGAATATACCTAAAGAAAACGAAGGCAACCAACCGCTAATAAATCGTTCAGGACTGAGTACTTCTACGTTCAAAACAAATATGAATAGAGAACATTTTGAACGTTATATTTATTAGCAGGAATATTCTGCAGCGTTTTATTTTATAAAAAGATCCTTCTATTTTATATGTTAGAAGGATCTTTCCACTAAATATTCTTATTTCAGTGTAGTAATCAATTGCTTGTGCCTAAGGTATTGGAAAATTCATCTTGGTTTTAGGCGTGGATAGGTAAAGCGGTTAGTATTTATATATATATATTGTCTGTACATCCATTGTAGAAAGGATTTCACGAAATGCAGAAGCAAACCTTACTTTTTAATTTAGACGATACGCTTATTCACTGTAATAAATATTTTAGAGACACCATAAATGCTTTTGTGGCTCAATTGCAGGAATGGTTTGAAAATCTGACTAAGGAAGAGATAAAACAAAAGCAGTTAGAGATAGATTTAAAAAGTATCGAAAAGTATGGCCTTCACTCTTCCCGTTTTCCAGAATCATTAGTAGCTACTTATTTATTTTTTAGTGAACAAAATCATCAAGATATTCATGAAGATAGAGTCGAAAGAGTCAAAAAAATTGGCCAAAGTGTATTTGAAGTACCGATAGAGCCTCTGCCAAATATGTATGAAGTATTAGATAAGCTTAAAGAACAAGGACATAATCTCTACTTACACACAGGTGGAGACGAGGAAAACCAAGGTAGAAAAATTGTTCAGCTAGAGCTAGCTAAATACTTTGAAAAAAGGGCATTTATTTCTGAACAAAAAGATACGCCTGCATTAAAAGAAATACTAAACCAAATTAAGTACGATCCAAAAAAAACTTGGATGATTGGCAATTCATTAAAAACCGATATAAGACCGGCAGTAGAGGTTGGAATACATGCGATTCACGTACCTTCTGAACTGGAGTGGAGCTATAACCAAGTTGAAATTGATATTGCGCCAAAAGGTAAATTAATAACCGTTCATTCACTGCTGGAAGTTCCAGAAATCATCCAAAAGCACGCTCAAGAAATGGTTGTGTCCACCTAAGGTCATATGTAAACACAATATACAGAAACAGCTAACCGTTGATTAAACCTTACTCAACAGTGGGCAGATAAAGTTATTATGTTTTTTCTAATCAACTCACATACTATACAGAGGAGGTGACTGATATGGGAGGTCAATCCAAAGAATCAGAAAAAATGATATGTGAAGATCATAATTCTCCAGTTGATGAAAGAAGCTACGATTTATACGAAGCGACGCGTAATTCACTTTTACGTAATGAATTAGACGATAAAAACAAAACCATTTTAAATAATATTGATAACGGAGCGATGGATGTTAATCTTGAGGAATAATGGGCATTAAAAAACCTTTTATTTCTTAGTATCATAGCTATGTTACTAAGGATACACATTTTTTCTCTTAGTAAAAAAGACCCTAACTATTTAGGGTCTTTTTTAGGTATTTGTCCAAACATTCTATGGTTGTTTCACATACAGTAATAGGAGTCTACTAACAGAAAGGAGAAGATTTTTAATATGAGAAACAACTATCCTTATCAGCACTCTAATTACGGTGGTTATCACGGCGCTATGTATCCTCAGCAAGGTAACTGTGGTTATCCTCAAGCTAAACCTTGTGGTCAATTGCCTCCTCAAACCATGCCTGCTCAGTATGACCCAGTTAAACAAAATACATCTTTTACTGGTCAAGATGTGTTTGTGCCAGTGATGCATCCGAGTCATACTACAAATGTTTATCAAAAAAATTATAAATATATGCACTCATTCCCGCATACAGAATCCGTTGTATGTCAGGAAACGCACCAACATTTTTGTGCTCCAAGCTGTCCTCCTAGACCTCGTCTTTGGTGCTGATAGCCAAAAAAGCTCCTTCATTTTAACAATGAAGGGTTTTTACTATGTGAAACTTAGGATGTTATTTAGCTATCGTTAAACAAAATAGCCCATTTTAGACCAAAATCCAATCGATATGAGCTATGTCTACATATAATACCTTAACCCATGTAAGTTTAAAGTTTTTTCCTTTAGTTAAATATCACGAAAGGAAGTGTTTGTATGTCTAGTTATGGTGGAGCTGGTTCTGGTTTTGCTTTATTAGTTGTTCTGTTTATTCTTCTTGTCATTATTGGATGCAGCTGTTACGGCCGCGGATTTGGCTGTTAATAACAATAAAAAAGTCTTTCTCTAATTTGAGAAAGACTTTTTTATTCGAGGTTGTGAGGGAGTGCTTTTATACGCAATAGAACTGATTGGGCGGAATTCAAACACTCTATTGCAGAGGGTGTAAAACTCATATATGGGATCTGAGGATGCTTCATTGTATGTAAAAGAAACTAAAAGGTTATTGTTTTTTTTATAGTGATATAAAACGTAGTTTATCCACTTCGTGGAGCACATTTCGTTTTTCATCATATGCTAAATGTATGAAGAAGAAGGAGGTGAAGTTTATGTTCTTTGGCGGTTATGGCGGAGGTTGTGGCTATGGTTACGGCGGCGGCTGCGGTTACGGAGGTGGCAGTGGTTTTGCTTTAATTATCGTGCTGTTTATCTTATTAATCATTATCGGCTGTGCTTGTTGGGGAGGATTTGGCGGTTGCTAATTATTAGCCTGCCTTTATCTCTAACTTAAAAAAGTTAGCTTTATGCTAGCTTTTTTTCTTTGTTGAATTTGTACATGTCCAGTGAGTACGCTTTATATCTGCCGTGTTAACCAATGGTTTGCAGCTTGTTACTAAGCATTTATGAAATTTTTTACATATTTATTGTAAGCTAAGCCTTAGAGGTGATGAAAGTGAATTTAGGGGAACAGCTGCAGAAGTTAAGAGAAGAGAAAAAGATGTCCAGGGAAGACTTAGCTGGGGAAATGAATGTATCTAGACAAGCCGTCTATAAGTGGGAAAATAAGCGGTTTTCCACAAAATTTCTTAGCCTAATTCACAGTTTCGTCTTCGTCTGTAAACGAATGGTTTACGGGCGATTACCATACGTTTTCAATTCTATGATTTTTTGTAGGATTTAGGTTTTTATGTTAAGTTATGGGTATCCTTCAATTGTTTTAGAAAGGAGTGAATTTATATCTTAAAAACAGCAGTTGCTTCAATCAGTGCGGGTGTTTTATTTAGCTTATGTGCAAAAATAATGATGCATACAAGATGTTCAAAGTATTTTCTAAAAGCAAATGAAGCTACTCATAGGCCAATAAACTTTGTTCTTCAGGGAGCTTTGTTTGCGATTATCATGTTTATTATGCTTTTAATTGTAAAACCTTTTACATAAGAAAATAGTGTTATAGCTAAAGGGATCAATTCTTAAACATTCCTATTGGTTACCAAAATATTTGCCCGGGAAATGGAGCGATGTTGTTTTCTCTACTGAACCAGCTATATACGGATATTAACAGTTTTTAGAAAGGAGTATTGGATGTTAGTTAAAGCACTAATTACAGCAATCATTGGAGGCATTCTGTTTCCATTGTTCTTCAAGCTATTTACCCGAAAATCCTTAGATAAAAAGACTACTAGCCCTGTCAGTCAAGGATTTTTCTTCGCGGTTATCTTCTTTATAATCCTTATGGTTACAAAAACCTTCAGTTAAAGTTATATTACAGATAATCTCTGTTCTATTATGGATTGCTCCAGAAGGAAATTAAGTGAATTAAAGGAACTCAAACCCAAGGAATACGTATATTCTTTGGGTTTTTTATAAGATTTCAAGAGTAAAGCCTCCTTTTACTTAGAAATATTAAAGCGATGATAATGAGTATGTAAGCAAAGTGTCACGAGATTCGAAGGTCTTTAAATATTTAAAAAATAATTTGTGCAAACGATTGCATTAAATTATTAGTTTAGTATATAATGTTCAAATAAAAGTATTCTAATGTTTTTAATAATTAGATTTTATGAAACTTTCAAGAAGGTATAAGCGATAGTCAGCAGCTTACGGATGAGCAGATAGTGAAAATTCTTACATACTCAAACAGCATTTTTAGACAGGACTATTAGTTATGCCGTATTCCTGAGGTAATCTAGCAAAATAGAAAACAGCCAGCCAAAGACACTAGCATTTACAGTATTCATCGTTGTTTTGAAAACGTTCACAACGAATGTCGTAGCACTTTACATCAGAACATCTATCTTTTGCGGCTGTTAATTGAATCATAGGAGGCAGTTATGTTAGAAGAAAGAATCGTTGAAACCAGTGAAAAAAGCGTTCAGCCAAACTTACCTTATCTACCGATCAGTACCATATGGTTAATTAGTTTTGGATTTTTAGGTGTACAAATGGCATTCTCATTACAGAGTTCAAATATGGGACGTATATTTCAAACAATCGGTGCTGATCCAACTACATTAGGCTTTTTCTTTATTTTACCGCCGTTGGCCGGTTTAGTGGTTCAGCCCTTAGTTGGTTATTTTTCAGATCGCACCTGGATGCCAAGGCTTGGCCGTCGTATACCCTATCTACTGATTGGCGCAATTGTAGCCGTAATTGTTATGTGTTTGCTGCCAAACGCCGGCAGTTTTGGTTTTAGTGCGGTGGCTGCTATGACTTTTGGCGCCATCACTATTTTGTTTATGGACGTATCATCAAATGTAGCCATGCAGCCATTTAAGATGATGGTTGGAGACATGGTCAATGAAGAGCAAAAAGGTTTTGCCTATTCTATTCAAAGTTTTCTATCAAACAGCGGTGCTGTGCTAGCCTGTATTTTCCCTTTTGTTTTAACGGTATTAGGCGTATCAAATAGTGCACCAAAAGGAGTAGTACCACAATCAGTTGTTATTTCATTTTATGTTGGAGCCGTTGTGTTAATTATTTGTAGTTTATTTACAATACTTAAAGTAAAAGAATATTCACCTGCAGAATTTGCAGCATACCATGGTATTCCAGATGAAGCTACAAAAGAAAATGTAAACGTTTTTAAACTGCTTCGCAACGCTCCAAAGGTTTTTTGGACGGTCACACTTGTTCAATTTTTCTGCTGGATGGGCTTTCAATATTTATGGACATACGGTACAGGTGCAGTCGCTGAAAACGTTTGGTATACGAATCAGCCGTCTAGCTCCGGCTATCAAGCAGCTGGCAACTGGTTCGGCATTTTATCAGCTGTACAGTCGATTGCCGCAGTCATTTGGTCACTAGTTTTGTCACGCGTAGCCAACAACAAACGTAAGCCAGCGTATGCTTTTAGTTTACTGCTAGGCGGTATTGGTTTTGGATCTGTCTTTTTTATTCACAATCAATGGATGCTGATTGCTTCATTTATTTTAATTGGCATCGCTTGGGCTGCTATGATGACGTTTCCGTTCACGATGCTTACCAACGCCCTGTCAGGAAAGAATATGGGAACATATCTAGGGTTATTTAATGGAAGTATTTGTTTGCCGCAAATTATAGCTTCTTGCTTGAGTTTTGCTTTGTTCCCAATAATCGGATCTTCTATGCCGGGCATGATTTTAATCTCAGGTATTTTACTTGCTACGGGAGCAGCGTCTGTTTCGATTATTAAGGAAACATATACAAAGTAATTAGTAGCTGTCCATGGTACAAAAGCAGCGTGGTTTCTTAGTTTTTTTGTGTTCGAGCTATTGACCGGAATCTATAAACATCTTATTTTTGTATTGACTATCATGATAAAATGTAAACGAATTCAATCTAGTGGGAAATTTGATAACAAGAATGGAGAATGAATCAATGAAAACTGAAAAAGAAAAAATGGTGGATGGCGAGCTGTATTTTCCAGCAGACCAAGAATTAGTAAAGGACCGGGAAGATGCAAGAAGGCTTGTTCGTTCGTTTAACGGTACAGATGAGACGAATTATGAAAAGCGTACCGAGTTACTAAAGGAACTATTTGGTTCAACAGGAGAACGCATTTACCTTGAATCTAACTTTCGATGCGACTACGGATACAATATCCACGTAGGAGAAAATTTTTATGCGAACTTTGACTGCACACTTTTAGATGGGGGACGAATTACAATAGGTAAGAACTGCATGATGGCACCGGGCGTACATATTTATACGAATACTCATCCTGTGAATGCAGAACAGCGAATTACAGAAGTTGAATATACCAAGCCCGTCACGATTGGAGATAATGTATGGATTGGGGGACGAGCTGTCATCAATCCAGGCGTTACAATTGGACATAATGCTGTAATCGCTTCCGGAGCTGTTGTGATAAAAGATGTTCCAGATCATGTAGTAGTGGGAGGGAACCCCGCAAAAATTATAAAAAAGTTGGATTAATTTTTACTAGCTAAACATTGTTTATAAATTAACTAAAAAATAAAGAGTTATTCCCGATAGAAATGAATCTTTCTGTAAAAATCAATATCTGTTTTTAAAAAAACAAAATGTTCGAGCAGCACTAAACCTATGGATACTCAGCAGGTTTAGTGCTGTTCTTTTATGTTGAGATGATCTCTTTATCTGACTGCAAGTCATATCATCTCTAACTCAGCTTATTAACATAATCTTCTAATAAGAAAGTTTCTGCCACTTTTACACTTTGGGGGAATTTTCATTTATGTGTACGTGTAAAACGGATGAAATTATTCCAAATTCCGATCTAACAATATGCCGGTTTGCTCGGCTATTACATCGGTTGGAACGTGCATCCCGTTTTTAAACCACCATTCTACTGTCCCTACAACGGCCGAGGCAAAGAACTGAATAACAACCTCTTTACGCAACCCTTTGTTTTCTCCTTCAGTTGTATCAACTTCAGGACCATACTCTTGGATGACTAACTCGAGAAAACGGCTGCGGAAATAATGAGCGCCTTTACTTTCTAACATGGTTGAAAAGAAGAGATGGTGACGCTCAAAATATTCAAACCAAACATAATTTCCTTCTTGGAACGTCATATCAGCAGCCGAATGACATAGTTCTTCGAGGTTGTTCATATGTTCTTCAATCATCTTATCTAATAAATCATATTTATCCATATAGTGAAGATAAATCGTGCCTCGGTTAACGTTTGCTTTGTCAGCAATATCCTGAATGGTAATGTCATCAAATCGTTTTTGGGTCATTAATTCAGTCACTGCGTTTTTTATAGCCTCTTGGCTCTTTAGTATTCTTCTATCCACTTTCGCCATTTTAACAACCTCACTTTTTTTAAAAGATATTCAACAATACCTCTTCATTTGTTGAGCAATCAACGAATCGCCTTCAATTAACGATTGAAAGGATTTTATTTGCTTTTATAATTATAGACAGATGTTGATTAATCAATCAATATTGATTATTTTTTCAACAGAAAGATAGAGAGTTTTAAAAGTATAAAAAAATGAAATTCAAGAGGAGGGATGTGTATGAACCGTATTGATAAGAGTGCAGAAAAATATAAACAGCTGTTTGGCGATGGTGTTCCGGCTACACATGTTACCGATCCGGATTTTCAAGACATTCTGAGCCATTTCATTTTTGGAGAAGTTTTTTATCAAGGTGACCTAGACGATAAGCAACGTGAACTAATTACACTGGTCGTTCTGGTTACTAACCAGACGTTATCTCAGTTAAAAGCACATGTTAGCGCAGCGCTGAATGTTGGGCTAACGCCTGTAGAAATTAAAGAGGCTGTTTATCAGTGTGCGCCATATATTGGCTTTCCAAAAACGTTAAATGCCGTCAATGAAGTGAATGAGGTTTTTAAAGCAAACCATATCGCGTTACCGCTTGAAAGCCAAAAGGCGATAGATGAACAGAATCGTTTGCAAAAAGGGCTGGCTACTCAAGTAGAGATTTTCGGAGATGTTATTAAAAAAATGCAGAAGAATGCTCCATTGAATCAAACGCATATACAGGAATATCTTTCTGCTTTTTGCTTCGGAGATTTCTACACCCGCAGCGGACTTGATTTGAAAACAAGAGAGCTATTAACTCTCTGTATTGTAAGTGCGTTAGGCGGTGCTGAAGGTCAAGTGAAGGCACATGTACAAGGTAACCTGAATGTTGGAAATGACAAGGGACGATTGATTGATGCAATTACTCACTGTCTTCCATATATGGGGTTTCCAAGAACACTAAATGCATTAGCTTGTATTAATGAAATTAGCCTTGAAAACTAAGAGAAGAGAGTGGAAAATTTCTGTTTTATGTGAAGAACTTCCTGATAAGAAATGGGAAACCAAAGCATATAAGACAAGCTACTACAAAAAATAAACAATTCAAAGGAGATAAAAAACATGTTTAATGAAACGTATAAATTATCAAACGGTATAGAAATTCCGCTATTAGGCCTGGGTACTTGGCTGCTTGATGATGAACAGGCAGCGCAGGCAGTGCGTGATGCGGTATCTAGCGAGTATCGTCATATTGATACGGCACAAGCTTATATGAATGAAGCTGGTATAGGCGAAGGAATCCGTTCATGCGGTGTTGCAAGAGAAGAACTTTTTATTACAACAAAGGTTGCAGCAGAAGCAAAAACTTATGAGGAAGTTACGAATTCCATTGATGAGTCTTTAACAAAGTTGGGGCTGGATTACATTGATCTTCTAATTATCCACAGTCCACAGCCTTGGACGGAGTTTAGAGAAGAGAAACGTTACTTCGAAGAAAACAAAGAGGCATGGAAAGCAATGGAGGATGCTTATAAGGCAGGGAAGGTAAAGGCAATCGGCCTTTCTAACTTCCTTCAGGATGATATAGAGAATATTCTTTCTAGCTGTGAAATCAAGCCTATGGTCAATCAAATATTGGCACATGTGAGCAATACGCCTTTGGAGTTAATTGAGTTCTGCCAGAAGAATGGCATCTTGGTAGAAGCATATTCACCAATTGCGCACGGTGCGGTTCTTGATAATAAAGAAGTGAAGGTAATAGCTGATAAATACGGAGTGTCTGTGGCTCAACTTTGCCTGCGCTATGATATTCAGCTTGGTCTTGCAGTCATTCCTAAGACGGCAAATCCAGATCATATGAGAATCAATGCAAAGCTTGATTTTGGGATCAGCGATGCAGATATGGAGACTTTGAAAAATGTAGAACCTATTCGAGATTATGGTGAGCATAGCTACTTCCCGGTATTTGGCGGGAAATTAAAATAAACGGCTAACGAATGAGGACTTTTTATAGCAATGAATGATAGTATTGGAGGAATCAAAATGGCAAAACATGAAGAAGTAAAAAATGGCGTTATTTTTCCAGTAGGTGAAAAGAATGAAGCGTATGCACAATTTTTTGTTGGACAAAGTTATCTCCAAACCTTAATCGCAGATCCTAAAGTGAACGTTGGAGTTGGAAATGTAACCTTTGAACCTGGATGCCGCAATAACTGGCATATTCATCGTGATGGATTTCAGCTTCTATTAGTAACAGGGGGCGAAGGTTGGTACCAAGAAGAAGGAAAACCTGCACAATTCTTAAAAGCTGGAGATGTTATTGTGACGCATGATGGTGTCAAACATTGGCATGGTGCTGCAAAAGACAGCTGGTTTGAACACATTGCCATCACTGCCGGTACGCCGGAATGGTTAGAACCAGTAACGGATGAGGAATATAATAGCATAAAATAATAGATCGTATGTATCTTAGAAGCAAAAACCCTACGGATTATTCCTAGTAATCCGTAGGGTTTTTATTATAAATTCAAGATGTCATAGGAAATAGCCTTAACGCTATAAAAGTTCACCAATCGATTTGTTTTCCGTCTTTAAAAAAGCCTCCGGAAGGTCCTTCGGGTCCAATCGTTGCTAACCAAAGGATAGAACGAGCAGCTTGCTGTGGCGTTCTTGGAGCCGATGGTCCACCCATATCTGAGCTTACCCATCCCGGATCGACCGCGTTAATTTTGATATCTTTGGTGCTTTCTGCAGCTATTAACTGCGTCAAGCCATTTAAAATGAGCTTAGATAACTTATAAGCGCCTACTCCAGGAGATGACATTTCACTCAGGGCTCCATATTCTGAGGAAACATTAATAATTCTTCCGTAGGCTTGCTGTTCCATAAGAGGCATAAAGGAACGGATTACATGGTAGGCACCGAGGAAATTCGTTTCTAGCGTTTTCTCTAGAACAGAAGGATCCATATCTACTAACTTTTGATTTTTATCTAAATATATGCCCGCGTTATTAATTAGCACATCCAATCTTCCACATTGCTCACTTACTGTAGCCGCAGCTTGACTGATACTTGTTTGATTGTTTATATCCATTGTCAAAAATGAAACATCAAGATGAGAGTCTTTAAGTTTTTGCACGGCTTTATGTCCGGTTTCTGAATTTCGGCTCGTCAAAATGACCTTAAAACCTTTCATCGCCAATTGTCTCACTAGTTCATATCCAATACCCCGATTTCCGCCGGTGACAAGTGCCACTTTAGTGTGGTTTTCCATTTCAAGTCCTCCATTTTATATATATTAATGCTGTAAGCATTTATTAGAACAGATTTCTGCTTTTCATAGATTTAATAAAAGAAAACAAAGGGATCCTACTAGGGATCCCGAAAGAAAGTTGCGTTGATGTCTTATTTTGAAAGTAGCCTTACAGGACGTTGCATGTAGCTTCTTGGTAAAATGAATAGTACACTCAATACTAATGACAAGATCCCCACTAGTACAACATATTGTGTACCCATTCCTGATATAAATAGTCCACCTACGGCTGTACCAATTGTTGTTCCTAAGTTAACGGATGCTAAAAATAGTCCGTTTGCGAAATCAGGAGCTTCTGGAGCTGCTGATGAAATCCAGTATTGGTTAATATTCGTTCCTATACCAGCAAATATTCCCCAAACTAAAGTCATGATAGCCATAGGCCAAGTAAACTGTCCGATGAAGAATAAAATGATGTAAACGATTCCCAATGCGAAAGGGAAAACGACTACAGTTTTAATGGCATTTTTCGTAAGTAATTTCCCTGCGATAATGTTTCCGATAATATTTGCCACACCGTACAGAACCAGCATGAAACTAATTAATTGTCCAGAGAGGTTCGTAACGCTTTTAAGATACTCAGCAAGATAGCTATATACCCCAAATACTGCTGAATTCAGTAAAAGGACGGCAATAATAGAAAGCCAAGTAACAGGTTTTTTTAATACGCTGAGCTGTGCTCCGTATGAAAGTCTTTCTTTAACAGGCATTGAAGGGAAGAATGCCCACGTAGCAATAAATACTATCGCATTAATAACAGCAAAAAACGTCATTGATAGTTGAAACGAGACTGTACTTGCAAGAAAACTTGCGATCGGCACACCAAGTACCATACCTGCAGATACGCCAATAAAGACTTTTGAAACAGCTTTTGGAGCCTCTTCCTTGCTGACTGAGTTCGCTGCCATTGTAAAAGCTGCTGAAAAATAAATTGGATGAAAAATAGCTGGAATCACACGCGCAATGATGGCAATAGCAAAATTAGAAGTAAAGATAGAGATAATGTTACCTAAAATGAAAATACCAAGTACAAGCAGCATTGCCTTCTTGCGATTGACTCCTGAAAATAATAACGGCATCGTTGGACCGGATATTGACACGGTAAGCGCAAAGAGACTCACCAGCCATCCTGCCTTTGATACACTGATATGAAAGTGAACCGCAATGTAGGGTAATATCCCTATAACGCCCATTTCGGTATTGATAATACCGAAAGCTCCTAAAGTTAAGACAAATATAAGTAGTTTAGTTTGTTTAGACATAAAATAAAGATCCTTCTTTCTAAAAAATGTTGTGTTCTCGTGGCTGTAAAGCGGGTTGTTTAAAGGTGTATTGTCATGTTTTTACTTAGTCAATTTTTCAATTCTACCTGTAAAATCACCATCAACATTTTCAACATTTTCTTTTCCTGATTCAATTTGACCTAGTATGATAAGGTCGTTTGTAGCATCTTCAAGACCTTTGTAAAAAATAGCTACATTTCCCCAAGGAGCGTAATAAGCAAAGTCTCCTTTTTTGGATAGGTCTCCGGCTTGTACATCATCTATAGATAATCTTTTTTGTAAAATACTAACTTTCTCTTTACCTATATAATCTTCAAACGTTACGGTTAAAGGCAGTTGAACTAGAAAATCCTTACTTGCTGGGTTATCGTACATCCTAACAAACACTTCTTTGTTGTTGAACGTTAACTTTATTCTTGTATTTGAAATACTATCTTCTTCTGTTTGTTCTGGTACTCGGTTTAAATGCTTACTGGCATTATGGTCGGTTGCAGAAGAATGATTGTTGCCGCAAGCAGCGAGTGCAGCGCTTATTACTAAGATAGAAGGCAGATGTAACATTTTTTTCATCTTAAGATCCTTTCCACATTGAATTATTAAAGATGTTGCTGGTGTGACATGAACTTCTTTGTTGTTTATTCTAACGGCTTCTTCCAAATATAAAAAATACTTATATCTTATATCATGATATGTTTGATAAGCATTTCTGGAGTGTATATACTAAAGCTTATGAAAGGAGGAGAGGGATATAGAAATTCGAGTTTTGCGGTATTTTCTTACAGTTGCAAGAGAAGGAAACATCACGAAGGCCGCTGATGTTTTGCATGTGACACAGCCAACACTGTCTAGACAATTAAAAGATCTTGAACAAGAGTTGGGCAAAAAATTATTTATTCGCAGCAGTCACAGTATCATTTTGACAGATGAAGGAATGCTTCTGCGAAACAGGGCAGAGGAAATTGTTAATATGGTCGATAAATTAGAGGCGGAGTTTAGTTCCATGGAAGAAACAATAGGTGGTGATATCTATATAGGGGGCGGGGAGACAGAAGCAATGAAACATATTGCACGAGTCGCAAAAGATGTGCAGTTACGTTATCCAAATATACGATATCACCTCTACAGCGGAAACGAAGAAGATATAACGGAACGGCTTGACAAGGGGCTGCTTGACTTTGGCATTTTAATTCAACCGGCTGATATTTCAAAATATAATTATCTTAATATCCCTGCCAAAGATGTTTGGGGCGTTGTGATGAGAAGAGACAGTTCTCTTGCCCTCAAAGAAAGCATTCAAGCTGCGGATTTATTAAACGCTCCACTAATCTGTTCACGACAGGCCATGAAGCAGACATTTTCAAAAAATGAATTTTCGGATTGGTTTGGCGAAGACTTTCATAAATTAAACATCGTTACTACATACAATCTTGCATATAATGCTGCCATTATGGTTGAAGAAGGCATTGGGTATGCCATAACACTTGATAAAATAGTCAATACGTCTACTAATAGCAACCTTTGTTTCAGGCCGTTACAGCCAAGACTTGAATCGGGTTTAAATATTGTGTGGAAAAAGCATCATGTTCTTTCAGCTGCAGCTGATGCGTTTTTAAAAGAACTGCAGGGGAAATTTTCACAAACTCTAAACTGACAGCGCATCGGTCTAGTTCAAACAAATGGAGTAAAAAGACTTATCTATACGGTATGGTAGATAAGTCTTTTTACTGCGGGTATGGAGGTGATGTTAAGAGCCTTAGGATGTTTTATTAGGATGTATTAACTCCCATTCGCCAGGGTTAGTGTCATCTGGGGATAAACCGTTAATAATATCAAGATAATGATTAGCTTTTTCGTCCATAGATTTTACAGTTCTTTTAGCTTCCTTTAATTGAGCTTTAGCGATCTCTTAAAAGTGACATCATTGATCATTTTACCGCCGATACGGCTAAGACTTTAAATGGATGGAAGATTCATGAATAACTAACGCTGAAAAATTTGCATAGCTGCATATCTAATACGGGGAGCGATTGAAGATAAAAGAGACGTACCTAAAAATAGCAGGCTTGAACGAGTAAGCGCTGATTAGAGACCGGTTAACTTTCATAGATCTTAATGGAATATAGATGTATAAAAGCGTAGCCTGTCACGAGTTCACGCTTTTATAGTGAGAGCTTAAAACGTAGACTTCATTTTTCAAAGAAGAAATTTTTAAAAAGATAAGTGAGACGAACATTTCACCAATTTTCACTATTAGATGCTAGTATAAATATCAGTAATGCAATATAACATTTTCTATAGAACTCCCCTATTTAGGCTGACCTTTTAAGGTGAGCTTTTTTTGTGTCTGCAATTAATATGCTCCATAGAATATGGAAAAAAGTAAATATAGGCACTCCAATAAAAGCGATAAAAGCTGAAGCAATAAGAGAAGCAATCCAATAAAACTTCCATTTGCTAAAGAATTGGTAAACTAATGTAAGTATAACCGGGATAACTGCAAAATCAACGGAATTAAAACGATGAGTAAAGACCAATAATTGATGAGGGTAGCTCCATACGCCAAAGAACTTCCCGAGTTCATCCACAGTACCAACTAAAACAAAGCTAATGAAAAATACTAAGAGAATAAATATTATTCGTTGTCGGTCAATGAGGAGATAAAAAACGAATAGAAAAGCGCACTTAAAATGATAATTAGCCACCATTGAGCACTAAATAAATCATGATGAAGCCAGTAATCGTATTGTTTATCATTAACACGCTGGGTAAGAACTTCTAACTGATTAACCATAAACACCACCTCCTTACGAGTATGTGTGAAAAAGAGGTGGTTCATGCAATTAGTCACTTCGTTAGATTTTTTCTTTTTATGGGTTTTGTAATGTATTAAATAAAAAAGGAAATCTACAGCGCTTGTTCTGAGCTTACGTTATTTTGTTTAAATGTCGTATGAATCATAAAGGCAATAAGAATGGAGGCTAGGACTAGAGAAGAGCCTGCCGTACCTAAGTCTAAACCACCTTTTTCATGTGGCTTTGTCAAAAGATCTCCAAATGTTGCTCCGAAAGGGCGAGTCAAAACGAATGCTACCCAAAATAAAAATACACGAGAAATCTTTGTATAGAAGGTACATATAACAATGAATGCTAGTAAGCTGCCAATTAAAATAGCTCCACCTATATATCCAAGGCCAGACGTATCAGACAAAAAATCTCCTAAAGCTGTACCTAATGTGTTTGAGAAAAGGATGGCAATCCAATAAAGTATTTCAGCCTTGCGGTTTCTAATATAGTTGATATTTAATGAACGCTCGCTAAAATACCAGTATGCAAATATCGACAACAATATAGTGATTAATATCATCGAGCCTTTTGCGTAACCTAATGCCAGTGTACGATCCATAAAATCAGACATAGTTGTGCCAGCTACGCTAGTTGACAGAATAACAGTCCAATAAAGGGCCGGAATATATCTCTTAGAGCTTAGTTGAGCTACAAGTGTAATTAAAAATATGCTAAAAAAGATCAGCGTACTAACTGCATATCCAACTCCTAATGTTTGTGCTAATAAGTCACCTGCGGTTTCACCCAGTGTCGTAGCAGAAATCTTCATAATCCAAAAAACAAGGGTAATTTGTGCAATTTTATTCATTGGCGAAGATGCTTGCATTTTTAATTTTTCTCTCCTTCCTGTGCTAAGTGTTTATTCTCTTAAATAAACGGCACACTTGCCTAACGTTTTTCTTAAAGAAATTTTTTAAAAGCTTCATCGCTGCAATTCAAACTGTACAGTCTTTTTCTAAAATCAAAATGAAAAATAAATAAGAATTTAATGAGATTTTTATAAAAAACTTTTTATTAATGTTTTATCAACTCTGTTGCACCATGATGTTTTTATAAAAATAAAATATTTATTTTTTATCGAATTCTCATTTTAATTTCATTTAAATTTCATTACACAGTATTAAATTTAAATTATGTGAGCCAAGTTTTTTAAACATAACGTTATGCCTTCAGCTTTTGAAACTAGAAAATAAGTACAATTCATTAAAAGAAGGAGAACGTTGAACAGTTGTTAAGAGGTCAAAGATGATGATACTTAAGAAATTTTTAAGAAACAGCTAGTAAGATTATAAATAGCATGACTATTGGTAGGAAGGTGCCATTGTGATACGTTTTCAAAGAAAGAAGAAAAGACATACATATATTTTGATAGGAGGGATTCTTACTGTAGGAGGACTTATTTTTGTTGGAACCTTGTACAAAGATAGCTTACTTTCTTTAGACAATCTTTCTTGGACTGAACCTCAACAAGTGAGTCAATTATTTTCCACTTACAAAGAAAACTCTATCTTAAAGAATAAGCTAGCCACTGAAAATCAGGAGGAAGCAAATGCTTATAAGTTGGAATATGAAAACAAAGTCTTAAAAAAAATTTTAAAAACAGAAGATCAGGTGAAAACCTATAATCCTGTAACAGCTACCGTAATTGGCCGCTCAACGAACAACTGGAACAATGAATTAACAATTGATAAAGGAAAGAAGCAGGGGTTAAAAATAGATATGAATGTGCTAGGTACAAATGGAGTCGTTGGGAAGGTATCCAAAGTTTTTTCGTCAACCTCTATCGTAGAACTAATTAGCTCAAACCTTAGGACAAATCGTATGGCGGTAATGTTAAAGGATAGGAAAAGCGTGAATGGAACATTAGAAGGCTACGATGATAAAAAAGGTAATTTAATTATTAGAAAAATCCCTAGTGAGGCTGAGGTTAATGTAGGAGATAAAGTTCAAACCTCTCCTATCAGTTCAATCTTTCAAAGGAAGTTAGCCTTAGGAAAAGTCATCAAAGTAAAGCCTGATGAATATGGATTAACCCAATTGGCCGTTGTAAAACCCTCATCCAACTTTAATGATATTAGTGAAGTAATTGTTATTAAAGCAAAGAACAATGGGTAGGGAATTTAATATCACATTCTAATAGAAGTCTTTTATCTTATGTTTTTATGTTCAGCACTTAAAACTTCTTATTGTCCACTGAGATGTTGGTTTGTGATAGCTATACACTTCTCTTTATTATTGGAAAGAGCGATCGATATGCAAAGCAAAAATATAGAGATTGAAAAGAGGGGTTAGTTAGATGAAAGAAAGTATTTTAATTGTGGAAGATGAAGTAGAAATAGGCAATATATTAAAAATGGAACTTGAACATGAAGGTTACCAAGTGAAAATTAAAAACAATGGAAGAGATGGTCTCGAAATGGCCTTATCAAATATGTTTGATTTAATTTTACTTGACATTATGCTACCGGAAATGAGTGGTATAGAGGTCTTGCGTAAAGTAAGAAAGAGAGAAAATTACGTGCCTATTATTCTTTTGACAGCTCGCAACTCAACTCTAGACAAAATACTGGGGTTAGATCATGGCGCAAACGATTATATAACTAAGCCATTTAAAACTGAAGAATTGCTGGCTCGGATACGTTCTTTACTACGTTATAAGCACCTTGTTATTAGGAATAAGGTAGAAAAAGACTCGTTATTATTAATTGAAGATATGGTTATAAATACTGAATCAAGAGAAGTAACTAGAGCTGGGCAAAAAATCAGCTTAACCCCTAAAGAGTATGATTTATTAATTTACTTAGTCATCCATAAAAATAAGACGGTTACTCGTGAAGGAATCTTACTAAATGTATGGGGATATGAATACGAAGGAGATACAAATATACTTGATGTTTATATAAGTTATTTGAGAAAGAAAATTGAAGAAGGATTTAGTCCCTCACTCATTGAGACTGTTCGAGGTATAGGATACACCATTAAAGAAAGTTAAAGAAACAAGGAAAGCAACTTTATATGATTCATTAAAGAAGATTAAGAAATAAATTCATTTATTCTTAATCTCTTTTTTATTCAAATCTAATTTTTATTTGATAAATTGAAGAAAAGCCTATAAAGAAGAAAGTCATAGAAAACTTATTTCATATTTCTTCTTATTATCTTTCAAAATTGAGGGATATAGTACTAGTACTCATATTCATTTGTAGAAGCAGTTTTTACGTTTTTAATTTTTAGACAAAGGAGAGTACTTTATATGCAAAAGGTACTAATTGTAGAGGATGAAGAAGGATTAGTAGAATTTTTAGAATTAGAACTAAAATATGAAGGATATTTAGTTGACGTAGCTTACGATGGTCGTACTGGTTTAGATAAAGCAACCAAGCAGAAGTACGATATTATATTATTGGATTTAATGATGCCTGGATTAAATGGAATTGAGGTATGCAGAAGACTAAGAACAACTAAGGATACTCCTGTTATTATGCTCACAGCTAAGGATAGTGTCATGGATAGGGTAATGGGGCTTGATAATGGAGCTGACGATTATTTGTCCAAACCATTTGCAATTGAAGAATTATTTGCAAGAATGCGAGTCATTTTTAGACGTCAAGAAAACAACAAGATGCTGGATCAGAAGCTACTATTAACATTTAAAGATATTGAACTTGATTTGGAATCAAGAACAGTGATAAAAGAAAAAAAACTAATTGAACTCACGAATAAAGAATTTGAACTCCTAGCCATTTTTATGCGTAACATTAACAAAGTATTAACGAGAGACATACTTTTAGAGCAAGTGTGGGGGTACGATTCAGTTGTTGAAACGAATGTTGTCGATGTATATGTTAGATATTTAAGAAATAAATTAAGTGCGCAGGACAAAGAGTTATATATTCAAACCATCAGAGGGGTTGGATACGTGATGCGTGATGTTTAAATGAGAAAGTGGATAAAGTGTATAAAAGATTTGCCTATAAGATGGAAGATAACGTTATGGTCTTCCATGTTTTTATTTTTTCTTTTTCTCTCTTATAACCTCTTTCAATACATTGTGATTGATAACGGTATTTTAAATTATGAGAAGCAAAATGGTATTCATCAATTAAACGAGGTTCTCGCTTTTATTCAATCTGATGATGAACCTTTATCCTTAAAACAAATTGAAAGCAGTGAAGGATACTTATCGAAAATTAATGAAAAGAATCAGTTGATTCGTGTTCTTGATAGGAAAGGGAACATTATAACCAGTACCTCAAACAATGTTTCACCAAATTGGCAGCAACCGAAGGCGGTGAAGCACCAAGAGTATAAAGTGATTCGAAACCACGATGAACGTCTACTCGTTCTTCGTTCTCCAATTGTCACCGACAACTTCACTGGAACGGTTGAAATTGTTAGAAATATGGAGATGTCTGATGCTTTTATGGACAAGATTTTTTTATTAATGCTTGCTGCAGGGATAGGCTCACTAATCTTTAGTATTCTAGGTGGAACCATTCTAGCAAAGAAAATACTATCTAACGTTCAAGCGTTAACATTGACGATGAAAAAAATAAAAACAAATGGCCTTGAAGAACGTGTTCCAGTTAATGAAAAAAACGATGAATTTGCTCAATTAGGCAGTTTATTTAATGAGTTGATGGATAGCCTCGAAGACTCTTTTTTACAGCAAAAACAGTTTGTAGAGGATGCTTCACATGAATTAAGAACTCCGTTAGCCATTATCCAAGGACATTTGACATTGTTAAATCGCTGGGGGAAAAATGAAGCAGCAGTATTAGATAAATCCTTGAAATCCAGTCTGAAAGAAGTAGAGCGTTTAACGAATCTTGTGCAAGAATTATTGGAGCTATCCCGAGCTGAAAATAGTCTGATAAATCCTGTAGATGTTGAACCTATTAACGTATTGGCCACTGTTCAACATGTTGTAAGGAATTTTGAAGTACTGTATAACAACTATGAGTTTAAAATAAGACACTCACATGAAAATCTGTACGTGAATATTTCTTCTCGCCATCTAGAACAAATATTAATCATTTTGTTAGATAATGCAGTCAAATATTCTAAGAAGGAAGAGAAAGAGGTAGTTATAGACTGTTCTCTCATCAATGAAAAGGTATCCCTTAAAATAATGGATAAAGGAATTGGAATTCCAGAAGAGGATATACCTTATATTTTAAATAGATTTTACCGAGTGGATAAGGCAAGGAGCAGAAAACAAGGAGGACTTGGCTTAGGACTGGCTATAGCCAAACGATGGATTGAAAAGTACCACGGTACGATTAACATCGAGAGTAAAGAGGGCGAAGGAACAAATGTAACGGCTGTATGGCCTCTGTTTACTAACTCTCTATAAATGTGCATATAAAACAAGCTCTTTATTTTTAATACTCCTAACTTCAAAAGCAAAGAAGCATCAAAATCTAAAAGTAAAATGACCTTATCACATTTCATCAAAAGTAGCTTGATAAAGCACAGAAAGTAGAGGTGTCTAGTATGAAGTTGAAGTTTCAATTTACACTTGCTTTTATATTAAGCCTGTTGTCCCTTATTTGTTTTAGTGGGATGGCTCTTTTAATTAATGGATCAAAAATTGTCGCATTTGATCGGTCTATTATATCGCTAATTCAAGGGTTCGAAACTCCTGGGCTAACGACTATTATGAAATGCTTTACTTTTATTGGCTCTACGCCATCTGTTGCAGTGATTTCTCTCTTTAGTTTGTTTTTTCTCTATAAGGTATTAAAACATCGAACGGAGCTTATTTTATTTATCGCGATTATTGTAGGTTCTCCAATCCTCAATGAGCTGCTAAAACTACTTTTTCATCGTGCACGTCCTGATTTCCATCGATTAATCGAAATCAATGGTTATAGCTTTCCAAGTGGGCATGCTATGAGTGCTTTTGCTGTTTACGGCGTCCTTTCATTTTTGCTCTGGCGTCATATTTCTACTCG
The DNA here is from genome assembly GCF_009497655.1 of Priestia megaterium. Lineage (NCBI taxonomy): Bacteria > Bacillati > Bacillota > Bacilli > Caryophanales > Bacillaceae > Priestia > Priestia megaterium. The sequence goes on along the minus strand of NZ_CP023317.1, from coordinate 3,526,235 downwards.
CTGGGGACGTACACTTTTAATCGTTATTACCACTACAATGATTCTAGCAATAGGTATTAGTCGTATTTACTTAGGCGTGCATTATCCTAGCGACGTTATTGGAGGCTATTTTGCTAGCGGCTGCTGGCTAGCTATTGCTATTTGGTTCTATCAACGCTATCAGGAGAAGAAGGTTGAGCAAAGAAGATCTACTCAAAGTAAAGAATGAATACCATGATATATCAACACGGAAATAATCATATAGGCTAAGGATGCAAGTGACTGGCTTCATAATTAAGTGTGGATTATCAAAAGTACTGATATGAAAAGCCAGCATTGATTTATGGACGTTTTTTCAGTAGGGGGAATAAAAAACGAATCTATAAGAACTGCATTTTTTATAAAGATGATACACCACCTAGGAAATGAAATTTTTGATAGCATTCTACTTAAAACAGTCATAAAATTGACTGTTTTTATTATTAGAAAATGTAAAATAACGGTTACTTTTTTCTTGAACTTATTACAAAAAAATCAAATGAAATTGATCCATTTCTATCGATTGTGGCGAAAACTGTTAAATTTTATCTTAAAAAGTGATATTCTTACAGGAATTCAATCAATATACTTTCAAAGCCATTTGTGGATTTAATTTTTACAGTATAAAAAATATTGAGAGTCATGATTACTGTATTACTCTGAGACTAAGGATGAGCAATGTATGAACAAACTTACAATACCAGCCATATTAGTTATCTTCGCTTTATGGATCTTATTACAATTAGCTTTAGATGGTAATATCTTTAAAAACCCGCTAAATTATTTTATCTTAATTACGATTTTCTTTTTATTTATCAAGCAAGCAAAAGAAAAATAGCCTAGAATGTTCGCTGCTGAGTAGTCTATAGTTATAGGCTGCTTTTTATTTTGCTGCATTAAAAATAATTCTATCTAGGACCTTCTTTTTAAAAAACACCTTACGTAGTTATTATCTAGCTGAATTTAGCACGCCATGTATCTTTTTCCAATAAGTTATTCTAGTTTGATCATACTCGCTATAAAATGGTTAAAATTTAAAAAAATATTAAACAGTACCTTGCAATAAACAATAGCTGGTGATATATTGTAATTATTAGGAAGTTATTATAAATCAGTACTATACAATAAACAGTAGTGGACTGTGAAAAGAAAAGGGTGAAGAACAGTGAACGTGCAATTTAAAAAAGGAGTTTTAGAGCTTTGTGTCCTTGTATTACTGGATAAGAAAGACCGCTATGGATATGAATTAGTTCAAAAAATCTCCGATCAAATTGAAATATCAGAAGGGTCGGTATATCCTCTTCTGCGCCGATTAACAAAAGAAGAATATTTTACAACGTATTTAAAGGAATCTACAGAAGGTCCTTCAAGGAAATATTATCAGCTTACCGATAAAGGCAGGGAGTATTTATACGAACTTATCGATGAATGGAATGAGTTTTCAAGAGGTGTTAATCAATTAATCAAAGAAGGTGTGAACAATGTCGAAGAGTAAATTTTTACAGCAATTAAATGAATCCTTAAAACCATTATCCTCAAAAGAACGAGCAGATATTTTACAAGATTATGAAGAACATTTTTCCATTGGCTTAGAAGAAGGAAAAACAGAAGAAGAAATTGTAGCGTCGCTAGGCTCCCCGAATCAAATAGCCAAAGAATTGCTGGCAGATTATCACGTTGAGCAAGCAACAGCTAAGGCAACAACTCAAAATATTTTGAGAGCCACTTGGGCCGTAATTGGTTTAGCTTTTTTTAATGTAGTAATTGTTCTTGGTCCGGCCGTTGCATTAGCTGGCTTTATTTTATCAGCTTGGGCCATAGGTCTATGTTTCTTGCTATCTCCTATTCTAGTTCTCGGTGAAGCTATTGTACATTTGAGCGGCTTTTTTCTCTTTAATTTATTTATGTCGTTAGCATTTTGCGGAATTGGATATTTTATTATGCTAGGTATGTTCGTTGTAACGAAGCTAGCTATAAAAGGCTTTGTACGTTATCTGAAATACAATGTATCATTGGTGAAAGGCGGTTTAAAACGTGTTGAATAAAAAGAAACTCTCCGTTCTTGCAGGCATTCTCATCCTTATTGGGGTTATAGGAAGTCTCCTTACTTATCGTGCTATTGATCCTGAACCTATTTCAAAAGAAAAAGTTATTAACAGCAATCAAGTATCCAAGGTAAACATCGATACGGATAATACTCGTGTTCACGTGTATCCTATCAAAGGCGATAATATCAAAGTAACATTAAAAGGCGAAACATCTCCTAATATAAAAAGAGACTTCACTACTGACGTTAAAAATTCAACCCTTTTTATCTCCTATAATGAACAGCAGCGCAGCTGGGTCAATTTTGATATTGTTAGTGTATTAAACCCGCTATCCATCAACGTTTATCTGCCTGAAAAACAGTATAATTCATTGGGGATTTCCAGTAACAACGGATATGTGTCTGTTAAAAAATTACGTGCAGCAGATGTTTCTGTTCGTGCAAACAATGGACGTGTAGAATTAGAGGACATTGATTCACAAAACCTGACCACCAGCGTACACAATGGACTTACGAGCATAAAAAATGCTGCAGCCAAAACAGTTCAAGCAAAAGGAAATAACGGAAAAATAACGCTGAGTAACGTGCAAGGTAGTTTAAAAGGCGAAACGCATAACGGAAGTATCGCTCTCGAAACAGAAGAACTTGATCGAGATATTGACTTTAAAACGAACAATGGAAAGATTAAAATTACAACGGAAAAACAACCAAGTAACGTTCAATTTAACGTTTCTGTCGACAATGGAAAAGTCGATATTCTGAATAAATATGATAGGGACGCTGTTATTGGAAATGGAAAGAATATCATTAAACTAGGTACTCACAATGGCAATATTTCAGTAATAAAGTAACCTATTAGCTATAACTAAATTAAAAAGGTTTTACTCATTGAACGTTAATGAGTGGAACCTTTTTTCTATGCAAGATTAATAAGCTAAAAGCTTGTTACTACACAAAAAATAGATAGTAATATTATATTATTTTGAATTTTTATTCATTTTAATTTATAATTTGGTAAGTGAATGCAGAATAAGGTTCTGATAGAACAATTATTCCAAAACTTGCGTGCTAGAAAAACAAGCTGTATTCATTTTAATCTGAATATTATTAATAGTTTAATTAACTTTGATATCACGCAGGAATGAGAGGGAGAAGCATTCAAAAAAACGACTTTAGGGGGAACAACATGATATTTGGTGTATTGAAAGATAATAAAGTGGGAGAGTATCGAGTAATTATGACGCCTGTGGAGGCTGCTGCTATTAAAGATGATGGTCATACGGTTCTTGTTCAAAAAGATGCGGGCGTACTAGCGGGATTTACGAATGAACAGTATGAAAAAGAAGGGGCGGAAATAGTAGAAACAACAGAAGAGATGTATGAAAGATGTGACTTTATCGCAAAAGTTAAAGAAATTGAAGAAAATGAGTATAAGCTGCTTAAGGAAAATCAAATTATCTATACGTGTATACATCCAGCTGCACACAAAGAGCAGGTACAAGCTATACTTGATAGCAAATGTATTGCGTTCACAGCAGAGGATTCTCATAGATTTGGTTCAGTTAACTGTGAAGCAGCGGGAAAACAAGGTGCATTAATGGGTCTGCAGGCTATGCTGACGATTAACGGCGGGAAAGGGAAATTTGTTAGTGGCTTAGCCGGAGCCCCTGGTATGAAGGTACTTATCCTTGGAGGAGGACTAGTAGGAAGGTCGGCGCTGCAGGTGCTACATTCTTTAGGCGCGTGGTGTACTGTAATGGATATCAATTACGGAACATTAAGAGATATTGGCAAAACGTATAATGAAAAAGTAAATACGCAGCTATCAACTAAGCAAAATATTAAAAAATTGCTTCCTGAAATTGATATGGTGATTAACTGTGTTAAATGGCCAAAGGAACGCGAAGATTATTTAATAGATCGTGATATGCTCAATTTAATGGAAAAAGGATCAGTTATTGTAGATATTAGCAATGATACTGACGGTGCGATTGAGTCCTTCCGTGAAACAACTCATGAAAATCCTACATATATCGAAAATGGTGTCGTTCATTATTGTGTCAGCAATATTCCTGGAGCTATTGCTAATTCTACTTCTGTAGCTTATGCGGCATCTGTATTGCCACATATCCAATCTATCCTAAATTCAGGTGTGAAATCAGCCTGTATTAAAGACGGATTTTTAAGACGAAGCTTAACCGCTTATAAAGGATACCTTACACATGAAGAAACAAGTGCTATCCAAAATAGACCTTGGATCAAACCAGAAGACGTATTACATATAAAAGAAGAAAAACTAGACCCAGCACCACCGGCTACATCAACAAGATCAACTAATTTTTTAAGCATGTAACGTTACGAAAGGAGGATATGAATGACTGTATATACGATACTAGTAGATTTTGCTTGTGCCAGCGTCCTGATTCTAATAGGCATGCTGCTTCGCGCAAAATTTAAATTTATTCAAAGAAGCTTCATTCCAGCAAGCTTATTGGCAGGTTTTTTAGGTTTAGCACTAGGACCTAGCTTTCTAAATGTTCTACCTTTTTCTGAAGATATTAGCTCCTATGCAGGAATCATCACCATCTTTGTGTTTGCGGCAGTTGGGATAAACGGGTTTTCTTTTTCACCAGGCAATATGAAAAAGGATATTAATCGAATGGGCGCATATGCCACTTATAAAATTCTTTGTATAGGTCTTCAAATGTCTATTCCAATTGTTTTTTCTATTTTAGTGATTTCAAAGTTTGCCCCGGAGATTAATAACGGATTTGGTTTGCTTTTAGCAGCCGGATTTTATGGAGGTCATGGAACGGCGGCAGCGGTAGGTACAACCTTTGAAAATTTAGGATGGGAAAATGCAACTGACTTAGGAATGACAGCTGCTACCGGCGGTATTTTAGCAGGTATTTTTGGTGGACTTATCTTTATAAAATGGGCAACGCGAAAAGGTTATACTCACTATGTGAAAGATTTTTCGGAAATTTCGGAGGATCTAAAAACAGGATTAGTTCAGCCTAAAAATAGAACGGCAATGGGGAATGACACGATTTCACCAATTGCCATGGATCCATTAGCTTTTCATTTAGCATTATTAGTTGTGCCGTCAGGTTTGGGCTATCTATTAAATAACTATATTGCTACTGCTTGGGGACTAGAATTCCCAACGTTTACAATAGCATTTTTGATAGCACTGCTTATGTACATATTTCTAGGCAAAGGAGAAAAAGGCGTTTACAAATACGTTGATAGTAAGATAGTCGATCGTTTAGGAAGTGCAGCAACCGATTTTCTTGTATTTTTCGGTGTAGCGTCAATTAAATTACCGATTGTGGTTGAATATGCACTTCCGCTTGGTTTATTAATGCTTTCAGGCATAGTAGTAGTGGTGGTGATGTTAGTCGTAATTGGACCTGCTATGAACTATGAAAGCTGGTTTGAACGTTCTATATTCGTGTATGGCTACTCAACAGGTGTATTCGCTATCGGACTTACATTACTAAGAATTATTGATCCTAACAATAAATCAAAAACACTTACAGACACAGCGGTAGTTGGACCGCTTAATACGCCATTAGAATTATTTGCATGGTCAGCGGGGCCTGTTATGCTGCTAAGCGGACAGCACTGGACGTTTGTTGGAATTTTTGCAGGCATATCAATTCTATGTTTCGTCATCGCTCGAATCTTCAAATGGTGGCACTGGAAGGTTCCTTTAGGCGAGCGTCCTCCTGTTCCATTAGATAGAAATGAAGGCTTTATTCGGATATCGGGAGAACATATTGAAAAATAACGTAGGTTAAATAAAATATGTATACTTGACTAATTATATTTATATCTTATGAACGAGAAACAAGAGCCCGTAAACATATGTTTACGGGCTCTTACAATCCGATGAGAAGTTTGTGATAGAGAAGGATAAATTCGTCCGTTTTCTACCATGATTTATCTCTTGTTTTTCTTAATTAATGGATTGTTAGTGCTTGACCTATATTAAGCTGATTGTCTAGATATTTATAGTCTCTGTAGGTAGAAATCTTTAAAAATATACCTTCTTTTACTCGGAAACCGGAATATTTTTCAGAGTTGTACGATACTATTTTCTGATACAACCTATTCTTACAACAGGTGGTTTCTTTGTTTTACCTATAAATCGCTATTGAAAGGAGCAAAAGTAAATGAAACGAAATGTTGTGTATGGCTTATTACTAACAGTGTCTTTAGTATTTGCGCTTTTTTTAATTGTTGATTGGCGTCAATATGAAACTGGGTTAGAACACGCTATTAAACCTGCTGATCAAAACTATGAAAACAGCGAAAACTATATTTCTGACAAACGTATGATAGATGTAATTGTAAAGCTAACGGAAGAAAGTCCTGCAACATTTGGAACGAGATTAAAAAGTGCGCAAAGAATAGACGAGAAGCGTGTCCATGTGAATACCAATAAGCTCGAGGGAACTATTGAACTAAAAGATATAGAAGGTAAGACCTTGGTATGGCGTGTGCTAGACGCCACATCCAATCATTTAATTATAGAAAGCAAGAACTGGGGAAATGAATAAGGGACCTGCTGATGTTTCTTCTTATGAAAACAGGCTGAGACAAAAGTATGCTAGTGGTGGTGTCTCGGCCTGTTTATACTTTTGTTACCGATTGTTCTTAAAATACCAAAATAGAGGAGAAAAGATATTTTTGATTAATACTCATTAAAATATTCTTGAATCTTTTTAGGATCCTTTGTTTTCGTTAAAGCAAGCATTAAAAGAATACGGGCTTTTTGTGGATTTAATGAATCCGATGTAACAAACGTATCTTTATCATCTGATTCTTCATGTGTCACAACCCCGCTTCCTACGCGGCTGGATCTCACAATAACTACGCCTTTTTTTACCGCATCTCTAGCACCTGCTAGAGCAGCATCGGATAGCAGCCCATTTCCTGCTCCTGCGACGACTATTCCTTTTGCTCCGGCTTTTACGGCTGCGTCATAAAAGTTCCTAGAGTCGTTTTGATACCCATATATGATGTCTACTCGAGGAAGCTTATCTAATTTTGATACATCGAATAGTGATTGCGTTGTATGCTTACGAGTTGCTTTATTATAAAATAATACCTGATCTCCAGCTATTTCTCCTACATATCCCTGTTCAGGGGATTTAAACGTATCCACTGCCGTTGTATGTGTTTTCGTTATATAACGAGCTGCGCCAATTCGATCGTTAAGCGCTACTAAAACGCCGTTATTTCGTGCTTCTTTTGTAGAAGCAATTTTTACTGCGTTATACAAGTTTAGCGGTCCATCTGCACTTATAGCGGTAGCGGGTCTCATTGAACCAACCACAACCACAGGCTTGTCACTCTTTACTACTAAGTTTAGAAAATAAGCCGTTTCCTCCATCGTATCAGATCCGTGTGTCACGACAATCCCGTCAACATCCTTAGACGCTAATAGCGTATTAATTCGTTTGGCTAACTTTAACAAAATGCTGTTATCTATATTTTGACTTCCGATATTTACAACTTGTTCTCCGCTTACATTCGCTAGTTTTTTTAACTCAGGAACAGCTTTAATGATGGTTTTAATATCAAGGGCTCCTGATTCATATCCAGTTGTGTCTGTGCTGCTTTCAGAAGAACCTGCAATCGTACCTCCAGTGGCCAAAATCTTTATATTGGGCAACTCTTCTTTCACTGAATGTTTTACAGTCATTTTAGAATCATTTATAGATGCATTGACCAATGATAAAGGTCCCGAAAATAAGATAACGCTTGATAAACAGGTGATGCCTATTATTCTTTTCAGTTCCATCGTTACGTAGCTCCTTTTACGCCAAAGACATGTAACGGTATTATTAGTAATTTGAGTTTGAAATATCCAATCATTTGTCCGCACGAAGAATAAATAGATAAACGCATTATTTTTATGAGATTTCTTTTTGCTTTTTCTCTTAACAATTTTCTAATCTCCTCACATAAGTGAATTTGGCATACCAAAAGAGGCTATTACAGAAGGCTCTAATAACAAAGAAGTACTTGAAGCGAAGACAAAAACTGAAGTTGCTGCAACAGGTTAGAAAAAAGAAATGAAGGATACAACTTTAGGAAGCGTATTCAAACTTCCGTTTGATGGATATATTGTGCCTCTAGAAGAAGTCCCTGATGCTGTTTTTTCTTCAAAGATGATGGGAGACGGTTTTGCCATCGAACCAACTAATAATACTCTTATTTCTCCTATCAATGGGGAGGTTGTTAGCATCTTTCCTACAAAACATGCCATAGGTCTAAAAACAGATCAAGGTCTAGAGTTATTAATTCACGTAGGGTTAGAAACAGTGAACTTGAATGGGAAAGGGTTTACATGTCTAATTAAAGAGGGAGAAAAGGTTACACAAGGAACCCCGCTTTTAAAAATAGACCTAAACTACATTAAAGAAAATGCTAAATCACTTGTTACACCAATCATTTTTACAAATTTATCTGAACATAATCAAATACAGTTATTAAAAACAGGGTACAATGAGCAAGGTATAACAAATATTATTGAATTAGCTTCTAAAAAACAGTAAGTTAATTAAATCTAATTGATTATTTAAGGGTACTTTTCTAAATAGAAGAGTACCCTTTTTTACTGGCGGTAATTCATCACTTCTAGAGAGTAGCCAGGGCTGGATTGGCTATTAGTTCGTTTTTGTAATATTAAACATTAAGCAATGATAGGTTACTTTTACGCCATTTTTGTCACGATGATTATTTTCGTATAGGTTGATTAATTCACGAAAAAAGGAAGGGCGCTGACAGTAGCTTTCCTCGTTACTGTTACTTGCTCCAATCTTTTTTATTGATGTAAAAAATGCCTTAACCGTCGGAAAGTATTGAACCTCTAGCTCCTCAGTTTTTGATAGTTTAAATGGATGCTCTCTCAATGGAACTAATGCTTGTTCACAAATTTGAGACAACTCTTCAAGAGAAAAAAACGATTGGCCAGGTGAACTGTTACTGAAAAGACCAAGCTTTTGTTTCACATGGCTGTAGCATGAATGAAGCTCTTGAAATGTACGGTTACCAAAGGTTGAAAATAGCAGGCTGCCTGTAGGCTTAAGTTGTTTATACAATTTTTTAATTGTCGTATGAAGACTATTAAACCACTGAAATGTTGCATTCGAAATAATAAGGTCATAATGTCTTTCTATACTTAGTTCCTCGATATCTCCGCATATGAAAGAAACTCGATCTTCCCTTACTTTTTCCTTTGCTAACTCAATCATTCCTGATGACAAATCAACTGCTGTAATAGCAGCCTTAGGGAATTTTTCGCACAATAATTGTGTTAAATAACCTGTGCCGCAGCCAATTTCAAGAATAGCTATTTCCTCGTTAAAGAAATTGGTGGAAAGCTGATCTATTAATTGGTTTGCCATGCTTTTTTGTACATCGGCATAAGCATCATAAGTTTTAGCATGATTATTGAATCTTTTCTTTAAAAGTTGCTTATTAATCATAAATGAGCTCCTTTTCGAGAAATTTCTCTATAAGTTGCGTACATTGGTGAGGCTTTGTAAAAAAAGGAATATGGCCAGCTTTTTCTAAAATACACAGCTGCGCTTTTCCACCAATTCTTTCAGCTATGAAAGAAGAAGACTCAGTCAAACATATTTGATCATCTCTTCCATGGATCAACAAACAAGGAGTTTGAATTTGATTGAGGTGCATTCTAACATCTTTTTGAAGTAAATAATCTAGCCCTTTAAGGAGAGAGTACGTACTGTCTCCTTGATAATCACGCTGAACAACTTCAATAAATTGATGATGAAATTCTTCTTCTTTTTCAGATTTAGTGAACATGGCGTTATAAAATGCAGTAAGGGTTTTTTCTTTATTACGCTGTAGTTGTTTTTTCATACGTTCAACGATGCGTTGCTCCCATCCAAATGTATTATGCATGTCGTTTATAAAGCGACTAGTTCCGCCAATTAATATGAGTCCTTCTATCTTGTTAGGGTATAAATTTGCAAGTTCAAGCGTTACAAGAGAACCTAATGACCAACCCATTAAATAAACAGTACCTGGAGTAGAAATAAGCAATTGGATTGCTCGTTCTCTAAAGTCACTTAGTTCTTTTACGCCTCTCCAGTCTGTACACAAAACGTTACATATAGTAGACAATGATTTTATGATTGGTTGAAACGCTGCTTTTTCCATTCCCCATCCGGGAAATATTATAATAGTTGATGGTTTCATTGAATCACACTCATTTCTTTTCCAATTAGAGAAATTCTCTTTATGGCCCAATCTAAATCTTCTCGCGTATGATCGGCTGTTACAGTAAAACGAATTCTTGCTTTATTTTCAGGAACAGTAGGAGGCCTAACTGCAATAGCAGCAATTCCTTCTTTCTGTAAACGCTCTGCAAACTGCATTGTTCTTTTGTTTTCTCCCGTTAAAATTGGAATGATTTGAGATTGACTATTACATGTGTTAAATCCTTCGTATGTAAGTGCCTTCCTAAAAAATAGTGCATGTTCTTGAAGAAGTGCGCGGCGCTCTGTGTCTTGTTGCACCTTTTCAATTGCAGCCGTTATTGCACCGAGTATAGCAGGGGGAAGAGCAGTTGAATAAATGAGTCCTCGCATTCTATTTTTCAAATAATCTATGAGCCACTGTTTTCCCGTAACATAAGCTCCAAATGACCCTAGCGCTTTACTAAACGTTCCCATTTGAATATCAATTTTATCTTGCAGATTAAGAAAATGTGCATATCCTTCACCATTTCTTCCGTATACACCGCTTGCATGAGCCTCATCAACCATTAGTAGGGCGTTATATTGCTCTTTTAATTTAACAAGCTCCTTGAGCTTGGCGAAATCACCATCCATGCTGAAAACAGTATCTGTTACAACTAACTTCCGTGACTCTAAGGGAACTTTTTTTAATAAATTTTCTAGATGGTTCATATCGTTATGGCGATAGCGTTGAAGTTTTGCACGGCTTAGTAGGGCCCCATCAATGATACTTGCATGATTTAACTTATCGCTGAAGATGAAGCCATTACGCGGAACCAAGGCTGAGACGATTCCTAGGTTTGCATTATAACCACTATTGATAATAAGTCCTGCCTCAGCTTTTTTCCAATTAACAAGGGCTCTTTCTGCTTTCTCGTAAAGGAAGTGATTTCCTACTATTAAGCGTGAAGCTGTTGCTCCTACTCCATACGTCATCACAGCATCACTCATTGTTTTCTTCAGTCCACTATCTCCTGCATAGCCTAAATAGTTATTAGAGGCAAGGTTTAACATTTTACGTCCATTGACTGTAAGCCATGGTTGTTCAGCAAATTCTGTAGTAACAAGGTGCCGTTTTTGAAAAATTTCATCTAAATAGGCAAGTTCTCTCTTAATATCTTCTTCCCAATACAATACACTCTCACCACCGACAATGAAATAAGTTAACTTTAATTTTTAAATAGTTAACATATATATCTAATCACTCCTTTAGAAGAGTGTCAAGATGAGAGAGGTTATAAAAACTCTTGAATAAAAGAAGTAAACTCCTAACGGTAGGGAGTTTGCTTTTTTTGTTCTTTAAATATTCCTGTTTAATAACAAACGTCTTTTCCAACATGTTTTGGATTTATTTACACGCATCATATTAATCTAGCAATTTTATTTGCTTTACTAAACACTTCATATTGATTATCCTCATTTTCTTAGTTATAATGTAATTGTTACATTTGTAATAATAATGTAATATAATTGTAACTTATATACATTTTTGCGGTGTTAGATAGAATGGTAGCTAATTTTAAAAAATGAAAAGCTATTTATGGATAAGCCCTTAGCGATTGTCGAAGCAGCCGCGAGGGGAAAACTTTAGATAAAAAGGTGAGGACGATGTTGAAAAAAATATTTATTTTAGTTGTTCTAGGATATATATTCTTGAGTAGCAAGTATTTTCTTCAAAATTATGTGTATGCGGGCACGTATGAGCAGGATATAAAGGTTAACGATGACTTAGTGTCGAGTCTTCTTTTAGAAGAAGCTGTTTTTTGACGGCTTTTAAGGCGCTAAATTTTATATAAAGAGGTAATGGGTAGAGTTGTAATTTCTTAATGTTGTCAGTCTCTTCCCTTATCTTCAAAGGTAAAAAGCAGGCGGTAGTTAACATAATTGCAGGACCTCGGGTCCTAATAGATTTTTACATTGCCTAGACAACAACGAAGTAGAGAAGAACGATGTAGTTGAGAAGAGAAGGCTGAGGGAGTAAGAATAAAATGAAAAACTATTTAAATTTGGAAGAAGGAAAAAATAGCTGGAAGCGTTATGTAAGTACAACAATCCTTGCTTCTGTGTTTATGCTGTTAGGATCCATTATTTATATTATTGCTGAAATGATAATGGTTGCAGCTGATGAAAGTGGAAAATCATATGTTGATTTTGATAGCGGATTAGCTGTAGGAATCAATGCTAATCTTGATTTTCTGTTGTCTCATATTATGTACATATGCTGGATTTTTGGTTTATGGATCGGGATTCGTTTTATTCACAAACGAAAAATGAAATCACTAATCACTGCTAACAAACGTGTGAACTGGAAGAAAGTAATATGGTCTTTTGGAGCTTTTAGTCTGTTACTAATCGTTTCACAGTTAATTGATGTCGTGTTTAACCACTCGGATTATTCATGGAATCATGTAAGTTTAAAAGAGTATGTCCTGTTAGTACTGATTACGCTTTTGTTAGTACCTATTCAAACAACAACGGAGGAGCTGTTTTTTAGAGGACTTCTTCTTCAATGGGTGAGTAAGAAAGTGAAGCGTCCAATTTTACTTGCTATTATTGTTGGGCTAATGTTTTCAATAGGTCATTTTGCTAATCCCGAAATGAATAAATCCATTATATTGGTGGGACTAGATTATATTGTAGCTGGTTTTGCTCTTACATATATCGCGGTTAAAACAAAAAGCTTAGAAATTACCATTGGCGCACACGCAGCCAACAACATGTTTCTCGCTCTGTTCCTTACAACGAATGATTCTGTTTTCGGGTCTATACCGAGTTTGTTTAAGGTAGCTAACACTGAGCCAGGAGCTAACCTTATTTGGTCGATTGTTATGTTCAGTGTTTTCTATATCTTATGTAGAGGGAAGATAAAAAAGGAAGAAGCAGCTGACAAAGATCAGCTTATTGCTTAAATTAGTAGAACCAATACCTAAACAGGATAGGAGATGTAACAGAGTGAGTGGAAATCACGATGAAAATAAACCATTGACTCGTGCAGAAATGAAGCGGGGCCACTTAGCTACTCAACATCGCATTTTAAATGTGCTTATCGTTCTTGCATCGATTGCTGCAGTATATCTAGTAATAAAAACCATACTTTAAAAGAGCAGCCTTAAAGGCTGCTCTTTTTATTTTGTAAAAACACGCGCACGCAACTACCAATTGAAAAAAGCTTTTAACGAAATCATTGTAGCCGCGTAGACAAGAGATGAGATTAAAAAGGTTGGCAAATGCGCATGTTTTTCAAAAGGGAGCTCTTTACTGATGACGTTAAATAACATTGCACCTGAACTAAAAGCAATCATCGACTCAATAAGCAGGCCTGATGAGGGGCCAAAGACGCCCAAAATTGACCCAAGAAAAGTTGCTCCGGCAAGCATATAGCGACCTCTAGTTTTGTGTAAGCGCGGATGTTTTTTTCCTAGATGGTAAGACCACCCGATAAAATGAAGGCTGATAGCCAGTCCGTAGAATACTGATTCAACTCGCTTAACATCGGTTGAAAACACGACATAAGAAATGATAAAAGAATAAATCATAAAAAAACTAGCCTGTACCATATAAACGGTCAGTTCCGTTAGGTGAGTGGCTGCTTTTGTCTGAGCAAATGAATACACTGAAAAATAGACGAGTAAGCCGAGAAGACCAAGAAAATATAGTTCAGTATCAAGGGCTAGCGATCCTCCAAACTCTTCTTGTTTCTTATGAAGCGTCGGTAAGATATAAATAAATACATAAGCAATAGCTACACCGCCTGATAATGAGAGCAGCTTTTGCTCCCCGATTGGAGAACGTTCGACAATCGTTAATGCGTATAATTGAATGAGGATAAAAACAATACCTATTATAATTGATTCAATTGTAACCATGGTGGTCTCCTTTTAAGGTTCACTTTTAGGGTTTAATTCCCTTTAATAGAAGAAGAGAAACCATGATTTAGATAGAAACATTGCTCAATTATAGGTAGATGTTCGTAACCATCATACTTTTAAGAATGGTGTTAGTTTATAGTATATACATATTTTACTTACTTATTATTAGCTAGAGAAAGGGTATTTATTATAAAGGAAAGCTGTTGAGTTCGTGGATGAAGGCAAATTCATTCTGTATTTTGGTATAGCTAGAACGTTTAAATGGCGGCCCTGAAGGTTTTCTTTAAGAGAACACTTTCCTATTCCTTTTATTTATTATGTTAACTAAGAAACAACATTATGATATAAAATATAGAAAAAATGTTATTATATAGATATTGTTCTGAAAATAAAATGATGTATGGGGGATATCAGCTAATATGTTTTTTGTCATTATAGGATTTATAGCCGTCTTTATCACTTTATGTTCGTTAGAAGCTAAGCTAAGAACGATAGTGAAACAAAATGATAGATTAATTAAATTACTTGAAAAAAAGAACAGATACTAACAAAAAATCACCTAATAGGATAGTTGGGTGCTTTTTTATCGTGTAGGAGGATTTAAATTGAAAAGGAAGTTTTTGTTTTTAGGACTTATATCTATTTTTTTATTAGTATTGGGTAGCTGTGGCAGCAAAGAAGAAAGTGTGCGTTTCGAAGGTGAAGGAGATCATTGGAAAGCTTTATATCTTTTAAATAAAGGAGAGAATACTGAAAATGGGCAAGGCAGTATCATCTATAAAGGAAAAGACAAGGAGAAAGTAGGAAAAGTTTCTTATGTTGTTGAAGGGGAAACAAGCAAATTATCAGGTACGGATGACGAGACAGAAGGGAAAATTAATTTAAATGGAAGCTGCAGCGGGTGTTCGACTCAAAGCAGCAACGCTCCTTATCACGTGACAATAAAATGGAATGGGAAAGAAGATAAATTTGATTTAACATCAAAGTAGAACGATAAAACGTTGTATGTATATGAAACTAAAAATCTGGCCACGTTAATAACATATTTTTCCTATTCTAATCAAGTTAAAAATCCTTTGCCTACATCAGGGAAGGATTTTTTTAAAAAATTTTGCATTTATTGGTTGTTAATCTGAATAAAGGGGAATTACATCTAGTAAGAGCATACAAAGGGGATAAATAGTAGTGACAAATTATAGGTACTATACGGGATCCCTGTTCGTCAGGGAATTAGAACGTTTAAAAGAAGAATATATTCAACTTGATCTCGATGATATGAAAAGAATGGTTGAAGAAGATATTTTACTGTTGGAAAAAGCGGTTAATATGCTGTCTACGAATACCATTTCTTAAGTTAAGCAACTTACTCAAGAAGCAATAAAGCATTATTTAATGACTACTGTTCATTCAATTTTTAAAAAAAGCTACCTCTTTTGACTGGGAAGAGGTGGTCTTTTTCAATTTCTAGACTGGATAGGGCATATGAAACAAAAAAAGCGTTTGAAAGAAGTTTTATAACATTTCCTAGTTTCTAACAAATGTTGCCCAAACAAAAAAAGGACATTTCTTCTATGCCCTGTTCCCTCATATCAGCCCCGCCTACGCTAAATACTATGACAGCCACTCATGCCATCCAACCTATACTTAGTATAAACGAAAACGTTTACAAAGTAAAGATATTAATGAAATATTCTGTCTATTTTTATATTAAACGTATCTATTTCGAATAATATCAAATATAATAGATGAAATTTTTAATGTCTAGAGATTAGCTCACTCATTAATCTGTTTAAAGCAATGTGTAATATATCATGTTCTGTATACTCTTGTTCAAAGGCTAGACTTCTTTTTTCTTTTTTCCTCAACAGCTTTCTAATTTCCTCACATAAGTAAAGTTGAGAATCCAAAAGCTTTATTTCTTTTCTATCTTTTGTTTGTTTAGACATGAAATCAACTCCTTTATGATTCTTTAAGGAACTATTCTACCTTAAAAAGTAAAAATCCTTCTTCTATTACATCGGATTAACGTAATGGGGTTTATTAGAAGAACCAACCTCAGATTAGAGAAAATTGATTTAATAGCTCAAACCGATGAATTAACCCTAATTAAAAACAAAGATTAACTATACGTAAAATGTAAGAGAGGGTTTTTTTATTGATTCCAGAATTATATACAAAAGTGTTCTATTTAAACAGATTAATGGCTTCATTCAATTATGCACCTACTTATTTTAATTTGGCTGTTGTATATCGTAAGTAGAAATACACATTTACCTTTGTCAGCGATATTTATGGAATCAAGTATGGAATGAATTGTAATTTGTGATTGCATTTCTTTAGAAGGAGAAGATAAATCAATGAGTACAAAAAGAATACATCTTACGCCATTTGAAACTACTCACATTCAATACTTACATAAATGGTTAAATGATGAACGGGCAATACGAATGATAGGCAGAACACCTTTAACTTATGAAGAGGTGGTACAAGAAGTAGAAAACAAAAGAATGAACAACGATTTAATTTTAGGAATTGAAAGCAATGAAAAAGAATTAGTCGGATGGGTATTTCTGAAGGATATAGACTATGCACATGGAAGAGCTAGTATAGGAATTCTCCTATCTTCAGAATCTAGAGGTCACGGATATGGTCGAATGGCTATGGAGCAAATGATTGATCTAGGGTTTAAACAGCTTCGTCTAAATAAAATCTATTTAACCACAAGGGGAATAAACGAACAGGCCATTGCACTATATGAAAAGATTGGTTTTGTTACCGAAGGAAAATTAAGAAACCATGCCTATGTGGATGGGAAATACGTAGATACATATTTTATGGGTATATTAGCTTCAGAGTGGAATAAGTAAGCTTACCGGCCATGATGAAATTTTAAAAACTAGTACTTCTTAAGATATGTATTTGATTTTAGACAACGGGAGGGGTATAAATGAAATCTTATAACTATTTTTGTTCTACTCAAATTGAGGTAGGAATGGGGAAAGCTAGAGAATTACCAGAAATGCTGACATCTTTAAATATTGGTTCATCAATTTTAGTCGTGAGTGACCCTGGTGTAGTTCGTGCAGGATTAGTTTCACCAATTGTAACTTCCCTGGAGGATTCTGGTTACCGGGTGCTGGTATTTGATTCAATTGAACAAAACCCTCGAGATACGAACTGCTTGGAAGGTGCTAAGTTATTTCATGACTTTAGTGCGGATGCAGTTGTTGCCATTGGTGGCGGGAGTGCGATGGACACGGGAAAAGCTATTGCGCTGTGCGGCCCAAACGGCGGAGAACCATCTGACTATGCAGACGGCCGACTTCTGTATTCAAACGTCGCACCAGTTATTTGTATTCCAACTACTTCAGGTACGGGCTCAGAGGTTACTCGGTCTGCTGTAATTACGGAAGCATCTACACATCGAAAGATGACGCTCAAACATGCTTCATTAAGACCTGTCTTGGCGATTCTTGATGCTGAACTAACATTAAGTCTTCCTCCTTCTGTTACGGCTGCGACTGGCATTGATGCACTCGTTCATGCGATTGAAGGTTATACGTGTAAAGTAACAAATCCTATATCACAAGCGCTTGGGGCTCAAGCAATGAGAACGATTGTTTCAGCATTGCCTATCGTTTTCCGAGATGGTAAAAATGAAGCGGCTCGTCAAGATATGCTGGAAGGAAGTCTCTTAGCTGGCTTGTGTTTCGGATCTGCAGATGTTGCTTCGGTACACTGCCTAGCAGAAGCGCTTGGAGGACTTTATGATACCCCGCATGGAGTTGCTAACGCAGTATTTTTACCATACGTATTACGATTTAATTCTATGGAGAATAAGCAGCTGCATGCTACATTAGCAAGGTATATGAGTTTTGCCAAAGATTTAGATTCAGATGAAATAGCTGTTGAAAAATTAATTCAAGGAATTATAGAATTAACAGAATCATTAAATATTCCTAAATTAAAAGAGCTAGAGGGTGTAAAGAAAGAAGACTTTCCGAGCATTGTAAAGTTGGCTATGCAAAACAACTCAACGCCAAGTAACGTCCGCTTAATTACCGAGGCTGATTATATGCAAATTCTTGAACAAGCTTACTTTGACCGTGTAGATAAAAAACGGCATTCTGAAGTAGAGAGCTTGAAGTAAAGAATGAAAATTAAAAACTAGCCCTAATTGTCAGACAGTGTCTAACGATTTGGGGCTAGTTTTTAAGTAGTATCTATTTTTAATAAGAAGATACATAATACCAGTTCTTATGTACTTTTTCTATCTGTTTAAAATCTCCGTCAAAATCGCTTTTTGAAGGTTTATGATCATTTGGGTCATAAACAAATCCTGAGAAATTGTCTAGCATCCCGCGGTACGTAAAGAAAAGAATTGATGTCGACTTTCCTTTTGTCTCTACTTCAATGTCGCCTCCGCCTTTAGACAATTGAGTATACTCTTTTGGCAATTGAATAAGTGATGGACTATCGGGTACGTTAGGTTTAATCATGCCATTTTCTATTTTAGCCGCAGCTTCTTCTCTCTTCTCTTGATGGATTTTAAAGTTCAAATCCAAGTTGACTTGAGTAAAGGGAAAGAAGAACCATAATATAATAGTAATGAGCTGAATAACAAGCGGCTGCCACTTTCTATTTTTAAAAAGATGAATCAATGCCCATACAGTTATGATGATAAAGAAGGCATATACAAATAACCAAACAGGCAACATTAAAAATTCCGTTATCATATCAACCAGATCCCACTGGAACAACGATACTGAAATAATTAACAAACTACTCATTAACGATAAAAGCAACAAACGACTACGTTTCACACATTTTCCTCTTCCTGAAATCATTCTTTTTTAGTGTTCATTATATATCAAAATCCTTATAAAGACGTATGTATTATAATGTAATTTGTCGATAGAAACAAAAGCAGATCTTTAATTAAAGATCTGCTTCTTTTCTTTGGCAAAAACTAAATATGTTCCCACTATAAGCATAATGCCCAAGCCAATAAAACCTAACCAATATACCCAAGGGTAACTATACGAAACTGTCACTGCTCCCGTATTGTTATTCACTGTTGTAGTTGTATAAGGAGTATAAATCATATTAATAGTTAAGTACGTTAATAAAGCTTGAGCAATAAGAAATATTCCTATTGCACGTTTCATTACCTTGCCTCCAGACTCATCGATATTTCTATGTACAGTTTAACATAGGACTAGTGAATATTTTTACTATAACAATTCTTTACGAAATAAAAATCAGAGAGACTCCAACAACAGAAATGCTCATCGTTGCTACAGGTTCTTTCATTAAATTTTCTGCTTATTAAAAACCTTATTTATAAGTAGCAAAACATGATAAAAAGTATTAGATGCAAAAATACCCAGGGCAAAAAAATAAAATAACAATTGATAATCTAACTGAATTCCTTCAAACAGAAAGTAAAATGCTAAACCAGGAACTATTCCTGCTAACGAGTACATTAAGAGTTTAGACAAGTACATTTTTCTTGTCTGCCTGTTATGTGCTAGCATATCAATTAGATAGGAACAAATAATTCCAACAACTATATAAACGGGTAAAGTATACATAAATGTAAATACGAATGTATCTGTAAAGCTGAAGTAATAAATATTAGGTTCTTTTTCACTTTCAGGTGTTAAGCTGATTATCCCGTAGACAGCACCAAAAATAGCAGTAGATAAAAGGGAAGTAACAACTAATTTTATAAAACGACTCAAGACAGTGCTCCTTTAATTTTATACTTAGTTCAGCTTTTTATCTTTTCTAGTCTTCTTGTTTGCTTAAAATGAATTTTAGTAGAGGTAAATCACTAATGCTAAATAAATCTGTGGGCTAGCTTGCCCCACCCCAAGTAAGAGATTCCTAAAATAAAAGCCCAAAGAAATGCTACACGAATATTTCTAGGTATAGAAATCCACAGCTTTAACATGTTCCAAAGTAAATGATCTTTATTCGATTTTTTCATTGTTCGTAGATCCTTCCTCAGTTAAGTAGTTCTAAACCATTCTTGCTTACTTAATAGACTAAGTTTCTTTTTAGCAGCAATTGTTTTCTTGGAAGGCAAAAACGGTAGTGTTCCTCCAAATAAATCTTCTATCAACAAAATCACCTATTATACAATTAAAGGTAATTATATCATTAGTTCCCATAAGTAGAGTTCTTTTTTAATTAACTATCATATGAATTCCTTAAAATGTAGTATGTACAGCAACGACATAATAAAATTCTTGTTTTTTCACACAATGTTTACGTATATACCTTACTAGAAGGGGATTCTTTCTATCTAAAATTGTATGACAACCTTTCAATTAATATGCTATAATTATTTATAGACCTAATCTTTCTTAAACTTTTGCAATGCTTAAAATTCGAAAAAGCCATCTCACTTTTTAATATCAAAAGAATGAGGTGGCTTTTTATTTTATTTTATGATGTAGTTTATTCCTCTTCAGGAATCTTAATTAAAATAGTGATAGCAACTGTTGTCAGAAATATAACCCCTAAAATGATCAATAGATTTGTACTCATATGTCCCATCTGCCCTTCTGCTATAATCCCTATAATTTCATTCTAACAAAGGAAATGAGTTAATAGAATAAAAAAATGAAAGCGTTTTATTTTTTGTTTTTATCCATGAACTCTTTTGAAAAGATATATACTTTAGTTCCATATATTATTAATAGAAGAAACTCATCAAAAAGAAGCCCTTGCTAAAATTAGCAAGGGCTTTCAAAATTATGAGAATCACAGTTAATAAATATTTTTCCTTGTTCTAAGCAGTAAGCTTTGAATCATTATTATCTTTAGATGCTTGATTGTTGTTTCTTAAAAGAAATGCACCAAATAGAGTAAAGACAGTCACGATAACCCCCATGATTAAGTATGTGTGACGAAAGCCAATGGAATCGTATAGGTTTCCTACAATAGGGGAGAGTATAACCGCTCCTAGTTGCATTGCGAATTGGTATCCAACTAAATATAAGATGGAAGAGAATTTCGTATCAAAATGTGTAGCCAGATATTTAAATACAGAAACGATGATAATGGCAAACTCTGGTGCGTTAAGAAGCTTGATAAAGGAAATGCTGTATGGATCGGATACTAGCCCTGAACCTACTACGCGTAAAATCATAATGATTCCCGCTAAAATTAAACCGCCTTTAGGACCTACTTTGCGCACAATGAATGGAGCAACTAATAACATCCCGGATTCTAAAAAGACTTGACCTGCATTCAAGTAACCAAAGATTTGATTTCCTAATTGTTCTGTTGGGAACAGGGAGGCATAATATACAGGAAATTGCTGGTCAAAAACATTATAAATGCAGCCAGTCCCGAGCATAAAAATCATAAAAATCCAGAAGTCTTTTCGTTTAAATAAGCTACCTAAATCTTGAATAGAAAGGGACTTTGCTTTCTTTTCTTCAATAGTGGATACTTCTACTTTTGTAAGGAAAATAACAAGTAATAAGATAACGCCTGATCCCGATGCAATCCAAAAGTTGATATCAGGGTTAATATTAAGCATTCGTCCTCCAATAGCAGCAGCAACGGCAGCTCCTATTGATCCCCAAAGTCTTGCACGACCGAATTCAAACGCATACTTTCTGCCAACTTTTTCGATATATGACTCGATGACTGAGATTCCAGCTAAAAAGGTGATGGCAAGATAAGCTCCGCCTGTCAGAGCTCCTACCCAAAAATTCCAGTTTAAAAGAGGTTGATAGATGAAAATTAGAAACGGTCCAGATAAAATAACTAAAATTGAAATGAAGTATAATAAATTCTTTCGTAACCCCAATTTATCAGAGATATATCCATAAAGAGGTTGAAAAAGCATAGTAAAGACAGCGTTTACAGAAAAAACAATACCTGTTTGTGCTCCGGAAAGGTTAAGGCTTTGTCCCAACCAGATAGCAAAAAAAGTAAAAATAGAGGCAATAGATAAGAAGAATAAGAAAAAGAAACTGCTTAGTTTCCAATAAAGTTTATTGTTTTCCATATTTAAATCCCCTTTGCTGTTTATGTATCTAAATATTATTTAGAAAGCGTTTTCGATTGATTGTATTATATATGGTACCGATTTCATATGTCAACAAGAAAATAATTAACAAAAATACCTTCCAAAAAAGGTTTGTTTAAGTGTAATGTGTTTTTTTAATATGGTACTGATTTCTTACATATAAAATAAACAATTTGATATGTACTGATTTATTAATCATGAAACATTTTATATAAAAAGGGCTGTTTCAAAGACCTATAGGGATTCTACTGTATTCTTATTGAACAGATGGTATAGAGTTGCAAACGAATTCATTCATTGCATTTTGCCTCTTTTTTAACGTAAAATAAGTATGAAACTGATTTCAGTTAGTGATGGAGTGATAAACACATGCCTACAATATACGACGTAGCCAAATTATCGGGGTTATCAAAAACAACGGTTTCCCGTGTTATAAACAATCATTCGTATGTTTCAGAAGAGAAAAAAAATCGTGTGCTAAAAGCAATGAAAGAGCTTAATTATACGCCAAATCCTTCGGCAAGAAAGTTAAGAGGACAGGTAACGACTACAATTGGTGTTATTGTACCAAGGATTATAAATCCATTTTTCTCTTATTTAGTCGATTCAATTGAACAAGTTGCTTATAAAAAGGACTATCATGTATTAATCTTTCAAAGTAATGAAGATAAAGAGAAAGAATTAGCATTTTTAAATTTACTGAAAACAAAGCAAGTTGACGGAATTATTATGACGTCCATTGAAAATGACTGGAGTCTCATAGAGCCTTTTACTGAGTATGGTCCTATTTTGTTGTGCAACGAATATGTAAACAACGCAAATGTTCCAATCGTTCGATTAAATCAATATAAGGGTGCGTATATAGGCGTAAAGCATTTACTTGAAAAGGGACACCGGAAAATCGGGTACTGTACAGGTGGATTGTTCGCTGAGGAAGGTAAGGACAAGGACCGTAACCAAGGTTATCAAAAAGCACTTCAAGAGGCAGGAATTCAGCCGGATCCAAAATGGATTTTTGTTAATCAACATAGTATTGAAGACGGAAAACAAGTAGTTAAAAAAATCCTGTCAATGGAGGATCGCCCAACGGCTATATTTACAGGAAGTGATGAAATTGCTGGAGGAATGATGATCGAAGCCAAAGAGTCTGGTCTAAGTATACCTAATGATTTGGCGATTATTGGATTTGATGACCAACCTCTTGCACAAATGTTAGATCCAAAGCTAACAACTATACGACAACCGATTGATCAAATGGGGATTAAAGCAATGGAAATCCTGATCGATATGCTGAATGATTCTGAATCGACAGTAGAAACGTTTGAACTCCCAATCGAGCTAGTTGTTCGAAGCTCAACGTGATAGGAGATAATAGATGAAGGTGAGAGCTAAATCTATTAGTTCTCACCTTTTTTGAAAAATTTTCAGAAAAGTAATTGAAACCGTTCCCATAATATAATACAATAAATTTACCTTAAAGCAGAAGACAGTTCCTCTACATTCAGCTATTTATCGCATACTAGAACAAAGAGTTTGAGGTAAGTATAGAAGCGTGAGGTATAAAGGGTTATATCAGATTTTTTAATAACATAAATTTTTTTAATTACATATGGTATCGATACCATAAAAGCAGAAGAATATATACATCATTTTAATATAAATACATAGGAGCTGATAAGCAATGGTTCAACTAAGCGAAAGAAAGAATCCAGAAAGCGCTATAACGATGAATAAACAGTGGTGGAAAGAAGCAGTTGTATATCAAATTTATCCGAAAAGTTTTTACGATTCGAATGGTGATGGAATTGGCGACTTAAAAGGAGTTATTCAAAAATTAGATTACTTAAAAGAGTTAGGTATCGACGTTATTTGGCTAAGTCCAGTTTATCAATCTCCAATGGATGATAACGGATATGACATCTCTGATTATCAAGCCATTGCAGAAGAATTTGGCTCTATGGAAGATATGGATCTACTGATTGATGAAGCCAAAAAAAGAAATATAAAGATTATTATGGACCTAGTCGTTAACCATACTTCGGATGAACATGAGTGGTTCCTAGAATCAAAAAGTGATGTAAATCATCCGAAAAGAGATTGGTATATTTGGAAAGATGGAAAAGAAGATAGAAGCCCTCCTAATAATTGGGAATCTATTTTTGGCGGTTCATGCTGGGAGTATGATGAACAAACAGAACAGTATTATCTTCATGCATTTTCTAAAAAGCAGCCTGATCTTAATTGGGAAAACCCTGATCTTCGAAATGCTGTCTATAACATGGTCACATGGTGGTTAGAAAAAGGAATTAGCGGCTTTCGAGTAGATGCCATTACATTTATAAAAAAACGACAGGACTTTGCTAATTCGGATGGTGAAATGAATGTAATTGAAACAAATCAAGAAGGCATTCATGAATTTTTAAGTGAACTAAGTAAAGAAGCTTTTGCTTCACATGATATCTTAACTGTGGCGGAAGCTCCTGGAGTATCACACAAAGAACTGCCTATTTACGCGGGAGAAGAAGGACATTTTAGTATGCTTTTTGAATTCGATCATGTCGATTTAGACGTAGGAAAAAAAGGAAAATGGTATGAACCGCATAAGTGGAATCTGCTTGATTTCAAAAGAGCCATCTCTGATAGTCAAACGTTCTATAACAATACAGGGTGGGGAGCGCTTTATTTAGAAAACCATGACCAGCCTCGTTCTTTAAATAAATTTATTAAACCAGAAGATATAGGACCTACGTCAGCAAAAATGTTAGCTACGGTCTATTTTTTACTAAAAGGCACACCATTCATCTATCAAGGACAAGAAATCGGAATGACAAATGTAGAGTATCCGTCGATTGAGCATTACAATGACTTAGCTTCAATTGATCAATATCACTCTGCGCTGAAAGAAGGATTTTCAAAAGAAGAAGCATTAGCAGCAATTTGGAGACGCAGCCGTGATAATTCCCGAACACCTATGCAGTGGAATCATTCTCAATATGCAGGGTTTAGCCAAGGCACACCGTGGCTAGAGATAAATGCTAATTACTCTTCTATTAACGTTGAGAATGCTTTAAAAGATGATAATTCTTTATTTTATTTCTATAAAAATTTAATTAAATTAAGAAAAAGCAGTCCATATTCAGAGGTTATCGCTTTTGGTAAATACGAAGATTTGTTTGAAGATAGTCTACAAATCATGGCTTACGCAAGGGAGTTTAATAATAAAAAAATAGCGGTAATCGCTAACTTTGATCATAAAGAAGTAGCTTTAAACTTAGATTTTACTATGAAAGAAGTTATTTTATCGAACTACGATCATTTGGAATTACACCCAAATCAACTAAAATTGCGACCTTACGAATCCATTGTTTGTGAGATTGATTCATCGTTTTAATCTCTTTTTATCACACGTAACTCATTCACGTAGAGAAAGGCAGGGAGAAATCGGTTGAAAACATTAAAAAATCAACATCAAGAAAAAATCTCAAAGGCAATGAAGAGTGTGTTAAACGAGCAGGAGGCTGTTAATCAGAATTATTGGCGATTACAATACCATGTGTCTACACCGGCATATTGGATGAATGACCCGAACGGATTTTGCTTTTACAAAGGTGAGTATCATTTATTCTATCAGCATCATCCATATTCTCCCGAGTGGGGGCCAATGTTTTGGGGGCATATAAAAAGTAGAGATCTCACTCATTGGGAACATCTCCCTATTGCTCTTGCTCCGAGTGAAGAATATGACCAAGATGGATGCTTTTCAGGAAGTGCAGTTGAAAAAGATGGAAAGCTTTATGCCATGTATACAGGGAATGTGTGGACGGGAGCTAACTATGATACGGACTTACGACAAGTTCAGTGTCTTGCTGTAAGCGAAGACGGCGTTCATTTTAATAAAGCAGTTCAAAACCCAGTTATTGATTCAGTGCCTGAAGGGAATATTCACCCTGATCATTTTAGAGATCCAAAAGTATGGAAGAAAGATGACTATTATTATTGTGTTCTTGGATCACGCACGAAGGATCATGAGGGCCAAGTTCTTTTGTATCGTTCAAGAGATCTAATGGATTGGGAGTTTATAAATATAATGGCCAAAAGCCAAGGGAATCTTGGTTTTATGTGGGAATGTCCAGATCTTTTTAGTCTCGACGGACAGGACGTGCTTGTCATGTCGCCTCAAGGAGTAAAACCAGAAGGAGATCTCTATCATAACTTACATCAAGCTGGATATATAAAAGGAAAATTAGACTATAAAACGGGGCTGCTTCAACATGAAGATTTTCAACTTTTAGACTACGGGTTTGACTTTTATGCTCCTCAAACAACAGAAGATGAACATGGCAGACGAATTATGATAGCGTGGATGGCTATGTGGGAAAGCTGCATGCCTGAACAAAAATACAATTGGGCAGGAGCAATGACTATTCCGCGTGAGCTTTCTATTAAACAAGGGAACATAATTAGTAAACCAATTCCAGAGCTTAAGCAGCTTCGTCAACATCACGTGCAGTATAAAAATATTATCGTTAGTGGAGAACAAGAACTTGCAGGTATTTCAGGTGATTGTTACGAACTTGAAGTGAAAATTAACGCAAAAGCCGCTTCAAAATTCGGAGTGAAATTGCGAACAGATAACGAAACTCACCAAGAAACGCTTTTAACCTATGATAGATTAGAAAGTTTGTTTATCTTTAATCGCGATAACTCAGGTGAAGGTGATGGAGGAGTAAGAAAAGCACCTGTTGGATTAAATGATAACCACCTGCATCTTCATCTCTTTGTCGATAAATCGTCCATTGAAGTTTTTATTAATGAAGGCGAGAAAGTGATGACGAGCAGAATCTATCCTGTAGAAAATGCAAAAGGTATTTGTTTCTTTGCTGATCAAGAAATTGAATTGATTACCTTAAGCAAATGGAACTTAAGTAAGGGCGTTTCCCCGCTGATGTTTAAAGGATAATTAGATTCACTTGAAGAACAGGCTTCCTAGAGAGGTGCTGTTCTTTTTTATAGAGTCAAAACTCCCATTCGTTTTCAGAGTTTATTAAATGTTTATACTCATTAAGAACAGGTAAATCAGTAGTAAAAGACGTTTTCAAGGAGGAATACTATATGCCTTACAATTCATTAAAAGAATTGCCTGATGGAGTAAAAGATAACCTTCCTCATCATGCTCAGGAAATTTATAAAGAAGCATTTAACTCAGCGAGTGACGAATACAAAGAAGAAGCTACGGCGCATAAAGTTGCGTGGAATGCAGTGAAAACAAAGTACAAAAAAAATAGTAATGATAACTGGGTGAAAAAATAGCGAGAAAAGAGCTTAAAAGTAGTTTAGTGGAAGGAAGATCCGAACGATAAACTGTTCGGATTTTTTTATTATGAGGGTGAATGTAGGTGCTTGTAGCCGTTAATTGGATAGCAAGGCGAAAGACTCCTGCAGACTCACTTGCCGCCTGCGAAAAGCGAAGCCTTGCATGGAAATTAACAGCGGTGTAACAAGCCATTCATACTCGATCATTTATCCCTTTTATATCATTACTTATTCTTTTTCAGCTACGGTAAAGTATTGAACGCTGCTTTTAACGAGTACCAAGTCATTTGCTAAGTCCAATACTTTACTTTTATCTTCAAATCTATATTGTATGTAGTTCTTTGCACGAATAAGTGATTTAGTTTCAACTATATGACTGATTTCACCATTGATTAAATGAAACGTTACTTCAAACTTTTTCATAAGAAAACACCTCCATAATATCAATTTTTACTATTCCTTCATTTCTAATACCATTTCTTTTGAACGTTTTTACAAAAGATTACACTCTTGAGTTCACTCAATCCATGTCTAACGAATGTTTTAACGCTACCCAATTTTTGATATTGACAGATTGGCAATACTTTGTGAGACTTAATATACATGATGTTCATTAGTTTACATTATGTATAAAATGTATGTTGACGATACAGGATAGTTTAAATAGTCTATCGTATGTCTTAATAAAAGTGATACAAGGAGATCAACTATGACTAAAAAAAAAGTAGATCCTAGGATAAAAAGAACAAATAAATACTTAAGAGACGCTTTAGTCGAACTTCTTAAGGAGAAAGATGTCACGTCCATTACGATTCAAGAAATTACGGAAAAAGCGGAATTAACGCGAGGAACATTTTATTTACATTATCAAGATAAGCAAGACTTTCTTGTTCAGATTATGAATGAAGTTCTAGAAGAGCTAATAGAGCAAGTAAAGCCTAAACAAAATAACGAGGTTTCCTCAGAAGTGGAAGAAAAAGATGAGTCTGTTTCTTTTTTAAAGCTTTTTGAATTCATCTACGAACACGCGGATTATTTTAAAGTCATGCTAAGTGACCGAGGATTGCCTCAATTCAGAAGTCATATGACGGAAATTGTAAAGAAAAGAGTGTACGGAGAGCTAATCTCTTCGATTGGAGAAGAAGAGGATGGACTGGATATTCCTAAAGATATCCTGATTAGCTATATTACATCAGCTCATATAGGTGTCATTTGTTCTTGGTTAGAAAGCGATATGAAATTTAGCCCTGCATTTATGGCTGATAAATTAACCCGTTTAACTCTTCTAGGGCCAATTCGAGTGGCAGGTTTAGAAAATAAAATAAAGCTTCCTTACTGAAGCTTTATTTTTTAGTTTGTTCAAATAAAGATATTTTACAATCATGAAAGGCAGAAAGGAATTGTGGTATGAAAATAGAAAAACACTGGGGGATTTCCTTACTGGCAGTTTTAGCTATTGGTCCTGGTTTAATGTTAAACACGTCATTAAATTCTATACGTGACATTCTCCAACAAACGTTTCACAATCAATCTTATATTTCGATAACACCGGTTTTAATAGGGGTTATAAGCTTTGCATTTTGTATTCCGTTTGGACCTATCCTTCGACACAAGTTAGGGGAGAGAAGGAATTATGTTCTTTCGATGTGTTTGTTTCTTATAGGAGCTATCGTAAGTATTGCTTCTAACAGCTTCTTAGGAATGGGAATTGGTCGTTTTTTACAAGGGATAGGAACGGGTTTAGCACTTATGATGATGATTCCAATGCTGGTTCTTTCTTTTCCGATTCAGAAACGGAACTTGGCATTACTGATTCTTATTGGCGGATTTTATGGCTCTAGCGTTGTGGGTATTTTTCTCGGAATGTTAGTGAAAAGCTACGGACACTGGAGATGGTTATTTTATATAGCGGCCGTACTTTCCTTACTGGGAATAGGTTTTAGCTACAAATTTTTAACAAATGATCATGCCAAGCAACAGCAAAAACATCATGAACCATTTGACATCATCGGTGCAGCGTTAATGTTTATGGTTACTGCATTTATTACGTTTACATTACTTAATCTCCAAAAATCAGGATGGGCATCTACTTATGTATGGATAGGCATAGTAGGAAGCATCATTTTTTTATGTTTTTTATTTATAGCAGAATGGCATATTAAAAATCCTTTAATTCCCTTTCGATTAGTGGCTTCTCGAAAACCAGCTCTCGCTATCTTAATCGCTGTTATAGGAAATATTAGTATGAGTCTCACTCTTTTATCCCTACAAGGATTGCTTAAAAGTGAATCTGGTTTTGATAAAGGAGAGATGTCACTGATCTATATCGGGCTTTTTGCCGGGATAGTAATTGCAGCCATATTAAGTGCCGTATTATATGATAAAGTCGGGCCGGGCGTATTAGGTATTATAGGAGCCGTCATTATTATGGGAGTAAACATACAGTGGATGTATGTGGACGGTCATGCTTCAGCTTTTCTCTTTATTATCAGCTTTGCCGCTTTAATCGCAGGAGTAGGATTCACAGTCGCTGCAGGTCTGATGGGTGCTGCTTTAGGCGGACCACTACCAAGCTTAGTCCCTCGGATGGTCACGGTTCAATTTATACGAGTGACAGTATCTGCGGTCATTCCTGTAATCAGCAGTATTGTTTTTGCAAAGGTGTATAAAGATCACCTTGCAACGGTAAGTGCAGAGAGCCAGGTGGCTAGTAAAGAAAATTTCACGCAATCTCTACATGTAAAATCTGAAATCATTACGTATCATACCTTTTCTACGTTTTCGTGTGTATTGAGCATTGTGGTATTCATTCTCTCGTTTTTGATGTTTTTAACAGGTAAGGGACACAAGCTGGCTCATAAGTCGCATGATAAAGAAAAAAATAAAGAAAAGCCGAGTACCGAAAAGGTTCACAGTAAAAAAGCTACTCCCGTTTTTGAGCGTTCGCCTAAAGAGATTGTTTCGAATGGAGTCATTGGTGACAGCGAGTATAGAGAAGCTTTGAAAAAGTTTGGCCAGCCTAAACCTTCTCCTGATAAAATGCTGCATATGAGAGATCAAGAATATAGAAAAGCTCTTAAAAGGATGAAGGATATAGGACAATAAGTTAAACTTAAGAAATTTGAATGAAGAAGAGAAAGAGCAAACTCACGTGTAAGAGAGTTTGCTCTTTTAATTCTTGCATATACTTCTTTTCTACTACCACAGATATGTTATAATGGTAAAATTTAATAGGTTGAAAGGGAGGGAGTTTATTGCTGTATCATCCAAAATGGAGCAAAGCAAAGAAACGTTTACTGAGTTTTGTATGCGAATCTTTGCATTCAAGAGTAGATTTTCAAGTGATTAATTATCGAAAAGCACATGACCAGTTAGGTAGGGCTGTCATAACTGTTGATAAAGTAGAAATGTTAAATATGTGTACGATTACTGCTGAAAAAGAAGAATATTATAGAGAAAGAGATATTCGTATTCAGTTAGACGATTTTACTTATGATAATGTTTTTAATAATCGAGCAATCCAAGAACAAGCTCAAGAACAATTAAAAACGGAAGGCATTTATGCACAATATGATTTCTTTTCTGCTTTGGAGGAATATTTTAATTCACCAATTGAATTATCTTTAAAGTCGAATGATATGTTAATAAAAATATTGTGTATGCTTGACCGTCGTGTAGGAAAAAGAACTTTACGTAAAATGAAAGAATCCATTTTAGAAGAAAACACATTCGTTCAGGATTTTTATAAATTACGTTATGAAGCAGAGAATATACATAGTAGCCAATGAACATAAACAGAACTTCTATTACATTCAAAAATGACTATATACGTCATTGCTAATGAAATAACAGAAACAAATTTTAATTGTCACAG
This sequence comes from Priestia megaterium, assembly GCF_009497655.1. Lineage (NCBI taxonomy): Bacteria > Bacillati > Bacillota > Bacilli > Caryophanales > Bacillaceae > Priestia > Priestia megaterium. The sequence goes on along the minus strand of NZ_CP023317.1, from coordinate 3,494,782 downwards.
GGCACTAAGTTAGGTATATAGATATCATTATTTAGTATATTTTAGATAGAAACAGTACTTATAGATGTGTTACAATATTCCTGGTATACAAAGTGGAAATTCATTTTTCCTTTGTGCAGGGGAATGGTATAAATATGTGCCTTTCCTCTTTTCATTTTTTAGTTCTATCTTGCTTATTGAAAAAGCATATACATAAATGGGAAACAGTTTACATACGTAATTTAGAAATGAAATGGAGAGAGAGGTATCTGTGGAAAGAAACGAATTTAGAAGACAAAAAGCAATCCGGTCAAAAGAGAAGAGAAGGAAAAAGCTTAATCAGCACAATGTCTTAAACTTATTACTAATCTTTATATCGGTATGTATCGTTTGTCTGCTAATCAACTTATCATTGAGATAGAAAAAAATTTATCAAAAAGAGTACGTAAAAGAGAGGAAGACAATTTAATATGAGTAATCAACAAACAGCAGCCGAAGGCTCTAACATCAAAGTGCTGCCGATTATTACGTCGTTTCTTATTGCCGGGTTTATCGGCTTATTTAGTGAAACAGCGCTAAATATGGCGTTAAAAGAGCTAATTTCAGGCTTTGGTATTCACGAAACAACGGCACAATGGCTAACAACAGGATATCTATTAACGTTAGGAATTCTGGTACCTATTTCAGGTTTTATTCTTCAGCGGTTTACGACGAGACAGCTTTTTATAGCATCGCTAATCTGCTCGATTATCGGAACATTTATTGCCGCTATCGCACCAACGTTTGGGGTACTAATGATTGCCCGTGTCGTGCAAGCCGTGGGAACAGCTTTGCTTTTACCGCTTATGTTCAACACGATTCTTGTTATTATTCCACCGCATAAGCGTGGAAAGTCAATGGGGATCATTGGCCTTGTTATTATGTTTGCTCCAGCTGTTGGACCAACTGTATCAGGCTTAATCTTAAAAACATTAACGTGGCACTGGATTTTCTGGATTTCACTTCCATTATTAGTGGTTGCCTTGGTGTTTGGAGCTTTCTTTATGCAGAACGTTACCACACCAACAAAGCCAAAAATCGATATGATTTCTGTTGTTCTTTCAACAATAGGTTTTGGAGGAATTGTATTTGGATTTAGCAGCGCTGGAGAAGGCGGGGGCTGGGGAAGTCTACAGGTTATTCTAACTCTTGTGATTGGAACTGTTGCACTAGTTGCATTCTCTATTCGTCAAACGAAGATGAAAGAGCCAATGTTAGACCTTAAAGCCTTTAAGTATCCAATGTTTACAATTGGTCTTTTATTAATTCTAGTCTGCATGATGGTACTACTGTCTGCCATGATGATTTTACCCCTGTACTTACAAACATCATTAGCTTTATCAACCTTTGCCGCTGGCCTAATGCTTCTTCCAGGAGGAGTGATTAACGGAATTCTTTCACCGGTTATGGGCGGATTATTTGACCGTTTTGGTCCCAAATGGCTAGTTATTCCTGGTCTTTTGATTGTAGTCGGCACCATGTATGGTTTTTCAACCGTAACGCTGGAAACGTCAACAGGGTTTATCATTGGGTTACACATTGCGCTTATGATTGCCATTTCGATGATTATGATGCCAGCTCAAACAAATGGTTTAAACCAGCTTCCACCAGAGCTGTACCCGCATGGAACAGCGATTATGAACACCTTGCAGCAGGTTTCTGGAGCAATCGGAACAGCTGTTGGAATCTCGATTCTGTCATCAGGTTCAAGAAGCTTCCTTGAGACGGTGTCAGATAAAATGGATCCATTAAACCAAGTTCTTGCCTTTACCAACGGTGTTCAACATGCATTCGTCTTTGCGATTATTGTTTCCATTGTTGGATTAGTGATCTCGTTCTTTATCAAGAGAGTTAATGTTGAACAAAAAGCGCATTAATAAAAAACACAGACCATTGTATGGTCTGTGTTTTTTTAGGTTTGGGGAAGGTTTTAAGGTACTCTTTTTTGTATAGCTGTATGTGTCTTTTTAAACCTCAAGCATCTAATTCAGCAAATATTTATTAGTTTTCATTGTGCGTGATTTAAAATATTTTATTGATTTTTTTGAAGTATAAATTATTATATTTAATTTTTTATTTAAAATTATTTAATTTTATTGTTTTTAATATTAAATAATTGTTATATAATCAAATTAACTAAAAGAAGGAGATTTGATTATGGCTTATAAAGTACTTACAAATTGTCCTGTCTGCAGTGAAACGTTAAAAATTACAAAGCTACAGTGCAGCCATTGTCACACGACGATTGAAAATGAGTTTGAATTATCTAAGCTGGCATCTTTATCGAGTGATCAGCTTCATTTTGTAGAAGTGTTTTTAACATGCAGAGGAAATATCAAAGAAGTTGAGAAAGAACTGGGCGTTTCGTACCCAACTGTTCGCGGAAAGCTGACTGACATCATTTCATCTCTTGGATATGTAGAAAAGAAGAAAAACGAAGTAGACGAGAAAAAAGTTGTGTCTATGTTAGAAAATGGTGAAATTACAGCAGAAGAAGCCATCAAGCTCTTAAAAGAAGAATAGGGGGATTGTCTATGAAAGAGGAAATTACAAAAGTGTTAACAATGGTTCAAGAAGGAAAAATTGATGCAGAAAAGGGATCAGAACTGATTCAAGTATTAAAAGAAAAAGAAGAAACAGGCAATAAGCTTTTGAAGAAACCGAATGCGTATTTAGATAAAACGTTGAAAATTCGAGTTGTTTCAACTGAAAATGATAATGTGAAGGTTAATTTGCCAATAAAGCTTGTCAAGCTGGTATTAATGGCTGGACACAGCATCGCAGCAAGTATTCCTCAATCAGAAAAATATGTAAAAGATATAGACATAAACCTGATTGTTGAAGCAATTGAAAACGAGTTAGATGGCCAGATTGTTGATATTAAATCGGCGAACGGAGATACCGTTTCAGTCATCATTGAATAACGGTGCGCTTATGATTCATGTAAAAGTGAAAACCAAAGAAGTTCGGTTTAGTATCCCAATTCCATATGCTCTTTTAAACGTTGCTATTAGCGTTGCTTTTTCGAAATTTATCCAGAAGCATATAGATAAATGGACAAAAGAACATTTTAAAAGAAAAGAGCTGAACTTTACTTTTCCGCTAATAGATAAAAGTGTGCTAAAGCCTATCGTCAAGGAACTAAAGAAACATAAGGGGATGGTGCTAGTAGATGTCAAAGCTACAGATGGTACGGAAGTAAGAGTTAGACTATGATGTAGCTTTGTAAAGTGAAAATCGCTTTAGGTGTCTACCTTCGTGTAAAAATAAAACCTTATTAGTCTATATAAAAGCGAAAAGGCAGAAAAAAGACACTACACAGCGTGCTATCTTGCTGTATAATCTCTTTTTTTTTCTGCTTCTTTACTTTTTCTATTTAATCTATACCCGGAGTATGTGCCCTGAAATGTGGAAACAAACGTAACGATCTAGATTCCTATTCATACCGAAATCGTATTAAAGCCCCCCTTTGCTACATGATTTTATTAAGGATTTCTTTTTATCAAGCAGCTCCTTAATTGATTTTAGCTTTTTCTGTTAAATCTAAAACTCACTATATAAGCTATTACTAACAAAATAACAGAATTGAATTGAATCGTTTCATTTCACCCTAAAGTCTGAAACATTTTACCTCGATGAGTTAACATGTACTACGACTGCCATCGTAGAACAAACTGTCGAAAGCTACATTACTTATTATAACCATATCTGTATTCAAACAAAACTAAACAACCAGTCACCGGTACAATACCGAAAACTGGCTGTTTAAAAGGTGTTTGGATCCTTGTCTCGAAATCAGGGGTCAGTCCCATATAACTAAGTGCTTTTTGGTGAATGAGGAGCAAGTTTCTTTTTCAACGGTAGAACAATCATAAAAACACCTATGATACTCAATATGCTCTCTAAAACGTAGAATTGATGTTCTTTTATATATCCCATAACGCATTGGCTACCAAAGATGAGAAATAAAACAGCTCCCAAATAAAACGAAGGATTTTTAATACACCAACTCATTCTTGATTCCATCTAATTCCTCCTTGTAAGCTTTCTATCGCGTATTTATTGTATGTTGACTAAGAAAGGAGTAAGGGTGTTCCTTATGGATATACGAGTGGGTGTAAGAAAAGTTTCAAACATAACATCAGCTTTCTTTTAGTATAGGCTTTTATTTTACATTCAAAAATGAAACTAATTTTTTTAGTGTTGTTCCTTGAATAAGAAGAGAAAAGACTACATTACTAAATGTCATTGCTAATAACAGATTTTTTCCTTCAAATTCGGGTGTAATGCCTAAAACAAGCGCAATTGAAAGAGATCCCTTTAATCCTCCCCATGAAATAATAGGTTTCCATGAAGTTGGAATGGATTTATCAAAAGCTAAGCTTATATAGACAGCGAGAAAACGTGCTAAAAGAACAATAAGAATACTTCCAACGATAAGCCATCCTTTATCTAAAAAATCAATACGACTCACTTCTAATCCTACTAGTAAGAAAATAAGCGCATTGGAGAGAAAGGCGATTGTTTCCCAAAAGGAATTCACTTTTTCATGTGTTAGATCTGACATGCCTACGTTTCGTCCATAAGTTCCTAAGATTACGCCACCTACTACTACAGATATTACCCCAGAAACGTCAAAGTGTTCAGCAAGCTGAAAAGTACCATAAAATAGAACCATCGATAATCCAGTCTCCACTAAATAATGATCAATCTTAGATGTAATACGAGAAGCTAATAAACCAAACACTCCACCAATCAATATGCCTCCACTTACAACTTTCAGAAATTCAAGCAGCGCATTCAATGTACCTGTTAAGCTCAAGGCAGTAGTTACCACAGCAATTTGAAATAGTACAACAGCAACTCCGTCATTTGCTAAACTTTCTCCTTCGACCACAATGGAGAGGCGCTTGTTTAGGCCCATTGACTTAAAAATGCTTAGAACGGATACAGGGTCAGTAGCTGCCATAAGTGCACCGAAAATTAAGGATTCTTGCAAAGAAAGGTGCAAGAAAAAATAAGTAGAAGCAGCAACTAGTAAGAAGGTAAGAAATGTACCTAAAAAAGCTAATAAAGAAATCGATTTCTTATTACGTTTTAATTCATCAAAGGGAAGTTTAAGTGCTGCATCCCCTAACAAAGCTGATAAGAAGATGAAAATAACGGTCGTTTGAAACACGGTATCATTGGCTGCATAACTTTTTATTTCTCCCAACGCAGGAATGGGTACCAAACCAATAATTAATCCTATTACTACAAGGAAAGTGGGATAAGGTTGTTTCAGTTTTTCCGCGATAAACACTACCCCTACAGCGATAGCTAATAAAATAATCCAATATGTAACCATTTTTATGCTCCTTTGTCTCTTTAAAACTGAAATTATGCTTCATGTGCCAAGTATTGTTAAGAGTACATTCTCTTTATGGATAGGTTTCTGTCACCTTGAGAGATATACGGCTTTTCTTATAACTTTGTTTATTATAGATAATATTTTCCTAAGGTATCATTAGCAATAAATTACTTATATAATGCTAAATAATATAAATTTGAATACAACTTCAATCAAAAAAATAAGTTGGTACTTACAAACATGCAAGAAGAGAAAGGTTGTTTCCTCACTAAAAGGAAACAACCTTTAACAAAGCTTACATACATGATGTTTACTATAAAGTTTCCCTCAAACAAAAGATATAAATATCAGTTTAAAAATAAATCATACACCTTTTAAAGCTGCTTCATATTGAAATAAGTTAAGCAGTTTTTTTATTTTGCTTTTTATCTTCAGAAACTTCTTGTCGGAAGGACTTAATTAATGCATAGGACATGAATAGAAGAACAATCCCTAATGGTAATGCACTGACAATAATAGCTGCTTGCATGCCTTGCAGGCCACCTGTACCTAATAAAATTGCTGAAATAGCAGCTAAAATGATTCCCCAAATAAATGTAACAAAGAAAGGTGGATTTAAATTCCCATTTGTAGTTTGCATCCCCAGAACAAAAGTGGCCGAATCTGCAGAAGTCACAAAGAACGTCAAAATAAGGACTACAGAGATGGTAGAAAGAAACCTTCCAAACGGCATTTGATCATACACAAAGAATAGAGAGGTTTCTAAGCTTTGTTTTGCCACATCTAATCCTTTCACAAAATCAAAATAAATACCGGTACCTCCAAATATGCCAAACCATATTGAGCATACAAGTGTTGGAACGATTAATACAGCCATAATAAATTCACGAACCGTTCTTCCTTTAGATACGCGTGCAATGAAAGTTCCCACAAATGGGGTCCATGATATCCACCAAGCCCAGTAAAAAATGGTCCAATCTTTTACCCACTGGTTATTGTCCGAATTAAAGGGAGCAAATCGCAGCCCCATGCTTGGTAATTGTTGAACGTAGGAACCAAAGGTTGTAGAGAAAAGCTCTATTAAGTATTGTGTAGGTCCAAGAAAAAGAAAAGAAACAAATAGAATGACGGCTAAAACCATGTTAGCGTTGCTCAAATATTTGATACCTCTTGAAACACCGGTTCCTGCAGATGTAATAAATAAAATAGTTGTAATGGCAATAATAACGAGTTGAACTTTATAGCTAATAGGCATGCCAGTTAGGTAATGAAATCCACTATTTATCTGTGAAGCTCCTAATCCTAAAGATGCGGCCACCCCAAATATGGTAGCAAATACAGCTATGATGTCTACTGCGTAGCCAATTGGTCCTTTACTCTTATTTCCAATAAGAGGGGTTAGGGTTGCGCTCATTAGTCCAGGCATGTTTTTTCGGAATTTATAATAGGCTAAGGCAAGTGCTACTACAGCATAAATTGCCCAAGCATGAAATCCCCAGTGTAAATATGTATATTCTAGGCTCAGTTTTGCAGATTCAGTAGTTTGAGGTTTCCCAAAAGGGGGTGTAGCATAGTGGGAGATTGGCTCAGAAATCCCATAAAAAAGTAAACCAATTCCCATCCCAGCGCTAAATAACATAGCGAACCAAGTAGGGGTACTAAACTCAGGTTTTTCATGGGGTTTGCCCAGTTTTATTTTTCCAAATCGACTAAAAGCTAATACTAAGGCAAATATTAAAAAGAATGTGGCAGAAAATTGATAAAACCAACCAAAGCGATTAAGCAAATAACTTTCCGCGGTGGTCATGACGTGAAGTAGATTAGTTGGTTTTAATATACCCCAGCCTACAAATAAAACGCTAATGATTAAAGAGATCCAAAAAATAGGTGTTGTTTTCTTCATCATCTTCCTCCTTCATATTTTTAATTAACATTAATGACTTCCAGAAAGACTTAAATTTACTATTTTGCCATTTTAGCTCCTTTTTCTAAAATTTCTATCTTAATTCCCTTAATACGGAATGAAAAAACGTCTTTTATACCAGCTATTTGGTAAGGAGAGAGCTTTTGCAACCTTTTAATCATTTCAGTAGATTAAGTCCGGAATAGACTTCTTTTAAAATAGAAATGAGTTTTTCTTTTAATGACGATGAAAAGGAGACATGAGAATATAAAGACTCTGATTCAACATTTTATCCAGTATAAGTTGGCTATAGCAATCAAACTGAAAACTATAAATCTTGCAATTTTTAAAGGATGAGTAATTTTATATTCAACAAAGGGATTAATCTGCCTTATTACCTTTGCAAAGAGTAAATTATCTGTGAATGCAAGAACTATCGCAAACCATAAAACATTATCATTTAACTTAACGAAATCAAAAATTAAATAAATAAGAAAAATTCATACATAAGCTAAAATATAGTTGCAGCAAAACAAAAAAGTTAAGTTATTATTTATTATGGGGGTGGAAATTATGAAAGTGACAATTTTAACGTTAGGCAGTAGAGGAGATGTACAGCCTTATATTGCACTTGCTCGAGAAATGATTAAGATTGGACATGAAGTAGTCATTTGTACAGGTGCGACGTTTCAACATTTTATTGAAGAAAATAAGGTTTCCTTTCATCCCGCTGCTACTGATTTGATGGCGATAATGGAGAGCGAGGAAGGAAGAGATATACTTAATGGTAAGAAGTTTTCACCTTTTAAAATAATGAAATTTTCAAAAGAAAAAATTGCTCCATCCTACAGAAGAAGTATGGATGATTTTTATCAGGCTTCCCAAGGAGCCGATCTAATCATTTATCATCCTAAAGCTCTTGGTGCCGTTGATATTGCGCTGTACTATCATATTCCTTGCATTTGCTTACCGCCCGTTCCAATTATGTATCCAATTACAGAGTTCCCAAATTTCTCTTTATCGTCAAAACAAAGCTTTGGTCCTACATTAAATAGATTATCCTACAAGATAGTAAAGTTCAGTGAGTACCCTTTTATGAAAGAAATTAACGATTTTAGAGAAAAAACGTTAAAATTCCCGAAGAGAAAAGCCGGACTTTACACATATGACGTAAACGGTGCACCTATTCCTATAATTTATCCTATTAGTCCTTTTCTTTTCAAAGAAGTAGAGAGTTGGAAAGGTTCTGTATGTCTACCAGGTTTTTTCTTTTTAGAAGTAGAGGAAGAGGTGCTACCCAATGAAATAGAAAACTTTCTAGAAAAAGGAAAGAAGCCTATTGTAGTATCATTTAGTTCTATGCCTTTAAAGAGTCCATCAATTTTTAAACAAAAGTTAATTCAGGCATTAAAGGAGACGGACAATCGCGCAATAGTGCTAACAGGAACAAGCGGTATGAAGTTTAATCAACAAGAGAATATACTCGCCGTTAAAGGTGCATCCCATAGACTTTTATTTAAACGTGCTAAAGGCATTATTCATCATGGAGGTGTTGGAACAATGTCTGAAGCTTTACTGAGTGGCGTACCACAAATTATCATTCCGTTTACAGTGGATCAACCGTTTTGGGCAAATCTTCTCTATAAAAAAGGGTATTCACTAAAGCCGTTACAAGAAAAAAATCTCCAAGTATTCGAATTGGTTCACGCGTTAGAACAAGTAGAAAATAAAGAGTATATTGAAAATGCTCAACAAATAAAAAGCATCATTCAATCGGAAAATGGTGTATACCAAGCGGTGAAGCATATAGAAAGCGTAGTACACAAATTGCGGGATAAATAGATGGATTGAAGGATAGCTAAACAGCTAGTATGTGTTTTAAGAGAAGAGTTTTATCCAATCAACTCTTATATATGAAAACAGCTTTGTTTGTAATAAAGTTACGTTCTCCAGTTAATAGTAAGTAACGACAGGAAGTGACTGTAAGTCGACTTACATACATAGGTGTTTAAATAAAGGAGTTTTTATGGATATAAATAAGGGAAAGCAAAAGCTCGAACTAATAAAAGGATTACTACTTATAGCCAAAATATCTATAGCTTCTGGTGTATCGTGGGAACTGGCAAAAATGTTAGGCTCTAAGCATCCTTATTTGGCGCCTTTAACTGTGATTCTTTCTATTCAAGAAACCATCCAGCATTCTGCTGTGTATGCTTTTTATCGAATTATCGGCACTCTTTTTGGAATTGCTGCTACGATTTTTATCATTAAACATGTAGAAGTGAACGGATGGACGATAGGGTTATTATTAACAATGGGAATGGTGCTTCCTGTTGTATTAAGGCTACATAAGACGATCATTCATCAAATTGCGCTTACTATTTTATTAGTTTTTGTATTTGTTCATAAAACAAATTATTATGTCTCTGATCGAATAAGAGACACGATCATAGGAGCTCTTGTCGCTATTATTGTTCATATCATAATTGTTCCACCAAATTACGTAAAAGAAGCTCGTAGAACTTTAACTCAATTTGGAATAGACCTTGGACAATTATTTGAAAAGGTGGCTTACTGGGTAAATAATAACTGTACATTTGTTGAAGGAGAAAATTTAATAGATGATACAACCAACTTGCTTCAGGAACTTCACCAGGTCGAAAAGGAATTAAGGAAAGCAGAAAAGAGTTTAAGGTTGAACCCATTTGGCAGAAATAAAAAGCAGCAGTTAAAACAAAATGAACAATTCCTTTTATGGGTATACCTATATTTCGAGTGTACTCACTACATTTAACGACTGGTCCAAAACGAATTCTCTACCCACAGTTGATGGACAAAAATGGGCTGTTCAACTACAGGTATTAGGAGAATACATAACAGAACAAGCTAATAAAAACGTAGAAAATTACTCTATAAAGAAATCATCTTTGGATGTACTCGATCTTTCTTCGATACCTTTACAAATCCGTATCCCACCTGAACTAGAGTCCCAGAGATATCAATTAAGTCTATATAATGATACGCTTAAATTAATTGATAAATTAAAAGCAAAATGATACTAATTCAAGTGATCCAGATATCCCTTTTATAAGTGGGGTGATAACTTCAGTATCCAGTTATTGAACTATACATGCACAGTAGAAGAGGGAAAGAAGTTACCAAGGGGTGACTTCTTTTTTTTATTGAATAAATAATACAATTTAGCTTTTATATTTTCCGCTCCAGTGCTCATATCCACATAAAATCTAGAATATGTTTTTAATAAGTCGTTAAGCCTTTTAACTAGCTACAAAAAAATATAAAAATTTATATTGACAGTAGGAGCATATGATTTTATAATTATCCTTAATTAAAGATATTTTAATTCGAGATTTTAAAGTGATGAAAAAATAGGAGGAATAAAAAATGGTGAGCATTGGTTTATTGTTAATACGTTTAGTCATTGGATTATCTTTTATGGCACATGGAACTCAGAAATTATTTGGATGGTTTGGCGGCCACGGCTTAAAAGGAACGGGCGGATGGTTTGAATCTATCGGAATGAAGCCAGGCGTTAGAATGGCGTTAATGGCTGGTTTATCTGAGCTAGTAGGCGGAGCTTTATTTGCTGCAGGACTTCTTACGCCGCTTGGAGCACTTTTGATTGCCGGAACAATGGTTATGGCGATTGTGAAAGTACACGGTCCAAATGGATACTGGGCAACACAAAACGGATATGAATATAATCTTACGCTTTTAGTCGTAGCAATCGGTGTAGCTATTGCAGGACCAGGTTATTATGCACTAGATACTTTTATTTTCTAAAAGAGAAAATGGGTTGGAATAAGCAAGGTGCTTTTATTTTTTGACTAATATCTTGAATTCGAGATATTTACGATAAATAGTTGTAATTTTAAGAGGGATAACGAAACATATGACGAAAAATGTATCGAAGGAGATGGTAGTAATGAGTAAAAAAACAGCGGGTATTCATCATATCACGGCGATTGTAGGTCATCCTCAGGAAAATGTTAATTTCTATGCGGGCGTGTTAGGGTTACGCTTGGTCAAACAAACGGTAAACTTTGATGATCCAGGAACGTATCACCTTTACTTTGGGAATGAAGGCGGAAAACCTGGAACGATTATCACATTCTTTCCGTGGGCAAATGCACGACAAGGAAAAATAGGCGACGGGCAAGTTGGCGTAACTTCCTATGTGGTTCCAAAAGGTGCGATGGGCTTTTGGGAACAGCGATTAGCTAAGTTTGGAGTTCCAGCTACAAAGATGGAGCGATTTGGAGAGCAGTATTTAGAGTTTGACGATCCTCATGGTTTGCATCTAGAGATTGTGGAAAGAGAAGAAGGTGAAAAGAATACGTGGCAAGCTGGTGAAATTAATTCAGATGTTGCTATTAAAGGATTCGGAGGCGCTACGTTATTATCGGTTCGACCTGATGAAACAGCTCAATTATTAGAAAACGTAATGGGGCTAAAAAAAGTAGGTCAAGAAGGAGATTTTATACGGTTTCAATCATCAGCTGACATTGGAAATATCATCGATTTAAAATTAACAACCATTGGACGCGGGCAAATGGGCGTTGGAACGGTTCACCATATTGCATGGCGAGCAAAAGATGATGAAGATCAGTTGGAATGGCAGAAATACGTAGCCGATAGCGGATACGGAGTGACGGCTGTTCGAGATCGAAATTACTTTAATGCGATTTACTTTAAAGAACACGGAGAAATTTTATTTGAAATTGCAACAGACCCTCCAGGTTTTGCACATGATGAGTCACTTGAAACAATGGGAGAAAAGCTCATGCTTCCTGAACAGTACGAAACCCATCGAGATCAAATTGAAAGAGCTTTGATTCCTTTTGAAGTGAGAGAATTAGACTGAATTTTACTGAAATAATTCTTTTAGTAATGGTAAAACGCTAGTTTAACCCTAAATTAGGTACAAAGAAGGAATTAATTTATCTATATATAAAACTAATATCTATATTTGAAACACCGTGGTAATATGAAATTAATTCCAAGTAAGGAGGTGAATAGATGACAAAAACCATTGGTCTTATTTGTGGAAGTTTACGAAAGAATTCGTATAACCGAATGATTGCTGAGTCATTGACTACATTAGATGACTCAGCTCAATATCGCTGGATCGAAATAAGCAGCCTGCCTTTTTTTAATGAAGACTTAGAAGCTGACGGATCACCAGAATCTGTCGCATCCTTTAGAGCTGCGATTCAAGATGTTGATGGTGTTATCATTGTAAGTCCAGAGTACAATTCCGGAATTACAGGAGTATTAAAAAATGCTTTGGACTGGGCATCAAGGCCTCGGACTTCTTCTGTTTTAAACAGAAAACCAGTTGGTCTCATTGGCGCAACTCCAGGAGGCTTCGGTACGGCTTTTGCTCAAAAGCAAACGAGAGAAGTACTAGAAGCTATGCAAGTTCATGTTTTACCATTTCAAAAAATGCTGATTTCGCAAGTTCATGAAAAAGTTGATGCTCAGCAAAAGGTCCTAACTGATGAGTCAACGAAACGCTATCTTCAGCGCTACTTACAGCAGTTCATTCATTGGATTGATCAAGCGCCTGTTCCTGTTCTAGATTAAGAAAGAGAACACACCTCACGAACCTTCACCTCAGAAATAACTTTTCTTTCTATACATGTTTTACTCAACAGATCATAAATGAAATCTAAAAAACCGTTCAAATGATAGACCGCTTGTAAGGAATGAAAAAGGTACGTGTCCTTACTTGCCTTAATTTAAGGAGGATGATAAAATGTCTGATCTTTACTCTCGCCTTTCAAAAGATGATGCTGCCGTGCTTTTAGTTGACCACCAAACGGGTCTTATTTCTGGCCTTGTACGTGATTATGGTGTTGATGAATTTAAAAACAACGTATTGGCTCTTGGTGATACGGCTAAATTCTTTGATTTACCGGTTATTTTAACAACTAGCTTTGAAAATGGACCCAACGGCCCGCTAATGGGGGAACTCGTTGATTTGTTTCCTGACGCGCCAAAAATAGCTCGTCCTGGACAAATTAACGCGTGGGACAACGAAGAGTTTGTTAAAGCCATTAAAGCGACCGGGAAAAAACAGCTGATTATCGCGGGTGTAGTGACAGACGTCTGCGTTGCTTTTCCTGCGCTTTCTGCCATTAAAGCAGGCTACGAAGTGTTTGTTGTGACAGATGCTTCCGGGACGTTCAACAAGCAAGTCGCAGATGCGGCATTAACGCGTATGGCTCACGGCGGCGCGCAGCTTATGAACTGGTTTAGCGTAGCGTGCGAGCTGCAGCGTGACTGGCGCAACGACGTTGAAGGTTTTGGCAATTTAATTTCTAGTCATCTTCCTGGTTATCAAAACTTAATGGGCAGCTATAGAGGAGCTCAGCGCGATTTCAGCAAGCAGAGTGTCTAACGTAGCGGAGCTTAAGTTTGGCATCGGTCGTTCTCTTTACATATAAAACACGAAAGTAGAATGGCATCTATGGATCATTTATGTGACGGAGAAAATGTAACAACATAAAAGTAACTGTTAGATAGGTGAGCCGACTGATGAACCGTTGGCTCACCTATCTTTTACTAAGCTGCCTTTCATGAAGTATGCGTCTCTTATATATAAAATAAAGTACATTCACGACAGCCTGGTAAATGATAGGAAGGGATGCGGAGTAGTGGAAGAAAAAAAAGTTACGTGGCTGGAGCTTTTTTATGATTTGTTATTTGTGGCAGCCGTTGCTACTGCTACGCATGTTTTGCTTCACGTTGAACAAGGGTATATTCATGGAGAGTATTTGTTAAAGTTTGTACTAATCTTTATTCCTATATGGTGGGCGTGGACCGGACAAACGATGTTTATCAATCGGTTTGGACAAGACTTTTTGCATCAGCGCATTTTTATGATTCTTCAAATGCTGTTTGTTCTTATCATGATCTCAAGCTTGTCCGTAGATTTTAATCAATATTACGTCTCTTTTTTGATTGGCTATATTGGGCTAAGAGCGTTAACCTCGATTCAATACCTTATTGTTCAAAAATTTGAACGAGATGAACGAAAAAAAGTTGCTGTGTTTTTAGGCACATGCTTTGGAATTGGGATTTTCATCTCACTTCTTTCGCTTCTTTTTGATTCATGGATTCGCTACGCCGTGTTGTATACAGGAATTGCAGTGGATATGATTTTACCTGTTTTAGGGCATAATAGACTGGCAAAATTACCGACCAACACCGCTCATTTATTAGAGCGTTTTGCTTTGTTAACATTAATCCTGTTTGGAGAATCCGTTGTCAGCATTCTTGCTGTGATACAGCCACAAAAAGGGGACTGGAATACCATTTTATTTTCGGTTATTTCATTTGTCCTAATTATTGCTATGTGGTGGCAGTACTTTGAGAATGTAGAAAAGAAAGTAAACAAGTCTATTCAAAGAGCCGGACAAACGATTATTTACGGACACTTACTTATCCTCATGTCTCTAAGCATGATTGCAGCATCGATTAAGCTCATGTTTTTACATGAAGTTCAGTACACATTCAGCTTATATTTTGTATTCGGATCCGTGCTGCTTTATTTCATGGCAACCACTCTTGTTTTTCACCAATATAGATTTGAACAACATCGTTTGAAAGTGTATCACTTGGGAATGTTTTTAGGAATTTTAGCGGTATTTTTTATTGTTAACTTAATACTTATTGTTCCCAGCACTGTCGTCATAGGAGAATTAGCGATCTTTTTTATGATCTACGCTAGGTTTACGACCACTTAACCAAATAAAGAATGACTATATAATGGAGGTAGCGAAATGGCAAAAATTACGGTAGGAACAGAAAATGAAGCACCTATTGAACTATACTACGAGGATCACGGGACAGGAAAGCCGGTCGTCTTAATCCATGGCTGGCCACTAAGCGGACGGTCTTGGGAATATCAAGTTCCGGCTCTTATTGAGGCTGGACACAGAGTCATCACGTATGACCGCCGAGGATTCGGCAAGTCTTCTCAGCCATGGGACGGATACGATTATGATACATTTGCTGCTGATCTACATCAGCTGCTAGAACATTTGGATTTAAAAAATGTGACACTAGTTGGGTTTTCAATGGGTGGCGGAGAAGTAGCCCGTTATGTAGGAACATACGGCACAGATAGAGTAGAAAAAGCCGTATTTGCAGGAGCCGTACCACCATTTCTTTACAAGTCAGAGGATCATCCTGAAGGAGCATTGGATGATGCAGGAATCCAAGAATTTGAAAACGGCGTAAAAAATGATCGTTTAGCTTTTCTTGAGGATTTTACAAAAACATTTTTTGGAGCTGAAGACGGAAAGGGCTTAGTCAGCGAACCATTTCGACTGTACAACCGGGATATTGCAGCAGCTGCATCACCTAAAGGGACGCTAGACTGTATAGCTGCTTTCAGCAAAACGGATTTCAGAGACGATTTAGCTAAGTTTACAATACCGACTCTTATTATTCACGGTGATGCAGACGAGATCGTTCCATTTGAATATAGCGGAAAGCGAACGCATGAAGCCATTTCTGATTCGAAATTAGCTTTAATAAAAGGCGGTCCTCACGGCTTAAATGCAACGCATGCACATGAATTTAACGAAGCGCTGCTTTCGTTTTTAAGAGACTGAATATAAGTGAATGTTTGATAAGTAAAAACAGCTCGGAAAATAGTTAATGAACAGAAGAAGTGACCAAAGGGTCACTTCTTTTTTGTTTTTTTACGCCGGTAGAAAAGCTTACTATAGTAAGGGAGGCCATTTAAATTGCTTTACTATAGCTTTAAAAGATAAAAATCAAATAATAAACGTTTGCCATTCTGTGGTGCGAGAGCTTATGTTAAACTTTTAAATGGGAAATATAACCTTCAGTCCAACAGCTATTCTAAAATGACAACAAAGATTGGATTGAACAGTTATGTAATCGCTAACACTTCTATTTTATAATAAACATGAGGAGGATAATAAGATGTTTGATCATAAATCATTGCAGCTGCTTGAGCAGATGATTAATTACCCGAAGTTATCAATTCCGGAGTTGAGACTTCAAATAAATTTATCACCTCGACAATTTGCCTATACGCTTGATAAGTTGAACAATGCATTAAGCAATTTAGATTTACCGAAAATTCAAGTGATTGATATAGAATTTAAGGTTGATGAAAGAATTAAAAATTATTGGAAACTAGAAGGAACATCGCTTAACCGTCAGCAGTCAGTTTTTCAAGAGACTGAGCGGATATACTTAATTTATTTATACACGTATATAAGAAAAGAGCCTATAGCAAATATACATTATCAGTCTTTTCTGCAGGTAAGCAGGAATACAGCACTAGCGGATATTAAAAAGCTTCGTTCGTATTGTGAGAAAGAAGGCATTCAGTTATCTTATAACCGGACAGATGGCTTTCATCTAGAGGGAGAAGAGAGGCTTAAGCGTCGATTTGCAACTATTTGTATTGGAACACTTTTGCAATTGCCAATGGGCATTTCAGGGATGAAGCAGGTTCTTAATAGTTGGAATTATGAAAATACGGGTTCAGTAATTAGAGAGAACGTAAATGATTTAGCTAAAAAATATCGGATTGATTTTGTTAGTAACCGGCTAGATCAGCTAGTTTATGAACTCTTATTTCTACAGTGCAGGTCTGGGCATCATAAACTGATTCTACCAATCAAGCAAATTAAATTAATGAAAGAACAGCCCTTACTAAAAATGGGGGAAGAGCTATCAGCTTATTTATTTGATGAAGTGGCTGAAGCAGAGGTTATCTATCTAACGGTTCAATTGTTATCTGCTATGCAGAATATAGACGAGCTCCATATTGATGAAAAGCTTGACCTTGTATCGAGTACTATTATTTCAGAAGTAGAGCGCTTAATATTAGTACCATTTAAGGAAAGGCATATTTTAAAATCGCTCTTATATAAACATTTGGTACCAGCCTATTTTAGAATCATCTGTGAAGTGCCATTATCAAATCCGTTAATTGACACAATTAAAACAGAGCACGGTGTACTCTTTGAATTTGTTAAACAGGCGTTGAAGCCGCTTTCTGAATATACGGGAAAATGTATTTCAGATGAAGAGATAGGGTATTTTACGATTTTATTCGGTGGGCATGTTCGAAAACTGGAGGCTAAACCTAAAGTGTATAAAGCCACAATCGTTTGCCCAAACGGGATTAGTTCCTCTATGATGCTACGAACGCAATTACGACAACTGTTTCCAAAATTGCATTTTACAGAATCATATTCGGCTGCAGAAATCGAAAAACTGTCACCAGACAGTTACGATATGATTTTTTCAACTATTTATTTGGAATCATCCAAGCCTGTTTATTTAACACGTCCACTATTAACAGCGCTAGAGGAAAACTATTTGCAGCAGGCCGTGGCAGCTGATTTCAATTTGCCGGTTCAATCGACTATCCCAATGGATAAGTTAATGGCGACCATACGAAAATATGCAACTATTAAAAATGAAAAAGCGCTTTATGAAGATTTAACGAAACATTTAAGACAAAGCCATACACGTGAAAGGAGTTACGCCCCTATGCTTTCTGAACTTTTAACAGAGGATAAGATTCAATTCTCTGACGATTCTCTAGAGTGGGAAGAAGCAATCCAATTGGCAGCAAAACCTTTGGAGGAACAGCATTATATTACCTCAGCCTATACTCAAGCAATGATTGATAGAGTTTTAGAAATGGGAGCTTTTATTCATATAGGGAAAGGAATTGCTATTCCTCATGCCCGGCCAGAACAAGGTGTACAAGAGCTTGGTATGTCCCTTCTACGAATGAAGAAACCAGTTTTGTTACTGAACCAAGAAGAACATGCAATTGACTTGTTTATCTGTCTAGCAGCCATTGATAACAAATTACATTTAAAAGCACTGTCAGAATTGACCTCATTTTTAGTAAATGAAGACTCATTAAAACGTTTAAAAGAAGCTGAAACTTCAGCTGAAATTATAGCTATGATGCGAAAAAAAGGAGAAGATGAATAATGAAAATTTTAACAGTATGTGGATCAGGATTAGGAACAAGTTTTATGGTGGAAATGAATATTCAACAGTTGTTGAATGAGATGGGAGTAAGCGGCGTAGAAGTAAATCATTCTGATTTAGGTTCTGCAACACCAGAGGATGCAGACGTGTTCTTTCTTGCAAAAGATATTGCAGAAGGCGGGGCAAGCTTAGGAAACGTCGTAATTTTGGATAATATTATTGATTTAGAAGAATTACGCGCTAAATTAACAGGGGTTCTGCAAGAAAAAAATCTACTGTAAAGAAATTGAGAGGTGATAGCGATGAATCAGGTGTTAAATGTATTAGTTAACGTTCTGAGTGAACCCTCAGTTTTAGTAGCCATAATTGCTCTAGTAGGTCTACTTGCACAAAAGAAAAATCTTTCAGATACACTAAAAGGAACAACAAAAACGTTTGTTGGGTTCCTGGTTATTACAGCAGGTGCAGGGATTCTTCAACAAGCCCTTGCTCCATTTGGAGAAATGTTCAAAGCAGCATTTAACGTAAACGGTGTCGTTCCAAATAATGAAGCCATCGTTGCGATTGCACTGAGTAAATATGGTTCTTCGACCGCATTAATTATGTTTTTTGGTATGATTGTAAACCTGCTGATTGCTCGTTTTACACGATTTAAATATATTTTTCTGACAGGACATATCACTTTGTACATGTCATGTATGATTGCCATCATTTTATCCGTAAGTGGTTTTACATCGTTTTCATTAATTCTCTTTGGTGCTTTAACGGTGGGAATTTTCATGACGCTTTCTCCAGCCCTCGTTCAGCCTTTTATCCGTAAACTAACAGGTAATGATAATGTGGCATTAGGACATTCTGGAGCAGTTGGTTTTGCAGTTGGTGGTCTCGTGGGGATGGCTGTAAAGGGAAAGAAAGAGATTGTATCAACAGAAAAAATTAACTTTCCAAAAGGTCTCGGCTTCTTACGAGACAGTACGGTTAGTATTGCATTAACTATGGCGATTTTCTACGTTATTGTCGCTCTTTTTGCGGGGCCTGGTTATGTCGAAGGTAAATTAAGTGACGGAAAAAACTATATTTTATTTGCGGTACTTCAAGCAGGAATGTTTTCTGCCGGCGTTTTCGTCATTTTAGCTGGTGTACGATTGGTATTAGCTGAAATTGTACCAGCATTTAAAGGAATATCTTCTAAAATTGTGCCAAATTCAAAGCCAGCATTAGATGTTCCAATTATATATACTTATGCACCAAATGCTGTATTAATTGGTTTCTTTTCAAGTTTTTTAGGCGGCATTGTTAGTATGTTAATACTAGTTTTATCAGGAGGAATCATTATTTTACCAGGTGTAGTACCTCACTTCTTTACGGGTGCAGCTGCAGGGGTGTTTGGAAATGCAATGGGTGGTGTACGCGGTGCGATTTTAGGCTCATTTGTGAACGGCCTTTTAATCAGTTTCATGCCAATTCTATTAATACCCGTGTTGGGAGATTTGGGTCTATCAAATGCTACATTTTCAGATTCAGACTTCGGTATAGTGGGACTATTCTTGAGTGGGCTAGCTCATTTCGGTGGAAAAACTACCATTATGGTTGGTATTGGTTTAGTGTTACTGATAATGATCTTGGCCAGTATACGCAAGCAAGAAAGTCATGCAGTGCCTTACAAAAAAGTTGAGAAATAAAAAATGATAGACAAGAGCTTGAAGTAGTATCGTCAATCCATTCATTATCAGTTCATGCAATTAACAAAGGCATTCTGACCGCTTCAAGGATTCTTTAGGGTGACGCATCTGATTCGTAAGCATAAGGTTACAAATAAAATCCCTTAGAAGCTCATCAGTTTCTAAGGGATTTTAACTGCTCTTTTCTAGATATAATTGCTTCAAAAGAAAAGGTGGTACAACTGACTAATCTGTTAAAAAGAATGTAATAAAAAATTCAATATAGTGTTTTGCAGGTTTTCATGAAACTCTTTGCGATTAAAGCCTTCCGGATCCTGAGAAGGGAGGAAGGTAGGAGATTTCATAAAGTCCGGAAATGGACTGAGAAATGAAAAATGTCCTCCATTTTCTACAACGATATACTGAACTTTTTCCGCATCAGAAACCCCATTTAACACAAATTCCCCGTGAAAAGAAGGAGTAATCGTATCCTTTTCTCCTGTAATCATTAAAATAGGTATATTCACGTCTTCAAGAGCTCCTCTTTCTCTAAACCATCCGGCGGCTGGCGCTAAAAGAATAAGTGATTGAACCCGCTTATCATGATCAACAGATAAACAATAAGGCTTTTGATCAGGAGATTCAGAAGGAAAAGAAGTGGGAACTCCACCTGCTACGGCAAGAGCCGTATATCCTCCCATTGAATGGCCAATAAGAGAAATGTTATTTGAATGAATGGACGGAGAAAAGGGACTTTCTTTTAAAAACCAATCAATTACAGTACGTATATGAGTAGGTCGATTTTTTAGGTTATCTATTGTTCCAGATAGCGTATTATTTTCTCGATTATTAAATGGATGCTGAGGTACCCCTACAATAAAACCATTACGTGCTAAAAACTGGGCAATGGTTCGATAAGCAAGAGGCGTGCTTCCATCTCCATGAGAAATAATGACCAAAGGAAATAATCCGTCTGAAAGTGGAGCATCTTGCGCAGCGCTTATCGTGTAAGGTCCCATCTTTTCAACTTTTTCTTCTTTATATGTAGGATACATAATAAGTAAAGGAAAGCCGTGTTCATTTCCTTGATCTTCTATATCTACGAATTGACATCCGGCATAAAATGACTGTCTTTCATCTTTTTTTATTTGCACGTATATCCTCCTCCTTGTTTTTAAAGATCCCTATTACAACAGGCTCATATATGAAATTTGATTGATTTAGCTCTCTTGGAAAATCAATTTGGATACTGTTAACTAACAAATATATAAACATGCTTTTTTAAAGTTATCCACTGCTAGTATCTTGAAATAATTTAAGTTCCATATTCGTATGTGATGATAAAACGATGTTTGTTGAAGGTGTACCAAACTCCATAGCTTTATGAATAAATTCTTCTAAAGTATGTACGGACTCTGTACATATTTTTGCTATGTAACTTATTTTTCCTGCCACACGATAACATTCCATTACATCAGGATGAACGCTACAAAACGCGGCATGATCCTTACATTTTGTCGTTTCAAATAAAACAAACGCAGTTATGTTTCTATTCAATTTTTCTGCATCAACAATTGTTTTATAGCCTTTTATAATCCCGTTTTCCTCTAACCTTCTCACTCGTTCAATGGTAGAAGGAGAAGATAAGTAAACTTTTTGAGCTAATTCTTTCATTGAAATCTTAGCATTTGGCTGCAGTTCATGAAGTATTTTTCTATCTATTACGCCCATTTTATCGTCAACCTTTTTTTATTAATTATTATCAAGTAATTACCTAATTTAGTAAAGATATCTTTAGAAATAACCTAATTATTTGTATATAACATTGCATGAATATTTCATAAAATTTACTGAAAGGAGATGATTCTATGAAGAAAATATTATTACTTTTAGCAAATGGATTTGAAGCTGTAGAAGCAAGCGTTTTTACAGATGTGTTTGGATGGAATAAATTTGAGGGAGACGGCACGACTGAACTAATAACAGCGGGCTTACATCCAAAACTAACATGTACATGGAACTTTACTGTAATTCCAGAAATGCTAGTATCAGATATTAATGTAAAAGAATTTGATGCGCTTGCTATACCAGGTGGCTTTGAAGAAGCAAATTTTTACGAAGATGCTTACGATGAGAGATTCTTGCAGGTTATTCGAGAATTTCACTCAGCAGGAAAACCTATAGCCAGTGTCTGTGTTGCCGCTCTTTCACTTGGAAAAAGTGGAATTCTGGAAGGTAAAAAAGCTACTACCTATAATCACCCCACAAGTATAAGAAGAGCACAGTTAAGAGAATTTGGTGTACTTGTTCAAGACGATTATATTGTCGTAGACCACAATATAATTACTTCGTCAAACCCCAGCACCGGGTTTGATGTGGCCTTTTTACTATTAGAGAAATTAACTTCTATAGAAAATGTTCAACAGGTGAAAAACTTAATGGGATTTAACTAATCAACGAATATTGTTTTTAGCGAAGAAACGAAAATGAACCGTTTTTAAACAGTAAAAGGAAATGAGTACTTTATTTTTTGATGTTGAAATAGAAAAAGAGTTAGACTTCTCGCTAAGAGTCTAACTCTTTTTGTTTCCCTAGAATGTATAATAATATTTATCTTTTGTATAAGTTTACTTTACCTTTATCAAAGTTTGTTGTATTATATAGTTGTAGTCAAAAAAAAAGGAAGGTGATTACATTGAAAGAAAAAAATGGTGACTACGTTGAAAATAAAGTGTATGAACATCGGGTTTTAAACAGGATGTCTCAAAAAGAACTGGCTGACGCAGTTGGAGTATCTAAACAAACTATATATGTGATGGAGAAGAACAATTATTCGCCTTCTCTTGTTTTAGCTTTTCGAATAGCTGATTTCTTTAACGTAGATGTGAACGATATTTTTAGTTATGTGAAAGGAAGGGATTAAAATGATAACTGACAAAATAGAAAATGCCATTTTTACTCCTTTGAGAACCTGGACAGAACAATCAAATAGTAACTGGAATATGCTTATTTGTATTGGATTTATATCGCTTATAGTAGGAGCAGTTTTAATATATGTTTTTCAAAAGAAAATGGGCATGAGTGTGTCTGACGAAAGAACAAGCCAAATCGGTTTAAAAAGTGCCCTCGTTGTACTGTATGGAGTCATTTTGTGTGACCTGATTTTCCCAAAAGAATATATGTGGCAAATTTTCTTCTTATTTAAATATTCCATTGCATTCATTGCTTCAGGTATATATCTTGCTGTTCGATATAAAAGGGATTTTTTAAACTAGAGAATGACGCAGATTTGCCAGCAGTAAAAAAGCCATAGAAGGCTATACATTTCTTTGGCTTTAGTGTTTTAACTATAATTTTCTTACAACAACCTTATTAACTTCATGACAATCCTACTCTTATTTTTATGGTCGTCTTTAAACGAATAAGATTGATACATTTCTATAGACCAACCATCATTCATTCTCTTTCTTTAGTGCTCAACATTTCAGACATTCAATTATAGTAGACCATCGGTTACGTTTTATAAAATGAAATAGATGATGATCAATAACTAAATCATATTTATCATTAAATTTATAGTTAACTATATTCTCTACCTAGACGAGTGTGTCTCTACAGGAAAATATAGTGTTTACCGGAAAAGTATACTATAATTTATAGTAAAACAGATTCTATATTAAATTTCTCGTGAAAGCTGCCTTATCTGACAAACCGAGGCGGCTTTTACGTTTTTTATTTAAAAGGAGTATGACTATGAACAAGTATGATGAAATAGATTTTGAAAAGATCGCGCTTCACATACAGAAGCAAGTGGAAACAGACTCAAACAACGTACAGCTAAGAAAGGATGGGGTGATGGAAATAAGAGCATAAAAAAAGCTATTTCAATCGTATTGGCATCGGAGTGAAATAGCTTTTTCTATTTTACATTCAAGAGTTTGTTAGTTCATATGAAGATCCTTATATGTGAAGTATATCACAAACTATTTTTGTTGTGAAGGTAGCAAACGAAATTTGTATGACAAATTTTAAGGTGCAAGAAGCAATCTCATTATTTGCGAGAGGCTGCTTCTTTATTGCGTTGATGGGGTTTGAATATTCGGTTTAGCATAACTCGTACGCAGATAGAAAAGAGTGCTTGACTTAGAAGAGAAAGAGCAGCAAGAAATAGATCTTGATAAGGTATATGGATATGCTGAATACATTAGGAAAAACAAATATCTTATATAATATAATGTTTCTATAAGCTGAAGCGTATAGTTTTAGGAAAGAATAGGGGTACAAGGATAGTATGAAATGGACAAAAGTAAAGAAAGATATGGGGAATTTAATCTGTGGTAAATTGAAGCATAGATTGAGTATTCATCTAACTAAATATAACGTTTCTCGTGGAGAGCGGACGCGTATTTGGATTACTTTAGATAAAAAGGAAGTTTTTAATGCTTCTTCAGCAGAATATTTAATGGAACATGATAACCTCTGGGAGGAAGTGAAGAGAAAAACAAGCAAACCTTTTCCCGAGTGTTTATATGAATGTTTCCCAGAATTCATTGGCCAGGTAGATGATATGGACTACACTGCAAGTATTCTAAAACATAGAGGCGTTTTTAACGCTGAACATGTTTATAGCGCTTTTATCCAGTATCCTCAGCTGACCATTCATCGAGCATTAAATTCTGAGAATATTATTCTTCAAGCTCTTGCATTAGTAGATAGAAGGTTAGGCAAGAGGACATTGGAAGCTTTAAGATATGATTCTAATGTCCCCCCCCCCTTAATCATGAAATTTTATGAACTAAGATGCGAGGTTGATAACATCACGCCGTTCAAACATACGCCCAGTTAATAAAAAAGGAGGCTAAACTGTGAAGCCCACAAATTTTTTCATTAAAGATATCCAAGAATTTCAATCCACTAATAAAAATTTAAAAAGTATCTTTAACACAAATAAAGAATTGCCTGACCAAGTATTTAACCAAAGGTGTGATTATTATTTATTTGAAGAGTTCTATTGGGTGATGTGTGATGATTTTTGGCCTACCGTACAATATTTAACAAAAATCTTTAGTGAAAAGGAAGTTACAGTTGCGGTTTTAGATCCACACCCCACAAACTATTTTTATAAAGAGTTTGGCTATTTTAATTACTTGAAGCTTCCTACTTCTTTATCAAGTGAAGAGTATAGGAATGCCTTAGAAATTGGACCGGAGGATTACCCTGCGGATGCCCCTTACTATAATTCAGAGAAGGTGGTATGGTTTTCTTCTTCTAAGCAGTGGGCGATATGGGGAGAAAGGAGCTTAGATATATGTGTCATAGGTTTTAATGAATCTGTTTTGTTAGACCATTTAATGACATCACCATCTAAATGGTCGTATTTAAATGAAGATGTTGAAGATTTAATTGGCTTAAATTTTAGAAATATGAAGCTTTCTCAAGACTTTAAAGACAGCTTATCAAAAAACTATGCTCATGATAGAGATAGTGGATGAGTATTATATTAATCTGTAAAAGGGACAAAGCTCTCTATAACTGCAAAAAAATTCTTTGCCCTGGAAGCAAAGGATTTTTTTATAGATAAATTCATTACGTTCAATAAGTTTCCTTCTATTACATGTGGGCAGGGGAGAACTATTGAGCAGAAAAAGAAGCTACATCAGTCCATTGCA
Source organism: Priestia megaterium (assembly GCF_009497655.1). NCBI lineage: Bacteria > Bacillati > Bacillota > Bacilli > Caryophanales > Bacillaceae > Priestia > Priestia megaterium. Next base: position 3,469,156 of record NZ_CP023317.1, on the reverse strand, counting down.
GAGGGACTTCACACTGACTTAGACCTTTCTACAAACAATATCTTTATTACAGTAAACGAAACAACCCTTGAAAACTGGTCATTTGGGCAAGGAATCGCACAAATGGTTAATCAAAAGGAGGCACAATAAATATGAATAACGGTATTAATTCTAAGCTGCTGAACGACATGAGAGATCTTGCTCCTAACTTTGTGACTTTCTGCTTTAATCAGTATTGGCAACACTGAACAAATGTCTTTTCATCTGCAGCTGGCAAAAAAGAATGGAGTGACTGAAAAAGAAATTATTGTACTAATAACTCATATGGCTTTTTACGTGGGGTGGCCAAAAGCAGCTGCAGTACTGAATATAGTAGCGGAGAAATAATAAAGGTAAAGCACATAAATATCGTTATTTTTTAGTTTGTATTTAATAGAAAAAGCTCCCTTTAATAAGGGAGCTTTTAAAGACTTTATTTAATCCATTGAAATTCTTTTAAAGGCCAATAAGCTAATTTTGCTTTTCCTACGATTTTGTCTACGGAGATTGTTCCTACTTGAGGTGATCTGCTATCTAAGCTATACATTCTATTATCTCCCATGACAAACAATTGACCTTCTGGAACTGTTTTGCTGCCTGTAAAATCCTCAAGTTTAAAATCCTCAGTTAACGGGCCTGTTACTATTTCTTTTTTGTATTGATCCAAATAAGGCTCTTCATATTTTTTTCCGTTTATATATAGCGTGTCATTGCGATATTCTATATGATCACCCGGTAAACCAATTACTCTTTTAATATAGTCTTTTTCCTTTGTAGCGTGAAAAACGATAATATCAAATCTTTTTATATTATCTGCGTTATTTTTACCCATTTCATTAAGAATAATATGTTCACTATCTTTTAAAGTAGGCATCATCGATTCACCGTCTACTACTATAGGCGTAAATATGTACTCTCTCACCACACAAGCCAGGATACAAGCAATAACGATGGATTTGATCCACGAAAAAATCTCTTTCTGTTTCAATTTAAAACTCCTCTACAACCGTAATACATGTTTAAGAGTATAACACAATATATAGAAATAAACCTTTAATTTAACAATTAAAGGTTTACTTAGATGATTTTTTAACAAGTTCAATAAACTTCATTGCATGATTTTGATCCTGCTTTATTATCTTTACTTTTTGGGGATCTAAAGGAATCTTTTTTATTTTATTATCTTTCCAAATGATAGTGTTATAAGATGGAACCTTATATAAATCTCTAAACCACTCCTCGAAGGAAGAAACACGTACAGCAAAGATGCTCGCAAAGGCTATTAAAGTTGTACTAGAGGAAACAGCTGATTAATACTTAATTAGATAAAAAGAAAGCCTTGTTTTATTTTGCAAAAGGCTTTCTTTTTGCAATACAAAGTCTTTTAATCTGCTAAATGCGTTTGCGCAGCAACAGATACAAAAGGGGACCGAACGAGCCAATTATTAGTGTGACTAGTGCCCATGGCCAAAAAGAACGATTTGTCTTTTTTGTATCATGCCACATCCATACAAGCACTAGAATTAGTGCTATCAATAAATCAAAGAATATTTGCATAGAAGCATAGTTGTTAAATGCCTGAGAAAAAATACCAAGGAAGCCATAATGATATACGGCCAGACCTGTTAAAACAGAAAAAGATACTAATACTAAAATAAGTAATGCTTTTGGTATTCGATTATTTCTAGAAAATGTGTTACTGTCCATTGATTTGTCGTTTTTACTTACCAATTCAATCATCCCCCTTTCTTAAAATGTAGCACTCATTACATTTTTTATCAACAAAAAAATGAATGGGAATAATGCAAAGCAGCTAAGTTTCCTTCATAATTGTATCTATACGACAGAAAAAGACAGTAAGGAGCTTTATATGAAAAAAGGTGAAAAGAAAAAACAAGAAATTATAGAAAAAACGGCTGACTATATTTTATTAAATGGTCTGCAGGCCTCCAGTTTGCGAAATCTTGCGAAAGCAGCGGAAACCAGCGATAGAATGCTACTTCATTATTTTAATGACAAAGAGGAATTATTTACGGTTGTGCTATCCTTTATTTCTCAAAAGCTTATTTACATGCTTCACAATACAGAAATGGAGAAGCATTCATTTCAGACGCTAGTTCCCCATTTGTATAACATGATGAGAGATCCTGAAGTTCGTCCATACATTAAGCTGTGGCTTGAATTAGTTGCGGTTGCATCAAAAGAAGGGGACCCATTTCATTCTGTAGCAAAGGAAATCTGCGACAGCTTTTATCAGTTCTACCTAGATATCATTAAGGTAGACGAAGGAGAGGATAAAGAACAAGTAGCAGCACTAGCTCTTGTTACAATTGAAGGAATAGCTCTCTTAGATGCAGTAGGTGACGATGCTCGTATTACAAAAGCGATTGCGGCAATTAATAAGGGTTGATCTGCAATAAGCGGAAAATAGAACCCTCTCTATTTTTTGAGTGATAGGTTAGGAACATCAAACTCTAAAAGCAAGCGAGTAAGATAGATGTAACTACTTCTCCTAGAGAACTGTACAGAAGGCCATAGCAGTAGAAATGGTGGGGGTTCTCAAAATAAGAGCATAAAAAAAGCTATTTCAATCGTATTGGCATCGGAGTGAAATAGCTTTTTCTACTTTACATTCAAGAGTTTGTTAGTTCATGTGAACATCCTTACATGTGAAGTATATCACAAACTATTTTTGTTGTGAAGATGAAAAACGAAATTTGTATGACAAATTTTATTGCGTTGAGAGATTTTGAATGGGTTATTTAGCGTGGCCCTTACGCAGAGGCTATTTTAGAACAGCTGAGCATCTTAATAAAAATTGACGTCACCTCTCAATACCTCAAAAAAACCTGCTTCTTTTAAAGGAACCTTTCAACTTCTACAGATAAACAAACACTAGTTTATCAGGTATATTGTTAAGAGAAGTTTTAAGTGGTAAGTTTGTGTTCACTATATTTGGTATAATAAACATTTTTGGATGGCTACTCATGTACAGGAAATATAGATAACAGTAGCTCTGCCGATAAACAACCTTTTTAAAGAAAGCCATCTTATCGATAAAAATGATAAAAAGGAGGGACTCCAATGAAATTTGACGTACCTGAATTAGTTGAAGCAAAACGTCAAATTGATTCAACTTTACATAAACTCAGACAGACAGTAAAAACGTTTGAAGCTAAAGAAAATGCCGATAGATATAAATCTCAAATAACCTTAGCTAAAAGAAGGATACAAGCATTCGAACTTTCAGTAGCTCTTATTGAAAGGGAGATAAACGAACTTTCTAAAAGCTAGATGCCAGCTTTTAGAATATGAATTACAAAACGTTGGAAAACGTTATATTGCAGTAAAAGCATTTTAATTTATCTTCAATTGTCGCTTAGAGTGGAATATCAGAAAGAAAGAAACCTTAAAAATACTAGGGTTTCTTTTTTTTGTAATTAGTACTCTGCGTAAGCCAGTATATCTTTTGGATTTTGGCTAAACCTGTTTCCAAAGCAGGCAGCCTTCGCACTTCTCAAAACGTATCTACGCTCTCTTTATTGCACTAAAAATAATTCATTCATTTAAAAATAAGGGTTGAAGGTGACGCGACGTAATCTAATATAGTTGAACTATGACATATCAAGAAGGAGAGTAACGAAAATAAACAATCCTTTTTAGAAATGTATTCGGAACGTTATTAGAATGAAAGTAAAGGATGGGGGCATGGGAAGTGGAGAATAAAAAACGAATTCGCTCTTTAGATATATTAAGAGGACTAGCGATTCTGGGAACATTAGGAACAAATATTTGGCTGTTTGCCTATCTGGGAGATATAAATTATATATTTACTTTTAACCATAATCAATGGTGGTTATCAGGAGATGACTTTTTAAGAATCCTTTTTCTGTCCTTAATTAACGGAAAATTACTTGGCCTCTTAGCCATTATGTTTGGTGTTGGTTTAGAACTGAAATATCAGCAATCAAAACGATTAAATCAGACTTGGCCGGGAAGGTACATATGGCTGTCTTTACTTTTATTAATGGAAGGGCTTTTGCACTTTATTTTTGTCTTAGAGTACGACATTTTAATGTCTTATGCAGTAACTGCCATTGTCGTATCACTTATCGTAAAAATGCGAAAGAGAATGATACGAATAACAATGATTAGTGCAGCAGCGATTCATCTTTTCTTTATAGTACTTGTGTTCTTAGGTGTGCTAACTAACTCAATAGGAGATGAGCTAGTTGCTGTGCCAAAAGAAGTGATGAACCTTTATCAACATGGATCATGGATGAATCAAATTCAGTATCGACTTTTTCATTTTTGGGAGCTGCGCACAGAAGCAATTTTCGTCATTCCATTTAATATATGTATGTTTTTAATTGGTGTTTTACTAGTGAGAATAGGGGCTTTTGACAATAACTCCAATGGTATTAATATCAGAAAGAGGATGATGAAGACAGGACTTTTAGTTGGGCTACCTCTAAACCTATTATTATTTGTTCCTGGAGGATACTTTGATTTTCCAGTAAGGTATGTGTTTGCCCCTATTTTATCGATTGGATACATGGGAGCTATTAGTTTCCTAATTGAAAAATTTCAGGCCTTTTCATTATGGAGAGTTTTAGAAAAAGTAGGTAAGATGTCTTTAAGTTGCTACGTGTTACAGAATGTTTTAAGCTCAATTTTATTTTATGGATGGGGCCTTGGATTGGGTGGACACCCTCGTTCATTCTTCGTCATTTTTGTTTGGGTATTAATCTGTTTGTTTCAAATGTTATTTGCTACTTTGTGGCTTCGTTATTTTAAAATGGGTCCTATGGAATCAGCGCGTAAACGCTTAGCCAATTTAACTATAAGGAAAAATATAAAGAAAGATCTTAAAATGTAAGTCAGCTTCTTTTGGATGAATATCAAACATGTTATAAGAAGCAAAACTTTTACATAGAATTTTATGTTAAATTGATATTAGATATTAGAAATTTTAACCAATTAATAGTCCGTAGAGGAGAATTAAAGAAAATGGCTAACTTCTTCTTAATACTTATCGGCTTCTTTATTATCATTGCAAATATCGTTGGATTTATCTCCTACCAAAAAAAGAAAAGTCTATACGCTGCTGCTTTCACAATATTGATACTGGCGGCTTTATTTGGGGCAATAGGCGGTATATTAGCACTGTTAATCATTAGAGACGCTTTTGCCATATTTTATGGTTTACAAGTTGGATACTATTTACTTATAAATAGCGCAATTGTTCTGTTAATGGCAGTTATAGTCACAGTTATAAAACAATATAACAATAAATAAAAAATTTGCTTAGTAAGACTTATACTTCATAAATTTGTAGTTACCATAATACCTGTTTCCGGAACTCATGCAAAAAACAAACCCTTGGTACTCAAGGGCTTGTTCGCCTTTTGAGTTTATCGTTTATACAGCTTTTTATAGATCCCTTATTTATAAAGGTTTGATGCAAGAGAAAAAATAAAATGAATGAATAAAAAATTTGCATTTTATGCATATGGTCATTACCTTAACCCTCTAATAAGCTTACTAAATATAAACCTCTTCCAGGTATAATTCGGGGGAGGTTTATATTTTTATTATTAAGCTTGAATGAATTTTAATTTACAATTTTTTCATATAAAATCATTGACTTTATTAGTACCTAGTACTAATATCAATTTATATATCTTGGTAACAAATAAGAGAAGGGTGAATACAATGAAATCAACTGCACGTATTACAGCAATAGGTACATATGTACCGAAAAAAAGACTTACCAATGACGATTTAGAAAGAATTGTAGATACAAACGATGAATGGATCGTGAAACGAACTGGCATGAGGGAAAGAAGAATTGCTGATGAAAACGAATATTCTTCTGATCTAGCTGTTAAAGCAATTGAAAACTTAGTGGAGCAGTATCAGAAAGAGTTAAAGGATGTAGGATGTATCATTGTCTCAACTACGACACCGGACTATGCATTTCCAAGCGTAGCAGCTCAAATACAAGGCTACTTTGATATTCCTACAACAGGGGCCCTAGACTTTAATGCTACCTGTGCTGGTTTTACATACGGATTACACATGGCAAACGCTTTTATTACATCAGGACTTCATCATAAAGTCCTAATCGTAACTGCAGAAACGTTATCAAAGGTTACAGATTATACAGATCGCACTACATGTGTCCTATTTGGGGATGGAGCTGCAGCTGTTTTGGTCGAAAGTGATGTAGAGCGCCCGAGTTTTATTGCTACGCATATCGGTACAAATGGAAAGGGAGGTAAACATGTATACCGCACCAATTTATCTACTACTATGCATGGACAACCTTTGAGTTCGGGTGGCAAGATGGTGCAAAACGGAAGGGAAGTATATAAGTGGGCATCTCGAACAATTCCTTTAGGTATATCTGAATTGCTAGAACAAGCAAATCTACAAAAGAGAGAAGTAAATTGGTTCGTTCCACACAGTGCCAATTTACGAATGATTGAATCTATATGTGAAAGATCAGAGTTTCCAGTCGAGAAGACATTAACTAGTGTTGAGTACATGGGAAACACTTCTTCCGTTTCCATTCCTCTAGCATTACAAATAGGGATAAACGACGGGAAATTAAAAAATGGAGATGTTCTCTTACTCTACGGATTTGGAGGAGGCCTTACCCACGCAGGCCACCTTATTAAATGGGATTTAGGTAAGTAGTAAATAATTAATGTATACCATTACAACAAGAATTCTACAGCTTATACTATCTTTAATAAACGGAAGAATGAAAACAATAAACAAAGAAAATTAAATGCATTTCTACTAGAAAGCTATCTCGTTTACCAATGGCGGGGTAGCTTTTTATATTTTCTACAATCTTTACCATGCTCTTAGTCAAAAACACCTTGACTAAAAAAAAGGTAATTAGAGTCTTTTTATACCGTTAGTTCATTTTTTTATTAAAATTTTAAGCCAAATGCCAAGTAACTTTGTCTAATAAGTATAAAAGGAAAAAGAAGAGAGGAAGGATTTCAATTATTAGGATCGTTAAGAAAGCTCAAAAAGGTAATGATAAAGCTTTTTTGAAGCTTTTTCAGACATATGAACAAGATATTTATCGAATGGCTTATGTATATGTCAAAAATAAGGACGATGCTCTTGATGTAGTGCAAGAAGTAGCATACCGTTCTTTTAAAAAGATAGATACATTAAAAAAGCCTGAATACTTTAAGACATGGTTAATCAAGATTACCATTAGGTGCGCAATCGATCATTTAAGAAAAAATAGCAAGGTCGTTCAATTACATCCAGAACATGAGGAAATCATCGGCTCAGGCATTGAAGATATTCCCCTTACATTGTCCCTTCACCAACTAGTAGAAGAATTAAATGAAGATGAAAAAAGTGTTATTATTTTACGGTTTTATGAAGGCTATTCTTTTAGGGAAATAGCTGAGACGTTAACCATTCCTTTGGGCACGGCAAAATCTATTTTATATCGTGCTTTAGCTAAACTTCGTAAACAAGTGAAAGGCGTTGGTATTTATGAAGAATAAACTAAAACAAGAACTTGAACAAATTGAAATTCCAAAAGAATTACACATGAGAGCCAAACTCGGTGTAGAAAAGGCTAAATCAGAGCAACCAAGAAGAACGTTTAAAAAAGCAATTGTGTTTTCAGCTGCCGCAGCCTTATTCCTTATAGGCTCTGCAGGTGTAAGTGCAGCGGCCTTTCCAAGTTTTAACCACTTACTATCTCTTGTTAGTCCTGACATTGCTTTGTTTCTTCAGCCTATTGAAACCACTAGTGAAGATAAAGGAATAAAAATGAAGGTTATAGGTGCCATGAATGATGATGAAATGGCTGTTATTTATGTTACGATGCAAGATTTAACCGGTAACCGCATAGACAAAACGTTGGACCTTTATGATTATACACTAACTGAAGGGCATATGTTTAATAGCCAAATTGTTGACTACGATAAAGATACAAACACAGCGACGTTACGAGTTCAAGCAAACGGAGGCACAAACTTAAACCATAAAAAAATAAATTTCCAAATAAGCTCTTTCCTTAGCAACAAGCATAACCATGATGGTATTCATGTAGACACTCACTTAGCAGATTTAAAAAATAAAGAAGTAGCGACAGTTTCTATTAACTCAGATAGTACGTCTGGAGGTGGTGGAGAGATGTTTAATAAACTTGAAAAAGGTGAAAAGATAGAAATCTTAAAACCTAACGAAACTATTATCTCTCTGCCAAAAATAAAATTTATGCATGTATCAAATATTGGATTTATTGATGGTCAACTTCACGTTCAAACAAAATGGTCCAATGAAGATATAGATAGCCACGGAGATTTTTATTTAGTCAATCCTTCAGGCAAGAAGATAAATGCTTCTTCCAACATCTCTTATGGAGTAGATGAATCAGGAGAAACTGTTTACGGAAATAACTATGTAGAATATATCTTTGATGTAAATAATGAAGATCTTAGTAAGTTAAAGCTTATGGGAGACCTTATATCTAACGGCAATTTTACAAAGGGTAATTGGAGCACTACATTTAAACTGCATTCTGTAGAAAAAGAAAAAAGTCTGAGTTTTAATGAAAACCTTGGCAGTTGGAAAGCAACTAAAATGACCCTTTCATCGCTAGGTGTAACGCTATATGGAAAAGGCAAATTTAAAGACACTGATAACATAAAAGTGAGTGTCAAAATGAAAAATGGAAGCAGCCAATCACTCGATTCATTACAAAACTTTAGTGACAACAAAAGCGTTAAAGCTAAATTTCTATCTTCTTCTCCATTAGATCTATCAAAAATCGATACAATCAACGTAAATGGTACAGTCATAAAAGTCTCTAAATAAAAGATAAAGCTAAGTTTCTTACTTATCGCACTAAGAAACTTAGCTTTTTTAGCATTAACGATTTTAATAGCTCTCCTAAACGTTGATTCGTTAAGGTTACAATGCATATGGATTGGAAAGATATACGTTTAAAAAAGTATCTGTAATAGTACCTTCTTATCCCACTAAATAAAAACTTTTGGTACAAACTAGGAAATTTATAAGTGATAAAAGAAAAGGTCTTCTTAAGCGATTAATAAGTCTAGGAGGATTTTCTTGTATATAAGAGATTATAAAGAAACAGATGAAACTGAATGGCTTCGGTGTAGAGTATTGTCGTTCTTGGACACTGCTTATTTTGATAACGTTCTTAGAGTGAAAGAGAAATATAAAAATTCAGCTGTTGAGCTAGTGGCTGTAGAAAATAAGCAAATTGTGGGACTTATTGATGTTGAATGTGAATCTCAAAAAGGCACGGTTTGTTCCGGTTTAGAGAGCGGGCTTGGAGGTATGATCTGGCATCTTGCTGTTCACCCAGATTTTCGTCGCAAGGGAATTGCCAATCAACTACTTTATGCAGCAGAAAATCGAGTTAGAAAGCTAGGGATTACTTATCTTGAAGCGTGGACTCGGGATGATCACTGGGTAAATAAATGGTATTTAAAAAACAATTTTAAAGCCAGGGCGTCTCATTTACATGTATTCCTTGAAACATCTACCGAAATAAAAAAAGCAATTAGTAGCTCATTCCACTATTTACAGCCAGTTCAGGCATTTGCCCATTATACAGGACCTGAAAAGGAAAGGGTGATTCGTGAATATGAGAGAGTGCATGAGTGCTATTGCTATCAAAAGGAACTCTTGTAATGATGACTAATTCTTTTGTGTTATCGATCAAACTTATTTTTTATTAGAATATTTTTAGGAATACTCTTTTTAAAACAATAAGATTTATAATGTGATATTAAAGCTACTTTGGAAGAAGTAAAAAATAAGTTGAAGCTAATGTAATACCTGTTTCAACAATCAAAACAGCCTTTAGGTTGGCAAATCTAAAGGCTGTTAGTATATCTAGATATTTAATATTCCTTGTATGTAACAGTTACATTCTTATAATCATTAGGGCTTATTGGGTCAAATAGATAGTGGATTTTTAATTGGTTCTGATTCATCCATTCTAATTTGTAGTTATCCTCGTAAAACATTCTGTAACCATCATCACCACGAATATCCACAAGTTTTTTTGATAATAATTTAAATTTCCACAGTTGATAGACCTCACTATGACGCGTTTCTTTAACCACAAAAGCTTCATTCCTGCTAGGGGAATAAAAAGTAGTGTATGCAGTATCACTATCTATAAGCAGCCACCAACAAAAATTACTTACTATGAGAAAGGTCGAACATATAACAGTAAGGGTTTTTAACGTTTTATCTTTTAGTTTATACATAATAATCCTGGTAACGGATAATAGGATTACGGTATTTATAATAAGGTCAATAGTGTCCTCAGAAAAGTTGGTGCCTTGCACGTAAATGCCATTCAAATTTAGAACAAGCATTATAATTTTCAGTAGAATACTTAATACACAAATGAATAACGTTATAACAAAATTTCTTCCCAAATTGATTTAACCTCTTTTAATTTTTAAATTCCTTTTAACCCCATTTTATCATAATTATTCTTTGGAAAGTTCTTTATATCATGTATAAAACTAGTGCACATAACCATTCTTTCCGACACACAACCCAAAAAGAATCCTTATTCCTCCAGGGACATCTATAGATTTATTGTTATTATTATTCAGCCTTTTGTAAATAAAATAAAAAAAACACTTGATAATTTGTATGCGTTTTCATATTATAAATAAAAAGGTAGTAACTTTTTTGTAAACATTGTGATGTTATGAAGGGGGAGGTGATTTTAGTATCAACTTAGAGGAGGTTATAAGTTTGGAAGTCTATCAAAATTGTAATCTTCTGTGTGATGCATGTTTAATGTGAAGTCTTAAAATGTGTTAATCAAAGGGGGAGAACTTATGGAACAGCCATTGGTTCAAAATGTAGAACATTCAATTAATACGCCTAAGAAACTAAGACTTAAAGAGAAGGTTGCTTATGGATTGGGAGATGTAGGAAATAACTTTATGTTAGACTTGGGTCAAATTTATTTGCTGAAGTTTTATACCGATGCGTTAGGCTTGCCTTCTGCAACAGCAGGTTTAGTATTTTTAATTACAAAAATATGGGATGCGTTCGCTGATATTACAGTAGGTACTTGGATTGATAATCGAAAGAAGATAGGTCCTAAAGGCAAATTTAGACCATTCTTTCTTTATGCTGCAATACCGCTTGCTTTGATAACGATAGTCAGCTTTACTAATCCCGATTTTTCAATAACCGGAAAGATTATATGGGCATATGTAACGTATATGGCATTTGGAACGATTTATAGCATTTCAAATATTCCTTATGGATCAATGGTACCTGCGATGACAAAAGATCCCGTTGAACGAGCAGAAATGGCATCATTTAGACAAGCAGGCTCAAATTTAGGCCTTCTTATTACAACTGTAGGGTTTATGCCGATTGTCTTAATGTTTAACAATCAATCTACTGGTTATTTAGTGGCTGTATCTATTTTTGCATTTTTGGGCGTTTTATTACAAGTCTATTGTTATGCCAATGTAAAAGAAAGATATGTGTATGAAAAACCCCAAAATACAAATGTAAAGCTGACTGACAGCTATAAAGGGCTTTTTAAGAATACGCCTTTACTCATTCTTTGTTTAGTTAATTTGTTTACCTTTTCAGCTTTTAACGTCAAGCTTGCTGTACAAGTCTATTTTTGTCAGTACGTTTTAAAAAATGTAGCAATCGTTCCTTATATGGGCTTTTTTAGTATAGGCTGTGTATTTATCGGCGTAGCAATGGTTCCTTTCATGGTTAAAAAGATTGGAAAGAAATCTACGTACATATTAGGGTGCGCGATTTGGGCTGTAGGAGATATTTTAGCTTATGTTTTTGCAGATAACGCAGTGATTTTTATTACATTAGCTTGCTTTGCTTTCTTCGGAAGCTCATTTGTAAACAGTTTGAACTGGGCATTAGTTTCTGATGCTGTAGAGTATGGCGAATGGAAGACTGGAAATCGATCTGAAGGTGTTGTGTATTCTTTCTTTACGTTCTTCCGTAAACTTTCTCAAGCGCTTGCAGGCTTTATTCCTGGCGTTGTGTTAGGAGTTGTGGGTTACGTCCCAAACGCGGTGCAAAGTGCAAATGTACTGGAGGGAATCAGAGGGTTAATGTTTATTTATCCAAGTGCATTAGCCATTGCAACGATTATTGTCATGTTTTTCTTTTATAAACTTTCAGATGAAAAATACAATAAAATCGTAGCGGATCTTGCTAAAAGTAAAAATAGAATACCAATGTAAGATGATAGGTAAAATGGACGAAATACAAAATTAATTTAATAATCTAGCAAAAAGTACTTGAAATATTGGTGGCGTTTTCATATTATAAATACAAAGGTTATTACAAATTATATAAAGGTCATTATCTTTTAGGGGTAATAGTCACTTAACTGGAGGTATAAAGATGAAGTATTTTTTAGATAGTGCAATTTTAGAGGAAATTCGTTACGCGTATGAAAACTGGGCAATTGATGGAGTTACAACAAACCCTCGCCACATTATGAACAGCGGTAAACCATTCTTAACGGTTTTAGATGAATTTGCAAGTGAGTTTAAAGGAGTCGAAAATTTCCCGATTTCAGTGGAAATCAATCCTCATTTAGATAATGCTAAAGATATGGTAGAAGAAGGGACAAAGATTGCTAAATTATCGTCAAACTTTGTTATTAAAATTCCATGCACAGAGCCTGGCTTAATTGCAGCAAAGGAATTTGAAAAAGAAGGTATTTCTACTAACGTCACTCTTGTCTTCTCGCCATCACAAGCACTTCAGCCTGCAAGAATTGGAGCTAAATTTGTATCTCCATTTGTCGGCTGGAAAGAAAATAGCGGGGACGATACAACTCAATACATTCAGGATATTGTGAATATCTATAAAAACTACGATTACAACACAGAAATCATTGTTGCTGCTTTACGTAATGGTAAACAAATTGTAGATGCGGCAAAAGCTGGTGCGCATATTGTGACTTGCGGATTTGATGTATATAAAGAAAGCTTCCAGCATGCGTTCACAGACTATGGTTTAAACAAATTCCGCAACGCTTGGGATAATACAGTCACAGAAGCTCCTGTCTTAAAATAAACATATGTATTTTATAAAAGGCGCCTCTTAGAATCTTATTATCTTCTTGGAGGGGCTTTTTATATAGCAAAAGGAGAGAAGAAAACGTTGAGCAGCTTTCAATACATGAAAGACTTAAATAAACATGTACCTTTTTATCATATAGAGGACAGCAAATTTAAGCCTTATGGAAAGGTAATTAATGAATACGATTTCAGTGAACTAGAAACATATATGGATAGTTTAACTATTCCTCAAGATCAGAATGTATACGTAGCATCCGTTACTGAGATGGAAAACACCATTATTAAAGATCAGCTTCAAGAAGCTTTTTATGGTGAGATGCCTATTCAAATTGGATATTGTAATGGTCCTAATTCAACCTTAAATGGTCTTGAGTATCATAAAAGCAGTGAAATTAATATCGCTATAACGGATATGGTTCTTTTATTAGGTAAGGTACAGGGAGTTGAAAATAACTTTTTTAATTCAAGTGATGTAATCGCTTTCTTTGTACCTGAAGGAACAGCAGTTGAATTGTATGGTACGACATTACATTTTGCTCCTTGTAAGGTCAATAACGAAGGGTTTAAAACAGTCGTCATTTTACCTAAAGGAACAAATGATCCGTTATCAACTAATATTCAAAAAAGAACAAAAGAAGATGAGTTATTGTTTATGAAAAATAAATGGTTAATTGCTCATCCTGAAAGAGAGCAATTAATCAATAAAGGCGCACACCCAGGTATAAAAGGAGAAAATATTAAAGTTTATCAATAGAGCGCATGAATGTTAGATAAAAGACTAAGCTCTATTAATTGATGGGAGAGATAAAAATGTCAGGTACCTTAAACGTAACTAAAGGAGTCAATGTGGAGATCTTACAAGATGGATTTGAAGTTGCTCTTAACGGTGTAGTTCTGCTTCAGCATACAATACAAAAGCCAATGCTGTTTGTTGGTTATGGAGAAGAAACGATTGAAATGTATCGAGGGAACTTTGATATTAAAGATTATGTGACTGAACGTACAGCTCTTCGCTACGCAACTGTTGAAGAAGTAGAAGGGGCATATAAAATAGATTTCTCCAGCTATAAAAATGGAGATCATATCCTATCTCTTATAGTTAAGGAAGAAGAGGACCGTCTAAAAGTAGAATACCAAAAACACGATGCGAACATTAACCGCTTTTGGTTACGAGTAGCTGCAGATAAACAGGAAAAAGTCTATGGATGCGGAGAACAACTTTCTCATTTTAATATGAGAGGAAAAAACTTTCCTTTATGGACATCTGAGCCGGGCGTAGGAAGAAACAAACAGACATATGTAACATGGCAAGCTGATGTAGTTGATAGAGCTGGAGGAGATTACTATAATACCAACTTTCCTCAGCCTACATATGTATCTAGTAAAAAGTACTATTGTCACGTAGAAACAACGGCATACGCGGACTTTGATTTTCGTAATGAGATGTTCCATGAACTGCAGGTTTGGGAAGTACCTGAATATATGCTGTTTGAAACGGCGGATACGTACCTTGAATTAGTTGAAAAAATTACGGGTTTATTCGGAAGACAGCCCGAGCTACCAGACTGGGTATATAACGGCGTGGTTTTAGGTATTCAAGGTGGTACAGATGTTGTTGAACAAAAATTAGAAAAAGTTTTAGCGAAAGGTATGAAGGTATCTGGAGTATGGTGCCAAGATTGGCAGGGCAAACGTATTACTTCTTTCGGCAAACGTTTAATGTGGAATTGGAAATGGAACGAGAGTGAATACCCGGAGCTAGATAAAAAAATTGCAGAGTGGAAAGAAAATGATATTCGTTTTCTAGGTTACATTAATCCATATGTAGCCATTGAAGGTGATTTATATAAGGAAGCTGAAGATAAAGGATACTTGGCATTAAATATGGAAGGAAATACGTATTTAGTGGATTTCGGTGAATTTTATTGCGGAGTTGTGGATTTTACCAACGAAGAGGCTACTGAATGGTATAAACAAGTTATTAAAGAGAACATGATTGATTTTGGATTAGACGGATGGATGGCCGACTTTGGCGAATACTTACCAACGGATGTTGTGCTCAAAAATGGAGTCGACGCTAAGATTATGCATAATGCTTGGCCGACAATGTGGGCAAAAGCGAACTATGAAGCGGTATCAGAAGCAGGAAAACTTGGTGAAATTGTATACTTTATGCGCGCCGGATATACGGGCATACAAAAATACTGTACGCTTCTTTGGGGCGGAGATCAAAGCGTAGATTGGTCGCTGGATGATGGTTTAGCTTCCGTTATTCCTGCAGCTTTATCATCAGGAATGAGTGGCTGTGGCTTACACCATAGTGATATTGGCGGGTACACAAGTCTACATGGTAATAAACGTTCAAAAGAGCTGCTGATGAGATGGGCAGAAATGGGAGCCTTCACGCCTATGATGAGAACACATGAAGGAAATCGTCCGGATGATTGTTTCCAGTTTGACGGTGATGAGGAGACACTAGAGCATTTAGCAAGAATGTCTAATGTTTATGTAACGATGGCACCTTATATTAGATCACTTGTAGAAGAAAATGCGCGACGTGGAATTCCTGTTCAGCGACCTTTGTTTATGCACTATGAAGAAGACGAAAAAACATATGATATTCAATATCAATATTTATTTGGTGAAGATGTACTTGTTGCGCCGGTTCATCAAGAAAACCAAACAGAGTGGGAAGTATATTTACCAGAAGATCAGTGGGTCCATGTATGGAGCGGTGAAGAGCACACAGGAGGATCGGTTACTGTTCAAGCGCCATTAGGTTATCCACCTGTATTTTACCGTAAAAAATCTATATGGAGTGAGTTGTTTTCTAAACTACTTCACATCTAATTTAAGAGCTATTTATATAAGAAATGTAGTCAAACGGAAAATAGTGTTGATAAAGGTAATGATGTATTTTAAAATGGTTATAACAAATAGTTTTACGACAAGGGGAACTCTATATGCAAAATACAACAGTTTTATATGTGCCTATAGGTAGAAAAACATTTGATATTGAAGCGGCTGAAATGTATCGTCAAAAAAGTATGGAGTGGCTGAACGGCAACTGCAGTACTCTTATCGCGCCGGAGCAAATTATAACTTCAGTTGAAGAATTACAGGGATTTCTTGATTCAATTAAAGGGGATAAGATTGATACCGTTCTATATCAAAGCGTTACGTTTGCCGACGGTGAATTTATGGTTAAGATATTGGAGTATTTTAAACAGCCTGTAATTGTTTGGTCCGTACGTGAGCCAAGTGTAGGGGGACGTTTACGTTTAAACTCTCTAACAGGCGGAAATAGCACCAGTAATGTGCTGCGTAATCATCAGCATCCGTTTGCGTTTGTATTTGGAAATCCAGATGAGAAAGCCTTGCAGGAGCGTCTATTAAGACAAATTAACGTTATGCGCGTGTTAAAAGCATTAAATGAATTAAAAATTGGGGTAGTGGGAGATTATCCGCCGGGATTCTTCTTTTCACAAGCTAACGAAGATGAATTAAAAAGTGCACTTGGCGTAACTCTTCATAAGATGGATTTACAAGAAGCGTTTAAAGAGTGCGTAAAACTTCCAGAACACGAATGGATAGGGGAAGTTGAGCGGGCAGAAAAGCAGGTGATTGGTCTAAATCGAAACGATGAAACCGTTGCTAAATTTGCTCAATTTTCCACTTATATTAAAAAGCACATTCAACGTGAAGAGTTAGATGCATTAGCTATGCGATGCTGGCCAGATTTCTTTAATGATTTAGGAGCTGCTCCGTGCTCAACGCTGTCTCAGTTTACGGAAGACGGAATGGTGACATCCTGTGAGTCAGATATTCACGGATCAATCTCCATGTTTATCCTGCGTGAGTTAGCAGGGGGAAATGCACCTTACCTGGGAGATTTAGTTCACATAGACGAAGAAAAAAACTCAGTTGTTTTTTGGCACTGCGGTGCAGGAGCATATTCACTTGCCAATCCTTCTACCGGAGCAACAGCAGGGGTGCATCCTAACAGAAAAATTGGTTTTGCAATGGATTTCGGATTAAAAGCAGGAGAAGTAACGATCTTCAGGGTAAGTCATACGCCTGATGGGTATCGCCTTCTAGTGATGAAAGGAGATGCCTTAGATGTAGAGCAGCCTTTTACAGGTACATCTGTAGAAGTGGAACTGGCGACAAATGCATCAGACACACTTTATGAACTTATGCATGCGGGATATGAGCCTCACTTTGCACTAGTGTATGGTGATGTGACAGAACATCTAATTGAACTAGGGCGCATGCTTAATCTAGAAACAAAGGTCTATGTCTAAAAAGATCCTACTTCTCTGCTACAGTAAAAGTTAGCCAATACTATATAATAATACCAAACGCTAACTTAAAAGGAGTTTGAGAACATGAAAGATACAATCGGTTCTAATAAAAATATCGCGCTTTATCTTCAAGTAAAAGATGTCTTAATTAAACGTATACAAGAAAAAGTTTGGAAGCCGAATACGTTAATTCCAACAGAACAAGAATTAATGCAAGAATTTGATGTAAGCCGTACTACCTTAAGACAAGCTATTTCTATGCTAGTACAGGATGGACTGCTGGAAAAAAAACAAGGCAGAGGAACAATTGTAAAACCTCAGCCGCTTATTGGCGGTAGCTTAGGCAAGCTTAAAGGACTAGCAGAAGAAGTGGCAGAAAAAGGACTAACGCCGAATTCAAAACTCATTCGTACTGATTTTAAAAAAGATTTATATTATGAAACTTCTATGCTGGAACTGGATGCTGGAGAAGAGGTTTTAGTTATTGAACGAATTCGTTTTGCCGATGAAGTGCCTATTGCCATTGAACGTTCTTGCTGGCCTACGCATATTGGGAAAATACTAGTTGAACAAGATTTAAACCGTGCAAAATTTTATGAAGTACTAGAAGATAATGAAATCTTCTTGAAACGAGCTAAAGAGAAGATATCTGCGATTAATGCAACGATTTATGAAGCCGATCTGTTAGGCATACGAGGCGGAGAAGCTTTACTTGAAATGACACGAGTAAGTTACGGTTTTGATGATAAGCCACTCGAATTTACGGTAACAAAATATCGCAGTGACAAATATCATTACAATATTGAGCTTACAAGATAAAACGCTAATACAATTGGGGATGTGGAGATAATGACAAGTTTAACTCAAGTCAAACAATATGGTTTATATGTAAATGGGGAATGGGAAACAACAGCAGAAAAAATGGAAGTCTTAAATAAATATACGCAGCAGCCTGCAGCTGAAATCTCAGTAGCTACAAAAGACGATGTAAATAAAGCTGTGGCCAGCGCGAAAGAGGCGTTAAAAAACACTTTTTCACCGTACGAACGCTACGAGGTATTAATGAAGGCAGCTGAGTTATTACTAAGCCGTCAAGAAGAATTTGCTGAAATTTTGGCTACTGAAGTTGGAAAGTCTATTCGTGAATCTCGCGGAGAAGTTGAGCGCGCAGCTACAACTTTACAAATTTCAGCGGAAGAGGCAAAACGTATTCATGGAGAAGGTGTGCCTGTTGAATCGGCTCAAGGCTCGGAGAATCGTATGGCTTTTACAGTAAAAGTCCCGGTTGGAGTTGTTGCAGCTATCACACCGTTTAATGTACCTATCAATCTAGTTTGTCATAAACTTGGACCGGCAATCGCAGCTGGGAACAGTGTAGTATTAAAGCCTGCTGAAGTCACTCCAATTTGTGCGCTCAAGCTAGCTGAGTTAATGGAAGAAGCAGGGCTGCCAAAAGGGCGCCTTCAAGTATTGACTGGAGATGGGGCAGCAATTGGTGAATGGTTATTAGAAAACCAAGATGTTAATATGTTTACGTTCACAGGAAGCCCAAGAGTAGGAGAACTTATCCGATCTAAGGCAGGTTTACGTAAAGTTTCACTTGAACTAGGAAATAATTCGGCTACTGTCGTACATAAAGACGCTGATTTAGAAAAAGCTGCATCTTTAATTTCTCAAAAAAGCTTTAATAACGCAGGACAAGTTTGCATTTCCGTTCAACGAATTTATGTTCATACGAATATTTATACTGCTTTTGTTAATAAGCTAAAAGAAAAAACAGAAAAGTTAGTAGTCGGTAATCCAATGGATGAGCAAACCGATATTGGACCTATGATTCGTCTTAAAGAAGCAGAGAGAGTGGAAGAATGGGTAAAAGAAGCGGTGGAAGAAGGGGCAAAAATTGAACTTGGAGGAAAGCGTGACGGTGCTTTTTATCTTCCTACAATTTTGACTAATGTAAATGATGAGATGAAAGTTTGTCGTCAAGAAGTATTCGGGCCAGTAGTAGCTATTGCTCAATATGATGAGATTGATGAAGTGATTTCAAAAGTAAATGATTCTGACTATGGGTTACAGGCAGGCCTTTTTACGAACGACTTACAGTTTGCTATGAAGGCAGCTCGTGAAATCGAAGTAGGCGGATTAATTGTAAATGATGCTTCAGCGTATCGTGTCGATCATATGCCGTATGGCGGTGTGAAAAAGAGCGGTAACGGAAAAGAAGGTCCAAAATATGCAATTGAAGAAATGACGGAAGAACGTATCATTGTTCTAAATTTATAATGTATTAGTTTAAATGAAAGACCTAGATTCTTAATTTTCTAGGTCTTTCATTTGGAAAATAACAAAGAAAAAATGACGAAGGTGAACAAACATGGAGTTCCTAACAATCCTTCTTCCTATTTTCGGGATTTTTGCACTTGGATTTATTGGACAAAAGAAAATAGGATTTGATACCAAAACGATTTCAACAATGGCACTTTATTTGATGTCTCCAGTTCTAGTGTTCAAAACATTTTACACAACCAAATTTACGATTGATTACTTATATCTTACGTTATACACATTTGCACTTTGCTTTGCATTAATTGCTGTCGTCTATATTATTGCTTATTTTCAGCGATATTCTACTTCAGAAACCTGTGGAATGATATTAGCGTCTTCATTTATGAATAATGGAAACTACGGTACACCCGTTGTTTTATTACTTTTTGGCGTGACAGGCTTAGACTCTGCCATTATTTTAATGGTCATACAGCAATTGGTCATGTGTACAGTTGGAGTTTACTATGCAGCTAAAGGAAGTCCACAGGGAAATGGTATAAAATCAGCCATTGACTCAGTTAGACGGATACCAATTGTGTATGGGGGACTTTTAGGAGCTATATTTCAGTTTCTTCATATTCCATTAAGCAACTCTGTAAAAGAAGCGGTTGATTTAGTAGCGGGTGCAGCTATTCCTACCATCATGATCGTACTTGGCATGCAGCTTGCTAAAATATCAATTAGAAATTTAGCCAAAGCCAAAGTTTCATGGTCATTAGCTATCAAGCTTGTAATCTCACCATTTATCGCTTATATACTAACTCTTCTGCTACCTGTGGATGAGATGGTTAAACAAATTATGATTATTATGGCTGCTATGCCCACAGCTGCTAATACAACTATGTATGCGCTGCAATTTAATACAGAGCCGGAGTTTGTATCAAGCGCAACGTTAATTAGTACCTCTCTAAGCCTTGCTACATTGCCTATCATTTTTCTAATTGTTTTGTAAAATAACACAGAAAAATGGTTCAATATAGGTTAAAAAAATAATTTTATTATATGACTTTAAAAGGAGTAGTCAACGTGAATTCTCCTCATAACGCAGTTTTAAAAAGATATTTAAAGTTTATTTTCTATTTTAGTTTTGTGTTCTTCTTATACTTCTACTTCACATACAGTTTTCAACACTATCTGACTAAATATTTGTTTCTTAATTGTTTACTGACGGGGATCTCTTTTTTAATTCGAAATTTAAGAGGTTATACGGAAAAACTGTAAAGGTATCTGTAACGGTATCTGTAACGGAAAAAACTTATTAAAAGAACTTATGGATTCTTTTAATAAGTTTTTTTGGTTCTTAGTATTATCCCTGAATATATCTACATTTGAAAATATTTTAAAAAATAGTTGAAATGCCCGGTACTAAGTATTACAATCTACATATACTAAGTATTACTTAATAGCTTAATTTTAAAAGTTATTAAGTAAAAATTGGCTTGGTACTAAGTAATACAGAATATAAGTCAGACAATATAGAGGAGGTTCTGAAGATCGAAAATTTAACTGAAATGCTGAAGGGTTCGCTGGAAGGCTGTGTGTTAGAAATTATCAGCCGCCATGAAACCTATGGCTATGAGATTACACGCCGTCTGAACGAGCTTGGATTTATCGAGGTCGTGGAAGGAACGGTCTACACTATTCTCGTACGATTAGAAAAGAAAAAACTTGTGAATATAGAAAAAAAACCATCAGATATGGGCCCACCCCGCAAATTTTATTCGCTTAATGAGGCGGGCTACAAGGAGCTTGAGTTGTTTTGGAAAAGGTGGGATTTTGTATCATCAAAAATCAACGTCTTGAAGTCAAACTAGCTTCATAGGATAGACCGTCGGATAGTTTTAAAGCATCTTATGAAGCTTTATAAAAAGGAGGAAAAATGACATGTTGGAAATATTCAAAAAAATGATTGGTGATAAAAAAGAGTATAAAATGATGATGGCACGGGTTGAAGCCTTGCCAGAGGACTATCAGTTTGTATTTAAAAAAATTCAAAACTACATGTGGAATTTCTCATCGGGCAACGGAATGGATATGCTACACATGCAGTATGAATTAATTGATTTATTCGAAGCAGGTGCTGCAGAAGGTAGACAGGTGCTCGAAATTACTGGAGACGATGTGGCTTCCTTTGCTGACGAATTAGTGGCAAATGCTAAAACTTATATGGTTAAGTATCGTGAAGATTTGAACCAGAGTATTAAGGAACGATTAGGAAAAAATAAATTTAATCAATAACATCGACTGAATAGCTAGTTGCTTTTGCTATTCAGTCATTTTTCAAACTCAGTACTAAGTGATACAGAATATCAGTCAGACTGAATAGTAAGGTATCAAAAACCTAGCTCTACGAGACGCTCAGCTTAGTTACATCATGACAGTTCTAACAAGCAAGCTTGTGGAGCTTTTTAAAAGGAGGAAAAACGTATGAGAAATACAGCGATTTTTGTAAAAGAATTAAAAAAGTCCTTTAAAGACAAAGAAGTTTTAAAAGGGGTGAATGTTGAGGTGCAGCGCGGTGAAATTTTTGCACTGCTGGGCTCAAATGGAGCAGGGAAGACGACGACAGTTAACATTCTTTCAACACTGATGAAGGCTGATAGCGGCGAAGTAAGTATTTGCGGATTTGACGTCCAACGTCAACCGGCTGACGTCCGCCAAAACATCAGCCTAACGGGGCAGTTCGCAGCGTTAGACGGCATGCTTACTGGGAAGGAAAACCTGATAATGATCGCCAAATTGCGAGGGGTATTTAATCCTAATGAAGTAGCTGACAATCTCCTTGCAAGATTCAGCTTGACCGATGCAGCCAATCGCCGGGCGGATCAATATTCCGGTGGAATGAAGCGCCGACTTGATATAGCTATGAGTCTGATTGGGGCGCCAGCTGTTATTTTTCTCGACGAACCGACGACCGGACTTGATCCGGAAGCCCGGATTGAAGTCTGGAACACTATCAAAGAGCTTGCTGGCGGTGGTACGACCATCTTGCTCACGACTCAGTATCTGGAAGAAGCTGAACAACTGGCAGATCGTATAGCCATCCTACATGGCGGAAAAATCATCAAAACCGGTACCCTTACCGAACTTAAAGAGATGTTCCCCCCAGCAAAAGTGGAATACATTGAGAAACAGCCAACATTAGAGGAAATCTTCCTCGCAATCATCGGCAAAAAGGAGGAAATGTAAATGAAAAACAATACAGTTGTATTACTAGGACGTTTGATGCGCACGATTATGCGCAGCCCGGATACGATTATTACGGTGGCGATTACGCCAATTATGATGATGCTACTGTTTGTCTACGTATTTGGTGGCGCTATAAATACAGGAACAGCCAATTACGTCAATTATCTATTACCGGGAATCCTGCTGATGGCTATCGCATCCGGCGTCGCTTACACTTCCGTTCGGCTATTTAATGATGTAAAAAGTGGACTGATGGCCCGTTTCATCACCATGCCCATTAAACGTTCTTCGGTATTATGGGCTCACGTGTTGACATCTTTTGTTTCCAATGCCCTTACTATCGTGATAGTTATCTTCGTCGCGCTCTTGATGGGTTTCCGTTCCAGCGCTGATATCCTAGATTGGTTCGCGGTAGCCGGGATACTCGGGCTGTTTACGCTAGCCCTGACATGGTTGGCCATTATTCCAGGACTGACAGCGAAATCTATGGAAGGAGCCACAGGCTACTCGTACCCACTGATTTTCCTACCTTTTATTAGTTCCGCCTTTGTTCCCACTGAAACGATGCCTAAAGCTGTTCGGGCATTCGCCGAGAACCAGCCCGTGACTTCAATCGTGAATACGATTCGTGCACTCTTGTATGAAGGATCTGTTGGCAACGATATCTGGAGTGCCCTTGCCTGGTGCCTAGGTATCATGGTCATCGCTTACTTGTTCGCTAGTAAAGAATTCAAACGCAAATTAGGGTGAATTTTATAAACTGAGCAAGCTACCAAACGTATATGGAATCATCGGAATTTTAATGTAAAGTATTGATAGCATAAAACAGGGATTACTTCTAGTTGTCGTAATGCCTCTTTCCGGAACTCATGCAAAAAACAAACCCTTGGTACTCAAGGGCTTGTTCACCTTTTGAGTTTATCGTTTATACAGCTAACTGAACAAAATCAAAAATTAAATAAAGGAGAAAGACCCATAGATAAGCTAAAAATACATTAAAAAAAATCGATAATAAAAAATCTCTATTTTTCATAACTAACTTCCATTACAATTTTTTCTAGTTTCTATGATTTCATCATAGAAGCTTTTTTATATTGGTATTTATTAATCATTTTTCAGTTTCTGTCATAAGTATTTTTGTTTTATTTGTAAAAATATTTTGAATTAATGATCTGTCTATGATAATATTTAAATCAGTAAATCATATATAAAATTTAAAATCACATATGTGATTTAGAGAGGGTTTATTCATGTCAGTAAAATCAGCAGAACGTGTATTAAGGGTATTTGAATTGATTGCTCAACATCCCGAGGGGTTAACAGTAAAAGAAGTTAGCGATTTACTTTCGTTTCCGCAAAGCAGTACGTTTAATCTTGTGGGAACACTTCATAATGAAGGGTATTTGAATCAGGACTCATTAAAGAAGTACAAGCTAGGGCCAAAGCTAATTCAAATTGGAACAGCGGCTATGGAATCATTGGATATTTCTTCAGAGGGAAAACCGTATTTAAAGAAGCTGATGGAGGATGTTCAAGAAACTGTGTTTATGGCCTTGCTGTCAGATGGAGAATTGGTCTATGTTGTTAAGATTGATAATAATCGCTCTATTAGAACAACCGCTCAGCCTGGTAACCGAAAGCCGCTTTATTGTACCGGATTAGGAAAAATTTTTTTAGCTTTTCTTCCTAAAGATCAGCGAGAGCAGCTGCTTGAACATACGGAGCTGCTGCCTATTACGGACTATACAATTACAGATAAAAAAGTTCTTAATGACAATCTAGATTCTTTTGTTCAAATGGGCTATGCAATTGATGATGAAGAAAATGAAGAAGGGTTATTTTGCCTTGCTGCACCTGTATTTGGAGCAAAGGGAAGCATTCAAGCTGCTATTAGTGTAGCTGGTCCTAAGGAAAGAATGCTGAAGCATAAAGACTTTATTGTAGAAAGGCTGCTTCAAACAGCGACTAATATATCTTTTATTGCTGGATATGAAGAGGCGAAGAGATAAATGAAAAGAGGGGTAAAATGGATGTGATAAGCATGGGGGAAACAATGATTCTGTTTACCCCACACTCGAATGGAAAGATGCGATATGCTAAAGATTTTTCTTCGAAAATTGCTGGGGCAGAAAGCAACACGTTAATCGCCCTGTCAAAACTAGGTTATCAAACGGGATGGGTTAGCCGATTAGGAAAAGACGAGCTAGGAGAGCGGGTTCTTTCAAGTATTAAAGGAGAAGGAATAGATGTAAGACATGTAATATTTGATGATCATGCTCCTACAGGTCTTTTTTTAAAGCAAAAGACAAATGAAATGAACAGTAAAGTGTTTTATTACAGACAAGGGTCAGCAGCAAGCTTTATGAATCCGCATGATATGAATGAAGAGTATATCTCTTCTGCCAAATATTTATACGTGACAGGAATAACACCTGCGCTGAGCGACTCCTGCCATGAAGCTGTTTTTCAAGCAATGAAAGCAGCTAAAAAAAATGGTGTAAAAATAGTGTTTGATCCAAATTTACGCAAGACGCTTTGGGATGAATCAACTGCGCGTCAAACACTCATTGAAATGGCTACATATGCGGATATTATCTTACCAGGAATGAACGAAGGTCAGTTTTTATTTGAGAAGGATAACCCTGAAGATGTTGCAGCAGCGTTTCATCAATTAGGTGCAGAACTAGTTGTTATTAAGCTAGGTGAGGAAGGAGCTTATTATTCGACTGAAAATGAATCCGCTTACGTGGGAGGTTTTAAAGTTGCTAGAGTGATAGATCCAGTAGGAGCTGGTGACGGTTTTGCCGCTGGGATACTATCGGGATTAATAGATAAATCTTCTTTAAAAGAAACGGTTAGAAGAGGGTGTGCTATAGGAGCTATGGTTGTAACCGTAGAGGGTGATATTGAAGGCTTGCCTGATAAGAAAGAGCTTTACGAATTTATGAATGCGATTACAAAAGAAGACGTTATACGATAAAAGAAAGGGGCTTACCCATGACGGATAGTTTATCACATTTATTAGAGCATAAAATCGTTGCGATTATTAGAGGAGCCAAACCGCAGGGCGTAGTGAAGATTGCCTCTGCGCTTAATGACGGCGGTGTAAAAAATATAGAAATTACTCTAAATTCTCCGGACGCACTTTCAGCCATTAAAGAGGTTTCTACAGAGCTGGGTGATCAAGTGCTAGTAGGAGCAGGTACAGTGCTTGACCCTGAAACAGCACGTTCAGCTATTTTAGCAGGTGCAAAGTTTATCCTTTCTCCAACGGTTAATATTGAAACGATTAAACTAACAAAAAGATACGGTGCGGTGAGTATTCCAGGGGCTTTTTCACCTACTGAAATTCTAACGGCATATGAAAATGGCGGAGATATTATCAAAGTCTTTCCTGCTAGGCTGGGGGCTAGCTATATTAAAGATATTCGAGGGCCGCTTCCTCATATTCCACTTCTTCCAACAGGAGGAGTGAGCTTAGATAATATTCAAGAATTTGAAGAAGCAGGTGCTGTAGGGTTTGGGATTGGAAGTTCTTTAGTAGATACAAATCGTGAAATTACTCATGCATACCTGCAGGAGCTAACACAAAAGGCTAAAGCATACGTAGCCGCAGTGAATGGTATAACGAAAGGGGAAAAAGTACATGAAAATTACTAATTATGAATTGTTTCAAGTGCCGCCACGCTGGTTATTTTTAAAAATAGAAACAGACGAAGGAATTGTTGGGTGGGGAGAACCTGTTATCGAAGGAAGAGCCTCTACCGTTAAAGCTGCAGTAGATGAGCTGATGGAGTATCTTATTGGCAAAGATCCACTAAATATTGAAGATCATTGGAACGTTATGTACCGAGGCGGCTTCTATCGAGGCGGACCTATTTTAATGAGCGCGATATCAGGAATTGATCAAGCATTGTGGGACATAAAAGGAAAATATTACGATGCTCCTGTACATCAACTGTTAGGCGGAAAAGCAAGAGAATCTATTAAAGTATATTCGTGGATTGGAGGAGACCGCCCTTCAGATGTAGGCGAAGCAGCAAGAGAAGTTGTTTCAAAAGGGTTTACAGCAGTAAAAATGAATGGGACAGAAGAGCTTCAATACGTAGATTCATATGAAAAAATTGATCAAGTAGTGGAACGTATCGCTGCTGTCAGAGAAGCAGTGGGACCTTATGTAGGAATAGGTATTGATTTTCACGGACGAGTACATAAGCCAATGGCAAAAATTTTAGCTAAAGAACTAGAGGTCTATCGTCCAATGTTTATCGAGGAGCCGGTTTTGCCGGAAAACAATGAGGCATTAAGAGAAATTGCCAACCATGTATCCATTCCTATTGCGACAGGAGAAAGAATGTTTTCAAAATGGGAGTTTAAAAAGCTCTTAACGGACGGATACGTTGATATTATTCAGCCGGATTTATCACATGCGGGAGGAATTACAGAATGTAAGAAAATTATTTCAATGGCTGAAGCCTTTGATGTAGCGGCTGCACCTCATTGCCCGTTAGGACCTATTGCATTAGCAGCTTGTCTTCAAGTAGATGCAACGTGCCACAACGCATTTATTCAAGAGCAAAGCTTAGGCATTCACTATAACCAAGGCAGTGATTTACTAGATTATATTGTTGATAACCACGTATTTAAATATGAAGAAGGATTTGTAAAGATTCCAGATGGACCTGGCTTAGGTATTGAGATTAATGAAGACCATGTTAGAAAAATGGCTGATATTGGTCATAATTGGCGTAATCCAGTATGGCGTCATAAAGATGGTTCTGTAGCGGAATGGTAAAGGGGAAACCATTTTAGTACAAAAGATCTGATTGATAAATGACCGTCAGTCAGATCTTTTCTTAAACTAGTCATATACAGGGGGATAAGGGAATGAAGGGGTATAGCGAAAAGCCGACTCGCGTTA
The DNA here is from genome assembly GCF_009497655.1 of Priestia megaterium. NCBI lineage: Bacteria > Bacillati > Bacillota > Bacilli > Caryophanales > Bacillaceae > Priestia > Priestia megaterium. The sequence goes on along the minus strand of NZ_CP023317.1, from coordinate 3,441,272 downwards.
GATTTCGTGTTTTAGCATTTATTTTCATAAGCGTTGTCATCAACTATATGGATCGAAGTAATATTTCTGTAGCTGCCACAGCCATGTCCAAAGATCTAAAGCTATCATCAGTAGAACTGGGTCTCATATTTTCAGCCTTTGGATGGGCTTATGCTGCTTTACAAATACCAGGAGGGGTAATGGCTGACCGCTTTGGCGCTCGTGCTACGTATGCCTTTAGTTTAATTACCTGGTCTATTGTTACGCTGCTGCAAGGATTTACTAAGGGATTTGTGAGTCTTTTTGGTCTGCGTTTAGCTACAGGAGCATTCGAAGCACCGGCTTTTCCGACCAATAATAAAGTAGTTACCAGCTGGTTTCCAAATCAGGAAAGAGCATCAGCAATTGCTTTTTATACTTCAGGACAGTTTGCAGGGCTAGCATTTTTAACACCTACACTAGTTACCATTCAGCACTTTTTAGGGTGGAGAGGTCTGTTTATTACTACAGGGGTTATTGGTATAGCGTGGGGCATTATATGGTATATCTTTTATCGTGATCCTTCTCAGCATAGTAAAGTAAATAAAGCAGAATTACAGCATATCGAAGAAGGTGGAGGCTTAGTTAAAGCTGCTGATACGAAAGGAGAAAGAGCAAAGTTCGAATGGGGAAATCTTAAAGAAGCCTTTTCTCACAGAAAGCTATGGGGCATCTACTTAGGACAGTTTGCCGTCAACTCTACTTTATGGTTCTTCCTTACCTGGTTTCCAACGTACCTTGTGGAATACAGAGGGTTAGATTTCTTAAAATCAGGATTCTTAGCATCTGCGCCGTTTTTAGCAGCGTTTGTAGGAGTATTATTATCTGGCTTTGTATCTGACGCCTTAGTGAAAAAAGGAGTATCACTAGGTATTGCAAGAAAAACACCTATTATCGTAGGGCTGCTTTTATCAACTTCAATTATCGGAGCCAATTATGTAAATAGCACATCTCTCATTATCATGTTTATGGCTATTGCGTTTTTTGGAAATGGTCTGGCTTCTATTACATGGGTCTTTGTCTCAACGCTAGCGCCTAAACACTTAGTCGGTTTAACAGGCGGAGTTTTTAACTTTATCGGCGGTCTAGCTTCTATTATTGTTCCGATTGTTATTGGTTTCTTAGCTAAAGGAGGCAACTTTGCTCCAGCGCTAGTATTCATAGCGGCATTGGCCCTTTTAGGAGCACTTTCGTATATCTTCCTTGTAGGAAAAGTGGAAAGAATTAAAGTGGTTAAAGATGAAAAATTGAATCGAGATATTGTGTAAGGCTGTTTATAATCTTATAGTTTTTTAGGAATCATACATCTGGAATTATTTGTGGCGGGATTAAAAGAGAATTCGTAAAAGATTTATTAAAGAAGAAGCATAAATTTTGTTGGAGACCAACGGGTTTATGCTTTTTTGTTACCTATAAAGAAGAACTTCAGTCCGTACAAAAATAAGATTATTAGGTTAGGTAGTAGTGATGTTCATGAATACAAAAAACATGATAAAATATACAAAGTTTCTACCTTTTATTAACAATAAATAATAGGTGGAGAATGGTTATTAGAGAGTTGAAGGTGCATGTATGAAAAAGGTTTTAGCAACTTCTGCTGTATTATTGCTAGCATTAGCAGCTTGCAGTAGTAATTAAACTAAGTAAATAAGAGCGGACCTTCATTTACAGGGGCTCTTATTTTTGGGGCTGTCAAAGTCAACAATATAAGTAGGTTTTATTTATAGATGATTGTTATAATACGAATAGTGCAGGGGCGATTACAAGCCTAATACAGAGATAAAATCGGAGGTAGCAAAATGGGGAAAAGTGGAATGTTTAAAGATTTTAATTTTAAATTAGTGGTTATTGAAGCTTTATTAGATCAAGAGCCATTATTTCTAAAAGAATTAACCGATTTAAAAGATAAGTATACGAATAATTTCGAATGGTATTCTGGAGCTGGACCCATTGTTGAAATCAAAGATTATTTAGAAGAGTTAACTCTGGAAAAGAGTGATTTGGAAAAGGTTGAATCCCTTTGCTTTGATGGAGGTAATGAAATTTATCATATTCTAAAGCCAGATTGGGACGGTGAAGACAGTTTATTTGACGTACTATCTGTTGAAGGGTTTCAGAACTTAAAGAATCTAAAAGCAGTGGACTATATTTCCATGTGCGATCTAGAAGTATTAGAACCATTCAAGGAAGCTGGAATTGAGGTTGAGGATTAATGAGAAAGACGTGATTGCGCTAAAAGAAGCAATTCGTCGTAATGAAGAGTCAAGTTTCCTCATTATTTCCATTTAGAAAAAAGCAATAAGCAATTCTCCTATACTCCGTTTACAAAAACAGAAAACCCAACCTTTAGAGCTCATAGGTTGGTTTTTCTATTTTTAGCCTGTATACGCCACATATGTTTAGTAAATATAGTACCTCTTTGCAATACAAACTAAAAAACGTTATTGGCTTTGAATTTGAAGTTGAATTCTTGTAATTGAATTCTCTATTCCATCCGCCATTACCTCATCAATCACGTATTCCTCATATGCATACTCCGCTATTTTTAACCCTTTTTCTCTAACGAATTGAATAATTCGATCGTAAGCATGTTCGGTTTCGGCACCTTTTTGATACCCAACAACATATAGTCCCTGGGGACGTGTATGACAATGAATTTTTTCTATCTCTTCTGGGATTTTGATATACAAATGTTCGTAATTGTAAAACTCTTTTTTTTGGATTTGGTCTCTCGCAAGCATTGCTCCAATTGGATATCCTCGGTCTAATTTATGAAGTTGAGTATAATGAATGAGCTCCGGAATAACTGTAGTATATTTTTGTTCGGCTTCTTCTAAAATATTTTCACTAATCATAAAGGTTTCTTCATCTAAATATTGCAATGAAATAGAAGAAAAATCAGTTTTTAAAGCATGTTCTGCTAACTGTAAACGCGTTTGAATAATTGCTTGTAAATGATTAAGGCTCTTAATTTTTTCTTCAATTTCAAGAGATTTTTCCTTTAAAAGAGTAATCATATTTATTGGTTTTTTATCTTTTAAAAGAACTTTTATCTCTTTTAATGGAACACCGAATTCTTTAAATAAGGCAATCACTTGAAAGACTTCAAATTGTTCATACGAATAGTACCTATATCCATTCTCTCTTTTTATTTGAGGTGAAAGTAACCCTATCTCTTCATAATGAAATAGAGTTTGCTTTTTTACACGACAGAGATTCGCGAATTCACCAGTACTAAAGTACTTTTCCAACTCTTCACTCATAAAATCCTCCTTGACTATACGGTAACCATATACTTTATGATGTTCATTGTACTGGAAAGGGGATATAAACAGCAATGACGAGTCCTTTATTTCATTAAAGTAAGTGAAAAGGCAAATTGATGATGAATTTGAAGATAAAGCAATGAATAGAATTAAAGTTTGTTTAATTAGAGAAAAGAAAGAGTAGATAAGATGCAAATGATAAAAAAGAAAAAATCCTCCGTAGGTCAACTCCTTCAAGGTATATGGTCAAAAAATCGTAAAGGAATTAGCCTTACCTATATGCTCACTCTTGTTGAAAATGTTTGCGATCTTCTTTACGCTGCAACAATTGGTTTTGCAATCGATGGGTTGCTTAAAGGGAATCCGGCTAGCCTTATACCACTTGCTCTACTATGGATCCTTCACCTAGGGGTTGGCTTGTTCAGGCACGTTTACGATACCAAAGTATTCGTTGGAATTTATTCTAATGTTGCTGCAGAAATGGTGGAGCGCCAGCGTGCTGATGGAGTAAAAGGAACTCGAATTGTAGGACGTGTCTCATTGTCTCGAGAGGTAGTAGATTTCTTTCAGATGGAGCTGCCGGCAGTTGTAACAACGGTTATTCGATTTTTGGGCGCTATTATCATGTTATTTCTTTATGACCGGTTTATTGGGTTCTTAAGTTTATTGGCAATAATTCCAATACTAATCATAAATCATTGGTTCGGTCGACGTTCTTATCGTTTGAACCACGCACTTAACAACCGAATTGAAGAAGAGGCAGATATAGTCGTTCATCGTCCACTTACCATTGTTCAAAAACATTTTGCACGGTTACGTTTGTGGCGTGTTGCTATTTCTAACGCTGAGGCTAAAACATGGGGGATGATGGAGATTGTCGTCATTCTTTTAACCCTAGCTACACTACTTAGACTTACAGGTGTTCAGGGTACTACGCCTGGTGCTATTTATGCAGTTCTAGCTTATATTTGGATGTTTCAAGAGGCAGTAGTTGGTCTTCCTGAAATTGTGCAAAATATTTCGCGTGTACTTGATATTGGTGAACGTGTTGCTGAAGACGTTAACACCTAAAGCCACAAAAGCTTAGCTAACCATTATTGCTATTTTATCCCCTAAATTATTGTTGTTGTCTTTTCAGAGAAATAAGCTCATAACTATAGACTAGGAGGATTTTTAATGAAAAAGATTGAAACTGATCGATTACTATTGAGAAACTTTTCTAAAGCAGACTCTCAAGCTCTTTTGGAATACTTGGCTAATCCAAGGGTAAACTGCTTTCTTGAAGACAAAGTTCACACAATAGAGGAAGCTACTTTAAAAGCTCAAAAAAGAAAAAAAGATGACTCTTTTGTTGCAGTCTGCTTAAAAGGCAGTGATTATCTAATAGGAGAAATATTCTACTTAAAGGAAGATCCAGATACTTATTCCATTGGTTGGCACTTTAATGCTCAATATGAGGGGAAAGGGTACGCAAGCGAGAGTGTGAAGGAGTTCTTTAGGTATCTGTTTACTCAAAAGGGCGCAAGAAGAGTCTATGCATACGTTGAGGAGGATAACTACAAATCACAAAAACTATGTGAAAAATTAGGAATGCGTAAAGAAGGACGTTTTGTTGAGTTTATTTCGTTTACTAAATACGAAGATGGAACACCTAAGTATGAAAATACTCTTCAGTATGCATTATTAAAAAAAGAGTGGATGAAAAATATTTATTTTAATGAACCTGAGGAAAAAGTATCTCCTTAATTCATCTAGATAAACAGAATTAGTATTAAATCCATTAATATTTAGTAATCTAAGATATAGGCAATTTGTAGAAAAGCTATGTATTTGTCGTTATCTAATGTAAATATTAAAACCTTTATAATAAAAAACCCCAGATATTTTGATTATCTGGGGTTTAAGGAAGGTAGACAAAATCTGTTTTTAATCATTTTTTTTATCTATTTTTACGTACATAAAGGCAAATAATAAAAGTAACACAATACTAATAGGGAAAATAACGTAGGAATCTGTCGCTTCACTCACACTAGATTTTAATGTGTAGTTGTAAACAACAAGTCCAATCGAAACAATTGCTATTAATATTTGATAGGTTCTTTTTTTACTAAACATAAAAAACAATCCCCTTTACCTGAATAAGCTACTCCAAAGGTGTAGTGAAACTTACTTTAGAAAATCATTAATAAACGTATCTATTTCTAGGGGTACTTATAATGCGTCAAAAGCACCTGGTGTAGCTCTAGCTGTCCTTTTCAACGCTAATTTCATAGCTTTTGTTTTGGAGTATTTAGCAACTCTGCTACCAGGCTTTTTAATTCTTGAATAGTAATCATAAGATTTAGCAAGTTTGTTAGCAAATTTAGTTGCACCACCTGTAACTTTAACAGTTTTTTTAATTTTTAATACTTTAGAAATCGAACAGCATTTGATGTTATGGCAGCAGCTATTTCTTTCTAGTTAACATAAAACTATTTATGAGAAGCAAAGAGAGACAGAAATGTTTAAACATGGGCTTTTTTTAACTTGAATAACAAAATCATTTTAATCTCATACTAGCCTTATAACCATAAGGGGTTGACTATATCTTGAATCCAAAACTCTTTGCATTTCTTACTTTAATTATATCTTGGATAAGTCTAATATTTATTCCTAAAAAGGAAGTGAAAAAATATACTCCTGTATCTATTTTTACTTCTCTTATTGTTTCACTAATATTTGTTATTGCTACTGATTTTGGTTGGTGGAAGTTAAAAAAACCTATTATACCAGGACTTAAATCCATCAACATGTTCTATGTATTTGGTCCTTTTTTTATAGGGACAATCTGGATATTTAAATTGGTCTATAAAATTGGATTCCTTCCGTATCTACTTACGAATGCTCTTATTGATTCATTTTTCACATATGTATTCGTACCTTTTGCAGAGAAAATCGGAGTTGGAAAGAGTCATATTTCAAGAACATCTATTCTAAGTCTAATGCTTTCCACCTCATTAGTTATTTACGGGTTTCAAAAATGGTATGAGAACCCTTCAAAAACAGAAAAACCTGTTTCATAATATTAGTTTTTTCTCTACATACAAATAAAACATAATATTATGAGCAAACTACTCAAGATGAATTGAATCATCAAAAAAATATGATTGCGTTACAGAAAAAAACTATCTAGCCACCTTTCTAACCGGACAACAGATAGTTTTTTCTGTTTTCAAGATGTATAATCTATACATTATTAGTTAACATAATGTCTCTTTCCAGAAGACACGAAAAAAGAGAACCCTTATGGGAGTAAGGGTTCTACAAGGGTCACTTTTATAGAATATTCAGATTTTTATACATCCTTGATATGACGAATTTCTCCTTACAAGTAGTTGAAGAGATGATGCATAAAAAGCGCACCTTTTATTCATATGCATAGACATATTGAAAATATCCTTTAATTACATAAAATGGTAATATTCTTATATTTCAATACTTCGGATACGTATGAACAAACCCTTATAAAAAAGCAACTTCGTTCATTGGCCAATGCCGAGGTTGCTTTTTTATAACGTTATTCAAGTTCTAATCTTCACTCAAAGCTTTCGACCATGTCATTTTCTGATGCTCTTAACCACTTTTAAGGGTGAGTTAGATTTCCTAATACTGTATAACCCTTAGTACCACTTAATTTAATATGTACAAAATTACCTTCTAACGGTATTGCTTCCTATATACCAGTTCTTAATTGATTACCAAGATTTAGAGTATTTTACGATAGGCAAATATTTTTGTCAAAGCTCTCCAATCAAAAACCTTCTCCATGTTCTTTCCCCCATGTATGCATCAGGTCTAAGATGGGCATTAACGTTTTTCCCTTGCTGGTTAAGGAATAGTCCACTTTAGGTGGTACGGTATTGTACTGAGTCCTATTAATTAAGTTATCTTGCTCAAGTTCTTTTAATTGTTTCGTCATTACTTTATGGCTCACACCAGGTAACAAATGACGTAATTCACTATACCTTAATGTCCCGTCTACGCCTAAATGCCATAGGATCACCGTTTTCCATTTGTTACCTATTTTTCCTAATGTATATTCAATAGAACATTTTAATTTTCCTGTATCGTCTATCGGAGTGCTCATTTCATTCTTCAGTCCTTTCTTACCTTTAGGTTAGTTTCTTACAAAAAAGTGCGTTCTTCCATAATTTAAAATTGTGAAATACACTATTTATGTGTTCGACAGCAAACACTAAAATCATTAAAAAAATTGGAGGAATATAAATTATGTTCACATATCCTAAAACATTTTCTCATATCGGTCTTTCAGTACCTAACCTAGATGAGGCAATTAAATTCTATACTGATGTGTTCGGTTGGTACGTTATTATGGAACCTTCAGATGTGGAAAATGATGACACACCTATCGGTCAAATGTGTCGAGATGTATTTGGGAATGACTGGGATAAATTCAGAATTGCACATTTAGCTACGGGAGATAAAATTGGCGTAGAAATGTTTGAGTTCCCTGAAAATGAAACACCTGAAAATAACTTTGAGTATTGGAAAACAGGCATTTTCCATTTCTGCATTCAGGATCCAGATATTGAAGGTCTTGTAGAGAAAATTAAGCAACATGGTGGTAAACAACGTATGCCTATCAGAGAATATTACCCAGGAGAAAAACCATATAAAATGGTTTATGTAGAAGATCCATTTGGAAATATTTTTGAAATTTATACGCATAGCTATGAGTTAACTTATTCACAAGGCGCTTACTAATAAATAATCTCTTTCCACCAGCAAAATCTTTTGCTGGTGTTTTTTATTATATGGTAGCGCCATGTTACAAAACAACAAAAAAGAGAGTTTATTAACATTTCTAAATTTAATGATCCAGTGGTTTTTGACACTGCGAAACAGAAGTAAAAAGAAAAGGCCGTAAAAGTATACTGACTCCAAACTTGATGATAATAGAAAGAAGAGTGCATAATGAAATATGCATGTTTTTTTCTAAACTATAAGCAGCCGTATGAAATATATTAAAAACTATATTCGTAAAAAAGAAGGGGACTGTTCTATGAAAGCTGTACAAGTAACAGGTTATGGAGACGTAAGTAAATTAAGCCTAGTAGAAATTCCTATACCTGAACCCAAAGAAAATGAAGTTCTTATAAAAGTGAAGGCCTGTGCTATTAACAATACAGAAATTTGGATGAGAGAGGGTGCTTACGGTACTGACTCAAAATCTGGATGGCGACCGGAAGGAGTCCAGTTTCCACGTACACCAGGATCTGATATAACGGGAAAAGTAGTAAAAGCAGGAAAGTTAGTAGAGGAGTCTATAGTGGGAAAAGATGTTGTGTTATTCCCTTTTATATCTAGTGGAGAAGAAGGGTACGAACATATTTCTGATGATATGTCCTTTATAGGTTCAGAATACGATGGTGGTTATGCTGAATATGTGGTCTGGCCTGCTGAACTTTGCTTTGACATGCCCCTATCAAGCTATTCAGAAAGTGCTGTTTTTTCGGTAAGTGGGTTAACTGCTTGGCACATGGTCAACCAAATTCAAGCTCAACCAGGTGAGACAGTTATAGTAACTGGAGCAAATGGTGGTGTGGGATCATTAAATGTACAGATTGCCTCTAAAGTCTTTGGTGCTAAAGTTATTGCAATCACGGGGGACTTAGAGAATCAAGAAAGAATTAAGGAATTGGGAGCGACACACGTATTATCATATAAATCTGATACTCTTTCAGAAGACATTTTAGAACTGAACGGAGGCCCGGTCGATTCCGTTCTAGATGTTGTAGGAGATGCTTTGTTTTCCATATCTCTTCAAGTTTTAAAAAACGGAGGGAAATTTTGCATTTCAGGTTCTGCTGGTGGTCAGCATACAAATTTTGATTTTAGAACATTGTATCTAAAACATATTACAATGTATGGATCTGTGTTGGGAACGAGAGCAGAGTTTAAAGATATGCTTAAGGCCATTTCTGAGGGGGAAATTAAACCGGTTATCGATAAAATTTTCCCTTTAGACAAAGCAAAAGAAGCCCAAGTGTATTTTAAAAATAAAGGGAAGTTAGGGAAGATTTTATTACTTCCCGAAGAATAACCTTGTATCACAAAGGGTTCTTTCAACGAGCATGAAAGAACCCTTTTAACATTATTTTTGGTTTTTGTTTGCTTGAGCGTTTTGACGTTTAACGTGTTGTACGTCAGTCTCGCTAGCAAATTCCGTACCGTATTTGCCAGAAGATGCTTGAGCATTCTTTTGCTTCACGTGTTGTACATCTGTTCCTGAAGCTGTCTTGTTAGAGTATTTGTTTTCCATTACTATCACCTCCACAAGAATTAATATATCCAAGTGGAGAGACAGTATCCTTAGAAGTACCTGGTAAGAAAAAATTGAAAATTTCAGGAAGTATTGTGCATACAACTATGAGGCAACATGTACAAGAAAACATCGTCAATAGTTTGTTCGAATTTTTACCGATTATATATTATAATCCTTAGGCAGCATGCTCTTAAGATAATTCGTTGTGTAATTTTAGAATAGATGTACACCTTAAAATAGAGAGGTGTATAAAATCATGAAAAAGAATAGACTATTTTTAATACTGTTAGTTATCACTTGTTGGTCCAGCTTTTCATTTATGAAAGGCAAAGATTTTAAACGGTTTCTTCCAGCGTCCATTGCTATTTGTATGGTAACTAAATACCTTAATTCTTATGCTAAGAGAAAGAATTTTTGGTCTTTTAAACAAAGCATACATCCGAAAATTCCTGGTGAAGATGTGTGGACATGGGGGCCCTTTTTTACTGTATCTATGTGGGTGCTTAAATCCACATACCGTAAATTGCCTCTGTATATAGCTGTAAACTTTATGATTCATACTACATTTACATTTGTAGTTGTACCTAAATTAAAAAAGGGCAGCATCTTTAAGTTTAAGAAAATTAATCCTTTTCAGTACGTAACCATTTTGACTGTTAGACAACTTCTGTTATATGGTTTTCAACATATGAGTGAGTTTATAATGTCGAAGAAACTAGAGGTAAAGCCGGATAATGGGGAGCATTGATAGGAGCATTCCTTTATTAGGTAAGTGATAAAAATATCTAAGCATCTTCATCAGTACACAGGGCACGAGCCGTTTGGATAAAGGCATCCGTTTCTTTTGATGTACCTTTCCTAGCACTGCTATATTAATTTTTCTGAACGTGTTGGGCTTTAACTCTCGAGAAACTACTTGTTCTGGCAGTGACAAGTAGTTTTTTTTTGTTGTAATCGTAATTCCTAATCCTTCTTGTACCATACTTAAGGCTGTGTCATATGTAGTTCTTCACCGCCTTTTGTAAAACTTCCGGTTTTCGATATCTGAACAATAAGTTGAATTTGTGATTTTGTCATATCAATTTTGTTATATTCCATATAATTAATATGCATTTTATTTATGTTGGAACCTAATGTACCATAAAAGAGAATTAAACTTCAAGAAATCAACCGGAGGTAATTAGTATGGTCAATCGTCATAAATTGTTTCTACTTGCACTTATACTAGCTGCATTTAACCTTAGGCCGGGTCTAACTTCAGTTAGCCCAGTATTGCATGGAATAACGAAGGATTTAGGTATGAGTTCAACTTTAGCTAGTTTGCTCACTTCCATTCCTTTAGTATGTTTTGGTTTTTGTTCGTTATTTGCTGGTCGTTTAGCAAATCGCTATCAACCAGAGAAGATGATTACTTTTGCTATAACTTGCATAGGTATTGCAACGTTTCTAAGGGCCTTTACAAATTCCTCAATTTACCTGTTAATAACGGCTTTATTAATTGGTGCAGGAATTGGTGTTGTAAGCCCTTTGCTTTCTGGTTTCATTAAAAGTCATTTTCCAGACAAGGCAGCATCGATGATAGGCATATACTCTACTTCAATGGTAGTGGGTGCATCTATTTCTATTGGGCTAACGACACCACTTCAACACTGGTTCAATCATTCATGGAAAAATGGATTAGCATTTTGGAGTATTCTTGCGCTACTCGCTATTCCACTTTGGCTTGTGGTGATAAAACAATCTCGTATTCCTGCGAGTAATTTTTCACAAAAGACGAAGGTTTCTTTACCGTTAAAAAATAAAAAAGCCTGGCTATTAACTTCTTTTGTAGGGATTGTAACTCTTCTATTTTATTGTTTTGCAGCATGGCTACCAGCCATTGTAGAGGAAAAAGGGTGGACGCCAGCATTTGGTGGTCTTGTAGGTACAATCGCTATGATTGCACAGCTACCAGCTACGCTTTTATTACCTAGTCTTTTAAAAGTGCTACCGAGCAGAAGGTTTTGGATTACAGCCTTTACCTTAAGTATAATAATTGGTTTATCTCTTTTATGTTTTACAAACGTAACACCTATTGTTTCAAGTATATGTTTAGGAGTTGGTGCCGGTGGTCTGGTGTCGCTAACTTTGTTGTTACCATTAGATATGGCATCTTCCCCTATGGAAGCAAGTACTTGGTCAGCAATGACTCAAGCAATCGGATATATGATCGGTGCAGTCGGCCCGTTCATAATTGGATTTCTTCATGATTATCTAGGAAGTTTTGTTCCGACGTTATATCTTCTTATAATTATAGGGTTCATTGCTATCTTGTTAGGGTGGAAAATTACCAAACCAGCTAAGGGTAAAGCAGAGGGCCTACCTGTGAAATAAAAACCACGAAGTAAATCGTGGTTTTTATTTTAACTTTTGAGAAAGCTCATATAACAACTTTTAAAACGTAGAGTGATATTACTGTGTGCAAGAGGGGGAGATCCCATGAATGCATTTGATCAGATGAATAGTAGCGATTATATAGAATCACGCGTGGGTATCGCCTACTAATAAAGCCTTATATTACTCGATTATTAGCTTAATACATATTTTTTCATCTTTCTGAGGTGACGTTATGGATTTACATGATTTAACAAGTCATCTTATTCATCGTACAGATGTAAGAGCAATGAATTATTTCAAGAAAAAGCTCAAACCTTATGGCATGACTCCAGTACGATGGAGCATCATTAGTGTTCTAGACTCTCACAAAGGGATAACCCAAACAGAACTAGCAGAAGCAATTGATAAGAAACAAACAACTATTGTAGAAATGATTTATGCGATGGAGGAAAAAGGACTCATAAAAAGAATGTACAGTGAACGAGATCGTCGCTTACACTATCTATTTCTTACAGAAAGGGGAGAAGAGTTAAAGGAAACTCTTTCACCTTTAGTTAAAGACGTTCACCTCTTCGTCACGCGTCAATTAAGTGATGAAGAAAATACTCAACTAAAGACATTGTTAAACAAAGTATATAACGGTATACAATAAGCCGTGTTACTGAATATTCCTTTCTCTAATCAGGATCGTATACGGATTCTTCCATCATCCTTTTGTTTGGTCAACAACGATTAAAAATAGTAGAAAGAAAAAAGACAGCCACTTTTTGAATCAACCGGCTGTCTTTTTTATATGCACTAAATAGCAACACATGTTTCTTTAAGTGCTATTTAAGCATCTTCTTGAGCAAAAAGAGTGAGAGCTGTTTGAATAAAGGCATCTGTTGCTTTGGATGTATCTTTACTATCTACCACTGCTATATTGATATCTCTAAACGTATCTGGTTTTAATTCACGAAAAACGACTTGGTCTGGCAACCACCAAATATTTTGTTTCGTTGTAATGGTAATTCCTAATCCTTCTTGTATCATACTTAATCCTGTCTCTATATAATCCATTTCAAACCGTACTTTAGGAGTCAAGTTATACTCGTTGAATAAAGCATGAATTTGTACCTCATAACCGCATTTTCCAATTAGTATATCTTCACCTTGTAGGTCAGGAATACTTATTGTTTTTTTCTGAGATAAAGGATGGCTTGAGTGCATAAGTACAATCAGTTGATCTTTTATCAAAGGTACGGTGTCAAAATCTTTATCAGGAGGAATAATAATTCCTACATCAATGCATTTGGAACGTAACCACTCTTTTACTTGATCTACACTACCTTCCGAAAGCTTGATTTCTATACCAGGATACTGACTTTCCATTGTACGTATGATCTTAGGAATAAACCTCGTACAAGCAGTTCGGTAAGCGCCAATGTGTACCTTCCCAATTTCTAACCCCTGTTCAGCCACAATTAATTCATCTACTTTTTGTAATTCACTCAGGATTGTTCTAAAAGTAATTAATATGCGCTCTCCTACATCTGTAAAAGATAATCCGTTCTTCTTATCTCTCTTGATTAACTTCGTTCCTAGTTGCGATTCAATTGTTGCTACAGCGCGACTTACCGCAGGTTGTGTCATATGTAGCTCTTCACCGGCTTTTGTAAAACTTCCTGTTTCTGATATCCGGACAATAAGTTCAATTTGTGATTTGTTCATATCAATTTTGTTATCTCCTGTATAATTAATATGCATTTCATTTGTATTAGAATCCAATGTATCATGAAAGAGAATTAAACTTCAAGAAATTAACCGAAGATAATTAGGATTAGCGATTGTAATAAATTATTTTCATTTGTGCTTATAGTACTGTTTTGAGGATTTTATTTTTAAAGTGCATTTGGCTTTAGTAAATGAGATCTCAATAGTGTATTTGCTACTGTAATGTTAGCTTGTACTCATATGATGTATCTAATTGATTTAGGAAAGCGGGGTGCTAACAATAGAGAATAACTCGAAGTTACAGCAGGCGATAAAAATATATAAAGCACTCGGTGAACCAACACGATTAAAAATTGCTCGGTTGCTTGCTAATGAAGTAAATTTATGTTGTTCGGATATTGGGACAAAACTTGAATCAATTGCTGGATCAACTTTATCCCATCACTTAAAACAATTAACTGATTGCGGACTTCTGAGTACTTATAAAGAAGGCACATATATATACTACAGCCTAGACCGTGAGTTAATTGAAAAGTATGCTCCATATGTGATGGAGTAATTTCTCTTATTTCTATACTTAAGGAAATATAGAAATAAGGGGTATGATCTTTCTTGTCTGGATTATGGCTAAATTGCTTAATAGGTATCCTCATCTAAATTATGAGTATATCCATTACTGGTACTTTAGATAAAAAGGCTAAAGCAAATCACTTATCGTTATCATAAGCGCGTTAAATTCATGGTGTGTCACCTTTATAAAACATCTTTTAAGAAACTGTAAAGGTCACGTTGTCTACGCGCAAAGATTAGCTCTTTACAGTGAACTTTTCAAACACTCGGTTAATTTACGAACTTAAATCTGTATTTCTAGAAATACAGAAATATAAAAACAAAAGGTGTGATTTATTTTGTCAAATATGTGGAAAATTTATTTGTTAGCTGCCATTAGTTTTCTTAATGGTACATCAGAATATGTTATTGCCGGAATCTTAGACAGAATTGCTGAGGCCAATAACATTTCAGTTTCATCTGCAGGACAGCTAATTACCGTGTTCTCAGTAGCTTTTGGAGCAGGGACACCTTTTCTAATTGCTATGACTGCTCGACTGGAACGAAAAAAACTTCTTGTCTATGCTTTAACCGTTTTCTCTGTCATCAATATTCTTATTGCGATTATAACAGGTTATGAAATGCTAATGGCAGCTAGAATCATCTCTGCCCTTAGTGCCGGCGTTATTCAAGTTACGCTTTTAACCCTTGCTGCAGTTTTAGCAGCTCCAGGAAAGCAGGGAGGTGCGATTGCTACAGTTGTTACGGGGCAAAGTACTGCTTTGGTTGTAGGTGTACCTATAGGAAGAGTTGTGGCTTCGCATTATGATTGGAATTTAATATTCATTGGGCTTGGTGTAGTAGGATTACTTTTCACCGCCTTAGCGTCGTTTACTATACCAAAAACAGTTGCTGAAGAACCTGTACCTTTGCGTGAGCAGTTTAAATTTCTTATGAAACCACGTATCTCAGCATACTTGCTCATTACGTTTCTATGGTTAGGTTCATATTCCATTGTATTTACGTACATTTCACCGTATTTCTTAAATACATTCGGAATGAGCAATCAAGGGGTAACTACAGCTCTCTTTATATTTGGTATTGCTAGCGCTATTGGATCCAAATTAGGAGGTTTTAGTACAGATAAGTGGGGATCATTTCGTACATTAACTGGAGGAATATTACTCCATGCTATTGCACTATTGCTATTTCCGTTTATCGGTCAATTTGCTTTTCTTTTCTATGTATTGCTTATTTTCTGGGCGCTTTCAGCTTGGTCTTCCGGCGCGCCAATACAATTTCAGCTTATAAGCCTTGCTCCTTCTGCAGCAAGCATTGTACTTAGTTTACACAGTGCTTTTGGACAACTTGGAATGGCAGCTGGAGCTGGTATCGGCGGTGTTGCTGTCAAAAATGGATTGTTGAATTATATTCCTTGGATTGGTGCTTTTGCTCTTGCCGTTTCTGTCGTAGTAATTGTTGCCGACAACGTTCTATCTAAACGAAAACAGACTAAACAAGCTCAGAGCAATCTTTGTATAGAAAAATAAAAGTCTCATATCTAACGTAGCAAAAGGCCACTTGTTTTATACAAGTGGCTTTTTACGTTGGCTATTTTTTTGTTTTGAATCACTATACAAAGCGAACATCGATTAAACCGCTTAACCTCATTTTGTTCCTTCATAAACCATCCATTGAAATGGATACAATTAAAGAAAACTCCGTACACCTTAATGGAAGCCTTACATACAAATAAACCAGTATACCTTAGATAGTATGTATAACAAAAACGAGATGCAAACGATTATGCATCCCGTCATGTGAAGAAGGAAAAATCAGCTTTTAATGCAGCATATGATCTTTAAGGAACACCTCATTTACGTAATTCCATTGCCTAATGAAACAGTCACTTGAAAAAGTATATTCTCTTTAACAAACACCTCATTTAAGCATTGAACTAAAAAAATATACAATGTGAACGAAATCGTTCTTGGTCTGGGACAAACACCTCATTTGTACAGTGATAAATGAATATTATTGTCTACCCATTATATATATTCTTACTACGTTCATGACTACCATCCCCTTATGAATCAAACATACATCGATTTACAATAAGGTTTTCTGAAATAGGCCTGCTGTAGACACCTCATCCCAAATGTAAGAAGCTTTGTAATGATTAGTTGTAATCAATAACTTGTTTTCCTTCTTCCCTAAATAGAATATCCCAATAGCCTCTTTATAATTCAGTAAAGTTAACAGGTGTTTTTTGGATTACATATATCCTTTATTTATAAGAAAGGTTAAATAGTGAATTATCATGAATAGCTATAATAAATGGAGATATATACATATTCAATATGCTCGAGCATTTATAAGCTATGCTACATATGCCTACCATAAGTCTTGGTAGGGGAAAGATGAATAGGTAGAACTTGTTGAAGGGGATATTTTTCTTGTTTGCTATCAATCCTACTATGTGTTACACTACAGATAACTTATTTTTGTTCGGTATATTGAGAAAAGAAAAAACCCTAAGTAGAAGTTTTTATCTTGAAATAGTATGTTTGGGCAAGATTAGTAATACATTTGTGGAGTATTCCACAGCAGGAGGCAACATTATGACACAAGGTACAGTAAAATGGTTTAATGCAGACAAAGGTTTCGGTTTCATCGAAGTTGAAGGCGGAGAAGATGTATTCGTTCATTTCAGTGCTATTCAAGGTGAAGGTTTCAAATCATTAGAAGAAGGTCAAAAAGTTACTTTTGATATCGAGCAAGGTCAACGCGGAGCACAAGCTGCTAACGTTCACAAAGCATAATTAAAAGTGATAAAAAAAGACTCCTGTGAAGGGGTCTTTTTTTTATGGTCTCATAATTAGCATACTATTGGTTCAATAGAAAAACCCAGGCTTTAAAAAAGCCTGGGTTTTAGACAAGACGATTGGTACAAGGTTAACTAGTTATAACATACAACAGAAATAGAAAGCAAATAGGAACCAAGACTTCTTTATGGATAAATAGTGTTTAATCTTTTAGAAAGCATAGGTTTATATTATTTTTTATGCGGATTACGGGGGATTTTATCAATAAGCCGTTTTTTAGCTTCCATCTGACTTTTACACAAAGGACATTTCTGATGACTATCGTAAGAGAAGTCTTTCCTCATCCAGCCTTTACACTCTTCTACTGTACATTCCCAAATTTCTGTTTCCTCTTGAATCGGAGGTTCTTGATTTCTTTTACTATAATGCATATTAATCACTGCTCCTCTCCTTAGAAGTATACCTTATAAAGAGAACATACATACTAGACTTGAGTCAATAACTTGGACACAAAAAAACTGTCTCAAATAAGACAGTCTAAAAACGAACCTCTATTAGAAAATAGGTAAATTATCTTCAGTCGATGATTGATAGCCATCACCTAAAATCCAAATTTGCTGATTATCTGGTGCAGAGTTCTTAGTGTACAAGACACTCTTTGGAGAAAGCACAGTGCTAGCTGTACCTGCTTTGATAATGTTAGAACTTGAACCTAAAGTTGGAGAGTATTGATAGTTTACAGTATCTGTATCGATTTCAAAATGTAAGTGTGCTCCTGTAGAATACTTTCCTGTGTTTCCGTAAATACCTAAAGACGTATCTTTTGTGACGCTTTGACCTTTTGCTACTTTTATTGATGCAAGGTGATTATAACGAATTACAATGTCTTTGGTCGCTTTTGTACTATGAATGTATGCTTGAGGATATTTTACTATAATCGTATTACCTAGAACCCCATCATATCCAGTGGCTAAAACTTTCCCTTTACCACTTGCCCAAACTGTACGATTACTTGTTGCTGAGACTAAATCCCAACCATAATGTTTGAAGCCAAACTTTTGTTGGTATTTAGTGTTGAGGTATCCGGCTGTAATTCGTGCATTATTAATTGGTTGAATTAACTTTTGCGAAGCCGCCTCTGCAAACGTTGGTAAAGCTATTCCCATAGAAAAAACAAATAATGTAACTAAACTAAGTATTTTTTTCATATTACCCTCCTTTTTTGTCTATATTATCATATAAATGTAATAAAAAATCCAAATTTACCAAAAAATAATATTTTACATTAAAGATACAATCTATATACAGCTATGTATTCATGTAGTGACCTTGGTTTAACTATGATTAAAGAAAATCAATAATCTGAAAGGAAGCTATATATTTTTTCTACAATTATATAATGTTTATTAATAATGCCTGTAGAACGATGTCCAACAATTAAAATATTCTTTATTATAGATTCGACGTTATTCATAGAAATAATATGGAAAACTTTAGAGTTTTCATTGAAAAAAGAACGTTTGTTCCTATATAATATAGAGAACTAATGTTCTTTTTTTGTAGGTTCTTTGAATCTAGTATGAGTAGCTATCAAACAGAGTCATTATATGTACCGACATGAAGGCATTCCTTGCTTTGTTTTGTTTTGTTTCTCTATATTAAATGTAAATGTTGAAGAAGAGGAGAAAATGAGATTGTTGGAGGATATTATAATCAGCGCGAAAGAAGCCTATGCGCTTGCCAAAACGATTAATTAAATTTGGCTTTCTCTTTAAGAACATCCAATTATACTATCATCTTAAAGGGAAAAGATAACCAAGATAAAAATTATATAAAATTAGTTTCTAAGGAGAAATAACATTGAACTCTACACTCAATAATTCAGAAGATATAAAAAGGGAAGAAGGACAAAAGCAGCTGCTTGAAAAAAGTCTTCAAGCTCATAGAAATAGAAAATGGGTAATCAACTTTACTTGTACTATATCCTTTCTTTTAGCAGTATTATGTTTTTGCTTTCAAGTGCCAGACGCTATAATTATTGCTATTATCTTACTGTTCATATGTGTAACTTTCCAAACCGCACATAAAATGTTAGATAGAAAAATAGAGCTGCGCTTGAAACGTATAAAGCAGGATCATAGAAAGACCATATTCAAGATAAAATAAATCCTAACTTCCTGCTTGAAATATTTATAATTTTAATAACTATCAAGTCAATTGAAGAAGGGCATTTCCTACATTTGAAGAATAGTAACACCATTAAATGAATTGACGGCTGACTATATCATTGCTAGAGCCACAGATTAAAAAATTGAATAGGGGTGTTCCTTGATGACAAATAGCAAAATGAATCCTAAGGTTGATGAATTTTTAACTAAAGCTAAAAAGTGGAAAGAAGAATATGAGACGTTGAGAAAGATTGTTCTTGATTGTGAGTTGACCGAAGATTTTAAGTGGATGAACCCTTGTTATACGTTTGATAAAAAAAACATTGTTTTAATACATGGATTCAAAGAATACTGTGCGCTACTATTTCCTAAAGGTTCTCTGTTACAAGATTCTCATGGTATTCTAATTCAACAAACGGAGAATGTACAAGGGGCGCGACAAATTCGCTTTACCGATGTGCAAGAAATAGCTGAAAAGGAAGCTATCTTAAAAGCTTATATTTATGAGGCCCTTGAGGTGGAAAAAGCCGGATTAAAAGTCAAAGCTAAAAAGCCTGAAGAACTCATTATTCCTGATGAGCTACAGCATAAATTTGATGAAATACCTGCTCTAAAAGATGCTTTTACTACATTGACTCCAGGACGGCAAAGAGCATATATTCTTCATTTTTCTGCGGCCAAACAATCTAAGACTCGAGCATCAAGGGTTGAAAAATGCATTCCGAACATTCTTAATGGAAAAGGATTAAATGATTAGTACATTTTATTTAAAACATCGCTAATATAAATCGTTAATGTATTTGAGTTAAAAATGAAATAAGGTTAAATGAACGATTGATGTTTGATTTGTATAAAAGTAGAGTAGATTAAAAAAATTTATTTGAGGAGAAGATACTATGGAAGTTTTTGCAGAATATTTAGCGCGTATAGATAGCCCTGACCACCGTCACCGAACAGAGGAGGTTTTGGCTTGGATTGCTAATACTTTCCCGAATTTGGAACCACAAATTAAATGGAATACTCCAATGTTTACTGATCATGGAACATTTATCATCGGCTTTGCCTCAGCGAAACATCATTTGAGCGTTTCACCTGAAGAAACAGGCATGGCGCACTTTAATCATGACATCACCCAGGCTGGATACAGCGCTACCAAAGGTCTGTTTCGAATTTTATGGACTGAGCCAGTAAACTATGAATTACTTAAGAAAATAATCGAGTTTAATATGTTAGATAAGAAAGACTGTTCAACTTTTTGGCGGAAATAAAGAGTAGATTATGAACGGAGAAGAAGGAGGGTATAGAAAGATGGATTTTGAAATGGTTATGAAAGAACTTGAAGCGCTTGGTACGGAACGAATTAAAAAGACTTACATAAACAATGGTGCACACGATCCACTTTTTGGAGTAGCAACAGGAAAAATGAAGCCGATTGCAAAGAAAATCAAGAAAAATCAGGCTTTGGCCGAGCAGCTTTATGCGTCTGGCAATTATGATGCTATGTATTTTGCTGGTATCATTGCAGACCCAACAGAGATGACTGCGGAGGATTTTGAGCGTTGGATTGATAAAGCGTATTTCTACATGCTATCCGATTATGTAGTTGCAGTAACTTTGTCAGAAACCGATTTTGCGCAAGCTGTTGCTGATAGATGGGTGGCAAGCGGTGAAGAACTTAAAATGTCGGCAGGTTGGAGTTGCTACTGCTGGCTTTTGGGTAATCGTCCTGACGATGAATTTAGCACAAGCAAGATTGCTGATATGCTTAATCAAGTGAAAAATACGATTCACGATTCTCCAGATCGAACGAAATCGGCTATGAATAATTTTATCTATACAGTCGGTGTTTCATATTTGCCACTTCATGAAAAGGCCCTTGAAACTGCAAAGACAGTAGGTCCAGTCGAAGTTAAGAAGGATAAGAAAAAAAGTAGTATTCTTCTTGCTTCCGAAAACATTCAAAAGGATATAGATAGAGGACGGATTGGTTTCAAACGCAAACATGTGAGGTGTTAGCATAATTTGTAATGGAACTGCACTATCTAAAACGAGACTGATAAGTATTTAATGATAATGAGTTTACTATACGTATGATGTTTTGTTCCTTCATAAACCATCCATTGAAGAAGTGGCAGGGGATAAAAGCTAAAAAAATTCTTGAGAAAAGGAGAGGTTAAAAATGAAAACCCAAAAAGGAAATCTAAGAATCTGTCATAAAGGACACAAATATTATAAAAGCAGTAGTTGTCCGACCTGCCCAACTTGTGAGCAAGAACGCAAACCTGAAGATGGATTTCTTTCCATGCTATCAGCACCAGCAAGACGAGCACTGGAAAACAACGGGATAACTTCTTTGCAGCAGCTATCAACATTTAGTGAAAAAGAGATATTACAATTTCACGGTATAGGGCCGGCTTCTTTACCTAAACTTAGAGAAGCTTTGCAGAACAATGGGTTAGTCTTTAAAAATTAAACATTAAGGATAGTTAAAGCAAGAAATAGATCTAGATAAAGTGTACAAATACGCTGGATTTCTGGATATGGAAGGATGTTAAGAGATAAATAGTGGGAAAAAGAAGGGCTGGAGATTTAGATAATGAATAACAAACTAGATAAAGCATTAGCGTTACGAAAGAATGGAAATCACAAAGAATCTAACGAATTGCTAAGTGAATTAGTTAAGGAATTTCCAGACAATGCTTTATATAACTATCAATGTGCTTGGAGCTTTGACGTATTAGGAGAAGAAGAAAAGGCAGTGCCCTTTTACGAAAATGCCATAAAGATAGGATTACCTTCTAAGGATATGGAAGGGGCAATAGTGGGATTGGGCAGCACGTATAGAGCCTTGGGGGAGTATGAAAAATCAAAAAAGACATTTTTAAAAGGAATGGAATTATTCCCAGATAATCACGTAATTAAAGTGTTTTATTCCATGACCTTATACAATTTAAAAGAGCATAGCAAAGCGATGGAACTGCTACTGAAATGCTTACTAAATACAACAAATGACAATGAAATACTAAGTTATAAAAAAGCCTTACATTTCTATTCAGATAAACTTGATCAGACTTGGAAGTAGCTTGTAAAATTCACTGCATATAAGTTCTTTTCCTGAAACGAGGAGAGGACTTTTTTGTAACAATATTGGCAGGCTTCCTTTGATAAAAAGACTTTTAAAATGATAGACTGTGAAGAAATACATTTAAACTATAGGAGGCTTTGTTGAACAAGAAAGCCCTTACATATTATATATGTCTAATATGTAAGGAGCCCTATACGAATTACGTTTGAAATAGGAGATTCCTGATTTGGATCTTGCGCTTCTTTTTTTGTTGAAGCACTTATGTTTGTACAACCCTATCCTTACTAAACTCTTCTTCAATTAGCTTATCCATGAGAAAATGATAAAAAACGTGATAATTTGTTTTAGTTAGTTTGTCCAGTTCCTGGTGAGTGATGATATTATGTTGGATTAGTAAACCTATAGCAGCTGATATACAATTTACTTTTAAATCTTCTTCCCCTAACATATAAATCACCTTCCCTTATTTACTAAGTAACCCATTCTATATAATAGGCATACTTAAGACACGGACTAATATAAGCTCTTTTCTCGAATTATGGATCTCGTGCTGATAGAAAATGATCATAACATTTTCTCAACACTTTTTGATGTATACTGTTATCTTTATATACTGAGCTTTCTTTTCCTGCAAAAAAAACAAAATGATTTCGTTTTTCCCTTATTTTGGAATAATTCATTTATTTTTGACAGTTAGGGGAGCTTCTGAACGTTCAGTATGTATTTAAATGCCAACACTAAAAACTTATGAACGCCATCCAAGGAAAGCGAATAATGGAATTTATTTTAATTGGTTCCTATTATTTCTCTTATGTAAATGCGGTTTTCCTGTAGGTGAAAAAGGGGATTTTAACCATGTTATAAACCTCCCTGTAGGTAATTATTAAATTATATAGGGAAATTTACATTTCAATAAAATACTGTTATTACAAGTTAGTGAGGTAGAAGTATGGAAGAAAACAATAGTGAAAATTTAAAATCGGAAATTATAAAAAAGCACGAGGTATTATTTGCAAAGAGATTGAAGCTTGAGAGTGAAGCAAGCCGTTTGATGTTAGAAATCAATTTATTGGATGCACGGAATACTCTTGATAAAGTAAGTCAGTTAAACCAACAGATAGATGATATAACCTCTGAAATGGATTATTTGAAACAAGCTCTTGAAACCATCAATTAAGCTATATATGAGAGTGTAACTAATTCTATAAGTATAAGCACGAGCAAATTAGAAAAAAGTGATCAACATGGAAGAGAAAGAAGGTATTTCTATGAAATCTATATTATTAATTGGACAATCAAATATGGCAGGCAGAGGATTTATTGAGGATGTACCGCCGATTTATAATGAGCATATACATATGTTGAGAAACGGTAGATGGCAAACAATGGCAGAACCACTTAATTTTGATCGTCACATATCTGGCGTCGGGCCAGCAGCCTCTTTTGCCCAAGCTTGGACAGAGGATCATCCGGGCGAGTCCATTGGGGTAATACCATGTGCCGAAGGAGGAAGCTCAATTGATGAGTGGACAATTGAAGGACTATTAACAAGACACGCGATTTCTGAAGCAAAATTCGCAATGGAAACAAGTGAGTTAGTGGGAATTCTATGGCATCAAGGAGAAAGCGACAGTTACAGAGAACGTTATAAGACGTATGAAGATAAACTGCTTTCATTGTTTAAATATTTGAGAGAAGAATTGAATGCACCAGATATCCCCATTATTATCGGTGAGTTGGGGCATTACCTTGGAGACGTCGGATTTGGAAAAAGCGCCGTAGAATATAAACAAATAAACCAGATATTATCTAAAGTTGCCCATACTGAAAAAAATTGTTATTTTGTAACATCAAAAGGCTTAACAGCAAATCCAGATGGCATTCATATTGATGCCGTTTCCCAAAGAAAGTTTGGATTAAGATACTATGAGGCTTTTTCAAAACAAAAGCATGTGTTAGATGTTTTAGACGTTGAGCATGAATGGATTGAAAAGGAAGCAAAGCGTGAACTAACTAAAAATGAACGTATATTTGTTGAAAGTATGAAGCTTGCCTTGGGACAAGTAAGTTTTGAGGAGTTTTCTCTTAATATCTCTATTATTAATGAAAGTAAGTAAAGCAGAATTAATCCCATTTTGTGAGGAGTGGAGTTCGTATAGATTTGTTAATTATTAAAACTAAAAAAGGAGAATCCTTTAAACAGGAACTCCAAAAAGCCGGTATTCAAGACACGCAAATTTTTCAAGTGCAACTAGTGAAGAAGTTGCAGACAGAGTGTTAGGTGGGAATATTTCAAACCTGTATTTCTCCTCTCGTTTCAGAGAAATGGAAAAACATTCAGGAAAAGTTTATTCAACGAATTTCCCAAGACATTGCCTATGCGCAGCGCAATGGATTAGCACGTAAAAATGTACATAACGAGTTAGTAGCAAGAGGATGGTTTTTCACCAATGAAATGTACCTTTGGGAAATTGTTCGTAATGAATATGAGCACCCTGTAGATCAAATTGCCAAGAATATCGCATCTATTTATATTAAAGGACTCTATTTATAATTTCGAAATTGCATTTGTCTGAAGTAGTATATAATATCTCCTTAATATTCAACATTCTCTACAGAAAAAAAGACCGTTTCCCAATATACTCTCTCAAGGATATAGATAACATAATAAAGCTCACTAAATGTTGAACGTTTAGTGAGCTTTTACTGTATGGAAAAGTATTATTTAATTTGAACTTTACTTCCGTTTATTTCAATGTACCATTTACCTTTTGCATAACTATCTTTTGAAACCTCAAATACGTCAACATCTGTAACTTTGATACCCGGATTTAAATCACTTGCAATCTTAGAGTTATCAATGTTAGTTTCAACTGCATAATTTGATGTTGCATCAATATCAGCGTCATATTTTGTACCTTTTTCATCAACGAGGTTAATTGTTGGGGTTGAAAAAGCACCTAATGGTTTGTCAGAGATGTTTTTAACAGTCCATTGAATAGCAACAAGTGTACCGCCTTCAGAAGCTTTTTTGTTTGCATATTGGTTTCCAACTTGTTCTCTTTCCTCTACTTTTGTTACAGAAACTTTCGCTTTATCATCTACTGTAAAAGTGTCTCCCACTTTATGAGCTTTTTGTTCTTCTGATTTTGAAGAGTTAGAACTAGATCCAGAACCACTATCGTCTCCACCTGATGCTACGACAGCAATTACTACAATAAGTGCAATCAGAATAATAAATCCTAAACAGCCAATCTTAAAAAATTTTTTCATTTTAGTGCATTTCCTCCTGTACCATTAAACATGCATTTATTATGTATTTATAATGCATGTTTAATCTTTACATATAAATAGTTATATTACAATATTAAATTTCCTTATTTTAATAATAGATTAGATCAAACTGCTTAATATACATTAATAAGGACTTATTATCCTGAAATTAAGCCTTGATATGTTTGATGGTTAATTT
This sequence comes from Priestia megaterium, assembly GCF_009497655.1. Classification (NCBI taxonomy): domain Bacteria; kingdom Bacillati; phylum Bacillota; class Bacilli; order Caryophanales; family Bacillaceae; genus Priestia; species Priestia megaterium. Next base: position 3,415,475 of record NZ_CP023317.1, on the reverse strand, counting down.
TTGTATATATAAATTATTTTACCAATATATAAATATTGAAAATAGTGTGTACGTATGTATATCAAAATACTTAGCAGAAACTTATAGCAACAAGAGGGGTGAATTACAAAGGCGAGGCCCAGTAGACGGTTCATCAAAAGAGTTGCACTGTCTTTATCGTTTGGATATGGTTATTTAGGCATTCATTTTTATAGTGCTACAGTAGAGGAAAAAGAGAGGATCTAGAAAAGTAATGAACAAGTATGACTATATTAAAAGACAATTAGCGAAAACGAATAAAAAAAACGATGAAAACTATATCATTACAAGGATCTGGCATTTGCTTGATAATTACGATATAAAAATAAATACTCAACAGTATGTAGTACGATCAAATAAACACCAAAAGGTTGAATACGGATTAATTGATTTGTATTTTCCACAGTTTAATTTGGCCATTGAAATTGATGAAGCCCATCATAAGAATAATATAAATCAAACATTAGACGAAATTAGAAAAAACGATATTGTAAATGCCTTAGATTGTGAATTTATCAGAATAGATGCTACTGAATCTCTTGAAAAGATTCACGAAAAGATTGACCAGATAGTAGAAAAAATTAATTTACTAACAAAGGAGAAAGGGTTTATTCCATGGGATGTGGAGAAGGAATACGATCCAAATACGTATATTGAACAAGGATATATAGATGCCGACGATAATATTTCTTTAAGATTAGTCGCAGACTGTTGCAATGTGTTTGGAGCTGGCTATGCTCACGGAATTCAAAAAAGCGGAGCACCACACAAGTTTGAAGAAGATACAGATATTAAAAGGTTAAAATTTTTCCCTAATGAAACGTGGAACAATCAACTTCTTGAAAATGAAGAACTGTTTATTGAATATAATACAATTCCAGAAGAGAACGAAGCCTACTTTCAGAAAAGAATGTATCAGCTGAATCAGAAGATTGCACTATTTGCATATGCTAAAACTTCTTCTGGACGCTTTGAAGCGATATTTAAAGGGCTTTATGTATTAAATCGTGAAAAAAGCAAAGAGACAGGCATTCTGACTTATAATCGTATATCTACAATAATGCCAACTTACTATCCAAAAGATGTTAAACAACCTCTTAGAATTGCAGAAGCCTATAATAATGAGGAATATAAAGTAGCACATTTTTATACAGAAAATCAGGTTAGGAAATTTGAGGACAAATATAAAGAGAGATATAAGGTAATATCGTATTCATAAAAAGATTGGCTATGGTCAGTTACACTTTTTTATTTTGTTACAATTAATGCTTCAATCGTTTTATTCCAGTAATGAGTTCTGTTATTCTTCTATGAAATGAAATATGCTAGGTTTTGTTTAAATGTTCCTGTTCTATTTTGTACACATTCTTTTAAGAATTACTATGAGAATTTTGTTAAAAGGTGTTCATGAAATGCTAACTCTTAATTTCAGTTTGAGGTATAGACTTTTATATTTTGATTAAGTTAAAAAAAGCATTTGACTTTTCTGAATAATAGGCATTATAGTTATATTATAAAATTGTTTGTAATAATAAAAACAAGTTTTATAATATAAAACAAAAGGGTGGAACTCCATGCCTATTATTCAATCAGTAGATCGCGCCCTTCGTATTCTGGACCTCTTTGATGAACATACAACAGAATTAAAGATAACAGATATAAGTGATCAGATGGGTCTTCATAAAAGTACTGTTCATTCATTATTGAAAACACTTCAACAACGTGGCTATATTAGTCAAAACCTCGAGAATGGAAAGTATGGGCTAGGGATGAAACTTTTCGAAAGAGGAAACTATGTTATTCAGTCTTTAGATATTAGACAATTAGCTAAAAAATATCTGATAGACTTATCAACAAAAACAGGACAAACTACACATTTAGTCATCTTAGATGGTAAAGCAGGAACATATATTGATAAAGTAGAAGGTCCGTTGGCGGTTATTCTTTATTCCCGAATAGGAAAAAGAATTCCACTTCACTGTTCTGCAGTAGGAAAAGCTCTAATAGCTTTTAAAGAAAGAGATGAAATAGAAAAAATTTTAGCTGGATATGAGTACACTAAGCAAACTGAATTCACTATTACAAACGAATTTGAATTTTTGCAGGAACTTAAAAAAGTTCAAAGTCAGGGCTATGCAGTTGATAATCAGGAAAATGAACCTGGTGTTCGTTGTATTGCAGCACCTATTCGAAACCACGACAATCAAGTTATAGCTGCTATAAGCCTTTCTACACTTATAGCAGGAGTAGATGACATCCAGTTAGGTATTTTCGTTCAACAACTGAAACAAGCAGCTTCCGAATTATCCGAGCAGATGGGACATGGGATACCGATTTAATAAAGAGGGTCCCTTCTCTTTTGTCTATATTAAAAAACTAGGTTTTATATTATAAAACAAATGGAGGTTTTTCTATGCGTATTATTCGATATTTGAGTGAAGATTTAAAACCCATTTTGGCAGCCCTTACATCAGAGGGAATAGTTTACCCCCTCGAGCAGGAAGGGTTTATGCAACTAATCCACCAAGCGCACGCACAAAACATTTCTCCCCTTTCTTTTGTTCAAAATATGATTTCTGAGTCAAAGCCTATCCCACAATCTATTGAAGAGCTTTCACTACTTGTACCTATTATTGCCCAAGAAGTATGGGCTTCGGGAGTTACTTACGAACGGAGCCGAGATGCCAGAAACTATGAAGCTACAGATGGAAATTTAGACGCTACCACATTTTACGACAAAGTATATGACGCAGAACGTCCAGAAATTTTCTTTAAATCTACAGCTGCTCGCACAGTTGGACCTAATCAGGAAGTCTATATTCGTAGTGACTCTAAATGGCAAATTCCTGAACCAGAACTCGGTTTGATTATTAGTCAGGAAGGCGAAATCCTTGGTTATACAATTGGAAACGACATGAGCTGCCGTGATATTGAGGGAGAAAATCCGCTTTATCTTCCACAGGCAAAAATGTGGAAGCACTCTTGTTCTATTGGACCAGCTATTCTTCTCGCGGAATCCGTAAAAGATCCATATAACTTTGATATTACATGTCGTATTTATCGCCATGAAAACCTTGTAGTAGAAGGAACAGCTAGTACGCGTCAATTAAAAAGAAAATTTGAAGAATTGGTTTCCTTCTTAGCTCGTGATAATGAAATTTTTGATGGGACCGTACTATTAACGGGCACATGTATTGTACCACCAAATGACTTTACATTATTAGAGGGTGATCAGATTGAAATTGAAATTCCCAGTATTGGTATATTAAAAAATAGTGTAACGTTACCAAATAAAATTTCGGTCTAATTAAATAAATTCAAACTTAATTATTAAACTACTTTTCTATTTTGAAATATCAGAAATTTAAGAATTAAATAACTTTTAATTTAGATATATGGAGGAAAATACGATGAGTATAAAAACGGAAGAAAAAATGTATTTAAATTATGTTGCTGGCGAGTGGGTACCTGGTTCTGTTAAGAGAGTTGATAGCAGCATTAATCCAGCCAACCGGCATGAAGTAGTGGGGTATGTACAGCACTCTGGAAAAGAAGATTTAGATAGGGCTGTCAATTCTGCTAAAAAAGCTCAAATTGCTTGGAGCAAACTATCGGGGGCCGATCGTGGTCAGTATTTATATAAAGTAGCGAATATGCTTGAGCAGCGCTTAGATGAAATAGCAAAGACAATGACCTGCGAGATGGGAAAAACATTCTCAGAAGCAAAAGGTGAAACTGCAAGAGGCGTTGCAATTCTACGCTATTATGCAGGAGAGGGTCTAAGAAAGATAGGAGATGTTTTACCTTCAACAGACTCTGAAGCATTTATGTACACGACTCGAGCTCCCCTTGGGGTAGTGGGTGTTATTACACCTTGGAACTTTCCAGTAGCTATTCCTATTTGGAAGATTGCTCCCGCGCTTATATATGGAAACGCTATCATATTGAAGCCAGCTCGAGAAGCAGCAGTTACTGCTGCAAAAGTTATGGAATGTTTTGCAGAGGCAGGTTTGCCAAGTGGTGTGGTTAATATGGTAACGGGTTCTGGTTCTGTTATTGGACAAGGCATTATTGATCATCCAGATATTAAAGGAATTACATTTACAGGATCCGATGCAGTTGGTAAACAAGTTGGTTTGGGTGCACTAAAACGTGGTGCAAAATATCAATTAGAGATGGGAGGGAAAAATCCAGTTATCGTTGCTAACGATGCTGATATTGAACAAGCAGTAGAGGCAACTATTAGTGGAGGTTTGCGTTCCACTGGCCAAAAATGTACAGCTACGAGTCGGGTAATTATACAAAGTAAAATTTATGAAGAGTTTAAAGAAAAGCTGATTGATAAAGTGAAAGAAATAAAAGTTGGGAACGGCCTCGAAAAAGATGTTTGGATGGGACCTTGTGCAAGTGAAGACCAGCTTAACACAGTACTCGCCTACGTAGAAAAAGGTGTTGAAGAAGGGGCTTCGTTAGCTTATGGTGGTAAGCGTCTAGATGAAGGAGAGCTGGCTGATGGTTTTTATGTGGAGCCTACTATATTTGAAAATGTGACTAGTGGAATGACTATTGCTCAAGAGGAAATTTTCGGTCCAGTACTTGCACTTATGAAGGTTGAAACGTTAGAAGAAGCACTGGATGTTGCAAATGATGTAAAGTTTGGACTGAGTGCTTCCATTTTTACGAAATCAATTGGGCGTATGCTTTCATTCGTAAGTGAGATGGATGCTGGCCTTGTGCGTATCAATGCGGAATCTGCTGGAGTAGAATTGCAAGCACCATTCGGAGGAATGAAACAATCTAGCTCTCATTCTCGTGAGCAAGGGCAAGCTGCAATTGAATTTTTTACTTCTATTAAAACCGTATTTGTAAAACCGTAATTCCATTTTTAATCAATGTATGAAATCAAATAATGATAAGGAGGTGCATAACTATCACTTCCTTTATTTTCATCTATTTTAATTGATTAGGAGATAAACAAATGCAAATTGAAACTAAAGAGCCCGTGCTTTCTGCTGCACCCAAAAAAAATTGGAGATGGACGGTTGTAATCTGGTTAATCATAGGTGGGTTTATCAACTACCTAGATAGGGCAAATCTATCTATTGCTGCTCCGCAAATGATGAAAGAGTTAAATTTAACAAAAACAGATATAGGACTTTTAGGTACAGTTTTTTCATGGTCTTATGCTTTAATGCAGCTTCCTGCTGGTTGGCTAATTGATCGTTTTGGTACAAAAAAGATATATTCAATTGCAGTCTTGTGGTGGAGTGGAGCTACATTTATGATGGGGCTCTTCAGTAAGCTACCTTCATTTATTATTGTAAGGTTACTTCTAGGGGCTGGTGAAGCCCCTTGCTGGCCAACAGGTGCAAAAATAACATCTTACTGGTTTCCAAAAAAAGAAAGAGGATTTGCAACAGGCCTCTGGGATTCGTCATCGAAATGGGGTCCGGCTATTGCTCCTCCTCTTTTAGTCGCAATCATGTTGGCTTTTGGATGGAGGTCATTATTTTATATTACCGGTATTGCAGGAGTGTTATTTAGTATTGCTTTTTGGATTTTTTATAAAAACCCTGAACATAGCAGAAAACTTTCTAAAGAAGAATTTGAATATATTCAATCAGAGGGTGCTGGCTTTGAGGAAAACCTAGTAAATTCAAAGATTAAATGGAGATCGTTATTTAAATACAAAACTGTTTGGGGAATGATTTTAGGATTCTTCTGTACCATTTGGATTTGGAATATCTTCTTAGTCTTTCTTCCTCTGTATCTCGTTGAAGTGCATGGAGTTAGCCTTCAAGAGCTAGGCATTTATGCAAGTATCCCGTGGGTGGGTGGAATATTTGGTGCTATTTTTGGAGGGTATCTTACAAAAAAGCTAGTAGATAAGGGTATAACGTCTCCAGTTAAGGCAAAACGTGCGCTAATTAGCATCTGTGCTATATTAGCTGCTATTGTGGTGATTTTTGTTCCTTTTGTGGATAGTCTTACTATGAAAATAACTTTATTCACACTGGCACTTTGTTTTATTTCCGCAATTACAGGAAGTGCTTGGGCGCTTGCCGGAGATATTGCCCCTCCTTCTATGGTTGCATCTGTAGGCGCTATACAAAACTTTGGAGGTTATTTTGGAGGAGCACTTTCACCCTTTATAGCAGGTTTAATTGTAGATAAGACTGGATCTTACTCTCTTGCCTTCATATCCGGTGGTATTATTGCAGGATGTGCAGCATTTTGTTATTGGTTTTTAGTGAAAAACCCTATTCAAGAGAGAGTAGAATAATAAAATGATTATAAACGATGTGATATTAAGAAGGCTAAGCAAAGATTTATAATAATATTGCTTAGCCAATAATAACTAAATTTTTATTAGGTTAATTAAAGCATTTAAAAAGAAACAATTCTAGCTACTACACGTATCTAAAGAGATCCTTTACTAGAAGAAAGTTATCTCTTAACAAATAGAAGATATAGCAATCTCCTATATCTTTTTGCCAAAATACAACAAAATTATATTTAAATAATTAAGTTGAGTTTTTATATGAGCTTAAAAAATTTGTTTTTATTAAATTTTAAAAGGATGGAAATATAATGAGAAAAATAACAAGGTTTCATGGGGTAATTCCGCCTGTCTCTACAATAGTAGATCAAAATGAATGTTCAGATGAAAAAGGAATGAAAAATTTAATTGATTTTCTAATTGATTCTAAAGTGAATGGGCTGTTTTTTTTAGGATCAGGTGGAGAATTCAGTCAAATGTCAGTTTCTTTAAGGAAAAAAGTAGCGGAATTTGCAGTGGAATATGTAAATGGACGTCTGCCAGTTCTAATTGGCACTGGTACTCCAAGTACAAAAGAGACTATCTCACTAAGTATGCATGCCAAAGAAATAGGGGCGGATGGAATCGTAGTCATTAACCCATATTATTGGCCTTTATCCGAGGATAATCTTTTTCAGCATTTTGCCCAAATTGCTGAAAAAGTAAATATGCCCACCCTTTTATATAATTTTCCAGCATTAACAGGCCAAGATTTATCTCCGGAACTTGTTCTTAAGTTAGTCGAATCTTATCCCAACATTGTAGGTATTAAAGAAACTGTTGATTCAGTTGCTCATACAAGGGAAATGATCTTGACTGTAAAGGCTACCTATCCTGATTTCGCTGTTTTCTCAGGATACGATGATCACTTTTTAAATACGTTATCTCTTGGCGGAGATGGCTCCATTCCTGGTACTGCTAATTTTGCACCAGAGATTTCCATAAATATTTATCAATCTTTTATGGAAAAAGACTATGCCCGCGCAATTGAAGCTCATCGTCTGTTATCAAGTTTATTATCCTTATATCAAATAGATAAGCCTTTTGTAAGTGTGATTAAAGAAGCTCTTTCCTTAAGAGGGATAAAAGTTTCTACAAACATGATAGCTCCAGCTCGTGAACTTAGTGAAAGAAAGAAGGAACAAGTAGAACAAATACTAGGCCAGGCACTAGGGACAGAAAAAAATTTCATAAATTATTAATGAAAGATGTTGTTTTCGAGGAACCTATATTCTCCAATTAATAGAAAATAGTATGAGCAACATAAAAATATGTCTTTTTTTATAAAAAATCTTATTAACGGAGGAATACATATGTCATTGCAATCCATATTTGGCGAAGAGGATGTATCTCTTTATAAAATTCAAACTCATTCGAAGGGAGCAGATGGTTCACTCCCACTTACACCCGAAATGTTGTTAGACTCACCAAGTGGTGACCTTTTTGGATTATCCCAAAATGTTGGTATGGGCTGGGCACCTTCAAATCTACTGGGAAAACAAGTTCTAATTCTCGGTACTCAAGGTGGAATCAGGAATCATGATGGTACTCCAATTGCATTAGGCTATCATACTGGGCACTGGGAAATAGGTTTATTAATGAAGGCATCAGCCCAAGAGATTAGTAGACAAGGTGGCGTGCCCTTTGCAGGTTTCGTAAGTGATCCATGTGATGGTCGCTCCCAAGGAACTACTGGTATGTTTGACTCACTGCCTTTTCGAAATGATGCGGCTATAGTTTATCGAAGATTAATTCGTTCATTGCCTACTCGCAGAGCAATTATCGGAGTAGCTACATGTGATAAAGGTCTTCCAGCAATGATGGTAGCTCTGGCATCAATGCATGACTTGCCAACTATCATTGTTCCTGGAGGTGTTACTCTTCCACCTACAAATGGAGAAGATGCAGGCAAGATTCAAACAATTGGGGCAAGATACGCAAATAACGAAATTACTTTGCAAGAAGCTGCTGATCTCGGATGTCGTGCTTGTGCTACACCGGGAGGAGGATGTCAATTTCTTGGGACAGCTGGTACCTCTCAAGTTGTTGCAGAAGCAATTGGAATGGCTTTACCCCACTCGGCACTAGCACCTTCAGGCCAGTCAGTATGGATGGAGATGGCTAAGCAATCAGCACGTGCGGCTTTAGAAATGGAGAAGAAAAAGATTTCCACCAAAGATATAATTACAGATAAAGCTATAGAGAATGCTATGGTAATTCATGCAGCTTTCGGGGGTTCAACAAATTTATTACTTCATATTCCAGCAATTGCTCATGCAGCTAATTGTAAGATACCTAGCGTTGAAGATTGGACTAGAATCAATAAAAAAGTTCCTCGTTTAGTCGATGTACTACCAAATGGTCCTGTAGGTCATACAACTGTTAAGGTATTCTTAGCAGGTGGAGTACCGGAGGTAATGCTTCATTTGAGAAAATTAGGTGTCTTGCATGAAGATGTGCTAACAGTTACTGGAGAAACTCTTGGTTCAAACCTAGATTGGTGGGAAAAATCAGAAAGACGTGCAATGATGAAAAAACAATCGTTAGAGGCTGATGGAATCAATCCTGATGATATTATTATGGATCCAGCCAAAGCAAAAGAAAAAGGTCTAACTTCCACAGTTACATTCCCGAAAGGAAATATCGCCCCTGAAGGATCAGTAATTAAATCAACTTCTATTGATCCATCTGTGGTAGGAGAAGACGGGGTATATCGACATAGAGGAAAAGCAAAGGTCTTTACTTCAGAAAAAGCAGCCATAAAATCGATTAAAACAGGAGGCATAGAAGCAGGAGATATAATGGTAGTTATGGGCGGTGGTCCTTCAGGAACCGGAATGGAGGAAACATATCAATTAACATCGGCCTTAAAACATTTGTCTTTTGGAAAACATGTTTCCTTAATTACAGACGCGCGTTTCTCTGGTGTTTCTACTGGTGCCTGTATCGGACATATTGGACCTGAGGCATTAGCTGGGGGACCAATTGGAAGATTACGTGATGGAGACATAATTGAAATCATTATTGACCGTAATCAATTAGTGGGTTCAGTTAATTTTGTTGGAACTGAGAATACAAGACTTTCTTTAGAAAAAGCAACTAAAGTCTTGCAAGAACGTGACCTTCATCCAGAGCTAAAACCGGATCCGGGTCTTCCAGATGATACTCGTTTGTGGGCTGCGCTTCAATCAGTCAGTGGAGGAACATGGCGTGGAAATATCTATGACACAGATCGAATTATTGAGGTTCTAAAAGCAGGCGTAGAAGCATTAGACAAAGAAAAAACATTAGTACAGAATTAACCTATTAATATTAATTTTAAAATATTTATGACTTTAATTGAAAGCGTTTACTAAAGGGCGTTTTTTCAAATAGTTGTACTTTATGACTAGTAAACAAAATAGCATAAGCGTCCTAGAGTTACTTACTAATTAAAATATAAAATTAGTGTTTCAATAAGTGGAGCAAGTAAAAATATTTTAATTATTTTTTGGAGGTATATCATGCCATTGTTTATAGTAGCGATTGGGATTATTCTGTTGCTAATTTTGATTACTGGATTTAAATTAAATACATTTGTTTCATTGATAATTGTATCTTTTGTTGTATCTTTAGCACTTGGAATGCCTATGGAAAAGGTTGTCACATCCATTGAAGCTGGATTAGGAGGTACACTTGGTCATATAGCTTTAATATTTGGACTTGGTGCAATGCTTGGTAGATTAATTGCTGACGCAGGGGGAGCTCAGCGTATCGCCATGACTCTAATTAACAAATTTGGAGAAAAAAGAATTCAGTGGGCTGTTGTAGTTGCTTCGTTTATTGTAGGTATAGCTTTATTTTTTGAAGTAGGATTAGTTTTATTAATCCCAATTGTATTTTCGATTGCGAAAGAATTAAGAGCCTCTATCTTGCACTTAGGTATTCCTATGGCTGCAGCTTTATTAGCAACTCATAGTTTCCTTCCCCCACACCCAGGACCAACAGTCATAGCTGGTGAGTATGGTGCTGACATTGGATTAGTTTTACTCTACGGTATTATTGTTGCAATACCAACCGTCATTATAGCAGGTCCTCTATATACTAAGATGGCTAAAAAAATCGTACCTGATGCATTCAAGAAGACGGGTAATATAGCTTCTTTAGGTGAACAAAAAACGTTCAAACTTAACGAAACACCAGGTTTCGGCATAAGCGTATTAACTGCAATGTTTCCTGTTTTATTAATGTCTATATCTACAATTCTTGATATGATTCAAAAATCAGTAGGATTTGAAGATGATACAACGATTGAAATAATTCGTCTTATAGGAAACCCTTCATCTGCAATGTTGATATCTTTAATTCTTGCATTTTATACAATGGGAATAGCAAGAAATACTCCTATAAAAGAAGTTATGAACTCCTGTGCATCATCAATTGCTGCAATTGGTATGATGCTATTAATTATTGGAGGCGGGGGTGCCTTCAAGCAAGTACTAATTGATGGTGGTGTAGGAGATTATGTAGCAGAATTGTTTAAAGGAACTTCAATGTCACCTATCATACTTGCTTGGGTAGTTGCTGCATTATTACGTATCTCTTTAGGATCAGCCACAGTTGCCGCTATATCCACTGCAGGATTAGTTATTCCAATGCTGTCTCAATACGATGCTAATTTAGCCTTAGTAACTCTTGCAACTGGAGCGGGAAGCTCAATATGCTCACATGTTAATGATGCAGGATTTTGGATGATTAAAGAATATTTCGGGTTAAGTATGAAAGAAACATTTTCAACATGGACAATACTTTCAACTATTACTTCCATAGCAGGATTAGGGTTTATTTTATTATTAGATACATCTGTAATTATCTCAATAATATTAATAATTTCCATTAGCACAGTAGCAATGTATCTCAGTATATTTAACAAACCTTTCAAGCAACCTAAGGATAAAAACGACGTTTTAGACGTATAAAGGTGTAAAGCTTTTTAAAAGACAAATAGTGATTTTATATTTTTGAAGATATGGAGTTAAACAAGGCAGCTATATATTTGGTTGCCTTGTTAGTGAAATTGAACAATTTGAATTACATTCCTTGTACGATCATTTGCACTCGAAATATATCTGAGTCCATAATACTTAACTTTTTCAATTTTTCTTTTCGTATCATTACTTACTGTATAATTTACCATGTAATTTATTCATCAGTTCCCCCTCAAACATAATTATCTTTTTTTAAAACCCTCTATGCAAACTATTACCAACGAAATAGTGCCCCAGCTAATACTAGTCTTTATTTTTAAATCCCAAAGACCGTATTCATTAAGGTTTAAACGATACGTAGACTACCAGTGTCTACAGTGACCTTTAGAAAAAAACAGGGTGATTCATAAAAAATAGAAACAAAACTCACCGAAAAATCACATTATTAGCTATTTCAGTTTTTAAAATTATGATGTATGATAAGGTTTGCAAAATGATAAATAGGATAATTAAATTCTAACCTTTATTTACTCTTATGTGTGATAATTTAATAATAGGCAATTAGAAAAGAGTGATTAGCTTGGAAGAGATAAATCTTGATAAAGTGTATTAATCCAATGAATGTCTAGATAAGGGAAGTAGGAAATGCCCCAATCGCAATTCAGCTTACTTCAAAATCTCCGTAAAAGGTGAAAATCTCTTATATGGATATTGAGAATGCAGTCTGTAACCATATAAAGAAGGAGAAAAATAATGAAAAAAGCTCTCATTTTTTGTTCAGTTCTTATACTCCTACTCTTAGGAGGAGGGATTTACATAGATCATTCTAGAGAAAAACAAATGGAGCAAAAACAAAATGATCAAATGTTCCATAAGGCAGAGCAGGCAGCCATTACATACTTTAAAGAAAAAAGACATAAAGACTTAGTGGTGGAAAAAGCAGATTTTGCGGACCGTGGTTTTGAGTATATAGAGGTAACGGGAAAGGTGAAAGAAGGCGAATCGAAGCAATACGTAGTAAACGTCAGCTATAATGATAACTACCGCGTTACTTCTATTGTTGATATGAATTAAAAACAGATAGAAAAGCTAAAAAAGCACTCACCACAAGTGAGTGCTTTTTCATTAAATAAACAATCCAACCATAATACCTGTTAAAATCGATCCCATTGTAGCGACTAACAGCATTTTCAAACCAAACTTTGCAACGCGTGAAGCTTGTTCGCCGTTGATTGCTTGGATCGTACCAAGAACGATACCGATTGAGCTGAAGTTTGCAAATGAGATTAAGTAAGCTGATACGATACCAATCGTTTTTTCAGAAAGGTGAGGCATCATTTTTTGGAAGTCAAGCATGGCAACGAATTCGTTTGCTACTACTTTTGTTCCCATTACGCCGCCGGCTCTCATCAGTTCGTCTGCCGGGATACCCATGATAAAGGCAATTGGGTAGAAGATATAGCCTAAAATGTCTTGAACCGTTAATCCGATGACACCGTTTAATACGTAGTTCACTAATGCTAAAAGACCAACGTATGTAACAAGCATAGCTGCTACGATTAACGCAACGCGTCCGCCGTCTAGGGCTCCGTCACCGATTGCTTCAAACAGCGTGCCTTGTTTAGCAGGCGCTTTGATATCGACTTCATTTTCATCTTCTACTTTTACTGGTGCAACGATAGAAGAAACGATTAAACCAGAGAATACGTTTAGCGGAAGGGCAATTAATACGTATTCAGCCGGGATCATCTGCATGTATGCGCCTAGAATCGAACAAGAAACGGATACTAAAGATGTTGTTGTAACGATAAATAAACGGTTTGGCGTTAAACCTCCGATGTGGTTTTTTACCGCAATTAATGCCGTTGTATCACCAAAAATCATCGCGTTCACGGCTGTGAAGCTTTCAATTTGGGGAAGTCCGGTAATTTTTGAAACAAGTCCTCCGATATATTTGATCCCAAAGGGTAAAATACGAGAGTAGTTTAAAATACTTAATAATGCTGAAACGAATACAATCATAACTAACGTTTGGATAAAGAAAATGCCTTTTCCTGCAAGATCTCCAAACACGAACGAAATTCCGTCGTTACCAAATGATAAGATCTTTGTAAATACACTTGTGATAAAGTCAAGCACCTTGCGACCAATCGATGTATTCATCATAAAAGCAGAGATAGCAAGCTGGATGACAAGCATAACTGCGATGCCTTTATAGTTGATAAGTTTCCTGTCGTTTGACATGAGGAATGCAACTGCTAAGATAATTACAATCCCGATAATTCCCATTAAAATTGACATTTACTTTTCTCCTTACATGTATTCTATATTTATAAAAGAGGGACGTGCATAGAAATGACTATGCAAATCGGCCTCTATTTTATACAAAAACGGAACTTCTACGCCAATTTTGTTAAAAATGGGCAAAATTTTTTAGGCCATTGTAAAAAATGACGTAAGTGTAAAATAATATTTACTATGTGCTAATATGTAAAAAAACATGCAGAACTGACATAATAACTTATATTTCGACAGCCTCTACTATCTTAAATCATTTTGAACAAAAGAAAAAGGGGAAATGAAGATATTTTTAATATAATTGTGAAATATTTTTAAAAATTTATGATACTTCCGGTTCTTGGAATTACAGCATGAGAAGTAAAAAAGAGACAAAACGACCTATAATACGTCGTTTGAGAGAAATATTTCCTTTTTAATGGTAGGATATTCATGAGGAATGACAAAGTAGTTATATAAAGGAGTTAGAAATGAATAGTATTCAAACCTTTTTTTCAAAGCATCCGAAATGGTCGTATACCGGAAATTTTTTGGTAACACTGGCGTGCGTAGCGGTGTTTCCATCTTTATTTATGCCGACCGTTTCAGGAGTGCTGCTTGGATTTGTTGCAGCTACCGCTATTAATTATGCATTAGGACTTAAGTGGAAGCCGCTGAGACAGCTCATAAGTACATCCAGTAAATAAAACGCTCTATAAATGTGGTAAACTAGTAAAAATGATAAAAGAGGTGTAAACATAATGACAACACCCGAGAGAAAGCTGATTCATTTAGCAACCGGCATGCCTGAACAAATGGCATACGGCTCTGACAAAGAAATGCGGACAGGTATATGCAAAAAGCAAGTAGACGAGACCTTTTTAGCAAAAGAAGGGTTTCAAGGCGACGGCGTAGCGAACTTAAAGTATCACGGCGGACCGGATCGTGCGGTGTGCGTGTATCCGTATGAGCACTATAAAAAATGGAACGAAGAATTTGATACGGAGCTGCCGATGTCTGCGTTTGGAGAAAATCTTGTCTTAGCGGGCATGGTTGAAAAAGACGTATGCATTGGAGACGTTTATCAAGTGGGGGACGCTGTTATTCAAGTGACGCAAGGTCGAAATCCATGCGACACGATTACAAAGAGAACGGGCGTTAAAGGTCTTTTAAAACGAATGATTGAGACAAGCTATACCGGCTACCTTTGCCGCGTGCTGAAAGAAGGCACAATTACGAAAGACGCGGAAGTGAAATTAATTCAAGCTCATCCAGATCAAGTATCCGTTTGGTTCACGCTTGATTTATATTTCCATCATTCAAAAGATGTAGAAGGGATGAAGCGGGCGTTAGAAGTTTCTGAACTTGCGGAAGACTGGAAAAATAAATTTCAAACGCGTATTGAAAAGGCTCTTTCTGTCGCGCAGCGATAAAAAGTAAATGCCCTCCAATCGTTAGAACGTATCTAACGATTGGAGGGCATTTTTTTCTTAGAAGCGTCCGTATCCTAAGAAATGATCTTGATAGTAAGAAACATCTAGGTCAGCTACTGCTACACCGTGTGAACCAGCATGAATCATTTGGCCGTTTCCGATGTAGATTCCCATGTGAGATGGGCCGCTTGTGTATGTGTTTTGGAAGAATACTAGATCGCCTGGTTGTGGAGACGAAATTTTTGTCGCCATGTTCCAGTAGTTGGCTACGCTTGTACGTGAAATGCTGTGACCGCTATGGTTGAACACGTATGCGATAAAGCCTGAGCAGTCAAATCCGCTTGGTGTGTTTCCTGCCCATTGGTAAGGTGATCCTACTAAACTACGTGCAACATTTACTGTGCTTCCAGAAGCCGTGCTTGTTGTTGGAGCAGGTGCTGGTGTGCTAGTTTCTTTTGCTGCAGATGTAGATGCAGATGCTGTAGAAGTAGAAGGAGTTGATGTGCTTACACCTTTTACTTGGCTTGCGCTTGGTTTACCTGATGCAATTGTTACGTAGCTTGAGCTTTTTGAAATCCATTTGTTTGGTGCAATTTCAACTAAGCCGTTTGCTTCTTTTAAAATAGCAAACTCTTGGCCTTGTGTTGCCGTTCCAACAACTGGAGATGAAAAGCTAGCTCCTTGACGAATATTTAACGCACTCACGTTTACGATGACTTTTTGATTAGTAGTAGTTGCTTGTTGTTGAGGTACGCTTGGCGTTACCTTTTCTTGTACGGGTGCTGGTGCAGCGCCTCCGTCATTTGCACTTGCTGAAGTTGTGCTAAATGTTAGGGCAGCGGGAACAAGTAATGCTGCTAACCCCATATTCATAACTGTACGATTTGCTTTCTTTAGCATGTTCTTTCTCCCTTTCCATAACTTGTTTTATTCACAACTGTGAGTCTATCAATCCTGACAGGAAAAGTAAACATCTAATTCCAAATTACGACATTTTGTAACATAGTTTTAATATTAAAGGGCGATATAAGTAGAATTGTCACCTTCTCTGTAATAATTCTGACAATTCATCTAGGTAGAAATGTTTAGGAGATTCATAGATTTATTAGAAAATATGTCAGCTAAATGAAAAAGGGGAGCAGAAACCCAGCAGCTGAATGGCTTCAAGGCTTTTAGGATGTATAAAAGCTATAGGTAAAAAGTGATATCGCCACTAGCGATACACTTTATTTTTTTCTAAATGAGCACATAGAGAAGAAAGATACGCTGTCATAAAAGAAACTCAGTTACTATAACTGCTATACATAAATTACATCAAAAGCATCCAGTTGAAGCGAGTGAAAAAGAAGCGTAGTATACAAGGAGGAATGAACGCGTGAATCATTTACATTCATATATGTAGGAGTGGTTGTTGTATGAAACAGTCATCATCTTTTATTAATGGGATTCTTTTAGCTGCTCTTGTACTGATTTGGGGATTAACATGGCCGATGTCGAAGCTTGCGCTTGGCTATTCATCGCCTATTTTGTTATCTGGACTGCGGTCATTAAGTGCGGGAATCATCTTATTAGCAGTCGCACTGCCAAGAGCTAAACAGCTTCACTGGAAGCAGAACTGGCGTAAATATATGGTGTCAGGTCTATTTAATTCAATCTTATTCTACGGTCTGCAAACGATTGGACTTATGTTTATGCCAGCAGGGGTCTTCAGCGTGATTGTCTATTTGCAGCCGGTGCTCATCGGCATCATTGCATGGATGTGGATTGGAGAAAGCATGAACGCTGTGAAGATAGGTGGCTTGCTTCTTGGTTTTGTAGGTGTGTAGCTACCATCAGCATGGGAGAATTATCTGCTAATGCTTCAGCCGTTGGAATTATTCTTGCTGTGCTTACGGCACTGAGCTGGGCGATTGGAACTGTCTATATCAAACGTATTAGTGACAGTGTAGATGGCATTTGGCTTATTACCATTCAAAGTCTTGTCGGCGGAGTCGTTATGACAGCGACCGGCAGCGGAGTGGAAGGATGGTCTCATATAGTGTGGAATTCATCATCTATACTGCTGCTTTTATTTTTAGCACTGTTTTCTGTTGCCGTTGCGTGGCTCATTTATTTTTATTTGATCAGTAAAGGAGAGGCCAGCAAAGTGGCGTCCTTTAATTTTCTTGTTCCCATTATTTCAATTGTCATTGGCACGCTCTTTTTAGACGAACCTTTTACATCGTCACTTCTTGTAGGGCTAGTGCTTATTATTATCAGTATTTATTTAGTGAATAAAAAAGCGAAGAATCAAAAGTTAAAGCCCTCTGATGGAGGAGATCAGGCAGCGTAAAGCTATCCATAAAAAAACCGTATTCGCAACTCGAATACGGTTTTTCTTCTATTCAGCAACTTCTGTTTCATTTGCTTTTAGCTTTTCATAAAATACGCCAAGCGAAGTCGTTACATACGGAACGAGCCATAATAACCCGATGCCAAGCGTGATCATACTTAAAATTCCCCAGCCGATAAAGCTTAAAAGGAGTAAAAAGTAGGTCCACTTGTAGCCGTTCATTAACCGTCTGCTTTCAGTAATAGACTGGTTCACCGAATAATCTGGGTTATCGCGGAATACGTAGTAAGCCTGTGAATAGGCAAGACTTTTGATGATGCCAGGAATGATTAATAAAATGCTCCATAGCACGGTATAAATAATCGTTAGCAAGTAAAGTCCGAGTGTTCTAAAGTATAAGCCTGCAGATGAAAACGAATCAAACACACTTTTAACGCAGACGTTTTCTCCTCTTACTAAACGCAGCAGTACCCAGTAGTAAGAAAAAAAGAGCGGTACGAGCAGCAGGGATACAATATTAGCTAAGGTAGACTGTGAGTATTCGGTTTCAGACCCGCTTGGAAATCCGTTAACAAGAAAGTCAATAAGTCCTGGAATACCGGCAGCAATTAGATACGTAACGAACGTAAGCAGTACGGCGAATCCCCAGCGGTTTTTCAGCGCTGTGAGTGCACCTTGCTTCACTTCTTTTATTCTCATAACTTGATGTCCCCCTCTAGGTGAGTTTATACAGAGAATTCAACCTGTACATTAGTCAATATATTAGCGATTTTTAAATATATGAATGCTTGCACTAATAAGTTGGATAAAGTTTTTTAGAGACTTGAAATTTATGGAAAGTCCTTTAAAATGGAAGTATAAGGATATTTTAAGTCGGAAGGAGGGACGGAAATGGCGCTTGTGTATTTGCTGATTCTGGCAGTCGTTTATATCTTTCTGGATCTTGCCATGCGAAAGAAGCTGAATACAAAGATGAAAAAAAGCTATTGGAGAAGCTTTAAGGGAAGGCGTCCGCTGTTTATCACACTTGAAATGGTGATGCTTGCTGCGTTTTTAGTGCTGATCTTTGTTATACCTCCAGCCTATACCTCCGTTTTTATGTTTCTTTTCTTTTTTTTCCTGTACGTAATTCGAGGATTTGAAGAATGGAAGTTTGAAAGAAAACAAAAAGAGCACTATCACTCGTGGTTTGGTGCAACTTTTTTCCTGTTTGGGACGTTTATATTACTGATGACAGATATGTAAAACAAAATTGTGAAACGACGAAATGAACCGCGGTTGATTTCCGTGCAAGACTTCGCTTTCCGCGGGCGGCCGGTGAGCCTCCTCGTCGCGAACGCTCCTGCGGGGTCTCACTTGTTCCGTTTTTCCCGCAGGAGTCTTCGTCCTGCCCTCCAATCAACCATTAGAAGCACCTACATATATGAAACAAACCTACTTGCACCATATCCATAAAAAAATCCGAACGAATTGGATTCTCCATCAGGAATCAAGTTCGTTCGAATTTTTCTTCAATTAAATAAACTACTTATATACAAGCCTCTTTTTTTACGTAAAGTATTGAACAACTGTGCCCTTATCTCTCTCTACGTTAACACTCGCATACGCGCCGTTAATAAGCGTGAGCTGAGGAGGGAGGTGGCCGCAGTCGATGTCATAGACAACGGGAATATGTAAGTCGGAGGCAAGATCATGATACACATCTTCAGCAGTGTAGAAATCAACGGGCTCATTAGCGCTGCTTCTACCGAATAAAATGCCCGAGCAGTTATCAAACCAGCCCGCTAGCTTAAGCTGAAGAAGCGAACGGCGAAGGTCTACAGTCGTCAGTTCACAGTTGTCAAAATACCAAATGACCGGTTCTGAAGGAATATGTTTTTCTCGAAAAGCTTTGACGTCTCCAAAAGAAGTGCCGGCTAAGTGTCTGATTACGTCTATACATCCCCCGAGCAGGCGCCCTTCGATATGAACGTCGCTTGACTCTGTATGTTTCCAAGCCGTTTGTTCCGTTAAATGAAACACGCATGGTGACGGGTTATCGTGCTGCCATTCTGTTTGATAGGAATCAGAAGAAACTTGAGCTACGCTTTCGCCTTCTTTGGTCGTCAGCACCTGTTGCCACATCGCAGTCGTTGGATCCCAGTATTCTCCGCGTAAATCCACAAAGTTGGTTCCATGAGCCGTTGCAATCCCGGTATTAAGTGTAATAGCCAGCAAAAGAACGCTGGTGTCAGAATAGCCAAGCACCCATTTTGTTTTCCATTTTGTAAAGTCAAGATGTTCAAGTATTTCAATGAGCAGCTCGCCTCCCCAAGGCGGAATAATGATATCAACGTTTTCATCAGCAATCATGCCTTGAAGCTCGTTTGCACGTTTTTTAGGAGAAGCAGATTTTGCTTTATGCTGCGTCCAAACGGTTTCACCCGGTATAACAGAAAAGCCTTTTTCTTTCATTCGTTCACACGATAAAGAAAACATGGAATGAAGAGCTTGAGGTACACCAGAAGAAGGTGCGGTTACGCCGATAGTTGGGTTGGATGTCAGAAAAGGATAGGTAATCATAGCGGCCTCCTTCAAAGGTTTTAGCTTATTTTACCAGCGAGAGAAATACTGAACAAGCTTATTTTTAATTTAATGTAGGAAGATTGATAGGTTTTGTAAAAAGAATCCGTATTAATAGATGTAAAAGCAAGCGGAAAGGAGCAATGTCATGGAAGATGACTGGATTGTTGTGTGTATAACACGGAAAAAAGAAAAAGGATTAGAGCTGTTAATCGATCAGTACGGAGGGTTAATTACGGCCATTGTACGTAAGCATCTAGGCACGCTGAAAGGTTATGAAGAAGAGTGTGTAAACGACGTATTGTTAGCGGTGTGGCATCATATTCACCGCTTTGATTCGGAGAAAAATACGTTTAAAAACTGGGTTGCGGCTGTTGCGAAGTATAAAGCCATTGACTATCAGCGCAAATACATAAAAACGCAGCACGAAGCGCTTGGTGAAGCGGAGTTTGGTGAAACACCAGGAGTTCATAACGTTCAAAGGGACGACTTGGAAGAACTTTTAGGTCACTTAAGTGAAGGAGACCGCGAGCTGTTTAAAGCGTATTACTTACAAGAAGTCGAGCTGAAGCAAATTGCGAAAAAACAAGAGACCACCATCAGCAATTTATATAACCGGCTGTCGCGCGGACGAAAAAAGTTAAAAGCGATTTTTAAATAAGAAATAAGGAGGGGCAGATATGAAAAATCAATATGACTTATTAAACGGATCTTCTGTAGACTTTGATGAATATGAAGAAATCGACCTAACGGCAAGCGAGAAAAAACGAATGAAAAAGCGCTTAAAACGTGAAATAAAGCCCGCGCGGAAAAAAGCGCGTCCGCTGATTGCCGCTGCGGTGCTGTTGCTTGCTGTAACACCTGTGATGATGAAAAACGAAACGGTATGGGCATCGGCTATGCGAATTAGTCAGCAGCTTGGTCAGCAAATTGAGCTGCTTATGAACAAGCCTGAAGGCAGTTTGAGCAGCTATAAAAAAGCGGTAAATGAAACGGCAACGGACCAAGGCATTCAAGTAAAAGTAAATGAAATGATGCTTGATGACGGACAGGTGCTGCTTGGGTTAACCATTAGCGCAGATGAATTTAGAAGAACGGCACTAGGTCTTAACCGAAACACCCCAATTCGACCGGGAGAGCTGCGCGTGAAAATTGGTAATATGTCGTTTTTTGATTCTGCTTCAAGTATTAGAGAGGAACCAATCAAAAACAAAGACGGAAGCTGGGACTATCTGTACGCTTTAAAACTAACGCAAGCGGACACGAACGGAGACGGGAAAATCGATGTGGAAGGCTACAGCGTGCTAGATCATATTGATCCAAACAAAAACTATCAAATCAGCGCGCAGTTCACAAGCCTCGAATTTGAAAAGAATCCTGGTCAGACGAAAAGCGGGAACTACCGGGATTCGTACGGAGAAATTAAAGGGAATTGGACCGTACACACCAGCGTAAACGGCTCAAAAATTATTGCTGATACTAAAGTGTATCCGTTAAACAAGGAAATTCCGATTAGCGAAAAGGGAATAGAAGGCGTATTGTCTATTAAAGAAGTTCGCGTATCGCCTGTTTCGATTAAAATGCACTATACGTTTACATCATCAAACGGAAGCATCCGAGGCGGAACGGATGTTGGTGTAGACATAAAAGATCAAAATGGAAGAAATCTTTCTGAAAGCGGCAGTGGAGGAGGAACAGACACAGTGATAGAGATGGACGGAGAGTACCGAAATGATAAGGACGTCACTATGCTTCGATTTATTCCGTATGTAAGTGAACACGAAAAAGACTGGTCAAAAGACTTAACTTCAGACGCCTTTAATTTGAAGGTAAATGACAACTAACACAAATAAAAACCAGAGGCCTGCTTAGCGGGCATCTGGTTTTTTATTAAATATCCATTTTATTTAACAAGCGAAGAAACGTCTGTAATTCTTCATCCGTAAAATGGCTAAGCTTTTCACCGTATTCTTTGGTGAGCACTTTTTCCATTTCTTCTGCAAACGCTTTTCCTTTACCCGTAATCGATAAGTAGACAACGCGGCGGTCTTTTTGACTGCGTACGCGCGTGACAAATTCTCTTTCCATGAGACGGTCGCTGACGCACGTCATGCTGCTGTTTGAGATATGCATATGCTCGGCAATCTCAGAAACGATATGATTGCCTTCTTTATACAGCAGG
This sequence comes from Priestia megaterium, assembly GCF_009497655.1. Taxonomy (NCBI): domain Bacteria; kingdom Bacillati; phylum Bacillota; class Bacilli; order Caryophanales; family Bacillaceae; genus Priestia; species Priestia megaterium. The sequence continues at coordinate 3,393,385 of NZ_CP023317.1, read as the reverse complement.
CGAAGCGCTAAAAATTCATTTAAAGGAATATATGATTTTAAAGTGGGGATAACCGACAGCTGCATTTTTTTCGTTTGGTTTCGCATCGTGGAAACCACATTTTGGATAAGTTGATCTCGTGTATTCATAGAGGTTGTATGCTCCTTTTTCCGTTCAAACAATTCTTTTTCTTTTCTATTGTACCATATTGTACATAAAGAGAAGCGGCAGGTTTTTTAGAGGGAAAAAGAGAAGTAGTAGGTATCTGTTGCGATAGAAAGGGGCTTGAGTGATGGGAAAGGTAATTGAATTTAAAACGACGCTGCTTCCTTTTGATGGAGCAAAAAAGCTTGTGAACGCAAATAATTCGGAAAGTGACTTACTATACAAAGAATATTATGACCTTGGAGACGGCAAGCAGCTGTGCACACTTGTGTTTGAACGCTATTTTTTCCGCACCGGCGGCAGAGGATCACTAACCATTATTCTAGAAAATGTGTCGGGTCCAAACAAAGTTAAGTGTATTCCTTCAGGAAGCGCAGAAGGAGTATTAAATATTGACTGGGGAGCAAGCAAAGATTTTGTACGATGGGTCGAAAACGCACTGTCTGCTTATACCCTAGAAGAACCGCAGAGATAAAGGTAAAGCTGGAGAAGGCAATACGCTTCTTCAGCTTTTTTGTGAAGGAAATGACGATTAGAGAAATGAAAAGATGTAAAAGCTACTGTAGAAATAAGAACTTTATGTGGACAATAAGCAATTTTTCTCTTTTTACCGGATAAATGAGTATAATATGAAATTGCAGGAAGACTTCACATTTACATAACAAAGGAGAACAACATAATGAAAAAACTCAGCATCGTATTATTTGTTTTAATGATAGCTATAGTAGGCTGTTCAAAGGCAAATGATTCACGTTCAAAAGAAGTAAAAGGAACGATTGAAGTACCGGAATCCATTCAAGCAAACGAACAAGTCAAGCTTAAAGTCCTTGTGACGCAAGGAGATAAAAAAGTAGAAAACGCAGATGACGTACAGTTCCAAGTTGAAAAAGAAGGCTACATCAATCAAGAAATGACAAAAGCACCGCACGAAGGAAAAGGTGTATACAGTACGGACTATACGTTTAAAGAAGACGGCGAATATATGATTACCGCTCACGTGACGGTAGATGATGACATGAAAATGTTTACGAAAAAAGTAGAGGTAGGCAAGTCTAAAGAGTAGTACCTTATATAGCCATTTAAAAAGAGAATGCCTTGTGCATTCTCTTTTTTTAATAAGTTCCTTTTTCAACGTCTTTTACCGTTGACACAAAATGGTTTAATTTTTTAATCATTTCGTTTCTTCCTAGACAGTAAACCAAACGTTAGGAAACCTATGTTAAAATTAGGATAATAACAGTAATCTTATTCAACTAACGGGACAGTCAAATTGAACAAACCCTTTTTTCTAAAAAAGAATATTCTCTTTCCTTAGGGAATTAACAATTGGGGATGAAAAGAATGAACCATTTTCTGAATCAAATTGCCAAGGACTTAACTAATACGAACGTAGAAAGGTATTGGCCAAATTTTGAACTTGTTGCCTATGCATTGTACGACCAAAACAGTGTATTCCTGTTCAATCATCCTAGGTATAATGACATTCCTCCTAAATCATATGAAATTTTAAAACGGGACGAGCAGTTTGTGGGAAATACGCTTATTCTATTTGATGGCTATCCTACGGCTATTGCTGATATGGAACTGTACGATGACTATGAAGGATTTTTTTCGATATTGGTTCACGAATTATTCCACGGAAATCAATATGTAAAAGGGGAAAAACGCTTTCCTGATGAAACGCTGGGAATAACCTATCCCTTAACAAAAGAGAATGTAGAAATTCGAAATCGCGAAAGGAAAAGTCTTTATAATGCATTGTTAGAAACTGATATCAGTAAAAAGAAGCAGTATTTGAACGAATTTATCAGCCTAAGGGAAAAAAGGACAGAAGGAATAAAAGAGCATTTAACATATGAAAACTTAATTGAATCTGTTGAAGGACCTGCCTGGTATGTTGAAATAAAGGCTTTTTCAGAAAAATCCCCGCTTGCTAATGATTTGATTTTAAAAAAATATGGGGAAAATCTAATAGACGTAGTTGAATCCACTTCCAATATAAGGCGGAGCTGTTATAGTTCAGGCTTATTTATGTGTTTGCTGCTGGATGAATTGTCACCTGATTGGAAGGAAAGTTTTTTTGATATTAATGTAACACTATTTGATTTAATTAAACGTCTTAATATTGTCCCTCGAAAACAGGCAATTGAAGATGTTCAAATAAGCCATGAAACAGAAGAAGCAGTAAATTTTGCTGTTGAATCAAGGAAGAAAGAACTTGATGAATTCGAAGCACAGATAGGAACCCATCTTTTCATTGAAGGAGAAATCATTGCTTTATCCTTTGATCCGATGAATATTGTTCCTTTGGAAGGCAGGTTATTACATAAAAATTATATAAAAGTAAGGATAATTAACCAAGAATACCTTATTCAACAACCATCCCTTGCCTATTGTGCGGTTGGATTGAAAAATATAAATAAATTACTTATCGTATTACAGGATAAACCATTGGAAACGGGTGATTCACTTTTTATCACTGGTATTGGAGAAATAAAGGGTCAGTATGAAATACAAAAAGATACGATCAATTTGGTTGTTAAATAGATTGTAAGGACGCAGTTTATAAGAAGCGGGGTCCCTTATATAATAAAGAAAACTCGCAAATTTCTACTGCGAGTTTTCTTTTGAGCCTCTATAACATAGCAATAATATTTATGAAAACAGCCTTTTTTAAGAAGGTCGCCTTAATCTACGTAGTTCGACAGCTCAATCAAATTGTAATCAGGATCTCTAATATAAACAGAAACAATAGGCCCTACAGCACCTGTACGTCTGACCGGTCCTTCTTCAATTTCTACATTATGTTTTTGTAAATGATGGATTATGCTTTCGATCTTTTCTTCTGTAATAAAACATAAATCAGCGGAACCCGGAAGAGGGTGATTTGCTTTAGGCTCAAATTCATGCCCTGTTTGATGTAGGTTTATTTTTTGATCACCAAAACGAAGCGCTACTCTTCCTTCTCCGAACGTCTCTTTCTGCATACGTAAAATAACCGTATAAAAGTGAATGGTTCTTTCAACGTCTTTTACTGTTAACACAAAATGGTCTAGTTTTTTAATCATTTCGTTTCCTCCTAACAAGGTACACTTTTTTCTTCTGACGGTAGGGTAAGTACTGGGTGAGATCTGAGAGGTTTTTCTATAAATAAGTATATCATTTGTAAAGTGGAGAATAGCCAGAGACAGCTTTATGTTCATTTCCAGTTCAAATGAGCGTTTTATAAATAGCTTATTTTCTAAAATGCTGCGGTTTTTACATCACACATTAAAAAATATGGAATTTTATGTTAATATTAAGTAGAGAGTAGCATTTATTTTAGTAACTTATTCCGGAAAGTTTGTTGATTAGATGTGTTGAAAATTTAAATACATATATGAATGGAGATGCTCGTATGCCTATGGGGATACTTTCTTTAATCACTTTTGTTATCTGGTTTGTAGCCATTCAAGAGTTTTTAAAACCTGAAAAGAATCAGAGTAACCGAAAAATAATGATGTTAACATCCGCAGGCTCCTTGCTGACGTTAGCTCTGACCATTTCACTTTTTCAAACACTATAAAAATACCTTGAAAAGCGGTTTTTCGTCTGCTACAAGAAGCGTAATGCATGCGGCCCTGAGTTCTTCCGTGGTTGTATTGGATGATTTGGTTTTCGGAAAATGATGAGGAAGGGGAGAGTAGAGATTGTGAAGAGGAACTACACATTACTGTTTTATTTTCTGTTTGTATTGTCAATGATAGGCGGCCTAGCGTTAAGAGATACGTTTTCCTATTCAATGATGGTTGGAGGCGGAATAGGGCTCACCTTTCTTTTTTGCTCCGCTTATTCTGCAGAAAAAAAGAAAAAGAAGCATGTGAACTGATGGTTCGCATGCTTCTTTTTTTATGTTTTTTTGTACGACTATCTTATTTATAAATGGTGGACGGAATTTTAAACGTATGAATGCCGTTAGAATACGGGCCGTACTCATACTCACCAAATATAATGGCAATGCCGCTACTTGTATAGTAAAACTGATCGTCTTTTAAATTTACAGACGTAAATTCATTAACCCAGAACTGAGCACCTTTTTTATTACGCGCAATCATTTCATTCCGGATATAGTTATTAACCTTGTTTAACTTAGTGTTGGTGTTAATAATATCTTTTAAGCTAATTTGTCGAGCTTTTAACAAATCGTAATTGTAAGTATCAATCCAAGCGTTGCCGTGAACGCCGCCAGCGTACGCATCATTCGTAACAGCAACACTTAAAATATTATCTTGATTGTAAGGTACAGAGTATGTCATATTACGAGAATAAGGACCTGGCGCCCAGCCGTTTTTGCGGTCTTCCTTCTCTTGTTCTTTTAGCTCGTTATGTTCTTTTTGTGCTTCTTTCGCAATATTTAAGAACTTTCGATTATAGCTAGCTTCAAATGGTTTATTGATAAGACCAGATACCTGAGGGTAATTAATGTTGCTTGCTAAAGATTTCTTCGTAACTGTTACCCCTAAGGCTTGAATTTTGTCACTAGGGGCTTTTTCATACTTAATACTTGATGACTTTTGAGCATAGGTACCCTTTGATACCCCATACAGACCACCAAATTTGCTAGATTCAGAATAAACGCGGAATACTTGCCCTTTTGTCACTTTTCTAGCCGCTACTAACTTGTTGTTTTTTATGTTGTAAAGATTCGTGTTCTTTAAAACGGTAACGCGTCCTATTTGCCCTTTAACCAGTTCCTGATTCCCCCACACGACTTTTGCTTCTGCAACTGTTTGCGGAGCAAGCGGTGAAAATAACAAAGCAAAACCTAAAACAACTGCGCTAACCCTTTTGAACCTTTTCATAAAAGCCCCCTAAAGTGATTTTTGTAGGTTTTAAAACTAATACATACTTTATTTTCCAAAAAAGCTCATTCACTAGTATAGCACAACTTTACATTTTTTTACTTTTATTAATTCCTTTTTACGTAATTATTTTTTGACTTACTTTTATTAGAAAAAATAGACCAGCACTTACCACTTTATGCCTTCAGTAAAAAGAAGAAAAAAGTCAGTTATTTACCCTGGACTAAAAAAGTTTCCTGTGGTAAACTTTCGGTATTATTATAAGTGAAAACTAAAATTTTTAAATAATTGATGCAGACAGGTTCACTTTTCTGCTTAAGCAGAATAGCCTATTACAAATCAACGAGTATATTTTTTTACCTTAAAAGTTGGTCTAACGAAAAAAATATAACCTTGTATAAAAAACAAGAAGGGGTGAAAAATAGATGGCTAGTGTAAAAAATTCTCCGCTGTCTACATTTACGACAGGTGAAACGGTGCAGCTAGAGCGAATTGAAATCGAAGGTGCCTTAAAGCGCCGCTTGTTAGATTTAGGGTTTATTCCAGGAGCCATCATCAAAGTGCTTCAAAAAAGCCCGTTAGGAGATCCTGTTGCTTATCAAGTCAGTCATACAACGATTGGTCTCAGAAAAGAAGAAAGCTCAAAAATTTATGTGAAAAAAGTAGGTGACGACGTTGAGTGAGTATCGCATTGCATTAGCAGGAAATCCGAACACGGGAAAAAGTACGTTATTTAACGGGTTAACCGGTCTTAAGCAGCACACGGGAAACTGGACGGGAAAAACTGTAGCCAAAGCAGAAGGGACGTTTGAACATCACGAGCAGCTCTACACAATCGTCGATCTGCCTGGAACGTATTCACTTTATTCAAATTCGGCAGACGAAGAAGTAGCGCGCGATTATATTTTATTTGAAAGACCTGACGTGACGGTTGTTGTGGTGGATGCAACGGCGATGGAACGAAATCTTAATCTAGCCCTGCAGGTAATGGAAATGACGGAAAACGTCGTGATTTGTGTGAACTTAATGGATGAAGCAAAGAAAAAAGGAATTGTGATTAACGAAAAAAAGCTCGCTGAATCGTTAGGGGTACCGGTTGTGCCTATATCAGCACGTAATAAAAAAGGCATTACGAATTTGCTGGATGCGATTGAAGGAGTCGTGCGCGGGGAAGTAAAGCTTACTCCTTACCAGGTGCAGTATACAAAAGAAATTGAAGCGTCACTAAAGGAGCTAGAACCTCAAGTTGCTTCTATTGTGGGAAATCAATTTCCTCTCCGCTGGATTGCTTTACGGGTTCTTGATGGAGACACGTCGTTTTTAGAAACGATTCAGCAGCATCAGCAGCAAGATATCAGCCACACAGAAAGGAGGAACAGCGCATATGGGAAATCCGTTAACTCCTGAAAACTCATTAGCGATGGAACAGCTAACGCGCTATGCGCAACAGGCAAAAGAAAAAGATCATCGTTCAAATATGGTGGCAAGCATTTATCAGTCGTCACAGCAAATATGTAAAAAAGCCGTTGTGTACCAAGACCGCTCAAAGCTTCAGCGCACGGAGAAATTGGATAAAGTCTTCACTTCGCCAATCTGGGGATTTCCGATTATGCTTGGTATTTTATCGATCATCTTTTATATCACTATAGCAGGGGCAAACGTTCCTTCTGGATTAATTGCAGAAGGGTTCGGCTGGGCGGAAGGATATTTAACAGCTTTCTTTCAAGCGATGCATGCACCAGAATGGCTACACGGAATTCTTGTATTAGGACTGTTTCGCGGTACGGGTTGGGTCATTAGCGTCATGCTGCCTCCGATGGCTATCTTTTTTCCGGTGTTTGCGCTTTTAGAAAACTACGGCTATTTGCCTCGCGTGGCGTTTAATATGGATCGTTTGTTCAAACGAGCGGGCGCACACGGCAAGCAGTCCCTGACGATGGCGATGGGGTTTGGATGTAACGCCGCAGCGATTATGTCAACGCGTATTATTGAATCGCCGCGTGAACGTATGATGGCGATTTTAACAAATAACTTTGTTCCATGTAACGGCAGATGGCCTACGCTGATTTTGTTAGCTTCTTTATTTATGGCAACAGGCTTTACAAGGAGTGCTAAAACTTTCGTAACGGCGCTTGTGGTAGTGGGAACCGTGTTATTTGGAATTGTTGTGACGCTGTTTGTATCATGGGCACTGTCTAAAACGGCACTGCGCGGAGTACCAACACACTATACGCTCGAGCTTCCGCCTTACCGTAAGCCAAAATTTGTAGATACAATTGTACGCGCAACGCTGGATAAATCGCTTTTTGTGTTAAAACGCGCGATTATTGTTGCAGCACCCGCAGCGGTGTTAACGTGGGTATTGGCTAATATCTATATTGGCGATACGAGTATTTTAATGCACTTCGTTCAGTTTCTTGATCCGTTTGCCAAGACGCTAGGGCTAGACGGGTATATACTAGCTGCTTTTATTATTGGCTTGCCGGCTAATGAAATTGTTGTACCAGTTTTACTAATGGCGTATTTATCAACAGGATCATTAATTGAAATTGAAGATGCAACAAGACTCAAACAAATTTTCCTTGATCACCACTGGACGTGGCTAACGGCTCTTAATATGATGCTGTTTTCGCTTCTGCATTTTCCGTGCGGAACAACGCTTGTGAATATTTATAAAGAAACTAAAAATGCAAAGTGGACGTTTCTTGCTTTTGCGATTCCAACAGTGATTGCGATTGGCGTTACGTTTACGGTTGCTCAAGTGGTAAAAGCGTTTAACCTTATTTAGATATGAAATAAAAGTGCAGGGCTCTTGAGAGAGTCCTGCACTTTTTTATAAGTCGCTGATTCAATAGATTTTTAGTCTTAGTGAGATTAATTGATATTTTTTAGGATAAATGGTAATTTGTATGATGTGTGTTTCTTTTATGATACGCACACATTTAACTTCTGGGGGAGAACAACTATGGCAAAAAACAAGGTGGCAGAAACCATCTGCTGGCTGGCAATCCTTGCTCTCCTTATTCTCAGTATCGGGAATGTCGTTTATAAAGGTACAAAACAAACGCTGTTATTTACGAGAGATGAGCTGAAGTCTGGAGAAGTAAGCAAAAGCTGGGAATTCTTTCGAAAAGAGCAGCAGCTCTCACAGCATAAAGCAAAAATAGAGGATTTTCGTTTAACGCTAGATAGGGATCAAAACATATCTTCTATGCGGTTTACAGTGATAGACCCTTCTGATTATAACTCCTATACGATGCTACATTACAGCTCATGTTTTTCATGTGAAGATCAAGGAGAGGACTGGTTGACGGTTACAAGTGACAAAGTTGATGGAAAGCCTGCTCAATATGACCGATTAATGACCGCAGATGAGTTTTTTTCGAAGGTAGAAATCCTTAACAACCAACACTTCTTTACAACTAGTCGCTATGCGTACACGCACCTTCATTCTTCCGGTGAGTACGAGAATACGAGTTATGACGGCCCTTACTTTGTTTTAGAGGGAACGGAGTTAAAACAACTACAAATCTCTCATTCTTCGAACAAAGATTATCATGATTACGGCAGCATACAAGTGATTGGCAGCAACAGTTCAGGTGGCTATCAGACAAGCGAGGGTACTACGAAAAGTGTCATCATTAGGTAAAAAGAAACTGCAGGTTGAGCCAAGAGAGATTAGTAGAAAAACTCACCGATAAAATGCTGAAAGGAGGCTGACCGTGAGGGTATTTTTTAATAAAATAGATTCAAAAAAAACGAGTAGGTATCAAACAAAATTATATTTCGGTTTCACCATCGTCATCATACTGAATGTCATTAACAGCTGGTTTCTGGACTGGTTTTGGCTTTATGTGACGACAAGCAGCGCTCTTATGATATTAGTGATCCTGCTGCTAACAACACCTAAACGTGATTCAAAGGAAGAGTGGAAGCAGCTAGAAATAGAGAGGGACGAAGCGTTTGAAAACAAAGTCAATCTGATGCTTATGAATGGCCGAAGCGACGTTCAGGCTATAAAATACATACGAAAAGAAAAAAATCTTGGCTTGCTTCATGCGAAGCAGTATCTTGACCGTATTAAAGAATCCAAGGAATAATAAAAACGACTTCTGGCAAGCAGAGGTCGTTTTTTAATAGGCAGTTTACTTTTTCTCGCCAACCGTCACTTTTTTCGTAAACATTTTCATGTCGCCTTTTATCGTAACGTGAGCAGTAATCGTATATTCACCGTCTGTTTTAAACGTGTAGTCAGTGCTGTATGTGCCATTACCCTGATGTTTGGCAGGGATCATTTTCTGGTTAATATAGCCTTCTTTTTCAACTTGAATTTGTACAGCGTCTGCATTTTTTATCTTTTTGTCTCCTTGTGTAACGAGCACGTTAATAGATGTTTGTTCATTTGCTTTAATGGTTTGAGGGACTTCAATTGTTCCTTTTACTTCCTGTGATTTTTGCTCGTTTCCTTTTGAACAGCCGACTACGGCAATGACTAAAATGAGCAGCAGCATACTAAGCTTTTTCATAAATATCTCCTTTTTATCTTACTTTCTACTAGTAAATAAATTTCTCCATAAAACTTTATCACTTAAGTTATAAAATAAAATCATCCCAATGAGTGATTTTTTATGAGTGTGACGGCAAGAAAATTGAACATTTTGTTACAAAAAATAGGTTACTATCGCAACGCGGCTTTACAGCATTGTGTCTTGACCTTAGGATTAAACATAATAAGCTAGGAAAGGGAGAGAAGGATATGCTTACACTTTATGATGAACTGTACGGAAATTTTGAAGCAGAAGGCGTTCTTTTAGAACTGATTCAAAGTGACCCCGTACAGCGTTTAAAAGGAATTTACCAAGGCGGAGCGAGCCGGTTTGTAAATGAAAAATGGAATACTACTCGATATGATCATTCCGTTGGTGCGATGATGCTTGTACATAGGCTAGGAGGCTCTTTGGAAGAGCAAATAGCGGCTTTATTACATGACGTTTCACATACGGCATTTTCTCATGTGATTGACTATGTTTTGGAACAAAAAGAAGAAAATTATCATGAAATGATTTACGAACAAATTGTGACCGGGTCGTCTATTCCTTCTATTTTAACGAGCGCCGGTTTAAACTGGCGAGATATCTTACTTGATGAAAGCCAGTGGACGCTGCTTGAACAGAACGCTCCGCGCTTATGCGCTGACCGCGTGGATTATACGCTGCGGGATTTGTACGTATGCGGCGAGATTACTTTACAAGAAGTGCATGCGTTTTTGGATCAGCTTGTCGGATTTAATGGACAAATGGCGTGCAGTAATTTATCAGCGGCAGAGTGGTTTGTGGATGCTTACTACAAAGAAGTCATTGGCTTTTTTATGAATCCGCTTAATATGTTTGGAAACTATCAGCTGACGGAAATTATCAAGCTTGCTTTGCAGAAAGATATAGTGTCTATGGAAGATTTTTTAAAGCAGGATGACGATGTGGTTCGGTTGCTGAAAAACGCTGGAGATAGCAGCATTGAAGGGATGCTATCTGCTCTTTTTAACAGCAAAGTAGAAACAGGAACGGCGTCTTGTTATGATGTTTACCAAACGACAAAAATGCGCTGGGTTGATCCTCTTGTTATTGGTTCAGATGGGGCGGCTCCTGTATCTCAGTTATCACTTACCGCTAAAAGAGTAATAGAGCAAGCGAAACAAAGGATAGAAAAAGGAGTATATATCAACGTTCAGGCTCCGTTATAAAATGAATCGTTACATAAAAAAGGGGATGCAATAATGTGCATCCCCTTATCTTATAAGAAGTTTTATAGACCTCTAAGGAAGCCTTCTCTTAACGAACTTCATCACGCTTCGCAGTTAATTCTTTAATCGTTTCTCCTTCAACTAACACAGGCTGATAGTAAGTTTCGTTTGGCAAATCTTTTTTGCCCTGCAGCTTTTTAATGATCCAATCCGCCGCGTCGCGTCCCATTTGTTCTTGCGGATGGGTTAACGTTGTTAAATTAATCGTCGCATTTTTAGCGATGTACGAATTGTCTTGACCAATAATTGACAACTTGTCCGGAATGGAAATGCCAAGCTGTCTGCATACATTTACGACTTCTAACCCTACTTCATCGTTATAGCAGACAAGAGCGGTCATTTCGTCTTGATTTTCAGTAAGAAACTCTTTTAAATTAGCGTACAAATCGAGCTTTGTTTCGGTGTTAAAAGACAAAATATGCTCAGGCTGAAAGCGGAGTTTTGCATCACCGAGCGCTTTTATGTAGCCTTTCATTCGGTATTTTCCTTGCAGGTCATCCATTTTGGCAATAAGTCCAATTTGTGTATGTCCTTTTGAAATTAATTCATTTGTGGCAAGGTAGCTTGACTGAACGTCATCTAAACAAAAAAACGGAACCTCTAATTCTTCGTAGTAGGCGTTAATCATCGTAAACGGAACGTCTTGTTCTTTGAATGATAAATAATAAGAGATGTTTGGATTGTACAAATTACTTTTTGTAGGCTCAACAATTAAGCCGTCTACTCCGTAGGAAAGCATCATTTCCAGCGCTTTTTTTTCTTGTTCCACATCATTATTTGTGCTCGCCAGCAGCAGCGAATAATTATCTTTATTTAATCTGCTTTCAATTCCGCGAATGATCGAAGGGAAAATATAGTCGGAAATATACGTGGTAATAACGCCGATCGTTTTGTTGGCAGAAGTCCCGCTCGCTTTGGATTGATACTGATTGCTTACATAGGTGCCAGACCCTTTTTCGCTTCTTAAAAATCCTTCATTCGACAGCTCTAAAATCGCTTTTCGAACCGTATGTCTGCTGACACCATACGTTTCTTGCATGACCGATTCAGTCGGGATTTGCTCGCCAATGCTGTAATCGCCTGAAAGAATTTTGCTTTTTATATCTTCAATAATCACCTGATATTTTGGCTTCATGTTTTCACTTCTTTCGTAGTTGTATACATTCAACTTTTTTTATGTGTAAAATTTGTATGGACATATTTTATCATGAACGTGAATAAATGAAAAGATTTCCGTAATTTTTAATCAAAAGGAAAATGATTTAAGGGTTGAATACCGATTTTTTAAAAGTTTAAGAAGAGAATAGTAGGGTGTTTTGAGTATTTGTGTGCATATATAATTTTATTATTGACAAATGTACGTACAAATAAATATACTTAAGTTGTTAACAAATTCAAACAGCGTTACATAAAACGGAAAGCGCTTCCTTACTGCTATAGGTATCTTTATAGCTATCAGAAAGGAGATTAAACGTGAAAACAACTCAAGAAAGCATAAAACAAGCAATTGCTAAAGGGAAAACGTCCCTTGGGATTGAACTTGGATCTACTCGTATTAAAGCGGTGCTGATCAATGAAAACTTTGAAACGATCGCATCAGGCAGTTATGAATGGGAAAATCTCTTAGAAGACGGTTTTTGGACGTACAACTTACTCGATATTATTACAGGTCTGCAAAGTGCTTACCGTGAAATGAAGCAAGAAGTGGAACGAAGCTACGGGATCACCATTCGAACAGTTGGCTCCATCGGCGTTTCAGCTATGATGCACGGATATATGGCGTTTGATAAAACGGGTGAGCTGCTTGTTCCGTTTCGAACGTGGCGTAATGCAACAACAAGCGAAGCAGCAAAAGAATTAACTGAACATTTTAACTTTAATATTCCTGAACGATGGAGCATTGCGCATCTGTATCAGGCAATCATCAATCAAGAAAAACATCTGCCACGCATCCATTACATAACAACGCTAGCCGGCTATATTCACTGGCTGCTAACGGGCAGTAAGGCGCTTGGCATTGGAGATGCTTCAGGAATGTTTCCAATTGATGAACGCACGCAAAATTACAGCGAAGCGATGATGAAGCAGTTTGACGAGCTCATTTCTTACAAAGGATATTCGTGGCAACTATCAGATATTCTGCCTGCAGTTCATACTTCAGGCGAGCAAGCAGGCACGTTAACAGCGATAGGAGCTAGTATTTTAGATCAATCAAAAAATTTGCAGCCGGGCATTCCGTTTTGTCCTCCAGAAGGAGATGCAGGAACGGGAATGGTGGCGACAAACAGCGTAAGAAAACGCACGGGAAATGTTTCAGTAGGAACGTCCGTTTTTGCGATGATTGTACTAGATAAAAAGCTCTCAAAAGTCTATCCGGAAATTGATTTGGTTACCACGCCCAACGGCAGTCCAGTTGCCATGGTTCATGCGAATAACTGTTCAAGCGACTTGAACGCTTGGCTCGGATTGTTTCGTGAATTTTCGGAGGCGATGGGGCAAAAAGTAGAGTCGGATAAATTATTCCAAGTGATGTTAAATAAAGCGTTAGAAGCTGATCCTGATGGAGGGGGCTTGCTTAGCTACGGCTATTTCTCAGGTGAAAATATTACCGGAGTAGAAAGTGGACGTCCGCTATTTGTCCGGTCAGCAAAAAGCAATTTTAATCTAGCAAACTTTATGCGAACGCATCTTTTTACAGCTTTTGGCGCTTTAAAAATAGGAATGGATCTTTTAGTCAAAGAAGAAAACGTAAAGATTCACAGCATTTTAGCGCACGGAGGATTATTTAAAACGCCGGTAGTGGGTCAAAAAATGATGGCAGCGGCAATTAATACCCCGGTTTCCGTCATGGACACAGCAGGAGAAGGCGGCGCGTGGGGCATGGCTATTCTTTCTTCTTATATGCTCAATAAAAGTGAGAATGAAAGTTTAGAAGATTTCTTGGATAATAAAGTCTTTAAAGAAGTGACCGCACAGGAAATCTACCCTGACGAACTCGATGTAAAAGGGTTTGAAGCATTTATTAAAAGATATAAAAAAGGGCTAGTAATTGAAAAAGCAGCTGCCGAGCATCACAGCGAAGAACGGGAGGAGTTACTGTGCTAGATAAATTAAAAGAAGAAGTATTTCAAGCAAACCTCGATTTGCCAAAACACGGACTGGTCAAGTACACGTGGGGAAATGTAAGTGCAGTTGATCGAGACAGCGGTTTGTTTGTGATTAAACCAAGCGGGGTGACGTATGAAAAAATGACGGCCAAAGATATGGTAGTCGTAGACCTAGATGGCCGCGTGGTAGAAGGTGAGCTTAATCCGTCCTCTGATACACTGACACACGCCGTACTATATAAACACTATCCCGAAATTGGCGGTATTGCTCATACGCATTCAACGTGGGCGACCATTTGGGCTCAAGCAGGGCTTGATGTGCAGGCAATGGGAACGACTCATGCCGATACCTTTTATGGTTCCGTACCGTGCGCGCGCTTTTTGACAGAAAAAGAAGTGAATGACGGATATGAAGTGGAAACGGGCAAGGTGATTATTGAAACGTTTGAAAAGCGCGGTTTAGATGTGCTAGCGGTTCCTGGTATTTTACTTCAAGGACACGGACCGTTCACATGGGGAAAAGACGCCAAAACGGCGGTAATGAACAGCGTCGTATTAGACGAAGTATCCAAGATGAACTTCTTTACACAAAAATTAAACGGGCTGGCTGAAGAGCTGCCGCAGCGCATATTAGACAAACATTATTTACGAAAACACGGACAAAACGCGTATTACGGGCAAGGGAATTAAAAGACTTACATACAGAAAAGGGGATTATCATGTTAAAAACAGCTCAAAAAGAATTTTGGTTTATTGTTGGTTCACAGCACCTTTACGGAAAAGAAGCGCTAGCAGAAGTAAAAGCACACGCGCAAAGTATGACTGATGCTTTAAATGAAAGCGGTGTCTTACCTTATCCGCTTGTGCTGCAAGATTTAGCTGTGAGTGCTGATACGATTACAAGCATGATGAAAGAAGTGAATTACCGAGATGAAGTTGCCGGTGTAATCACGTGGATGCATACGTTCTCGCCTGCAAAAATGTGGATTCGCGGTACCAAGTTACTGCAAAAACCGCTGCTTCATTTGGCAACACAATTTAACGAAAGTATTCCTTGGGAAACAATTGATATGGATTTTATGAACTTGAATCAGTCCGCTCACGGTGATCGTGAATACGGCTTTATCAACGCGCGTTTGAACAAGCAAAATAAAATTGTAGTAGGCTACTGGGAGCGCCCCGACGTACAGCAGCAAATTGCACAGTGGATGGACGTAGCCGCTGCTTATAACGAAAGCTTCAACATTAAAGTCGCGCGTTTCGGTGACAATATGCGCAACGTGGGGGTAACAGAAGGAGATAAAATCGAAGCGCAAATTCAATTTGGATGGACGGTTGACTACTTTGGAATCGGTGACCTTGTTCAATATGTCAATGCCGTTACGGAAGAAGAAATCAATGATTTATTTGCTGAATATGCAGACGCGTATGAATTTGTCTACGGTGATTATTCTGCAGAAGACTGGGAGTCTAGCGTAAAAGTACAGGCAAGCTATGAAATTGCGATTAAACGTTTTCTAGACGAAGGCGGCTACAGCGCTTTTACGACTAACTTTGAAGATTTGTACGGCATGAAACAGCTTCCTGGTCTAGCGGTACAGCGCTTGATGGCACAGGGATACGGCTTTGCCGGTGAAGGAGACTGGAAAACAGCCGCGCTTGACCGCTTGCTCAAAGTGATGAGCCATAATCAGTCAACGGGCTTTATGGAAGACTACACGTATGAATTGGCTCCCGGACGTGAGTCAGTGCTTCAATCACACATGCTTGAAGTAGACCCGACGCTAGCAGTAAACAAGCCAAAACTAATCGTTTCTCCGCTAGGTATCGGTAACCGCGAAGATCCGGCCCGCTTAGTGTTTGACGGTAAACAAGGAGAAGGCGTAGTCGTTTCTATGGCTGACTTCGGCACGCATTACAAGCTGTTAATTAACGAAGTATCGGCATTTGAGCCGGAAGTTCCAGCCCCAAACCTTCCGGTAGCACGCGTGCTTTGGAACATTAAGCCGAACTTTCAAGACGGCGTTAAAGCGTGGATTGAAAACGGAGGAGGCCATCATACGGTTCTTTCATTAAATTTAACTACGGATCAAATTGTGAGCTATGCAAAGCTTGTTGATCTAGAGTACGTCATTATTAAGTAAGCACCACTACTTCCGAGGGAGCACTGCTTCCTTGGAAGTGAAAATATAGCGTCAGTAAAAGAACGCCGTTTTTAGAAACAAATGAAAGCGTTTTAAATAAGTGTGGCAGGAAGCAAAACTAAGACAATACAAAGGGGATATAATCATGAGTAAAGTATCAAGTAAGTTTATCTTCTTCTTCGGCTCATTTGCCGGTATTTTATTCGGTTATGATATTGGGATTATTGCTGGTGCAGAAAGTCATATCCGTGAAGCGTTTCATTTAAGTCCGCTCTGGCTGGGGATTGTGGTTTCATCGCTAATGGGCGGAGCCATTATCGGTTCTATTTTAAGCGGATTATTAGGTGATAAGTTTGGACGAAGAAAGTTAATTTTAATTTCCTCTATCATTTTTCTGTTAGGCTCCATCGGTTCAGCGATTGCACCGGAGGAAATTACGTTAACGATTGCGCGCGTCTTTTTAGGTACAGCAGTAGGAACGGCTTCTTCTTTAGTTCCTGCTTATATGTCAGAAATCGCACCCGCTCATATTCGCGGGAAGCTTTCAGGTTTGAATCAGCTAATGATTGTAATTGGATTATTATTAAGCTATATCGTAGCCTTTATTTTTGAACCGATTCCAAACAGCTGGCGACTTATGCTTGGCAGTGCCGGTATTTTTGCGATCGTCTTATGCATCGGTATGATCAAGCTTCCAGAGTCACCTCGTTATTTAATTAAAAATGGAATGGCAGATAAAGCGCGTGAAGTGCTGCGCACGCTTCGTTCCTCAGCAGCGGAAGTCGAAGCTGAAGTGTCTGAAATTGAAAGCGTAGCTGTGCATGAACAATCAGGCATTAAACAGCTGTTTCAGAAAAAGTTTCGTTTAGCTTTAATTATCGGTGTCGGAATGGCAACTTTCCAGCAGATTCAAGGCTCAAACTCAATTGTTTATTATGCAACAAGCATTGCTCGTCAAGTTGGTTTAGCGCCGCAGGTAGCTGCTGGTTTTACGGTCATCGTTGGGGTAATCTTCGTTGTGACAACACTTATTTTTCTGCAGTTTGTTGATAAATTCAACCGCCGTACCATTCTTACGGTTGGCGGTGCGGGTATGGCTCTTTCATTTTTTACACCGGCTATTCTAGGAGCATTAGGCGTGAATGAAGTCGTCGTGAACTGGGTTACGTTAATTGCCCTTTGCTGCTTTATCCTTTGCTATGCGTTTTCTTGGGCGCCGCTTACGTGGATCATTGTAGGAGAAATTTTCCCGCTTTCTGTACGCGGAATCGGTGCTGGTATTTCATCTGCCTTTAACTGGACAGGATCGCTTGCAGTAGGGCTTGTGTTCCCAATTTTAGCCGACCAGTTTAGTTTAGGCGTGATCTTTTCAACGTTCGGAATCATTTGTATTCTCGGATTATTCTTCATACGTTTTGTAGTTGTTGAAACAAAAGGACGCAGCCTAGAGCAAATTGAAACAGACATGGCAGCTCGTTCTGAAAGAAATTCTTTAAGTCCAGTTGAGCGTAATAAATATGTTTAATTGTCGTAAATGTTTTAAATGTAAGGTGCTGAGATAAAAATATTTTAGCTGAAGTGAAAAACGAACCACTAATCAAACACTTTGATTAGTGGTTCGTTTTTTGTGGTGAACGCAGGTTTCAGCTGTTTCATTTCTTCTAGCAGTTGATTGGAGAGCAAGGCGAAGACTCCTGCGGAAAGCGAAGCCTTGCACGGAAATCAACTGCGGGGCAACAAGCGGTTCAGCTCATGTCGGCCTTTGTTCGTCTTTGGATTATGCTCCAGCTCTTATTAATAGATACTGAGATTCTAGCTTTTATGTTGTCTTATCAGTGCTTAACAAAATGAAAGAATAGATAGGCTATAGAAACGCATTTAAATGTGCGTTCTGCTTACAAGAAGATAGTGACCTTCATCAGCAAATTTCCATATAAATAAGTAAGCTTGTTTACTTTTAACTAAATTTATTTAGTAATAGGGGGATTAACTAGTTGATGAATTTGACGCTTCATGAACGTTCTGAAAAGTTATTAAAGCAAAGAATTAAACAATTAAATCCGAGAGATCCATTCAACTTTGTTTTTATGGGCGACAGCAGAGGTGACGGACCAAACGATAATTGTTTCACGATGAGCGGTGAATTTGAGCTTGTGTTAAAAAAGGCGGTGGAATTGGACCCGCTGTTTATTATTCATGGGGGAGACACCGTCTATACAGGGAAAAAAGAGTATTTGGAGCACTTTGTTAAGGTTGTCGACAAAATCGCACCAAACATTCCTGTGTTTGTATGCGTGGGGAATCATGATGAACTGTACCTTGATGAAAGCAATCTCGAAAACTTCAGAGCCACTATCGGAAAAGTACACTGGGTCATCGATATTCCTGTCTTTAACTTCCGGTGCATCGCATTAAATAATGTCATCAGTCCCAAAAATAAAATATATGGATTTACAGATAGAGAGCTTAATTATTTAGAGCAGCAGCTAGAGGATGCTCCTCGTAATACCGTTATAGCCATGCATGCGCAGCCAAATATCGGTCGGTGGACAAACCTTGAAGGGTTTCCTGTAACGACTCCTCAAAGTCAAGAATTTTTTGATTTAATTCAAGAACACCGCGTGAAAAAAGTGTTAGTCAGCCACGTGCATGCGTATGACGAGCAGTTTATTAGAAAAAACAGAAACGGGTCGTTTACGCTTGGAAGAGGCACTGATTTTGTATTGTCAGGAGGCGCGGGTGCTCCCCTTGATTTTGAGCCGCCTTTAATTTTAAATAATTATAATTTTACGGAGTTTTTTGTTAGTCGGTACGACATTTTAGGACCTCTTCTTTGGAAGGATTTTGGACGACCTCGAAGAAGTTGTTTGTAAAAACAAGAGAATAGAAAGTTATGTTTAATGGAGAGCCTGCCTGTGATTCACAGGCAGGCTTTTGGAAGATTGTGCATAATGTTTAAAGAAACCTTGTAGCAGAAGGCTCAGTCAAACGTTATAATAGATAGTGAATGATGATATATTCTCTGTATTTGTCATATATTTGTATTACATATGTAATTGAAGAAAAACATTCACTTGATATACTGTTTAATGGCTTAACTTTATCTTGAAATTTACAGTGAACTGCCTGTTTATAGAGGCTTAGAAGATACACAGCAAATGGAGGAGCTATCATGGCAAACGAAAAGATGCAAGAAGGACTTAATCGTTTTATTAAGGAAGATTTAAATGACCTTTTAGGTAGACTGTTCCCCCTAATGGACCGAGAATGTGCGGAAGAAAAGAGAATGCTTATCGAAACGGCGGTAGAGTACATCTATTCTTCAGGGTATCATCAAGGAGCAAAAGACTTGATCGAAACACATCGAAAAGATGATTACAAATTATTAAGGCAAAAATTAGCGTCAACGCCTCCTGAAAACTAATTTTTTTGAAATTTCTTTTGACAACATAAATGTAAGGTGTTAAGATGACTCTACATTCAAAATATTATAAACAATTAAAACTCTTATTGAGAGAGGCGGAGGGACTGGCCCTGTGAAGCCCGGCAACCATTTAACAATCTTGTTAAAAAGGTGCTACATCCTGCAAAGCGTACAGCTTTGAAAAATAAGAGAGGATTTCATAGATACTATGCCTCTCTATTCATGATAGAGAGGCTTTTTATTTTATGTGAATATGTTTTGAATGAACAATTTCATAGAAATGCATCAGGTGCTGTGTAACGAATGTACGCAGCTTAAAAGGGAAGACCGGTGAAAAGCCGGCGCGGTCCCGCCACTGTAATGGGGAGCAACTTATTAACCACTGTTTCATGTTGAAATGGGAAGGGATAGGAAGCGATGAACCTAAGTCAGGAGACCTGCCTGTTGTATGCACTTAAGCTCTACGGGATATAGAGAGGAGTGAGGAATACGTGTTGAGAAAAACAGGCTATCTCAACTTTAGTTAAGTATGCGTATCATCTCTCTTTTCATTTCGAAAAGGGAGATTTTTTAGTTTAGCGATAAAAAAATATATAGGGAGTGGAAAAAATGAGCAGTGTAAAAAGTTCAAATGTAGGTTATCCAAGAATTGGTGAAAAACGAGAATGGAAAAAAGCGCTTGAGCAGTTTTGGGCAGGAAAGATAGAGAAAGATATCTTTCTTCAGGAAATTGAAGCTCTTCGTCTTGGGCATCTGAAAAAACAGCGTGACGCAGGAATTGAATTAATTCCAGTCGGCGATTTTAGCTTATACGATCACGTGTTAGATACAGCCGCTATGTTTGGTTTGGTGCCAAAGCGCTTTGAATATAACGGAGGCCCGGTATCCCTTGAAACGTATTTTGACATCGCCCGAGGAACAAAAGGTGCGGTAGCCTCTACGATGACAAAATGGTTTAACACAAATTATCACTATATCGTACCAGAGCTTGACGAATGTACGCCTGCCCTTGTAGAAAATCGTCCGCTTCAATTTTACAAAGAAGCAAAACAAAAGCTGAATATCAAAGGCAAACCCGTTATTTTAGGTCCAGTAACATTTGTGAAGCTGTCAAAAGGATATAAAAAAAGTGAGTTTAAAAAAGTAGTTGAACAGTTTGTTCCTCTTTATGCAACAATCTTAGCGGAGCTGGAGGCAGAAGGGGTCGAGTGGGTACAAATAGATGAGCCGATTTTAGCTACAACGCTATCAAAAGAAGACCTGGCACTGTATAAAGAAGTCTATGAAGCTTTGAAAAAAGCGGCACCGAATGTAAAAGTCATTTTGCAGACGTACTTTGACAGCGTAGATTACTATAAAGAAGTAGTTGCTCTTCCTGTTCACGGAATTGGATTGGATTTTGTACATGACCGAGGCGAAAATCTCACGGCGCTTAATAAATATGGTTTTCCAACTGATAAAGTGCTGGCAGCAGGAGTGATTGACGGACGAAACATTTGGCGTGAAAACTTGGACGAACAGCTTTTAACAATCAGTGAAATTGAAGAAGCTGTATCAAAAGACCGTTTGATTCTGCAGCCTTCATCAAGTTTATTACATGTTCCTGTCACGGTGAAAAGCGAAAAAACCATTGAGCCAATTCTAAAAAACGCGCTGTCTTTTGCAGATGAAAAGCTGAAGGAAATCACGCTTTTAACAAAAGCGGTGCAGCAAGGAAAAGAAGCAATTGAAAAAGAAATAAGTGTAAGCAAACAAGCGATTCAAGCATTAAATGGATCATCTTTTCGAAACCATCAAGACGTTCAAAAAGAGCTGAAGCAGCTGCACAGCTATAAAGCGGAGCGCCAAGCGCCGTTTGACGTACGTCAACGCGTTCAGCAAGAAGCATTTCAACTGCCGCTTCTTCCAACGACAACAATTGGAAGCTTTCCGCAAACAAAAGAAGTGCGAAAAGAGCGTCTGAAGTGGCGTAAAGGAGAGTTAAGCGATGAAGCATATGAAGCGTACATTAACGCTGAAATCAAAAAATGGATTGAAATTCAAGAAAACATCGGCTTAGATGTCCTTGTGCACGGAGAGTTTGAGCGCACGGACATGGTTGAATACTTCGGTGAAAAATTAGGAGGTTTTCAGTTTACGAAGTTTGGCTGGGTGCAATCATACGGTTCTCGCTGCGTGAAGCCGCCGCTTATTTACGGAGATGTCTCGTACGAGCAGGCGATGACAATCAAAGAAACGGTCTACGCACAGTCTCTAACCAATAAGCCTGTTAAAGGAATGCTGACGGGGCCAATTACAATTTTAAACTGGTCGTTTGTACGTGATGATATCTCACGCTACGACGTGGCCAATCAAATTGCGCTTGCTCTTAGAAAAGAAGTGGAAGCACTTGAAAGTCAGGGCATCTCAATGATTCAAGTAGATGAACCGGCGCTGCGTGAAGGACTGCCGTTAAAACGAGAAAACTGGGAAAGCTACTTGAACGCGGCGGTGTATGCGTTCAAACTAGCCACGGTATCGGTGCAAAACGAGACGCAAATTCACACGCATATGTGCTATTCAGAGTTCGAAGAGATTATTGATGCGATCAAAGCGCTTGATGCCGACGTGATTTCCATTGAAACGTCCAAAAGCCACGGTGAATTAATTTATGCGTTTGAAAAACATACGTATAACCAGGGAATTGGACTTGGCGTATATGATATCCACAGTCCGCGCGTACCGAAGCTTGAAGAGCTGACACGAAACATTGACCGAGCTCTGAAGGTGCTTGACCCTGCACTGTTTTGGATTAATCCCGACTGCGGCCTTAAAACAAGAGGAATCAGCGAGACGGTTGAAGCTGTAAAAGTGATGGTTGAGTCTGCAAAACAAACAAGACAAAATTTATTACAAAACGTTTAATAACAAGAAAGTAAAGACCAAGCACTGTAAACGCTACACTGCTTGGTCTTATAGGTTTTTTAAAGGCCAAAAATATCCATTGACACTTCCCGTAGATTTTTGTATCTTTTTAAAGGTGTTTTTAAAATCAGGGAGGTACAACATGAGTAACAACAGCACGCAGCACGTTAAAATTGTAACAGCGGATCCATCAGCGCTAGGCCTATTCGGACTTGCCATGGTGACACTTGTTGCATCGTTTCAAAAGCTTGGGGTAACCGATGGTGTTTCATTGGTATTGCCATGGGCAATTTTTTTAGGCGGGATAGGACAGCTAATTGCGTCTATGCAAGATTTCAAACATAATAATACCTTCGGCGCAACTGCTTTTGGTGCCTTCGGTTTATTTTGGCTAGGTGTAGCTATGACATGGCTTATTCAGCTTGGCGCATTTGGGGAAGCGCTCGCAAAAGAAGCGGATCCGAAGCAGCTCGCATTTGCTTTTGTCGGCTACTTAATTTTCAGCGTTTTTATGACGATTGGAGCAATGGGCACTCATAAAGTATTATTTATTATTTTTGTATTAATTGATTTCTTATTTATTGGATTATCGCTAAGTACATTTGATGTGGCCTATGAATACACACATTTACTAGCAGCAGTCTCAGAGCTATTAATTGCTCTGTTTTCATTCTATGGATCTGCCGCGGCTGTATTAAATACTCACTATGGTCGAGTTGTGCTTCCAGTGGGCAAGCCATTTGGTGCATTTATTAAATAATCAAGACGTTCATTAAACAGCGAAGTAGGGTTGAATTCTGTATGATGCAGAGGTCAATCCTTTTTTGTTTGTGCGTTTTTATATATAGTAGAAAGAGATAGTTATATCTAATAGAAGCTTTTAGAGAAAAAAGAGAAATACATAATGAAAGGAACCGTTTCAATGATTATAAGACAAGTGGATGAAAAAGATTTAAACCAATTAATTACGTTAGAAAACAAAGGCTTTACACCTGAAGAAGCTGCCTCAAAAGAAGCGTTTATCACGCGAATTAAAACCATTCCTGATACGTTTATCATCGCCGAAGAAAATGAAGAAATAATCGGATATGTGAACGGACCCGTCATTTCAGCTCCGTTTATTACGGATGATTTGTTTGAAAAAACGATTTCCAACCCTGAGACAGGTGGTCATCAAAGTATTTTAGGTATCGTTGTAAACCCCAAGCATCATCATAAAGGAATCGCCAGTATGCTGCTAAAAGAGTTTGAAAAACAGGCACGGAACAAACAGCGCGTAACGGTGACTTTAACATGTAAAGAAGAATTGATTCCTTTTTATGAAAAAAACGGATATGTGAATCAAGGAGTTGCGCAGTCCCAGCATGCAGGCGTGCAGTGGTTTAATATGAGTAAGGAGCTTTAATTTTTACGAAAAATAAAATGATATAAAAAAAGCACAAGTTCTCTTTTAATGAATTTGTGCTTTTTTTACTCTTTATTATGTATAATTATTGTAAATATGTAAAAGTGAGGGTGTTTACATGAATAAGTACGGCGTGCTTTCTTTTATACTAGTAATCATCAGCTTTTCATTTTTTATGGTAAGAAGAGGTCCCGGTGTGAATATGTATGTCGATATTGCAGTGCTGGGGATTCTTTCGCTGGTGGGCATTGTTTTTGCGTCTGTGTCGAAAAAATGGTATTCAATTATTGGCGGAGTTGTTTTAAACTTTTGGATGCTTTCATTAGCAGTGTTTTTGTTCGTTGTAGGCATTATAGAAAAGTAAGAAGTGAGGGGTTTTTAACTAATTTTAACAAATGTATAACAATAAGGGAAAAATGGACAGGACAAAAGTATTTTAGTTGAAGGAAGATCCGAACGATGAATTGAGATTCTTAATGAAGAATTAAATTCGTTCGGTTTTTTTTATTGTGATAATGAACATGTGCTTAATCTATTTCGTTGCTTCTAGCGGTTGGTTGGAGGGCAAGGCGAAGACTCCGCGGAAAGCGAAGTCTTGCACGGAAAGCAACAGCGGGATACATCCTCAATCATTTATCCCGTTTGCTCGTCTTTAGATTGAATTAATTTTGTTATATCTCAATCTCTTTTTTAGGTAGGTAAGAGACATTAATTTGTCAAACATATTTGACAGTAACAAGGAAGATAATATAAGATATGGGTGTAAAAAGTTTTTTACATTTTAGAGATGAGTGATGAATGGTGGAAAATCTAATTAAAGAACTGCGTAAAGTCAAGCGGATGTCTCAAGATGAATTGGCGAAAGTATGCGGTGTATCTAGACAAACGATTAACGCAATTGAAAACAATAAGTATGATCCAAGCTTAGCGCTGGCTTTCCAGCTGGCCCAAGAACTGGGAGCAACAGTAGATGAGCTGTTTTTATTTCATAAATCATAAGTTGGTAAAAAAAGGTAATGTGAAGCAACGATCTTCCTAGTAGGCGTGTTGACGATTCTGACCTATAAGCGAACAATACATAAGTAGGTAGAAGATTAATACTATTTCTATTGCTTCATATAAAAAATTCACCAAGAGATGGCGGTGAAATGAATGAAAAATCGAGCTGCACGAGTAGCTCTTACAAGTACGGGCATGTTACTGTTGATGATAACGTTAATACTTCCTGTTCCGGGATTAATCTATAGTTTACTTGTAGGAAGCAGCATTGTACTAAAAGGATGCGGAACAGGAGGAATAAAAAGGTGTATCACCTGAATGTAGCGTGATGCGGAAAAGGAGGTTCCTTTTGAAAAAAAGAACGATTATTATAGCTGCACTTTTATTTATCGTCATATTTTATTTTACATATACCGGGAAAGCCTATCAGTTAAAAGACGTCATAAAAGTAGAGGAAGCAAACGTTACGCGTATTGAAATAGATACGGACGAAGGAAAACGTGTAGTAGATGATAAAAAAGAGATAAAGCAAATCGTACATTCTTTGGCAAAAGTAGAAGTGAAAAAAAGCAAGGAACTCGATCCAAAGTTTGACCAGTCTTACTGGGTAAAAATCGTTGAAAACGGAAAAGATGCGTACGGATTAACGATTTACGATGACGATTACATAAAAGCGTTTAACTTTGAAGATAAAAAACAGGCGACGTATACGATTGTTAAAGATCAAAAAGTAGATGTTAAAAAGCTGTTTTCAACTAAATAAAAAACCTACTAAAAAAGACAGCCTGCGCTGTCTTTTTTTATGAAAATAATAGATTGAAAATTTTGACTATTTTAAGTGGAATTAATCCTTGCCTATATAATTAATAAATGATTGAATTAGGTCAATATCAGGGTTAACTAACAGTGCTGGAAGAAGGCCAAATGTTAATAATACAAGGACGTTTGATCCAATAAAGATGCGAAGTGCTTTTTTGATTTTCATGATATTTCCTCCCTTTTTTATATTTTCGTATAAAAAGAGAAAAAAATCAATAGAAATGTGACGAAATTGTGAACTTTTTGTCTGATAGTCCCTGATAGATTATAAAAATTCCCTCTCTATACTAGATAAAGAGGGGATATAGTAAATCATAAAATATGTAGAAACATTAAAAGTACATGCGCAGATTCCCGATAAATCGGTAGAGAAAATAGCATGAAAAGCCAATTAAGATACATCCAGCTGCAATAGAAACCCATTTGATATAAAGCTGATTCAGCACTTTTCTAGTTCCAGAGACAATTGTCATTAAGCCCAGATCATGAATTAAAATTCCCGTTAATATTCCGGCAGCAATCACTAGGAAATGAAAAGAGTGAGAGGATTGAAGCGAATTTGTCAGCACTGTTCCAAACACGCTCAGCCAAAAAATGAGATTGCTCGGAGAAATCGCAACAAAGATTCCGTTCACATAAGAAGAGGCAAACGACTTTTTTACGTGTTCTCCAGGAGCCGTTATATCATGATCCGCGTGTCTAATGCTGTCATAGCCAATATAAAGTAAAAAAAGTGCCCCTACAAGCCACATAACAAGCTGGATAAAAGGAGCAGACAAAAAAGAAGCCAGTCCAGAGTAAAGAAGCACAATTAGCAACAAATCAACCGTCATGCCTCCAAGTCCCACAACCCAGCCGTGAAGAAAACCATTTTTTAAACCCTGCTTCGTCATTTCAATCGTTACCGTACCAACGGGAAGGGCAATCGAAAGACCGAGCAGCACATTTGTTAAAAATAACGTCACCAAAAACAAAACCTCTTTCAATCTCGTATCTACTATCGTTTTCCGTTTAAGTGGTCTTTCATTATATAAAAATATGTAATAAAATTCAATATTATGAATAAAAAAACATACAGTGAAGATAAGAGGAGGAAAAAAGTAAATGAAGTTAATTTGTGAATCGTTACAAAAAGAAGACTATATACAAGAACTTTCTGAAGTGGATTTTACACATCCTTTAATTCAACAAAAGGTACGTGAACTCAAAAGCGGCTCGCCTTATTCTCCAATAGCGTACATAAAAAAAGCGTACGAGTTTGTGAGAGATGAAGTTTCTCATTCATGGGATATTCAAAGCAGAATCATCACGAAAACGGCTTCAGAGGCTTTAAAAGAAAAGGAAGGAATTTGTTACAGCAAATCTAATCTACTAGCCGCTTTGCTGCGTGCAGAAGGGATTCCGACAGGCTTTTGTTATCAAAGATTAATCCTTGGGGATACGATAGACACAGGCTACTGTATTCATGCGTTAAATGCTGTCTACATCAAAAGTGAAGAGAAATGGATTCGATTAGACGCGAGAGGAAATAAAGAAGGAGTGCAAGCCGACTTTTCGCTAAAAAAAGAAAAACTGGCTTTTCCAGTAAATCCTACACAGGGTGAAGTAGACTATGCGACTATTTATACAAAACCTCGCAAAGAAACAATGGACGTGTTGTCTCAGCACGAAGACTGCTTGGATATGTATTTGCACTACTTGCCTACCGAGCTATAAAAAGCGGCTGGGATAAACGTATTTTAGTTGAAGGAAGATCCGAACGATGAATGGAGAACCTTAATAGAGAATGAAATTCGTTCGGATTTTTTATTGATAGTTTCATGTATGTGGCTGCTTCTAGCTGGTGATTGGAGGGCAAGACGAAGACTCCTGCGGGGAAAGCGGAACAGGTGAGACCCCACAGGAGCGTAAGCTACGAGGAGGCTCACCGGCCGCCCGCGGAAAGCGAAGTCTTGCACGGAAATCAACAGCGGTGTAACAAGCGGTTCAGCTCATCTCTCCATTTTATTCGTCTTTAACTGAAAAATTAGTATGCCATCTCTTCACCATTTTAAACGCTTTCCTGCACGGTGGTTGACGGTCTTTTAAACGCAGCAACTAACCACACAATATTCGTAATCAGTAAGCCTAAGCAAGAAATCATTACACCTATGATGGAAGCTAAGTTTCCTGAGAAATCTTCCAGTCCAAATAAAAACAGAGCCGGCATTAGTAATAGAGTACTAGCAGCGATTAAAAGTCCAATGCTGCAAAAAGCAGCCATCACAAATTTTAAGAAATGCATTCCTAGGAGATAAAATGCTAAAGGCAACAGATATAAAAACAGAATCATGCCAAGCGATAACCACATCCCAACTGAACCGAACGTGTTAACGTTGGGGCCTGAATCTGCTAGAGGTGAAAGCGAAGCAAGAACCAAGATAAAGCAGAAAAATAGGGCGGAAAGCAAAGTGGTGACTATCACACTATTTTTTGCTGTAGAATTACGCACTGTTTGTTAACCTCCTTTCTCAATAAAAAAAGTATATGGATTAATTTTACAATATAAAAGTCCGGAAATCACCAATTTTTTACAAAAATGTTCGATAGGCTGGATAATAATGAAGAGAAGATGGGTTGAGATAATACACGTGAACATATTTTTTGTGTGGGCCTGGATAGTGGGTTTCGTGCCAGTATTGCGTCAGTATTGTTTGGATAGGGTGCGAATGAGGGGCTTCTCCGTAATGTCCGTAGTAGATACCGCTGCCTGAATAAGGAGAATACATAAAATCACCTGCCTGCTTAAATGAATGTGTTACACGGTATGTTTTTATACGGATTAACGTTCTTCTAAAGTGTAAAAAGGGCACAAATAGTTCGTTTGCTGTATAAATGCCTCACTCCAGTAAAAAAGACCTCTAAAAGCACGAGGTCATAAGCTAAGCATCTGTATGTTCTTTACTTGGATTCCTTTGAAAATCCAAAAAACGAGTTCCTTGAAACGTCAGCATTCCTTCATCACCTTCTGCAAGCTTGCCGTATTCGCTGCCTGAAACAGTAAATTCAGAGCGGTCGGTGCTTTCAAACT
Source organism: Priestia megaterium (assembly GCF_009497655.1). NCBI lineage: Bacteria > Bacillati > Bacillota > Bacilli > Caryophanales > Bacillaceae > Priestia > Priestia megaterium. The sequence continues at coordinate 3,364,728 of NZ_CP023317.1, read as the reverse complement.
GAAAGGTTACGTAGTAAGTTGTAGACGTGTGAGAGTGGTGATGTTCGTGAGCGTGACTGTTATGGTGATGAACGTTTGTCCGTTTGCCCGTAATTTTTGCTTTTACAGATAGACGAGGAGACTGCTCATTTTTGCTCCACGTGCTGATTCCTTTAAAAATAGAAAATAAGAAAATACCAATAACAATAACAAAAAATAGCATAACAAACGTAGGCATTCCGTTAAATAACGCATCGTCTGGAAAAAAAGCGCCTCCGCTTAGGTCAGCATCACCTTCAAAAACAATGTCATCTCCGGACGGATCATCTTCAAATATCATTTCATCTTCAAACATTCGTATTCCCCCTTACTATAAATACGGTTCCTGAATGGAAAAAGTTTCATCTTTATAGTAGTCTTATGATAGGATAGCTAGTTACTATTCATACATATGAGTGAACAAGGAAAAGGAGAGATCAACATGGGGAAATACAAAGTTGTTATGTCTGGAAAGACGTGGCCAAACGCTTACGAAAAGCTAGCGGAACACTGCGATATTCAAATGTGGGAAGGAGAAGGGAAAATTCCACAAGAAACGCTGCGCGACTGGCTTCGTGATGCTGATGGCTTTTTTAATATCGGCCACATTACAGTGGATGAAGAGCTGTTAGAAGCAGCACCGAATCTGCGCGTTATTTCTCAATCAGGCGTCGGGTATGACAGTGTAGATGTCGAAGCGTGTACCAAAAAAGGCGTGCCGTTTAGCAATACGCCAGGAGTGCTAGTAGAAGCAACGGCAGACTTAACGTTTGGTCTCTTATTGTCAGCAGCTCGCCGCATTCATGAAGGCTATGAAAAAGTGAAACAAGGAAACTGGGAAACGGTATTCGGCGTTGATTTATTTGGAAAAACGCTTGGTATTGTTGGAATGGGCGATATCGGAAGCGCCGTTGCCAGACGAGCAAAGGCATCGGGTATGAACATCGTTTACCACAACCGAAGCCGCAAGCATGAAGCAGAAAAAGAGCTTGATGCCGTATATCTTTCGTTTGAAGAACTGCTTCACACAGCTGACTGTATCGTATGCTTAGTACCGCTTTCAGATCAAAGCAAAGGCATGTTTGGAGAAGCGGAATTTAAAGCTATGAAAAACAGCGCGTATTTTGTGAACGCAGCGCGCGGAGGATTAGTGGACACTGAAGCACTGTACGAAGCGCTGAAAAATGAAGAAATTGCGTATGCTGCACTGGACGTAACAGACCCAGAGCCGCTTCCGGCAGATCACAAGCTGCTGCAGCTTTCAAATGTGCTAGTAACGCCGCATATTGGAAGCGCTACGTACGAAACGCGCAATCGTATGGCGGATCTAGCCGTACAGAACCTGCTTTTAGGCCTTGAGAAAAAGCCTTTAGTGACGTGCGTGAATGAAGAAGTGAACTACAAGTAAGGAGAGATTTTTTGTTAAAAGCATTACAGCTTATTTTTTCAATTATTACCGTTGGACTGGCTCTTTATATTATGCTCACTCACAATGACCAGTTCCTTTCGCTTTTAAATATACTTCTAGGCTTAACGATGCTAGTTTTAGGAGCAATTGAGTGGAAAAAAAGAAAGAAAACCAGCGCGTGGCTGCTGTTTTTCGTTGCGCTATTCAGCTGGTTTGCCGGTCTTTATCGCATGACGATTTAAAAACGCTTGGCATTTGCCAAGCGTTTTTTTAATGTGCTTTTAGCTGCGTTTCTAACACGTTTTCAATAACGGAAGCTACTCCGTTTTCATCGTTTGTTAATGTAACGTCATCAGCTAGTGCTTTAATTTCTGCATGCGCATTTGCCATAGCGATTCCTTTTCCAGCTCTTTGCAGCATCGATACGTCGTTAAAGCTGTCTCCAATGGCAATGGTATCGTGAAGAGAAGCGCCAACCTCTTTTACAACGTAGTTTAATGCGTTTCCTTTTGACGCATCTTTGTGTTCGAGTTCAAAGTTATGATCAGCGGAAGAGACAAGGGTCATGTCGTGCTGCTTGCTAAAGTGATCCCAGCCTTTTTTTCGTTTTTCATCATCAAATGAAAAAGCCAATACGTTATAAAGCTCAGCGTTTGTATTTAAAATATCTTTATACGATGCAACAAAGGCAAATCCCGTTTGGCTGTACTGCTTAGCCGCCGCGTGATGAAGTCTTTCTTCGTCCACGTTTTTATTGGCGCTTTTTACTCGGTCAATTTCAATGGCCAGCAGCTCACGGCCTGAGTTTGGCGTATAAATGGCATGTTCAGCAAACACTTCATAATAAAATTCGTTTGCATCCAGCCACTGAAGCGCTTCTTTTACGTGATGGGCATCAATTGGAACAGAATGTCTGAGCTGTCCGTCCGGGTCATGAATAGTCGCTCCGTTTGCGGCAATCACCCAAAGGTTGGAAAGCTCAGCTTTTTTTAAAATTTCCTGCACGTCGAAATAAGCGCGCCCCGTAGCAACCACGACTTCAACTCCGTGTTTTTGCGCTTTTTTAATTGCTTCTGCATTAATTGTGCTAATTTCACTGCTGCTATTTAAAAGAGTTCCATCTAAGTCTGTAAAAATCATCTTCATAAACTATCTCTCCCTTTGACTGTTATTACTTGTTTTTGCATGTTTTATCTTGTTTATCCTACAATAAACGAAAAAACACTGATAATCAAGCGTTTTTACATTGTTTTTACAAAAGAAACAAGTATAATAAAGTAAAAAGCAGAAAGAAAACAGGTGAACAAGCAATGTTAAAACAAGAAAGACGCAAACAAATTATGAATTTGCTTGAAAAAGAAGGGCGCATTGTAGCTACGACGCTTAGCCAAACGCTGAACGTTTCAGAAGATACAATCCGCAGAGATCTGCGGGAAATGGACGCGCTTGGTCTGTTGCAGCGCGTACACGGAGGAGCGCTTCCTCGTTCCACGTCTGCGGTTGATTACAAAGAGCGTAAACGTGAATTGATGGATGTTAAGCATTCACTTGCCGTTGCGGCGCTTCCGTTAATTAAAGACGGGCAGGTGCTCTTGATGGACGGAAGTACAACAAATATTCAGCTCGTCAAAGCTTTTCCAAAGAATTTAAACGTTACGGTTATTACAAACAGTCCGTTAATTACCGTTGCACTAGCGGAACATGACTTTGTAGAAGTTGTTTCTCTTGGAGGAACGTTTCGAAAAGAATCGATGGTCACAGTAGGACAAAGCGTGGTTGATACGCTTAAGCAAATTCGAGCGGATCTTTGTTTTTTAGGCGTATACGCAATCGATCCTAAAATCGGTATGAGCATTCCTTTGCTTGAAGAAATGCACATCAAAAGTCAAATGATAAAAAGCGCGAGTGAAGTAGCGGCTATTGTAACAGCTAAAAAACTCAATACGTCTTCAACGTACACGTTCAGCTCAGCCAACTCACTAGATTGGCTCATTACAGAAGAACATGTGAACGAAACCGTGTTAAATGCTTATCGCGAAATCGGCATTGAAGTGATCACAAATAAATAGTAGTTTTGGTAAGGAAGTATATGGTAATGTAGAGTAAAAAAGGAGCTTGAGCGATGAGCGAACAAATAGATGTTACGCAGGAATTAGCGAAGCTTCAGCAAAGAGTCGAACACCTAGAGGAAAGAGTGGAAAAAGCAGAGTCCAGGCAAGGCCCTTTATGGTTTCTATGGGAAGCTATACGATCAATTTTAATTGGACTATTTATTGTAGGACCTGTGGTCGCCATTATTTTTGGCGTGTTAGGGGCACTATCCGGAAAATAAAAGACCCGTTTCTTTATTGAAACGGGTTTTTTATTATTATTTGTTTTCTGAATCAGAACGAAACTTCGTGCTGACAAAAATGATAATGGCTAATAGAATCACAATTGGCAGCCAAATAATTTCAAATTTATAAGCTGGCTCTGCAAGTGCGGCGATAACAGCGCCAAAGCAGTAAAGCACAAGAGACAGCGCGCGAAGAATCGCATCGGTGTTAAACGTTTTGCGGTAGCGAGGGCTGCGAAAACGTGCCGTTACGTCTTCAAAGAAGTTAGCAAGCGTCCCTGTTAATACAGTTGTAGAAATTCCGGCTACGCCAAGCTTTCGAGCGGCCGTTGTTTGAAGACCCATTGCTGAGCTTAATAAGAAAATAAATAAGTAAGTTAAGTGTAAAGAAGGAGAAAACGAAGATAAAAGTGCAAAAACAAGTAAAATCAATCCTTCTATTCCAAGGGCAATCGTTACGGCTTTAGGCCAAAACGTTTTTTCTTTGTTTCCAACTAGGATTGCAGCTCCTACAACTCCTACAATAAAACCTCCTAAAGCTGTGAGGGAATGAAAAACAGTTGTTTCAAGCGAGTTTCCGATTGCTAACCCAAGCAGCACGATGTTTCCCGTCATATTTGCAGTAAAGATATGGCCAAGGCTTAAGTAGCCAATTACATCCACAATACCTGCTGTTACGCAAAGAACGAGCAAAATAATGTTTCGATAAGTAGAATTCGTCACGGTAAGTCATCCTTTCTTTTTATACCAACTAAACAGTTTACCGTGAAGAAAAAAATCTGTCCAGAGAGTTGTCCTACAAATTTTCAAGTGTGTCCCACCCAAAAGCCACTTCAGATAGAGATGTACCATCAATGATAACGTCGGCGCGATCGATTCTTTTTCCGCCAAGCGCTTCATAAAATTGACAGGCGCCGTTTTGTTCAAAAGCCCATGTGAGCATCGTATGTATATCACGGTCTACAAGCTCTTGCGCTATTTTATGCATAAGCGCTTTGCCAATTCCTTTTCGCTGATGCTCTGTGAGTAAATACATGGCATACAGTTCTCCGGTATAGGAAGGATGCTTGTTGGTTCTTTCTTTACCATAAGAAGCAAAGCCTACGATTTGACCGTTTTCTTCTGCAACGAAAACAGAATTTGATTCCAGCTGCTTTTTCCAGATGGCTTTTCGTTTTTCAGCGTTCAACGAATGTAAAAAAGAATCCGGAACAAGTCCTTTATAAGTCGATTTCCAGCTTTCTACATGTACGTGGGCAATGCCCGCTTCATCACCAATCCTCCCTTGACGTATCATCTGCTCACCTCGTTTTTTCTATATTTTAACATAAATTTAAAGGTGGTATCCCCGTTTTTCCGTTTTCTTTGTATATATATAGTAGCTATTTTACATAACAAAGGAGATGACGTAATGAGTAAATTATTATTAAAAGATCAGCCGTTACTTGTACTGCCGGCGCTTGCAGTCAAAGTAGGAGTGAACGGAGCGCTGTTTCTTCAGCAGCTTCACTACTGGCTTAAAAAAAGCGTAAACGTGCAGGACGGATATACGTGGGTATACAATACCAATCAGCAGTGGCTGCAGCAGTTTCCGTTTTGGTCGCTTTCAACAATTCAACGCATCATTTCAAAGCTTGAAAAAGAAGGGTTGATTATAAAAGGAAAATACAACCGCTCTAAATTTAACAACACGGTTTGGTACCGAATTGATTATGAGCAATTAGAAAAGCTTATGCCAAGCGATGAATTTGAAGAGCTCGAAGATGTCAATTTGACAGAAAGGGCTAGTCAAATTGAAGCAGCGGAGCCGGTCACAGTGACGGCGTCATTAACAGAGACTACAGCAGAAAATACAAATCAAATAAAAAGAGAAGAAGATGCGGATGACGCTTACGTCCAAAGGTTGGAAGCTGCTTTTATTGCTAGAAGAAACCGAGGGATGTATCCTTCAGCCAGTGATTTAAAGCATATGTACGAAGTCGCAAAAAGCGAAATACCACTAGAAACGGCGCTATCAGGACTGCATGAAGCATTCGATCGCTACGTGCCTAAATACAGTGGTGATACGATTCGAGCGTTTGCTTATATCAAACAGCATCTTTTTCATAAGCATTATGTAACATCACAGCGAGCGCTAGCGAGTCAACAGACTGACAAGCCGATTTCCTACCTCAATAAAAAGCGTGTCGTTCGCAGAGAATTGACGCCGGATTGGCTAAGAGAAAATGAAGAGGCAGCGCCTTTAGCTTCAGCTTTTAAAGACGATGCTCACTTTGAAGAAGAAAAGAAAAAGCTGGCAGAAAGTCTTCGCGAGCTGGAGCAAGAATTAAAAAATAATTGAAAATAACACTGGACTTTTATAAGATAAAAGATAGTAAACCTTTTGAAGACGAAAGGTTTACTTGGTAAATGAAAAGCGGCTTTTAAAGAAGGTGCGCCATAAACGTGATAAAATTTTTGTTTTTGCTGTTCATGCCTACAATCTTTGTTTTTTTCGGTTTGTGGCTTATCCAAAATGTGTTGGTAACATTTGTTTGCTTTTACGGCTGGATGTTTATGATTTTATATGCGAATAATAAAATTAACTTTAAGGTAGCGCTTACAAAGAAATCTCTGTATGTGGGAACTCTCAGCGGAATTCTATGTGCCGCTGCGATAATTGGAAGCAGCCTGCTTTTTTCTGGTAAAATCTTTCATGTGAAAGATATGCAAGCGGTTTTGCAAATATGGGGATTTAGCGGGTGGAAAGTTGCCGTTTTAGCCGTCGTTTTAATTTTTATTAATCCTGTTTTAGAAGAAATGTATTGGCGGGTGTATATACAAAATAAAGTGAAAAAGCATGTTTCTGTACTTGCTTCAAGCGCTGTCACATCAAGCTTTTATACGCTTTATCACGTATTCATTATCCTTCCTGTTTTTGTATTTCCGTTTAATGTGATCTCGGTAATAGGTGTCTTTTCAGCAGGTATGATGTGGGCGTATATAAGAGAGCAATATGGTATCAAAGGGGCCATCATCAGCCATGCGCTAGCGGATGCGGCGATTATGATTGTATACGGATTATATGTAAGATAGTGGTATTATATCAAAAAACCATGAATCGTTATTCATTTATAACTTGTTTTCATGGTATAATAACAATAATAGTAAAATTTTATCAACACATTTGAATTGAAATAATGTATACTTGTAATACAAAGATTGAAGCGTTTACATAAATCGGAATACACATAGTTAATCTGGGTCCGATGAAAACTAAAAAAAGAGAGAGAGATAATTACTTGGAGGAGGAATAGAAGTATGTTTGTACCTATTGAGCGTAAAAAAGTATCTAGTCAAGTGCTTGATCAATTAAAGAAAATGATTAAAGAGAAAACGTTCCCGCCAGAGTCTCGTTTACCGTCGGAACATGAACTGTCAAAAATGTTTGGAGTGAGCCGCGCACCAATTCGTGAAGCGCTAAGCGTTCTTTCTGCCAGTGGATTGATTGAATCAAGACAAGGCGGAGGAAGCTACGTAAAGCGTGTAAACTTAGTGGGCATGCTTGATCCAATGACGTTTGAAATGGTTGAAGCAGATCAGGTTCTTGAATTAATTGAAATGCGTATTATCATCGAGTCGCAGGCAGCAAGCTTAGCCGCGCTGCGCCGCACAGATGAAGAACTGATTGAAATTAAAGAATCGTTAGAAGCATTTAAAAAGACGGTTCATAACAGTGAAGAAATTGGACATGAAGCAGACTATCGTTTTCACCATGATATCGTGAAAGCAGCTCATAATTCATTCCTTCTTCATGCCGTAGAAGATTTAGGGCATTTATATCGAAAAGCGCTTGCTTATTCGTTAAATAAAAGCCAAAAAGAAAATCGCAAGCAAACGGATGCTGACCATGAACGCATTTTTGAAGCGATTAAAAATGGAGAGCCAGAAGAAGCAGCAGAAGCGGTTCGTGATCACTTAGAGCACGTTCGCCAAAAAGTAATGGTATCTCAATAATAAAAAAACGATAGCCCTTGAGGCTATCGTTTTTTTATTGCTCTATAGACTAATATTACGTGTACAGTGGGACTTCATTTTCATGAGCCGTCACGATATTTTTAGAAGAAGCAGATTCATCATAAATATGTCTCTTCTGTAAACCAATATCTGTTCCATAAAGGTGAATGGTAATAGCCGGTTCAGCAAATGGATTACGGACACTGTGTATATCTCTATTCGGAGGGTATACATACGAAATATCCTGAGCTTTAGCTGTTACTACCTCCACTTTCTTTAAGGCGTAGCTGTCTTGTTCGCTTTTAACTCTTTGGTACCTTGTTTCCTCAATTGCTCCCTCATATATCCCGACCAATCCCCATACTAAATGATCGTGTATAGGAGCGGTTTGTCCAGGTCCCCATACGAAACCAACGATTGAAAAAGCTTCATCCTCTGGTTTATATAACAAGAACTGGCTATATTTATTTTTCTTAGGCTGTCTATATGTAGCGGGCAATAAATCTTTTGTTTTTAAAAATAAGTCGAAGTGAGGTTTGAGTTGTTCCACAACTTCTTTTTCTAAGCTTGTTTGCTGTAAGACGTTGCGAATGGCAACTTCTAATTTTTTAATGTGTGTTGAAATAGTCATTGATTTTCCTCCAGGTCAAGGTGGTTTTTATAATTTTGCAGCGTCCAGGTGCCAAGGCGCTGAATTTCATAATTGATAGGGGCGTGCAGGGATAGGGTTCTAATATTCCTCCAGAAGCGATCGTAGCGGTACGTGTTAGACGTTGCTCTGCTACCCATGACGTCAAAGATTCTTGAGGTAATATCTAATCCTGCTGTAGTAATAAATGCTTTAGCTACCCCTATAGAATTTTGAATGCTGGTTTTTTCTTTTTCTGTAAGGTTCCAACCTTTCTCCCAAGCCTCTTGAAATGCAGCAGTAGTTTGGGAAATTAACGATTCAGCTGCTTCGTATTGAATGTGGAATTTTCCAAGATGTCTTTGAATGTAAGGGTCATCTATGGCAGATGAATGTTGGGCAAAACGAGCTCTCGTCTTCGTTGAAACGTATTGTAGGGCTTCGTTGATGGCGCTTTTTGTAACCCCTAACATAATGTGTGAAATAAGAAAATTAGCAATGCTTGATCGGATGCTTAAAAATTCATCGTTCGGTGGAACAGCTGCTAGAATATCTTCTTTGTAAACAGGCACATTTTTAAATGTAATGGACCCACTGTCTGTTTGCCTCTGTCCAAAATGATCCCAGTCACCGTTAACTTCAATGCCTTGACGGTTAGTTGGTATGACTGCAATTAATGGAATCTCGGTCTCTTCAAAAATACTAGATACAATTAAATAATCAGAGTCTGCACTTCCAGAACAAAAGGTTTTTTTTCCGTTTAACAAAATGCTTGAATTCTTTTTTGTAGCAAAAAGATTTAAATCAATAGGATTGAAGGCATTGCCCCAAAAGAGATTTTGTTGAATTGTTTGTTGGTAGTAAAAATCTGATTGCTCCGATGTTCCATAAAAGTAAGGAGTTGTAAGGTTAAGGAAATGATAGCCGTACACATGCGCTAGCGAGCTGTCTGCTTGAGCAAAAATCTGTACAACTTCACACACATCTCCCCAAGTTTTACCCATTCCACCCAGCCTTTCGGGAGTTAAAAGATTCAGCAATCCACTTTCTCGAATAAGGTCTCGCTCCCATTTCGGATTTCCACCTTCCCTGTCGCGCTGAATGGCCGTTTTCTGAAATTCAGCTGCTAATAGATAAGCTTGTTCTTGTATTGATCTTTTCATAGGGGAATGAATTGGCATATGTTATTCCTCCTTAAGCTTTAATTGAGTAGAGATATGTCATATAAAACCAAAAACTTAGTTAACATGATAAAGGGAAAAGAACCTTTTGTATAATTGAAAAAAAAGAATTGATTATTCAATAAAAATGAATTGTTTTATTTTAATACCTAATTCAAACGTGATTTTTGTAGACATCAAAGGGGTTTGACTTATAAAGTAAATAGCTAAAGAAGTGATAAAACTTACTTACTAGATAACTAATAACGAAGTAGTTGCTGTAGGTTTTTGAGCTATCTATAAAGGAGGAGGTAGCAAGTAAATGGATTTACGAACGATTAAAACATTCCAAACTATTGCGCGCTTAGGAAGTTTTCAAAAAGCAGCAGAAGAGCTAAAGTACGTACAATCAACGGTTACGATGCAAATACAAAAACTCGAATCAGATTTGGGCGTAAAGCTCATTGAACGAGGGAAAAAAATACATTTAACAGAAGCAGGGAGGCTTTTTCATGAGAAAGCAGACCTTTTATTAAGAGATTTGGAGTACGTACAAGATACTATGCAGCAATGGCTTCATGGAGAAGCTGGTAAAGTACGGGTAGGAGCCATTGAGCCCATGGCGATTTTTCGCTTGCCGAGCATCTTACTGCCGTTTAATGAAAGATACCCTAATGTTCAATTAAGTATCCAAATTGATAATACACAGAACTTAACAAAGATGATTAAAGAAGGAGAGCTTGATTTGGCTATCTGCAATACGCCTAATTTGGATCATACAACATTATTTGAGCCGCTTTTTATTGAAGAAGTATCCCTGTTAGTACCTAAAAACCATCCGTTAGCTGTGAAAAATCAAGTAGAACTTGCTGATTTCAAAGGAGAACGCCTTCTTTTGAGCGGGTTTGTGTGCAATTACCGAATCAGTTTGGAGAAGTCGTTGGTGGAAGCTGGTGTTAGTCCTGACATTCGACTTGAAGTGAACAGCATGTCCGCATTAAAAGAATATGTGCAAGTGGGATTTGGAATCGCTGTAGTACCTGATGTTATGGTAAGGAACCCGCCACCCGGAACGGAAATAAAAAAGATTTACGACCTCAAAATTGGCGTAACAACAGGTATTTTAAGAAAAATTAATGCTGTAACCAATGGAACGGCCGTTGAGAATTTAATTCGGCTCATAAAGACCCACTTTTAATGACTCTATTTTTTGAAGTTCATTTTTTTTGAATCAACTATTCGGATTTATCAATTATACAAATCTAGGAAAGTGAGATATACTTTGTGAAAACATAGTAAGTTGATTGATTAAGTTTAATTAAAAATGAGTTAAATTACGAAAAGAAAGGAAAAGTGAAATGAATTTACCTAGTAACCAACCGCTATCTGGTATACGCGTTCTTGAATTCGGTCAAATTGCAGCCGGTCCATATACTGGAATGCTGTTAGCTGATTTAGGAGCCGATGTTGTCAAAGTCGAAAATCCAAATGGTGGGGACGGCATGAGGCTTTGGCCGCCATTTGTAAGAAATGAAGAGGAAGAAGAGTACAGTGCTAACTTTTCATCTCTAAATCGGAATAAGAGAAGTATATGTATCGATTTTAAAGATGAAGATCAATTAGCAACTTTAAGGGAGTTGTGTTTACAAGCTGATGTAATTGTAGAGAATTTTCGTCCAGGAGTATTAAAGAAGTTTCGACTAGATCACGAGAGTTTATCTAGTATTCATCCCAAGCTAATCTATTGCTCTATTTCAGGGTATGGACAGGAAGGGCCTTATGCTCATAAAGGAGCTTTTGATGTAACAGTTCAAGCAATAAGCGGATTAATGAGCGTCACAGGTGAAGAAAATGGAGAAGCAGTTAAATGCGGTGTGCCGGTAGCCGATTTTGCTGTTGGACTGTACGCCGCCTATACAATCACAGCAGCTGTTTTAAATGTTCAAAAAGGAGGAGAAGGTACTCATATTGATTGCTCCATGTTAGGAAGTGTACTAGGTATTTCAGCTTTGCAAACGAGTGAATATTTCGGGAACAAGCAGCCGCCGAAACGGTTAGGAACTGCGCATCCCCGCAATGCTCCTTATCAAGGATTCTACGGAAGTGATAAACCATTTGTCATTGCAGCTGGTAATAATAAACTTTGGAAAGAAGTATGCGAAGCAACCAAATTAGAAGAGTTGTTTACAGATCCTAGATTCGTGGACCAAACCGCACGTGCTAAAAATCAAAAAGAGCTTGCAGCTCTTTTACAAAAGGTATTCAGCACAAAGCCAGCTGAAGTGTGGATTGCTGAATTTGATCAAAGAGGCGTTCCATCAGCCCCGGTAAATGATTTCTCTGAAGCATTAGCTAGTCCGATGGCACAGTCATTGGATATCGTTAGAGATGTGCCTTTACCAAATGGTTCATCTATACCGACAGTAGGGTTCCCTGTAAAGGTTAAAGGGTATGAATTTCACGTGTATCGAAAGCCACCCTTACTAGGCGAGCACACAAATGAAGTCCTTCAAGAATGGAAGAAAGTATCCGTAAAGGCCTAAATTTGTTTTAAAACATACTATTTTTATAGAAAAAATATGATATTGGAGGAATAAGAATGGTTGAAATCCTTACAATGTCTCCTACATCAGGAGACGGAAAATATGTTGGAGTGCCCTGGGACATTGAGCCTTCTTTTGAATATAATCATCAAATTGCTCAAATGGCCGAGCAGACAGGTTTTTCAGCGCTGCTTCTCCCGGTAGGAGCAGAATGCCTAGATGCATCAATTGTAGCTTCATCTTTGATACAATCAACTGAAAATTTAAAATTCTTATATGCAGCTAGACCAGGCTTTATTAGCCCAACAGTCTTTGCAAAGCAATTTGCTACGCTCGATTATTTATCAAATGGAAGAGCTGTTATTAATGTGGTTACAGGTGGTTCGCAGGCTGATTTAGAAAGAGATGGTGATAGTCTTCCCCATCATTTACGCTACAAAAGAACCGAAGAATTTGTTCATATTTTAAAACGTTTATTTACCGAAGACGTGGTAAACCATCAAGGAGACTATTACTCTATAAAAAATGCATCTCTTTTCCCAAAACCAGTGCAACGCCCAAGACCTGAGATTTTTATGGGAGGAGCATCTGAAGCTGGTAAACAAGTGGCTGCTAAATTAGCAGATGTCTACATGATGTGGGGAGAAACATTGGAAAATACAAAGCATCGAATCGAAGAAATGAAACACCTAGCAGCCAAAGAAGGAAGAACGCTGAAGTACTCGGTTTCTCTTCAAGTTATTACAGCAGATACGGAAGAGAAGGCTTGGGAGAAAGCCCATAATCTAATTAGCAAAGTAACTCAAAGTAGCTTAGAAAGTAAAAAGAAATTTAGATTAAAAGATGAATCTGTTGGTCATCAAAGGTTGGAAGATTTAATGCAAGAATCAAAAGAAAAGGATTTTATTATTGGACCTAACCTTTGGGCAGGCTTAACTCAAGTTTTAAGCGGGAACTCTATTGCATTAGTTGGAACACCAGATCAAATAGCTGATCGCGTGGTAGAGTATGTAGATTTGGGGTTCGAAAAAGTATTGCTAAGAGGGTTTCCTCATTTAGAAGTAATTGAAGATATTGGGAAAAAAATCATTCCAAAAGTTAAAGATCGATTAAAAGAAAATCAAGCAAGTGTTCGTTTGTAAGATAGTAAAGCAGAGGAGGTCTAATTGTGAATAGCAAGCAAGCAAACATTTATAGCAAACGAGTAGCACCTTGGGTTTTACCAATTCTATTAGTTGCACTCTGGGAACTATTTTCGGTTACAGGTATTGTATCAAAAGAAACACTTCCTTCTCCATTAGATATTTTATATAGTGCAATTCATCTAGTTCAAACTGGTGAGCTGTTCAATCATATTAAAGTAAGCTTTAGCCGAGCGTTTATTGGTTTTGCCATTGGAGGAAGTATTGGTCTTATTTTAGGAATTGTAAACGGAGTATATCCTGTTGCCGAAAAACATTTGGATACAACCATCCAAATGTTTCGGAATATTCCGCATTTAGCTCTTATTCCACTAGTGATTTTATGGTTAGGAATAGGAGAAGAAGCGAAGATTTTTTTAGTAGCGATCGGCGTATTCTTCCCTATCTATGTAAATACGTATCATGGAATCATTTCAGTTGATAAATCGTTAATTGAAATGGGGAAAGTATATGGTTTAAGCAAAAATAAACTTTTAGTACGAGTGATTTTTAAAGGAGCCCTTCCATCCGTTTTAGTTGGTATTCGCTATTCGTTAGGGATTATGTGGCTGACTTTAATTGTAGCAGAAACTGTAGCAGCTGATTCTGGCATTGGTTACATGGCGATGAATGCACGTGAATTCATGCAAATTGATATTGTTATTGTTGCTATCTTGCTATATGCCATCTTAGGAAAAGTTGCTGATTCTTTAGCAAAGCTATTAGAAGTAAAGCTATTGAAATGGAATCCAAACTATCAAAAATCGTAAAGTAAGGAGTGAGAGAATATGAAATATAAAGGTGGAGGAATTCAATTACAAATACAGCATTTAAAAAAAATCTTTGGAGATGTCGAAGTCTTGAAAGGGATTGATTTAGATATAGCGCCCGGTGAATTCGTCGCTATCGTTGGGCAAAGCGGTTGTGGAAAAAGCACGTTATTAAGACATATTGCAGGGTTAGAAAAAGAAACAAGTGGGCAAATCATGCAAAACGGGGAAAGATTACATTCAATCAATCCCTACGCTCGATTTATGTTCCAAGATTCAAGGCTGCTACCATGGGAAAAAATCGTGGCCAATGTAGGTGTTAGTCTAGGGTTAAAAGGCGAGTGGAAAGAGCAGGCGTTAATTTCTCTTAAGCAAGTAGGACTAGAAAGCAGAGCAAATGAGTGGCCGTCTGTTTTATCCGGTGGGCAGCGTCAGCGAGTAGCACTCGCTCGAGCGTTAGCCACTCAGCCGAAGCTGCTGCTATTGGATGAGCCGCTAGGTGCATTAGATGCATTAACGCGTATCGAAATGCAGGAATTGATCGAAGGAATTTGGCAAGAGCAACGCTTCACAGCTCTTTTGGTGACTCATGACGTTTCAGAAGCTATTACGCTAGCGGATCGAGTTATTTTAATTGAACAAGGAAAGATTGCGATGGATTTACGTATACCTCTTCCGAGACCTCGTGAAAGGGGAAGTCATTCGTTTGGAAAACTAGAAAGCAAAGTACTAGCAAGAGTCATGAAAAAAGAAACGTCGTCGCTTTTAGAAGATGCTACGACCGTATAAAAGGAGAAGAGTATGATGCGAGTGGCAGTTGTATTAAATAGCAAGACAGAAAAAATTGTGCCCATTGTGGAAGGAGACATTATCCGGTTATACGATACGGAAACAGAAGAAACAGAAGATGTTACAAATCCCTCTATTCATTTAAGTGAAGGAAAGAGAGGCGCGGTTGTTAAATGGGCTGAAAGTCGAGGCATAAAGGTTCTAGCGGCACCGCCTAGTATGCTGTGTGAGTTATCTTATGGCAGCGCCAAGTCGAAAGGTTTTCATTATTACCGTGTAAGTTCTGACACAGGCTTTGCAGAGTTTCAGCAGCGTTTAAAAAACAAGAATATCGAATTAGTCACAGACTTGCCATCATTTGAAATTGAACCTAGTGCAGCTGTGCTGCCCAACGAGTAAAGATTGGGAAGGAGAAGCTATGAAGTATGTAAATATAACAGTTAATCGTCAGCTGTCATCTAAAAAAATCGTTACTCTATCCTTGCACGCACCTCATAATCTTAATGCTATTAATCAAGAATTATACGAAGAGCTCAAGCAATCCTTGGAGGAGATTTCACAGGACAAAGCAATAGGCGCATTGATTTTAAACAGTGACGTATCTAATGCTTTCAGTGCAGGCGTGGATTTACAATTTATTCAAAATTTAAGTAATGAAGAAGCGAGTGATTTTTTCACTAATCTATCGAAGCTGCTAGATACGCTTATTCACTTTCCAGTTCCCACGATTTCTTTCGTCAATAGATATGCCTTCGGAGCAGGAGCTGATCTGGCTATTTCATGCGATGTACGCATTGCCAGTGAATCAGCATACTTTCGATTTCCCGGTCCGCAGTTTGGCTTGGTTTTAGGGACACAGCGGTTGGTTAATGAAATCGGTTCTTCCAAAGCTCGTTTTTTAGCATTGTCAGGTAAGAAGATAAATGGACAAACTGCTTTGGAGTACGGCTTAGTTCATGAACTAAGTGCAAATGAAGAAGCTGGCCAAAAGACTGCTTTGAAATGGGCAAGCACCTTAGCAAACGTTCCATCATACACGACTCAAACAATAAAAGAAGTTTGCCATTCAGGAGAGTCTTTTCATGAACTGACGCGTGCTTCAGTGCTAGAAGGAGATTTCATGAAGCGATTCAGTCAGTATGTGCAAGGTAATAAGAAAAAAGTACGTCAGTAGGCAAAATAAATGCTGAAAAAGCTAGAGGAGATTTGAGATGATTCAAAAAAAAAGATTTTATGCAACAACCATTATTTTGCTGTTGCTCCTAGCTTTAAGCGGATGTGGAGGAAGTAAAGAGACAGCAGCGGGCAATCAGTCAGTAGAAGAAAAAGGTGTCGTAAAAGTAGGATATCAAAAGTCTGCACCTATGCTGCTATTAAAGAAAAAGCAGCTGTTGGAAAAGAACTTAGGGAAATTAGGATATGAAGTGAAGTGGTATGAGTTCAATACAGGAATTGCAGTAGCAGAGGCGTTGAATGCAGGGAGCATCGATATTGGGGGGTTAGGTGATTCTCCTTCTTTATTTGGAAAAGCAAGAGGGCTTGATTTTGTATATATTGCAAGCGAACCTTCTGTGCCTGAATCTGAAGGTATTTTGGTAAAGAAAGATTCTTCTATTAAAACTATTAAGGATCTTAAAGGTAAGAAAATTGCTTTTAATAAAGCGTCAATCTCCCAATACTTGCTGTTAAAAACGCTGAAGTCGGAAGGGTTGACAGAGAATGATATAAACCCAGTGTATCTTAATCCGCCAGAAGCCAGTGTTGCTTTTTCACAAGGGCAAGTAGATGCATGGGTTATATGGGAGCCATACTTTACAACAACTGCAAATAAGGGTAATCGCGTGTTATCAGATGCTACTGGTCTTGTTTCCTTTCGTTCTTTCTATGTAGCTGGTGAAAAATTTGTGAAAGATAATCCGAAAGCAACAAAACAAATTGTATTAGAGCTTCAAAAGGTTGGAAAAGAAATTAATAAAAATCCTCAGGAAGCAGCTGAATTAGTATCAGATGCTACCAAGATTCCAGTTGACACTTGGAAAGAGATCTTGAAGAAAAAGCCAGCCGATGTTCAATTTATGAATCAAAAAGCTGCAGATGACCTTCAAGAGCAGGCGAATGACCTCTTAGAAATGAAATTAATTACAAAACAAATTGACGTTGAAAACTCGTACTGGTCTCCTTAAAAATGAGAAGAAAATATGAAAGGAGCGTGTAAAAAGATATGAAGGTTAAAGGGGCGGCCAGTGTTCAAATGAAAAAGCGAGCTTTTCATCTTCAATTTCTGCTTCTCTTACTAACTATAGTTATAGGATGCTTGATGACCGCTTGTGATCAAAAAAGCTCCGCTAGTGAACCGGAAAAAAATAAGCTATCTGATGTAACGCTACGAGTAGCGCAAACAGGATGGAGCAGTATTGAAGAAGAGTTAAAAGCAGCGGGGCTAGAAAATACACCATATAAGATTGATTATAGTGTATTTCAAGGTGGAAACCTTCAGCTTGAAGCGATGGCAGGAGGTCATATAGATTTTTCGCTATCGAGCGAAATTCCTCCTATCTTTGCTAATTTATCTGAAGGCAATGGGAATTTCAAAGTAGTTGCGGTGCAAGAAGGTAATACATTAAATCAAGAAGTGGTTGTTCCCAAAAATTCTTTAATAAAAACCGTAGCCGACTTAAAAGGGAAAAAGGTTGCTTATGTAAAAAATACAACCGCTCATTATTTTTTACTCAAACTGCTAAAAGAAGCAGGATTAGAGTGGAAAGACATTAAGCCAGTGGAACTTTCTACATCTGATGGGCTCACAGCGCTTTTAGGAGGAAATGTGGATGCATTTGCAAGCTATGGTGTCTCTATTATATCTGCTCATGAAAAGGGGGCAAAAACGATAGCAAGTGGTAAAGACATTTTATCAGGAAACTTCCTCATTACCGTGCCGCCTAAGCTCCTTGAGGATAAAAACAAAAAAGCGGCATTGGTTGACTTGCTGGATCGATTGCAAAAAGCCCATAAATGGACACGAGAAAATCAAGAGCAGTGGGCGAAGGTTGTCGCAACAAATACACATCAGCCAGTCAGTCAGGCACTAACAACACTAAAAGAAGGTGAAGAACAGCGTCCAAGCATTATTACTCCTATTACCACTCAGCAAATTAAATCAGAGCAAGATGTGGCGGATACGTTTTATTCAGAATCACTTTTGAAAGAAAAAATAGATGTTAAAAAGTTTTGGACAAAGGTATTAAATAGTGACGTAGAAAAAATAGGACTAAACTAAAAAAACGGAATATTCGGAAAGGTGAATGAGATATGTCAACAAAAGCAGCGTCTATTTATAATGAGCCAACATTTCACAATGTAGAGGAAGAACGTCAACATCGTAAGGAAAGGCTAGCAGGTGCTTTTCGGATTTTTAATCAATTTGGATTTAATGAAGGGGTGGCGGGACATATAACAGTTCGAGATCCTGAAAAAGAAGATCATTACTGGGTGAATCCGTTAGGTGTACATTTTGGACAAATGAAAGTAAGTGATTTGCATCTTGTTAATCACAGCGGAGATGTCGTCGTAGGGAATCGTCCAATTAATAAAGCGGCGATTGCGATTCACTCGCAAATTCATCAAGCAAGACCAGATGTAATCGCTGCTGCCCACTCTCACTCTCTTTATGGTAAAGCATGGTCGTCTTTAGGAAGGTTACTTGATCCGCTTACGCAAGACTCATGTGTATTTTATCAAGATCACGGCTTATTTGATGATTTTACGGGAGTAGTTTTAGAAAAAAGTGAAGGTGAACGCATTGCTGATGCACTTCAGCAATATAAGGGTGTTATTTTGAGGAATCACGGACTTCTCACGGTTGGAAATAGCGTAGATGAAGCGGCTTATTGGTTTATTGCTATGGACCGAGCTTGTCATGCTCAGCTTCTTGCTGAAGCAGCAGGAAGACCTATTCCAATTGATCATGAAACGGCTGTTTTGACGCACTCACAAGTAAGTAGTCCATCGGGAGGCTGGTTCAACTTTCAACAGCTATGGTACAAGCTGCTTGATGAGGAGCCCGATGTTTTAAACTAAATAAAAAAAGGGGCTTAGGCATTGATACAAACGTTTCAATGCCTAAGTAAGTACGATGAAAAGGGGAACATATACATATGAAAATCTTGCAAAAAGCTTCAGGTTTTATGAAGAGGAACCTATGTAAGCGAATTTTAGTAGTAAGCATTCTTACTATAGGAAGTGCATCTATTTTATCTGGCTGCAGTGAGGCAAATGAAACAGCAGGAAAAGAGAAAATAGATTTGTCAAAAGTAACAATTGTATTGGGAGATCAAGCTGGAATGACTAAGGCCAAAGTAGAGGCTTCTAAAGTACTTGAAGGTACACCTTACAAAGTAAAATGGGCAAGCTTTCAAGGAGCAGCCCCTTTATTTGAAGCAGTAAAAGCAGGATCAGTAGATACAGCTCCTGCCGGAGATACGCCTGTGTTAGCCGCCGCTGCATCTGACGTACCAATAAAGATTATCGCCACGAGCGTTTCTTCTCCGAAAGCCGTCGGGATATTAGTCAAAAAAAATTCATCAATTAAAACAATAAAGGATTTAAAAGGAAAAACGGTCGTCGTTTCTTCAGCAAAAGGCAGTATTGCACAATATTTATTAATTGAAGCGTTAAAAGAAGAAGGGCTGTCTACGAAAGATGTTAACGTTAAGTTTGTTCTTCCTACTGATGCAGCAGCAGCTTTCAAGGCCGGGCAGCTAGAAGCATGGGCTACTTTTGACCCGTATTTAGCGATTTCTGAGAAGAACGGTGGAAGAGTATTGCGTACAGGCGAAGGAATTAATACGGGGCTAGGGTTTATCACAGCCTCAGAAAAAGCACTGCAGGATCCCGGGAAAAAAGCAGCGCTTCAAGACGTAATTAAACGAATTTCTAAAGCATGGGAATGGGAAAACCAAAATAAAGAAAAGTATGTTAAATTGTATTCTGATATCACCAGATTACCTAATGATGTATCGAAAACAATTAATGGACGAGTAAATGCTGAAGTAAGACCTGTTAAAGAAGAAGATATACGTGCTGTACAGAAAGTAGCCGATGTATTTAAAGAAGAAGATGTATTGCCAAAAGAAGTGGACGTGAATAAATTAGTGGATAAAGAAATTTTTACTGCTAAATAAGATGAAGAAGCCTTTATTCTCTAAAGGCTTTTTGTTATTTTCCTCTCCAACTTACACACCCACCGGTAATACTGCACCACCATCCAAAACAGCAGCGGATTTAGGAGGAGCGAATACCACCACGTCCACCATCCGTAGTGAAAATACCCCCATGGAGCAGGGAGAAGGGCCACTACTTCATAAAGTAAAACAGCAACCGACCAAAGTAAAATATAGGCGGCTTTTTTTGTGAGCTTCCCGGCAAAAGGATAGTAGGTAAGAAAAAGCATGTTTACAGGCGGAATGAGAACAGTATAGGC
This sequence comes from Priestia megaterium, assembly GCF_009497655.1. NCBI lineage: Bacteria > Bacillati > Bacillota > Bacilli > Caryophanales > Bacillaceae > Priestia > Priestia megaterium. The sequence goes on along the minus strand of NZ_CP023317.1, from coordinate 3,344,421 downwards.
AAAAATACCTTGCCAGTCTGTCTCTTGTGTAAAATACCAGTAGCCGTGAAATTTGAAATTAATGAAGACGTCAAAGATATGCTGAGCAGCAATGGTGAACATCCAAATGTGTACAATTTGATTTGCTGTGAAGCGCTTGTTTGTTTTAAAAGCAAGAATATTAAATATTAAAATAGAAAGAATTAATCCAATCATATTGGTTCTCCTTTTGGCTTCTTGACTATATTGTATAATTTTAGGAGATTAAATCCAATAGAGAAATGGACATACTATGAATTTTCTGCGGTATTTTTCACAGGGACGGACTGTGTTTTTTTTCGATTTCTTAAAAATGCGATCACGAGTAAAAGAGCAGGAATGACAATTTGAAACGGAAGGTGTAAAGTGAACGGAATGATTTTTAACCCTTCATATACGTGTTCGAAATAGTTTTGAGCAAGAGACAATGAATAAAACAAAACGACTAAGCCGACTGGAAATACAAGCGGTGACGGGTTTTTAAGCTGAAACACGTGGGAAAGCCCCAGCACAGTGGCATAGAAAAACAGACCGATTTTAAAGAAGCCGCCTGTGATTAAAGCCACCATAAAAAACACATCAAGCCGTTCTAAAAAACCTGCGAATTGAATGCTTTGAACAGTGCTTAAAAGCGGAAAAGCAGATCTCGATGTTAAGGTAACGCCCAGCACACCTATATTCACAATCATTGTGATCATAAGATTAATACCGTTTAACGTAATTGCGCTGAATACAATCAGAGCGGTCTTTTTCACATTTTTTGTATATGGGAAAATCATTGCAAATACAATGACTTCGCCAAAAGGAAAATACAGCGTCTGGCTGTAGGCAACCCTCAGCACTAAAGAAATACCGTTTTCAAGCATTGGCTTTAGACTTGAAAAATCAAGAAGGCCAGAAACGAAGATAAGAATAAAGCCAGCGACGGCGAGTACATAAATGAAGAAAAACAGCAGTTCCGCCGAACGTGCCATCGCTTCAATTCCTTGGCGAACCGTATAGATAATTCCCAGCATCAGTAACGCGTTCACTATAAACAGCGGCGTGTCAGGATAGACAAAAGTAAGAAGCATCGCGCCGAAATCGCGCAGCACCCGCGCGGCTCCGTTAGCAAAATATAATACGTAAAGAAAAGCCAGTATGCGTCCGGGCACTTTTCCAATAATTTTTTCGATATACTCCGTCAGCGCTAAATCGGGATAATAGCGGTGCAAGCGATAATAAATAAAAATGAGTGCATAGCTGCTGATCATACCAACTAAAATGGCAATCCAAGCATCTTGCTTAGCGTCCATCGCTAAGCCGACTAAAAAGGCGCTGCCAATCTCAAAGAGCGTAATTAACACAAACAGTTGCCATCCGCTAATTCGAGCATTTTCCACTGACTATTCGCCTCCTTTTCTACAGCTAGTATGCGCTTGTTAATATGGAGCATATGCATCATGTAAGTAAAGAGTTGGCAAATAAAAAGGGGTATTTTGTTAAAAAACAGATATGTTAACCGAAGAGATAAAAGAGAAAGACGTAAAAGGAGAGAGCTTATTGGATTTATTTGCAGTCCGCTTATTTACATAGTGGGAAGACGCTATCGAAAAAAACCTTCCGTTACTAAAAAAATATCATACTAACGAAAAAAGCCTTTTCTCTATAAAAGGCTTTTTTCTATGGCGAACATTTGTGCTATGATAGAAAAGCAAGGAGGATACAGCATGAAAGAAAAACAACAGTTTACCATACATACGAATAAAGAAAAACTTGATATAGATGTCATCTACTCGTACCTTCATCATGAATCGTACTGGGCAAAAGGAATTCCGCTTCACCTTGTTCAAACATCTATTGAACACTCCGTTTGTTTTGGCGTGTATGATGAGTGCGATAAACAAGTAGGGTTTGGACGAATTATTTCAGATTTTGCGACGTTTGCTTATTTGGCGGATGTTTTTATTCTTCCGCACGCGCGAGGCAACGGGCTTGGAAAGGCGCTGGTACAAGAGATGGTTCGCTATGAGCCGATTCAACACGTACGAAAAATTTTATTGGCAACAAAAGATGCTCACGGTTTGTACAGTCAGTATGGATTTAAAGAAGTTAAAAATAAGCAGCTGTTTATGCAAATTTTTAAAAAAGGCATGTACGAGCGGGCGCTTTATTCAAAAGAAAATAAAATACTGCCTGGAAAAGAGGGATAGATATGGCTGAAGAGTTACGTAAAAGCGTATTTAATGAAGAATTGATTACGCACTTGAGCGACGCTTTTTCACGTGAAATGAGTTCATTTGATCAAAAAGCATTTCATGAGCTGGTTTTTCAACAGGACTGGGAAGACTTAGCGCTGAAAGAGCGCATGAGAAGAATTACGCTTTCCATGCATGAAGTGCTGCCGGCGGATTATGAAGAAGCGCTTCATATTCTCTATAAAGTGGCTCCAACAGTAGGAGGACTTCAAGGTACGATTTTTCCAGATTACGTTGAACTTTACGGATTGAATGCTTGGGAAGCTTCAATAAAAGCACTCGCTTTTTTTACGCCGTTTTCCACGTCAGAATTTGCGGTGCGTCCGTTTTTGATTCAAGATACAAATCGAATGCTCCAGCAAATGATTGAATGGGCAGGGGATGAAAACCATCATATTCGAAGATTAGCAAGTGAAGGAAGCCGGCCTAGACTTCCATGGGGACAATCAGTACCTGCGTTAAAGCAAGATCCGAAGCAAACGCTGCCGATTTTAGAACAGTTAAAACGCGATGAATCGCTCTATGTCCGCAAAAGCGTAGCCAATCATTTAAATGATATTTCTTACATAGAAAAAGATTGGATGCTTGACGTGATGAAAAGATGGTACGGAAAAGACGTTAAAACGGACTGGATTGTTAAACATGCGTGCCGTTCACTTTTGAAAAAAGGAGAGCCTGAAGCTCTGTCTCTTTTTGGCTATGGAGATGATCCGGGCGTGAGTGTCACAGGGCTTAGCTTACAGCCGCATGTCATTACGATTGGTGATAGCATTAACTTTTCCTTTGAACTATCGGTAGAAAAAAACATGCCGCTTCGCATAGAGTACGGAGTTCATTACGTAAAAGCAAAAGGAAACCGCACTCAAAAAGTGTTTATGCTAAAAAATGTTCAAGCAAAAGCAGGCCAAACGCTGACAGTCACAAGAAAGCATGCGTTTAAAGATTTAAGCACAAGAAAACATTACAGCGGTACGCATACGCTGTCTGTTATTGTAAACGGAGTGGTAAAAGCAGAAGCGGATTTTGTGATCGAGTAACTCTTTCCTTATGGAGAGAGTTTTTTTATGTTTCTATAGAGCTGATGAGGAAACGTAAGTCAATAGGTTGCTGTCCCTTTACTTATTTACAAAATCGACTGATAAACATTCATTTAAATTCCTTTTATGGTATATTAATCCTTAAGGAGTGGTGAAGTGAAAAAATTTATGGTGGGCACATTGAGTGCTTTTTTGGCAATGTCATTGGTAGCGTGCTCAAACTCTGCTAGCAAAGAAGAGAGCGGCTATAGCATTCAAAAAGTGAAAGTCAAGATAACGGATGATGCTGATTTAATTGGAAAAGTTGGTATACAAGATAGCAAAGGAAAAATGGTCGACGTAAAACCAAAAGCGCTGTATTACGAGTTTAAAATGAAGCAGCAAGGCAAGCGTAAATTCTATCAAAATGATAAAGACGAAATAGAAGCTAAAATTATACCGAATGAAGATTTAAAGAAAGCATCTATCAATACAGTAGGGGTTAATGTATTTGATGAGGGGCATGAGCAGTTTGGTACAGGGATGGGAATTGAAGAGTTTGACTATATGAAAAAAGGAAAAGTCGATGTGCACTACGATCTGGGGGCGACTGTTAAAAACAAAGACATGCCTATGGCTCCGTCCGATCAGGAATTAAAAAAACTCCAAAAGGCTGCGAGGCATGGTAAACTCGTCATCACGAGAAACAACAAAGAAATTGGCCGATATGATTTAGAAACGTTAGAATCTGTAAAGAACTGACTAATAGTAGAGATAGCTGCACGGAATACGAATCAGCTTACAATAGCTGCTGGGAGAAGTACTGAATTTTATAACAGTTCATACATAAAAAAGAGATTAGGACAAAAATAGTTTAGCTGAAGTGAAAAATGAACCATTGATCAACATGTTTGATTAGTGGTTCGTTTTTTTGTTAGGGTGAACATAGATTTCATTTGTCTTCAGATTGAATTGATTCTGCTATGTCCCAATCTTTTTGTTATAAAACAGAATTCGTCTCCTACGTTAAAATAGTTAAAAAGGTTCATCTTCCTTATCTTGAAGTTATTTCCTTAAACGGTATAATTATTTATGTAACATTTTAAATATTTTAAAAATTTAAAATGTCTAACCAAAGGGATGGGGAGGAGTAAATGAATGAAAAAAACTGTAAAACGAACGGCCGTGCCGGCGATTTTGTCGATTGGATTATTGCTGTCACCGCTTGCGGTACAAGCTGAGATGCCTTATTACGGAAAAGACTATAGTCAGCCGAAAAAAATTAAAGCGCTTTATCCGGAAATAAAGGTGAATGAAGCAACGCCGGCATTTATGAAAGGACAAGACGCATTTACGACTCAAGAAGAAATGATGAGCTATGTCCAAAAGCTTGCTCATAAAAGTCCGTACGTAAAGCTGAAGATTATCGGTAAATCACAGCAAGGACGAGACATTCCGGCTCTATATTTTTCAAAGGAAAAGAAGTTTGCAGATGGCAAAACATCCAAAAAGCCAACGATTTGGCTTCAAAGTCAAATTCACGGAAATGAACCGGCAAGCGGTGAATCCGTACTCGCTGTGGCGACGCGTTTGACAGAAGACTTTGGAAAAGATGTGTTAAATAAAGTCAACATTGTCATTGTGCCGCGCATTAATCCAGACGGATCTTATGCATTTAAACGTCAGCTAGCAAATAATTTAGACGGAAACCGTGACTACATAAAGCTTGAAAGCCCTGAAGTGCAGAGCGTAAGAGCTGAATTTAACCGTTTTTCACCAGAAGTCGTCATTGACGCTCATGAATATACGCCGTACAGCAGCGGATTTAAAAATATTGGTAAAGAAGGCGTGTGGAAGTATCACGATATTTTACTGCAGTCCGGTCGGAACTTAAATATTCCGCAGCGCATTCGAGACATGTCTGATGAGCTGTTTGTGAACAGTACGCTTACAGCCATTGAAAAGCAAGGATATTCAGGAGAAGTATACTATACGTCTCAAGTGAATAAACAAGGACAGCTTGAAGTAGAAGAAGGCTCAGTTGAACCGCGAATTGGCCGAAACTCACTAGGCTTGTATCCATCTTTTTCGTTTTTAGTCGAAAGCAGAGGAATCGGTATTGGACGAGAAGATTTTCCGCGGCGAGTGAGTGCGCAAATTGCTACGCAAGAAAAGCTGATTACCCAAACAGCTGATCACGCCAAACAAATTAAAGCGCTGATTGCCAAAGAAAAAGCGGCGCTTGTTAAAAAAGGAAAAAATGCAAATGACCATGACCAAATTGTTGTGAACAGCGAAAATAAAAAAATACCAAACTCCACGTTAGAAATGGTTGATGTGGAAAGCGCGTCTGTTAAAGAAATTCCTGTGACGTACTACAGTGCAAAAGAAGCAGCTCCGACGCTTGTCCGCGAGCGTCCGACTGCTTATCTTTTAAAACCAGGACATGAAGAGTTAGCAGAAAAACTGCAGGGACAAGGAGTAAAAGGCTTCAAGTTAACGAAAGAAACGGCTCTTTCAGTAGAAGCGTATTCGGTCAGCAGCCGCATTGAAAATGAAGTCTACGAAAACAAACCAAATGTAGATGTGCAAACAATCGTCAAGTCGAAAACGGTGACGTTCCCAAAAGGAAGCTACGTCTTTTTAACGTCTCAGCCGCAAAACAATTTATTGTCTCTATCCCTTGAGCCGGAATCAGTGGACAGCTTCACAACGTTTGGGTATTTGCCTTCAGAGGTAGGACAAGAACTTGATGTTTACCGGTTTACGCGTTCCATTGAAAAATCGCCTTTACAAAAAGAATCTCGTAAATAATGAAAAAGCGTGGAGCTTGGCTTCACGCTTTTTCATTATGATCACGTGACTGCTGTCGGTTTTTTCTTCTTCTAGAAAAGAAATAAACAAAAAAGCCGGCTAATACAAGAAGTGTAATAAGGAGAATACTAGTAGGAAAGTAAAGAGAGCCTATCTGAATGCCCAAATAGTTTAACATTGTCATAACTTCCTTTCTTGATAAAAAATGGTTTATTTTACTAAATACCTTTATAAGCTGATAAAAAACGTTTCCGCTGTTTTAGTAGGGAATGTGTTGACTCTGTACGCCAATAACCACGATATGTCCTTGTTTCATTTCTTCTATATACTGATTTGCTTCTTGGTTAGATAAGCCGAGTGAAGCCATCTTTGAAAAAAGCTCATCTTCTCTTGAAAGAAGCATATTGACCGCCGTTTCAAAAATTCCTTGCTCTGCCGTTCTGTATTTTTTGGTGCGTGTTGCCTCCGTTAAATTCTGAGCCCACTCTTTATCATAGGCTAGCAGATAAATATCTTTGTTTGTAAATCCATTCTTTGAAAAAGAACGGATGACGCAGACTGCCTCCTCTTGGTTTTCTGCTACTTGAATGTGTTTCATACACCAACCAAACCTCCTGATAAAAAGATAGTTCCGACATACATCTTCTACTCATTCTGTAGCCCTTGTTTCCAACTTTAAACTTGTTTTCTATAAATTTTCTAAGATAGTAAAAAAGAATAGAAACATCATAAATTTTTAAAAAAGATGTTTGAACTTCAAAACGGAAGGCTAAACGTAGACTATACTAAAAAGTTCCATCAAAAATAGGAGGAGATTAAAATGAATTTACAAGATCAACAAACACAAGGTCAGCCCCAGCAAACGCAAGACCGCCAGCCGGGTATTGAAAGCGAGATGAATCCTCTCCCTATTTATGAGGATGATAATTATATTGGTACAGGAAAATTAAAAGGAAAAGTAGCACTAGTTACCGGAGGAGACAGCGGAATTGGACGAGCAGTATCTATTGCTTATGCGAAAGAAGGAGCGGACGTAGCCATCGTTTACTTAAATGAACATAGCGACGCCGAGGAAACAAAAGCCCGCATTGAAGAAGAAGGTGTAAGATGCCTGCTGATTGCAGGAGACGTAGGAGACGAATCGTTCTGTAACGAAGCGGTAGAAAAAACGGTGAGTGAGCTTGGAAAGCTTGATATCCTTGTGAACAATGCCGGAGAGCAGCATCCAAAAGAAAGCATTAAGGAAATTACGAGTGAACAGCTTGAACGAACGTTCAAGACGAACTTTTATTCCTACTTTTATTTTACGAAAAAAGCGCTTGATTACTTAGGAAAAGGTAGTGCAATCATTAATACAACGTCGATTAATCCTTATCGCGGAAATCCTCAGCTCATTGATTATACGGCGACAAAAGGAGCGATCAACGGCTTTACGCGCAGCATGGCGCAAGCGCTTGTCAAAGACGGCATTCGCGTGAACGCCGTAGCGCCGGGACCAATCTGGACGCCGCTTATTCCGTCTACTTTCTCAGGCGATAAAGTAGGAGAATTCGGTACAGATACGCCGATGGGCAGACCCGGACATCCTGTGGAGCACGTAGGCTGCTACGTACTATTAGCATCCAATGATTCATCTTATATGACGGGTCAAACGCTTCATGTCAACGGCGGAGACTTTATGAACACATAATTGCTTCACCTATAATAAAGGAGGAGAAAAGATGGGAGAACGCGAGAAAAGATCTATTTCAAATACACCAAAAAAACGAGATGAAACGGAACAGCGTGTAACAGATCAAGACGAAACGTTATTTGAGCGTTTTAAAGAAGAAGAAACGGTGGACCCTATGCCAATGGAAGACATAAGGCTTGAACAAAAAGAAGAGAAAAATAAAAAGAAAACGAAGGATGAATCGGGTTCTGAACGTATTCATCATAGAAAATAAAAGATAAAAAACAGCCTGAGAAGGCTGTTTTTGTCTTTATAAATCTACTTATTAATGAGTACTAGAAGCAATTACAATTTTTGAATCATCTTCTAATGCTTGAGCAAGATTCGATTTAATCCGTATACGGTCAAATTTTAGTCCAAGCTGCATCGCAGTAGTGGCCAATTCAGGGCGGATACCTGATAAAATCGATTTGACGCCGATTAAATCAAGTGCATCTATCAGCTGGAATAGCTCGTGTGCGACCATTGTATCAATCATCACAACGCCTGATAAATCAATATACAAATGAGCAATTTGCTTTTCTGCACACTGTTTTAACGTGCTTTCTAGAATCATTTTAGCTCTTGTCGTGTCAATATCACCAACTAATGGTAAAAGAGCCACGTCTTTTTTAATCACAATAACAGGTGAACTTAGTTCATGAATCATTTCCTGCTGAGAACGAAGACGACTTGACGCATAATTTTGAGCTTCTGTAATGAATTTTAAGATAATAATATCAAATACTCTTACTACTTTTTCGTTCCACTTATCGATATGCTGTTGAGTCACGTCATGATGAAGTTCTGCAAACTGACGAATATAATCACAATATTGTTTACGGACGTTCATAAACTCTTTAATAATACACTGAATGGGAGTTTGGAGATGGTGTTGATCTTTAGAAACTTTATTTAGCCACGTGTTAAAAGAGTCAAAAAAGCTCTTTTCTTCTTCTATAAAGATGTTGCTGATATATAAATGAAATTCATAGTTTTGCGCTTTTAACCGTTGAATGACATCAGGGTCATTAGAGATATAAACGCCTTCAGAAGATTTTCTGTCCAAAGATTCATACCATTCTTCGGTCATATTTGGTGCATTCTCTAGCAGATAAGAACGTAAAGCGATATCTTTCTTCACTATTATTCTCCTCTCAAACTGATGAAGCATCGCGCATACGCGCAGTGTATCTATTATTATAGCACTTTTGAAATAAAGATGTATATGAAATGTATGTTTATTTAATATGTGAGGTTTTAATTGATTGTATATAGGGAAAAATCCTAATAAAAGGGGAAAGAGGGAAAGTATGAATACCGTGACGAACGACGAATGGAAATGGTATCAGTTTGATGTAGAAGAAGCAGATGGAATAGCTGATGTCCTTAAAGACTATCAGTACCCACGAGATGAATGGTTTTGCCATCAGCTGCAAAAGAAAAACTCTAATCACATTCAAGTAGATGTAGTAGGAGAAAGTGAGCTGATTTATGGTTCACTCATTTATCATAAGAAGTCATTTGATCAAAGGGATTACGATTCGTTTCACTTTTATATTACCGAGGAGTTTATTATAACCGCGGGACTTGATTTGAAAATCCTCGAACAAACCAACCATGAACGAATGATTGAACGCATGAAGCAGTCTGCTAATACGGCGGAAAGTTTTTTTATTCTTTTAGGTGAAATTATGAAAAAGCATTTAAACGGGTTTGATCAGTTTGAAAGTCATTTCAGAGAGCTTCTGTGGGAAGTGCGCCATAATAATAACATCGACGTGTTAGATGAAATTCATAAAGCGCGCTATGACCTGCTTATATGGACAAATTTAATCAGTTCTGTTCGAGAAGTCACAATGGGAATCGAAGAAGCGTTTCATAAAAAAATTAACCAAACGATTCAATATCAGCGAATGTGTAAAAAAATCGAAATTGGCCTCACGCTGATTGAACAATATCAAAAAGAATTTGACGCGTTAATTAAATTAGAAGAAGTTGTGTCTACTCACAGAGGAAATGAGATTATGAAAGCTTTAACGCTTTTAACAGCAATTAGTACACCTTTAACCGCTTTTGGGGCCCTTTGGGGAATGAACTTCAAAGGGATGCCGGAGCTTGATTGGAAGTTTGGCTATATCTACGCGCTCATTTTAATTGTTCTTTCAACGGTTGCTCTTTATCTCTATTTAAAAATGAAAGGCTGGACGGGAGATCTGTTAAAAGGAAGAAAAAAGAATTCATTTTTTAAATAAGCTTTAATAAAAGAGGGTGAGACATAACTAAATGAATCCAACCTAAAGGCGAACAAATGAGATACATGAGCTGGCCTGCTTATGACACCGCAATTGATTTCCGTGCAAGGCTTCGCTTTCCGCGGGCGGCCGCTGAGCCTCCTCGTCGCTTGCGCTCCTGCGGGGTCTCATCTGTTCCGCTTTTCTCGCAGGAGTCTTCGCCTTGCCCTCCAATCAACTGCTAGAAGGAACAAAATAGATCAAACTATATTCACCATCACAAAAAACGAACCACTCATCAAACATGTTGATTAATGGTTCGTTTTTCACTTGGGCTAAAATATTTTTGTCCCAGCCTCTTTGATGTTTGTTATCCGCGCCTCCACGTCGTAGGCTCACCTGAACGAAGGCACCTTGGAAATAAATCGTTTTCTTTTAACTTTACTTGATTGCCGTTTTCGTCGGTATAGCGACCGGTTTGCGGAACCAATTCTCCGGTTGAAAAGGCATCATCTACGGGCTTCCACGTCGTTGATTCACGTGTGTGCGGGCAAGGTGTAAAAAGATCATCTTTTTGAAAAAGTTTAATTTCACCTTCCGCGCAAATGTAAGCACCGGATTCTGGTACAGCTTCACTCGTTCGATAAATGTTCTGTACAGTTTTCACACGTATCCAACCTTTCGTTTTCTATTAGTTGTATTTTAGTGTCCCTGTCGTGGCATCCATGTACGTGCGGTCTTCTATGATATCCGAGTCGTCTAGCTTTCTAAAAGGTGCGCAGTAGCAGACAACACCCGTCTCGATTTCAATTTCTTGAAATCCGTACGCACGGCAAAGGTACTCACCAACATCCGCCGGAGCTGGATGCGTATCCAGCTCATCTAACGCTTCATTAAACATCTCTAAAAATTCTTTTTTCGAAAACTTCTTTTCATGATGCAGTGTCACTGGGTCTCCAGAATCTGTTCCTTGTGCTAACGCGTAAAAATACATCGTCCTCACTCCTTGCATATATATAGTCGAGCTTTTTCTGAATTGTAGAAACATTGATTGTTAATAGGTAAATTCCCTTAAATAAAAAAAATAAACGCATCTGGAAGAAAACGGTTTCTTTGTTATTATGATCTTAACGAGAATTCAGCGCAATCAGCGTTTGATAGCAGGCTGCAACAGGGTGATAATCGGCTTTAGGCGCGGGGCTTTTTTTCGAGCTGTAGCGTTCATTTTGCTGATTTAACAGCTGATACCAGCCTCCATATGTGTGATCGATAAAGTGTTTCTGACAGTAGGAGAACAGGGCGTCGTATGCTTTCCAATATCCGCTGTCTCCGGTTTTTACCCCGAGCAGTGAAGCCGCAGAAATGGCTTCGGCCATCACCCAGTAGTTTTTATCGGGGTCAATGACCTCTTCTTGAGGAGACAGCGCAAAGTAAAGACCTCCGTACTTAGCATCCCAGCCTCTGTTCCAGCCCTTATCAAACAAATATTTTGCACGTTCTGTCATCCAGTTTTCCGAACGGTGCCGATCAAGCCATAAAAGCAGCTTGCTCCATTCAAACTGATGTCCTGGTATAAAGCCGTACGGACGAAATTCATCTTTTGTGTTGTTTTTATTGTAGTCCCAATCCGGCTGCCAGTCTGTATCATAATGCTCCCAAATCATACCGCCAGATCGTTCAGCAAGCTGCTGAGTAACGCCTATTGCAAGCGTGTATGCCCGGTCTACGTATTTTTTATCTCTTGTTGCTTCAAAGGCAGAAAGCATCGCTTCACACATATGCATGTTTGCATTTTGGCCCCGATAGAAAGAAGAAGCTGACCACGATGCGTCCCATTCGTCTCGGTAAAAGCCGTGCGCATCTTCCCAAAAGTACTTTTCCATCACGTCATATACCTGTTCAATTGTTTCTTTTGCTTCTTGAATACCGGCTTGATACGCGATGGAAGAAGCTAAAAGAGCAAAAGCGTGGCCATATGCTTGTTTAGAATCATCTTTTACTTCTCCGTCATCGGTTATTTCAAAAAAATACCCGCCGTTCTCTCTATCATAATGGTTGTTTTGTAGAAAACGAATGCCGTGCTGAGCTGCTTCTTTGCACCAATCCGGTCCGTCTAAAAGAGCCCCTACACTGAAGATATAAATAAAGCGCGCCGTACTTACTAAGTGCTTTGAATGCGTGTTGTTGACGGTGCCGTCGTCGTAGTATTCATGGATATACCCGCCGTTTTTTTGGTCAATACAAGCTGGGTAGTAGAAATGAAGCGTATCAAAAATATGCTGTTTTAATGTGTGAGGTTTTCGAAACGCAGTTGAGGAAAAATCCGTTGCCGTGTTCATTTTATCACCATCTCAATCTTTGTTTTTAATTGTTTTTTACCCTAAGCCATTAGGAGTAAACGTAAGGGTTTTTTTGCTTTTTTTGCTCTATTATTCTATTTTTGTTGAAAATGTATCAGTTTGGAAACAAGTTTGAAATATTTTGATATACTTTTGACACGATTATCCGGTATTCTAAAAGTACGTGCTAGCTGGAACGAACAAATGTACAGAGCCTCTAGACGTCAAATGATTTTATTTAGTGTGGCTAGTTTAAGATTGAGCTTAAACATCGGATCCTGTTTTCACTTAATCTATTAAACTGGCAACATGTATTTCTATTATATTTTGCAAATGAGGTATAAAAAATGACAGAAGTGAACAAACAAAGATTTTACAAAAAATTAGCGGTAACAGGTCTTGCTTTTACACTTGTAGGGGCAGGAACTCTAGGTCTTCATTCTTTACATTTTACGGGTGAGCCAACTGTCGCAAGCGCAGCGGCGGAAACATATACAACCACGGCGAATTTAAACATTCGAAGCGGCCCATCGACGTCCAACGCAATTATTGCAACGGTTAAACAAGGCACGCAGCTAACGGTAATTGGACAAGCAGCAAGCGGCTGGCTGAAAGTAAGCTATCAAGGCAAAACGGGCTACGTAAGCAGTGAGTATGTTAAAAAGTCAGCGAGTTCAACGACCAAAACCTATGTAACAACGGCAAATTTAAATATTCGAAGCGCTTCATCGACGTCAAGCGCGATTGTTGTAACGGTCAAACAAGGCACGCAGCTAACGGCAACGGAACAACCATCAAACGGCTGGCTAAAAGTGAGTTACCAAGGCAAAACGGGCTATGTGAGCACGCAGTACGTAAAGGAATCAACGGGTTCTTCTGAACCGGCTCCAGCTCCAGCTCCGGCGGCTTCTGTCTATGTGGCAACGGCGAATTTAAATGTTCGAACAACTGCTTCAACTTCTGGTGCGGTTATGGCAACACTGAAAGCCGGCACACAGCTCGACGTAACGGCTAAAGCAGCAAACGGCTGGCTGAAAATTACGTATCAAGGTAAGGTTGGTTATGTAAGCGGTCAATACGTACGAGCATTAGCTGGCATGAAAGTGGTTTCAAACCCTGAAAGTATACAAGTTGTTGTGAATAAACAAAACAAGCTTCCGGAAAACTACGTTCCGAAAGATTTAGTATATACAACGATTCCATTTACATTCAAAGAACAAACGGAAAAGAAAAAAATGCGCAGTGAAGCAGCCGCTGCTATTGCACAGTTATTTGCGGGTGCGAAAAAACAAGGCGTTACGCTTCTTGGCGTATCAGCTTACCGTTCACATGCAACGCAAAGCGCGCTTTTTAGTTCGTATGTTCAACGAGACGGTTATGATAAAGCGGCAACTTATAGCGCATTGCCAGGCACGAGTGAACATGAAACGGGTCTTGGAATTGATGTAACAAAAGGAGACGGTACATGTGCTGCTCAAGACTGCTTTGGCGGAACAAAAGAAGCAGCTTGGCTCGATGCCCACGCAGCCGAATATGGATTTATTATTCGTTATCCAAAAGGGAAAGACGCGGTAACTGGCTATAAATATGAGCCGTGGCATTTGCGCTATGTAGGCAAACCAGTGGCGCAGGCGATTAAAAGTAAAGGCATTACGCTTGAAGAATATTACGGAATTAAGTAGTTTAAAAAAGAGGCTGGAATAAAAATAGTTTAGTTGACGGAAGATCCGAACGCGTTTGATTTAGAATCAAATGCGTTCGGATCTTTTTATTGTTGTGGTAAAGATAGCTTTCATGTATGTAGGTGCTTCTAGTGGTTTGTTATGCCTCAATCTCTTTTATTTTTGTTCATCATGTTTACCTTTCTTGTGAAGGAGGGTAGGTAATGATACAAAAGAACTACTGTTTGTACATTTAAAGTTGAGTTTGTGTGTGAAAAGATCTAGTGTATATTTCATACAGAAGTGTAAAGTACAGGGGGCGTTCATCTGTGAAAAAACGAAGGAGATGCATCCTATCATGTTGAAAGATCATATGTTTGAATTTTATTTTGATCAAATGAATGAGCTGGTTTTTTTGGCGGAAGTAAAGAACCAGCATCTTTATTATAAAAAAATGAATAAAGCGGCTGCTAAGCTTGTACGGTACCAAGGAGAAGCGGGCATGCGGCTAGAAAGCGTACTCCCTGAGCGGGCGTATCACTCCCTTTACCCTTACTATATAAAAGCGATGGAAACAAAAAAGCCAGTTACCTACCATGACATAAATACCTTCTCAGATGCAGCTGAAGCGTTTGAAACAACGCTTACCCCCATTTTTGATGATACCGACAATAGTACGCACTTATTAGTGATGAGTAAAAATATCCAAAAGTTAAAAAAAGATTTAGCCCAAAGTATGGAGCGGTATAAGTCGCTTTTTATGAACCATGAAAACGCCATATGTATGATGGATTTAAGCGGTAAAATTGTTCAAGCAAATCCTGCCTGTGAGCAAATGTTCGGCTACGATACGCAAGAGATCATCAATAGTTCTTACATGCAGCTTCTAAAAGAGCTGAAGATTGATGTCCGTGCTTTGCCTTTGCATCACATCATATACGACCAAAGCTACAGCAAAGAAATCCAAGCGTGGCACAAAGAAAAAGGAATGATTTATTTATATGTTACAAACGTGCCCATCATCGTGGAAAATGAATGGATGGGTATTTACTTGATTGCTCAGGACGTTACGAAAGAAAAGGTAGCTGAAATAAAGCTGGAAAACACGGTGAAAGATTTAGCAAACATGAAGTATGCCCTTGATGAGTCCGCAATCGTAAGCGTCCTGGATCCATATGGAACGATTAGGTATGTCAATGATATGTTCTGTACAATATTTGGCTATGAAAAAGAAGAGCTAATCGGACAATCATACAAGTTATTTGATGTAAGCTATGACCTTCGGGTTCTTGAAAGTATTGGCCAAGGAAAGGTTTGGAGAGGGCAAGTCAAAAGCATAACAAAAGAAGGCGTCATCGTGTGGAGCCATAAGACCATCGTTCCGCTGACCGATATTCATCACCGAATCTCAAGCTACGTGCTGATTCAAACTGATATTACTGCGCAAAAAAACCTAGAAAATCAGCTGAAGTTTAAGGCGTTTCATGACAGTTTGACGGGGGTGCCGAATCGAATGATGCTGCAAAAACAAGTGCAGGCTGCGATTGAGCAAAAGGAAAGATTTGGCCTGCTGTTTTTAGACTGTGATAATTTTAAAGAAGTGAACGATCAATTTGGTCATGATATCGGCGATGCATTTTTAATCCAGTACGCACATCGCTTAACGTCTTGCATTCGCACATGTGACGAAGCTTATCGCCTCGGAGGGGATGAATTTGTTATCTTGCTTCGGTACATTGAAAGGCGCGAGGAAATCCAGCAGATCATGGAACGAATTCACCGAGAGCTTCAAAAAGAATGGAGTATTGAATCCTGCATTTTTACAGCTACATCGACCATTGGAGCCGCTTATTATCCAGAAAACGGAGAGTCGTTTCAAGAACTGCTAAAACAGGCGGATCAAGCGCTGTACGAAGGAAAACGACAGGGGAAAAATAACGTGAATTTCTATAAAAAAAACCAATCTGTAGCCGATTCTATAGATAAAGAAAGTATTGTTTAATATAGAAAGGATAAATATGAATAAACATAAATTAATGGTTGTTTTATCAAGCGGAGCAGTGATACTTTCTCTGCTCATACATATCATTCATCGTATTTGGCCGATGGAGATGTCCGGCATGTCGATGGAACATAATTCAGCGCCAGGCGAAGTGTCATTGATCTTTTTGATGCTTCCTATTGTTTTTCTTGGTGTGCTGCTTGTACTGTATGTTAAAAAGCATGAGCTAGTACCTGCGTTTGTGACGCTAACGCTCACGTTTTCAAGCATCAGCACGGTTATAGGCGGAGGAGGAATGGTTGAGTATCACTTTTCAATTTTTATGGTGATAGCCATTCTTTCCTACTATGAAAATGTAAAGCTATTATTGTTAATGACGGGTATTTTTGTCGTCGAGCATCTAGTGGGATTTTTCGTGCCATTTTTTACACCGATTATTTTCGGAACGTCTTCTTATTCCTTTTCGATGCTTTGCCTTCACGCCGCTTATCTGATTTTTACATCAGGGGCAACCGCTTGGCAAATTACTTCAAAGAAAAAATACACAGAACAGCTTCAGCAGCAAAATAAACAAAAGCAGCACATCATTTATGACATGATGAAAAAGCTGCATGAAACGAATGGTCAGGTAAGACAAACGGTTGCTGACTTAAAGGAAAGCTTAGAAGAATCGCAAGCAGCGAGTCATCATACGACGGCTTCAATGCAAGAACTAGCCGCAGGAGCGGACCAGCAGGTAATAATGGCTCAAAAAAGCAGTGAGTTTCTAGAAGAGATGACGCAAGGCGTAACCAAAATAGCCGAGGCTTCAGCGGCAGTCAGCGAAGCTTCTGATCAAACAGCAAATGAAGCCGTGCAGGGAAAAGAAAAAATTCAAGAAGCCATTCAACAAATTCATACAATCGATTCTTCTGTTCAGCATGCAGCTAGCGTTATTCATCAGTTAAAAGAACGTTCTGCAGAAATCAACGATATTATGAGTGTGATTTCAGGCATTGCTGCACAAACAAATCTACTGGCGCTAAATGCTGCAATTGAAGCAGCGCGCGCAGGCGAACATGGTAAAGGGTTTGCGGTCGTAGCAGCGGAAGTTCGCAAACTTGCAGAACAATCCAATCAGTCAGCCGAACAAGTAGCAAGACTCATTCAGCATATTCAGCAAGAAACGTTTCAAGCCGTAGCATTCATTCAATCAGGAACTGCTGATGTAAAAAACGGTATTTTACTAGCCAACGAAGCGGAAAATGTTTTTAATCGAATCGCCGACGCATCTACGTACGTTCACGAACAAATTCAGCAAACGGCTGCTTCCGCACAGCAAATAGCAGCCGGATCTACGCAGGTGCTCCATGCCGTCAGCGAGATGACCGCTTTTGCGAACCAATCAGCGGCAAGTAGCAGCAGCATTTCTTCTGCTTCCGTGCGTCAGCTGGAATCGCTGCAGACTATCGACCAAACGGCGGAATTTTTAAGTCGGTTAGTTGAAGAGCTTGGCAGCGTAACGGAAAAGTTAGCGAAGCAAGCGTGAGTGAGGTAGAGCAGATGACGTAGACGTACATAATTTTTAGCCTCTTCATTAGAAATACGATTCGCTTATTTTCCAGTTATATGTGATAAAATGGAAGGATAAGTAATTCATCTTTTATATGGGGGAATGGCATATGGATAGAATGGAAGAACTTACACAGGCCGCAATGAGTGGAAATAATGAAGAAATAAAAGTTTTGATTGGTGAAAACCCTGCACTTATTAATGAATTTAATTTAGACGGATGGACACCGCTTCACTTAGCCTCGTATTTTGGGAAAGAAGAAACTGTAAAACTATTGCTATCATTAGGAGCGAACATGAAAGCTCGGGCGAAAAATAGCAATGAAAATATGCCGCTTCACGCAGCTGTTGCCAATAAACAGACAAAAGTGGTAGAGATTTTATTACAGGGCGGTGCAGACAGCAACGCCAAGCAAAGCGGCGGATGGACAAGCCTTCACGAAGCTGCCCTACTCGGCGCAGAAGACATCGTCAAACTTTTAGTTGAAAACGGAGCTCAGATTCAGGTGAAAAAAGATGATGATCAAACGCCGCTTGATGTAGCGATAGAGAATGGACAAGAAAATGTAATAAATCTATTAAAAAATTATGTAAATACCAACGCTTAAAAAATTTTCTGCCTTTAGATCACTGAATTTAGTACAAATCCCCTTTTTTGAGATATGAAGCTATCTGCAAAAGGGGATTCATACTTTTCTCTAAAAGCTAATGTTCCATTTGTTTAGTTGTTTGTTGGAGAAGGAAATCTTGCTGCTTCAAAATGTGAGCCATCTTCGGATGTGACGATTGTACCGGCTATGCTGCTTTGAACAAAAACTTCAACGCGGTCTCCAGCTTCTAAATTATAAATAGTAGAAACGGATACCGCATTAACAAACGGTGTGTTCCCGCCAAAGAAATCGTTATCGATAGCAATAGCGGTTGTCCCATTTACACGTATTTCAATGCGAGTTCTATAATCTAGCATCTGGTCGTTAGGAGAGAATCCAATTGTAGCAATGATGGAATATACGCCATCTTTTTTGGGGCGGAAGGTAGAAGTAATCGGGTTATATTCATTTGCTAAATCAAATTGTTCAGTTGGGAAAACGGCTTTTACAAACGTATTTGCAGGAACATTTTGAGGCATCGTTAAATTGAGCGCTCTAAATGCTGACTCCCGTGTACTTCCTTTTTTGTCTTTATCTTCTTTACATTTAGAAGCCCAATCATGTGACTCCTCATACAAATCCTCTGCGCGTCCATAAGTCCAAACTTGTGATTCTTCAGAGCTATCTTCTTCGTGACCATAAGCCCAGCCGCGTGCCTCCTCAGGAGCATCTTCTTGATGCTGCTCTTTCTTATTGTTAAGGGAAGCTTTCTTCCTGTGAGGATAAGATTTTTCTACATAATATTTATCATCTTTATCATTGTAATGGAAATAATACTTTTTTATAATAATCACCCTTTCTTTGCAGTACTCTATACTGTATTCACTCATAGAGGAAATGTTTGGATACTTGTCCGACAACTTTAGAACTGTGTTTTTTAATAGCCACTAGTAACTAATTTTGAATGTAGAAGTATTTGCATCATAAAAGACACCTCGTTCGAACGAAAGTCGAAGAGGTGTTTTTATTCGAAGAGTATTCGATTCGAGAGTCTACTCATAACCTGTATGTAAATGTCACTCTATTAGTCAACAGGGTGTACTTTTATAGCGCTGGGTCCTTTAGCTCCTTCTTGGATTTCAAACTCTACTTTTTGTCCTTCTGACAGGTTTTTATATTCCTCACGGTCGATCGCATTAGAGTGAACGAACACTTCTTTTGATCCGTCCTCGGGTGTGATAAATCCAGATCCTTTTAGTTCATTGAACGATTTAACGGTTCCTTTATGTTTGCTCATTGATAAATCCCCCTCATAAGTATAGAAATAATTTCTTAATAGGTTTTTACCCAAACGCTGAAATCTCAATCATTTTTATGATCGTTATACCGATTAGAAGAGTCGGGAAAAGCAAATAGGGAGGGCTTAACAATTTTTTCATTTCAGTTATATTTTTATATTGTCTGTGATATAACTATTGTTATAAAATGTAATCGTTAATTCTGCTAACTAAAGGAGATAAAGAAAAAAATGAGGGATGAGTTGTTATATATAGGGAAGAAAATTATCGATAATAAACAGGAATTAGCGATACAATTTTCTGATCTGATGGACTCTGAATATAAGCGGAAGCTTGTTTACCATGAAGAAAGCGAAGTTTTAAAATGGAGAGCAGAACTCATTGAGTATTTAGGCGAGTCGTTATTCGAAGAGCACTCGGTCGTTTTAAAGAAAATCATTCAGTGGGGTACAGATATAGGAAAAGTGGCTGTGGAAAACGGACTTTCGTTGAGTCAAACGTTAAAATCACTCGCGCTGTTTCGAACAGTGATATGGGGCGTTTTTACAGAAGAGCTGCAGCAGAAGCAGTTTGCTCCTATTACGATGCTTGATGTAAGTAAAAAAATTGATCCGATGCTTGATGAGCTTAATCATATATTTGTCGAAATCTATGAAGAACATAATACCGAAACCATAAAACGAGCTTATGCAGCGCTAGAAGAATTATCAGTTCCCATCGTTCCTCTTTCTGAAGGAATCGCTGTGATGCCAATCGTTGGACAAATTGATACGCATCGTTCGCAGCTTATTATGGAAACGGCTTTAGAAAAAAGCGCTCAGCTGCAGCTGAGTTATTTAATATTTGATATTTCAGGTGTTTTGATCGTCGATACGATGGTAGCGGACAATATTTTTCAAATTGTAAAAGCCTTACAGCTTATCGGCACTAAAACGATGATTACTGGAATACGTCCGGAAATCGCGCAAACCGTTGTTGATTTAGGCGTCGATTTTGGAACAATCAAAACAAGAGCAACGCTAGAAAAAGGTCTTGAAGAAATAGGCTTCAGTAAACTGCCAGAAAATCCGCAAAGAAAAAAAGACAAATGGCGTTATTAATAAATAAAAAAGCCTAGAGGCTGGGACAAAAATATTTTAGTTGACGTTAAATCCGAACTATTAATCTAATTGATGGTTCGGGTTTTTTGTTGTTATGGTGAACGTAGGTTTCATGTATGTAGCTGCTTCTAGCTGGTGATTGGAGGACAAGACGAAGACTCCTGCGGGAAAAGCGGAACAGGTGAGAGCCCGCAGGAGCATAAGCGACGAGGAGGCTCACCGGCCGCCCGCGGAAAGCGAAGTCCTGCACGGAAATCACCAGCGGTGTAAAAAGCAGTCCAACTCATTTATCTCATTTGTTCGTCTTTCGATTGGGTTGATTTAATTATGTTTCCACCTCTTCGTTTTCTCGTGTCTCTAAAAAATAAAAGAAAGGCTTATATTACGAAAAATTTAAGAGGAAGTCACAGCGTCACATGTTATATTCCTTGTAAAAATGGGTACTGGTAAAAAGAAGCATTCCAAGTGCTTTTCAGTTACAGTAGCCGTCTAAAATTAATTAATTGTCAATTTCGAATAACATAAATTATTTAAATACTTAGACAAACAAATGAGGAAAATATATACTTATTAGTGTTGTCACGAAAAGATAAAGGGGAGAAACAAGGATGGATATCAAATGTCAAAACGTTGATTTTGGTAACTCAATTTTTCAAACGCTAGTGGATGGTTATTACTATGAAATTCCTACAAACGTAGTAGAAATCACAAAAGATCAGGCAGAGGGTCATTTTCCTTCAAGTGTAAATGAACCGGAATTACTGCTTCAAAATTTACTGATTTCTACCACAATTGAAGGAGTAGAAAAGTATTATTTAGTAGGAGACGCCGCAGAGAAACACGTGCTAGGCAATATCCATATTAATAAGTTACATAATAAAACTGAATCTGATATTCCTTATGTGATGTTTTTAGCTTCAGTTGCTTATTACAACATACTTAAAGGAAAAGACAAAGAGGATAATCATGTGACGATTAATTATTTCTCGACTATGCTTCCGATTTGGCTGCTTAAGAAAACAAATAAATTCAGTGAAATGCAGCAGAAGATGGCCGAACGTTTTCAAGGAGAGCATACGGTTACGGTATTGACTCCTGGGTTAGAAAAAACGGTCACTGTGAACATTGAAACGAGCAAATGCCGTATTGAAAGCGAAGTGGCTCGCTGGGCGATCAAAAAAGATTTTGAATTACAAGATAGAGAAGAAGCAAATGCATTCAAACATTTTGAAACATTGATTGTAGATTTGGGCGGAGGTACGGTTGACCTGGCACTGCTTCCTGCAGGACTTCAAGCTCCTAAAAGCAGAAATTCGTTGAAGTGTCTTACGGATATTTCATATTTGAAGCATATTGAAAAGCTAAGAAATGAAAAGCTGCTTGAGTATTTTGATGATGTTCGTTCATTAGAAGAATTTATTATTGCCAATATCCATAAAGCAAAAATGGAGCAAAGAGACGGCAACAGCGGGAAAAAAGTAGATCTCACGGAGCCTATTCACGCTTCGCTTAGAGAATACACGCAAATTTTATTAACGAAAGTTGAAAATCTATTTCCATCGCCAAAAGATAAAGTCTATAAATATATTTATATTGGAGGACTAGCTCCTATCCTTCAACAGTTTATTGCAGAGCAGATTGATAACATGTACGGGGAAGAAATCAGAGAAGAAAATCATCTTTTCTTGCCGGAGACACGCAAATTAAACTTATACGGTCTTGAAATTTTAAGTAGACATGAAACAAACGCAGCGGTTCATGCTTAAAAAGGGGGAGCATATATGAGCCATCAAAACACTCGCCTTAAAGAAGCACTAGACGATTGGTACGGTCAGCTAAGTTCCCAAGTGGCTGCACCGTTTTACTTACTATCAAATGCGTTTCTGACAGCTGGCAATCTATCAGCAGATATGATGGGAGCAAGGGAAAAGACCGCAAGTAATAGAGATGAACGTGCAAATTTAACAATCGAAACTGCTAACATTCCATCAGAAGTGTCTTCATTTCTGAAAGAAAAACAGCAGGCAAACGAGCTTCAGGACTATATAGTAGGACTCATACAGCAAGACTTGCAAAAAACGAGTAAAGAAGAGGATATAGAAACGCTCGTTCATTCACTTCGAAAAGAGCTGTTGGGCGAAATTGACTTACTAAAAAAAGAAATGAATTCACGTTTTGCTGCAAATCGTGAGGAATATGAGTCCTCGCAGGCAAATGAACTTCAGGATTATGTAGCGAAGCTTGTGGAACAAAACGGGCAGAAAGACAGCCGCGAAGAAGATTTTCAATCGTTAGTTCATTCATTGAGAAGCGAGCTGTTAGGAGAAATTCACTTGCTTAAAAAAGAGCTTGGCTCTGCGTCAGTTCCTTCTTATAAGCAGCTGAAGCCCGTTACAGATGAGGAAGAAACGTTTAAAGAAGGTCAATTAATTAAAAGTGAAAAAGTGACCGGAACCATTCAAGAAGATATCGATGTAGATTTTTAAACAGAAAGTAGAGGCGTGATATGCCTCTACTTTTATTATTTTTCTATTAAAAATGGAGCTGGGGCAAAAGTATTTTTGCTAAAGGAAGATCCGAACGAGTTTGATTCTTGATTGTGAATCCAACTTGTACGGAAATTAACAGCGGTCCGATGTAAAAGCTTTAGCGTATACATCATAAATCTTTTTGGTTTCTTTTTAGCTTTTTTTGAAAATATAAGCAAATATCAAATGTAACGATGGTACAAATACTGCATTTTATCATAAACCAAAATAGAGCTTCGTTTATGCCAAATCCGCCAATCGAAGCTTTTAGTTCATTTAGCTGCCTGAGAATTAAATTTATGTCGTTTTCATAGGCCACAGTAAAAGATTTAATCACAAGCATGGTCATAATGACTGCTTCTACCGATATATATAGAACTTTTCTTGCTAGTTTAAGGGAAGGATTTACGTTTGATTTAGGAATTTTATAAAATAATTTCATCGCCCGTTTGCCTTTCAGTTATTTTAAGCTGTTTAAAAAGGTTCGTTTATTTTATAATTCTTTCTTTGGCTATAAAATCCTTTATGTATAGCAAGTTAAAAAAAGCTCGCTAGAAAAGGTAGTACACCGATTTTCTAGCGAGCTTATGTTAGTTAATGTTCTTCAGCTAAGGCATTTGCTTTTGTCACATGAACTGTGCCAAACGGATGGTTTGGAGGAGCGTAGATGGAGTAAAGCTTTAGCGGAGTGGTACCCGTATTAGTGAGATCATGCCACGTTCCGGCAGGGATAAATATCGCATCATCATCGTAGACTTTTCGTTTAAAGGTTAGGTTGTTTTTACTTTTGCCCATTTGAACAACGCCTTGCCCTTGTTCAATGCGCAGGAATTGATCAACGTTAGGGTGGATTTCTAAGCCGATATCTTCACCGGGCTTGAGACTCATTAGCGTCACTTGTAAATGTGTTCCCGTCCATAAAGCAGTGCGGTACGTATTGTTTTGCTTTGACGCTTCATTAATGTTAATAACAAATGGCCTTGGTCCGTAGTCCTTTAATTTACCGTTTCTTTGTTGAAACTGTTCGCTGGTGTGATAGTGATTCGGCACATAATAACTATATGGCTGCCAGCCATAGTACACTGGGGTCTGCCACTGATGATAATAAGGTGCATAGTGCATACTCATTCTCCTTTTCTCGTTTCATTTTTCTTTTCATCCTATGCTTTTGTCAAAACGGTTGATACCATTTGCCTTTTTGTCCGCGGTCTTTATCCACTTATTTTTTGCCCAAATCATGTAATTAATGATTTCTCTGAGCTCTTTGATTGTTTTTCGGTGGTTAAAAAATACTTTCATCACTTTAATACGATAATTCAGTAAAAAATATATCGTATGAAAACGTTTTATTTGATATAATTTTAGAAGATGAAAATTATTTTAAAGGGTGACGTTCATTGAAAGAAAAAAAACTTCAAGAATTAACTGAACATCTTAATAATTTATTCAACAATTTAATTCATGGATCTATCACAGAAGGTGAATTTAATGAGCTGTCCGAAGAGCTTTACAGGAAGCAAACGAGGCTGCGCTATGAGATAGAGTGTGAGAAAGGTTCGTATTACCGAGAATATTTTAAAGGCTAAGGCTTTGTATTAGACTGCTTTATAAGAAATAAGAAAAGACCTCCATTTAGGGGGCCTTTTCTTCACTTCTAGTAGTAAGTGGAGTGATACTTTCTATTTCAATAAGTATATTAGTATATTTACTTCATAAAAAATACAGCTGTTGAAGGTCTAAAACTCGCTATTCACCCCCAAAAACCTGTATGATAGGTTTAAGATTGCCGCATATGAGATATATGTATAGTAAAAAGGGGTGATGAGCTGTGAAGTGGTATAAAGGAGTTGTCATGCAAGTCTTAATGACAGAAATCGAAACAGCAAGAGAGCACATGGTTATGTTGGGACTTACAGAAGGTCTTACAAGTCGTAATACAGTTCGAATCAGTCAAACCCTGGATTATTTATTAAATGAACTAAGTAAAGTGATGGCCGCAGATTAATCGTATTTTATATATAAATGAAAAGAGCTGCTGATTTCACGGCAGCTCTTTATAAGTTGCCTTCACGTTTGCTTTAATGTTTATGATACTATTTATACAGTTATCTCATAGTAAAGAAAATAGGGGATTTGATTATATATATCGTATAGTAGAAACCTAGAAGATGAGTTGAAAGCACCCTTGAAAAGGGAAGCTTAGATACATAAAGCAAACGCCGTACTAAGAATGGCGATGGAGGGTATAGTGGAATGGAATATCATATTAAAGAGGCCGCTGCAAAGGTAGGGCTGCCTACGCATACGCTTCGATACTACGAGCAGCAAGGGCTTTTGCCTTTTATAAAAAGAGACGAAAACGGAAATCGTATTTTTAGCGAGTCGGATATCGAGTGGCTGGAATTTATTATTTGCTTACGAAAAACAGACATCTCTCTTTTAGAGTTACGTAAAATTGTTGAATTAACACAAGAAGGTGATGATACAATCGGTTTGCGCAAGCAGATATTTGAAAAGCATAGAGAGAAAATGATGGAAAAACAAAGAGAGCTGGACGCAGCTTTTAGAAAAGTGGAAACAAAAATTGACTACTATGATAAATTAGAGCAAAAGTACCGGGAAGAGCTTTCATCTAAAGCCTAATTTACCGTTTGTTTTTTATTTTATAAAGAAATAAAAAGCGGGCAGCTAATCCAATTAGCTGCCCGCTTTTTTAAAACTTACAGTGTAGAAATGTCAATAACAAATCGATAGCGAACGTCGCTGCGAAGAACGCGCTCATACGCTTCGTCTACTTGATTTGCATCGATAACTTCGATCATAGGAGCAACGCCGTGTTCAGCCGCAAAATCAAGCATTTCTTGTGTTTCACGAATGCCGCCTACAAGTGAACCCGCAATGCTGCGACGTCCCATGATAAGGGAGAATACGCTGTATTGATCTGGGTTAGCAGGTGCGCCCACGTTAACAAGCGTTCCATCTACGCGAAGTAAAGATAAATATTGATCCACGTTTAAGTTAGCAGATACCGTGTTTAAGATAAGATCAAAACGACCAGCTAATTCAGTAAATGTCGCTTCATCACTTGTTGCAAAATAATGATCTGCACCAAAGCTTAGTGCTTCTTCTTTTTTATTGTTAGAACGGCTCAATACCGTCACTTCAGCACCCATTGCATGTGCAAATTGAATCGCTACATGTCCAAGGCCGCCCATTCCCACGATCGCCACTTTTTTGCCAGGGCCAGCATTCCAGTGCTTTAATGGAGAAAATGTTGTAATCCCTGCGCATAGAAGCGGACTTGCTGCATCCATACTTAAGTTATCAGGAATACGAACAACGAATCCTTCTCTTACGACGATTTTTTGGCTGTAGCCGCCGTATGTACGGTTTCCGTCGTAATCCAATGAATTGTACGTTTGAACAACGCCTTTTGTACAGTATTGCTCGTCACCGTTCACACAGTACTCGCACTCTCCGCAAGAGTCAACGAAACATCCAACGCCTACGCGATCGCCAACCTTGTATTTTGTTACGTTTTCGCCAACCGCTTCAACCACTCCTGCGATTTCGTGACCAGGAACCATCGGGAACATCCCGCCGCCCCACTCATCAAATGCACTATGGATATCAGAGTGACAGATACCGCTAAACTTAATATCAATTAAAACGTCGTCTGCTCGCAGTTCTCTGCGTTCAATTGTCGTATTTTCAAATTTTGCTTTTGCGTGCGGTGCACT
This sequence comes from Priestia megaterium, assembly GCF_009497655.1. Lineage (NCBI taxonomy): Bacteria > Bacillati > Bacillota > Bacilli > Caryophanales > Bacillaceae > Priestia > Priestia megaterium. Next base: position 3,317,582 of record NZ_CP023317.1, on the reverse strand, counting down.
TAAAACACGTGATGTTGTTGTATGTTGATGATTATTACACATAAGTAAAAACACAATCCTTTCGTATTAAACATAACCAGTTGCTACTAAACTTGCATTCACTGACTACGCTTGATGTATTTAAAAACTACAATACTAGCTTAAACGTTAAAGTCGACTTTAAAGCAAGAGTTTTTTGAAAAAAATTTCGTTCTATGACTTTATGAAAAAAGGAAAGGAAGGAATAGCATGGCAGCTTTCTATCTATGTTTAGTTAAAAGAAATTCTTCAAGGGTGCGAGCGGCAGCTTGTTCATCAACTCCATTTGTCAGCAGTGTGATTTCATCTCCTTTCTTAACAGCCAAAGCCATTACCTTCATGATGCTTTTTCCACTTACACATTTTCCATCTTTCGCAAGAAAAATATCACTTTGAAACGAACACGCTTCGCGTACAAACAAAGCTGTATGTCTAGCTAGAAGTCCACCGGAAAGTTGCACCGTTATTCTTTTAATTAGCATAGTGTTTCCCCTTTTTTGTATTTTAAAAACTATAAAACTAGCTTAAACGTTAAAGTTAACTTTAAGGCAAGGGGGAATTTGGATAAAAGAGTCATTTAAATGACGGTAACTAAAAGTAAATACGGTAGACATGTTCAGAAAGGTTAAATAAGAACTTATTGTTAAAGGAATTTCCACGTTCTAACCAGAAAAACAATATATATCATTTTCTGGAGGAATACGATGAAAGAGCTAAAAAAGTTAGAACCGCTGCAAGCAGCTACACAATTTATTTCTAAGCATTATCCTAATTGTCAGGGGGCATTACTTGCCGGAAGCGTAGTCAGAGGCGAAGCTACACATACGTCCGACCTTGATCTTGTTATTTTTGACGATAGCTTTACCTCTTCTTTTAGGGAGTCACTCATTGAATTTGGATGGGCCATTGAAGTTTTTGCTCATAATCCGACTTCATACCAAGTCTTTTTTAAAAGCGACTGTAAGAGGGCTAGACCTTCATTGCCAAGAATGATTTCCGAGGGAATTATTTTAGTGGATAAAGGAGTAATCCAGTCTATAAAAAAAGAAGCGAAACAATTACTAGAAAAAGGACCGGAAAAATGGTCGGAAGAGACGATTGAACTAAAAAGATATTTTGTAAGCGATGCGTTGGATGATTTAATCGGTTCTTCAAATACAGGTGAAGCACTTTTTATTGCCAACACGCTCGCTTATATAACGCATGAATTTGTGTTAAGAACAAACGGTCATTGGATCGGGGATTCTAAATGGATTGTCCGGTCTTTGAATCACTATAATGAACGCTTTAGTAAAGAGTTTGTAGAGGCATTTGATATCTTTTATAAAACAGGGAATAAAGATAAAGTGATTCAACTGGTTGATAAAGTGTTAGAACCATATGGAGGCCGGCTGTTTGAAGGATTTTCACTGGGGAAAGAGAGAGCCAATCAGTAGCATAGTGCTTATTATAACCCCACTACTATTTCTTTCTAGTAGTGGGGTTTATTTTTTGGAATATTTTCATATGCTTAAAGAGTTTGTCCGTTATCAATCGTAAACACTTGGCCCGTCACGGACTCTTGTTTTAACTGAAAAAGAATAGCATCTGCGATATCTTCAGGAGAAGAAATGCGCTGAAGAGGCAGATTTCCTGCAAGCTGATACATTTTATCTTCGTTGCCAGACCACCACCTTGTGTCGACTGCACCAGGAGAGATGCAGTTGACTCGAATATGGGGTGCCAGTGCAATCGCTAACGACTTCGTCATCGTATGAATCGCTGCTTTTGTTGCTGCATAAGGAATAGACGAGCCAATTCCAGTTGTGCCGGCAACACTTCCTACATTAACAATCGCTCCTGACTTTTGTTTTTTCATATGTGGAACGGCTGCTTTTACACAGTGAAACATGCCTTTTACGTTTATATCATATAAAGAGTCCCATACGTCATCCGTTGCAGACTCTAAGTCATGCATCGGGATTTGAGCAGTAATACTAGCGTTATTCACTAATCCATCTAACCGTCCGAATTGTGCAATCGTTTGATGAATCATTTCATTCACTTCATTCTCGTTGGCTACATTCGCTTTAAAAGCAAAAGCCATACTTCCTTTTTCTAAAATTTCTTCCACAGCTTTTTTAGCTTCCTTTTCTGAGTTGCTGTAGTTTATCACAAGTTTTGCGCCTTTATCGGCTAGCTTTAAAGCCGTTGCTTTGCCTACACCAGTGCCTCCGCCTGTGATAATAAATACTTTGTTTTTAAAATCGTTCATTTCTCTTAACCTTCCTTTCTCTCAACATCTTTTATTATATCTTCGATAAAAAAAAGGATATAATAGGTAATACTAAGAGAGGTATCATTTAAAATGATATCAGCGGAGGAATGGAAATTGGAAAGCCAAGACTTACGAATTTTTAAATGTGTGGCAGAAACAAAATCACTATCAAAAGCCGCCGAGGTATTAGGATATGTTCAACCGCATATCAGTCAGCGCATAAAAAAATTAGAGGAAGAGTTAGATACTAAATTACTGACACGCACAAATAGAGGAGTCACGTTAACGGATGAAGGGGAAGCTTTGTTTAACTATGCACAGCGTATTTTACTGTTAATGGAGGAAGCTAAAGCAGAAGTTAATCCGAATAAGTTTAGAACATCTTTAATCATTGGTGCGTCGCAGACGGTTTCTGCTAGTAAAGTTCCAGCTTTATTTTCGTCTTTTTTGAAAGAACATCGGGATATTGAAGTTAAAATCAAAACAGATAGAAAACAAGTCTTGCAAGAAATGCTTTCGTACGGGGAAATTGATGGACTTTTTCTTAGCGGTACCTATAACGGGGCTCAGTTTGAAAGAGTTTATCACTACGCAGAAAAGGTGGTACTCATCTCACCTACGTCTGAAGATATAGAAGAAAAAACCCCACCAATGCTGCTCATCAATAGTGATGTAAACTGCATCTATAGAAACAGACTAGTAGCGTTTTCAAAAGAACATCATACACATAAAGCCAACATGATGGAATTTGATTCATTAGAAGCGATTTTACAAGGTGTCCGCGATGGACTGGGGATGAGTGTAGTCCCGGCTAGCGTAGTAAATTCTCGTGGTGATATGAAAAGAATTGAATACGAAGAGCTTGCAGAAGACGTTCAAATTGATTTTATAGTAAAGAAAGGGAAGCAGCGCTCGCAAAGTCTTAAAAAGTTTATTCGTTTTTTAGAAAGCCTATAGATTCTCTCTTGCCTTATCACTAAAAAGAACCCTTAATGCCTGAAATGCGCTTCAAGGGTTCTAGCTTTCTTATATTCCAAAGATTATGCAGCTAATTTTCTACATTCATCCGCGCATTTCAAGCAAGCCTCTGCACATTTTTGACAGTGGTCATGATCGTGTTTCTTACACTCGTTACCGCATTTTTCGCAAATTTCAGCGCAAACTCCCGCTAGTTCAGCAACGAAAGGCGTTCCTCTTTCTAAAGCTTGTTCCAAATATCCGCACATATCTGCACATTCTCGGTCAAAACGGATACAGTCCACCATCATCCCTACATTTTCTTCCTTTAGGCAAGCATCAAAACATTGGTTGCAGGCACTCATACAGTCATGCAGCGTTTGAATAACAGTTTGATAATTTTCGTTAGACATTGTAAAATTCCTCCTTATTTTTCTTCTCTTTATTACATTAGACTATCGTTTAGTTTATTAAACCTAATAAAAGATAACAGCATTGTAAAAGTTATTAAGTAATGAGCAGTTTCTCTTTTTTACGTTTAGATATAGGGGTAGAGGGTATGTGATTGATACATAAATCTTAAAGGAGTGTAGCACATGAGCTGGCTAGAAATACTTTCTTATATAGCTATTACAATCGGAATTATTCAATTTTTAGTTATTACAATCGACGTGATCAGGCATCCGCAGATGATGTTTGTGATGAATATTGTGTGGCCTATTACGGGCCTATATTTTCCTGTGGCCGGGATATGGTTTTACTTTAAATTAGGCCGTAAAGATCGAAAGAAACACGATCACGCTCATGATTCCTCTGAACATATGCATCATAGCCATGAAGATCATCATGAACACCATCATAGTAAGAAGCCTTTTTGGCAAAGTGTTTTTGTATCTACGACCCACTGCAGCAGCGGGTGCTCGGTCGGAGATTTAATTGGCGCACCAATCGTATTTTTAACGGGATGGACGATTGCCGGAAGCGTACTTTTTGCAGATTACGTAGTGGAATTTATTCTTGCTTATATAGCGGGAATTGCTTTTCAATACTATGGTATGAGTATGAAAGATAACGGCTCAAAAGATGAGCTGAAAAATGCAGTAAAAGCAGATACGTGGTCGCTTATTGCGTTTGAAATAGGGATGTTCGGCTGGATGGCTTTATCACATTATGTCTTTTTTGCACAGGCACCCAAACCAGACAGCGTGGTCTTTTGGTTTATGATGCAAATCGCCATGATCATTGGCTTTTGTACAAGCTATCCAGCGAACTGGGTACTTGTTAAAAAAGGGGTAAAGCATGCGATGTAGATTTTATTTGGAGCTGCTGCCGTTGATATTCTATAGATTTAAACTTTAAGGGTGGGGCAGAATAACATGAACTTCAAGTTTCGTAGAAGAAAGGAATTCATTCTAACTTAACAGGAGGAGATTGGATGTTTGATTACACGGTAAAAACCTCGAAAAGCCTAGAAGAAGCGATTAGTTCTCTAGAAGAAAACTTAAAAAGCGAAGGGTTCGGTGTTTTGTGGAATTTCGATTTAACTGCAAAGCTACAGGAAAAAGGGCAGGACTTTCATACACCGTTTACAGTATTAGAAGTGTGTAATCCGAAAGAAGCTCAGCGTGTTCTTTCGCAAAATCTTTTAGTAGGATATTTTCTCCCTTGTAAAATGGTTGTATATCAAGATGAAAGTGAAACAAAGATTGGCATGCCTAGGCCTACGGCTATGATTAATATGCTTCATAATGGAGAGCTCCAAACACTAGCAGAAGACATCGAAACAAGATTAATACGCTGCATTGATCAATCTGTATAAGTCCTGTGATTCCGAGAAAGAAAATAACAAAACAAAAAGATACCTTTACGTAAGGTATCTTTTTGTTTTCTAACTTTATTAGGGTATGAGGAGTGGAAACGAAATTTTTGATACATGAATAATTTGCTTTCAGATGCCTAATCTAAAAGCAGACTGTAATAAAAAGGATGATATTATGAATTTTATTTGGCAATCTGTAATCTTGATTTTATCGGGAATATTATTACTAAGAATAGCGGGGAGGAAATCGATTGCTCAAATGACGCTCGCTCAAACGGTCGTTATGATTTCCTTAGGTACCATCATTGTACAACCTATTGTTGAGAAAAGTATGCTAAAAGCCATTGGCGGGGCAGCAATTTTTGTTCTTGCTATTTTAGTTTTAGAGTACTTACAATTAAAGTTTAATGGATTTGAAAAATTTCTGACAGGTAAATCTAAAATCGTTATAAATAATGGTCAATTAGATACTAAGCAGCTTAAAAAATTACGTTTAACCGCCGATCAATTAGAAATGAGATTACGAAATGTAGGTATATCAAACATAAAAGATGTTAAAATCGCCACAATCGAACCAAATGGACAGTTAGGATACGAACTTCGAGAAGATGCAAAACCTTTGACTGTAGGGGACTTTAAACAGTTGATGGAATTATATATGTCATCTTTTTCTCAAACCAGCGTGCCTGCGCAAGATTTACATAACAAAGTGTCGTCTAAACCTTCTTCAGATATATTTGAAGAAATTAATCACCATTCTAAACCGAATCCTAAATACCTTCAGTGATATAGTCACTAAAAAAAGACGGCCTTTTTACCGAATAAAAGGACGTCTTTTTTACATGTGCTTTAGTTATCTAAGTAACGGTACAAAGTCGTCTTGCTTATACCTGTAGCTTCTGTAATTTGAGCAATCGTATAGTTTTTACTCCAGTACATATCAAGCGCTCGGTGGACGTTATAGTCAGGTTTTTTTGGCCGGCCGCCGCTTTTTCCTTTTGATTTTGCTTCTTGAAGACCGGCTTTTGTGCGTTCACTGATCACGTCATGTTGAAATTCACCAATACGTTTAATGGTACTGAAAAAGGTTTTTCCTTGTTCGGTGGATGTATCAACGTCATCCAAAATCGATACAAAGTGAACATGATTATCTGAAAAATATTCAATTAATTCAATAAGGTGCCGAGTAGAGTCTGCAATGCAGTAAAATTTATACACAACGACTGTATCGCCTGGCTGAAGTGAAGCTACCATCTCATCGAATTCTACTCTTTTTTTTATGGAATTTGTTTTTTCATGATAAATTTTATCGCAATTAAAAGGCTGCAACGCCTGTAACTGTTTGTCCAAGTTTTCATCTTCGCTATATGGACGGGTATAACCAATAATCACTACACCATCTCCTGCATGGATTGTTTATTTATATTTACCTATTGTACCAAATTCCTTCCGCTCATAACATTTCTTTTCAGTATAGAAAGAAGTATAGTTCCAAAAAAGATCGTTTTTGGAACAAAAAGTGATAGACATTTTGGTTTAGGTCTGCTAGAGTTTTAGTTGTTAACAACGTCTCGGCTTCTATGAGAGTTGGAAGCCACTTATATAAAAAAAGCGAGGTGACAATATGGATAAAGACACCATCAAATTGATTCGGAAAAGCTACAATTTGAATCAGCGGAATTTCGCTGAAAGAGTAAACTGCAGCTTTTCACTCATTGCATTAGTGGAAGTTGGGAAGAGGAGGATTACAGAGGACTTAGAAAATAAAGTGAAAGAAGCGTTTGGATTAAATGAGGAAAAAATAAAGAAGCTGACTTCATCGTTTTAATAAACGTGTTTCATGTACGTAAATATAATACTTGAGGAAGATGGGATATGTTGGGCTGTTTTCACTCATTTTTTTATATATTAAAAGTACCATAAACGTTCCATTTAGGTTCTGTTTATTTTCTATTTTACTACTTTTATTGTCCAAAATCTAGAAAAGCGTACAGTAAACGTTTATGACTATAGAGAGAAAGGTGTTTTTGGTTATCATGTTCAATAAATTAAAAGTGGAGTGGTTTGGCAACGTGAAAGGAGATATTCTTTCAGGTATTGTCGTAGCGCTTGCGCTCATCCCTGAAGCTATTGCTTTTTCCATTATTGCCGGAGTAGATCCGATGGTGGGCTTACACGCATCTTTTTGTATCGCCGTTGTGATGGCCTTTGTAGGAGGGCGTCCTGCGATGATTTCTGCAGCTACCGGCGCGATGGCCCTGCTGATGGTGACACTCGTAAAAGAGCATGGAATGGAGTATTTATGGGCAACGACTATTTTAACGGGTGTGATTCAACTTCTGTTTGGCATCTTTAAAATTGCTCGCTTTATGAAATTCATTCCTCGATCCGTGATGGTAGGATTTGTGAATGCATTAGCGATTTTAATTTTTATGGCACAAGTTCCGCATTTTGTAGGAATCTCAACGATGACGTATGTGTTTGTGGCGTTAACTCTTGTTATTATTTACGTTTTACCGCGCTTTACAAAAGCAGTGCCTTCGCCATTAGTAGCGATTGTCGTCATGACAATTGTAGCTATTTTTGGAGGATTTAATTTGCGTACAGTAGGAGACTTAGGAGAAATTACAAAATCACTGCCGGTGTTTTCTATTCCTAACGTTCCTTGGAATATGGAAACACTGTCTATCATTTTTCCAACAGCGCTAGGATTATCTATTGTCGGATTAACAGAATCGCTGCTAACGGCATCGATTGTGGATGATATGACAGATACGTCTAGTAATAAAAACCAAGAAAGCAGAGGGCAAGGAATTGCGAACATGGTCGTTGGTTTCTTTGGCGGCATGGCTGGCTGTGCGATGATCGGTCAAACCGTTATTAATGTAAAATCAGGCGGACGCGGTCGTTTATCAACGTTTGTAGCGGGGATATTTCTTATGTTTCTCATTTTGGTGCTAGGGGACTGGGTTGTCAAAATTCCAATGGCTGCACTAGCAGGCGTCATGATTATGGTATCGATCGGAACATTTGACTGGTCTTCACTTCGTACGCTCACGAAAGTCCCTTTAACAGATACCGTCGTGATGCTTGTGACGGTAATTACGGTTGTAGCAACACATGATTTATCAAAAGGAGTTATTGCGGGTGTTATTTTAAGCGCAGTTTTCTTTGCTGCAAAAATTTCAAAGCTCGACGTATCAGCAAAGAAATCGGAAAATCGAACGGTCTATAAAGTAAAAGGTCAGCTGTTCTTTGCCTCCGTAGAAGACTTTGTTCATTCTTTTACGTTTACAGAAAAACAAGATCAAATTTTGATTGATTTTTCAGAAGCGCATATTTGGGATGACTCAGCCGTAGCGGCTATCGATAAAATTGTACTGAAGCTAAAAGAACAAACGTCTGCTGAGGTGAAGCTGACAGGTTTAAATGATGTAAGTGAAGAATTACTTCAAAGATTAGCGACTTACAACAAGCCAAATGCAAGAGCATCAGTTCATTAAGAGAGTGATAATTCCTAGGTTCAAATTCTATAGAATTTGAACCTTTTCTTTTGCGGTTAAATATGTCACCTTGTTTTCTTTACCAGTCTATATAGTTTTGGAAGACTAGAAAACCAAGCAGTATAAAGAAGGCAAAAACAAATAAGGCTTCGGCAGAATGTTGTCGTTCCGCTTTTTTTACGTTTATTTTTTCTCTATATTTCGATTGAATGTTTCTTCTTTTCGAATCCAGTTTCATATATAGACTCCTTAAACGATTTTATATAAATGATTTTACCATATTATTGAATATATGGTTTTTTAATCTGAGAAATCAAGATTATTGGAACAATGAATGAAGTTTGTAATTTGTATATTTCAATTTAGTACTATATGGTATTATTTTTTTTAGTTAGGAGGGTATTTGAAATGAGTGTTTCAAAAGAAAATAAGCCAATTGTATTAACAATTATTTTGCTGGCAGCTGCGTTTGTAGTGTTTTTTGCGAATCGGATATTCCCATCAAATTCAATTTTTCCAAGTAGAAGCGGTGATTTGACTATTCCGCTGTGGCTGTTTTTTGCGATAGATGTTGGCTTTATTGTGGCGTTAGTTTTAGGAGTTCGAACAAAGAAGCCAAGCGTCGTGTGGTTTAGCATTATCACAAACAGCATCTTTTTTGTGTTGCTTTCTGCTTTGATGTTTTTATTAGCGATTGCAAATGGAATTTCTGAGCCGTAAGCTGATTATCTCTATTTTAAGTGAATGAAAAGGATTTAGAGAGGTTGATAGATATGATGATAGGCGGTCCTTTACTGATTGCACTGCTGCCAGGTGTACTTATACTCATGTTAACTTGGCTGTTCAGAAAAATGAAATGGAACAAGGTCATTAGAATGCTTCCTTCAATGCTTACCGTTATGGCTGCCGCTGTGTTTTTTTATATTGGCTATGTAGAAGTAAGAGGGTTTGAAGGCGCTGGCTATTTGTTTTTATGCGTATGTTTACTTGTGTTTGCGACTGTTGCATTTATCATTGCCAAAAAACCTGTAGGATAATTTTTATAAACTTTATAAATTCTTTATAAATCCCTCCTATACTACGTGTAGGGGGGATTTAAGATGAAAAATATTATTTTAGAGGTAAAGAGCGTTTCGAAAAAAGTGAGACGTCGTCACTTAGTAAAAGAAGTATCGTTTCAAATTGGGGAAGGGGAAATATGCGGACTGCTAGGGCCAAACGGAGCTGGTAAAACAACGTTAATTCGTTTATTGACGGGGTTGATTAAACCAACTGGGGGAGAAGTTTTTATTACTAATAAACCTATTGTTTCACAAAGAAAAGAAGCACTGCAAAGCGTTGGTGCGATTGTAGAGTCACCCATCTTTTTTCCTTATATGACGGGAAAAGAAAACCTGGCAAACTTAGCTCGACTGCATCCATTTTCAACAAAGCAAGAAAGGCAGCAAAGAGTAAAAGAAGTGCTTGATATTGTGGGATTAACCGGCAGAGAAAATGATAAAGTTCGAACGTATTCTCTTGGGATGAAGCAAAGACTCGGTATTGCTCAAGCGCTCCTAGGCGACCCGGACTTATTAATACTAGATGAGCCAGCCAACGGCTTAGATCCAATGGGCGTACGTGAACTGCGCGAGCTGCTTTTTACCTTAAAACGTGACTATAACAAAACGATTTTAATCTCTAGTCATTTACTGGATGAATTACAGCGAGTATGTGATCAAATTGTGGTGATGAGAGAAGGAGAGCTAATGTGGGACGGCGCTTTAGATCAGTTAGCATCCGGTAAAAATCTTGAAGATGCGTTTGTAGAGCTGGTGTCGCAATGAAGGAGCTGTTAGTAGCGGAGTGGGAAAGACTTTGGAAACGAAAAGTGGCCTGGCTGACCTTTTTGTTAGTGCCGGTGGTGCTGTTAGTTGCTTCTTCTTATCTCCAAAAACAAAATGGAGCACTCACAGTCGATTTACCACAGTATACGTTTGCGGGAAACTTTCCTGTGCTGAGCTTAGCCGAAATGTTATTTACAGTTTTTAATGCCATGTTCTTAGTTTTTATTACGCTCGTGGTTACTGAAGAGTACCGGTCAGGACAGCTGCGAATGGTCATGATGCGATCGTATTCGTTTAAAGAAATCATCCTCGCAAAAGCCATAGCGCTTCTGCTGTTTAATTTACTGTTTTTTATCACGTATTTCTGTGTGAGCTATGCGATAGGCTTTCTAATGTTTGAACACCCGCAAAGCTACTTTGTATTTTATCACAACCATGTCTTCAACATAAAAGAAGCGCTAGTATATAATCTTGCATTCTATGGATATGCCTATTTAACGACGATTGCAATATGCTGTGTGCTGTTTTTTATCTCTGTTATCAGCAAAACGACTACTACGGCTGTTGGAATTGGGGTTGCTTTTATACTAATATCATTTTCGTATCCTACTTTATTAAGAGGGTTTAGGCAGTGGATGAGTGAAGAGCTCTTTGGACAGCTTTTCTTTACTTCCGTACCGATGATTCAATGGCAGGGCATTACAGTCATGATGGCAGAAAACCCGCAGTTTGTAGGGTGGAATGTCGGCGTTTTAGGTTTTTATATTTTATTTTTTGGCGGTTTAACGTATGTAGCTATTCGAAAAAAAGAATCGTTTCTATAAAAGGAGAGAAGACATGATGACAGGACTTTTTGTCAGTGAATTAGAGCGAACGTTTAAACGGAAAAAGACAGCAGTGGTACTAGGTGTGTACATAGGATTACTTGCTTTTAGTTGGTTCTTTTTCTTTCAAAGGGGAGGCATTTCATTTTTTGATGCGGCTCATGACGTAAAAATTGATTCTTTAAATTCAGCACCACTGCTTCTTCGAGACCTATCGTTTGTGATTACGTTTATTGTTATTCCTATGTTTGTGGCAGATAGTTTTAACGGCGAGTATACGTCGGGAGCGCTGCGCATGGTACTAATTCGACCGCACCATCGTTTGAAGCTGTTTTTTGTAAAGTGGGCGGTTCAATGTTTACTAGTTTTTATTATTCTTTGTATTACGTGGGTAGTGGGGACATGTCTTGGAAGAATGGTTATGCCTCATGTAAATGAAACAACGTTTTTAGGAGGACAGACTGTAGGAACTATTGGAGCGTTACTATATTCGCTCAAATTTTACGGCATTTGTTTTTGTATCTTTATAGCGGTAATTAGCATCGGGAGTATCCTGAGTGTGCTTATGCCTAATTCCATTTTATCTTACGTCGCAACCATTGGTGCTTTAATTGGAAGCGTGTATGTGTCAGATAAACTAAGCTTCTTTTTCTCCGTAACCGATTCTGTTTTTCGTGAATTAAGCAAGCCAAACTCTGAATTTTTAGTAAACCTATTATTTCCAATTTTGTTCATTAGCCTTATAATAAACCTATTCGTGTGGAAAAAGAAAGAATGGGTAGGGTGAGCTGGAGATGAACCAAACAATTTTACTAGTGGACGACGAAAAAGACATTATTTCCTTTATGAAAGATGCGCTGCAAGATGAAGGATATGAGGTGGTGTTTGCTTACGAAGGGCAAGAAGCGTTAACAAAGTTAAAAATAAATCCAGACTTAATTGTGCTGGATGTGATGATGCCAGGCATGGACGGCTTTGCGCTTTGTGAAATGATCCGAAAAAGCATATCATGCCCCATTATCTTTCTAAGTGCCAAACAAACGGAGCAGGACCGAGTAAAAGGACTATTAGTCGGTGGAGATGATTACTTAGTTAAGCCTTTTAGCATGAAAGAACTAAAAGCCCGCATTTATGCTCATCTGCGCCGAGAACAAAGAATTAGCAGTAACTCTTACAACAGGCTTCACTTTGGAGAGTTAACCATTGATTTAAACGGCTATCAAATTCTACATAACAATGAAGTGATTCCGTTTACTTCAAGAGAATTTGAGATGATTCATTTCCTTGCTCTTCATCCAGGTCAGGTTTTTACACGTGAGCAGCTGTATGAAAAAGTGTGGGGCTACGACGCGGAAGGAGATTCGTCTACGATTACAGAACACGTGAAAAAAATTAGAGCAAAACTATTAAAATATGACGAAACGCCTTACATCTCAACCGTTTGGGGAATTGGCTACAAATGGGTAAAATAAAAAAATGGATGAACCGAGCAACATTAAAAGCGCAGTTTGTGTTATCGTTTCATTTAATCTTACTGTACAGCCTGCTTGCGACGCTTTTAACGTGGGGAATTGTGATTGCAGTAAACTGGTTTCTTATGCCTGGAGCACTGAATCCAGCAAATTACTATGAAAAACAAATTCCTGATATTCTTCAGTTCGTCAAAGAAAAAGAAGATGCGCTTCTTTCTAAAGATGCTAAAAACCAAGTAGAATCGGTTATTCCGCTAGAAGGAATGGATTATCAAATTATAAATAAAAAAGGGCAAATCGTGTATGGATCCATGTCCACTTCATACATAAAAAATAAACGTGATCTTTACTCTCAGGTCAATACCAATATCCGCTCAGGTAAATATATTATAAAAGTTTATCCGCTTTTTAATTCAAAAGAAGAAGTAAACGGGGCGATTGCGCTACGGTATCAATTAAATATGGCCTCTGCTAATCCAAATATTAAATGGATTGTTGCGCTTGTTACATTTGTATCGCTAGCTAGTCCGTTTCTTTATTTTTACTTGTTTGCTTATTTGTTTGGAAGACGATTTAGTAAAAAAATTGAACGGCCTTTTAACGAGCTGATGACCGCAGCCAAAAACATTCAGCATAATAATTTGGATTTTTCGCTGTCCCTGACTCAAGACGCCAAAGAATTAAGTCAGCTGCTTCATGCCTTTGAAGAAATGCGAAAAGAATTAAAGCAATCGTTAGCTAAACAGTGGCAGCTAGAAGAAGACCGCAAAGATATGACGGCCGCGATTGCGCATGATTTACGAACGCCTCTTACGATTATTCATGGCCATACGGAAATTTTAGTAGAAGGAAGCAAAAGAGATCCAGAGAGGCTCGATAGATATTTACATACGATCTACACAAATACACAGCGTTCGATTCAGCTATTAAATCAGCTGCAAGAAGTATCTGTGATCGAAAATCCGGGCTTTACCGTAAAGAGAGAGCCAATCGATATAATCTCATTTGTTCATGAGAAAACAAACGAGTTTCAGCTTTTATGTCAAAAAAAAGAGATTGCCTTTTTACCTTCGGTTAGTGAAACAGAAGCATCAAGTCAATTTTACGGAGATCCTCAGCGCATTTCTCAAGTATTAGATAATATTATTACAAACTGTATTCGCTACACGCCTGAACGAGGGGAAATAGGGTGGAATACCGTCATTCATCACGGCGAAGTGATTTTTGAAATACATGATACGGGTCCCGGCTTTGCGTTATCGAACAAAGAGCAGGTGTTTAAAAAGTTTTACAGAGAAGATGCGTCAAGAACAAGCGGCCACGGAAACTTAGGGTTAGGTCTTTATATTGCTCATTCCATTGTGAAAAACCACGGAGGAAGCATCACGGTCGATAATAAAGAGACGGGAGGGGCATTATTTAAGATTGTTCTTCCGATAAGGAAAGAGTAAATGCGTAAAAAAAGAACCCTCAAAAAAGAGAGTTCCAAAAAGGGTAAGTAAGAAAGAAATGTACATGTTCCTTTGGGGGACTGCATCTGTACAGTAAAATTTATACCCGGTATGCACTTGTTAAAACGTTGAAAAATAAACCAATCATGTAAAAAATAGATGAAATTAGCTTTTAGCATTTAAAAAAAGACTGCAAAACGGCGGTATACCGTATTCTGCAGTCTTTCTCTCGTTTATTTGCTTAAAAACTCTCTCATAAATTCATTCACCTTTTCTGGCTGCTCATGTTGAGGAGCATGTCCTACACCATCTAAGCGGTGAATCGTTACGTTTGGAACGTACTCTTCAATTCCATCTAAATTACTATTTTCAAACGCTTCGTCCGCATTTCCCCATACAATTAAAGTTGGAGATTCGAATACTTTATGCGGCAGTGCTACAGGTTTATGAACGCGCTCTTCAAACGGATAAAGGGAAGACGCACGGTAGTAGTTAAGCATGGATTTCATTGCATTCGGCTGGTTCCACGCCTCTACGTATTTAGCTTCTTCTTCTTTTGTTAAATAGCCTTTTTTGATGCCAGGCTCCGTCAGCATGTTTCTTAATTTTTCACTATGATTCGCGAGTAGCTCATCCTGAGAGTTTGGCTTTTGGAAAAAGCTCATATAGCTGCTTGCTTCTCGTTGAGCAGGATTTTCAGCAAGCTCTCTTATAAATGTGTAAGGGTGCGGTGCATCAAACATCACTAACTTTTTGACATACTGCGGATATGTATAAGCAAATGCCCATGCTACAGCGCCGCCCCAATCATGCGCCACTAGCACACACTCTTTTTCACCAAATGCTTCAATTAGTTGCTTTACATCTTCCATTAGAATGGGCATGCTGTAAGAAGAAATTTCTTCTGGCTTATCTGATAAGTTATAGCCTCGCATATCTACAGCTACCACGCGATAATCTTTCGAAAACTCTTCTAACTGATGGTGCCATGTATACCAAAAGTAAGGGAATCCGTGTAGAAACAGCATAAGCTCGCCTTCACCTTTTGTTACATAATGAAGATTTACATCATTTACTTTTACATAACCGTCTTTAAACATCTTACTCATCCTTTCGCTTTTAACCTTTATTATAGAAAAACTTTACTCTTTATTAGTTGATGTATCAAACAATAAGGTTTCCTGACGCGGTAAATGAGCTATAAAGCTCTCTTAAAACCCTTATTTTGGTTATTATTTGTGAAATATAACCTTGATATAACTAGGATGTACGCGATGCTTTATCTGGCTCATGAGAAGAAAATATTTATAGAACGCTAGAAATAAAGAAATCGCGTTTGTAATGAATACAGCAAAAAGGCTCTCTAAAAGTACTTTATAGAGAGCCTTTTTTTAAAAATCACCGGCCTTGGCAATTCCTAAATTAGATTCAAAGTCAGTAATGTACACACAGGCATTTGTATATTTATCATAGGAATTATAGCGAAAGTTTCTGCTTATATTATAATCTCCACTTATAGGTTTATAGGATTGAATCGATTTAATTTGATCGTTAAGAGACAAATCAAAATTATGAGTGGCTTTTTTTAATTGTTCGAGCTGGAGCTTTGTATAACTGTCGCGATGCTTTTGGATTTCGTCTTGCATGAGCTCTATTTTATATTTAGATGCGGTGTTGATATGACTAATCGCAGGCCCCATATCTTTTTTTATTTGTGCTTCGGAAGAATGAAAGTGTTTATCATCAAATGAGTCTAACACGTTACTGCTTTCTTCCGAAGTTTTTGTTGCATCTATAACGTCATGCATATTGTTCATGAGCGTAACTTCATAAATAGTCTTACTTGAATTGAATTTTTTATAGGATGTTACATACTCTTTTTCTGTTAAAGTATCTACGTCTTTTGCTAAGTGGGCTATGCTTTTTTTTAGCTCGCTATCACTTTGTGTTTCTACTTTTGACGTACTATTAATAGACGCAGACAGCAGGTTAAAATCATTTTTGTAGCTTTGAAACGTTTTATCTTCTATCTTTCCGTCATTATTAATTAAGCGTTCGGACTCGTTTTGCAGAAATTTCAGCTCTATGGCCAGCTCTTTTTTTGCCTCGCTTCCATCTATGCTCTCATTGTTTGAACTTGTGTGACTGCACCCCATTAATCCAAGCGCCAAAGCTATCATAATGGTCCCAGTTGTTATCTTGCTTATGTTCCTCATGTTGAAACTCCATTTCTATTTGTTTATTACTTACTTATAAAGACTATATCATATAAATGGAATATTTATCTTTACATGCTATTAAATGTTACATTTTGTATAGGTAAACTTAAAAAAGTATTATAATGGAATTTATAAAAATAGTACTAAAAGAAGATAAAGGTAATAGAAAAATTAATTATGCACTTATACTTTTTTACTGTTAATTTGACTTCTAAAGGAGGAAATCAATATGGGTGGAATCTCTAAAACCCCTGAACCGCCTTATTATGCCGTTATTTTTGCTTCTGAACGAACGGAAGGTGAGAAGGGTTATGGACTAATGGCAGATAAAATGGTGGAGCTTGCATCTAAACAAAAAGGCTTTTTAGGAATAGAAAGTGCCAGAGATCAAGACTTAGGCATTACCGTTTCATACTGGGATTCCTTAGAATCAATCAAAATGTGGAAAGAACATTCAGCTCACCGCGTAGCCCAGCACAAAGGAAAAACAGAATGGTATCAAACGTTTTCGCTTAGAGTGTGTAAAGTGGAAAGACATAGCTTTTTTGAGATGTAGGACGTATATGGCTGATTATTTTGCAACAAGGGAGAAGCCGTTATGTTTTATGGCGTTATAGGATTTATAGCCGTTTTTATCACTTTGTGTTCGATAGAAGCAAAGCTAAGAACGATTGTTAAACAAAATGATCGAGTGATTGAATTACTTGAGAAACAGAATAGAGAGTAAGAAAACGCTAATGAACTCACCGTTTATAATATCATCTCCTGAGTTTAGTTAAGGGAGATGTTTTATTTTAAGAGTGCATAAAAAAAACCTCAGTAGGAGGTCTAGTTATTACTTTTAAAAGCACTTATAACAAGCTCATTTACTGTCGGATGTCATCTAGAGGCTAATTATAAAGTGAGGTTATATTTATCGTTTCACCAGAAAATATGAGCTCAATTTCTTTATTTCTTACTTGTGAGCTTTCATTTAATCACCGTATTTTTTTCTGTAGGTAAGAAACGTTATCAAATATATAACTGAAATCATCGTTAGAAATATTAGCGGCGAAATGCCAATGCCATCATAAGAACTTTTCCCTTGAAAAGTCCGGTAAATGGACTCTATAACTTCTAAAATCAGCATACCTATAACTACCACAAATGCGTATGATTGAGCCTTCGTACTGATAAACTTCTTTCTTTCATCACCTTTTCGAGAAGATGATGAAACAAAAATCAAAATTCCGCAAACTAACAGGATGAATGAATACACAATTTTAACCCAATCCATTCTTACTCCTCCTTACAATAAATGTAAAACTCTTTTTACATTGTAAATTATTTGTATAGAAGAATTGGTAAATAAAAAATGATTTTATAACACAATGTCACGCTACAAAGTGACTTAAATCAACTCCATTGGTAAAATGGAAGTAACAGGAATTTTTGTGTTTCACCAACTAAAAGTGAGGTGGGTTATTTGGTTCTTCATAAAAAAACGGTGTCTCTGGTCGCTCTTTTTTTACTGCTGTTAGTAATAAGTTCAAATTACGTGTTATATCATTCTTCTTTTGGACTTCAGTCGTTGCCTGGTAATTTCAACGGAGTAGTAGTAGGTTCTATTTTAGACTTAAGCCTTGTGGCTCCGCTCTTATTTCTAGCTTGGCAGCGTAAGTTCAGCGTAAAATATTTTATTGTATTAATGGCCACAGGTCTTATTGCTGCGCGTTTTATCATTCCAAGTGAATATTTAGCTTCTTTTCAGTCGGTTATGTGGCTAGGCGTTGGCATAGAAGGGGTACTCATTTTCTTTGAACTTTCGCTGCTGTTTATGCTGGCTAAAAACGTACCGCCTATTTTGAAAAGAGTCAAATCAAGCTCTTTACCGCTTTTATTTTCCTTTTCGCGGGCTATAAACGAAAAGTTTCCCAAACAAACTTTTATACACATACTGTGTTCAGAAATGCTGATGTTTTACTATGCGTTTGGAACGTGGAAGAAGCAGCCGAGTACTGAAGTTAACACCTTTACTCTGTATAAGCGCTCAAGTTTTATTACGTTTCAAATTATGATTATTCACGCGATTGTTATTGAAACATTAGGGCTTCACTGGCTGCTGCACAATACGTCTATGACTCTTTCAATCGTTTTACTGATCCTTAATATTTACAGTATTGTTTTCTTTATAGGAGATATTCAAGCATTAAGGCTTAACCCTTTACGAGTTGAAGACGACCGTATATACGTTTCGTTTGGCTTAGCCAAGCGTATGGAAATCTCTTTTAAAGATATTGAAGAAATAATAGAAGACACTCACATCCTCGAACAAAAGCTACCCAGCACCACGATTGAATTTATCGCACGCGACTTTGAAACCGTTCATCCCGATCTTTTACTAACACTAAAGTCTCCAGTAGAGGCGACGCTTTTTATGGGAATTAAAAAGAAGTATCAGCAGGTCGCCATTCGCGTAGATGATCCTCATGCGTTTAAGAAAATAGTCAAAGAACGTTTGGAGAAAGCTCAGCCGGATGAGTTGATCTAGAATTCTAGAAAGATAAGACCTTATAGATATATAAGGTCTTTTTGCTAATGATCAGCTACTGGACATAAATAGTGAAGTGTTAGCTATATTTTAGTAAAATGGAAGTAATAGGTAATGTAGTGAAGGGGGATAGGGTATGGGAATTTTTTTTAGAGGAAAAGAGAAGTATTTAAACTCTATAGAATGGCTATCTAAAAACTCAATCCATTTAAGCAAACCAACTGAATGTAAGCCGCAAGAGTTTGGATTTCTCCGTCATATCGTAAAAGATAAGAGAGTTGTGTGGTTAGGGGAAAACGGTCATAACATAAGAGAACATAATATGATGAAGTCAAAAATAATAGAATTTCTACATAAAGAAATGAATTTTACCGTACTGGCATTTGAAAGCGGCTTGGCGGAATGCCATAGTGCTAATGAGTTAAAGGAAGAGTTTACAGATGAAGACTTTTTAAAAAACGCGATTTATTCTTTATGGGCAACAAAAGAAAATCTGTCTTTGTTTCAGCTGATGAAAAAATCAGATTTAAGTTTAATAGGAATCGATATTAATCCTTCTTCTAATCCTGATCTTTTCGTAAAATTTGTTCAGCAGCTGAGTCCCGTAGTATCTGAAGACGTGATAGAAAAGATAGAATACATTGAAGCAGGCGTATATAAATGGTACTACCAGCTAGGGCAATATAAAGCGAGAAGAAAAAAAGTCCCAGCAGAAATGCTACGTGAGTTTGAAGAGTTTAAAGAAAAAGTAAGCGCAGTGATAGGAGATTTAGAAGCTTATCTACATGAAGAATACGTTTTGTATCTTGAAAATCAAGAGCTTGTATGTAAAGTTAAAATGATTATTCGATGCCTGCAAAATCGCTTGTATTTTATTAACCATATTCACCATAACCACCGAACGTATAAAAAAGTAAGAGAAAAAAGGATGAAAGAAAATCTAGAGTGGGTTTGTCAAGATCTGTATCCTGACGAGAAAATTATTATTTGGGCCCATAACCTTCATATCTTTAAACAATACAAAACGTTTACGGGATTTGAACCTCTAGGAGCAATTGTCTCTAATGAAATAAAAAAACAGTCTTATTACTTAGGCTTATTTATGTATGAAGGTGAAATACATACGGATACAGGGCAGGCATACAAAATAGAGAAGCCGCCGAAAAAAAGTCTAGAGGACTATATGCATCAAGTGCAGTCACCGGCTTTATTTACCGATTTCTCACAGGTTGAAAAAAACTCAGACAACAAATGGATATTTACTAAAACGATCTTTTTAGAAAGTGGTACTATGCCAACTTTATTTGTACCGCGTAATCAGCTAGACGGTGCTTTACTCGTTGAGTCTGTTTCTCCGCCCGAGTATCTTAAACGGAGTAAAAATAAATAAGAAATCGTAATGAACAAAGAAGAGGTGTACATTGAAAATCTATAAATTTAGTAAAAAACATGGCAAAAAAGTAGAAAAATATCAGTCGAATTTAGCTACTTACGTAAAAATGATTCAAACAAACGAAGCAGCTACGATCGGTTATATGTATATAGACGGAGAAGGAACGGTAGGATATCACGAAGCGCCTATACCTCAGTTATTTATCGTAGTCGAAGGTGAAGGGTGGGTAACAGGAGAGGATCAAAAACGAATTTCGATTAAACGTGGAGAAGCAGCACTGTGGGAAAAAGGAGAGTGGCATACATCGGGAAGTGAAACCGGTATGGCGGCCATTGTCATTCAATCGGAGGAGCTAAATCCTGAAACATTTATGGAAAGGAAAAAGCACGCTTAGATAAGTTATCTAGGCGTGTGACTTTTCTATAGGACTTTAAATTTTTTAAGGGCAAACTCAATCCCCTCTTCACCCGATTTCTTCGTGACAAAATCAGCAGCGCTTTTTAACTTATCAGATCCATTTCCCATCGCAATTCCAAGGCCGGCTAACTCGATCATATCAATATCGTTTTCGCCGTCTCCAAATGCGATAGCTTCGGAGTGATCGATGTTAAAATAGTTTAAGACGTTTAGGATAGCTACCGACTTTGTGATTTCTTCTTGAAGAACACTTACGACAAAAGGATGCCACCTTTTGAACATTAAATGAGGAAATCGCTGTGCATACTGTTCAGCCGTTTTTTCATCAGCGAATAAGCACATTAAATAAATATCTTCATCGTAAATACGCTCACTTATTTGAGGATAATCACTAAGCGATAATGTTTCGTTCAGGGCTTTTAAAATATTTTTATCTTTGACACCGTTCATGCTGAGCTCTTTTGTGTAAAATGAAAGACCGTGATTTTCTGATGCAGCGTATTCAAAAACTTCGCGCACAGCGTGCTTATCCATAGACAGCTTATGAATGATTTTTTCATTATGTACAGTAAACGCTCCGTTTGCGGTAATAAGCGTATCTATACCTAATTCTTTAACTTCTTCACACAGAGATAAAGGCCTTCCAGTAGCGGCTACGATTTTTAATCCTTTGTGCTTTAAACTTTTTACAACCTCTCGAGTTTTGGTGGAAATCGTCCCGTTTTCGTGATGAGTAAGAGTTCCGTCCACGTCAAAGAATATAATTTTATAGCTCATAGTAATCTCCTTGCTTAAACAGCACGCTCTTTTTTATATTTACAAGCAGTAGCGAACAGGCAAAAATAGCACCTACATATAAAAATGCAGAAACAACCGGTTTATGTAAAAAAGAAGTATGATTGTATGAAGAGTCATACAAGTAAAGAGCGGCTAGAAATAGAAAAGGCAGTAGTTTTTTCATGTTGTCACCTCCTGGTTTTATTATACATATTTTCCTTGTATTTGTATGTAATCTTAATAAGAGTGATAGAATAATAGTATTTTACATAAGCAAAGAGAAAGAGAAGTGACGAATATGACTGTACATCACTATATAGGATCTCCTTATGAATTGCCTACAGGAAGTTTTGGCACAAAAGAAAAGTTGATTACAATCTATGAAAAAGAAGAAGATGCGTACGGTATTAGTGTTAATCGTTTAACTGACGGGTATAGCGACATCAAGCATGTATTCACCTTGCCTTATGTATACGAATTATCTTGTGATCCACATCCTAAATCAATAAGAGAGCTGTTTACTTATATTGAAGAACAGCTGATAGAGGGCTGTCACATTGAATTATATTCATGCTTAGACGGTGATGAAGCGACAGAAAAAGATTCTAGTTTAGACATGAGTATTAACTTGAAAACCTTGTATTTTGGAAAGCATTATAAATTAGATAGAAAGAAGTACATCGATGAATTAGGGGAAGTCTTTGCATTTGAAGATAAACAATTCATAGTGGTGGTAAAATGACTGGGTAGGCCTATAGTCTTCTAATAAGACTATAGGCTAAGCTGTAGATTTCTATTTACAAAAAAGGTTTGATATACGGAAGACTCAAACCAAAATAAATAAAGCACGACATCAGTAAGTAACAGCCAATCACACTTCTTCTAACAGGTTTAGAAGCTTTCTTCAACCAGCCCCAGTGCTTATCGTCATAGTCAAAGATAAAGTAATCCAAAATGATGGACACTGTGATAATAGCAACAATTATTAATAGACCCATATGTATCCTCGCTTTCGATTTATGAAATTATTCCTATTTATAATAATATACCTTATTATTCCATTCATTACAAAGTGATACTCCTATAAACGGTTTATTGATACTACTATATTATGGTAAAATTCACAGAGTATAGTAGGATCATTTTTAAAAGAAAGATGGGAAGAAGTTGGACGTAGTAAAAGAAGTGAAGCTATTAAAATATCAAATGAGTCTCATGAAGCACATGATTAACGTAGTGGAACATCCCTTTTTTATGTTTGTGATTGATCATGAATTTGAAGAAAATCAAGTGAAGGTATTCTTGAAGATACTAGGTGTGTTTAGCTGCCGAATAAAAGGTGAAGAAATTTTCGAATGGTATCAAAATGATCAGCTATTCTCTCAATTTAATCTTCCGTTGGATAAATTATATGCGTCAGAACAACCAACTTTAGAGGAATTAAAATCGGTTGTCGCTAAGATCTTTTATCAGGAATTTGAACTAGAATATTTATTGTACAGTTTAAAGAAGCAGTGTATTCAAATGGAAGTGTGTGACTTTTTCTTGCAGCGTTTAAAAATAGATTTGAAATAACTCAATTCCGAATGTGTTTAAACGTGGAACTTTTAAAGGTAGAGGAGGGTAGGTGAGATGGCGCGAATTATTAATTTCTGGTCATTTATCTTTACGCTACTATGCGTTGGTTTCTTTTTCATCACTTTTTATTATCCAGCGTTATTGAATATCAATCTTTGTTTAGCAATTATTCTATTTTGTATTGGTATCGCAGGGTTCTTTGGAATAAACAATTGGGTATCGGCTCTGAGAAGTATTTTGACAGTGATAATTAGCGGTGGATTAATCCTCGTTACAGGGTTTATTATCTTTACCGGCTATCTTTTTTCATAGCATGTACATAAAAGTACTACTAAAGGTTCTCGTGTAGAGAACCTTTTTTTCGTGCAGATGCAATTATCTAGAAAATAAAAATAAAAATATAAAAACCTTTTTATAAAACGCTTCGTCTAAGAACAAGAAAGGAGAGGCAGAAGTGAAAGAACTAACCGTAGAATGGATACACGTGCAAGACAAAGAACTAGTGATAGATGAAATTATGGATCGATATGGACAGGAAATCTTGCAGCTGGCTTACTCATATGTAAACAGCGTAGCGGTTGCGGAGGATTTGACGCAGGAGATTTTTATTAAATGCT
Source organism: Priestia megaterium (assembly GCF_009497655.1). Taxonomy (NCBI): domain Bacteria; kingdom Bacillati; phylum Bacillota; class Bacilli; order Caryophanales; family Bacillaceae; genus Priestia; species Priestia megaterium. The sequence goes on along the minus strand of NZ_CP023317.1, from coordinate 3,293,924 downwards.
ACAAAAATCTTTACAAGTACAGCGGTAGATCCAAGTTTCGGACGTGGTTATGGCAAATCGCAATTAACCACTGTAAAGACTTTTTAAAAAGCTGGTACAACAAAAACATTATACTGGCGACAGACTATTTTCCAAATCATATAAGTGAAAAAGAAAACATAGAGGAAGCTGTTATTCAACACGAAGAAGACCACGAGCTGATGTCAGCTGTTATGAAGCTGCCTACCAAATATAAAGAAGTGATTTACCTCTTTTACTATGAAGAATTGTTAATTAAAGACATTGCGCTCGTAACCAAAACCGGAACGAATACAGTAAAAACAAGACTGAGGCGTGCAAAATCACTTTTAAAAGAAATGCTGGAGGAATGAGTCATGGATAAACGTCTTAAAAATCTTAGAAAAACAATGGATCGTGAAGTGTTTGCTCAGCTAAAATTTACGGAAAGTCATAAGAAAAGCATTCGAGAAAAAATAAAGCAAGAGACTCATAGCGACGAAGAAATTCTGATTGCTATGATGCAGCTGCTTGTGCAGGAGAAAACGGGCTATGAGTTAGTCAGCTTACTGCAAAGCCGAGGAATTTTAGATTTCAAAGAAAACGAAGGGTCTTTATATGTCATCCTGCATCGACTAGAGCTAAAAGGTATATTGACGAGCAGTTGGCAAGAAGACGGAGCTAAGTTTTATCAATTAAATAAAAAGGGCTGCAGGCTACTTAAAAAAGTGGAAGAGCAGCCATTATCTAATCAAATGAGTTTTAAAGAAATATTTGAGGGGTGAAGAAGGATATGAGTGAACAAAGAAATTCATTCTTGGAACAAGTGAAGGCACAAATAAAATCAAAAGAAGCCCAGGCATTTGTTTCTGCGGAATTGCATCATCATTTAAACGAAGTAAAAAGCTATTGGCTGCAAAAAGGGATAAGCGAAGACCAAGCAGAAGCCAAGGCTGTTACTCAAATGGGAAATCCCATCAGCATTGGTCAAAGTCTTAACCGTATTCATCGACCGAAAGTAGACTGGATGACCTTAATTTTATTTGTAGCTGCTCTTCTTTTAGGGTTTCTGCCACTGCTGTCCCAAGGGTATATGAATGATAATCATTTTTCTATGTATAAGGCTATCTTTGTAGTTTTAGGTGGGGTTTTAGCTCTTGGCATGATGTTGATAGACTATAGAAAGATGGCCAATAAAGGATGGATGTTCTATTTATTAGGTACTGCACTCTTATTGTTCCTCACAAGGCATTTTAACACCGTCGTAGACGGTCAAGCTGTTTTTAAGTTAGGGCCTTTAAAAATGGAAGGTTTAATGGCCATTCCTTTTTTCCTTATGGCATGGGGAGGGTTCTTTCAAAGCGATCGCTTTAAAATGTGGAAATTTATTCTTTTGTTCATTCTGTCATCGTATTTCTTTTTACAATTCAGCCTTACAACGCTCTTTATATATGTAGCCATGACCTTTACGATGATCTGGTGGAGTAAGCTAAATAAAAAGAAAATAGCCATTGTCCTAGGAACTGGCTTTGCGTTAGTCGCTGCTTGGGGCATAATTGGATGGATGACCGTTGCTTATTATCAGAAGTATAGAGTTCTTTCATTTTTAAATCCCTATAACGCTGAATATTTAACATCCAAATTTGGACTCTTAGAAATACATCATCTATTTGTGGGTGCAGGGTGGTTTGGCAAGCATTCATTTGCGGATCAATTCATCCCTGAGGCTCATACTAACTTCGTCTTCTTAAGTTTTACGTATTATTACGGATGGTTATTTGCAGCAATTCTTATTGTGGTTCTTTGTTTAGTTGCTCTGAGAATTATGTTTATTGCTCGAAATCTAAACGATACGTACAGCAAGCTTTTACTAGCAGGAGTTGTAATGGTCTATACTGTACAGCTAGTTGGGAACGTAGGAATGATTGTCGGATTCTTTCCTATGACAAACATGTCACTGCCCTTTATTAGCTATGGATTGATGCCGATCTTGTTAAATGCTTTCTTAATTGGAATTGTGTTGAGTATTTATAGACGTAAGGATTTAATGGTTACAAACACCTTACATGGTAATCAGCAATAGAGTATAGATCGTGAGACTTTAAGATCTGTTGCTTTTATGAGCAAATAATTCACTTCATAAAAACAAGTAAAACAAACGCTGACATCCAATTGTCAGCGTTTGTTTTATATCTAGAGCGGTTATAGGTTTTTTAATTCTTTGAGGTAGTTTCTCGGTTTTCATATATTTTCTCGACAATTTTATACGTAACACCAGTTAAAACAGACAGAATTAGCACCTTTCCTATAAGGTTAAGACCATAGTTATATTTTAGATAGTCTAATAGTACGGCATATACGAATACGCAGATGCCTAATATGACATGTTTCATAAAGAACTCCTTTATTGTTGACTTAATACGTCGATATTTTAACGTATAGAAGAGGGCTAAATCGTTAGCCCTCTTCTAGGTAAGCTTGTTCAGTGACCAGCTGTTTTTTAACTCAGCTATTTACATTTAAAAGAATAGTCATTGGTAATTGGATTATGTATTTCTACTATCGCATCTCCGCCGTTATCATAACATTTTGAGGTGAACGTTTTTATTTCTGTACTATTAAAATAGCTGAACAGTTAATCAACACAGAGATGACTAGCAGTAAAGTAAGTAGAACAATTATGATTTCTTTTATTCTGGATTCAACGATAGATTTAATTTTGTATTCTCCTTTGCAATTTCGCGTAAGTGTAGTAACGATGATTAAATAAGTAACGTTTACATTTTAGGAGCTTGATTTTCAACTGTTTGAAAATCAAGCTTTTATTGTTTTACATAGAAATGTGAATAATTCTATATAAACTACGTTTTTATTCCATTGTCGTTCCTGCAAATACAAACGTAATAATTCCTAATACGAAGAACAGCTGAGAAATCACGCCTACTATACTGCAGATCAGCCCGGCAATCGCGAGTCCTTTACCGCTTTGATTGGAAGCAGCTATTTGATTTGATGCTTTTTTGTAGAGGATAATGCCGATAATACCTGTAATAAACCCGAGGATTGGAATAAAAATGGACAGGATACCTAGAGTTAGAGAAACAATAGAGTTGGTGTTTACTTGAGGTTTTGTATTAGTTTCCAATAGTTTCACTCCCTATGAATTATATTTTTTGATTATACCATAAAAAGGAATAATATCCTTTTTGCTAATAAAAGTAGAAATTTTTAGAATTATATGTGTCCCAGTATATTGTCTATACGTCATTTCATCAAAATGTATAATGACATGTACAAAAAGAAACTTATTTTTTGACTCCTATAAGGAAATCGGTTTTGTGGGCTACATTAGATTAAATCTGCTTCATAAAAATATTTAACCTAAAATAAGGAAAATATGATACAATAATCCATAAGTATGTGAATAAATGGAATTATTTATACCGGATGCTTTAGTGTATTTATCATTTGCGATCATGACAGCATTCTTTGTACATGCTGCTATTAAACTAGCTACATTTCAAACAATACATAAGCACGTTTGCCTGCAGCAAAAAGACATGTATCTCATACAAAACGTAAATCTTTTACGTGCTCAGGATCTTATATGCTGCGTGTATCATAAATTTAAATTTATACATTCTGTTCAGAGACAAGAAGCAATAGGTGAACAAGACGATGAAGGTCCTTATTCGCCAGTATTTTTTTCGTTTAACTAAAAAAATACTGGAGGAATATAAATGTTAAAACATAAAAAGAAGCTTTTCTTTATTGTTGTTTCCATTTTTCTACTTGCCGGATGTGATTCAGCAAACGTGATTCAAAGTTCGCACACTCACTTTTTTGATCACTATTTTATTTATCCTTTTTCACTGCTCATTTTGTTTATAGGAAATACGTGGCTTCATCAAAGCGTTGGCTTTTCAATTATGCTTGTGACGGTGGGCGTACGTATGCTGCTGGCGCCTTTAAACATTCTTCAATATAAAAATCAGCTGAGCAATAAAAGTATACAGCCTCAGCTTCAACAGCTAAAAGAGAAGTACAAAGATAAGGATCCTGAGAGTCAGCAGCAATATCAGCGTGAAATGATGGAACTGCTTAAAGAAAATGGAGCTAACCCGCTGATGGGATGCATTCCTTTACTAGTTCAGCTTCCAGTCTTTTCAATTGTGTACTATGCGATTAGACGAATAGATGAGATTAGCGCATCGTCCTTTTTGTGGCTAGATTTAGGGCACTCGGATCCCTATTTTATTCTTCCGATCGTTGCAGCGGTTGCTACGTACTTACAGGGAAGAGTTATGCAAACAGGCGTAGATGGAATGAATTCATCCCACGCACTGCTAGCCCAAATTCTTTCGCCTGTCATGGTCCTTTCTTTTGGGATATTTTCACCGTCAGGTCTCGTCTTGTATTGGATGACGGGCAGTTTGTTTATGATCTTTCAATCTCTTGTATTAAAAAAGGTTTTTCGAGAAAAGGCAGTGCTTGAAGCAAAATAAAGAAATTAAAAGGTTGCTTTGCTTGGAGCAGCCTTTTAATGAAAGGAGGGGTACAGTGAAGAAATACATCATTTCATTCGGCGTAACAATTGGCACCATAGCACTTTTATTTTTTATCGGAAATACCTTTCATATTTCGTTGCTTTCAGTTCAGTGGATTTATGTAAATGAACCGGAAAATTTTCAAATGGAAGCAAAAGGCGGTTTAATACCGGTAGCCGTTGGACTTATTCTTGGTTTTATAACAGACTACGTATTAAGTGAAAAAGAAAAAAAGCAGGGTCATCAATTATAGTGAAGAAAAAAGGATCTTTTATAGGAGATCCTTTTTTTATTTGCGCTTTTGATAAGTGGATAGGATAAGAATAGTACAGGCAGATGTTGTCATACATATTACGATTATAAAAAACAAACGAAGGAGTAATAAAGCTTTAGGTTGTCATCGACTTTTTGTAGTTTACTAGCTATAATTGGTAGTGAATATTCATTTTTGTAAAAAAAAGGTGATATTACGAATCATCATAGCGATTAGATTACACTAACTACTAATAGAGAAAGTGAAGTGAGCAAATGACAAATCTTTTAGAAGTTAGAAACATGGCAAAATCGTTTGGCCAAAATGAGGTTTTAAAAGATGTTTCATTTCATGTACCTCCTGGATCGATTGTAGGATTTATTGGTGATAACGGAGCAGGGAAATCGACGACGTTTAAGGCGGTACTAGGACTGATTTCAAGAGATAGCGGTACGGTCGAAATATTTGGTGAAGACAATTTAAATAAAGATGCGACGATTAAAGAAGACATTGGAGTCGTGTTTGATGCGATTAATCTGCCGGTTTCTTTAACGATAAAACAGTTAAACAACGTTTTTAAGAAGCTGTTTAATTCTTGGGAAGAAGCTGATTTTCACCGGTTGATTCATTCTTTTTCATTGCCAGAAGATAAAAAAATACATACGTTTTCACGCGGCATGTCGATGAAATTATCTCTAGCGGTAGCGCTGTCTCACGGTGCTAAACTATTGCTGTTAGATGAAGCGACAGGAGGATTGGATCCTTCGTCTAGAGAGCAGATATTAGATGAATTAAAAGCTTTTGTCAGCGATGGGAACAGCGGAATACTGCTTTCATCTCACATTATGAGCGACGTCGAAAAAATCGCGAGCCATCTTGTTGTGATTAAAAACGGTGAAATTTTATTAAATGAAGAAAAAGAGAAAGTGTTTGAGGAGTACGCAATTGCCGTTATGAAGGAAGAACAGCTGAATGTACTTCCTGAAGATGTAGTAGTGGCAAAAAGAACGTATGATACGTCTGCCCGTGTACTCGTATCAGATAAGCATCAGCTGCCAGAAGGAACTGTAACTGAACCGATGTCGATGGAAGAACTAAGCGTGCTTTTAACAAGGAGTGAACGATAAATGAAAGGTCTATTGTTAACGAACTATTACCTCATTCACCGAAGCTTTTTGACTTACACAGCGCTCGCCATAGTTATTTCTGCAGTCATCTTTTATTTTGCTGATCCTTCATTTTATCGTATTATAGCGATGTTAATTATTTTATTAATGGCAATGCCAGCGCTTGAAGTGATCAAACTAGAAAGCAAAACCGGCTATGACAAATACGTGCTTACCCTTCCAATTAGCCGGAAAAATGTGGTGCAAAGTCACTATATTTTTTACTTTTTAATTGTCGTCAGCGGAACCATCCTATCTTATGGTGTTTTCTCAATGTATTCGCTTATTTCCAAGAGTGCAGTAGAGAATATAGTAAATATCGTTTCGTTTGGTACATTTATCGTACTTTTCGCCGGTGCAATTGCTTATCCGCTTCTTTATGTATTCGGGGCAGAGAAATCTGACGGAATAGTACTTGGAGGTGGAATGGGCGGCCTTTTCGTTGCGATTGCTTTACAAGGAGTTGTTGGGTATATAGTTGAAATATTAGCAGCATCCAGCTTACCGATCGCTTCTTCTTTGCATGTTCCTATCTTATATACTCTTTTGGGGATGGTAATGTATATTGCTTCTTACTTTATTGCGCTGTTTATCTACCGGAAGAGAGAATTTTAGTATGAATTGATTTTGAAGTAAATACTACAAAGCGTTCTTTAAGGTTATTTATCATCAAATAATTCAAACAAAAAAACAGCTAGAACATTTGATAAACTAAGCAAACAAGATCTCAAAAATATAGCTGATATTATTGGTGATCAAGCTTAACTTATTAAGGTTTTCACAAAAGTTAATTGTGTCCTCTAGACACATGTATTATAGTAAAAGATGCAGTTTTAAAATGGGAAAGGAGATTATATGGGGAATTTGTTTAAACGTGCTTCAAACGTATCAAAAAACGCTTTTATTGCTACACTGATTTTGTACATAATTATTGTAGCGTGTTTTATTCCGTCAATTGTATTTGCAGGAGCTTTCTTTGCTATAGTAATTAAAATAGCAGCAGCACTTTTAATCTTAGTAACAATCCTAGGAATGATTTATTCGTGCTTCATTAAAGGCGGCCAAAAATTTCTTTTTTTACTGTTACATGCCGCTTCTTTATTGATTGTTTTGTTTAGTATCTCTGCTTTTATGCTCGCTAAAAGCGCTGAGTTGACATAGTGAAGAGGAATTACATATGCAAAAAGGCAGGAGAAATCCTGCCTTTTTTATTTTTGTATGATTTCAAGAGGACTCGTATGTTCTGGAGAGGCGCCGCTGACTACTTGGCTAAACTTGTTTAACAAGAAGAAAAGAAGGAAAAGGAAGAAAAAGGAGATGTGATAATTTGGAAATGATCATAGCTGTGACAGCGGGTATGGGTTTTCTTTTATCTTTTTACCTTTTTTATTTTTACCCTGTTATGAGTGAAAGAAAGGGGAAACCTTTGAGTGAAAGCCAAACCTATATGATAAGAGAGCTAGCCGTAATCGTTCTTTTAGCCAGCGCTATAGCGGGAAGTCATTTTACCTAAACAGGATTGTGCTATTAATCGGTGCATCTCTTAATTGCTGACAAATAAATCGTATGCTGCGACTATCAAGCTAGGCGGGGTGAAAAAGAGGGGAGGCTAATACAATGAAATGGTACAAGCACGCGCTCATTCCTTTAGCTATAGGCCTTTTAAGCTTTGTGTGTTTTATCATTTATAGTAAGGCAGCGGCAAATCCGAGTCTTCAGCTGAACCAGTCGCTGTTTATTTCGATTGGTATAGGTATTGGAGCAGTTCCAGTATCCTTTTTTGTAGATTATCAAAAGAACAAAGAAAATAAAAAGTTTCATAGCTAAGTTGTTTGCCGAATGTCTCTTAGATCTTTAGTTTGTTGAAACGGATGTGATAATCTGTTTATTCTTGTGAAGATTGGTTTGTTTGTCTTCGTTATTTTACTTCACATTTCCTTTCGAAAACTGGTTTTGTATGCCCATAAAAAACAAAAGAAATCCCCAAAAGAAGGGCGAAGGATATTAATAGAAGGAGTTTTGGTTATTTTGATTATCCTGTTATCCATCTTAAACTTTTTAAAGTATTACTACGGTGGTTAAAAAGGGCGGGCATATGTATTTTATATATGTCTGGTCCTCGTCGATTAACCCATTGGTACCTCAACACTAGACTAGGAAAGTTTTTTAGGGGATCAATTCCGTAATGCATGGGATTCATGTAACCAAGCGTCCCACGGATTCAAATGTAATTAAATTAATGGGCATCGTTATGTAGTTGACTCGTTCATTCTTCTAAACTGTCAAATTGTGTTGGTGAAATTTTACACATCTCTCGGCTGGACCCGATTAAAGAAATAAAAAGCCACTAATTACGATCAGTGGCTTAGAGAAATCTTCATTGTTGATGATTGTTATTGCTGTTCCGATTTAACCAGAATTTTAACTTGGTTTTTTTCTTTAATCAGGCTTTCAAACCCTTCTTCAATTACATCGTCTAGAGCTATCTTTTTCGTTACTAACTTTTCGGCTGAGAAGTAGCCTTTTTGCATAAGAGACAATACTGCTGGGAACACGTTACGATAGCCAATGATTCCTTTAACAGTTCGTTCTTTAATTACAATATCATTCGGTAGAATTTCTGCTCCTTTTTCCCATATGCTAACGATAATCGTTTCTCCGCCAATTCCCGTAGATTGGATGGCTTGACGTAATACAATAGGTACGCCTGTTACTTCAAATGATACATCTACGCCACCGTCAGTTAATCTAGCAATTTCGGCTACCGTATCTTCAACTTCAGCAGGATTAATGATGATAGCTCCTAATTCTTCTGCTTTCGCTTGTCTTTCTGGAGATAATTCAACTGCATAAATATCGGTTGCACCTGCTGCTTTCAACGCTTCAATGACAAGAAGTCCAATTGGTCCACATCCAAATACAGCAACTTTGTCTCCGGCTTTCACTTTACTTGAACGTACTGCATAAAGAGCTACTGCCGCTGGTTCTACTAGAGCACCTTGTTCATAAGATAAATCATCTGGAAGTTTGAATAAAAGTTCTTCGTCTACTGCGACATATTCACTAAGACCGCCACCGCCTCCGGCTAAACCTAAGAATCCCATTTGTTCATCTAGATTATAAGCACCTTGGTGTCCATGTGTAGAAAAGATTGGCTCAACAACCACACGATCACCAACTTTATAATGGGTTACACCTTCTCCAACCTCTACTACTTCACCTGAGAATTCATGTCCAAGCGTCACTGGAGCAACCTCATTAGTGAGAGGGTGCGGTTTATCAACTGGAATAAAGATGGGACCACCTAAGTATTCATGCAAATCACTACCGCAAATTCCACACCATTTAACTTTCATTTTTACCTGACCAGCCTGTACAACTGGTTCATTTATTTCTTCAAGACGAATATCTTTTTGATTATGCCATCTTAGCGCCTTCATATACTCCATCTCCTTGTGTCATTTCTTTTACTATATCTATCAGTATACAACCAGATATACTTATGGTAAATTTAGTTAATATTAACGATTGTTAAGTAATACTTAACTAAAAGAAAAAGAGGGCATTATGAATATTGAACAATTGAAACATATAGTGGAAATAGATAAAACGGGTTCACTAAAAGAAGCAGCTGGTAACCTGCATATTACGTTACCTGCATTAAGCCAATCTATAAAAAATTTAGAGAAAGAACTAAATATAATGATTTTTCATCGTTCCAGAAGAGGATCTATTCCAACTGAAGAAGGTCATAGGTTAATTGAAAAGGCCAGCGCTGCTTTATTGAAAATTCAAGAATTTATGGATGAAGCAGAAGCGTATACAAATACAATGAATGGTGAAATAAAGATTGCAACCTACCCAGGACCAATGGAGATTCTCGTTCGCTTAATAACAGAAATTAAAAGAGAATATCCGAACATAAAGGCTTCTGTCTATGAAAATAGCACCGAGTATATTATAGATAAAGTTCTAGATGGGGAAGTAGATGTAGGTTTCATTACTTATACAGAAAAAGAAGAAAAAAAGTATCGGAACTTGGTATTTAAAAAGTTATTGGATGGTCATATGGTAGCTGCAGTAAATAAGAAGTCGCCATTAGCCAAACAAACACTCATTACTGAAGAGATGTTAATTAACCAGCCAATTGTTTTATATAACGACAAGTATATTCAGGAATTTATGAAAGGTTTTAGTTCACTGCCATGTGATATCTTGTTTACTACCAATAATGTAGATACAATTCGTCATACATTGGAAAATAATACGGCAATAAATATAGGATTTGACTACGCATTTAAAACAGATGCTGGTTTATCTAGAAGTGATCAATATGTAGTCGTTAACTTTGCTCCTCCGCACTATAAAACTTATTCTTTTGGGTATTTTTATAACGCCAATAATGGGCTTTCTAGAATAATAAGAGAATTCTTAAAGCGGATTCACAGAACTATAGTAAATAATGAATGATAAAGAGTGAAGGTTAAAAAGAATTATTTCAGAGAGAGGGAAATATGTGAAACGTCATTTAACTTTGCTTTTATCGTTATGTAGCAGTTTGTTCATTTTTTTATTGTCCCTGTTTCAATGGGATTTAGATGATCGTATAGGGAAATACGTAAGTCCATATATATGGTTATTCTTTGTCCTTCCTTTCTTTTTATTACTAACGCTGTGGACATTGATTTATCTCTTTAGTAGTAGAAAGTGGCTACCACTGGTTATTCAAGTGATAACCGTTGTGCTGTGGTTCTTCATTCCGTCTGAGCAGCTTAATTTAGACATAAACTTTAAACTCCATCAGCAGAAGAGAAAAGAAGTGGCAGCTAACATACAAAGTGGCGTCTTGAAAGCCGATGGAGTCGACTACCCATCGCTCATTCCTTTCTCCAATGAACCCGACAACTCATCGCTGATTGATCTACCGAAAGAGTATGCGAGTGTGTCCAGAGGTCGAGATGATGTTGCAGTAGAAACCAAAGGAAAGGCAATCTCCGTACTTTTCTTTACAAGCAGTGGACTATTCGGCCATTTCTCGGGTTTTGTGTATGACCCAAAAAACCGTAAACCTTCATCGGGCGATTTTGGTCTGAAGTTTGATGAAATAGAAAAGATACAAAAGAATTGGTATTATATATCTTATTAGTAAAAACAGGGGCTTTGAATTATGATTCAAAGCCTCTGTCTTTTAGTGTTCACGTTTGTAATTAATTGGCCTTATGTAACCGAGCTTCCTATGAATTCGAATATAGTTAAACGAATGGAGGTAGGCGTGTCGTCTACTTAAACTTAAAGATTTTTAAACACAGCCTGTCCACATCCATTCATTCTATCGTTACTATAGGGTCTAGTTATCTTGCTTTATTTACAACAAAGAACCGCATTTTATCTAAAAAATAACTAAAAGAATAAAAATAAGAATTTTTAAGAAAATTTTAATAACTGTCTAAGAAACTTCTAATTTCCTCTTTATTTTTTTGTAAGTTGTCTCCTTTAAGATAGAAGTAATCGAGTAGCCCACCTTATTTTGAGAAAGCTCAATAAGGTTGTATGACCAAAATACGAATGGGTAACCTCACTACTTAAAATGGAGGCTGATGTACACTTATGAATCTAGAGGTTTTTCGAAATTACTCCTTGCAGCATTTGAAGAAAGATATACTATCGGGTATTGTTGTTGGCATTATAGCTATACCTTTAGGGTTAGGATTTGCGATAGCTTCTGGAATATCGCCTGTTACAGGACTTTATACGACGATTGTAGCGGGATTGTTAATTGCTATTTTAGGTGGATGTAGGTTTCAAATCGCTGGACCTACGGGTGCGTTTGTTCCTGTTTTATTAGGAATTGTGTTGCAATATGGCTATGAAAACTTATTAATTGCCGGCTTTATGTCAGGGATTCTCCTCATTATCTTTGCGCTATGCAAAGTAGGAGCTTTAATCAAGTATTTTCCGTCATCTATTATTGTAGGATTTCAGTCAGGAATTGCGCTGATTATCTTTAGCGGGCAGATACCAAACTTCCTTGGACTGCACGCGATTGACAAATTTCAGTTTTTTCATTTGAATATAAAAGAGATTTTTGGTAATTTACACTTCATTAACATCTATAGTATCGCTACAGCAGGATTGTGCTTAGCTACGATTTTAATAGTTCTTTACTTTTCACCAAAGTCGCTGGGAATGTCCTATTTACTTGGAATTATTGTATCAACGGGCTTGGCATCTTTTTTCTTTTCCAATCAGTTTGAAACAATTAGTTCGATTTACGGAGAGATACCTCGTCATTTCCCGGCGCCAGCGTTTCCAAATATAACAGTGGAGAGGGTGGTAACTCTTTTACCTTCTGCGTTTGTAATTGCTATACTTGTAGGGTTACAGTCTTTGCTGACAGCTCGCGTTGCGGATGAAATGACAAAATCAAAGCACAGCAGCAAAAAAGAACTGATCGGTCAAGGAATTGTAAATATGGTAACACCGCTGTTTTCAGGTATTCCCGCAGCAGGAGAGATTGCAAGAACTGTTACCAATATTAAAAACGGCGCTTCATCTCCAATTGCAGGAATGACGCATGCTATCTTTGTGTTAATCGTGCTGTTAGTGCTAGCGCCGTATGCTTCATACGTTGCGCTTGCCAGTCTTGCGCCAGTTTTAATGGTCGTAGCATGGAATATCAGTAAAAAAGAACAGTTTGCAAAGGTGATAAAAGAAAAATCATTTCATTCACTGGTTTTACTTACGACATTTTCGTTAACAGTGTTTACAAACTTGACAATTGGAATAGCCGTCGGGTTGTGCTTATGTGGTATACACTTTATGGTGAAAAAGAGCCGCGAAAAACAAAAGCTATTAAGAAAAACAGGTTAACGTAAGGTAGAATAATACGCGAAAAACCCCCACTGTAAGCTTGCACAGTGGGGGTTTTTATAGTAACAAAAAGAATATCTCAATTATTTTCCTTCAAACCAGCAGCGGGCGTTATCAAAAAGCATATGCTGAATCTGCTGTTCCGTTAAGCCTTTTCTTTTTAACTCAGGCACGACTTCTTCTAATACAAAGCTCATCGACCATTTTGGAAAACGTTCTTCAATCACGCCTTCTGGAAACCAGTCCATTGTACAGCAGTAGTCTTGTGAGAGAAACATGCGGTTTGAATAGCCTTGTTTAGCTAACTGGATGACCGTATTATTTCTGTTTTCAGTTGAACATTCTCTAGTCAAGCCGTAGCGGTCCATACCGATAAAGGCACCTTGACTTAATATGTTTGAAATATACTCAAGGTTATCCGTATCTCCCGTATGTCCAATCAGAATTTGATTTGGATTAGCGCCTTCATCGAGTAAGATGTCCAGCTGCTTTAAGCCTGTGCCGCTTGCAGGATGTGAATGAGTCATAATTGGCACGCCCGTTTTTTTATGAGCTCGTGCGACAGCGCGCATTACTTTTTCTACATCAGCCGTTACGCCAGGTGCATCCGTAGCGCATTTTAAAAAGCCTGCTTTAATCGATGTGTTTTGAATGCCGACTTCAATGTCTCGAACAAACAGGTCTGCCATATAGTCAATGCTACGAGTTTGAAAGTGGGTAGGAATGTAGTTATACGTATAAATTCCTGTGGCTGCGATGATTTGAGTGTCTGTTTCACGGGCAATTCGCTCAATAAAACGAATATCGCGTCCTTGTTCCATCACCGTAGGATCACAGATTGTTTTAACTCCAAGCTTCTTTGCACGATTTACTTGTTCGACTGCTTTAGCGATTTCTTGTTTCTCATCATATAACTGAGGAAACTGTGCGTGAACAGATTCAGAACGAACGCGCATATGCTCATGGATTAGTGTTAGCCCTAGTTCTGACGCATCGACTTGGCCTGTTACAGAATTGATAAATGTCATGTGACGATTCCTTTCATTATATACCTGTAAATCAAACAGCTGGTGATTAGGTACAGTTTTCCTATAATCTGTTTTTATAGATAGACTTCTGTTATAAAAAACACATATTGCATTATACAATATATAGGTTGTCTTACACAACACGCGAGACTTTTACTCACTATGACAAAAAATCCTTCTTTCCAAACAGGAAGAAGGATTAGTTATATTGATGATTACCCAGCATTTACACTGTAATTATCACCATTTAATTTACGGAATTTTAAATAGCTGCCAACTCTCCAAATGACAATATATATAAAAGCTAGTGTCATCGTCAAGACCGCGAAGTCTATGGAATCTAAGCCTTTGAAGTACTGGCTCAAAGCCATTCTTATAAAGATAATGGCGATAATTACATATTTAAAATTCTTGTTTGGCTTTGAATAAATAAAGCCATCTTCTCTTACTTCATAGTCTGTTTGGCTAAGCATAATGAGTCCAAATATAATACCTAATACACCAGCAATCATCATTTCCCAGTAGGGTGGTAAGTGAAATGATTGGCCCGGTATGTGCATCATCTGACTTAGACTAAGAGAAAATGCAATGACTATAAAGAAAATAGGTGCTAATATACCAAGTCCATTCTTTTTAATGGGCTTATTTTTCTTTTTCATTTTTCTCCAAATAATGAATCCAATAAGAGCGATAACAAATAGATAAATAAGCAGCATTTCCATCGTCAGTTTGCCTCCTTTTTCAGTTCTACGTTCTTACAATCCACTATTTAGTATAAACAATAAAAGGATGAAGATAAAAGTGCATTCTTTCATTTTTTACACATGAGAATTCTCACTATTTTTTAGGGGTATCGTTTTATGGTTTATACGTCTCATTACTGTTTCTTTCTTTTTTACCACAATATGTTAGAATTGTAGAAAACGAGAAAACGTAGTGCAAACAAATTTTGTTTACAAGCTGCCACAGTTATAGAGGTGAATGAGTTGAGGCTAGGAAATCAATTAAAAAAATTAAGAGAAGAACAAAAAATGTCAGAAGAAGAGGTTGCTGAACAGCTGAGTGTATCGGTACAGCACATACATAAATGGGAAGGTAATCAGAGCTACCCTGATATCCAACAACTTTTAAACTTAAGCGACATCTATGGAACAACTATTAATGAGTTTATTAAAAATGATGCTGCGTTACAAAACAGAATAAACATTCAGGAAGAAGAAAAAGAAGACGACGATAAGCTGCTTCACCCAGGCTTTTATATCGGAATTGGCCTCATGTTTTTTGGGAATTTTCTGAGTCTCATCATCGGCAATCTTATGATTATGATGGTGACAAACATCGCTGGAATGTTAATTATCTGTTTTTATAAAGAAATCTTAAAGCTTTTGAAAGGTGTCAAAAAAGATTTTTATGAACAGAAATAAAAAGCAATGTTATGTAATAACACAAAAACGATGAGGTGTACAAGGTGAAAGAGTTAAATTTAAATTTTATGACCATCTCTTTTTTATGTTTAATCAGCTATTACTTATTTCGAGTGGGTGCATACGCTTTAGCGAGAAAATATGTAGATAAAACGTCTGAGGGAAGTGTTTTGAATTGGGCTGTAAATGTACTCGTGAGAGGCGATAAAAAAATGGAGTTCAGTGATTACGTCACATGGGCAGGGTTTTGTGCATTTTTGTATCTTGTGTAATCACAGTAAAAAAGGAGGAACGATCTTCTTATTTTAAAAGGAAAAAGCGTTGCCTCACATGGTCTTTGAGCTTGAATGATAAAAAGGTGAAAACATATAAAATCCTTAAAACGAATATAGGTTATCAATGAAGCCTAAAGTAGAAAGGTAGTGTAGTGATGATCAAGTCAAAGCTTTTATGGAAAGTTATTGGCCTAGAAATCTTAGTTATCTTTTGGTTTGTGGTAAACGGTGCATACGTGAGCATGACGCATCCTACTGCACATTATCTTCAGTTTTTAGGAGTTGTCCCTTTAGCAATAGGAATAGCTTTTTATCTAACAAAAACAAAAAAGTGGCAGCATTTTTTCTCCTTTCAACAAAACATGTCCTTTAGAACAAGAATCCTCGTTCTTTCTCCGCTTCTTTTGTATTTGCTTATTATCCTCATCGGGAACAAAGGTGTACACGGAAGTTCTACTGCAGATATTGTTCTTATTTTGCTTACCCAAACTCTAGTCATAGCATTTGTAGAGGAGATGGTATTTAGAGGATTTATGCTGAATTTGCTGTTATCAAAAAGCTATAAAGTGGCGGTTCTTCTATCATCGTTCCTATTTGCCTTTACGCACAGTTTGAATATGCTAAGCGGTCAATCGGTAGCAAATACAATTTTTCAAATTTTATTTGCATTTGTTATTGGGTTGGTCTTGGCTTTACTGATCGTTAACGGTCAATCGATTGGAGTGACGATTGTATTTCATGGCTTAAATAATTTTCTCCAGTTTACAAGCCCTGTCAACGCAAATGATTCTTTATTTGTTAATTACGCGCTGCTTTTATTTTTAGGCGGATATGCCTTTTATTTATGGAATCGAAAATCTACTTTATCTGTTTCTCAACATCAAGTTAGTGGCTAATGCTAATTAAAAGAGGTTGTGACAAAAGTAGTGTAGTTGAAGGTGAATCCGAACAAGGAATGGAGATTCTTGATGGAGAATCAAACTCGTTCGGATTTTTTGTTATTGGGATGAACGTAGATTTCGTTTATGTGGGTACGTGCGTCTAGCAGTTGATTGGAGGGCAAGGCGAAGACTCCTGCGGGAAAAGCGGAATAGGTGAGACCCCGCAGGAGCGTAAGCGACGAGGAGGATCAGCGGCCGCCCGCGGAAAGCGAAGCCTTGCACGGAAATCAACAGCGGTGTAGCGAGTGACCCAAACTAGCTCATGTATCCGATTTGCTCGCCTTTAGATTGAATTGCTTTAGTTGTGTCTCACTCTCTTTTTAGTGTTTCGAAGCAGGTATTAATCTACCCAAAGCTGAATAACTTCTATGGCTAATGTTACTAAATTTAATTTTTTGGGATCTTATTGAACACAAAAGGGGAGAACTATATGTTTGAAGAAAAAGTAGGGATTATTACGGGTGGAACGTCGGGGATTGGCTTAGCAACAGCGGAATTACTCGCAAAAGAGGGCATGCATGTTGTGATTGCTTCTAGAAATAGTGAAAAAGGAGAAGAAGCTCTTTCTGTATTAAGAAAATGGTCTCCTCACTCTCTTTTTATTAAAACGGATGTAACGAATAGTCAAGATGTCAAAAACCTTGTGAGCCACACATACTCTACTTTTGGAAAAATTGATGTTGGCTTTAATAATGCGGCTAACACGGAGGCAGCTTCTAATGCTACCCATGAATTCAAAGAAGAAGACTTTGACCATTTAATAAACGTTACGTTAAAAAGCGTATGGCTTTGTATGAAATATCAGCTGCAGGTAATGACCAAACAAAACAGCGGTGTCATCGTGAATACGTCGTCAATGGACGCTATTTTATGTTCAGCAGGGACAGGCGTATATGCGGCCGGAAAAAGCGGTGTGATCGCTTTAACAAAATCAGTTGCTCAAGAATATGGCCATCAAAACATAAGAATTAACTCTCTGTGTCCAGGTGCATTTCGGACGTCTATGCTAGAAGAAAAGTTTTTAGCTCTATCTTCAGAGGAAAAAGAAAAGCTCAATGAATCCTATCAAAAATTAAACGCGCTAGGCAGAATTGGTGATCCGTTTGAAGCCGCAAAAGCAGTAAAATGGCTCCTTTCGGATGACGCATCGTTTGTTACGGGTCAAAACATTATTGTAGACGGCGGGATTGGGTTTAGGTTTGAGTAGGCAGGCTTTTAAGTTTAACGGAGCCTTTTTTTACTACTGATAAAGACTTGTTAAAATCTAGAAGTAAGGGGCGGTGATTCTCCTTGTTTAATTATTAGTGTAACGAGCACTCCACGCGCTGCTCCTTAATCTATAGCACTCTTGCCAAACAACATAAAATTGTTTATCATAAAGGTGATATAAACAGGAGATGAGCAGATGAATATACATAATAAACAATCGTTTTCAAAAGTACCGCGTCGAAAGCTAGTGGATGAGGTGCTAGAGCAGCTTCAAACGAAAATTTTTTCAGGTCAATATCAGGTAGGAGATCAGCTTCCAACGGAGCCTCAGCTAATGGAAGAGCTCGGGGTAGGGCGATCTACTTTGCGAGAAGCGGTGAAAATTCTTGTTCATGCAAATGTACTGGAAGTGAAACAAGGAAAAGGAACGAGAATTAAGTCTCTTAGCTTCACACAGGATTCGTTTGAAACAAGACTTCAAACGGCAGATATTGATCATATTTACGAAGCGCGTGAAATGCTTGATTTGCAAGTGGCGATGTTAGCGGCGCAGCGTCGAACGGACGAAGACTTGTTAAAGATGAAAGGGCATTTAGATAAACGGAAAAAAGAACTTGAAAAAGGCAATTATGCTGAATATATAGATGCGGATATTCAGTTTCATCTTTCGATTGCAGAAGCTAGTAAAAATAATGTTTTAATGGATTTATATCAATCGTTTGTGCCTGTACTGCGACATACGCTGAGTCAGCTCATTTTAAAAACGATTGATTATAAAGATAATTCCACCATTCATGAAAACTTATTTACCGCTATTTTGAATGGAGATACAGAGCAAGCAAAAAAATATGCCGGTCAAAATTTGGAGCTTATCTAAGTTCCTTTTTTAAAAAGTTAAACATCAGATGATATACTGAATCAACGAGAGAGGAATAACAACATGAAGTCAAAAGAGAGAATATATGTGTACGTGATTGCTTTATTTTTAGTTTCAATTAATTTACGAATCGGTATTACATCCGTATCGCCTGTGCTTGAAACCATACGTAATCAGCTGGGATTGAGCAATGTTACAGTTAGTTTTTTAACAGCTATTCCTGTGTTATGTATGGGGTTGTTTGCATTGTTTACAGGAAAACTTGAAGGGCTGTGGGGAGCTGAAAAAGTGATTTCTTTTTGCTTAGTGGTGATTGGAATCGCGACGTGTATGAGAGTGGCCGCACACTCAATATCTGTTCTTTTAAGCAGTGCTTTTCTTTTAGGTGTAGGTATTGCCATCGCTGGACCGCTGTTATCGGGATTTATTAAAAAGAAATTTCCGAATAGAATAGGCCTCATGATCGGAATTTACTCCGTGGGCATGGGAACGGGCGCTTCGTTAAGCGCAGGGCTGACGGTACCTTTGCAGCATGTACTGCACGATTCGTGGAATGTAGCTCTTGCTAGCTGGAGCGTGCTGGCCGTGATTGCTCTCATTGTTTGGTCTCCGATTGCGCGTAAATCTCAGCAAGCGTTTGGCTCCAGAAAAAACAAGCTGCCGTTAAAAAATAAAAAAGCCTGGCTGTTTACGCTTTTCTTTGGGCTGCAGGCCGGCATTTTTTACTCTGTGACCACATGGCTAGCGCCAGCCGCACACGATTTGGGCATGAGTAATCAAGAAGCGGGTACGCTTATTACCGTTTTTACGTTCGTTCAAATGGCGTTTAGCTTTTTAATTCCAACGCTAGCTGATTATTATAAAAACCAAACCTTTTGGCTTGCGAGCAGTACACTGTTTGCATCAGCGGGTTTAGTTTTCATTCTCTATCCTTTAACCAGTCTTTGGTTTTCTTCGATACTATTAGGAATAGGGCTTGGAGGACTTTTTCCTTTAGCACTTATGCTGCCGTTAAATGAGACAGATTCGCCTCAAGAAGCGAGCTCATGGACAGCTATGATGCAATCAGGGGGATATATCGTAGGAGGGTGTGCTCCAATTTTATCGGGTTTCGCACGCGATTTCTTTCATACAAACACGCAATTATTTTTTGTTTTACTTGTTTTAACAATGTGTTTGCTAGTGCTTACTGCATTCATGCACAAGCGCTCAGAGCGAAAAGAATTATCACATGATGAAAAAGTCTATTGATTTAAAAAAGGAGAGAGCATATGGCAGATCACTATCAAGTTCAGTCGCTTAACTACGGAAAAATTGAAACACTTACTTATGGAAAACGAACGTTTCAATCCGCCATTCGAAAAACAGCAGCAGATGAACCCGTCTTTTTAAGTAAGTTGGGGCTAGAAGGTGACGAGCAGGCGTACAAAGATCATGGAGGAGTGGACAAAGCGCTATGTCTGTATCCTTATGATTATTATGAATACTGGAATAACATCATCCAAAACCCTGTTAAAACCGCGTTGTTTGGAGAAAACATCACAACCGTTGGATTAACAGAAAGAAACGCGCACGTCGGGGATATATTTGCATTTGGTGAGGCTATTATTCAAGTATCTGAACCTAGAAATCCTTGTTACAAGCTTGCTGCAAAATATGAAGTGCCGGATATCGTCGTGAAAATGAGAGAAACAGGCTATACAGGGTTTTTATTTCGCGTTTTAAAAGAAGGCATCGTCTCAGTGAGAGATGAGTTGATCTTGCTTGAAAAAGATCCGAACGAAGTGTCTATAGCAACAGTTAACGACGTAAAATTCAAAGACCGGTTTAATAAAGAGAAGCTGGATAGAGTTCTGCAAGCAGAGGCCTTGTCTACTAGTTTAAGAGAGGTCTTATTGAAGCAGTTTCGTTCTGAATAATAGTGAAGGTGGAGTTTTATATAAGTGTACATTCTATTATTACGTTTGTTCAGCATCGAAAGTGCACTCACTGCCCTTCGTTACCTCCTTCAAGTCGCTTTTTAACACACTAAAATAATTATTCCTATATTTAAAGTGTGAAGTGCGTTTCTTTTTCGCATTTTTATTTAAATTTACTGAGGTTAATTCTAAAAAAGTAATATAAACAACGTAGGAAAAAGCATAAAATCTTAATTTAATAGTATTTTATGCTTTTTAAAATATTCAATAAAATGATGGGTAAATCATACCTTACAATTCTGATAAAAATAATATAAATTATAATGTATATAGGGTAGTATGTTTACAGAATTTAAAGGAGTGTGTATGATGCCGTTTAGTTATGTTTCTCACTTATATTGTCCTAAATGCAAAAAAGAATATAGTCCAAAAGAAAAACATCAATTATGTGAATGTGGCTCACCGCTATTGGTAGCGTATGATTTAGAGAGATTGAAAGCTAACTTGACTCCAGAAGCTGTTCAAAGCAGAGAACCAAATTTATGGAGATATCATGAGCTGCTTCCAGTAGAAGATCCAAAAAACGTCGTGTCCTTAGGTGAAGGGATGACTCCGCTTATAAAAATGCCTAAGCTAGGGAAAGAAATGAACATTCCAAACTTATATATGAAAGATGAAGGCATTATTCCAACGGGATCATTTAAAGCTAGAGGCGCCGCTGTAGGGGTGTCAAAAGCAAAAGAACTTGGCGTTGAACAGTTAGCGATGCCTACAAATGGCAACGCAGGAGCTGCTTGGTCACTGTATTCGTCACGCGCTGACATAAAAGCAACCGTTGTCATGCCAAAAGATGCGCCTGTTATTACACGAAATGAGTGTGCTGTTGCTGGAGCTGAACTTTACTTAGTCGATGGACTCATCAGCGATGCGGGTAAAATTGTCGGCGAGGCTATTAAAGCATGGGGTCTTTATGACGCTTCTACGCTTAAAGAACCGTACCGAATCGAAGGTAAAAAAACAATGGGCTTAGAAATTGCTGAACAGTTTTCTTGGAATCTTCCTGATGTGATTTTATATCCAACAGGAGGAGGCGTTGGCTTAATTGGAATCTATAAAGCGTTAAATGAATTAAAAGAGCTTGGCTGGATTAAAGGTGATCTTCCTCGTTTAGTTGCGGTACAAGCTGAAAACTGCGCGCCTATTGTAAAAGCATGGAATGAACGAAAACAAGAATCTGAATTTTGGCCGGATTCTTCAACCATCGCCTTTGGTATCAACGTACCAAAAGCAATTGGGGACTTTCTTGTTTTAGAAGCCGTATACAATACAAATGGATGTGCGATTGCGGTCGATGAAGATAAGATTGTGGAAGAACAAAAAAAGGTTGCGCAGCTTGAAGGATCGTTTATTTGTCCGGAAGGTGCGGCTACATTTTTAGCTGCACGCCATTTGCGGGAAGAAGGCTGGATTAAAGAAAACGAAACGGTTGTTGCTTTAAATACAGGGCTTGGAGTTAAATATCCAAATACGGTAGATATTGAAGTACCAATTTTAGAGCGAAATGGCAGCCTTACTAAAAAATAAAGCAAGTGAAAAAATAGATCTCCGTCTAAGTGGAGGTCTATTTTTTATGTCATCGCACACTCACACTTATTTAATGTAAAAAATTGTAATTATCGTGAATCTTTATGTTCAAAACTATATGAGTGAATGTAGGTTTAAAGTTTGTCTTAGAGGGTATTTAAGAGAAGAAAGAGGATATCTTTCAATTTGGGAAAACAGCTTGGTGAGGAGGTTGAGCGAGCATATTACAAAGCTTGAAGAATATGACAAAAGCAGCACTGTAAACCAGTTTGCTTTTACGGTAGAAAACTTCCATGAAGCCACGAACCACGATAGGGAGAAAGGAGCTGAATTTTTATCCCCCGAACCCAGCCAACTCTTGAAATTTTGTTCTAAGGGCAGAATCATACACTGTTACAATTATTAGAACGAGCTTTATAATTTATTACTAAGTTTACATAATTTTTGTAATGAAAACCGTGTATTCATTGCAAAAATGAAGCTTGTATCTAATGGGTTATGACAATAATTGTCAGGTGATCTGAGTGGAAATTATGATCCGTGAATTGTACGTTGAAATAAAAAAATTATTTTATTTTTAATTAATTTCTTTATCAACGATTATTCTTTAGCATTTTTTTTGCTCTAACCCCTTTAGCAGCAACCTTTTTTATATTTACCACCAGATGAATATTTTTTGTTTTTTACTTAAAAATAAGTAGTGTTCCAAGACAGTTACGTGTGAATTACAGTAAGTCAAATTTGACTTTACTACTCAGTCTTGTATAATCGTATACCGCGGAGGTGACGTGATGAAATGAAGTTTAACAAGAAAAAAATTAACGTCGTAGATATTGACAAAGCTAAAAAAAGCGTCTTTGCTACAGGAGTAGGAAACGCGATGGAATGGTTTGACTTTGGCTTGTATTCATATTTAGCCGTTATTATTAGTCAAAACTTTTTTAGTGCAGTTGAAAATGATCAGCTCAAATTAGTGTTCACATTTGCCACATTTGCGATTGCCTTTTTAATGCGTCCATTAGGCGGTGTTATATTCGGTAAAATTGGAGACAAGTTAGGAAGGAAAGTCGTTTTAACCACCACCATTATTTTAATGGCCTTTTCCACATTACTCATTGGGTTGTTACCTACATATGATCAAATCGGTATATGGGCACCCATCCTTTTATTAATTGCACGAATCATTCAAGGTTTTTCAACTGGTGGTGAATATGCTGGTGCGATGGTGTATATTGCAGAATCGTCTCCAGACAATAAGCGAAATGTGCTTGGAAGTGGACTAGAAATCGGTACACTTGTTGGCTATATTCTTGCTTCACTGCTAGCCAGCTTACTGTTTTTTGTTCTCTCGGATAAACAGATGGCCTCATGGGGCTGGAGAATTCCCTTCTTATTAGGATTGCCTTTAGGACTTATTGGTTTTTATTTACGAAGAAGTTTAGGGGAAACACCTATTTTTGAAAATGAACTTTCCAACGAAGACGAAGTTGAAGAAGAAAGCTTCCTCTCTATTTTAAAAAATCACAAAAAAGATGTGTTTGTTTGTTTCGTAGCCGTGGCTTTCTTTAACATTACAAACTATATGCTATTATCGTACATGCCTTCTTATTTGAATGAAATTATTGGTTTATCAAACACAGTTGGTACGGTATTAATTACGGCAGTTATGATTTTAATGGTGCCGCTTGCTCTTATGTTTGGAAAACTGAGCGATAAAATCGGAAACAAGAAAGTTTTCTTAATCGGTTTAGGCGGATTGAGCTTACTGTCAGCCTTTTCGTTCTATTTAATCAACTTAAATGGTTTAGTTTTTATTTCAATCGGTATTCTTATTCTAGGTGTTTTACTTGCTACGTATGAAGGAACAATGCCAGGAACGCTGCCAACGATGTTCTACACAGATATTCGCTACCGAACATTAGCGATTACGTTTAATGTTTCAGTTTCTATCTTTGGTGGAACGACGCCATTAGTTGCGACATGGTTAGTTCACGCAACGGGCAATCACTTAGCTCCAGCGTTCTATTTAACGATTGTGAGCATCATCGGATTTTTCGTAATCTTGTTCCTGTTCGCGAACACGGCAGGAAAATCACTGAAAGGTTCATACCCTACAGTTGCTTCTAAGTCTGAGTACAATGAAGCGGTTGAAAATCCAAAAGATTCATTATGGTGGCACACAGAGCAAACAGAAAAATAAAGTAAATAATAAGCAGCTGCTACATTCACTGCTGCGTAAAATAGGAACACTGAAAAAGAGCCTTCTCTTTGTATAGAGCTACAAAGAGAAGGCTCTTTTTATCGTTCGATGATTTATTCCATTTCCTGTATTTGCTATCTGCGGTTCCGTATGTTACGATTAAATTAATTATTTTTGTTCGGTATAGGATTGAGAGAAGAGAAATCTCTTCAATAGAATTTTTTATCTTAAGATAGTATGGTTGGACAAGGGTAGTAATAC
Source organism: Priestia megaterium (assembly GCF_009497655.1). Lineage (NCBI taxonomy): Bacteria > Bacillati > Bacillota > Bacilli > Caryophanales > Bacillaceae > Priestia > Priestia megaterium. Next base: position 3,269,373 of record NZ_CP023317.1, on the reverse strand, counting down.
AACCGTGGAGTATTCCACACCAGGAGGCACTATTATGGAACAAGGTACAGTGAAATGGTTTAATGCAGACAAAGGCTTCGGCTTTATCGAAATTGAAGGCGGAGACGATGTATTCGTACATTTCAGCTCTATTCAAGGTGAAGGCTTTAAGTCGTTAGAAGAAGGTCAAAAAGTAACGTTTGACATTGAACAAGGTCAACGCGGAGCACAAGCTGCTAACGTTCATAAAGTAGCATAATTAATCCAACGTAAAAAGACTCCACATAGGGGTCTTTTTGCTTTGGATTTTAATAATTAAAAAAGAAATCTTCATTGGACTAGCCGTTGGAAAAGGTTGCTGACTATCAGAATGCTGATAACGTCTCAAATATAAGATGCACATTATATTTCCCGATAAATAAAGTTAAAAATTTGCTTGTTTTTGATATGAGAGAGGATGAAGGATATGAGTATAAGCTCATTTGCTAATGGAGAAACAGTAAGTATAAAAGCATCTAATGAAATAGTGATCATCTTAAAAAGTCATTATGTGAAAAATATGAAAAGATATTCTTATACAGTTGATAAATATCCCAGTACATTTTTCTTTGAAGAAGAGTTAATGAAGCACGAATCATAATTATTCATGAAGAAATATTGATTTATAGTTTGGATTCCGCCAATACTATGCTATACTGAGTTTACCATTTGTATTACCGATTACTATTTTTGTATTAATAAGCCCTATTCCTCAGTGGATAGGGTTTTATTATTACATTTTCAAAGTAATGAAAAAGACAGACTCCATGGAGTCTGTCTTTTTCTATTTATGACGGATTACGCTTTTTGAACGTTAGTAGCTTGAGGGCCGCGTTGACCTTGTTCTACTTCAAATGTAACTGCTTGACCTTCGTCTAAAGATTTGAAGCCTTCGCTTTGGATTGCTGAGAAATGTACAAATACATCGTCTCCGTTTTCGCGTTCGATGAATCCAAAACCTTTTTCTGCGTTAAACCATTTTACTTTACCTTGTTCCATAATTGTTGCCTCCTAGTGTGACACGCACACATTGTGTTACTATCCTTGCTCAAATCTATAGACGAAAGTTATGTAACTTATCAATCTTTACCGAACAAAAATAATTCTCCTTAAACTTAACAGAAATGATGACGTATTGCAAGGATAGAGTCTGTACAGCTAGAAGTTATCCTTTGTCTATTTTGCACTATGTGAGCTAAAAACCGATACGTAAGCCTCCTCAGTTCAAATAAAGAGAATGTTTGTGGTACACTTAAATAGTAAAAAACATTTAAAAGCGAGGAATTATATGAACACAACTAAAAAACACCACAGGCCTAAGCGGCTAAAAATTGCTTTCCGAGCACTAATGGTCATTATCGGAGGGATTATTGCAGCTTACGGCTTAGAAACTGTCTTAATTCCAAACCACGTCTCAGATGGAGGAGTAACAGGCATTAGTATCGTTGCGTCAAACCTATTTGGCTTACCACTAGGAGTTCTCATTGCCGTTATTAATATTCCTTTTGTATGGTTAGGATATCAACAAATCGGGAAAAGTTTTGCTATATTTTCCATCCTCGGAATCGTCTCACTAGCTGTCGGTACAAGCCTCATGCATCATACTCCAGCGATTATTGAAGGAGATACACTACTCGTAACCGTTGTCGGCGGTATTATCCTTGGTTTTGGAATGGGAATTGCACTGCGTAATGGCGGCGCGCTAGATGGCATCGATATGCTAGCTGTACTGCTTTCTCGAAAATTGCCGTTTGGAACAAGTGATCTTATTTTGTTCTTAAATGCGTTTGTCTTTATTTTTGTTTCACTAGTATTTGGTCTGCAAGGCGCGATTCTTTCTGCAATTGCATACTTTATTGCATCCAAAGTTATTCACATCGTAGAAGTAGGTCTAAGCGGATCGAAAACCTTCCAAATTATCACTTCTCAGCCTGCGTTAATGGTAGAGACAATACGTGATCGTTTAGGTCGAAGCGCTACATATAAAGAAGCTTACGGCGGATACTCCCATGAGAAATTCAAGGAAATCACATGTGTAATCAACCGCTTGGAAGAAAGCAAAATGAAAGAAATTATTAATGAAATTGACCCGACGGCTTTTGTTACGGTATATGACGTAGCCGAAGTTAAAGGCGGTAATTTCCGAAAGAATAATATTCACTAACATCATCAATACATTGTAAGAACACTCTACCACATCCTTTTTTACTTAGGCGTGTAGAGATAAGAAAAAGCAGCGTGATGTTTTACATCCGCTGCTTTTTTATATCGTAAAATCCACATGCTGAGCGGAGGGTTTTAAAATCGGATATGCTCAAAAAATGAGACGGTCAGAGTTAAAGTAGATAGGGTACCTGCAGACATTCACGTAATGATTTTTCCTTTGTATTTCTTCTTTGGAAATTTGACAACAGCGTTCCATATTATAATAGAAGCAATTGTTACTCGGAAAAGCCACATGCAACTTCTTCCGCCGTCAAACAGCAGACTCAGATAGCCTACGTGTACCATATGTATTTGTATTCACTTTCCTCTCGTGCTGTACTTAACAAAGCCAACAGAAAAAATCTCTGAACGTAGAAGAACAGAGATTCAACAGAATGATGATTCTTATATCATACAAAGGATGACTTTTCCTGTCTCAGAAAGGTCATCTTTATCGTACCACCACCAAGGACTTGGCGCTGTGCGTTTTCTCACAGCGAGGGAAGAAAAACTCTGCTATTGTATAGAGGTCGGAGTAAACTTTCTTAATTATGTGCGCTTCTTTCATATGTATCGAACCTGCTGACTAAGATCAGCAGGTTTTTTTTGTTACCAGCTAGCTATCATCTTCAAGGGGGCAAGACTGGTTAATCTTTATAGACAAATAGACTTTATACCATTTTACCCATACGTAAAATAGGTTAAAATAAAGGGGTGAGGCGTGGAGAGAAAAGAGAAGAGTTAAATAAAAGGTATTTAACATCATAATCACAAGCTTGATGAGTGATTGTACTAAATGGTGAACGTTGAAAGGGGATACATAGTTTTGAACACAAAATATCTAGATTTACTTGCACAAAAGTATGATACGGAAGAAAAAGTGGTAACCGAAATTATTAACCTTGAAGCTATTCTTCATCTGCCAAAGGGGACTGAACATTTTGTCAGTGATTTACACGGCGAGTATCAAGCTTTTCAGCACGTGCTGCGAAATGGTTCAGGAAATGTAAAAGAGAAAATCAAAGACCTTTTTAAAAATGTATTATCTGACAAAGAAATCAATGAATTTGCGACATTAGTGTATTATCCTGAAGAAAAATTACCGTTGATTAAAGCGCAGTTTCGAAACAAACGAGAACTATATGAGTGGTATAAAGAAATCATCGATCGTATGCTTAATCTCATCTCGTACGCTTCTTCTAAATACACGCGCTCTAAACTGCGTAAAGCATTGCCGGATCAATTTGTGTACATTATTGAAGAGCTGCTATATAAAACCGATGAATTTACAAATAAAGAACAGTACTATACAAAGATTGTTCAGCAGATTATTTCTTTAGGGCAAGCCGATAAGCTTATTATAGGGCTAGCTTATACGACGCAAAGATTGGTTGTGGACCATCTGCACGTAGTAGGGGATATTTATGATCGTGGACCTGAACCGGATAAAATTATGGATACGCTGATTAACTATCACTCCGTTGATATTCAGTGGGGAAACCACGATGTGCTATGGCTAGGCGCTTTTGCGGGCTCGAAAGTGTGTCTTGCCAATATTATTCGGATCTGCGCGAGATACGACAATCTAGATATTATTGAAGACGTATATGGCATTAACCTGAGACCGCTGCTTAACTTGGCGGAGAAATACTATGATGATAATCCTGCTTTTAGACCAAAAGTAAGCTCGAGTGACAAGCTATCCGATCACGAGCGACTACAAATCACGAAAATTCATCAGGCCATTGCGATGATTCAGTTCAAGCTTGAAAGTCCGATTATAAAAAGACGTCCTTTCTTTAATATGTCAGAAAGGCTGCTGCTTGAAAAAATTGATTATGATAAAAATGAAATTACGATATACGGAAACACATATCCGCTAGAAAACAGCTGCTTTGCAACGGTAGATCCGGCGCAGCCTGATCAGCTATTAGAAGAAGAAGAGCAGGTAATGGAAAGACTGCTGCTTTCCGTGCAGCATTCGGAAAAGCTGGCGAGACATATGAAGTTTCTTATGAAAAAAGGCAGCCTTTATTTGAAATACAACGGAAACTTATTAATACACGGCTGCATTCCTTTAGATGAAGAAGGAAACATGGAAAAAATGACGATAGAAGATAAAACGTATGCAGGCCGTAACTTGCTTGATGTGTTTGAACATTATTTACAGGAGGCTTTTGCGCACCCTGAAGAAACGGATGATTTGGCAACAGATATGGTCTGGTACCTATGGACAGGAGAATATTCATCACTCTTTGGGAAACGCGCCATGACGACGTTTGAACGATATTTTATCAGTGATAAAGCAACGCATAAAGAGAAGAAAAATCCATACTACTATTTACGGGAAAATGAGGAAGTCTGCCAAAACATCCTCGCAGAATTTAATCTGAATCCTGATCATGGTCATATTATTAATGGTCATACGCCTGTCAAAGAAATCGAAGGAGAAAACCCGGTCAAAGCAAATGGAAAGATGATTGTTATTGACGGCGGTTTTTCAAAAGCGTATCAATCCACAACAGGTATCGCTGGATATACATTATTATATAATTCTTACGGCATGCAGCTAGTTGCTCACAAACACTTTAATTCAAAAGAAGATATTTTATTAGAAGGAACGGACGTCTTATCCGTAAAGCGATTGGTCGATAAAGAACTAGAAAGAAAAATGGTTTTAGAAACAAATGTCGGAGAAGAATTGTTAAAAGAAATTTCGATTTTAAAAGATTTAAGAAAATATCGCTATAGTTAAAGATAAAAAAAGAGCAGTATGCCCCGGGGCTTCTGCTCTTTTTTATGTAGCCACTACACCGTCATTTCCCAGCTCGACATTTCCAGCCAGTGCTCTTGTTCACGATAATCGGGCATAATTTTCCCGACAAGACGCCAAAAGGACCGATCATGATTCATGTGAACCATGTGGCACATTTCATGAACGACTACGTAATCAATGACGTGCTGCGGTGCCATTGCCAGCCGCCAGTTGAAGGTTAGCTGACGCTTAGAATCACACGTGCCCCACGCTTTTTTGCTATCGGAAATCGAGATGGATCGCGGCTTTGTTTTAAAATGTTTTTGATAGGAGGAGATACTTTTGGTTACGAGCGCTTTACATTGTTGATAGTAAAAACGTTTGAGCGCTTGTTTTATCGCTTCATCGTCGTGCTGATTGACATAAATCTGAAGCGTGTTCGCTTCAAACACTACAGAATCCTTTGTAATAGTCGAATCGTGATGAATCTGTATCGGATAGTTTTTTCCTACATACAAAAAGCTTTCTCCGTGTTCATAGACTTTTTTCTTTGGTCCATGCGTTCTATCTTTCATTTCATTTATTTTTTGCTGAATCAATGCCCAGTTGTTCTCTAGTACCGAAAGTACTTGTTCAGTAGACGTCCCTCTAGGAGCAAGGACTTCGACCGTTCCGTATCCGTCGACTTTGATCGCAAAAGAACTTCGGTTTTTATATCGTATTTCATAATGGATACTCTGATTTGAAAAAGTGTGTATCATGTTATCCTCTATATTGTACAGTCAAGCCTCTTAGGAATTTTCGAGCAAAATTCTCTTTGCACGGTTTGTAATTTTTATGGCCTTTTTTTCGTAATAAAGCACCTAATTCTGCTTTAGATACACGTATTCCACCGTCGTCAAATACTTCTAACATCTCTTCGCTTGTTAGGGATAAAGCGATTTTCACTTTCTTTAATAAGACATTATACATATTTTGATTGCTCTGAACCGGCGCTGGAGGTGCTTGCCCTGGTTTAGGATCTTGTTTTCCTCTTTTGAAGGTAATAAAACCGTTTAAAAAAGAATCTAACATACTGTTCGTGCACGGTATATGATCGTCCGCATGAACTGCATCCTCGTCTTCTTCATCCGGTGTTCTCGTAAGGATTTTTAATACGTCTTCTTTGGTTACATCTTCTCCGCCAAGAGTAAAGATCTCTACCATTTCTGTATTTTTTAAATCCAAGGCATATCGTAATCTAATTAAAATATCGTTATTATCCATTCTTGCTCCTCCTATAACTTGCTTGCTGTATGTAAAAATTATGACTGCCACAATCTGAACGGACTTGGTCAATATCAGTACAATTATAGTAACAGGTTCCGCTGGAATTCTAGGTTATTCCATTCATTTCTACAAACATATAACTTCTCATATTTATCAGCCTTCGTCAACTCTTGAAAAAGAACGATTTGCTCATATTATGTCCGAACAGACACTTTGCCATAACAAAAATTAGGAGGTGCAGTCTGCTAAAGGAAGCAGGGGCAACTTTATTTTTTAAGAAGAGATAGGACAATTTTTGAAGTTAGCGGATCTCTGTGTGCTGCTAGAATGATATACCCTACTAAATAAATAGTTTTACATATTTATTTAGTATCCAAATAGGAGTATGATAGTAGTAAAAAAAGAAAGAGGTCAACAGATGAATTCAACATACTCACCAAGAGAATCAACCAAAATCAAAGCTTTATCCATGCATGCGCTTTTTATCGCACTGACGTTTGTAGCGACAATGTTTATCAACATAAAGCTTCCAATCATGGGTAACGGAGGCCTTATCCATTTAGGCAACGTTCCTCTTTTTATAGCGGCCTTTATTTACGGTAAAAAAACAGGAGCCATCGCCGGCGCTTTTGGAATGGGGTTATTCGATCTGATCTCGGGCTGGACAGCATGGGCGCCGTTTACGTTTATTATTGTAGGGGCTATGGGCTTTTTAGCAGGTCTTATCTCTGAAAAAGCACCTGGTAAAAGAGCACTTGTCAACACACTGGCAGTTGTTGCTGCGCTGATTGTGAAAATCGTGGGCTACTACTTTGCCGAAGTGATTCTTTACGGTAACTGGATCCTTCCGCTTGGCTCTATACCAGGCAATGTGATGCAAGTTGTTATCGCCGGTATCATCGTCGTTCCGCTTGTAGCGCGCTTAAAGAACAGAGCGGTACAAATTTAATCCGTCAATCGTAAGTCGTTTTACCATTATCCTATCCTTAAGTGATATACTTGATAGATATTCATCAAGTGAAAGGAGCGGAAAACACCATGAAATATCTAAAATCACAGATGAAGCAGCTCATTAAAGACAATCAGGAACTGCAAGGTAAGCTGAATGGACTGATGAAAGAGCACAGCCTTGAAAAAAACTTTGCTCTTAAAGCTCTCTACCATGCAGAAGTGGCTGAAGGCGGGAAATATCAGCTTGCCTATCAAGCATTAGACGCACCGAAAAAGTAATGGCCTTGTTGCTCATTCGTATATTTCTTCATGATAAAAAGGCAGCCGAATCGCGTATTTGGCTGCTTTTTTTAGCAAATAGAATGACGCACAATCATCTTGGTGTTTGTACAACTTCTTTTGAACTGCTTAACCCTAGATAAATAGGGTATGTAAAAATTAAAGATAGCTATCGTTCTAATCATATAAGAAAAGAGGAAAATAGCGATGACCGTATCTGCTTTAGAACAAGCAAAAGTAGAATTACCGAATGGAGAAACAGTAAATTACCGAATGAAAAAAGGCGGAAAAGAGGTGCTTTTGTTAATTCACGGAAACATGAATTCTTCCCTTAACTGGGATGTGTTAATGAACGAACTGCCAGAACATATCACAGCTTATGCCATCGACCTAAGAGGGTTTGGAGACTCCACTTATCATACACCTATCCACACAATCAAAGACTTATCAGATGATGTCAAACTGTTTGCAGATGCTTTAAAGTTGTCTGCTTTTACAATAAGCGGGTGGTCATTAGGAGGAGCAGTTGCTATGCAATATGTGATTGATCATCCGAATGATGCCAAAAATTTAATTCTATTAAGCTCCGTCAACATCAAAGGCTATCCCATTCCAAGAAGAACGTTTCTAGAACTGCCTATCCCTAACAATTTTATCCAAACCAAAGAAGAAGTAAAAGAAGCATTTAGAATGGTAGAAAACGCGAAAGAAACAAAAAACACATGGTTTTTAAAAATGATGCTGCGTCAATTTTTATATACAAAAAATAAGCCGTCTGCTGATCAATTTGAAAAGTATTTAGAAGGAACGATCAAGCAGCGCAACTTAATTGATATCAATTACGCACTCATGAGATTTAATATTTCAAACGATTTTAATGGTGTTGTTCAAGGGACAGGAGAGGTGGCAAAAATCACGATTCCTACTATGGTTATTCAAGGAGATGAAGATAAGATGGTTTCGACAAGAGATGCATCTGACATCGCAAAAGGCATAGGGGAAAATGCAACGTTGAAAATCATGAAAGGTGTAGGCCACTGCCCGTTGTTAGATGATTTAAGCAGTTTAATGGACTTATACAACGCTAATTTAAGCAGAGTTTAGGAAAATTGCGATTCTCCTTAGTAACAGAAGTTTTATTATTGCTAGATGCAGCATGTTCTAAATCTACACAAGCAAAATGGGCTGCTTACAAAAGAGATACTGTGAGATGAAACAAGCGTGCTATCTTTTGAGGAAGCTGACAGGGAGTAAATAAAGCCACTACAAAAAACGTAAGGTCTTTTTAAAGAAGCTTACGTTTTTTTACATGTACTCAACATATTCAATTCTGCTTTTCAAAATAAAGAAACAGATTGGTAATCCATTTTGATAGCACTATCACCCCGAGATAAAATACAAATAAATAACCGTAAGTAGCCCATTCATGCAGCTGGAAAAAGCCGATCCCTGTTAATAATGGTTTGAAAATAAAAGCAAAAAATAAACAAAGAGCCGTTGCATATAAATAATAATTTTTATGACGGTTGATCGTCCATTGGTAAAGCAACATAAAAGAGACAGGAATAAGCGAAGCATCTAGGCTAAAGCTTACGGGTATGATTGTGTTGATTTGGTAAGGATACGTCCACAGCCCGTTATAAACGCCAGCGGTATCACTATAGTGAAACCAAACGTGCACGTTAAATCCATAAAACCCTAAGTGAAAGGCTTTTTTCCGATCAATAAAAAAATAGAGAATGACTAAAGGCAAAATAAAAGCGCCCAAGGTCACCCAAAACTGCCAAGAGCTTGGACTCGAGTAGTGATGCCAATATTCAGCCCACGTTTTGGAGAGATCTTCCTGTATGCTATGTATTTTTTCAAGATATTCCTTTTGATTGGTTGTCAACGTGATCCATCCTTTTTAAGTAAGAAAAGTTTTTTATTTTTAAACTGCCCTTTTCTTAAGGTTTGGATACCTTTCCCTGTTGAGTTGTTTGTATTTTTCTGCACGTAAAACGATGTATGTATTCGGTGTAATCTGCATGCTTACGTCGATTTTGCTGCTCGGAAAGGCCGTTTATCAGCTCATCATTTAAAAAGCAGTTACAGCGACTGCTTTTTTCCATTTTTATGAAACTTTTAGCGCAGTTTTTACGTATAAAAGGTATCAATAAAATAGGAGAAAAAGGAGTGGTTTTTTGTCTGAAGAAAAGAAAAAGACAGATTATCTAGGAATGGGATTAGGTCTGGGCATTGCAATGGGGGCTTCTCTTGGGATGTTGATGAATAATATTGGGTTTGGTATTGCGATTGGGACCTCACTAGGCGTTGTTTTTGGAACGACGATGAATCAAAGAAACAATAAGGAATAAATTTCTGAAGAAAGGAGTAGAGAATGAAATATTTTGACGAAGCAAAAGAACTATGGGTAAACTATGTCCCGAGAAATGGGCAGTCGGATATTGTAGAAGGCGAGGTTATCCGAGCTATTGAAAAGCTCCGCTGTGAAGCTCAAGGAAACGGAAATGCCAATTGGGACAGCGGGTTTGAGATGCTGGTGTTATATATATTAGACGTATTAAATGACCCGGACGTATTCAGCGCAGCTATGCTAGCCGAAATAAAAGCCGATGTTCACACCTTGCTTACTTCAGCAGAAGATCCGTATTTAGAAGACGACGTATACGATCGCTTGACGGATTGCGTCATTGAGTGGCATATAGCCAAAGGCGGACCTATCAAACGAGAAAAAAATCCTCAATTGTATAGATAAACGTGAGAAAGGAGCTGCTAACAAGCTCTTCTTTTTTTAGGTTCAAACTCTGTATTTAATCAACAAATATTTAATTGCATCATGTGCTAAATAAATACATATTAAAAATCAGCGGTTTACATCACAGCAGTGTAGCATAAGCTTCTTAAAAAATCGATTCATAAACGATTAAATGTTTGCTGACCTCCATAAAAAGTTTATAACTGACGCTGTTGCAAACGCGTATAGTATTATATCTTTTACTAAATAAGAGATAAAGGAGAAGCGCCGATGTATATTCCAAAGTATTTTAAAGTGAATGATGAACAAATCATGTATGATTTTATTGAAGATAATGGATTCGCCACTTTGTTTTCGTATCATAACGAAAAGCCTTATGCTACTCATTTGCCCCTGATGTTAAACCGGAAAGAAAAAGCTTTATACGGACATTTTGCTCGTCCGAATCAGCAGTGGAAAGATGCTGAAAATCAAGATATTTTGATTGTGTTTCAAGGGCCTCACTGCTATATTTCACCGTCTTGGTATGAAACGAATCAAGCTGTACCAACATGGAATTATGAAGCTGTTCACGTGTATGGAACGATGAAAATGATTGAAGAACCAGCAGAACTGCTTGGGCTGCTGAGGAAGATGGTGGAGAAATATGAAAGTCCGAGAAGTACATATACACTAAATGACGTTGATCCTGCTTATATGAATGGTTTAAGTAAAGGAATCGTTGGATTTAAAATCGATATCACTAAAATGGAAGGCAAACAAAAGATAAGTCAAAATCATTCAGCAGAGAGACAGCAGCTAGTTATAGAAAAATTAGAGCAGACGTCGCGTGAAAATGAAAAGAAAATTGCAGCCCTGATGAAACAAAATGTGCAGCGCGCGCTTAAAAAGTAAGGGCTAGTTGAAAGAATGATCTATTCGGTAGCTTAAATCCAAAAAGAAACTAACTATGTGTTTAGTTTCTTTTTTATGTTCACAACATTTTCTTGTTATTGACAAACAGGCTGTATATCCTTTAAAATTATCTTTAATTAAAGATAATTAAATTAAAGATAATTTTAGCGTGAGTTAAAAAATTTATATATTATGAAAAGAGGCGGATCAGATGGAATTGTTAGGGTTGCATCATGTATCTATTCTGACGGGGAAAGCTGAGAAAAACTATCAGTTTTTCACTAAAGTTTTAGGCATGCGATTAGTAAAAAAAACGGTGAATCAAGATAACACTCAGTCTTACCACTTATTTTATGCAGATGGAGAAGGGACCCCAGGAACGGAAGTAACGTTTTTTGATATTCCAGGGCTTGCAAGAACACATGAAGGTGCATCTGACATTTCGACTGTGTCGCTTCGCGTTAAAAGTACGGATTCTCTACACTTTTGGAAAGAACGCTTCGAGCAGCACGGAGTGGAATATGAAGAAATAGCTAAACGAGCTAATCGTGATACATTAGCATTTAAAGATTACGAAGGTACACGTTTGCTTCTTGTCGCGGACAACGGTGAAAAAGGTGTAAGAGCAGGCGTGCCGTGGAAGCGCGAAGACATTCCGTTAGAACATGCGATCATCGGCTTAGGACCGGTCACGCTAACGGTGGGCACGGCAGAACCAACTGTTGACGTACTAACAAACATTATGGGATTTCGCTACGTGGGTTCTTATCCATCTCGTGCAGGAGATCATAGAGATATTTTGGTTTATGCAACAGGTGAAGGCGGAAGCGGAGCCGAAGTTCATATTGAAACGAGACCCGATTTGCCGAAAGTTCGCTTAGGGCGCGGTGGCGTTCATCACGTTGCCTTCCGTGTTCCAAATGAAGAAGAATACAATAAGTGGGCAAGTCGATTAGATGAAAACAGTCTGCCGAATTCTGGTAAAGTAGAACGATACTATTTCAAAGCACTTTACTTCAGAGAACCAAACGGCATTTTATTTGAATTATCAACGGACACACCTGGATTTGCGACCGATGAACCGCTTGAAACGATGGGCCAAACATTAGCGCTGCCGCCATTTTTAGAGCCAAAGCGCAAAGAAATCGAAGAGAAGCTGAGACCTCTAGATTTGGACGAAACGCTATAAGGTTTGCAGCGATTAAGACATGAAAAAACTCCAGTGTTTATACTGGAGTTTTTTGGGTTAACACTCATCGTGGCAGAAATTGAAACCACATGCACCAATGATAATGAGTAAAATAAACAGTACGATGATAATGGCAAAACCACTACCTCTGTGGCAAGGAACGCTATATCCACATTCCATATATCCATAGTCCGGCATTGTGTATCCGCAGTGTGGAATCATATGGTCATAAGCGGGAGCAGCGTAGCCGTGGTGAGCCATAGCAGGTGAGAACGGCATATTTTCATTAGAACTAAAAGGTGCGTTTACGTTATTATGCATTTTGATATCTTCCCTTCATTTATAAAACTTTTATAAAGCTTTGATAACTTATTCATATGTTCCAAGGTCCTCATATGAAGCTTATTCACAGCCCAATTATGGTTAATTAACTATATTTTATGGTGAATGGAAATGAAGCAGTGAGTTTTACGGTGTTTGTGGCCTTATAAGTTATGTCAGAAGGGAAGGGGTTTACCTGTTTTTGACTGCGCACAGCTGTTTCTAGAGTGGTTATGATGAACGTTTTGATTTTCTTAATTCTATATCGTATACGTACCCAAGCTTTCGATGGTTGATAACATCTTCAGGGGTTGTATTCCAAGGATACATCGGATCTCTAAAGTTTTGACCAAACGGCCCGTTTTTCATCGGCAGATAGTTTTGATTGCGGTGAACAATTTGCCATACAGCCCAAATACGATCCACATTTGCGTGGTGTAAAAAGAAGACAGGATCATTCGGAGCAGTAGGGACAACGCCCATCTGTCCGCCAACCCAACGGTGTACACGATTGTGAAGCTGCGGCCCGTTAATAAATCCTTCAAGCTGATTACGAAAGCTGTTTTGGCTGGTCATATCCCAAGGCGGCGTATCATATTGAGTTATTTTTAAAGCTTTGAGAACATCATCTCGAGTAGGGAGTGTAGGTGCCTCTTTCGTTGCGCCCAAATTACGTTTTAACCCTCCGGAAGGATTTCCTTGTTCATCGATCGTCGTCCAGCGCCCAGCTGCAAATGGCCCGGTATCGACGATAAAATCCTTTTTGGGATTTCCGTTTCCGCCCATAAAATCTGCGTTCCAAATTGCTGATTGTGATGGATCCTGCAGCTGTGCATCCGTTTCCCATTCCCAATAAGGAAGGGTTACTTCTGGATTGATCGACTGGAGGTCACGTTCGAATCGCAAAAGGTATTCACGATGCCACGGCAAAAAAGCAGAACTCATATGTGCTGCATTTCGATCGCTGCCCGGAGGAGTATGAAATTTACCTGCTGCACCATGCCAGGCTACATAGCGGTCATATATTCCTTTTTCCTTTAGTATTAGCACGGCACGAATAAAATCTCTTTTTTCGGTGTCTGTAAGATGTAATACGTTTTTTCTGACTTTATATTTGTTACTCATTTTTAAACCTCTTTCTTAAAAAAGAAGCAAAGGACTGTTTCTTTTTTATATTTAGAATATGTCCAAGAGGTAAAAGTGCTACTGTCATATCTCCAAAATTTAACAGTCTAAAGTTGGGTTTTTTACATGTCAAATAGACTTTAAATCAATTATTAACTTTCTAGAGCTGTAGATAATGAGAAGAGGTATAATGAAAAAAAGCAGGCGTGGGCCTGCTTTTTCATTGTATATATTAGGGTTAATGACCTATTGGATACATGGTCGTTACACTGTAGTCGTAGTCTTTGCCTCTGTAGTCGGTATACACAACTCTAACTTCTTGGTTTAAAGAACTAATATATTTTTCTTTAACGTAATTGCCAGATTTATTATTGGTGCCGTCTTCACCTTCGTTAATGACTTTTTCGGCAATAGACATGGCTTGTTTTTCATTTAAATACTTGCTGAATTGGCTTTTACCATGGTAATTGTCCGCTCCTGGTTTTTGCATATGCGCGACAATGTGGCAATATCCGTATTTATCATTTCCTTCTTGTAAGACAAGCTCTTTGCCGGTAAATAACCTGTCGCTTTGAGTCTCTGCAGAGCATTCGTTGCTTGATGTAGTGTCCGATGTACTCCCCGATGTACTGCTGGATGTGCTGCTTGAATTTTCATGCTGCTGAATGAGGGAAATAGGCGAATTGTTGGTAAATACAGCGATGAGAGCAATCACAAGTGCTACAATGGTGTATAGTATTTTGCTGTTTTTTAAAAAATCCATTCCTTTATGCGTCTCCTTTTTGAATCAACGTTAAAATCAAATCAACTTTCTTTTCTAGCTGATCGATTAAGTTTTGTTTTACTTGTTCTGATTGTAATAAAGCGCTTCTTAGTTCGTCCATATCTTTTTGCATATACGCACGGTTTTCTTTTTCTTGCTGCAGCTCTTTTTGAAGAGCGTGTATCGTGGACAGCAATTCTTTATCTTGGCTCATTTCTGCGTTCACCGCCTCTGTATTGATAAAAAGCAACGTATGCCCACTATATAAAATACCACTATCTCTGCTGTAAATCGACTATTTGGATAGGAAATGAGCCCTCCCGGGTGAGGTTTTAGCAGGATATTGCTAGTTGAGAGGAGAATAGTATGGTTTACCGTAGATAGATAAGCTGCGCAGAAAAGAGGGAAGAAAATGTTTCCGGAATTAGAGACAAAACGGCTGATATTAAGAAAAATTGTAGAAAATGATGCGGGCGAGATTTTAGAATGCTTTTCTGATGAAGACGTGCTGCGCTATTACGGGCAAAAATCTTTAGAATCGATTGACCAAGTGAAAGGGATCATTGAGAATTTTTCCAAAGGCTACGAAGAAAAGCAGTTGATTAAATGGGGGATTCAGCTAAAAGGAAACGAAAAGCTGATTGGCACAATAGGG
The DNA here is from genome assembly GCF_009497655.1 of Priestia megaterium. Taxonomy (NCBI): domain Bacteria; kingdom Bacillati; phylum Bacillota; class Bacilli; order Caryophanales; family Bacillaceae; genus Priestia; species Priestia megaterium. The sequence continues at coordinate 3,254,191 of NZ_CP023317.1, read as the reverse complement.
TTTCAAGAGTGGTCTTCAGAGCATAAAAAAGCAAATATAAGCTATGCTCTTTTTCCAGAGCACTGGAACAAAGGATACGCAACGGAAGCCGTTCATGAAGCGATTTCTTATGGCTTCCACGAACTTCAATACAATCGCATAGGAGCGATTGTATTTACGCAAAATAGCGGATCTATCGCTTTGTTAAGCAAAGTAGGATTTAAAAAAGAAGGGACGTTAAGAGAGTACCTATATCAAAACAATATCCCGTTTGATACATATGTTTATTCGCTGCTGCGCGGGGAAGCAAAGATATAATTGTAAGCACAAAAAAAGGAACATGGGGAGATGTTCCTTTTTTTTGTGCTTATATTTGTTATTAGAACGTACGTGCAGCTTCTTTAGCGCGAGCAATACCGTCTTCTTTAATTTCTTGTGCTTTATCTGGCATTGCAGCCTGTCCTTCTACAAATAGGCTTCCGATAGAAGGAACCCCAAAGAAGTTCATCATAATGCGCATATAGCGGTGACCCATTTCTAGTTCACCAGCAGGGCCGCGAGAGTAGATACCGCCGTTTGCTTGAATATGATACGCTTTTTTATCTGTTAATAGACCTACAGAACCTTCTGCTGTATATTTAAATGATTTTCCAGCTACTGCTACAGCATCTAAGTATGCTTTCATCACTGGAGGGAATGAGAAGTTCCACATTGGTGTAACAAATACATATTTGTCCGCTTGAGCAAATTGGTCACTTAACTCGTTTAGGCGAGCAACTTTGCGCTGTTCTTCAGAAGTAAGTGTATCAAATTCTGCGCCGCTTCCAAGTTTGCCCCATCCGCTGAATACATCGCCGTCGATGTGAGGGATATGCTCTTGATATAAGTTAACGTGAACAATCTCATCCGCTGGGTTTACTTCTTTATACTCATTAATAAATGCATCTCCCGCAGCCATACTGAATGATTGCGTAGCATCGTTAGGGTTTGCTGTAATATATAATACTTTTGCCATAATTCTTTTCACCTTTCTGTTTTCAATATATAAATGTTGTTTTATGAATTAAAGATAATATGTTCGAAAACATCTACTACGTTATTAATAGTAACTTACGTCACAAATTTAGTCAAAGGTTTTTTATTAGGTTTTATCATGTTCAAAAACATTTTTAAGAGTATTACGCTTTTGGGTTTTATGGATGAATCCTTTAAAAATAAGGGTTTTTTCAGTTTGGAGTGTGATTTTAAACGTTATTTATCTAGAGGAACTATCTTTTTTTGAAGATGGATAATTAAAAAAAAGAAAAAGAAAAATTATATATTTTTGTTTCATGCGTTATTAATAGTAACAAAAAATAACAGCGTTTAACCGTTTGTTTAACATATATTTTTAGCGCAAAACGAGACAGAAAGAGAGGAATATTTCAAGGGAAATATAATGTAGCGAAGAGGAAAGAAAAGAAAAAGACCCCGGTCAGCTTCGAGGTCTTTTTGATTCTTATTGAATTTAAAACGTTTTGGCCATTGAATGTGCTTTTTGGAGTGCTTTTTCTTTAATTTGCGGAATTTGATCCGGGAATTTTACTTGCCCTTCAATAATAATGCTTTCAAACGCTTCAATACCAAAGAAGTCCATCATGATTTCTAAATAGCGGTGGCCCATTTCTCTTGCCATTTCTGGGCCTTCTGAATACACGTCTCCGCGGGACTGAATGTGAATTGCTTTTTTTCCTTTAAGCAATCCCTGAGCGCCTTCTTTTGTATATGTAAAGGTTTTACCTGACACGGTAATCGCATCGATGTACGTTTTCATGATCGCAGGAACGGAAAAATTCCACATTGGCGTGACAAAAATATATTTGTCAGCAAGTACGAACTGTCCGCCTAGTTCGGCTAACCGTCCCACTTTTAATCGTTCATCCGTTGATAAATCCTGGATGGAGGAGTGAGAACGAAGCTTTTTCCATCCGTTAAATACGTCTGCATCTAAGTATGGAATATCTGCTTGATATAAATCTAAATGAACCACATCATCTTCTGGATGTGTTTGCTTATACACGTCAATAAATTCTTTCCCTACAGCCATGCTAAGCGATTCGTCTTCAGCTAAAGGGTGTGCAGTAATATAGAGAACATTTGCCATGATGCTCATCCTTTCTATGGAGTAGTTTTATTAATCTTGGACCCAGCTTTCTGCCCACTGGCTAATCGGTCCTAGTATTTTACCTAACTCTGTTCCTTTTTGAGTCAGCGAATATTCAGAACGAATAGGGCGGTCGGGAATGACATTTCGGACAACGATTCCGTGGTCTTCAAGCTCTTTAATCCGTTCTGTCAACAGCCTTCTGCTTAAAGCTGGTATACTTTCATTTAATTCACTAAAGCGTTTAGGACCGCTCATAAGCACATAGATGATTAATCCTGTCCACTTCTTGCCAATCAGTTCGAAACTTTTTTCTACTTTAGGTTGAATATCTTTTGGTTCGTCCATATTACGTATCCTCCTTCAAACAATATGGATGAAAAATAACTTATGCATTTATTGTAACAGAAAAAGCGTAAAAACATGTGGAAACTTTGGGTGAAGCAGGGTGAAATGAATAAATTCACTAATGTTTGTACCTTGCCTTTTGTTTTATAAAAACTTTTCACACATAGGCTTGTCACAACATATGATGTACAAATTCTCTTTAAGAAAAGGTGGTATGGTCATGGCAGGAGTTATTAACATCTGTAACACGAGAATTAATGGTATGGCAAGAAATGGATCGATGAATTTTGGAGAAGTTCTTCACAACGGACACACAGCGGATGTTAAATCTGTTGGAATCAACTCAACCTATGGAGACATTTCAGCTGCTTGTGCGCGAATGAAAAATACAAATATGGATGCAGATATATTTGATCAAACGGCTGTTGCAAATATTGATGGGGTATATGGAAATCAGCTATAAAAGGAAGCTGCTTATAACACATGAAGTTGTAAGCAGCTTTTTTATACTGAGAAGTAGAACACTTATTTATGATAAGAGAATATGTTTCTAATTCAATAGAACGATCTACTAAAGTTCCCGAATCTATTATATACGCCTTTTCCAAAAAAAATTATATATTGTACAAGCACCCGGTCATTTATTGAATAGTATATAGAGGAAAAACAAAGAAAGGATGATTAAAATAGAATTATATGATTCCTATTACAACCGTTCCGATGGAAAATACTATATTAAAAAGAAAAAAAAGAGTCCAAATCCCTTAAAAGAGACCAAAAATAAAATAAATAAAGCAGACCATTCATTATATAGTATGAGTATAAAAAATAATCACAAACATCCTATTAAAGTTAGTATCATTATGCCTACGTATAATAAATATCATCAAACCTCTCTCTCGCTTTATAGTTTATCAAAACAAACGTTTCCTCAAGCTGAGTATGAAGTCATTTTAGTGGATGATGCTTCTTCTGATGATACGCCCAATATTTTTAAAGAAGCTGATGTCCCGTTCAAATTTAAGTATATCCGCATGAAACAAAATAAAGGACGCTCCTCTGTTCGCAATATAGGAATTAATCATGCTGAAGGGAATCTTTTAATCTTTTTAGATGGAGAAATGCTAGCGCCGCCTTCTTTTATTAAAAATCATTATAAACATCATATGCACGAATCAAATCTCGTGGTTACCGGTGCCATGCATTATGAAGGAGTCTACACATTTATTATGCCAGACTATAATGAAGATCAAATGGCCCACTTAAAAGAACTAGTCGGTAGGGATCCTGAGTATAGAAGATCGTATGAAAACTATGAACAGACGAAGTGGCATTCAAACGTTCCTTATCCTCTTGTAACAAAAGAAGACATTGATACAAACCGTTTTCAACGTTTATCATTTCCTAATCGCTATTTCCTTAACAGCGGGCTAAAACATTTCGGTGAGCGACTTGAAGGGTTTACACTACCTTATATTGCATTTTTAAGTGGAAATGTATCAGTAAGAAAAGAGAACTTAAAAAAATCCGGTCTTTTTGATGAAACGTTTGTTGGCTATGGGGCAGAAGACTGGGAGCTTGGATATCGTTTGTATAAAAATGGTGCACAATTTGTTTTAGATCCCTCAACAGTTGCTTATCATCAGGAACATGGGATATCGAAGCGAAAAGTGAAAGAACAGTGGGGAAATCACTATCGCTTCGTTAAAAAACATCCCAATATAGACGTTCTTATCCTCTCTCTTGAATGGAAAGAGCTTCCGTTTATGCATATGCATAGAACATTAGTTGAATATAAAGCGCTGGAGCAGCGTTTTCCTGATGAATATAAGGAATTTAAACATGCTTTTCGCGTCATGCTGTATAGAATCATTGAATATTTAAATAGTGGACAGCCCGTGACGAAACTTTACGATCTCCCAGGAGGATCAGATGAAAGAATAAAAATTATTCAGCAGTTCGAAACACTGCGCCCTCGCGGATTTGACTACTTGGCGAGTTCTTTTGAACAAATCTATTACCTATAGCGCTATTACATGCAGAAAAAGATATAACATCATCTCTTAAAAATTGTCTCGTCGTAAAAGCCCCTCAGCTTACACCCACAAATTGAGGGGTTTATTTCTATATCTATTTTATATAAGGGGAGAAAACATGAATCAAAATTCACCAAAGTACGTTGCGTTAACGTTTGATGATGGCCCCTCAGCTTACACGGCTGCAGTTTTAAAAGTTCTAAAAAGATATCATGTACGTGCGACCTTTTTTGTCGTTGGTTCGGAAGTAGAAAGATTTCCAAAGCTGATCCAACGTATTCATAGAGAAAAGCACGTAATTGGAAATCACACGTGGAGTCATCCTGATATTACAACTCTTTCTAAGCATGAGTTGTGGAAAGAAATCATTTCTACAAATGCTCAAATAGAGAAAATCATCGGTTATTCTCCCAAGCTGTTTCGTCCACCTTACAGTTCGATAAATGATACAGCTCTTGCTGCCATTAAGGAATTGGGAATGACGTCTGTTCTATGGAATATAGATAGCCAGGATTGGCGTGAAGAAGATCCACTGGCCATATACAAACATACGATTAAAAATCTACAAGAAAAGAATCTTATTGTCATGCACGATGGGGATCGATACGGCAGCGGAGCGCGAGACCAAATTGTTACTTCATTGCCGAAACTCATTAAGTATTTAATAAAGAACGACTATCAATTTGTAACGGTTCCTGAATTTCACCGAGTCGCATACAAGATTGAAGGTTGGTCTTAAGTAGAAAAAGGAATGGTTCTTAGCCATTCCTTTTTTAGATGTATGAAATAAGATAAAATGGATAAGGATTACATGTACTAGATTATAGAAAGACTAGATAGAGAATCGTGTTTGAGAAATGAGGAGTTTGCGATGAGAGTAGTATAAAAGTATTTCAACTTATAGAGAGAGTGATCGTTAAAACATGTGGTCATCATAAATAAAATTGGCAAAAAATGAATCTTTTTAGGGTATGATTCGTACTAGTAAATAGATACATAATTTTGATGAAGAAAAGAGGTAATACATTGAGAAACAAAGGTTTGATTGCTACGATTGTTGTGTTAGTGCTTATTGTAATTTACGGAATAAGCTCTTACAATGGCCTCGTTAGCGCAGAGGAAGATGTAGATAATAAATTTTCCCAAGTGGATAACCAACTAAAAAGACGATCTGATTTAATTCCTAACTTAGTGGAAACGGTAAAAGGCTACGCTAAGCATGAACAGGAAGCAATTGATTCAGTCACTCAGGCAAGAGCGCAGCTAGCGGGAGCGAAAACGCCTGAAGATAAAGCTGATGCAGATCAGCAATTAAGCGGCGCGTTAAATCGCCTGCTTGTAGTGGTTGAAAAGTACCCAGACTTAAAAGCGAACGAAAACTTCAGAAGCTTAATGGACAGCTTAGAAGGGACAGAAAACCGACTCGCTGTAGCCCGTAAAGACTATAACGATGAAGTTGCGAAATACAATAAATCCGTTAAGAGATTTCCTAAAAGCATGTTAGCGGGTACGTTCGGCTTTGAAAAAAAGTCATATTTTGAAGTAACAAATGAAGAAAAAGAAGCGCCGAAAGTTGATTTTGGGAGCGATAAGTGATGAAATTTCTTGCTTCGTTTGCTTTATTATTATCTCTTTTATGTAATACCGCAAGCGTTGCTTTTGCTGCACCTGATATCCCAAATCCGGTAGGCGATATTTACGTTCAAGATTTTGCTCATCTGTTAAATGACCAGGAAAAAGCGGATTTCAATCAAATGGGCAGAAAGTTAGATGATGAAACGAAAGCTCAAGTAGCGATTCTGACCGTGAATTCATTAGGTGATTCGGATGTAGAAGAGTACGCAAATGAAGCGTTTCGAAAGTACAAACTCGGTGATAAAAAGCTGAACAATGGCGTTCTTATTTTGCTCGCTAAAAAAGAACAAAAAATCCGAATCGAAGTAGGGTATGGGTTAGAAGGAGCTATCACCGATATCAAATCTGGAGAAATCATTGACTCTTATGCTATTCCTAACTTAAAAAACGGCAAATACGATACGGCGCTAGAAAGCACATACAAAGCTGTTTATAACCAAGTCGTAAAAGAGTATGATTTAGGAACAGATTTTGAACAAAAAGTGCCAAAAGCAGCTCCTCCTTCTGATAGCGGTGTTCATTTCACACCCCTTCAAACGCTGCTGATTGCAGCTGTTGTTGTGGGCTTGCTTATCCTTGACTTTGTCTTTTTTAAAGGAGCCATCACTCAATTTCTGCTAAACTTCCTTGTCATGTTTGGAGGAAGAGGCGGCGGAGGTGGCGGAGCGAGCCGAGGCTGGTAAAAAGATAAGAGTTAAAAGAGGCTGAGATAAAATTAGGTTAGTTGAAAGAAAATCCGAACGAGATGGATTCTTGATTGAGAATCCAACGCGTTCGGATTTTTTGTTTGTATGGTGAACATAGCTTTCATATCTTCATTCAGTTCCTTCTAGCAGTTGATTGGAGGGCGAGGCGAAGACTCCTGCGGGGAAAGGCTCACCGGCCGCGTCATGAGCGGTTCAGCTCATGTATTCTATTTGTACTCATTTAGATGAAATAATTAGGGGTATCTCAACCTCTTTTTTGCGTTGTGTGCCTATATCTTAAAAAATAGATTTTTTCCATTGTATAAGCATAATTAGAAAAATTAAGGGAACTAAGAAAAAAGTTAGAGATTTACAAATAAAAAGGAAGGTTTTATATGAATACATTTAGATGGATAGCTGCAAGGAAACAGCTTTCTCCTCGCGCGTTTAAAGATGAGTTAACTAGTCAAATCTGGTTTAGTCCCTTAATTTATGCTTTCTTTTCTGTTCTTTTAGCTGCACTGACGCTGTTTCTTGACTATTATTGCAAAGTAGGAGAGAAGGTCCCTTCATTTTTTTCAATCAACATGGATTTAACGAATACGTTAGTGAGTACGATTATGCCCGGGATTTTATCGATTACCACATTTACCTTTAATTTAATGCTTGTTGTGTTTACATCATTTGCAGCTCAGTTTTCTCCTCGCGTGTTAAAAAACTTTGCTTCTTCTAAGTCTACTCAGCGAATTTTAGGTATTTTTATAGGGAGTTTTTTGTATACACTTTTTGTCTTTCTATTTTTAAACAGCTCTCAAGTAGACGGATATTTTGCGATTCCCTTTGTGACGACAGCCCTTTCTGTTTTTAGTGCGGGCACGTTTGTCTACTTCATTAATCATTCTGTTAAGTGGCTGCAAGTAAATCATATGACTCAATCGATGAAAACAGCGTCCATAAAAGCGATTAAGACAACGATTCGCGAGGAACTGGAGATTCATCGAACGCAGTCTAGTCATAGCGAACAATTTTCCTTTCCAGAAGGAGAGAAAAAGCCGGTATGTATTCAAACATCTGGCTATATTCAAACGTTGAACTACAGCCAATTGATTCACTGTGCCAAAGAGCATAATTTAGTGATAAAAATGGAGCGTGAAGTAGGGGATTATGTGCTCAGCGGAACCGTATTGTTTTATTATTGGCATAGAGATTCGACAGAGCACGATGAAATGGATTGCACCGTCTTTCACCAATATATCCATGTAGGGAAATCCCAGACTGATATTCAAGACACGACGTATATTATTACCAAGTTTGTGGAGATGGCGATTAAATCACTAGGAAATGATGACTTCAAAACGGCAGTTAACTCCATTCACCAAATTAGCGATATTCTTCGGGAAATTTGTGCCGCGAGTCAATTTTCTTCTTACTTAGTTGATGATAAAGGCGTGATACGAATGGTGATCCCTGACAAAAAGTTTGAGGACTTTTTATATGATGGATTTGCGAATATCCGGCACTATGCGAGACGGAATATTATCATTACGATGGAGCTGCTCAAAACGCTTGGAAATCTCGCTGAGGCCATTGGGCCAGCTTATTATGACGACATCTGGGAGTTCGCCGTCTACATTTCTAAAGGCTTTGAAGAAGAGTATTTATTTGTTCAAGATAAAAAATATTTTTTACATATTCTTTGCGATTTAGCGGTTTCCACAAAAAAAGAAGAGCAGTATGAACAAATCGCCAAACAAATGAAAGAATAAAAAAAGCCGAAGTCAGACGCTGACTTCGGCTTTTTCTTTATTTATTTGAACGTTTTAAGATGCTTTTAGCATGTGAAAATGTATCAAAGCTTGCTTTTCCGTGATACGCACCCATTCCGCTGTCACCAACGCCGCCAAATGGAAGGTAGTGAGATGTCATATGGTTAATTGTATCGTTAATAGAACCGCCGCCAAATGACACGCTGTTTAAAATGTGATCTTGAACAGCTTCATCTTCAGAGAAAAGATAAAGTGCTAATGGTTTTGGACGTTTGACGATTGCTTGGATTACTTCTGAGATTTCATCGTATACGATGACTGGAAGAATTGGTCCAAAGATTTCATCTTGCATCACATCATCTTCCCATGAGATGTTGTCAAGAACAGTTGGTTCAATAAACAGACGAGAACGATCCGTTTTGCCTCCAAAAACGATATCTCCGTTTGTTAAGAAGCTGCTAAGACGATCAAAATGCTTTTCGCTCACTACGTGAGGGAAGTCTAGGTTTTGTGAAACATCTTCACCGTATGTGTTTGTTACGACTGCTTTTAGGTTAGCTAGCAGCTCGTCTTTTACATTTCGCTGAACAAGAATGTAGTCTGGCGCTACGCAAGTTTGACCAGCATTTGCAAATTTACCACGCGCAATGCGTTTAGCTGCTTCTTCAATATTAGCATCTTCGTGTACAATTGTAGGACTTTTTCCGCCTAGTTCTAGCGTAACAGGCGTTAAATGTTTAGCTGCAGCTTCTGCTACAATTTTGCCGACCATTGTACTTCCTGTAAAGAAGATGTAATCAAAGTTTTCTTTTAGTAAAGCCGTGCTTGTTTCCACTTCACCTTCGACTACAGTCAAGTATTCTTCAGGAAAGTTTTCATTAAACATCTTAGCAAGAAGGCTTGACGTATGAGGTGTTAATTCAGAAGGTTTTAACACCACGCAGTTACCTGCAGCAATCGCGCCTACTACCGGTGAGACAGCAAGTTGGAACGGATAGTTCCAAGGTGCAATCACTAGAGCTAAACCGTATGGATCTTGATAAATGTAGCTTTTTGCTCCAGCGTGAGTAGATGGTGTTTCTACTTCTTTTGGCGATGCCCATTCTGCAAGATTCTCAACTGCAAAGTCGATTTCGCTTAGCACAAGACCAACTTCTGCACGTTTTGCTTCCATTTCTGGTTTGTTAAGGTCAGCTTTTACTGCTTTTAAAATGTCCTCTTCATGACGCACCACAAGTTCTCTTAATTTTTTTAGCGTTTCGATACGGAACGCAACGTCTTTTGTTTTACCGCTGTTGAAGAATGAAAGCTGTTTTTTTGTAAGTTCTTGATAGTTATTCATCAGAAAGTCTCCTTTTACTTCACATTTTTAGCTCTTTACTTATTGAATAGAACTAGCTGCTTATTTCCAAGTCGTAACCGTATTGACCGGTAAACGGTAAGAAGCATGGCCTTCGCTTGCTGCTTTTCCGATTGAGATAAGCATAATTGGAAGATAACGTTCTTTATCTAGACCGAATGCTTCTGCAATTAAGTGTTTTTCGTATCCGCCAATTGGATTTGTATCATACCCGTGAGCACGAGCAACAAGCATAAGCTGCATAGATACAAGACCTGAATCGATCAGCACGATGTCTTTCATATCTGCTTTTGGCATGTTTTCGTAAATCGGCTTAAAGAAATTTAGCTGCTGTTCTTTAATGTCTTGAGGCATATAGCCAAGCTCTACGGCCTTGCCGAAAATCTCATCTGCATATTCAACGTTATTCATATCACCAAACACGGCAATAACAGCTGAAGATGTATGAACTTGTTCACTGTTAAATTTCGCAAGTTCAGCTAGCTTTTCTTTTCCTTCCGGCGTTTCAATTACAACAAAGCGCCACGGCTGCATATTAACAGAAGAAGGAGCGCGCATAGCTTCTGTAAGAATTTCCTCCATTTCCTCACGGCTAATTTTTATTGAAGGATCATATTTTTTAATTGAACGACGTTTTAAAGCAATTTCGTTAAAGTCTTTTGTAGTCATAGTCATTATTCCTTTCTTTTTAGGCGTTAAACATATTTATTGTCATTTCCATATTTTTGATTGTGGACAATTGTTTGACATATCAATAATTGATACATCAACAATATAATACATTGATTTAAGAATTGCAAGGGAAAAAGTTTAAACTTTTGAAGTGGTGTGAATTGGAAGTGTGAAGAATCATTCTCCAGTGAACAAACAACTATAAAGAGAGTAAGGAAAAAAGAAATGATAAAAATGATCAAACAAAAAGTTTGACTACTTTATTTCTCTTGGTTACGATAAGTAACGAAAAGAAACAAAAGTGAATTTGTTACTTTTTAAATGAATGACAGTTTGAGAAAGAAGAGATAGAAAAATGTTTATTCTCTTTTTAAAACTTAAACTGTATCTATAATTAATACAGTATAACAAGACATATCACGCAGGAAAAGTAGGAGGACTTCAAGATGTATACAGATTTAAAAGGTAAAGTAGTAGTTGTAACAGGTGGATCAAAAGGATTGGGTCGCGCAATGGCCGTTCGTTTTGGTCAAGAGCAGTCAAAAGTAGTTGTAAACTACCGCAGCAATGAAGACGAAGCGCTAGAAGTGAAAAAAGAAATTGAACAAGCTGGCGGTCAAGCAATTATTGTTCGAGGCGACGTAACAAAAGAAGAAGACGTTGTGAACCTTGTAGAGACAGCTGTTAAAGAATTTGGCACATTAGACGTTATGATTAATAATGCTGGTGTTGAAAACCCGGTTCCTTCTCATGAATTATCATTAGAAAACTGGAATCAAGTAATCGACACAAACTTAACGGGCGCGTTTTTAGGCAGCCGCGAAGCGATTAAATATTTTGTTGAAAATGATATCAAAGGAAACGTTATTAACATGTCTAGCGTTCACGAAATGATTCCTTGGCCATTATTTGTTCACTATGCAGCAAGTAAAGGCGGCATGAAGCTAATGACGGAAACATTGGCTCTTGAATATGCACCAAAAGGAATCCGCGTGAATAACATTGGACCTGGGGCAATTGATACACCAATTAACGCTGAAAAATTCGCTGATCCAGAACAGCGTGCAGACGTAGAAAGTATGATTCCAATGGGCTACATCGGTAACCCGGAAGAAATCGCGTCAGTTGCAGCATTCTTAGCATCATCACAAGCAAGCTATGTAACAGGTATTACATTATTTGCGGATGGCGGTATGACAAAATATCCTTCTTTCCAAGCGGGAAGAGGTTAATAAATAGAACTGAACAAAAAAAGACCTCGGAATATTCCGAGGTCTTTTTTTTGCAATAAATGCGCAGAATATTTACCAAATATTGAAACTTTTGTTGAAGTGTTACGTATATAAGCTAACACCTAATAAAGGACGTGTTGAGATGGTGCCAGGGAATATTCAACAAAAAATAAATCAGTATAGAGATTTTTATATCAGCTTAAAAAATGAGCTCAAATGGAAAGCGGCAGATCACAAGCAGTTTATGGCTATCGCTTCTATGTATGCAGTGAAAGGTAAACCGCTCAAGCTTCAGGATTACCTCGAGTTAAGCGACTATATCAAAAATCAAGTAGGGATGTTTTCTACGTTAAAATCATCACAGCGTTTTACAATAGCAGCTATGCTTGATACTCGCTATGAGAATCCAAAAGAAACGTTTCATGAGTTTCTTGACGTATATGATCAATTGATACAAGGCGGATTTACGAGAGGCGCGTTTACGTACATTGCGGCTTCGGCTATGCTGTCGAATGAGTCAAGCCGAAGTCATAAAGAAATGGTCCGAAGATCCGCAGAAATTTATCAAGGCATGAAAAAGAAGCATCTTTTCCTTACTTCAAGCGGCGATGTACCTCTTGCCGTTCTATTAGCTGAAACGAGCGAGTCTACTGATGATCTCATGCATGAAATTGAACACTTCTATACAACATTGGCGCAGCATGGATTTAAAAAAGGAAATGACCTTCAATTTTTAAGTCATATTCTCTCAATCGATAAAAATTTAGATGCAGATACACTTATTGAAAGATGCGTATCAGTAAAAGAAGCCTGTGAATCGGCAGGTATGAAAGTAAAAGCGATGCACTACCCGGTCATTGGCTTATTAGCACTGTTTGAAAAACCAGAAACTGAAATTGAACTTATCCATGAAGTAGTGAAACAGCTAAACGCAGACAAGCTTTTTAAATGGCAGAAAGACATCAATGTTATGCTGGGGGTTAATTTGGTTATCAGTGAAAAACTGAAGGATTCTAGAGTGGTCGAAACGGGCATCTATACAACGATTGAAACCATTATTCAAGCTCAGCAAGCAGCTATGCTAGCGGTTATTGCGAGCACTTCAGCAGTTGCTACTACGACTACTACTTGATAAATTAAAGAGCTATAAAAGAGAGAGGGAGACATAACTACATCAATGAAAAAATCCGAACGAGTTTAATTCTCACCCAAGAATCAAACTCGTTCGGACCTTTCCTCAACTTAAATACTTTTGTCTCATCTTCTCTCTTAAAAAGTATAAACCTCGCCATCATCTGGAACAAAGACGCGGGACGCCATATCTTTTTCGTTGATAAAGCTTTTTAACTCTTCTCTTGATAGCGCCCAGTGATTTACAGCTTCCATATGAACAGAAAGAATCGTAGCATGAGGGGCCACTTTGTGTACTTCGTAAATATCTTCTTTCCCCATCACAAGAGAACCGCCTTCTAAAAACTGATTATCGCCGCCGTTTACGATAATGACATCCGGTTGATGGGTGTTGATTTCTTCTTCAACAGCGGAATACCATACCGTATCTCCAGCTACATAAAGCGTTTTTTTGCTCTTGTGTTTAAAAACAACGCCGCATACTAAACCAGTACGCTTTAAAATTTCTCCTCTTCCGTGTTCACCTTTTGTTTTGGATAATTGGATGCCTTCAAAGACCGTGTTCTTTGTTAGTACTTCTACATTTTTAAAACCATCAGCTCTTACTACTGCGGCATCTTCTTCATTTTGAACGAACATTTTGATATCGTTTGGCAACGCCTGTTTAGCGGCATCGTCAAAATGGTCCAAATGAAGGTGAGTGAGAATTACGGCATCAATACCCTCAATAATCTCTTCAACGGATAACGGTAAGCTTACTAAAGGATTGTTTTGATCTTGTCTGATCGAATTTGGGAAAGGAGGGTACGTTCCTTTCTTCGCTAACATGGGATCAATTAAAAACGTTTTTCCCCCGTATTCAACAAGTAAAGTGGCATTTCGAATATGTGTAATCTTCATCTCTATCTCTCCTTTTTTTGATCTACATATAGTTTATAGGATAAGCTGTTTTCAAATACATAAACAAAATCAAGTCTTTTCGCACTTTTACTTGATAAATGAAAGAATATTAGTCAAAAGCAAAAAGAACCGAAACAGTGCTGTTCAGGTTCTTTTTAGTATTTCTTTTTTCTCTTCATACACACGTACTTGGTTGCGGCCGTTTTGTTTGGCAGCGTACAGGGCGATATCTGCTTTATTCAACAGCTCATCTAACGTTTCATTTTCTTGTTTTTCCGCTTGTGCTACTCCAAGACTTAGCGTAACAGAAATGGTTTCTTCATTAATCAGTAAGGGGTGAGTCTCGACGTGACGGCGAATTTGCTCAGCAAGCGTTTCACCTTGAGATAAAGTATAGCCCTTTAGCGCGAGTACAAATTCTTCACCGCCGTACCGAGCAAAAAGGGCTCCTTGTGATAATACGGACTGGCAGGCTTTTACGACATGTACAAGCACTTGATCGCCGGTATAATGGCCATACGTATCGTTCACTTTTTTAAAATAATCAATATCAAGTAAAAAAAGTGTAAAAGAAGATGCGGACTTTTTTACTTCATCGAACGCTTGCTTGCTGTGCTGAAAAAATGCCCTGCGATTATAAATTTGCGTCAGCTCATCGTAATAAGCTTGATTTTCAAGCTTTAGCTGAAGTCTTTTTAGCTCCGTGATATCCGTAAAAATAAGCAGCAAGCCGTGACTGTTGTTAGCATACTGCAAAGGAGAAGTGCGAACTTGATACGTATACGGAGATTGATCCTCAGAAAAAAGCTGCAGCTCTTGACTGCTGTTTTTATTTTCGAATGCAAAAGGAAATGAACTGCCCGATAGCGTCCCCCAAATATCAGCAAAATGTTTTCCAAGCATCGACTTTTTTAGCTGCGGAAACATGTTTTTAGACGCTAGATTAAATTCAATTAGTCTGTAGGATTCATCAAGCACGATAACACCGTCATTGATGCTGTTAAATATCGCGTCTTTCGCAACGGGCATGACTGTAAACATACGCGATGAGTTAATGGACCATAAATATAAAAATGAAGAAACCCATAAAACCATCGGAACTGGATCAATTCCCTGCGGCGTAAAGCCCATTAAATAGATAAAAGCTGTGACGATAGGGACTAATTGACCGACCATTAATGAAATTAACTGCAGGCGATAAGCTTTGGCTGTTTCTTTCCAGCGGTAAACGGCGAGCAAAAAAGCAACGAACATAGACGAAAAGATGAACATGCCGTGAATTGTGTACCATGGTCCAATTTCTTGATGAACGTAAGGAGCACCTAGAACGGGATCAATTTCAAACACGCGGTAATGAAGGTGATGCCAGTCATTTGTTGCGACCATAATCAAACTAATAAAAGGAATGATAAAAAGGGTGAAAATATGTTTTTTCCTTACTTTTATGCCGACATACTGCATAACAAACAGCAGTCCTGCAGGAGGCGAAAAAGGCATGCCCACGTATTGAATAGCGGTCCAAAATTTCATTTCTCCGAGGTTAACGGATAGTAAGCTAAACGCCGCACCCATACAATAAATAGTAGTGAAACCTGTATGAAGAATAAATAAATGCGCAATGTTAGCGTAGTGGTGACGCTTAATAAATACGTAAAAACATAAGTATAGATTAAGAACACCAGACGTGCAGATAAGCGTTATATAAGCTGTTAAATCTAAATTCACAATTGTATCCCTCATTAAGAAAGCATTTTTAGTTAAATGTAGCACAGTTGAAATGAAATGTGGATATTTTATGTAGGAATTTAGTAGTGTTGGAGATAGTAGAGGAACTATAAGGATAGGTCAGGACGATGAAAAAATGACGCCTAAACAACAAGTAATTGAAACGAACAGAGAAGATTTATCTTCATCTACAAAAGTCAAAGTTTCTCAGTAAAAAACACATGCCTGAAAACACGAGATGTTCCTTCATCTGCGTGTCTTCAGGCATATTTTTATTGTGAGTCTATTTAAGTTTTATAAAGGTGTCATCTGCATTTTTTTCTGTCTAAAAAAGACCCAATCCGTAAAGCCGATTTCTTTAAGACGCTTTTTTACTAGTTCAAAGTCGTCGCCAATACGCTCTAGGTCATGAGCATCAGAACCAAATGTAATGTGTACCCCGTAGTGCAGGGCTCTTTCTAAAATATCGTCTGCAGGATACCAGCCTCCGCAGTCTTTGGTTTTGCCTGATGTATTCACTTCTATAGCAATGTTATGTGCCGAAATCACTTTTAGCGTCTGATCAATGACAGCTGTCTCGATAGAAGAAAAAGAGGGATAGAATCCTTTCATGGCATCAATATGGCCAAGGATTTGAAACATTCTGCTCCGGGCGGATTCTTCAATTAATTGATAATACGTTTCTTTCGTGCGCTGCTTTTCTTTTTGAGAAAGCCCTTCCCAACGCGTTTTATGAAAGATACTGATTTCATCAACTTGATGAACAGAGCCGATTATGTAGTCAAACGGATATTTTTTATAGTAGCTCTGATATATTTCCGCATGCTCGGGAAAGAAATCAGACTCCACGCCTAACAGCACTTCAATTTTCTGTTTATATTCTTCTTTTAGTTTCAAAATCTCAGCTACATATCCGGAGAATGCGCTTTTTCCCATCGCAATGTGAGGAAACGGCTGGTCTTCTTCGCTCGCAAAATAAGGAGAATGATCCGAAATCCCAATGATATCAAGGCCTTTATCAATAGATGCCTCTATATAATCTCGAATTGTTCCGCGAGCATGTCCGCATCGGTCGTGATGGGTATGAAAATCAAATTTTAACTCAGCGTTCATGTTTCATCACCTCTGTCATCTTTTTATGTGGTTTATAGAATATTCTACAAAGAAACAAAGTATCCCCCGTAGAAATGGATGAAGAGAACATTTCTTGAATTTGCTTGTAATTCACCTACTAAAAAGAGTGTACAGAAACAAGTTATTTTATTTAATTTGCTGTAAAAATTGAATTGGAATCCATACCAAAAGTTACATTTGATTCGGCAAGCTAAAACGCATATACTACTCATACACGATCTGAAATAACGTTCAGGTAATTGCTGCATCATTTGATGTAGAGGAAAGTCCATGCTCGCACGGTGCTGAGATGCCCGTAGTGTTCGTGCCTAGTGAAAAAATAAGCTAGGGCAGCTTGGCTTATAGCTTAGCTGACGGCGGGAAAAACCACCTAAGTCCTCGGATATGGTCGAGTATCCCTGAAAGTGCCACAGTGACGAAGCTTTGCTGGAAACAGCAAAGGTGGAACGCGGTAAACCCCACGAGCGAGAAACCCAAACAATGGTAGGGGAACTGTCTTGAAGGAATTTAACGGAGAGACGGACGATTACATGCGTAATCGTAGATAGATGATTACCGCCTGAGTACGAGATTAAAATCGCTTGCAGTACAAAGGTACAAAACATGGCTTATCGAACGTTGTTGAAACAGAGACTGACTATAAAATACGTAACCAAAACAAACCAATGAGGTTTGTTTTTTTGTTTGTTATTTTTCAACTCATAGCCGACTCATTGATAGAGTGCTTGAATTTTTTTAACCATAGTATCAGGATTCAAGGTATATGGAAATACATATTGCCTAAATTGCGGTATAGTTTACTTGTACTTACTAAATACGGGGAAAGGGAGAAGATCGATGATTAAAAAAATGGAGCATACAGCAATTATTGTTGGAAATATGGATGAGACGATTCACTACTACTGTGATATGTTTGGCTTTAAAGTTCGCCTTCAAGGATCTACCGAAAAAAGAGAGATGGCTTTTTTGTATCTTGAAGAACAGCCGGGGATCGAAATTGAGCTCATTCGAGATATTGATCCAATTGGCGAATACAACAAAAGCGGGATTGTTAACCATCTTGCCTTTACGGTAGAGGATATAAATAAGGCGATTCAACATTATAAGAGCAAAGGAATTGAATTTTTATCATCTGAGCCTCAGCCAACGCTTGAAGGCGGACGTATGATTTTATTTCACGGACCAAATGAAGAATTGCTGCAGTTAGTAGAAAGAGTTAAACTCTAAAAAAGGTTACTTTAAAGGGGTACATACAATAAAGAATGTGTTTTGCAGTCAGGTTTTTAATAAAATAGCCTTGCCAAAATACACCTATAGCTAACACGAACGCTATTGATAGCAAGTAGACAGTAAACTTAGGTCATAGATTGGCATCAGTTCGTTCCACGTATCATTATATAAAAACGGCTTGTATTCATCTAGAAATTTACCACTTTTAACTTGGTTTCGAGTATGTGCTGTGATAAAAAAACTGGCCCCTCTAATTAGAATGACTGACAACTGGAGGGGCAGTTTTGTATGCAAAAAAGTTTATTAATTTTTATCGAGGCCGTGTTTATACGGATTCTAGAGTTAACTCAATAAATTTTTCAACAGCAGGAGATTGCCACTTTTTTGACTTGACGAGTAGATGCGAGTAAAAGGGCACAAATTGTTCATTGTGTTCAAGAATGTTTAATAATCCTTTTTCAACCTCATTTTTTACGGTGATATAAGGAAGTACAGAAAACCCTAATCCGCTCATTACCGACTGTTTGATTGCTTCTAAACTCCATAGCTCCATTGTTTGAAATTTAGGCAGTTTATGAGCAGCCAGATACTTTTCAAACATCGAACGATAACTGCATCCCTCTTCGTTTGTTATAAAGAAGTCAGTAGTTCTATCGGTTTTATAATCATCAAAGTGCTGATTTTTATCCGGGCTTGTAATTAAAACAATTTCTTCTTTATGCAACTCATGATGAATGAAATTATCTGCTTCTAATTTTGGCCAAACCATAAACGCAACATCAACATCTCCGCTCATAAGATCTGTTTGATTTTGCCCGCAAGTTCCATTGCTTAATATAACCTTAACATCGGGATACTTAGTTGAATATTTTTTTAGAATAGGTCCTAATCTTGAAATAGTTAGGGACTCAGGTGCAGCAATTTTCAGCTCGCCGCTGACCTTATTATGAGTTTTCAGATGAGATATACGTTTATACGTATATAACAGTTCGTCGGTTAAAGGTATTAATTCTTTTCCTAGAGCAGTCAATTTTAACTCTCGTTTAGTATAAGTGAATAACTCTCCGCCAACTTCGCGTTCTAATGCTTTAATATGAGAAGTGATAGTTGACTGAGTATAGCCTAATTTTAGAGCCGCATTTGTATAGCTCCCCACATCGATAATCGTTCGAAACGTAGTAAATTGTCGTATCTCCATTGGTCATAAACTCCTCTTATCTATTTAAAAAAACGATAGTAGTTATTTGTTATTTCAATTTTACCGATAGATAGGCTTATATTACAATGAAGCACGTAACTCATTCAACAATTTTTTAGTAAGAGGAGAAATTAACTATATGAATTTTACAGCATTCCTTTCCTATTTAATTATTACATCTTTTACTCCAGGCCCAAGTAATATCTTGGTAATGAACGAAGGGAGAAGGTTTGGATTCAGAAGATCCCTACGCTTCAGCGGTGGAATTATGTTGGGGTTTATTATTCTAGGTGTAGTAACTGCATTATTAGCAACAAGTCTGTATCAGTGGATACCAATGGTAGAACCTTACTTTAAGATCGTTGGTGCGGCCTATTTAGTTTACCTAGCATGGCAAATGGCTTTTTCTAAGAAGAAAAAAGAGGATGATTCCTGTACACATTCTTCTTTTTTTTCGGGGCTGTTTTTTCAAATTCTCAATGTAAAAAGTATTTTGTATTTTTTAACGGCCATGACAACTTTTGTGCTCCCTTATGCTAATTCAAAACCAGCTGTACTCTTTTTGGTGTGTCTAACGATATTTATAGGGTGCACCGCATTGCTACTGTGGACTGCATTTGGTTCTGTATTTAAAAAACTATTTGCAAAATATGATAAAAAAATAAATGTAATAATGTGCGTGTTGCTTATTTATTCGGCAATTGTAATTTTCTAAAACTTGCTTGTTTATAAATTCATCTTGTATTAAATGGTGAAATGTGCGCAAAAGAATCAACTGCAAGAGGTAAGTAGGATTTAGGATAAATAAGTAATATAAATAGTTACATAATGACTGCATCAAAAAAGACCTTTTTTAGGGGGTCTTTTTTGATGTGTATTTTTCTACTTCTTGATCTAGATAATAGGACATCCCAATTAGCTTTCCTTCATTTAATAACTTTCCTTAACATTTGTAACGCGTCTTGCCTTTACTGAGCTTTTTAAAAGAAAACCGGAAAGGATAAAAGCAATCAGTAAAAAAACAATAATCATACAAATAAGGCCTTTCCAGCCGAACATCGACCAAAAGACTCCTCCGAGCGTTCCGCCTACGCTTGACCCCGTGTAATATAGAAACAAATAAAGTGAAGAAGCCTGAGCTTTATTTGTTAAAGCGCGCTGACCTACCCAGCTGCTGGCAATCGAATGGCTGCCGAAAAACCCAAACGTAAACAAGCCCAAGCCAGCTACTTTAGCAAGTAAAGCAGGATCTAACGTTAAAATCACACCAGCTAGCGTAATCGAAAGGTTGATCATAAGTATTTTTTGTTTTCCGTAGCGGTCTACCAGTCTGCCGGTCCACACCGAACTAAACATTCCGATAATAAGAATTAAAAAGACCCAGCTGACAATCGTTTGGCTTAAGGAATAAGGTGGAGCCGTTAGTACATACCCAATATAGTTAAATAAGGCGACGTTGCTGCCTAACAACAAAAATCCTAAGCCATATAAACAAACTAACCTCGGATCTTTAAGATGATCAAGTAACGATTTCCCTAACTTTCCAACTTCTAATTTACGAGATTGAAAGTGCTGTGAAGGAGGGAGGCTAATCCAAAAGATAACGGTCGCTGCTATACTTATAATACCAATTCCTGCTATTGCACCGTGCCAGCCGAAATACTCACTAAGCGTTCCGGAAATCACTCTTCCGCCAACGGCGCCAATTGCATTGCCGCTTATATAGAGGCCCATTGCTGAACCAAGGCTTTTAGCTTCGATTTCTTCCCCTAAATAAGCCATTGCCACTGAAGGTAGACCGGCTAGTGTAATTCCTACCATTATTCGGAAAAATAGCAGAATATGAAAAGTAGGGCTCCATGCAGTCAACAGGCATAATAAAGAAGCGGCAAGCATGGAATAGACCATGACAGGCTTTCTTCCCCAAACTTCCGATAGCGAACCGAAAATAAGCATACTAATAGCCAAAGCTATGGTTGTAACGGAAAGTGATAGGCTAGAAGTTGTTGGAGAAATATGAAATTCTTTTGTGAACGCCAGCATTAAAGGCTGTGCGCAGTATAAAATCGCAAATGTATTGAACCCGGCTGCAAAAAATGCAAAGCTCGTTTTGCGAAAAACGGGCGTTCCTTTTTTTATGTAACTCATAGAGCAACCAGCTTACGCTTTCTCAGATGTACGATACGTTTCATAACAAATCCTTCTTTCTGCTAGAAAATGATGATTATAAAATTTTGTAGGAGCTGTATACAGCAGTCGTTAAAAGAAACTAAAAACATCCTCGAGTATGTTTCCATTTTTTATCGTAACACCTGCTATTTATAATGTATAATTCATTATAATCATATTTTTCATACATCTATGTAATGAGTAGAGCCGCTTGATAAGGAGATGGTACAAAGTGGAATGGCAGCAGTTTAAATATTTTCAAACGCTAGCACGTACGCAGCATATGACGCGCGCAGCAGAAGAGCTGTTAATTACGCAGCCTGCGCTCAGTCGTTCAATCGCTCGTTTTGAAGAGGAAGTAGGAGCACCGCTATTTGACCGGCAAGGACGTTCCATTATATTAAATCAATATGGTAAAGTTTTTTTAAAGCGTGTAGATAACATAATGAAAGAATTTGATAAAGGACAAGAGGAAATTCAAGCGCTGCTAGATCCTGAAAAAGGGCAGGTGTCACTTGGATTTTTACATACGCTCAGCACGGATTTGATTCCAGATTTAATCGCTTCGTTTCGCAGTTTATATCCTAAGGTGAATTTTCAACTGAGGCAAAGTCCTTCGCACGTGCTCCTTGAACAGCTGGAGCTCGGCGAACTGGATCTTTGTTTGATTGCGCCGATGGAAGAGAAATCGTTCATTAAATGGCAGCATCTTTGGAGTGAAGAGCTGTTTGTAATCGTACCGAAAAATCACCGGTATGCTGATCGTGAATGTATTGCACTAGAAGAAATTGCTGAGGAATCATTTATTCACTTAAAAGAAGGCTTTTCTCTTCGTCTTACGTTTGAGCAGTTATTTGAAGAGTCAGGAAGAATGCCTCACATCATGTTTGAAGGAGAGGAAGCTGATACCGTAGCAGGACTAGTAGGAGCCGGCTTAGGAATTTCTATCCTTCCAGATTTACACGGAATAGATCAAAGCAAAATAGTGAAAATCCCATTAGCTAAAGCCAACTGCCACCGAGTAATTGGACTAGCATGGATTGAAGGAAGATATCTATCGCCGGCTGTTAAACAGTTTAGAAACTTTGTTTTACATAAATTCCATGACCAGAAATAAAGGTGTTTTTTAACCTAGGCTCGTATACAAGCTTAGTCCTTTTTTCGTTTGAATAACCGTTTTAAAATCGATCTCTTTTTACCTACTACGCTGCTTTCTTTTGAAGCTTCTACTAATTCTGAAATGGCCTGCTGTTCACGCAGACTTTTACGCAAAGATTGAATAAGCTGCTTATCTTTTTCCTGAAGAATTTGTTTTGTATCAGGCTCTTGTTGGGGTGAAGGCTGTACCGGCTGTTCGGGAGGTGTCGGCTGCTGGTCATCGGCTTCGGGCTGGTCATCGGCTTCTGCTGTGTTCTCTGTGTCCTCTTTGTCTTCGTCTAGAGACACGGCAGCTTGATCCTCGCTTGTAGTCAAAGAGAATTCTTTTTGCAGCGCTTCATTGATTTCTTCTGCTTGACAGCCTTCATCATAAAGCTGCTTAATTTTCAGTAAAACGGTCGCAGCTGCAGCTTCATATTGTTTTGGTCGATGATCTTCTTTTTGTATAAAGAAATCTTCGAATTTATCTATGTATCTTCTGATAGTTGAAGTAGGAATACTCGTTTCTTCAGATAATTCTTTTACACTAAGCCATTTTGTCATTTTCTCACCACTTTTTAAATGATTACTTATTCGTCAGCATCAATTTGAAATTGTACTAGTATCTACTGTTTATCTTATCACGTAACGCTTCTACGTACTTTGCTGTGTTGATTTCTGTAACGTTTTTATAATCACAGTGTCATAAATAAGGGATAAGCTGCCACTCGCGCAAAGATTTGCTAGTTGAAGAATAGGAAATACAAGCATTTACCTGAAGAATGTTGCACAATGATGAGCGTACTTCTTATGTATTATCTTATAATGTTGCTGAAGAAAAATCGAGTGATTACTTCACTGTTTATTAATTATGGTAATGTTGTACTAAAGAATAAAAGGAGGGGCAGCATGAGTTTTACAGAGCGA
The DNA here is from genome assembly GCF_009497655.1 of Priestia megaterium. Lineage (NCBI taxonomy): Bacteria > Bacillati > Bacillota > Bacilli > Caryophanales > Bacillaceae > Priestia > Priestia megaterium. The sequence continues at coordinate 3,230,783 of NZ_CP023317.1, read as the reverse complement.
ACAGTAGCACTTATTAAACAAATTCCTCATGGGAAAGTCATGACATACGGACAAATTGCCCGCCTGGCTGGAAGCCCTCGAGGTGCAAGACAAGTTGTACGAGTACTGCACTCAATGAGTAAGAAACATAATCTTCCTTGGCACCGAGTCATCAATTCCAAAGGAGAAATTGGATTTAAAGATGAAGAAATGCATGTTGTCCAAAAACTTTCACTCGAAGCGGAAGGAATACTCGTTTCTTCGGATGGAAGACTTGATCTTAAAGTCTATCTCTATGAACCTGACGTGCATAAACAACAATTGAGATAAATGATTGAGTATGAATTGCTTGTTACACGTCTGTTGATTTCCGTGCAAGACTTCGCTTTCCGCAGACGGCCGATGAGCCTCCTCGTCGCTTGCGCTCCTGCGGGGGCTCATCTATTCCGCTTTTCCTGCAGGAGTCTTCGCCTTGCCCTTCAATCAACGGCTAGAAGCACCTGCATTTACCCTATTAATAAAAAAATCCGAACGAGTTTGATTCTCCATCAAAAATCAAACTCGTTCGGAACTTTCTTCAACTAACTTATTTTTGTTATTTATGTTTTTCAAAAGCGAGCTTTAATCCAAACCCGATTAACACGACGCCCGTTGCTTTATCCATAAAGCGCTGCACGCTAGGTGTTGTAAGCCATTTTCGTAAATAGTTAATAAAAAAGACGAATACGAAAAACCACGTGATAGCCAGGATCGTATACGTTATTCCCATAAGAAGCAATTGAAGCGTTACGTTTTGATCGCTTTGAACAAATTGAGGTAAAAAAGTTAAGAAAAACACGGCTACTTTTGGATTAAGTACATTTGAGACAAGGCCTTGACGAAAAGCGGATGTTTCTTTTGACTTTTCCTCTTTTACAGAAGAAGATGCATTGCTTTTTTTAGAAAGGAAGGCCGAGATGCCTAAGTACATTAAGTAAATGGCTCCTGCGTATTTTACGATTTCAAATGCCAAAGCTGACTGAAGGAGAAGAGCCGATAAGCCAAACGTGGCGGCGAGCGTATGAACTAAAGAGCCGCTCGCTAAGCCTAATGCCATTTTATAGCCGCCCGTTTGTCCGTCTGCCATCGTTCGTTTCGTGATAAGGGCGGTATCGATACCAGGGCTCATAATAACAAACAATGTAAGAACCAAAAAGGTCAAGATGTCATTCATTTTTTTCTTCCTCCTCGCTGTGATAAAATTAAAATATACTTTATTTATTAAATATAATTTAACACACTTAACTCAGTTTATTAAGTTTAATTTAATAAAATTAAATATAATTAAACATCTTTTACGGAGGAATCATCATGGAAAACATAGATATTGGAAAAAAAGTAGAGAAATTTCGAAAAGAAAAGGGACTAAGCAGTCGTGAATTAGCAAAATTAGCGGATGTCACGCCGTCTATGCTAAGTCAAATTGAACGAGGGTTAGCTAATCCGTCTATTTCAACGCTTAAGATTTTAGCTAAATGCCTCGACGTGCCTACTTTTAGCTTTTTGCTTGAAGACATAAATACCTCTCATTTAGTCGTACGGTCAAACGAGCGTAAAACGATGAAGGTAAAAGAGTTAACGTATTCGCTAGTATCACCAGATTTTACTGGAAATCTAGCTACGGCGATTATGGAAGTCCCTCCCATGATGTCTTCATCTGAAACTCCTTTAGCGCATAAAGGGGAGGAAGTGGCATACGTTTTAGAAGGAAAAATTAAAGTGTATTTGGACGAGGAAGTATACGTGCTAGAAAAAGAAGATAGCGTCAAAATCCCTTCGCATCTTAAGCACAAATGGGACAATCCGTTTGATGAGAAAGCCGTTATTTTATTTTCCGTTACGCCGCCGGTATTTTAAATTTATTAATAGGTGGTATGCTAGTTATTCTTCATTATCGGGTACTTTATTATATAAATGTGATAAAACTATCATGTTTGTGAGAGTAAACAATTGATAAAATAGAATTGTTGGTAACCTCTACCTAAGAGACTACATACTAAATACTTTTTGGAAAGGTGTTGAAAGGTAATGAAGAGATGGAAAGAGATGTTTTACACTTCAAAGCTTAAAAAAATGATGCCTGCACTGGCTCTATCATGCGCGGCGGTTGTAGGCTTTTCAAGCAGCGGAGTACAGGCTGAAACGGTGAAGTGTCAAAAACAAGAAACTAAAAGTGATCGAGAGTTTGCTAAGCTTGAAGAAAAATATGATGCGAATCTTGGCATTTATGCATTAGATACCGGTACAAATAAAACGGTAACGTATCACCCGGACGAGCGTTTTGCTTATACGTCTACTCATAAAGCGCTTGCTGTCGGTGCACTTTTACAGCAGAAATCAATTGAAGATCTCAACGAGCGAATCTTTTATACGCGCGATGACCTTGTGAACTATAACCCTATTACAGAAAAACACGTGGATACAGGCATGACTCTTAAAGAACTCGCGGATGCATCGCTTCGCTACAGCGACAATACGGCAGGGAATTTAATTCTGCAGCAGCTGGGCGGACCGGACGGATTTAAAGAAGCTTTAGAAAACATAGGAGACGATGTAACGCTGCCTGAGCGGTTTGAGCCCGATTTAAATGAAGTGAATCCAGGAGAAACCCACGATACAAGTACACCAAGAGCACTTGCTGCAAGCCTTCAAACGTATGTACTTGGACAGGCACTTCCTGAAGACAAACGTGCACTTTTAACGGATTGGATGAAACGAAATACGACAGGGGATGCCTTGATACGAGCGGGCGTGCCAAAAAGCTGGGAAGTAGCCGATAAGACAGGCGCAGGCTCCTACGCGACGCGAAATGATATTGCCATTCTTTGGCCGCCAAACGGAGATCCAATTGTTCTTGCGATCCTTTCCGATCGTACGGAAAAAGATGCGGAGTATCATGATAAACTGATTGCAGAAGCGGCTAAACAAGCGGTCAAGGCTCTTAAAGTTACTCATAAATAAAAAATGGATAATAGTAGTTTAAATGTAAAAAAAAAAGATTGAAAAGATTGATAGAACATTCTATTATTAATGAGACAAAATATAGGAAGGAAGTATCTCTTATGAAAAAGATTTTTCCAATTGTTCTATCTTTCGGTTTATTAACAAGCGTATCTTTTGGCATGGTTTCAAACGTAGATGCGGCAGCTAAATCTTACAAAAACTGTACCGAATTAAACAAAGACTACAAAGGCGGCGTAGCTCGTGCGGCTAATGTAAAGAATAAAGGCGGCAAAACAAAGTACAAACCGTACGTATCAAAAGCACTGTATGATGCCAATACAAAGCTAGATCGAGATAAAGACTACATTGCCTGTGAAAAATAAATACTGAGTGACTCATCCAAGCGCTTATTGTAAGCGCTTGGATTTTTTATTATCAACTTTTGTTTGTTACGAACTGAGGTCAACAATTAGTCAAGTTGCACAAATTAATATCAGAAAATTCACATAAATAATGATGAACTTACACTGCAATTCGTATACACTATGTACATGTTAAGTTAACTTACATTTGATGTTAGGTTAGGGCGTGGAATCACCATAAAAAAGGAGTTGAGTGTATAGTGTCTACAAATGCAACAAGTACCGTTATAGAAGAGGTACATTCTCATCAAGATAGGGGTCTTGATCCGTCACTAAAGCCAAAAGCGGAAAGTGATCGAAAGCTAACACCGCTGTCCTATATGTTTATGTGGATTGGAGACGGCGTTAATTTAGGAAATATGACGCTTGGTGCGAGCTTAGTAATTGCGGGTACAGCGGTATTAAATCTTTTTCAAACGTTTGTGGCAGCCATTATTGCCATTGGTATTATTTCTACTTTTTTTGTGTTAAACGATCGAATTGGCTATAAGACGGGTATACCGTATGTGATGCAGCTTCGAATGTCTTTTGGAATAAAAGGATCCGTCATCTCGTCTCTTTTACGAGGTATTCCAGCTATCATTTGGTATGGTTTCCAAAGCTGGACAGGCGGTACAGCTTTAAACGAAATTGGTAAAATTGTGAGCAAAGGGTCTTTTGACAATCTTGTTCTTTGTTTTATTATCATTCAACTGCTGCAAATTGTTCTTTCGCTGTACAGCTTCCACGCGGTTAAATGGGTAGAGATGCTTGCGTCAATCATTATATTGCTTGGTCTTGTGTATGTATTTGGTGTTCTTTTAACGTCTCATAGTGAAGTAGTAGGGGAGAAGTGGGTACATACAAAAGGTTCGTGGGGACTTCCGTTCTTTTCTTTCATTATGATGTTTATGGGTAATTATGCGGCGATTTTTCTAAGCGCAGCCGATTACTCCAGAGAGCTAAAGCCAGGCATTAGCGACAAGAAGCGCGGATTTTTATACTTTACACCGATTCTAGTAGCCTACGGATTCGTTCTGACAATCGGAGCAATGCTTGCTTCTGCTACGGGTATTTCCAATCCAGTTAAAGCGTTCGCGGTTGTAGTCGATAATTCGTATATCACTGTTGCTGTATCAGCATTTATTGTGATTGGCGTGATTGCCGTAAACATGGTGGCAAACATTATTCCGCCTACGTATGTCATTACGCTGCTGACAAAAGCAAACTATAAAGTAGCGGTTACGATTACCGGGCTGCTTGCCTTTTGCTCGTTCCCTTGGGTGCTTGTTCAAGATTCATCAGCTGCAGGTCTTGGTTTGTTCATTTTGATTTACTCTGCTTTTTTAGGGCCGATTGTTTCTATTTTACTAGTCGATTACTATATTTTACGGAAGCAAAAAGTGAATGTAGAGGAATTGTATCAAGAAAAAGGGCCATTTTCCGGCTACAATCCATGCGCTTTGCTTGCGATGCTCATCGGTGCAGGTGCTGCGTTTATTGAAGTTGATTTAGGCTGGATTATAGGAGTAGTAGTCGCAGGAGTTGCGTATATTCTTTTAACGAAATTTGCTTTTAAACAGTCAAAGTTCAAAAAAGGAACCATCTTTGAACAATAACTCATGAGATAGATATTAGCCTTTGCTTGCCGCAAAGGCTTTTTGTGTGTCTTTTATCGCGTCAGAGCAAATCTCTTTGTCTAGTTTCCCAAAAAGTGGGTAAAGTAAAGAAGAGAAAAAGTTATCTCTATTATGAGTTGCTTTTAATAGGACCGCATCTAATGTATCGCATCAATCATAGCTTAAAGGAGAGGGCAGAGTATGTATGAATTTAGAGTGTATACTCTTCGAGATGGAAGCGAAAAGGTAATTAAAACGCTGAAGCATGAATCGTTTGCGGATGAAATTCAACGAGCGGGAATTAAGCAAACAGAAATTGCGCAAACGCAGCTAGTAGATAAACCGAGATAACGTATTTGCATTTATTTTTACATTTAAAAAAGCCGGTTTCCTGTGTCTTCACGCAGGAACCCGGCTTTTCTGATTTCTTACAGTTCTTCACCGTTTGTTTCAATCACATGTTTATACCAGTCAAAAGAATCTTTTTTGTAGCGCTCCATCGATCCGTTTCCTTCGTTGTCACGGTCGACATAAATCATCCCGTATCGTTTTTTCATTTCGCCTGTTGTAAAGGAAACAATATCAATAATTCCCCACGGCGTGTAGCCCATTAAATCAACACCATCGTACGTTACGGCCTTTTCTAACGCTTCGATGTGCGATTTTAAATATTCAATTCGCGATGCGTCATGAATGGAACCGTCTGCTTCAACCGTATCGATGGCGCCAAATCCGTTTTCTACAATGAATAGCGGAATTTGATAGCGGTCGTAGAAACGATTTAACGTATAGCGCAAGCCCGTTGGATCGATCGACCAGCCCCAATCGCTTGATTTGATATAAGGGTTTGGTACGCCGTTTGGCAATCCGCCGTTTACGATATCACCCGTATTATCAGCTTCAACGTCGCTTTTAACCGTTGTGGACATGTAATAGCTGAAGCCTAAATAATCTACTTTTCCGTCTCGTAAAATTTCTTCGTCACCTTCTTCAAACGGAATGTGATAGCCTTCTCGTTCGAATTCTTTTAACGCGTAGCTCGGGTAATAGCCGCGAACTTGAACGTCAGGGAAGAAGTAGCGCTGTCTCATTGTTTCTTCTGCTAACATCACGTCTTCAGGGTTTGAAGAATACGGATAAATTGGCACATGTGACACCATTGCTCCGATTTGGAAATCTGGATTAATTTCTTTTCCTTTTGATACGGCAAGAGCGCTTGCTAAAAGTTCATGATGTCCCGCTTGATACATCACTTCTTTTGCATTTTCACCAGGCTTTACAGAAACGCCTGAGTTCGTCCATAGAAATAGAGGATTGTTTACGTCCATTTTATTGTTGATTTCATTAAACGTCATCCAGTACGTGACTTTGTCTTTGTAGCGGTCGAAACAAACTTCAGCGAATTTCACAAAGCAATCTACCACTTTTCGGCTTCTAAATCCGCCGTATTCTCGAGCTAAATGCAGAGGCATTTCAAAGTGAGACAGCGTAATAACCGGTTCAATCCCGTGCTTTAACAGTTCATCAAATACATCGTCGTAAAATTTTAGTCCTTCTTTGTTTGGCTCAGCTTCATCGCCTTTAGGGAAAATACGGCTCCAGCCGATAGACGTTCGCAAACATTTTAAGCCCATTTCTGCAAACAGTGCGATATCTTCTTTGTAGCGGTGATAAAAATCAATCGCTTCGTGATTTGGATAAAATTTATCATCTTCCACTGTTTCAGTGATTTGTCGCGGTACACCGTGCGCACCTGCAGTCATAACGTCTACTACGCTCGGTCCTTTTCCACCTTGGTTCCATCCACCTTCAAATTGATGAGCTGCTAATGCGCCGCCCCATAAAAAATCTTTTGGCATTTTTGTCATTGTTAGTTCCTCCTTATTTCACTACGGTAAATAATGTTTGATTTAGTCCGCTATTTTCAACATCTTCAACGATTACTTCTCGGTAAGCGTTTGAATTTGTGATAATAACCGGTGTAATCGTTTGTAACCCTTGTGTTTCAATAAATTCTTTATCAAATTCAATTAGTAAATCGCCTTTTTTAAACTTTACACCGTCTTCTACGTGCAGGGTAAACGGCTTGCCGTCTAACGTAACGGTATCTAATCCAATATGAACAAGCAGCTCAACGCCGTATTCTGAACGAAGGCCGATAGCATGCTTTGTTGGCGCTACCATGACTACCGTTCCGTCAAAAGGTGCATAAAGCTTGTTATCTGAAGGATCAATCGCTAATCCTTCTCCCATCGCACCTGAGCTGAATACTTCGTCCGGTACGCTAGAAAGTGGGATAACTTTCCCACTAAACGGTGCGCTGATCGTTTCTTCATTTTCGTTCGGGTTGCTGACAGCTACTTCGTTTAAAGGAGCAGCAGCAGCAGCTTCTTTTGCTGCGTCTTCTCCGTAGCCGAATACTTGAATAAGCACAACTGGAAGAATAATCGCAATAGCACATCCAATTAAAATTCCCCAGATTGACATCGGATAGTCTTGGCTGATGCCGTTTACAATGGTCAACGGTCCAGGCAATCCTGCGTAAGCAAAGTAATATGGGTGAAAGAAACTTGCTACAACGGCACCAATAGCACCTGAAACGCATCCAAAGATAAACGGCTTTTTAAAACGTAAGTTTACGCCGTAGATAGCTGGCTCTGTAATACCAAATAATCCTGTTATTCCGGCTGATACGCTTACTTTACGTGCTTCTTGGCTTTTTGCTTTTAAAATAACCCCAAGCACCGCTCCAACTTGAGCTACTACGGCAATTGTTTGATACGCTTGAAATGAATCTCTGCCGTTTAAATCAAAGTTTGCAAGCACCATCGGCGTAATTCCCCAATGTACTCCAAAGATGACAACAATTTGCCAGAAGCCACCAATGATTGCTCCAGCTAAGGCAGGTACGTTTTCAGCTAAAAAGTTATAGCCGTGAGCGATTCCGTTAGCTCCCATCGTTGTAACGGGACCAATGAGTAAAATCGTTATAGGAACCATAATCACCATACATAAAAACGGAACAAACAGCGGTCTAACCACTTCATGAATGCTCTTGTTTAGGAACCTTTCAAGGTAAGACAAAATCCATACTAAAAATAAAGGCGGTAAAACAGAAGAAGTATAGATCGTTTCGGATAAGGGAAGACCTAAAAACGAAATGCTGCTTCCATCGGCAATTTTGGCCGCCATTTCTGCCCATGTTGGACTGACTAATGCGGCACAGCACGCCACTGCGATGTAGGTGTTGGTTTTAAAATGCTTGGATGCTGTGATGGCAATAAAGATAGGTAAAAAAACAAACGGTGCCCACGAAATAAAGCTTAATACTTGATAGGTGCCCGTTTTGGCAAAGCTATCCGAAAACAAATTAATTAAGATTAACGACCCCTGTAAAATTCCTGCCGCTGCTAAGATATATACAAATGGTGCAAACACAGCGGACATTGTAGCAATCACACGGTTTAAAATCGTGCCTTTGTTTTCAGTTTGCTCCTCTGCTGTATCCAAATTTACTAAACTAGCAAATTCTTCATAAACGTCTCCTACGTGCTGTCCAATAACGACTTGAAACTGCCCGCTGTTTTCAACAACCGTAATGACACCAGCCATAGAAGACACCTTACGTTTGGCTTCTGGCTTCGAGCGCTTTAATACAATTCGCAGCCTCGTAGCACAGCGTGTAGCGCTTACGATATTTTCTTCGTCACCTACTGCATCTAAAATATCTGCTGCAAGCTTGTGATAATCTCTAATTTTCCCTCCCATATGTTCAACCCCCTTGTTGAGTATACGCTTTCAGTATAATTGTACCGATACAATTTATCAATACCCAAATAAAATAATAATCAATAAATAATTTAAGTTTATGGGATGGAGTTAGATTATGGTATAATCGTGTTATTCTTGAGACAAATTCAGTAAAGAGGTATAGCTATGATCAAATACCAACAAATTGCAATTGAAATTGAAACCTATATTGAAGAACACAAGCTTCAGCAAGGAGACAAGCTGCCGGTATTAGAAACGCTGATGGCACAATTTGAGGCGAGTAAAAGTACGGTAACAAAGGCCTTAGATCTATTAGAGAAAAAAGGCGTTGTTTTTCAAGTAAGAGGAAGCGGCATTTTTGTCCGTCGTCATAAACGAAAAGGATATATTGGCTTGCTTTCCAATCAAGGATTTACAAGTGAACTTGAAGATTTTCAGTTAACGTCGGAAGTAATTGAGCTAGATGTACGGAAACCGACGCAAGAAGCGGCGTTAAATTTAAACATAGAAGAAAATAGCGACGTCTATTATGTAAAAAGAGTACGGTATATTAACGGCCAGACGCTTTGTCTGGAAGAATCGTTTTATAATAAGTCCATCGTTACGTACTTAAATAACGAAATTGTTTCTCAGTCTATTTTTCATTACATTAAAGAAGGCCTTGGCTTAAAAATCGGGTTTTCTGATCTATATCTTCACGTCGGCAAGCTGAACGAAGAAGAAGCAAAGTACTTAGGATTAAAAGAAGGCGATCCTAAATTATTTATTGAAACACTTTTTCATTTAGCGAACGGCCAGCCGTTTGACTTTTCAAAAGTGACATATAACTACGAACAGTCTCAGTTCTTTTTACAAGCAACGAGTCATGTTTTATAAAAAAGTGCCCGTCTCTCAATTACTAAGGAACGAGAGGCAGGCACTTTTTTTCATTTCTTTGATAAAAACATGAAAGAAGATAAAGATTGTAATAAATAGGAAATTAATATACGATAAAATGGTTACAGGGTTTATAGAAATAAGGAAATGAGGTGCTAAGTTGAAAAAGATGCTGAGTTATCTTATTCCAATGCTTTTTATGTTTGGTCTGCTTTCCATGAATTTATTTCAGCCGACTAAAGGCGATTTTATCGCTGTAGGTGTGATATCGATTCTTGCAGGTGCCGTAATTGGTTTTATAATGAACATAGGTTGTGCAGTATTAAAAACAGTCAAAAATAAGGTGGAGTAAACTGATTAGAGGCGGTGGAGGTTTTGAGTGAAAGTATCATCATTCAGCCATATGCTAGTAAGTATCAACAAGAAGTAGTGGACTTAATTCTTCCTATTCAGCAGCAAGAATATCACATTCCAATAACGGAGAAAGATCAGCCCGATTTATTTAAAATCGAAAGCTTTTATCAACAGGGCAACGGAAACTTTTGGGTTGCTGTTTGCAACGAAAAAGCAGTAGGAAGCGTAGCTTTAATAGACATTGGACACCGTCAAGTAGCGCTACGGAAAATGTTTGTAGCCAAACCTTATAGAGGAGCCACCTTCAAAACAGCTCACCGTTTATTGCATACAGCCATCGCGTGGGCAAAAGAGAGGGAAGTGGAAAGAATATACTTAGGAACGACGTTACAATATAGGGCTGCGCATCGATTTTATGAGAAAAATGGATTTCAACATATAGAAAAAGAAAAGCTGCCTGCAAATTTCCCAGTGATGAACGTAGATAAAAAGTTTTATACATATGAGGTATAAGCTTAGCCTTTATGCAAAATCATATCGGTTAGTGTAATGAACGATAGCGATGTGTCTGTAGCAAAGCATCTAAAAAGACGGTCTATGTATAATAGACCGTCTTTTTAGATAGCTTGTTTATGAGTATAGAAGATAACCCAAACGGCAATGAGCAGCTCAACGTTACAATAAGGATTCGCGGAAAGAGACTAAAAGCCGATATTCCGTCACTTAGCAAAAATAAAGTTAATACGGCGAGTGCTCCCACGATACCGAAAAGAAGATATAGGATTAGTTCAATTAATATTTTAAATGAAGCTATGTATTTCATGATGTTTGCTATAGCTATTGAACAAGGGATGCCTACTATAATAATAAATGGAGCGGTAAGATACACACCAATAAGCAAAGTCGATAAATAATCTACTATACTTGTATAGCCAAGGGAATTTAATTCAAATATTTCGATGCAAACCACACCGCCGCATATCGATGAAATAATAGTTGAAAGTATTCGTTTAATAAGCTTCACAGTCGTTCACCTAGACGTACTTTTTTATATAGAATAGCAAGGTAGTCTGAAAAATACTAGCATCTATTAAAAGAAAAGTGGAAATAGTGTTGGGGCTGCTATAAGAAATCTTATATCTTAGCTTCATAACAAAAGCCGCTAGGTTCTTATCTAGCGGCTTTTACTTTGGCAAAGTCTCTTGGTAATGAACTCTTTTTTTAAATAGCAAATCGTCTAATTGAGCAATTAAAATCCCCGCAATCACAATAATAGAACCAACAAGGTCTTTAAGCGTAAACAGCTCATGCAAAAAGAGAACGGCAAACAGCGCAGCAAAAATAGGCTCTGTTGCAAAAATAAGTCCTGTGTGAGTAGGAGTTGTGTAGCGCAGCGCAATGGCTTGACAAATGAATCCAATCGCGCTGCAAAGAACGCCAAGACCTAAAATCGCAATCCATGATGATAACGTAGTTGGAATGCTGGGGTGTTCAAATAAAAAGCTGCAAGTCAGTGCAAATAATCCAGCAAACCCTAGCTGTAAAATGCCGAGTGCAATTGGATTTTCATTTTTCGTAAACGTGCCGGTCAAGGTAATATGAATGGCATAACATAGCGCCGTTCCGATGCAAAGTACATCACCAGTATTCATATGAAAGGAGTGCTTTAAAGTTAACACACCTATACCGGTTAGGGTAACAATAACTCCAAGTCCAATCGGCCAAGAAGGAAGCTTCTTTACTAACAAACAGTTGAGCAACGGAACAAAAATGACCGTTAAACTGACAAGAAATCCGGCATTTGAAGCAGACGTCATGCTGACGCCAAACGTGACAAACGAAAAAACGGAAAATAGTAAAAAGCCTAAAATAGCTGATGATAAAATCGTTTTGCGCGTGATATGTAGTAAAGGCTTATAGAAAAACAGTCCGGCAATCAAAAAAGCAATTAAACATCTGAGTGCAATGATAGTAAATGACCCGAGCGAACCCAGCCCCATTTTCATAAACACGTACGACATGCCCCAAAATACATTTACACCAACCATCATCATATTTGCTCGCGTGCGGTAACTCACGTTCAACCCTCCATTGTTTATGATGTACTCACAGTATACAAAGGAATTTGATATTAATAAAATGAATCTTTATAATGATGAACATGAATTAAATTCATATTAAGGCGGGATAAAATGAGCTTAGTGAAATATGAAATTTTAAACAAAGTAGCTGAAGTGAAAAGCTTTACAAAAGCGGCAGATGCGCTGGCACTCACGCAGTCAGCGGTCAGTCATGCCATTACAAATCTCGAAACAGAATTTGGATTTTCGCTTGTGAATCGAAACAGATCAGGTATTACCTTAACAACAGAAGGCGAAACGATGCTTCTTGCCATTCGGAAAGTGCTGCAAGAAAGTGAAAAAGTTCATCAAGAAGCAGCCAGTCTCTTAGGTCTTGCAAAAGGAACGATTAAAGTTGGGATTTTTAAAAGCGTATCCACCAAGTGGCTCCCCGAAATTATTCAGCTGATGGAAAAAAGCTATCCGGCCATTCAAATTCAGCTAAAAGAAGGCGATTATCTTGAAATTGAACAGTGGCTGCTAAGTGGAGAAATAGACTGCGGTTTTATTAACATTACGCATTCAAGTCAATTTCATATTATCCCTTTAAAAAAAGACCCGCTGCTGTGTGTCGTATCAAATCAAAGTGCTTTGTATCATCAAAAAAACGTTTCATTTAAAGATTTAGAGAAAGAACCGTTTATTATGCCGACATACGGCGGATATCATGATATTAAGCAATTGTTTGAAGAACAGGGGCTTCAGCCTGAAATTCGCTTTGAATTAATGGATGAAAGTGCTATCCTATCGATGATTACGTATCACTTAGGCATTAGCATTTTACCTGAAATGCTTTTGGATTCTATCCCGCAAGAGCTGCGTGCGATTCCATTTCAAGTGGACAGCTACCGTTCAATTGGTCTAGCTACTCGTTATCATCTTTCACCTGCAGCTAAAAAATTTGCTGAAACAACGCAAGCATGGCTGCAAAATTCGGACAAGTAAGAGATTATTTATAAAGCAAAATCGGTTAATTCATAAGACTCTTAGGAACTAAGAGCATCTTTGTGCTATAATAAAGCTATACAATTACCTATTAGTCATCATTGATGACTAATTTTTTTTGGAGGATAATATGGAAGATTTATTACAATTAAAGAACAAGAACATTGTGATTATGGGAGTTGCCAACGACAGAAGTATTGCTTGGGGTGTTGCAAAAGCCCTTCATCAAGTAGGAGCAAACTTAATTTTTACATACCGTAAAGAACGTTCACTAGGAAAATTGAACAAGCTTTTAGAAAAAAATGAAATTCAAGCATCATTAATTGCTGAATGTGACGTAAACAGCGACGAAAGTATTGAAGCAGCTTTCAAAAAAATCGGAGAAGAAGCAGGCACAGTTCACGGAGTGATTCACTCTGTTGCGTTTGCTCACTCAGAAGATTTAAACGGTGAGTTCATCAATACATCAAGAAGCGGATATGCATTTGCTCAAGATACAAGCGCTTATTCATTTATCGCCGTAGCGAAAGCAGCGAAACCTCTTATGACAGAAGGCGGTTCTCTTGTAGCGATGAGCTATCTTGGTGCAGAGCGCGCAGTTGAAGGCTATAACGTAATGGGCGTAGCAAAAGCAGCGCTTGAGTCTTCAGTAAAATACTTAGCATTAGACTTAGGGAAAGACAATATCCGCGTAAATGCGATTTCAGCAGGCCCAATTCGTACACTTGCAGCGAAAGGCATTTCTGACTTTAACCAAATTCTTCACCATGTTGAAGAAAAAGCACCTCTTAAGCGTAACGTAACGCAAGCAGAAGTTGGCGACATGACGGTTGTATTACTGAGCCACCTTTCACGCGGCGTAACGGGAGAAATCGTACACGTGGACGCTGGTTATAATATTGTAGGTTAATTGCAAAACACCTTCTCAAATGAGAAGGTGTTTTTTTGTGGGAAATTCAGAAATCTATCGTTTCCTCTATTAAAAATTATGAGTCAAAGAACAAGCATCCAAGCATTTTTCCTGCGAATGAATAAAATAGATAGACACACAAAGAAAGGATGATTACGATTAAAAAAGATGATAAATATCATGTAGAAAGATCTTATTCTTCTAAGAAACATCACCATAGTTCTTGTCCACAAGACAAGCAAGGAAATACAAGAGACTCAGCGTTTCGTGCTCTTAACCTTACAAATCAGCCAGTATCAGCAAACACGTCTGTAAAAGTTTCCTATCAGTTTAAACAGTTTGATTTAGCAAATGAATACAATCCCGTTACGTCTGTTTTTCGCCCCAAAAAAGATGGCGTATATTCCCTTGTTGCTACAATTGGATTTCTTCCTAATGATACGACTGTCGATTATCGAGCGCGCGTAGAAATTCGTGTCAACGGCACGGCGGTTATCGCAATTGATAACGATTTCTTTGGTGGAAACACTATATTTGTTAACGTAGTATCGGTCTCTACTATTTACAATTTAGAAAAAGGAGATCGAGTTGAAGTCTTCGCGGAAAGTAATGTTGACGGCACAATTGTCACAACAGAAAATGTGTCGCATTTCGAAGCAGCAAGATTTCCATCTCCTTCCGAATAAAGAGCTATATGCATCTTTTGGTGTAAAGAAGTCGAAAAAAACAAGTTTAATACAAGCTGACAAAGGAAGCAGACTTCTCATAAGAAATCTGCTTCTTTTGCTTATATTCATTTAAACGTTTCTTTTAGATTTTTCTCAGCTTTTTTCATAGGAAGGTAAAGGAATACGTGTAAAGAAAGACCAATCACGGCAGTAATATTAGCAATAAGGCTAATAATAAAAAATATCCATTCTATACTTCCAGATAAGTTTATGCTTCCGCTTATAAGAGAAGAGCTTACTCCTATAAGTAAGATAGCCATTAATAAAGGTAAGTTTTTAACCAACTGAAATCCTCCTGGATGTTTTATATTGATATTACCATATAAAAACAAAAGTGTTATGTAATTCATAATTAATCAAACGCCTATATATTTTAAAATAGATAAGCTCTAAATCCTAAAAAGAACATATGATGTGGCAAAGGAAAAGGAGTTGAAGAAACATGCATCAAGGACAGCAACAATATATTCCATGGGAACAATGGCATCATCAGCATCCGCACGGCACGTGGAATCAATGGCATCAGCAACATCCACATGTACCTTGGGAACAGTGGCACAAACAGTATCCGCACGGCACATGGAATCAATGGCATCAACAACATCCATACACACCTTGGAATCAGTGGCACCAGCAGTATCCGCACGGTACGTGGAATCAGTGGCATCAGCAAAATCCATATGTGCCATGGAATCAGTGGCACCAGCAGCATCCACACAGTTCGTGGAATCAATGGCATAATATTTATCATCAAAGCTAATCAGCTTTTTACCACAAAAGATCCAGTTCTCCTTGGGAACTGGATCTTTTGTGTGTAGACGTGAATGATACAGTAAGCTTATTTTCTAGTCATTTATATGAGCCCAGGTGATGCATGAAAACGGAAAAGTATGTTTGATCTATAGGGTAGGGGGTACACACAATAAAGCAGGTTAAAGAAAACATTCATGATTCCTAAGCTGTATAAAGTGGATTGGTTCATATGAAAGGATCCATGTAAATAAGCAAAATCAACTATAATTTTCTCGCTTGACAATATACCTGTAGGGGTATAATATGGAGTATGTAAACAACATCAATTCGATAGCAAGGCGGTGATTGTTATGCTTTATATAGCAGTATTGTTGCTTGCTATTTTATTTATTGCATACAGACGTTATTATCCTGTTAAAGGAATACAGTGCATACGGAAATCTGAAGCAAAAGAACTTGGGCGAACGATTGTAGATATTCGCCATTACCATGAAGTTCATGATTCTAAGGGGTTAGTTATGCCGTATGCGTATCTCAAACGCTTTTATTCAGAAATTCCACAGGGCAGCGTTCATCTGATTGCCGGAGATAGAGTGGAGTTAAATTTAGGCGTACGGTTCTTACGAAAAAAAGGTTTTGAAGTACGCAGCTATGAGTTAGCAGCGTGTAAAAGTAAAGGAAAGAAAGGGGTATTCGATTATGGAGTATAATCAACAAGTGAAAAATCGCATGCGCCGAATTGAAGGGCAGTTAAAAGGCGTGCTTAGCATGATGGAACAAGGAAAAGACTGCCGAGACGTCGTGACTCAATTATCTGCTGCAAGAAGTGCCATTGATCGCACAATGGGAGTTATTGTGAGCAACAATCTTGAGCAGTGCGTCAGAGAAAGCCTTCAGCAAGGAGAGCCAACGGAAGGTTTAGTGAAAGAAGCTGTACAGCTGTTAGTGAAAAGTCGTTAATAATTGTCACCTTGTTTAAGGTTGACGAATATCATTATTTAGTATAATATACCCTTACAGGTATATGTATATAAAAAGGAGAGATAAATACGATGAAAATTGATCAAGTTTTAGATGCAAAAGGATTAGCTTGTCCAATGCCAATCGTCAAAACAAAAAAGGCAATGGATACTTTAACAACAGGTCAAGTATTAGAAGTGCAAACGACAGATAAAGGTGCTAAAAGTGATTTAACAGCTTGGACAAAATCAACAGGACACGAGCTTATTGATTTTAAAGAAGAAGGCAGTACATTTATCTTTTACATTCAAAAAGGCTAATTTTTTTGGAATTAAATATACCCCATGGGGTAAGAGGAGGAACAACATGACTGAACAAAAGAAACGAACAACAATTGTATTATTTAGCGGTGATTATGACAAAGCGATGGCAGCTTATATTATTGCCAACGGAGCGGCTGCTTATGACCATGAAGTGACAATATTCCATACGTTTTGGGGATTGAATGCGCTTCGTAAAGAAGAAATGGTGCCGGTGAAAAAAGGATTTTTAGAAAAGATGTTTGGCAAAATGATGCCGCGCGGTGCGGATAAAATGGGCTTATCTAAAATGAACTTTGCAGGTATGGGACCTAAAATGATTAAAAACGTAATGAAAAAGCATAATGCTCTAACGCTACCGCAGCTTATCGAAATGGCACAAGAACAAGATGTGAAGCTAGTGGCTTGTACGATGACGATGGATCTTCTAGGGTTACAGGAAAAAGAACTGTTAGATAATATTGAATATGCGGGCGTAGCGGCGTATTTAGCCGACGCAGAAGACGGAAACGTAAACTTATTCATCTAAAAGATAACTCATGAAGCGAGGGTCAATATGATTGTCAATGCGCTTATTATCGTTTTTCTGCTGTGGTTTTTGTATCAGCGTTTTGCAACAGTAAAAGGTATTCAGCAAATAGCCACAACGGAGTTAAAAGCAAAGTTAAAAAATAAAGATAACCAGTTTATCGATGTGCGAACACCACATGAATTTCGTACCAAACATATTAAAGGGTTTCGAAACATTCCTTTATCAGAATTGCCAGCGCAAACAGGTCAGCTTTCAAAAGACAGAGAAGTAGTCGTTATTTGTCAAAGCGGAATGAGAAGTATGAAAGCAAGTAAGCTGTTGAAAAAGCAAGGTTTTATAGCCATTACCAACGTTAAAGGCGGCATGAATACGTGGAGATAAATCAAGAAGGAGGAGACGCAGAGTGAAGACAATAGCAGCACAAGAAGTAGAACAATTAGTACAGAACCAAAAACAAATTCACATTTTAGACGTGCGTGAAGTAGAGGAAGTAAAAACAGGTAAAATACCAAATGCGTTAAATATTCCGCTTCCTTTATTGGAATTCCGTATGCATGAGTTAGATAAAGCAAAGAATTATATTGTTGTCTGTCGTTCTGGTGGCAGAAGCGGAATGGCAGCTCGTTTTCTTGAGCAGCAAGGCTACAGTGTAACGAATATGACCGGCGGCATGATGGAGTGGAAAGGGGAAACGGTCTAATTTTTTTAGATAAAAATATACCCCTACTAGTATTTAAACCAAGGAGGAAAAAGAAATGATGCAAGCAAACTTCATATTAGATGCAAAAGGGTTAGCATGTCCAATGCCAATCGTAAAAACAAAGAAGAAAATGAATGAATTAGAAGCAGGTCAAGTGCTAGAAATTCAAGCAACGGATAAAGGCTCTACGGCTGACTTACAAGCGTGGGCAAAAAGCACAGGTCATGAGTATTTAGGTACCGAGGCAGCAGGTGACGTTCTTCACCACTTTCTTCGTAAAGGCGGAGCTGAAGAAAACGTAACGCCAATTCCTGAAATTTCATTAGAAGAATTTGCGAAAAAAGTAGAAAATGATAAACATCTTCATATTTTAGACGTTCGTGAAGTAGAAGAATACGATAAAGCTCATATTCCAGGCGTAGTTCATATTCCGCTTGGTGAAGTAGAAAAACGTTTCAATGAGTTAAATAAAGAAGATGAAATTTATATTATTTGCCACTCTGGAAGACGAAGTGAAATGGCAGGACAAACAATGAAAAAGCAAGGATTTAAACATTTAATTAACGTGGTTCCCGGTATGCGTGACTGGACGGGTAAAGTAGAATAACCAATCGATTATAATGGATTAAAAAATTTTGATAGTTCATATACCTAAGGAGGTATTTTAATATGACAGTACATGTACTTACTGCAAAAGAAGTTACATCTAAAATTATCAATAAAGAAGCGTTATTTATCTTGGACGTTCGTAACGAAAGTGATTTTAGCGATTGGAAAATTGAAGGTCATCAATTTCAGCATTTAAATGTTCCATACTTCGATCTTTTAGACGGAGTAGAAGAAATCTTAGAAAAAATCCCTTCTGATAAAGAAGTGTTAGTTGTCTGTGCTAAAGAAGGTTCATCCGTGATGGTAGCTGACATGCTTTCAGAAGCTGGTCTTACCGTATCGTACCTTAAAGGCGGTATGAAAGCGTGGAGTGAGTACTTAGAGCCTGTTAAAGTTGGCGATTTAAAAGACGGCGGAGAAATTTATCAGTTTGTTCGTATCGGTAAAGGGTGCTTATCTTATATGATCGTATCAAACGGGGAAGCTGCTATTATTGACGCGACGCGTATGGCAGATGTGTACATCAACTTTGCCAAAGAACTTGGTGTCACTGTTAAGCACGTGTTTGATACGCACCTTCATGCAGATCACATTTCAGGAGGAAGAGTCATTGCGGAAGCAACAAATGCAGCGTACTGGCTACCTCCAAAAGATGCAGAAGAAGTGATGTTTGACTACAAGGCTTTAGAAGAAGGCAGCGATGTCGTGATTGGTAACACAACCATTACGATTCAGCCGCTTTATTCACCGGGTCATACGATTGGATCAACTTCTTTTATCGTAGACGATCAATACTTGCTTTCAGGTGATATTTTGTTCATCGATTCAATTGGACGTCCTGATTTAGCTGGTATGGCTGAAGACTGGGTAGGCGATTTGCGCGAGACGCTTTATACACGCTATAAAGCATTGTCAGATGAGTTAATCGTATTACCAGCTCACTTTATGATTATTGATGAGCTAAATGACAACGGCAGCGTAGCTGAAAAGTTAGGTACGTTGTTTGCGGAAAATCACGGATTAAATATTGAAGACGAAGCAGAGTTCAGACACTTAGTAACAGATAATTTACCGCCGCAGCCAAATGCGTATCAAGAAATTCGTGAAACCAACATGGGAAAAGTAAGCCCAGATGAAGAAAAACAGCGTGAAATGGAAATTGGACCAAACCGCTGTGCGATTCGCTAAAACCTAAACAAAGGAGAGAGAGAAATGGAATCAAATAAAGTACTAGATGCAAAAGGGATGGCATGTCCAATGCCGATTGTTAAAACAAAAAAAGCAATGAATGAACTAGAAGCAGGTCAAGTGTTAGAAATTCACGCAACGGATAAAGGGGCAAAAAACGACCTTGCAGCCTGGGCAAAATCTGGCGGTCACGAGCTTCTTCATACAGAAGAAGGCGACGTTCTTAAATTTTGGATTAAAAAAGGATAAGAAATAATAGACGAAAAGGGTATCTCTTGTAAAAGGTACCCTTTCCTTATATGAAACGGAGCGACTATAGATGGATCTTACATTTATCATCACGCTTTTTCTTATTGGATTTATTGGGTCGTTCATTTCCGGTATGGTCGGTATTGGCGGGTCTGTTATTAATTATCCGATGCTGTTGTATATTCCTCCATTAGTAGGAGTAGGAGCACTAACAGCTCATCACGTCTCAGGTGCAGGAGCCATTCAAGTATTCTTTGCGACATTAGGCGGCGTATGGGCGTATCGAAAAAGCGGATTTTTAAACAAATCATTAATTTTATACATGGGCAGCAATATTCTAATTGGGAGCATGCTTGGAAGCTACCTCTCACATTATATGAGTGAACAAGGATTAAATGTTGTATATGGAGTTTTAGCTCTTATTGCGGTTGTTATGATGTTTATTCCAAAGAAAAATGTAGATGAGATAAAAGAAGGCGAACTTCAATTCAATAAAGGATTAGCTTCTATTTTATCACTGCTTATCGGAGCCGTAGCAGGCGTGTTAGGAGCAGGAGGAGCCTTTATTTTAGTTCCTGTGATGCTTGTGGTGCTTAAAATTCCAACTCGAATAACCATCGCAACTTCACTAGCCGTTACCTTTATTTCTTCCATTGGTTCAACGGTTGGAAAGCTGGTGACCCATCAAGTCCCATTTATACCGGCACTTATTTTAGTTGCGGCAAGTTTAATTGCCTCTCCAGTCGGTGCAAAAGTTGGTCAGAAAATGAATACAAAAGTGCTTCAGTGGATCCTTGCCGGTTTGATTCTAGCAACGGCAATTAAGATTTGGTGGGGGCTACTATAAAAAGCTATGGATTCCCATAGCTTTTTTTATAGCACTTCATCACTTTCCACATACGTTTCAAGCGCAGGATGAAATTCTTTTTGATAGTGGTTAGACGGACACACTTTCACAACAGTAGCGTGAAGTGCGTTAGATTTTGATGTATTTAACACTTGCTTGCATTTTGGGCATCGTTCATTAAACAGAAAATGAAGCCATTTCACTTTTCATCACTCCTGTACTAAAACCTTTAAATCTTATCGAGTTAATAAGGATTATAACGAGTTTTATACGGCAGGTCAATGAAAAGGGAATCTCTTTAGATGTTACTAAGCTTTTTTAGCTTACGCTGATACGCAAGGTAAGGAAGTCCTGGAAATACTAAAATTACTGTTGAAATCGCTAATAAAATCTCGCTTATTGTACCTACTGCTTCCGGAAGCCAGCCGTATAAGCTCATAACGTCAAAAAGCAGCAGAAACACCATCGCGACAAGAATAGATAGAGCTGCTTTTCCTACAGAACGCTTTTCTCGTTCGTATCTGTCAATGATCGTTTCTACATCGGAATAAATAGGTTTTGTTCCCGGAGATGCGCTGAAAATATGCATAGCATGACCTGTTGAACAAACGTGCTGCCATCCGGCTTCTTTAAAAAGCAAAAAATATTCATCATCTGCATGTTCTTGAAAATCTAGTGAATATTGAAGCTCTTGAGCCTTTCCTTTTTTTAATGTATATCCAAAAAGAGCCCAACGGTCTAAAAGCCAGCCTTTTTTTGCATAGTCGCTGAGCTTTTGTAAATCTTCTTTTTCGGCAAAAGCAGTCCCGCCGCTCAGTATGTATTTTGTCTTTTTCATTTATAAACCTCCTAAAATATCTTCAGCGTGCTTAATCATTTCTTTGCGGCGCTGAATTTCTTTTTTTAAAAACTGAATTCCTTTTTCCGTTGCAACATACGTTTTCTTTTTGTCTTTGCTTTCGCCATAAAGCATGATTAACTCAGCTGCAAGAAGTTTTTTAATTGTAGTGTACATAGATGCAGGTCCAATCGAAAACTGTTGATTGGTCATATCTTCAATGGTTTTCATGATAAGATACCCGTGTTTTGCTTCTATGAGGGACACTAAGATGTAGTAAGACGTGTCGGTAAGTTCCCCCGTCTCTAATGAATCGTTTCGCGGCATATTCAACCTCCTTATATCATTTAATGATATAAATAGTCAATAGAAAATGTTAAATTTTAGGTCTATAATTGCGCCATGAACTTCTTTGACACATATATAAAAGGAATGATTTTGAAGAATCGTTTAGTGAGATAAATATATTTGTATAAAAAATTAAGAATTTGTAGAATTTATTGTTTATTTATTTGAATTTTATGTTATCCTTTTTAACATACATTAAATATAAGGCCACATTTATCGTACGACCTTTGAATTGTATTACAGATAGGGAATAAGAAAAATATATATTGAAAGGAGAAAGGGAGAGTCAGAGAGGACGCACATGCTAGTTGTCTGTTAAAAAGGCATCTTGCACGGTAACTGTCTGATTTCATAAAGGTAATTGTCCACAGTTATTTTTCTGACTATTCGAATAATTAATGTTAAAAGTTTAAAATCTAAAAAAGGAATGATCATCAATGAAAGATAAATTTGCCGAACGAGCTAGTCTTGTAAAATCCTCTGAAACGCGCGAAATCTTAAAAGTCACGGAACGACCAGAAGTCATTTCGTTTGCAGGAGGACTTCCGGCTCCAGAACTGTTTCCCGTTGAAGCAATGAACGAGGCGTGCCGCGCCGTATTAAATGAAGACGGAGCCGCTTCGCTTCAATACAGTACAACTGAAGGGTATATTCCTTTGCGAGAAGCCATCTCTACACGAATGAAGCATATTGGCATCGAGTCCACTGTTTCGAACATTTTAATTACGTCCGGATCTCAGCAGGCAATCGATCTTACAGGAAGACTGTTTCTTAATGACGGAGACGTGGTAATCTGTGAAAGTCCAACGTACCTAGCAGCCATAAACGTCTTCAAATCTTACAATGCAACGTTTGTAGAAGTAGATATGGACGAAGACGGAATGATTATGGAAGAGCTGGAGAAAAAACTTCGAGAAAATCCGCATGCTAAATTTATCTATACAATTCCAGATTTTCAAAACCCTACAGGACGCACCTTAACGCGAGAAAGACGTCAGCGAATGATCGAGCTTGCGAATGCATACGACGTGCTGATTGTAGAAGACAATCCATACGGAGGCGTACGATTTGCAGGAGAAACCCTTCCGCCCGTCAAGCATTTTGATACAGAAGGCAGAGTTATTTACATCAGCACATTCTCTAAAATCTTTGCACCAGGTCTTCGAATCGGCTGGGTGTGTGCAGACGAAGCTTTCATTGATAAGTACGTAGCGTTTAAGCAAGTGGCTGACTTGCATACGGACAACTTTGCTCAGCGCGTAACGGCTAAGTACATGGAGCTTTACGATATCGAAGTGCACATTCAAAAAATTAAAGCCGTATATAAAGAGCGATGTACGCAAATGTTATCGTGCATTGAAGAATTTTTCCCGGAGAATTTGTCTTACAGTAAGCCAGAAGGCGGATTGTTTATTTGGGTAGAGCTGCCCCAAGGAATCGATTCAGCACATATCTTTTCAGAATGTCTAAAAAATAACGTAGCCTGCGTGCCGGGAACTCCTTTCTTTCCAAACGGTACAAGAAACAACGCGCTGCGCTTGAATTACTCGAATATGTCTGCTGAACAAATCGTTGAAGGCATGAAGCGCATGGGAGACGTATTGCATCGTGAACTGACAAGGGAAACGACTGTTTTGTAAAAAGGTATGGAAAAATCAAATAAAGCAATTTTATTAATTCATGAAATATACGGTGTAAACGATCATATGAAGTTTATGAAAGAGAAATTGTCTAAGTTAGAGGCAGATATTATCTGTCCTAACTTATTATCCAAAGACGTTCCTTATCGTTATGAAGAAGAGGACATGGCTTATCAAAACTTTGTTCAAAACATCGGTATTGATGAGGGTTCAAGACAAATCAATAACATGTTAATTCAGCTAAAGCAAGAATATGAAGAAGTAGGGGTCATAGGATTTAGTGTAGGAGCCACAATATCGTGGCTATGCAGTGAAAACAATTTGTGTGACTTCGTGATTGGCTGTTACGGATCGCGCATTAGAGACTATATAAATAGACGTCCTGTGTGTCCAACTCTTCTTATTTTTTCCGCTGAGGAGCAAACATTTGATGTAGACTGTTTAATAAACTCACTAGAGCAAAAAAGAGAGCCGCTTTTGGAAATTAAAACGTTTCATGGCTTTCATGGGTTTATGAATCCTTTTTCACAAGCCTTTAATAAAGAAGCAGCGGACCAAGCCTTCCAAACAATGAGTGAGTTTCTCAAAAAACACTTAGCTGATTACTAGCTGTATATGCTGAAAGTGATACCTTACAATAAGCAGAAACTGACCCTTTTTCAGTACATATACATGTATTAACATTTCCTTTAGATATATAGAAAAGGAGTGAGGTTATGCTAAAGTCAGGTGAGCTTGTAGGAACAGCGGTAAAGCTAGTGCCGCTTGAAAAAATGCATGAGCAAGAACTCTATGAAGCTGCAAAACCGAAAGAAATTTGGGAGCATCTCCCGGTAAAAGTTCATCGTCTAAGGGATATGAAACAACTGATTGAAAGTGCTTTAAAAGCAAAGCAGGAAGGAAGAGAGCTGCCTTTTGCTGTGTTTGATATAGAGTCACATTTGATTATAGGAAGCACAAGATTTTTAGATATATCACTTCCTAACAAAAGCGTGGAAATAGGGTGGACGTGGTACCATCCATCCGTGTGGCGAACTCGAGTCAACACGGAATGTAAGTATTTATTATTAAAATACTGTTTTGAAGAGCTGAAGTTTCACCGCGTTCAGTTCAAAACGGATGTGCGAAACAAGCGGTCTAGAGCGGCTATTAAACGGTTAGGTGCCACGCAAGAAGGCATTAGCAGAAAACATATGGTTTTACCAGGTGGATACGTACGAGATTCGGTCATCTTCAGTATAATCGATGACGAATGGCCGTTTGTCAAAAAGCGGTTAGAAAATTTTTTGCATGCAGCCAGTGCGGAAAATAGAGAAAACGCCAGCAATTAATGGCATTTAAAGATAAAAAGCACAAGCTACAGCTTGTGCTTTTTATCTTTAAAGAGCTTCTTTAATAATTTTTTTATAGTAAAGAACGGATAAAATACCAAAAATAGAGTAGAGGGACGTATAGACAATCATGACGATAATAATAGGTGTCCAAAGCTCTGTCCCAAAAAAGAACCAGCCGGATTGTACGGCAAAATAGCTGTGAAGCAAGCCTACGATTAACGGAATGCCGAAATTAAAAAGCTGCTTTATTTTTATGCCTTTTAGTAAATCATTTTCAGTGAAGCCGAGTTTTCTAAGAATCGTATAGTTTGGCTTTTCATCTTCACTTTCGTCCATTTGTTTAAAGTAAAGAATGCACCCTGACGTGATTAAAAAGGCCAGTCCTAGAAAAGCGACAATGAACATAATTAGACCCATACCTTGTTTTTGGCTTACTACCGTTTCCATACGCGAATCATTTAAGCTGTTATCTCTAAAAGTCATCTTTGCAAAAATTTGATTTGCTTTTTTTATGTTAGCTTCTTTTGTTATGTCTATTCCTGTATAGACAGATGATTCTTTTTGAATAGAAGGATCTGCATCGTGCTTAAGCTTATTAAATATGGAATCGTCTACAATCGCAGTAGGTAAACCGCCTCCTGTAAAATAAGTGGATAGCAGGAACTTTCGATCCAACCCTACATATTTTTGCGGAATTACTTCTCGTTTTCCTTTAAGCTCAATTTGTCCTGAGTCTTTAAATCCTGCTGTTCTTTGAAGTACATCGTTATAGCCGGTAAATAATGTTTCGTTTGGAGCTATCTCTACACCATTAACGGATTTTTCACTAATCATTGGAAGAGTCATTGCTGACGAGTCCACCATGGTATTTTCAAAAGTGTTTTCTGAGATGTTTTTTACGTTTGCTTTTACTTGGATGACGTCGATCTTTTTTTCCGTATATGCTATTTTCTTTCGATCCAGCGCGGCTTTAAACGAAGCAGCGTCTTTTGTATTGTTGATCGAAAAATCGTTAGGCACATAATCTTCGGCCGACTTTTCAGCAGAATAATAAGAGATATAGCTCAAGCACAATAGGCCAATAGCCAGAGCCGATACGGTTGTAATAACCGTCAGCAACAGTGCGTTTGATTTCATCCGAAACATAATAGAAGAAAGAGATAATACATTGTTAATCGACAAATAGCCTTTTTTGCTTTTTCGCACAAGATTTAATAAAAAGCGAACTGAGCCTTTATAAAACAAATAGGTTCCGAGGATAACTGAAGCTAAAATAGACACCATTGCGATTGACAAAGCATTCATGCTTGTAAAAGATCCGTCAAACAATTTAGCAGAAATATAGTAGCCGGAAACAATAAAGATCATGCCAAGAATTCCAATAATAATTTCAAATATACTAATTTTTTTCGTTTTGCCTTCTGTAGATGAAGTAACTCGGAATAGGGCTAAAATGGTCTGTCTTTTAATAAAAAGATAGTTCATCGTCATAATTAACAAATAGATGACTCCGAACACAATCAGCGTTTGAATCAAGGCTTCTTCTGAAAAATGAAGCTTGGCAATGCCTTTTGTATCGGTGATTTTAAATAAAATCATGATGATTACTTTTGAAAACGAAAACCCAATTAAAATGCCGACAATCAGTGAGGCAAAATACAGCATAAAATTTTCAACGGTCAAAATACGGAAAATTTTTGTTTTGGTCATGCCAATTAGCTGAAATAAGCCAATTTCTTTACTGCGCCGTTTGATAAAAATCGTATTTGCATATAATAGAAAGATAGAAACAATGGCTACAAGTAAAACAGAAGCGGCCCGGATCCCTGCTCCTCCTTTGATGGAGCCTTTGGTTGCATCAAGAGCAGGATCGTACTGAAGCGTGACAAAAGCAAAATATAAAGCTGCGCTGAAAACCAGTGCAAAAACGTACAGATAATAGTTTTTTACATTCTTTTTGAAGTTGCGGAAGACGAGCTGATTAATATTCATCTTGCACTCCGCCTAGTACACCTTGAGTTTTCATAATATCTTCAAAGAAGTCTTTTCGCGTTTGATCCCCTTTATACAGCTGCGTATAAATTTGTCCGTCTTTTATAAAAATCACTTTACTGCAGTAGCTGGCTGCCACTGGGTCATGCGTTACCATCACAATACTTGCGCTTCTTTTGTCATTAAGCTCGGTCAGTTTGTTTAGCAAATCGCTAGCTGCTTTTGAGTCAAGTGCACCGGTTGGTTCGTCAGCAAAAATCATACTTGGCTCATGAATAAAGGCTCTTGCAGCAGAAGTACGCTGCTTTTGTCCGCCCGAAATTTCATTTGGATATTTATCTTTGAGCTCATAGATGCCGAGCTGTTTGGCTAGCGCGTCAAATTTTTTGTGAGCTACTGCTGAAGGAGTTTTTACAACAGAAAGAGGCAAGAGGATATTTTCTTTGACTGTCAGTGTATCGAGCAAGTTATAGTCTTGAAAAATAAAGCCTAAATGTGTTTTTCGGAAGTTTGCTAACTGCTTTTCTTTCATTCTGCTAATTTCATTTCCTTCAATTTTGATGGTTCCCCCGTTGATTTTATCAATCGAGGAAAGCACGTTCAGAAGCGTGGTTTTACCTGAGCCGGAAGCGCCCATAATTCCTACAAATTCTCCTTTCATAATGGTAATATCTACACCTTTTAATACTTCTTGTTTATTAAATTTATTTCCGTAGCTTTTATGAATATTAGTAGCTTCTAATATGTTCATATGTATTCACTCCTTTGATCTGATACGTTTATTATAAAAAAAGAGCCTTGCGTTTTCCTTTGATTCACCGAACAAATGACGAAAGCATGTGACATTTTTGTCACATGCTTTTCATATCAACAAAATCATTTGATTTAGGAAAGGCAAGCGTAAACGTCGTGCCTTCGTTAAGAACTGACTTCACACCAATGTGAATAGAAAGAGCGTGCGCAGCTTTTTGAGCGAGATACAAACCCATACCTGTGGCACGGCTGTCTTCATGCTGAGTGGTTGAGGTAAAACCTTTCTCAAAAATGCGCGGCATATCTTGAGGAGAAATGCCGCGTCCGCTGTCTTTTACCTCGACGTACACTTGACCATGGTGCTTATAGCTTCTAATCATTACGTCAGATGCTTCACTGTACTTGACTGCGTTTGTTAAGAGCTGTCTCATAATAAACGAAAGCCACTTTGCGTCACACAGTACACGTCCTGCCTGTATGTCCACATCAAACCCAATATTTTTTTGCATACACCAAGCTTGTAGCGTTTTGATTTCAGTGAAAATAAGGGACTCTAAATCCAGATGTTCAATATACATATCATTTTCGATAAAGAAAATGCGCTTTTGATGCAGCTGTTGATCAAGTAAAAAGTGAATACGGAGCCACTCGAACGTCAAGTTTGCTTTAACTTCTCGATTTTCTAAGCGTTCAATTATTAAATGCATTGCAGTTAACGGCGTTTTAATTTCGTGAATCCAAGCTAACATTTCATCTTTTTCCTGCGTCACGTGCAGCTGAGTTTGCACCGCATCTTTTTTCGCCTGTTCTAATTGTTGCATCAGATTTCGCTGAACAATCTTTTCAAAGGGGCGCAGCGGATGAGAAAGAGTAGAAGAATCAAAGAAATCCTCTTCATCTTTTAACCCTTGGTAAAATTTCGTTTCTTTCTGATAGCGGAAGACGCAGAAAATAAGAAAGATAATCGATGATAAAAACACGATATAAAGAATCGAAGACAGCGGAATGGAGCTATCAATATAAGCGATAAAAAGCATTAAAAGATGCATCATAAAAAAGAAAAGAATCCAGCTTAGACGCTCGCGAATAAAGAGTTTAATCATAGCGTTCCTCTTCAATCGCTACGTAGCCTTGACCGACTTTTGTTTCAATAAAAGTTCCTAGTCCAATTTCATCTAACTTTTTTCGCAGGCGATTGACGTTTACCGTTAGGGTATTATCACTGATAAACCGTTTATCTTCCCACAAACTATTAATCAGCTCATCTCGGCTTACAATCGTATTCTTTTTATGTATTAAGCATTTTAAAATAAAGATTTCATTTTTGGTTAACTCAATAGCTTTAGATTCCGTTGATACTTTATTTTTTTCATAATCGATCGTTGCGCCTTGCCACGAAAGAAGGTTTACTTGTTCAACGCTGTAATTATAGACGCGGCGGAGAAGGGCCTGTATTTTTGCTACAAGCACATCAAAATGAAACGGCTTTTGCACAAAGTCGTCGGCTCCAAATTGCATAGACATCACCATATCAGAAGGGTGATCTCGTGAAGATAGAAAGATAATAGGAATTTTTGAGTGAGAGCGAATCATTCTGCACCAGTGGAATCCGTCATACTTCGGCAGTTGAATATCCATAATCACTAAATCAGGTTTTACCTCGCTAAACTCCTGCATAACGTTACTGAAATTACGGATGCCGTAAACATCATATGACCATTGCTCCAACCGCTCTTTCAGTTCGTTAAACAGCGTTACATCATCTTCAATTAAAAGAAGTTTAAACAACCGTACTTACCACACTTTCTGTTTTTATACTCATTTTATAGTAATATCCTTTTATTTACCATATATGTTAGTAGATTCATAGGGTTTCTTTTTAAAATGTACAGAATAGCACTGGCTGAGCATAGTTTATAAACATACGCTGAACTCTAAGGAAAAAGGAGAGCTGTTATGAAAGCAATGGTATGTACAAAGTATGGTAAACCGGATGTTCTTCAGCTTCAAGAAGTGGAAAAGCCTATTCCAAAAGAGAATGAAATACTGATAAAAGTTCATGCCACCACGGTCACATCGGGCGACTGCAGAGTGAGGAGCTTTAATAGTCCACTGCTATTGTGGCTTCCAATGCGAATAGTTTTGGGGTTACGAAAGCCTAGAAAATCAATACTAGGCGTAGAACTGGCCGGAGAAGTAGAGGAAGTCGGAAAGAACGTAACGCGTTTCAAAAAAGGCGACCAGCTGTTTGCAATGACAGGTATGAAGTTCGGAGGATATGGGGAATATATCTGCTTACCAGAAAAGGGGACAATAGCCGTAAAGCCAGAGAATGTAACCTATGAAGAAGCCGCCTCTATTTCTTTCGGCGGCACGACGGCTCTGCATTTTTTTAGAAAAGGAAACATTCATGCCGGGCAAAAAGTGCTTATCTACGGTGCTTCAGGTGCCGTAGGAACTGCCGCTGTACAGCTTGCTAACTATTACGGAGCTGAAGTGACAGGCGTGTGCAGTGCTAAAAATAATGAACTAGTAAAGTCTTTAGGAGCAGACCGCGTCATCGACTACCAAAACGAAGATTTTACTGAAAAACAAGAAAGATACGATCTTATCTTTGATGCCGTTGGGAAAATCACAAAAAATCAGTGCAAGGAAGCGTTAGCCTTAAATGGACGCTTTGTTTCGGTCGAAGGGCAAGGAATTGCCAAAGTGCAGACGAAAGATTTATTACTTCTTAAAAAACTTATGGAAGAAGGACAGATCCAATCAGTGATTGATAGATGCTACTCTTTAGAACAAGTGCCAGAAGCTCATGAGTATGTAGAAACCGGACATAAAATAGGGAGCGTAGTCATTACGTTAAAAAATTAAAAAAGAGAATCTCTATAAAAGATCCTCTTTTTTATGATATTAAACTTTACTCTCCGCCTTTAATCCAAAGTTCAAGAGGAAGCCCTACAAGGTTCTTTCCGATCCATTCTCTGGCAATATTATTAGAAGGGCCCATAGCAATGCCCGCTCTGGCATCCCGGAACAAACGTTCAATAGGGCCTTTTTTATAGCCATATCCGCCGCTTACATCCAATGCAATTCGCGTTGCTTTGTTGGCTACTTCTGAAGCGTGCACTTTAAATTCAGTCAGCGGGAGGGTAAGGATACCTTGTGCTTTTTGTTCAGCTTGTAAAATATCAAGCTGTTCTGCCAAGTCAATTTGCCATGGTTTTGTGCTTTCAATGAGCACTTTTGCTTCGGCAATCTGCTGGCGAATGACTTGATAGTCGCTAAGCTGGTTATTAAAATCACGGTGAATCGTTCGCGTTGCATGGTTAACCGCAAGCTCTAGCGCATGTTCCGCTACGCCAAGCCAAGCAGAACCAAGGCCAATTAAATAAATAGGGGAAACGCCGTTTAAGACGATTTCTTTCCCTGTTTCTTCACTGCCTAGAAGATCTTCTTTTGGCACGTGTACATTTTTATAAGAAATCGGACCGCTGTGATTACCGCGAACGCCCAGCGCTTCCCACGGACTTGCAGTGATGCCGTCTGATTTTCCGTCTACAATAAAAAAGCTAATATCAGTTGCTTCTTGTGCTTCAGGACCGCGTGTTTGGACGATATAAAAATCAGCTTGCCCGGCGCTCGTAGTAAACGATTTGTCAGCATTAACTACATAATCTTCACCATTTCGCTGCGCTTGACTGAAGTTGTACCACCACCAGTGTCCTCCTGAGGCTTTTTCACTTGTAGAGTACGTACCAATCAGCCCTTGGTCAATTGGTTTTAACCAGCGTTTCTTTTGATCGTCGTTTCCGTACAGCGTAATAGTTTGAATCGCTCCGACATGCATCACGTAAACTAAAGCAGTAGAAGCACAAGCTTTTGCAATTTCCTCAGCTACAATCGCAAAAGCCACGTGATCAAGTTCTAGGCCGCTGTATGCTTTTGGTACAAGAATATTTCCCCAGCCTGCTTTAATAAGCGCTTCTAAATTTTCTCGTGGAAAAACGCCTTCTTCATCTGTACGGGCTGCATTAGGCCGGATCACTTCATCTACGAGAGAAGCAATTTTCTCCCGAATAGATGCGTAATAAGCGCGCGTTGATTGATTGTATACAGGACGTGCAGAAACTTCGATTGACATAACATACCTCCAAAAATTTTAATGTTCGTTACGATAAACTATTTATAATGCACCCGCTTTTTCTTTTAGTTCCTGTTCTTTTTGTCTTACGAGCGGAATAATGGTTTCGCCAAACGTTTTGATTTCTTCTTCATAATGTAAAAAGCCTGTCAAAATAATATCCACACCGATTTTTTTCAGTTCGATAATTTGATTGGCGACTTGTTCGGCTGTTCCGATAAGGCCAGTTCGGAAACCATCATTATACTGAACTAAGTTTTCAAACGAAGAGTTTGCCCACATGCCTTCACCTTGAGGAGAAGCTTTGCCTGCAAATTTCACTTGACTTTCAAACCCTTCAACGGCTTCTTTATCTGCTTGTAGAACAATTTCTTTTAGCACTTGTTTTGCTTCTTCTTCTGTTTCACGGACAATGACAAACCCGTTTACGCCAAATTGAATATCATGGCCGTTTGCGTTTGCTTTTACGTCTTTAATTTGATTTTTTAAGTTTTCAATCGAGTTGCCGTTCATGAAATAGACGTCTGATACCCGGCTTGCCATTTCACGCGCAGCTTTAGAGTTTCCTCCTTGAAATATTTTCGGCGGCTGAAGAGGCTTTGGTTTTAATGGTGCGTCATTTAATCGGTAAAAGTCTCCTTTGAACGTGGTCGTTTCGTTTTTCCAAAGTTCTCGAAGCACGTTAATAAATTCTTCAGAACGGCGGTAGCGCTCATCATGATCTAGCCACGGTTCGCCGTAGCCGTTAAATTCGCCTTTAAACCAGCCGCTTACCACGTTCACGGAGACGCGCCCGCTGCTGATATGATCAATAGTCGAAATGATTTTAGCAAATACGCCGGGATGCCATAACCCCGGAAGAACTGCTGTAATAATGTTGATTTTTTTAGTAGTGGCGGCCAGTGCAGAAGCAAGAGTCGCAGCTTCTAGTTGATTTTCAGCGCCGTAGCTTGCAAAAAACCTAGTTTGCAAGAGAACGTAATCAAAGCCTACCTGCTCGGCAATTTGTGCGTACCGGCTGTTTGCTTCAAATGACCACTCTGTTTTTTGAGGAATGTTGGAAATGACAAGGCCTCCGCTTACGTTCGGGGCCCAATAAGCAAATTGCAAACTCATATGTAACGCCTCCTTAGTTAAGTAGTGAAAATAAATGAGCTGAGTAAAACATTCACCTCCTTAAATGCCAAAGGCCCTTATCCCTCTTCAAGTTGAAGAGAAAATAAGAGCCTTCAGTAGCCTGACAGGCGGTATGGATGCTGAATGTACATATAGTTATATCACCGGTTATTCCGATAGTCAAAGTGAGTTTTAAGGAATTTAAAAGAAATGAAATCGTAATTAAGTTTAACTAAAGAAGGAAGAAATCATCTATTTGAACCAAAAGCAAACTTGACTTATAGGAATAGTGAGTATACTATTCAAATAAGCTAAATAAATGAGAGGTCAACAGCTATTTTCTCTAAATAAACAGCTATTTAAAAACAATCGACCAGACGACTGGAGATGCTTTGAACAATCAAAGCATCTCTTTTTTATTTGTCGTAAAAAGGAGGAAGTATACGTTGAGTGAAAAAAGAAAGCTGAAGCTAGGAGCAAATATTAAAGGGCTTGGAAATACGACGGACGGATGGAGACATCCGGACGTAGAGCCTGATGCGAGCATTAATATTGCGTTTTATAAGAAACAAGCGCGTATATTAGAAAAAGGACTGTTCAGCTTTGTTTTTATTGCGGATGGATTAGCGATATCTGAAAAGTCTATTCCTCACTTTTTAAATCGTTTTGAGCCAATTACACTGCTGTCAGCTCTCGCTGCTTCTACGAGTCACATCGGACTAGTTGGGACGGTTTCAACAAGTTTCAGTGAGCCTTTTACCATCGCTCGTCAGCTGATGTCTCTTGATCATATCAGCGGCGGGCGAGCAGGATGGAACTTAGTCACTTCTCCGCAAGAAGGGGCAGCGCGCAATCACAGCAGAGGACATCTTCCTCACCACAGCGAACGATACGAAATTGCAAAAGAGCATCTCGACGTAGTAAAAGGGCTGTGGGATTCATGGGAAGATGATGCTTTTACCTATAAAAAAGAAACCGGTCAGTTTTTTGATCCAAAGAAAATGCATACGCTTGGATTTAAAGGCAAGCACTTTCGAGTTCAAGGGCCGTTAAATATTGCTCGTTCAAAGCAGGGACATCCGGTTGTGTTTCAAGCCGGGTCATCAGAAAAAGGAAGAGGATTTGGCGCAGAAAATGCGGATGCCATTTACACCAATGCACATACACTAGAAGAAGCGCAGGCATTCTATCAAGATATGAAAAATAGAGCAAGAAATCATGGGAGAAATCCTGAAGAGCTTCTCATTTTTCCAAGTATTGATTTAATTATAGGAGATAGCGAGGAAGATGTAGAAAGAAGATATGGAGAGCTTGCCGCTTTAATTCCAATTAATCATGCCATTACATATTTAGCTCGTTTTTTTGATGATTATGACTTTCAGCAATTTGACGTAGGCGCACCGTTTCCAGAGCTGGGAGATATCGGAGCAAATGCTTTTCAAAGTACTACAAATAAAATTAAACAAGCGGCGGCTGCTCGAAAGTTAACGTTAAGAGAGGTCGCGCTTGAAACAATTTTGCCGCGTTCGCCATTTTCAGGAACACCTGAGCACGTAGCGAATGAAATGCAAAAATGGTATGAGCAGGAAGCAGCGGATGGATTTGTGCTTCGCCCGTTTATGAGCGAGACGTTTCATCAGTTTGTGGAAAAAGTGGTGCCTATTTTACAAGAGCGTGGGCTTTACGACACTTCATATGAAAGCGATACGCTGCGCGGAAATTTAAATCTTTCCGTTCCAGCCAATCGATATAGTCAAACAAAGGGGGAATTTGTTTATGACAGTCAAATCAATCGGTGAATACAGCGTCACAGAAAGCTTGAAGAAGCAAGTAATTGAATGGAGAAGACACTTTCATCGCTATCCTGAATTATCGTTTCAAGAGCACCGAACGGCTCAGTTTGTTGAAGATACGCTTCGTTCGTTTGGAAGCTTTATCATTACGCGTCCTACACCAACAAGCGTGGTGGCTAGATTAATAGGAAAAGAGCAGGGAAAAGTGGTTGCGATTCGAGCGGATATGGACGCGCTGCCGATTGAAGAAGAAAACACGTTTGCATTTGCTTCGGTTCATAAAGGCGTGATGCATGCATGCGGACATGACGGTCACACGGCTATTTTGCTAGGAGTAGCTTCCGTGCTTTCTCAGTTAAGAAATGAATTTAAAGGAGAAATTCGCTTGATTTTTCAACACGCGGAAGAGCTGCTGCCCGGGGGAGCGCAGGAGCTTGTGAAAGAAGGCTTGATGGAAGGTGTGGATTACGTGATTGGCACACATTTGAATTCTGGTCTTCTCGTCGGAGAAATCGGCGTGCTTGCAGGTCCTATGATGGCTTCGCCTGACACGTTTAACATATCGATTAAAGGAAAAGGAGGACACGCCGCAGCGCCTCATGAAGCAGTTGATGCGATCGTTGTAGGAGCGCAAATTGTGACGAACCTTCAAACCATTGTTTCAAGAACGACGAATCCAGTCGATAAATTAGTCGTATCGGTTACACAATTTCACGGAGGAACTACGCACAACGTACTTCCTGATAAAGTGGAGCTGAACGGTACCGTTCGAAGCTTTGACGCGGCTCTGCGAGAAAAAGTTCCAGCACAAATTGACCGGATTGTAAAAGGACTAACAGAAGCCTACGGCGCAGAGTACACGTTTACGTATGAAAAAGGCTATCACCCTGTCATTAACTCTGAAGAAATTACAAGGTTAATTGAAGAAACAGCCATTGAAGAATACGGAAAAGACCGTGTAAAGACGCTGTCTCCTAAAATGGGAGGAGAAGACTTTTCAGCTTACCTGCAGGAAACGGAAGGAGCATTTTTTAACATTGGAGCGCGAAATGAAGAACAGGGCATCGTATACCCTCATCATCATCCGAAGTTTACGGTAGATGAAGCCTCGCTTGAAGTCGGAGTAAAAATGTTTTTGCGCGTTACTGAAAAGCTGTTGGCTCGTTAAAAAAGAGATTCAGACATACAATTACCCAATCTAAAGACGAAAAAAGGGACAAAGGAGCTTGTATGGCTCGCTTGTGACACCGCTGTTGGTTTCCGTGCAAGACTTCGCTTTCCGCGGGCGGCCGGTGAGCCTCCTCGTCGCATACGCTCCTGCGGGGTCTCACTTCTTCCGCTTTTCCCGCAGGAGTCTTCGTCTTATCCTCCAACCAACAGCTAGAAGCTACTACATAGATTAAATTTACGTTCGCCAGCACAATGAAAAGATCCTAACGGTTTATGGTTCGGATCTTTTTTCAACTAAACTACGTTTGTCCCACCCACTCTTCTCTACGACATCTTAATTTGTATCCTTATAATTCGTCGCAAATCCTGCTGCAATTAAACCAATTAAACCCAGCACTCCTACAATAATCGTTATGACCACTATGCTCACCTCAATCGCTCTTAATAATACGCTTTCATTTGTTTAATTTTACCATGAGTCTTCGTGTGAAAGAAGCTTTTCTTTTAAAGGCTCGAGCTTCTTAAATTTTGATCATAGCTTTGCCGTTTTAACATGTCGTTAGTGATTATCAAGGCATCTTCTTTACGCCCTGCATACAAGTAGGCTTCAATGACTTCGTCAAATCCCTCTGAGTAAGGGAATTCTTCATACTTTGCTAGTTTAAATGAGGCATCGTAGTGTTTCGTTGATTCTTCATATTGCTTTAGTTTTAAAAGCATACGCCCGTTGGCTAAATGTAAATCAGCTCGTTCTAGATCGGTAAGGGTATGGAGTTCAATTCCATGGTTGCGTATATCAAGCGCATCTCCATAGCGCTTTTTCTCTTCCAGCTCAAACGCTCTCTCGTAAAAATGATCAAACTTCGTTAGCGGTCTCCTTGATTTATAGAACTTGTAAATGCCGTATAGAATCAAAAGCAATAACCAAAGCAATTCCTTCAACTCTCTTTCATCTCTTTATGTATAATATTTATACTAAAGGAAATTAAAACTAATTGATAGATTGAATGAAAGAAATACATTTGGAGGTATAGGGTGGTCATCAAACAGCAGATTTACCATGTAAAAGGACTTCAGTACATCATTCGTTCAGCTGACATTAGCGATGCAGACGAACTGTCTCACCTAAGAGTTCAGCTAGACGGAGAAACGGAAAACTTAGATCGTGAATCAGGAGAAGGGTATATGGACGAATCCGACTTTGAAAAACTTATTCAACGTGACGCAGAAAGTAAACGAAACTTATTTTTAGTAGCGGTTGTACATAATGAAATTGTCGGATTTTCAAGATGTGAAGGTAATGAGTTGAAACGATTTGCCCACAAAGTGGAGTTTGGCGTATGCGTCGCAAAAGAATGTTGGGGATACGGAATTGGCAAAGAGCTTTTACAGCAATCTATATTGTGGGCAGAGAGCGCGGGCATGAAGAAAATGACGCTGAATGTGTTAGAGACGAATAAAAAGGCAATTGATTTATATGAGAAGTTCGGATTTGAAGTAGAAGGAGTATTAAAAAATGACAAGGTGCTGTCAGACGGGAAGTTTTATAACACGGTAGTGATGGGGCGCTTTGCATAGTCTTTTGCGAGGATTTTTTATCGATTTTTAAAGGAAAAACACCTTCAAGGCTAATGTGCTTGAAGGTGTTTTGCGTTTCGCCTGTTTTACTAGAATGATAGTTAGTCATAGACCTCACTTTTTTCACTAAAGCTTTTATTGATTTCAAATCCTTGTTCTTCTTCTTTTTCGACATCTGTACCAATAGGCTCCCACTTAATAAGGAGTGTCGCGACCAGACCAATAACGGGAACGATTGTAAGGACGAGAAATAAATTCTAAGAATAACATAATCGTTGACAAACATAGCATAAACTTTTAATATATAATTAAACAAAGTGAATTACTTGGTATTGATGATGCTGTACGAAGAAACGCGCCTACTAGGCAACTGGAGGCCAGACCATTGTGTTGAAACAAATGGACTGGTCTCCTTTTTATATTAAATGGGTGTTATGGAAGAGTTGGATTCTGAAACGGAATAGTTGGTATAGATTTAGCGATGAGCAAAATAGTCGAATGGACAGTAAGTAAGGTTTTTCTTAATAAGGTTTTTGAGAGCGCAAACATTTTAAGAGGAGGATCCGTATATGACTGCCGACTTTCATTTTCATACAGATGTATTAATTATTGGAGGAGGCCCTGCTGGTGCATGGGCAGCTCTGCAAGCAGTTAAAGAAGGTGCAAAAGCTGTACTTGTAGATAAAGGATATTGTGGAACGAGCGGAGCAACTGCGCCTTCGGGTACAGGAGTTTGGTATGTAAAACCTACTTCTGATGAACAGTTGGAAGCAATGAAAAGCAGAGAAGAGCTGGGGGGATATTTAGCTGAAAGAAGCTGGATGAAACGAGTGCTTGATTGTACGTTTGAACAAGTAAATGAATTAGCTCATTTTGGCTATCCGTTTCCTGTAGATGAAAAAGGAATTTCTCAGCGAACGACACTTCAAGGGCCTGAATATATGAGGCTAATGCGGCGTCAGCTTCAAAAGGCAGGGGTTCAGATTTTGGACCATAGCCCTGCACTGGAGCTTATTGCAGATGAACACGGTGTGGCAGGTGCTTGCGGAATCAATAGTCAAACAAAAGAAACATGGAGAGTGGAGGCTGCTGCAGTTGTGATTGCAACGGGAGGCTGTGCATTTCTAAGCGGAGCACTCGGTACAAATGTTTTAACAGGAGACGGTTACTTATTAGCTACAGAAGCAGGTGCGTCGCTTTCAGGCATGGAGTTTTCAAATGCTTATTCGATTTCACCAGCTTTTTCTCCGATTACAAAATCTGCATTTTATAAATGGGCTACATTTTATTATGAAGACGGTACAGTCATTGAAGGAGCCGGTTCTCATAAAGGGCGCTCCATTATAGCCAGAACGTTAATGACCCAGCCTGTTTATGCAAAGCTGGATAAAGCGGATGAACGTATTCAAAAAGCAATGCGCTTATCACAGCCAAATTTCTTTTTATCGTTTGATCGTCTTCATATGAACCCCTTTACTCAAATGTTTCCAATCACCTTGCGTTTTGAAGGAACTGTTAGAGGAACAGGCGGTATTCACATTACAGACGAAACGTGTAGAACCGACATTCCAGGTTTATATGCGGCCGGAGATGCCGCAACACGCGAATTAATCTGTGGAGGGTCTACGGGAGGAGGCAGCCATAATGCTGCGTGGGCTATCTCTTCAGGCTGCTGGTCAGGAAAAGCAGCGGCAGCATTTGCTGTTAAGCAAGGAAGAAATGCTGCAAGTCGACATGCTAAAGGCTTATCAGAAGCGTCAGGAATCACAAAGTCAGTAGCTTCTTCTGATGCAGCTGATACGAAGGAAATGATAGCATCGGTTCAGCGCGAGGTCTTTCCATATGACCGGAACTGGTTTCGTTCAGAAGCAAGGCTGCAAGCTTCTCTGACAAGGTTAAATGCCGTATGGAATGAGTTGAAGAACGGAGTGTATGATAAAGAAAGAAACCTCGTGAGAAGTCGAGAGCTTGCGGCCATGACGGCAACGGCGCGATGGATGTATACAA
Organism: Priestia megaterium; assembly: GCF_009497655.1. Taxonomy (NCBI): domain Bacteria; kingdom Bacillati; phylum Bacillota; class Bacilli; order Caryophanales; family Bacillaceae; genus Priestia; species Priestia megaterium. Next base: position 3,191,230 of record NZ_CP023317.1, on the reverse strand, counting down.
GTGCATTAGAAAGAAAAGAAACGAGAGGGATGCACCGCCGTGACGATTTTCCGTTTATGGATTCCAAACAGCACTACCGGATTCTAAGCGGAGGCGTGCAAGAAGTCTGGGCGAGACCCTTAGGAACAAAGTCTTCTAATCACGTAAAGGGGGTTATTTAATGATTGAGCTCCTTAGTGAAGACCGGTGTATTAACTGCAATCTTTGTGTATCCGTTTGTCCAACAAATGTCTTTGACCGCTCTCGCATGGGAGGAGCTCCTTCCATAGCTCGTCAATCCGATTGTCAAACTTGCTTTATGTGTGAACTGTATTGTCCGGTAGATGCTTTATACGTAACGCCTTTAGCTGATCAAACTGCAGAAGTAGATGAACAGGATGTAATTAATCAGCACCTGCTCGGAAGTTACCGAGAAGCTGTAGGCTGGGGAAAAGGAAGAAAATCCACCGCTTCTTCCGATCAATCGCATATCATCTTAAATAGGAAATAGAAAAAAAGAGCGGACAAAGCCGCTCTTTTTTACTTTTGCGTTTCCCGAACCCATTTCACAATATCATCAATGACATAAGAAGGGATGTTGGCTGAAACAGCATATTCATCGGGCGTGCTTTTTTCACCAGTTCCTTCTGTGAAAAAGTGGTTGAGCTTTGGATAAAGCTTAAAAGAAGCGTTGGAACGCTGAGACAAGCTTTGCTTCCAGCCTTCAAAATCTTCGGTCGTTACTTGATAATCACGCGCTCCTTGTAAAAGAAGCAGCGGCGTTTTCTGAGATTTTGCAATTTCTGCGGGGTGCCAGTGAGCTAAGTCATACCAAAAATAAGGCGTGCCAAGCAAGAATTCTTTTGGCGGCTGAGCTGGCGAAAAGCTTGGGTCTTGTAAAATGGCAAACTGCTGCTGGAAAAAAGAAAGCTGCTCTTTCGGAAGCTGATTAAGCGATACAAGATAGGCAAATTGTTCAAGCATTAACTCTGGGAGTGTGCGGCTCGGTGCAGAAAGTAAAACAGAGCCCCGCACGCTTTTATCCGGCGTTTGATTTAAAATTCTGGGCACCATCATACCACCTTGACTGTGTCCCAGTATAAAAACATTGCGGCTGTCGATGCCTTTTTGTTTTGCCATTGCTTTGACTGCGAGTACGGCATCATTCGTTGTTTCATCGTCAACGCTTATTTTACTTTCACCGGACATTTTAGCTGTATGTTCGTATGTACGCTTGTTGTAGCGTAAAACGGCAATTCCTTGAGAAGCCAGTCCTGAAGCCAGATCTCGAAACGGCTTTAAGCTCATAAAGGTTTCATCTTGATCAGAAGGCCCTGATCCGTGAACTAAAATGACAACGGGTACATTTTGATGCTTTGAACGTGTTGGAAGAGTGAGCGTTGCTGGAAGTTCGTAAGGTGCTTTGCCGATTGAAAGCTGTTTTTCTCTGTAGTTCTTAGGGGTGTCATAAGGTGGTGTGGAAAACGAAAACTGGCGCTCCTCCGGTACGATTCGCCAATCATCCATTTGACGATTTTGACTAAAGCGAACGGTTAAAGTAGCTGATGCATGTTCAAATTCAATGGGGATTTCTACATTTCGATGAACGGTATTGACTTCACCTTGTACAGCTGTCCCAATCTTTTTTACAGCACCTAACTGAGCCGTTAGAGATGACCACCACGTTTTTAGGTTGTCTTCACTCATTTTTGACTGCAGGCTGCGGGAAAAGTAGCGCGTAGCTTCCTTTGTTTTTCCGTTTGCTACATTCGTTAAAAATGCGTTTGCTCGTTTGTATTCAACTTTTGCTGAGTGATGGGCAGCATTCGCCGATGCTTCAGCTTGAACGGTTGAAGTGGACATAGGAAGCGCTTGAAGGCCGAGTGCTAAAGAAACAGCGAGTGGAAGGGCGGCTTTTACTTTTTTCATACATCATCCTCCTTGGCAATTCTTGTACTCTATTAGTATACCAATTTTAGGTAAATGGAGTCATCTCCTTTTGAGATAAAAAGAAAGGCGCTAGGCCGTAAATATGGTAAAATAAAGAAGTTAAATTAGTTAGAAAATTAAAATAAATTTAGAGGTGTAAAAGAGGAGGAGCTTTTATGACCTATGATCCGCATTATCATCCATATCCATCTTACCGAGTTCCCGTTTATGCAAAAAAAGGAATGGTATCCACATCTCAGCCGCTTGCAGCGCAGGCAGGTCTTGATATTTTAAAAAAAGACGGCAATGCCATTGATGCAGCGATCGCGACAGCAGCAAGTCTTACCGTATTAGAGCCCGCCTCTAATGGAATCGGAGGAGACGCGTTTGCGCTTGTTTGGACGAATGATCAGCTGTACGGACTGAACGCGAGCGGACCTTCTCCGCAGTCTATTTCCATTGATGCGCTGAAGGAAAAAGGATACAAAGAAATTCCTAAGTACGGAATGATTCCCGTTACGGTTCCCGGCGCTCCGGCTGCTTGGGCTGCTTTATCGAAGCGATTTGGCAAACTGCCTCTTTCTCAAGTGCTGCAGCCTGCCATTCAATATGCCAAAGAAGGATTCCCGCTAGCGCCTACTCTTTCTAAACAATGGAAACAAGCGTACGATACGTTTAAACGAGTTCATACAAGCGAAGAATTTGAATCGTGGTTTCAAACGTTTGCCCCAAATGGACAGGCACCAAAAGCAGGAGAAATGTGGTCATCCATCGATCATGCTTATACGCTTCAGCTTATTGGTGAGACCAATGCAGAAGCCTTTTATAAAGGTGAACTTGCAGATCGTATTGATGCATTCAGCAAAAAATATAGCGGCTTTTTATCAAAAGAAGATTTGGCAGCTTACGAACCTGAGTGGGTGAATCCTATTTCCGCTCACTACCGTGGATATGACGTATGGGAAATTCCGCCGAATGGTCAAGGGCTTATTGCATTAATGGCATTAAATATCGTAAAAGGCTTTGAGCTTCAAGAAAAAGATGCGGTGGATACGTATCATAAACAAATCGAAGCGATAAAGCTTGCATTTGCGGACGGAGAAAAATACATTACGGAAGAAACGAAAATGACCGTACCTGTCAGCGAACTGCTGTCTGATACATATTCAAACTATCGCCGCACCCTTATAAAAGAACATGCCCTTCAGCCTGAAGCAGGAGAACCTGTTGGAAGCGGAACGGTGTATTTAGCAACGGCTGATGAAGAAGGAAACATGGTTTCATTTATTCAAAGTAATTATATGGGCTTTGGTTCTGGAATCGTTGTGCCAGAAACGGGAATTGCTTTGCAAAACCGCGGTCACAATTTTTCAATGGACCCTAATCACGATAACTGTCTTGCTCCGAACAAAAAAACGTTTCATACCATTATTCCAGGCTTTCTCACTAAAAATAATGAACCTGTAGGACCGTTTGGCGTTATGGGAGGTTTTATGCAGCCGCAGGGACATATGCAAGTTGTCATGAATACGATTGACTTTCAGCTTCATCCTCAAGCTGCTTTAGACGCGCCAAGATGGCAGTGGAAAAAAGATAAAACGGTGCTTGTGGAGCCGACGTTTCCTTTATACGTAGCACAAGCGCTTGAACGAAAAGGGCATAAAATTGAAGTAGCCGTGGATTCGATGGCATTTGGGCGCGGACAGATCATTTGGAGAGATCCTGAAAGCGGCGTGCTGTGCGGAGGAAGTGAATCACGAACGGACGGATTTGTGGCTGGATGGTAAGAACAAAATAGATCAAGAAAGAAGCCCGTACTGATTAGAGTCGGGCTTTTTTCATGTCTCAACCATATGTATAAATCTCTTCAAAGAACTGAAAACTAAAACAAACATTTACGTATGTATGGATAACGTGAACTTAGGGATTATGTACGGGAAATTTACATTAGACTCTGCTGCGTATCTTTATAAATTAACATAAGCAATAATTGAGCATGGTTAGAACAACCGTCTTAAGCTGCCAATCGACACGAAGGTATACTAACAACACTTGGTGAAAGGAGCGAAAAGGTTATGAGAAATAAAAAATTTGAAGTGAATTTTTTACGTACAATGCTGATTATAGGACTGGGAATGCTCCCTTTTTTATTTAGAAAACCACCGATCAAAGACTGGCTGCTGGCTTATGCATTTAATGCATTAACAAATGGTATTATTGATAAATTTATTGTCTCTCACGGCCTTCTTCGATATCCAACTCGCTTGCTGAAAAAACAGTTTAGAATTAATGTGTTGTTCGACTTTTTACTGTATCCTAGCATATCCGTTATGATTAATCAGGCTACGTATCACGATAAAGGGTTAAAGATTTTATATAAAATTGTGCTTTTTACGATTCCCATGTTTTTTATTGAATTATGGGCTGAAAAACGAACGAAGCTCATCGAGTGGAAAACAGGGTGGATGTGGTACCACACCTTTACTAGCGTAACATTAAAATCGTATCTTAACCGGCTGCTGATTGGATGGATTCGGAAAATTGAAAAGAAGCAGGACGAAACGAAAATAAAATAACATTGGTTCTAAAAACGACGTTAGAGAGGTGAACAAAGGTGCATATTTCTATCCTTCTATGGCTGATTTTTCAAAATATCCAAAAGAAAACGTGGAAAAAAATTCACGAGCTTTATGCTGGGGTTTTATACGTGAGCTTTTTTAATATTCTTTATTACTTTTTATGTAACGATAAGTTGCTTTGGGATTTTAAATCTTCTCATCTTTCATTAAAAGTACTGCGTATTTTACACCTTATGTTTATTACGCCTCTCATGGTTTTGTCGTTCTTAGCTACTTATCCGCCTACACTTCTTAAACAGGTGAAGTATATTACAAAATGGGTATGTACAGCTTCATTTGTAGAATGGATTGGACTTAGGTGTAAGGCTATTACATTTAGGCACGGATGGCATTTAGGGTGGTCAGCACTTATTTATGTAATGATGCTTATCTTTTCGAGATGGTTTCAAAAAAAGCCTTTTGTGGTCTTGCTGCTCTCGGTTTTTGCAACAGTAGTTCTCAGCATTATTTTTAAAGTTCCCGTGAGCAAACGGATGCTAAAACATCCGCTGAAACGAATATTGACTCGGCCTTTAAAAGATCATGTGACTCAAGCTGTTGCGAATAAAGTAAGGCGAAAATGCCTGCTTCTCAAGCTGTTCTCGTAAGTTCCTGCTCTCTGTAAAGAGCAGGTTTTTTAGCTTACTGGAGGAATAACGTCCGTCAGCAACAGAATGAAAAAAATCAGGCCCACTCCCGTAAAGCTTAAAGAAGCAAGAAAATAAGCCGTCCAACGCAAACGAAACGAATTATGTTCAATATTGGCTCCAGACATTAACCTCATGGAGTGAGTGTTATAGTGAGAATGAGCGCTGTTGCTTCCGCTGCTTGAAAACCAAAAAGTTAAAACTGAAAACAAAAGTCCGCTAAAAAACATAAGCTCAATAAAGCGGATAGACAAAAATGATGAGCATGCATAGGTTAATCCAGCTTCAATAAGCAGGGTAATAACAAAAATAAGCTGAGTTCTCTTCAAAAAATTTCCCCCTTTTTTTCTCTATGTCTACTTTTCATTATACAATAATTTACATGTGTAAAAAGTCTCAAAAATTCTTTTATTATGATATAATGGTAATTATTGTATGTTTAAAAAGGGTATTCAAAGCCCGTACGCATCACGATTAGAAGCTCTTTTATAACGATGACACTGATGATATACGCTGCGATTAGTTTCAACTACGTAGAATGAAAGTGAGGAATATCTATGGACTTAGGAGAGACTGTGATTGCAATACTAGCAGCGGGAGCACTACTGTTATACGCTACGCTAGAGCTTTGGTTTGCGCCTCGTAATTCTTCCTTTTTTAAAGGGTGGAAGCAAAAACTAGCCGTCATTTTACCGTTATACGGCGTTACATTTGGCATATGGTTCGCGTTTTTTTCATAACAAAAAAGTCTTACAAAAAGGAGGAATGAAAAATGGAAATCAATTCATACCTCATTCGGTTTTCATGTATGCTGATGCTCATGTTTGGGGGAATATTTATTATTCGGTATGTAAAAACAGGGGACTTTTATTTAGATCAGCTTCTTGTCTTTGGAGCGGGTTTTGTTCTGTTTATCGGCTCACTTATTTGGAAAAGAAAACATCAGCAGCAAGGAAATAGAAAAGCTTGTTAAACGTATAAAATTGTGACAGTATAAAACAGATAAAAAACGTAATCTCGTGACCGTACTATTGTTTACGAGCTGGTGGAGGAAAAGAAAATGAATGTACCTAATTGTCCAAGCTGTCAATCACAGTATACATATGAAGATGGAAGCCTGTTTGTCTGCCCGGAGTGTGCGCATGAATGGGGACAAGATGAAAAAGCAGAAAGCACGGAAGAACAGCTTACTGTAAAAGATGCAAACGGTAATGCTTTAAAAGACGGAGATTCAGTTACTGTCATCAAAGACTTAAAAGTAAAAGGAAGCTCATTGGTTGTAAAAATCGGAACGAAAGTAAAAAGCATTCGTTTAGTAGAAGGCGATCATAACATCGACTGCAAAATTGACGGATTTGGAGCCATGAGCTTAAAATCTCAGTTTGTGAAAAAAGCATAACAATTAAAAAAAGCCAGGATGAAGAAGACTTTCATTCTGGCTTTTTTTTATGTATTTTAAGGAACAAGGTGAAATATATAGACCATTTTGTCTATTTTAGAAGGAATCTAGCTAAATGTCCCGAATTTACTTAAAGTGTCTGAGAACTTGGATATTAATGGAACTGATGTCCGTTTCATGAAGACAAAGGGGAGGGAGAAATGTGAAAAAATTTTTAGCGTTTCAAATTTTAATTGCATTAGTAATTGGAGCTGTTATCGGGCACTTTTTTCCGGACTTCGGGATGGCTTTAAGACCGGTAGGGGACGGGTTTATCCGCCTCATTAAAATGATTGTGGTGCCGATTGTCTTTTCAACCATCGTCATAGGTGCTGCGGGAAGCGGCAGTATGAAACAAATGGGGAGTCTAGGGTTAAAGACGATTATTTGGTTTGAAATTATTACTACCATCGTATTAGGAATCGGTCTGCTGTTAGTGAATTTGCTAAAGCCCGGAGTAGGCCTCGATCTTTCTCATCTTGTTAAAAAAGATATCGGTGAATTGTCTCAGTACACCGACAAAGTCGTGGACTTTAAACAAATGATTTTGAACATCATTCCAACGAATATCGTAGATGTGATGGCAAAAAATGATTTGCTGGCCGTGATTTTCTTTGCTATTTTATTCGGTGTTGCTGCCTCAGGAGTTGGTAAAGCATCCGAACCTGCCATGAAGTTTTTTGAATCCACCGCTAAAATTATGTTTAAATTAACGCAAATTGTTATGGTCACAGCGCCTCTTGGTGTACTAGCGCTAATGGCTGCATCTGTGGGGCAATACGGCATTGTACTTCTGCTTCCAATGCTGAAACTAATTGGAACCGTCTTTTTAGGTCTTTTTATTATTTTATTTGTTTTATTTCCGCTTGTTGGATTTTTGTTCAAGTTCAACTACTTTGAAGTATTCAAAATGATTTGGGATTTGTTTCTTATTGCGTTTTCAACAACAAGTACAGAAACGGTTCTGCCACAGCTGATGGAGCGTATGGAAAAGTACGGATGTCCTAAACGAGTGGTGTCGTTTGTTATTCCGTCCGGCCTGTCGTTAAACTGTGATGGATCTACTTTGTATTTATCCGTTTCATGCGTCTTTTTAGCACAGGCTTTTAATATTGACATGCCCTTAACTCAGCAATTATTTATGATGCTTATACTCGTAATGACAAGTAAAGGAATTGCGGCTGTCCCGTCAGGTTCACTTGTTGTGCTTTTAGCAACAGCCAACGCAGTAGGTCTGCCGGCTGAAGGAGTGGCAATCATTGCAGGAGTAGACCGCATCATGGATATGGCCAGAACAGGAGTCAATGTTCCAGGTCACGCCATTGCCTGTATTGTCGTCTCAAAATGGGAAAAAGTATTTCGAACCCAAACGCCAATTCCGCCTGCATCTCACACGGAATCTCTATAAAACCAACCCCCGCTTTAGCTCATAGAGCGGGGGTTTTTTCTTAAATCATTAACGATGTAGACTAGAGTAATTTGTCATACTCAGCCCTACTCAAAAAAAGAGGACGCGCCGCTTAAGTCTAAAAAAAGCCCTGTGACTGTTTTTTGGTCACAGGGCTTTTTTTTAGATGAATGTTCACAAATTGTTCACTTACGAAGAAGGAAGATAAAAAGCTATACTAAGCCAAGTAAAAAAGATGAAAAGGATGAGAAATATGCCCACAACTAAAAAAGAAAGTATGTATTTTGGAATGATGATGTGCGGAGGGATGGTGCTTGTGATGACGATGTATAACATGTTCATAAATGATGTCATCGGGCATATCACACTTGCAGAAGGTATTTTAAACTTGGTTATCACATTTGTAGTTGCCATGGCTGTCGAAACTTTCTTAGTAGGTCCCGTAGCAAAAAAAGTAGCATTTTCACTGCCGTTTGATAAGTCTAAACAGTTAAAAGTCGTGTTGATTTTATCATCATGCATGGTTATTGGAATGGTGCTTTCCATGTCTGTATATGGATTAATTACGATGTCACTTACGAAAGGTTTAGACGGAGAGCCGATTCTTTTAAGCTATGCATTTATCGTTATGAAAAACTTTATCGTAGCCTATCCGCTTCAGCTTCTCATTATGGGACCTTTAGTTCGCGGATTGTTTATGAAATTTGTGAAAAAGAATCGGGCAACGGCTTAAGCCAAAACCCTAAGAACGCCTATTTTCTTAGGGTTTTGTTGTGCAAAGCTGCTCGGTAAGAAGAGAAGAAAGTCACTAAATGAAAAGTGATGTAGGGCCATTTATTTAAGAATAGAGAAGACCTCTTACTCTCTAAAACGTTTCAAAGCCATGCTCCCGGGTACACACAACATTAATGAGGAGGAGATAGTATGAAAGCAAAAGCAAAGAATGTTGTGGGGGTATATGAAACGGAACAAGAAGCAATTCATGCTGTAGAGAATTTAAAAAAAGAAGGATACGCATCAGAAGAAATATCTATTATCGGTAAACATAAAAAGACCAAAAAAGTTCAGAAAGAAACGAATACAAAAGCAGAAGGGGCAGCAACTGGAGCGCTTACCGGAGGTACGTTAGGGAGCTTGACCGGCATATTAGCAGGTGCCGGTGCTCTTGCAATCCCGGGAATAGGCCCAATTGTAGCGGCTGGTCCGATTGTAGCTACATTAACAGGTGCAGCAGCTGGTGCGAGTGTAGGAGGTCTGTCTGGTATTTTAGTCGGTATGGGAATTCCAAAACAGCAGGCCGAGCACTATAATGATTCAGTCAAAGAAGGCAGCCTGCTTGTTTTAGTAGACAAAGAAGACTCAGATCATGATGGAAACCCGAAAGCGCCTTTAACCGGAATGATTTTATAGAACTTATTATGTATAGGAGAAAGCTGTCGCAGTGCGGCAGCTTTTTTTATGCGCTGGTTTTATTTAAGAGAACTACATGCACAATAATATTCCATAATAGTTAAAAATATCAAAGTATTTGAGGGTAACCTGAAAGATAATATGCCTTAAATTATAATGTAATATTATTGTAACAATAATGTATTTATTGTTTTATTTTGGAATTTGAGTTTCGATAAAAGCTTTAACAACGGGATTTACGCGCAAAATACATCCATAAATTAACTGTAAACTATTATACGAAGTAGAATAATTTTCTAATTATTTTTCAAGAATTAATTTTTAGCAAATTATTCATGTTTGAAAGAGGACTAAAAAGTATATTTCAAAAGTATGTTTACTAAAAAAGTTAAGCAGGTTGTTTAGTAGCATCATTCATTTAGTTAAATCTCGAAAGGAGCTGCTAAAAAATGAGTATTCAAAAAAGTACAGACAGTTCAAGTTTAGCAGAAGTAATTGATCGAATTCTAGACAAAGGAATTGTCATCGATGCTTTTGCTCGAGTATCACTCGTAGGAATTGAAATTTTAACGATTGAAGCACGAGTCGTTATTGCAAGTGTCGATACGTGGCTTCGCTACGCAGAAGCGGTCGGGTTATTAACCGACAAAGTAGAGGAAGAAGGGCTGCCTGGCCGAACAGAGGAGCGAGGAGCAGGGCTTAGTTTTTAAGTCTTTTAATCGTAAGAAAATTCATTAAATAAATAATAATAAGAGAAAAGAGGATGAAACATGTCAACAACTGATAAGAATGTACAAAGTGAAAAACAAGAAAATCAGCAGCAGGAAGAAAAAACGCAAAACTCTTTGAATCTTGCCATTTTAGGAGGCGTAGTAGGAGCGGGAATTGGACTTCTTTCAAGTCCGCAAACGAGTAAAAAAGTACTCAGTCGCTTAGGACAATCAGAAATTGTACGTGCGACGGGACAAGAGTTAAGAAAAAACGCACAGGATATTTTAACGCAGCAAGCGATGGGAGCGTTAAGACAGACAGCTACAGGCTATCTTGAAAAAGACAATTTAAGCAAGCTGCTGGCATCTAAAAAGAAAAAAGAAGAAACATCAAATGAACAGGGAGATTCGCAGGAAGAAGTCAGCGCAAGCGCAGAAATGGAAACGTCTCAGTACGAAGAGTTAAAAGAAGAAAATAAAAATATGAACGATCAGCTGCAGCGCATTGAAGAGATGCTAAACAAACTCATGGACGCGAAGAAGTAAGATATCCGTCCTGAAGGGGAATTTCATGGATAAAAAAGATGTGGAGAAAGCAGCCTTAAAAGCAGGAAAAAAAATAGTGGAGCACACGCCTGAACCTGTTAAGGAAAAAGTAGAAGAAAAGGTTAAAGAAAAAGCGAAAGAAAAGTTTGTCGAAAAAACCGAAGGGAAACTGCAGGAAAAAGCGGATGAAGCGTCAGAAAAACTGCAGGAAACGAAAGAAAAAAATGCCCAAAAGGTACACGGCAAAGGAGAAGACGCAAAAGAAAAGCTTCAAGACGTCTTATTATCAGTAAAAGATAAGCTTAGCGATGTGAAAGAAGCTGGAGAAGACTTTCAAGAAAAAGTTTCTTCTTCAGACGATAAAGATAAGTCAAAAAACAAGCGGAAAATAAAAGGCGTAAATCAGATTAAAAAAGCAACGGATATTAAAAGCTCTACTAAGATTAAAAGTTCCAATGATATTAAATCATCTACAGATTTAAAAACAATGGGATCATAAGCGAAAGGAGAAATGGGATATGTCTATTCAAAAAAGTACTAATAGTTCAAGTTTAGCAGAAGTAATTGACCGTATTTTAGATAAAGGAATTGTTATTGATGCTTTTGCAAGAGTGTCTGTTGTAGGGATTGAAATTTTAACAATTGAAGCGCGAGTGGTTATTGCCAGTGTTGATACATGGTTACGCTATGCAGAAGCAGTAGGGCTTCTTCGTGACGACGTAGAAGAAAACGGCCTTCCTGAACGTTCAAATTCAAGTGAAGGACAGCCGCGTTTTAGTATTTAATATGAAGTGGTATGGAACCTTCCTTTTTGAGGGTGGTTCCAGCTTTTAGATCTAACTATTGGAGGCTACTAAAGATGGAAATTAAAAAAATTATGCAAGCCGTGAACGACTTTTTTGCTGAAAACGTAGCTCCTCCTCATAAAATTACCTCGGTGGAAGCTACTGAAGATGAAGGCTGGAGAGTTATTGTTGAAGTCATTGAAGAACGAGAATATATGAAAAAATACGCCAAAGATGAAATGCTTGGAACATACGAGTGCTTTTTAAATAAAGAAAAAGAAGTCATTTCATTCAAACGACTCGACGTCAGATATAGAAGCGCCATTGGCATTGAAGCATAAACGATAAGATGGCAGGAGGAACGTAAAAATGACCGTCTTAACAGACAAAAGGAAAAAAGGCAGTGGCGCTTTTATACAAGATGACGAGACAAAAGAGGTTCTTTCAAGAGCGCTGAGCTATTTAAAATCCGGCTATTCCATTCATTTTACAGGCCCTGCCGGCGGAGGCAAAACCTCTTTAGCACGAGCGCTTGCTAAAAAGAGAAAGCGTCCTGTAATGCTGATGCACGGGAATCACGAGCTCAACAACAAAGATTTAATTGGCGATTTTACGGGCTATACGAGCAAAAAAGTAATCGACCAGTATGTTCGTTCTGTTTATAAAAAAGATGAACAAGTAAGTGAAAACTGGCAGGATGGACGGTTGCTTGAAGCCGTAAAAAACGGCTATACGCTGATTTACGACGAATTTACTCGGTCTAAGCCTGCGACGAATAATATCTTTCTATCAATATTAGAAGAAGGCGTGCTGCCGCTGTATGGAGTGAAAATGACCGATCCTTTTGTACGCGTGCACCCCGATTTCCGCGTCATCTTCACAAGCAACCCAGCTGAGTATGCTGGCGTGTATGATACGCAAGATGCGCTTCTTGACAGGTTAATTACTATGTTTATTGATTATAAAGACATCGACAGAGAGACAGCGATTTTAACGGAGAAAACGGACGTAGAAGAAGACGAAGCGCGCACAATTGTAACGCTCGTAGCAAACGTGCGAAACCGCTCTGGAGACGAAAACAGCAGCGGACTTAGCCTGCGGGCTTCGCTTATGATCGCTACCCTTGCTACGCAGCAAGACATTGCTATCGATGGAGATGATGAAGATTTTCAAACGTTATGTATGGATATTCTGCATCATTCGCTTACCAAATGTTTAGACGAGAAAAATGCAAAAAGCAAAGCCGAAAAAATCATTTTAGAAGAGTGTAAGAATATAGACACTGAAGAAAAGTAAAGGAGCTTGAAAACATGAGTGAAACAAACGAAACGGGCATTTATATTTTTAGCGCCATTCAAACGGATAAAGACGAAGATTTTGGATCGGTAGAAGTAGAAGGAACAAAAGCTGAAACGTTTTTGATTCGCTACAAAGACGCGGCTATGGTAGCAGCTGAAGTGCCGATGAAAATTTATCATCCTAATCGCCAAAATTTATTAATGCATCAACACGCAGTAGCAGCGATTATGGACAAGAACGATACGGTTATTCCAATCAGCTTTGGGAATGTATTCAAATCAAAAGAAGACGTAAAAGTTCTTTTAGAAAACCTTTATCCGCAGTTTGAAAAGCTGTTTCCAGCGATCAAAGGAAAAATTGAAGTCGGCTTAAAAGTAATTGGGAAAAAAGAATGGCTTGAGAAAAAAGTGAACGAAAATCCTGAACTTGAAAAAGTATCAGCATCCGTAAAAGGAAAATCAGAAGCAGCCGGTTATTATGAGCGTATTCAGCTTGGAGGAATGGCTCAAAAGATGTTTACTTCCCTGCAAAAAGAAGTCAAGACAGATGTGTTTTCTCCGCTTGAAGAAGCAGCGGAAGCAGCAAAAGCAAATGAGCCGACGGGCGAAACGATGCTTTTAAACGCTTCTTTCTTAATTAACCGAGAAGATGAAGCGAAGTTTGATGAAAAAGTGAATGAAGCGCATGAAAACTGGAAAGACAAAGCCGATTTTCATTACAGCGGTCCTTGGCCTGCTTATAACTTTGTGAACATTCGCCTAAAAGTAGAAGAGAAATAACGTGCTTCACAAATTAGTAACCGCACCTATTAACCTTGTAGTGAAAATCGGCGAGAAAGTACAGGAAGAAGCTGATAAACAGCTATATGACCTTCCGACGATTCAGCAAAAACTCATTCAGCTTCAAATGATGTTTGAGCTTGGTGAAATTCCGGAAGAAGCGTTTCAAGAAAAAGAAGATGAATTGTTAATGAGGTACGAAATCGCGAAACGCAGAGAAATTGAACAATGGGAAGAGCTGACAAAAAAAAGAAATGAGGAATCCTAGATGGGAGAATTACTGTATTTATACGGTTTAATTCCAACAAAAGAAGCAGCAGCCAGAGAGCCGTTTCCATCTTATAAAGGGTTTGACGGAGAACATTCACTGTACCCAATAACGATTGATCAGGTGACGGCTGTCGTTTCTAAGCTGGATGCTGACGCCTATTCAGAAGAAGTGATTAAAGAAAAAATGGAGCAGGATATGAGCTGGCTGCAGGAAAAAGCATTTCATCATCACGAAACGGTAGCCGCTTTGTACGAAGAATTTACGATCATTCCATTAAAATTTTGCACCATTTATAAAAGTAAAGAAAGTCTGCAAGCAGCTATTGAGCTTAACAAAGAAAAGCTAGAGAATTCACTGACGCTGCTTCAAGGAAATGAAGAGTGGAACGTGAAGATTTACTGTGATGATAAAGAGCTTAAAAAAGGAATCAGCGAAACGAATGAAAGCGTGAAAGCGAAAAAAGAAGAAATTAGTCACTTATCACCAGGAAGACAGTTTTTTGAAAAGAAAAAAATAGATCAGCTGATTGAAAGAGAATTAGAACTTCACAAAAACAAAGTGTGTGAAGAGATACATGACAAGCTCAAAGAACTGTCGCTTTATGACTCTGTTAAAAAGAATTGGAGCAAGGACGTAACGGGCGCGGCTGAACAAATGGCGTGGAACAGCGTGTTTCTTCTTCCGTCTCTGCAGATCACTAAGTTTGTAAACGAAATAGAAGAGCTTCAGCAAAAGCTTGAAAATAAAGGCTGGAAATTTGAAGTGACGGGACCATGGCCGCCCTATCATTTCTCGAGCTTTGCGTAAAGTGAGGAATTAACATTATGTCTCTTAAACAATCTATGGAGAATAAAGATATTGCTCTTATTGATATTTTAGATGTCATTTTAGATAAAGGAGTCGCCATTAAAGGAGACTTAATCATTTCCATAGCCGGCGTCGATTTAGTGTATTTGGATTTGCGGGTGCTTATTTCTTCGGTTGAAACGCTGGTGCAAGCAAAAGAAGGAAATCGCAAACCCATCACTTCTGAACAATTTGATAAACAAAAGGAGGAATTACTGGATGCAACCGGTCAGCCAAGCAAATGGACGAATCCACTTGGATCCCGATAAAGCTGAACAAGGCTTAGCGCAGCTTGTGATGACAGTTATTGAGCTATTGAGGCAAATCGTTGAACGTCATGCCATGAGGCGGGTGGAGGGTGGAACGTTGACGGACGAACAAATTGAAAACTTAGGAATTGCACTAATGAACTTGGAAGAAAAAATGGACGAGTTGAAAGAGGTGTTCGGTCTGGACGCAGAAGATTTAAATATTGATCTTGGACCGCTAGGCAGCCTGCTTTAAGCGGTCAGTGGGAGGAACAGTATGGCAGTCGAACATAATATGCAGTCAAGTACGATTGTAGATGTGCTCGAAAAGATTTTGGATAAAGGAGTCGTCATAGCGGGGGACATCACCGTAGGAATTGCAGATGTCGAGCTATTAACGATAAAGATCCGCTTGATTGTGGCTTCGGTTGATAAAGCAAAAGAAATCGGCATGGACTGGTGGGAAAATGATCCCTATCTCAGTTCAAAAGGAGCCAATAGTAAAGCGCTCGAAGAAGAAAATAAAATGCTGCATGAGCGGTTAAAAACGCTTGAAGAAAAAATAGAAACAGAACGTTAAAAACTGTACGCTACTTAAAAAATGGAGGGATTTACAATGGCAACTGAAACAAAATTAGATAACACACAGGCAGAAAACAAGGGAAATAAAAATACGGAAAACGGTTCAAAAGAAAAGAACGATTCAAAAGCAAGCAAAGCAACAAGCAGCGGGCCAATCAAACGAGCGGTCGCAGGAGGCATCATCGGTGCAACGATTGGATATGTATCGACTCCTGAAAATCGAAAAAGTCTCCTTGACCGCATTGATACAGACGAATTAAAAAGCAAAGCATCTGATTTAGGAACAAAGGTGAAAGAAAAATCAAAAAGCAGCGTGGCCAGCCTGAAAACATCTGCGGGAAGCTTGTTTAAAAAAGATAAAGATAAATCAAAAGATGATGAAGAAAACGTAAATTCTTCTAGTAGCGAAACAGAAGACGATAACGTTCAAGAGTACGACGAGTTAAAAGAAGAAAACCAAACGCTTCAAGACCGTTTATCACAGCTTGAAGAAAAAATGAACATGCTTGTTGAGCTTAGCCTCAATAAAAATCAAAATGAAGAAGCGGAAGATACAGATTCCGACGAAGAAGAGAACGATGAGAACGAGGAAAACGAGCAGGACGATGAAAACGAAGAAGAAACATCTAAGCCTCGTAAAAAGAACAAAAAAGAAGAGGAGCAAGAAGAGGAAGAAGAAAGTGAAAGTGACGAAGACAGCGAGGAAGAAGAGGAAGATTCTCGTTCAAACAAAAAAAATAAAAAAGTAAAAACAGAAGAAGAAGACGAAGAAGAGGAAAGTGAAGAAGAAAAAAAGGAAGCGAAACCAAAAAAGTCAACAGCTAAAAAATCAAAAAATACAAAAGCAAAGAAAAACACGGATGAAGAAGATGATGACGCAACATCTCTTTCTAGTGAAGACGATACAACAGCCTAAGACGTAAAGGAGGAAAGAAATACATGAGTACAGGCCCTTCTTTTTCAACTAAAGACAATACGCTTGAATACTTTGTGAAAGCTTCTAATAAACACGGCTTTTCACTTGATATTTCATTAAATGTAAACGGCGCTGTGATTTCCGGTACCATGATTTCAGCAAAAGAATACTTTGATTACTTAAGCGAAACGTTTGAAGAAGGCAGTGAAGTGGCTCAGGCGCTAAGCGAACAATTCTCTTTAGCAAGCGAAGCGAGCGAATCAAACGGAGAAGCAGAAGCCCATTTTATTCATTTGAAAAATACAAAGATCTACTGTGGAGACAGTAAGTCTACTCCTTCAAAAGGAAAGATCTTTTGGAGAGGAAAAATAGCAGAAGTAGACGGATTCTTCTTAGGGAAGATTTCTGATGCAAAATCAACGAGTAAAAAGAGTTCATAAAAAACGGCGGGGTGATTGCCCCGCCGTTTTTTAGTGATGTGATGAGATGTGCAGCTTCTTTTTTCGATACATGAGCGGAGTCATCTTCATTTCTTTTCGAAACTGATTAATAAAATAGCTTGTACTATTAAATCCTACTTGATAGGCGACGTCCGTCACATTTGCTTCTGCTTGCTGCAGCATAACTAAGCTTTGCTGAATTCGATAGTTTAATACATAGGTCAAAGGCGATTTTTTTAACATTTTCTTGAAATATCGACAGCATTCAGAACGGCTTAATTGTCCCGCTTTGGCAATATCATCGAGCGTAATCTTTTCAGCAAAGTGCAAATGAATCCAATTCAGCATTTGCTTCATCCGCTGATTTTTGATCATTTCTTTTTCGTTGTATTTTAGCTGCAACCCGTTAAGAATTACATTTTTCCAAAGTATGCTGAGTTCAGAGGCAATCTCTATTTCATAGTGGAGCGGCTGCTTATGGATCCATGTGTATATCTTATGTATAGAATCTAACACGTTATTCCCCCAGGCTTGCTTTGGACTGATGAATAAATGTGATAGATTCGTTGCATGAATGTAGGGATAAACGTAATTTGTGAAAAGTTCTTGCGGCACAAGAAAATGAGGAGAAACATTTAAGCAAATGTACACGCAGCCAGATTTGTTTATGTCTTCAGCCATATGAAGACATTCGCTGTTAATAAACAGTCCGTAGCCTTGTTTTACAGTCACTGTTTTTTCATTTATTTGAAAAGACGCATTACCTTTTATAACCAATACAAATTGAAGCTCATCATGCCAGTGAAGAGGGATGTAGCCGTTTATGTGATCACTGATTGTTGTTTGATAACATGCTACTGGCAGCTCAACGGTGCGATGGGTCGTTAGCTCTTTTAAGTTTTCATCAATTTTAAAATGGGCTGCTGGCATACATGGTCACCTCAATATATTTATATTTTTTAATGCAATATGCGTATTTCCTGCCCCGTTTTTCACTTATTATAACACTATTCTTATAATAAAAGTGAGGGATGAAAGATGAACGATCTCAGCAGAAAAAAAGGGTTCTTTTTTGTAACAACGGGAGCTATATGTTGGGGGATGGGAGGAACGGTTGCTCAAAAGCTTTTTCAAGAATTTGAAATCAGTGTAGACTGGCTTGTTTCAGTACGGCTGCTCACTGCGGGTTTTTTGCTGTTAATGATTTCATGTATAAAAAGGAATCGTTCTCACGTACTTGGAGTATGGAAGAACCGAAAGTCAGCTTTTCAGCTCGTCGTTTTTGCCATAGTTGGTATGCTTGCCGTTCAGTATACGTATATGGCTTCTATTAAGCACGGAAATGCAGCAGTAGCTACGCTGCTGCAGTATTTATCACCGGTGATGATTATCATTTATTTGCTTTTGCGCAAGCAGTCTATATTTACGCGACAAGACGTCATCACTGTTCTGCTGGCACTGGGGGGCTGCTTTTTTTTATTAACAAACGGCTCTATTTCTCAGCTGTCTGTTCCTGTATCTGCCGTTGTTTGGGGAGTGCTGTCAGGCGTAGCGGCTGCTTTTTATACGCTGTATGCAGTTCCGCTGATCAAAAAGTACAGTTCGCTTGTCATCGTTGGCTGGTCAATGGTAATTGGGGGAAGCGTAATGAGCTTTATTCATCCTCCTTGGGAAGCGTCAAGCTTATCACCAATAACCTGGGGATATATTTTATTTGTCATTATTTTTGGCACGATGCTTGCTTTTTGGTTTTATGTAGAAAGTCTGCAAAGTCTTTTACCTAAAGAAACGAGTTTGCTTGGAAGTTTAGAGCCTTTAGCCGCTGTTATCACAACCGTTGTTTGGCTGAAAGAGCCTTTTGGTTTTTATCAATGGATGGGCACAGCTTGTATTATTGGATTAGTTTTATTACTCACACGAACGAAACAAGTATCTTCTGAGACGACACTTTCAGCATAAATGGGGGCTTGCTAAAAGAAGAAGCAAACCAATGTCACTTTGCCGCCGAATCTGTAGAAACTCGTTTGACTTTTAAAATCTTTACATATTGAATAAACACTCTTTCTTTTGTAGAGACATTTAATTTAGCAAGTCTTGATGCGTCATCTCGGTTTTTAGCAGCTTCTACTACAAAAGTTCCTTTGATTTTGGCTTCATCTTTTAGAACGGAATAATGTATTTCAAATTGTTTTGTTTTCGTTTTCTCCATGGTGATAAACTCCTTTGCCTGATAAATTAATGTATTGCTATGAAATAAGCTTTGATAAAAAGGAAGAAAAGAACGTAACATATACTACTAAATCAAATGCAAAGCGGCAGTGACTTTTATCACACCACAACCTAGTATTTCATCTTTTTACCAAAAAAGATAGGGTGTTTTACCGCCGCTGCTTGCAAAATCTTTTATTCTTTCTGCTTGACCTAGAGTTAACTCTATGGTTTATCTTGTAGTAGTATCATTTCAAGGAGGGGCTTTACATGAAGTATCATACAATTGCTAATACTGACTTACACGTATCAAATTTAATTATGGGAAACATGCGTTTAACAGAGCTTTCTTTACAAGAAGCAGAGAAGCTAATCCGCACAGCGATGGAAGAAGAAATTAACTTTTTTGATCATGCTGATATTTACGGTCCTGATTATGTAGGGCAATGCGAAGAATATTTTGCAAACGCTATACAAATGAACCCAAGTCTTCGTGAAAAAATGGTGATTCAAAGCAAATGCGGCATTAACGCAGCGGAAAATTACTATGACTTTTCAAAGAAGCATATCATAGACTCTGTTAACGGCAGCTTAGAGCGTTTAAAAACAGATTACTTAGATCTTTTATTACTGCATCGTCCAGATCCACTAATGGACCCTGAAGAAGTAGCAGAAGCATTTAACGAACTGCAAAACAGCGGAAAGGTACGTCACTTTGGTGTATCGAATCACAACCCAGCGCAAATTCAGCTGCTTGAAAAATATATTAACCAAAAGCTTGTCGTAAACCAAGTGCAGTTCAGCATCGCACATACGCCAATCATTGATTCTGGTATTTCGTTAAACATGGGAATTGATCAAGCTGTTAACCGCGACAGCAGCGTGCTTGAATATTGCCGTTTGAACGATATCACGCTTCAAGCATGGTCGCCGTTCCAAAACGGATTTTTTGAAGGTCCTTTCCTAGGTGATAAAGAGAAATTTGGAAAGCTAAACGAAGTAATTGATCGCATCGCAAGTAAATATAGCGTGACGAATACAGCGATTGCCGTTGCGTGGATTACAACGCATCCTGCAAATATTCAAGTAGTACTTGGTACGACAAATATTCAGCGTATGAAAGATGCAAGCAAAGGTTCAGAAATCAAGTTAACACGCCAAGAATGGTACGATATTTATAAAGCCGCTGGCAACATGGTGCCTTAACCGCTTTAGTCTCTAAAATAAAACAGGTAACTCCGTTCGAACATAGAACGGAGTTACCTGCGTTTTACGATAAGAACTACTGGTTAAGCTAGAAAAAGATTTAGCAGCAGCTCAATTATTTTTGTGACGCCAAAACCTAATAAAAAAGGCAATAAAACCGCCGATTACAATGGTAAGCATCATGTGAGCAGTATTCATCGTATCATCCTTTCTGAGTTGAATGTATGTTGCTGCTTGTACAAAAAGTCTGCAGCATAAAAAGCGCAATGAAGAAGACTCTAAAAGAATAAATCCTCGAGATAACTAGAGGTCAAGGCAAAATCATGATGTTTTTCTGAGAAGGTTAAGATGTAGGAGGAAGCAGTATGACGTATACCATTTCACAAGTTGCGAAGAAATTGAACGTGACAATTTATACCATTCGCTATTATGATAAAGAAGGGCTTTTTCCATTTTTAGATCGTACAGCGTCAGGAAATCGTATTTTTAAAGAACAAGATATTGAATGGATTGATTTAATTTGCTGTTTAAAAAGCACGGGTATGCAAATCAAGGATATTCGAACGCTTATTGAAAACTGTACGCTTGAAAATGCCGTGCTTGATAAAAGTCTGCAAATGCTGATGGACCATAAAAAAGCGGTGCAAAAAGAAATCGAAGAAATCCATCACAAGCTTGAGACGATTGATTATAAAATTAAGCACCTGCCGGAAATGTACGAGCGAATTGTTAACAAGCCTTCAAACTAAACAAAAAAGGAAGCGTAAAAATGATCGAAAAAGTAGTACCTCTCACTGCAGAGAATATACAGCAGTGCATTGACTTGTATCTAGATGTATTTACAAAAAAGCCTTGGAATGAACCATGGACGGAAGAATCAGCTAAAGAAAGGCTGACTGATCTACTGAACACGCCTAAATTTATAGGCTATTTATTTTATGACCAAGGAGAGTTGATTGGAATGATTGCAGGTCACGCGAAAAAATCATACAGCGGTATGACCTTTTACGTGGCCGAGCTTTGCGTCAGTGCAAGCGTGCAAGGAAAAGGATATGGTTCAGCTATCTTAAGCCGGTTTGAGAACGAACTTCAAAGACACGATATCAACAGCTTGTATCTCTTAACGGCGACTGGAGGAGCTGCACAGGCTTTTTATGAAAGAAACGGCTATACTGTAAATGATCAGCGGGTCGTCTTGAAAAAATCGTTTGTATAATTTTTTACATAAAGCGGGAAGAGAGCTGCAGAGTGGCTCTCTTTTTAATTACTCTTTTTACCTATTAATATGTAGAAGAAAGGGAAGTATGAACAAGAAAAATAAGGTAATGAGAAGGCGTAAACAAGGAACGGTAGATTAAAAAGCCCGTGGTTTTTTCTCAGTGGTGAGTCTCATTGTGAGCACACCTAAAAACAGTGCCCATTATGTGGACACTGCTTTTTCATAATAAAGTGGAAAGCTAGCTTTTGGTAAAAAAATTAGTGAAAATGAAGCTGTTCATCATTATTTCTAATGATTAGCAACCGCCAAATCCTCCCCAGCAAGCACAGCCGATGATGATTAATAAAATGAATAATACGATGATTAAAGCAAAGCCACTGCCAAATCCGCAGCCGCCACCGCCGTAACCGTAACCGCCATAACCACAGCCACCATAGAAGCCCATATAGTTCACCTCCAAGTTCTGAGTACATTTTTAACATATGCCTGAAATGCAAAAGTGCTCCAAAAATATCCAATGATTTCAATGAAAATAAAAAAAGATAAGAAAATAAGATGGACACGGTACTTTTTTTCACTTTCTACATAGGATGAATCATCCCAAGATCTCATATATGAGCCCCCATGTTATAACGAAGCAGGCTAATACCACTTCCTCCTTAGCCTGCGTACATAATGAAGTAGAAGCCGAAGAATTTTTTCTTCGGCTTCTTGTTTTTTACTATGAAGTAAACATGTTAGTACTTTCCGTATACCCTTCTAAGTCAGGATCCGCTTCTTTTGTATGTATTAGGTACTAAAGAGAAATCAAGCTCATTTTCATATAAACTTAGTCATTTGCTTTTTTTTGTAATTCTTTTCCCTTATTTTCAGCATAACCAAGATATTTGCCCAAGACAGCGAATAGGTAAATGCATATTCTTGGGTGAAAGTAAAAAATAAAAAAACGGAGGTTTCTCTTATGGATTCAGAAATGCATTTTTTACCTACTATGTATGCTCAAGATCATCAACTTCAACACGCAGATGAAAGGTTTATTGGCAGGCCGTTTGGCTTTGGCAGACCGTTTGGTTTTGGACGCCCGTTTGGCTTTGGCTTTGGCTTTGGCAGACCATTCGGCTATGGCTTTGGAGGTCCATTTTTAGGAGGATTAACAGGTGGGCTAGTAGCAGGCTCACTGCTATCACCATATGGCTATGGCGGTTACGGATACGGTTACGGTGGTTATCCGTATGGCGGCTACGGCGGTTACGGCGGTTACGGCGGTTATGGCTTTGGCTGCGGCTGTTAAATATAAATAAAAGAAAAATCTCAGAAGAAGTATTTTTTATATCATTCTTTTCTATAAGGAAGTCTGTTTGGAAACGTAAGGCATTATATCCATCCACAGTGAATCAGAACGTACACCCCATCTCATATATAAAACCACCTGGTCATTTTTCCAGGTGGTTTTTGATTTTACATAGTGAAGAAATAAAAAATAGTGGCAGGAAGAGATAAAGAAAAGATGTTAGAATCGTGCTTTTGGTTCTTTACATTACAGTAAGAAACGCTTACTATGTGAGAAAATGGAAGATATTAACGAAGCATTCTTTTTACACAACTTTCTGTGAGAAGTAAAAGAGGGAGAGACATAACATGATTGAAAGCCACACTATTTATTTGTGCCCGTTGACTGCCAGCGATGCGCACGACAGCCTCCGATTGCAAAAGGACAATCGAGACTTTTTTAAGCAGTTTTCTATGAGTCGAGAGCATTCTTTTTATACATTAGAGAGCCAAGTAGAAAAAATTCAGCGTCACGAAGAGAATAGGAAAAACGATCAAGAATACTATTTTGGTCTTTTTCAAAAAGAGAATAATAAATTAATTGGCACCATTAGTCTTTTTCAAGTGATGCGGGGATCTTTACAAAGCGCAGTTATCGGCTATTTTTTAGATCACCATCATAATGGGAAAGGGTACGCAACAGAAGCCATAAAAGCACTTGTTGACTATGCGTTTGAAGAGCTGCATCTTCACCGCATTGAAGCCGGCGTCATGCCACGTAATGTGCCTTCTCAGCGCGTACTCGAAAAAGCTGGGTTTCATAGAGAAGGAATCGCTAGAAAAAATGTAAATATTAATGGCATATGGGAAGATCATCAAGTCTTAGCTATCCTTAACCCTAATGACAAAATAGAAGAAATAAACGAGTTCTTAAAATTTTGATATACGTTTGTACATTTAAAATTTATAATGAGAATAAGAGAATAGAACAGTCTATATTTAAATAGTAGGTGACTAAGGTAATGGAAGAGAGGAACATCAATGAAAAAGCCGTTTGGGATGTATTGCAGATGGCCAGCGAAGTAGTCGGAAGCAGGACGCTGTTTGTAGGGATTTTCGACGAACAATTTTCAGTTATGAAAGCCTTTAATAAAGAAGGGGGAAGCCTTGTAGAGGATGGACTGACGCTGCCGTTAGAGCTTGCGGTATGCAACTTAGTCACGTGTGATGAACCCCTTGTTATTCCCAATACAAAACGCGATGTTAGAACGTCTAATTTAGCCATCATTGATGGTGCCCGGGTAGGTTCTTATTTAGGAACACCTATTGTGCTAGAAGATGGGAGAATGTTTGGTACCTTATGTGCGGTCGATCCGGATCCTTATCCGTTTAGCGAAAGTGAAATTCAAGGGTTAAACCGGCTGGCTGGTATTTTGTCTCATATTATTTATAAAAATCAAGCGGCTGTTTTGCCGAAAATTGAAGAGAAAATTCTGCAGCTTGATAAGCTGGCACTCGTAGGGCAGCTAGCAGCAGGGTTAGCGCATGAGATTCGAAACCCGATGCAGTCGGTGCGCGGCTTTATTCAATTTTTATTTAATGAAAATGAGCAGGCAGAGCCTTTTCAAAAAATTGTTCTTGATGAACTGGATCGTATGAATGAACTTATTAACAACTTCTTGCTTGTCACGCAGCCAACAGCGCCTAAAAAAGAAATCGTATCGATTGTAGAAGTTATTCATGATACCGTTGCTTTCTTGAAAAGTGAAGCTGCGCTGTATAATGTCGAAATGAACGTAAGAATAGAAGGAGCCATTCCACTTGTATCAGTCGATCCTGCTCAAATGAGACAAGTGTTTATGAATCTTTTGAAAAATGCCATTGAAGCAATGGAGAAAAAGAAACACGGGGAAGTAAATCTTATTATCAAAGAATGGGAAGATTGGGCTCTTATTGACATTCAAGATACCGGTTCTGGGATTCCGCTATCCATTATTAATAAAGTAGGAAATCCGTTTTTCTCAACAAAAGATGGAACAGGCATGGGGTTAGGGCTTTCTATTTGTAAAACGATCATCAACGAGCATAACGGTACGCTTGCGATTGAAAGTGATGAGAACGGGACAATAGTGACGGTGAAGCTGCCTTTGACGCTTTAAGATAAAACAAAAAAGAAAGGAGAGTACGCACTCATCCTTTCTTTTTTGGCTGACTTTTTTAATATGCTGAACTGTCTTCAATCCAGTATTCATAGTCTTCCGCATCTTTTTTGTTTAACTTTTTGCCGTTGATGTAAATTTTGTCCCATTCGTAAATTTGTTTATCCAAATAAACGTTAAACACAATGCGCACATGCTCTTTTTCTGTATAATCGTAGCCGGTAAATTGTACAACGTGATGACGGCCTTCTTTTTTAATATAGGTCCATTTTGGATGATCGTTGTACGTTTCAAGCGTAATTGCTTCGTCGCCGTAGCGAACCACATCTTTAATATTTGTTTTTGTTGGTAAATATGATAATCCCGCTCCGACTCCAAACGTAATCACAAGCGCTAAGATACTTAAACCAATAGCAATTCCGATGTGAGTGCCGCCTTTTATTTGCAAATAAGCTTCTTTCCGCTGCTCCGGCTGAGCTTCGGCTCGAGCTAACACGTTTTTAACGTGCTTATAGTACCAGCGGTTGGCACATAGCCCTGTAATAAGTGAAGCACCGCCGAATACAATTGCATCGGACCACTCTGGTATGTCTACAAAGCACAAAAGGGAAAACCAAACTACTTCAATAAGCGTTAAAATAAAAAAGTGCTTATACATTTTTCGGTATGCAAACCAAGCGCTTGTCAGAAAAAAGGCTGCCCAGTTCCACGTGTTGTTTTTAGCTGGATTGGCTGTTTTTCCCCATTTCAAATCATAATACGACGTATTTGTTCGAACTACTTTATGCTCTTCTTCAAAAGACAGGAGTTCATTTACTGCTTGTTCTTCCATTTAAAACACCTTTCATTGGTTATAATCTATCATCTAAAATGACTCTATTATTATACATTATTTCTAGTATTTTTCTATTCTTCCTTAAATTATTTTTAAAGTAAGAATATTTGCGCTGTCAATTTTTTAATGAGAACTTTCATAAAAAAGAAGAATATGGTAGATTTGAAGAAAAAGGAGCTGCTTGAGCGTGAATCGTTTAAAGAAAGCCCTGTATCAATCGTGGTCAATTCATTCAAGCACGAAGTGGACGGCTGACAATCCTGCCAAAGGACAGTGCGGCGTGACAGCTCTTGTCGTTCAAGATATCAAAGGAGGAGATATTTTAAAAACTCCGTGTAAAGAAGGCTGGCATTTCTATAATCAGCTCAACGAACAGCGCTATGATTTTACACAAGAACAATTTCGTGAGCCTCTCCATTACGCAGATATTTTATCCAGTCGGGAAGAAGCGTTTATGGATACGAATGAGGAGCAATATGAGGCTTTAAAGAAAAAAGTAATGACCCATTTTGTACATAAAAATTTGCGTTAGAAAGGAACACAGGAATGAAAACTATTCAGTATTCCATTGTTGATGTATTTGCACAGAGAAAATATACGGGAAATCAGCTAGCCGTTTTTAAAGACGCAGGAAGCCTTTCAGACAAAGAGATGCAGCAAATGGCTAAAGAAATTAATTTCTCTGAAACGACGTTCATTACGTCGGCTTCTCCGCAAAAAGGAGAATATGACGTGCGGATTTTTACACCTAATGAAGAAGTACCATTTGCAGGCCATCCGACGCTCGGTACCGCTTGTGTTATCCGAGAAGAACTAGAAGAAAAAGATACAGAGGAGCTTATTCTTCATTATAAAGCAGGTCCTACGCCCGTTACATATGATGAACAAAAAGATGTACTGTGGATGATACAAGGTCAGCCGACGTTTGGGAAAGTGTTAGATAAAAAGCAGGTGGCGGACGTGTTAAACCTTGATGAAACTTATATCGATATGCGTTTTCCCGTTCAAGAAGTATCCACGGGTCTGCCGGTCATTCTTGTCCCGTTAACATCATTAGAAGCAGCTAAAGAGATAAACGTAGACAAAGAAAAATATTTCAAGCTGATAGAAAACACGGAAGCAAAAGCAATTATGGTCTTTTCACCGGAAACCTATCACCAAGATCATCACGTAAATGTGCGAGATTTTGCTGATTATTACGGCGTTCCAGAAGATGCGGCAACTGGCAGCGCCAACGGCTGTTTAGCAGCATATTTAGTCAAATACGGTTATTTTAATCAGCAAGCTATTGACATATGTGTAGAACAAGGATACGAAATAGGAAGACCTTCACTGCTGTATGTAAAAGCTAGTTATGACGGAGACACTTTTCACATTAAAGTAGGCGGAAAAGTAGAGATGATTGCGCGCGGTGAATGGATTTTGTAACAAGCTGTTCATCTGCTGTTCACAATAAGTCTCTACCCTAATAAAAACGCAATATGAACACGGCGTTTGGTTACACTAGTAAACAGATAGAAAGTGAAAGAATAAATGATGGCGGCCAAAAGGCCGCCATTTTAAATGGTTCATAAAAGGAGTGGTAGAAAAAATGATTCACATTTTACTGGCGGATGACGATGAGCATATGCGGCAATTAGTTCGTCACTATTTGCAGCTTGAAGGCTATATGGTTCATGAAGCAAAAGACGGAGAGGAAGCTTCGGGTCTGCTTGCTAAGCAGCACATTCATTTAGCGGTTGTCGATATTATGATGCCTCATAAAGATGGATATGAAGTTTGCGAAGAAATACGCAGCTACTATGATTTTCCCATTATTTTATTAACAGCAAAAGATCAGCTCGAAGACAAAGAAAAAGGCTTTTTAGCGGGAACGGATGACTATGTGACAAAGCCGTTTGAACCAAAAGAATTGATTTTCCGAATCAAAGCACTGCTTCGCCGATACGAAGTGGTAAATGAAAAGATGATCGTACTGAACAGCACCTCTATTGACCGAAAAAGCTATGAAGTGCACTGCAGCGGACGACTGTTCATTCTTCCAATGAAAGAATTTGAATTATTAGCTCAGCTCGCGAGCTATCCAGGAAGAATTTTCACAAGAGAAGAATTAATTCATCTGATATGGGGAGCGGATTTTAACGGAGATAACCGCACAATTGATGTACACGTAAAAAGGCTGCGCGAGCGGTTTGAACATACCGATGATTTTGTCATTACGACGGTTCGAGGCGTCGGCTATAAGCTTGAGGTGACGGCAAAATGAAGACGCTCTATTTGCGGATTGTCCTGACAACGATTGCTGTGATGGTATTTAGCAGTCTCCTCGCGTTTATTGTGGCGAACGTTTATTATCAGTACAGCTTAAAACCTTATAACGATCAAAAGCTTACGCGTATGGCAAAAGACATTGTGAGCTTTTACGAAAGCAATAGAGGCGTAGATCAACAGTCTTATTTACAGCATATTAGTAAACTTGGCTATCAAATATATGTAGTGGACAGCACTGGACATGAGACGTTTTACGGACGAGAGTTTAGAAACCAGCGCTTAGAAAAGAGTGCTGTCAAACAAGTGTTAGAAGGCAAAATGTATCACGGAATTGCAAACTTTCCTTCACAGGTGTTTGTGACGGGGTTTTTTGATAATGTGTTAGCTAATACCATCGGCGTGCCGTTAAAAGGAGAGGGTAACAAGCAGCAAGCGCTGTTTATTCGCCCTGATATTCAGCTGCAGTTCGGGGAAATGCGCATTTTTTTCTCGGTCATTTTACTGCTGATGATTGTATTAAGTATTTTATTTGTACTTATTAGCACGCGTTATTTAGTAAAACCAATCGTCAAGCTGACGGAAGCAACAAAGCAAGTGGCAAAAGGAAAATACAACGTTGAGCTGTACGTAAAGCGCCGAGACGAAATCGGCGCGCTTGCTTCACATTTTTCCGAAATGGCTAAAAATTTAGAACAGCTTGAAGAGATGCGCCAGGAATTTGTATCGAACGTGTCACATGAAATTCAGTCTCCGCTGGCGTCCATTCAAGGGTTTTCGAAAACGCTCCGTTCTGCTGACCTTTCAGATGAACAAAGAAATGAGTATCTGTCTATTATTGAAGAAGAAAGCCGGCGCATGTCGTCCCTCAGCAAACAGCTGCTTACGCTTGCTTCACTTGATAAAGAAAGTGAGCATATTGAAAAAAGCACGTTTGACGTTGCAACTCAAATCAAGCAAGTGCTGTTCATGACGGAGTGGAGCTGGCGTGAAAAAGAATTGGCCATTGAAATGGATCTTCCTTCAACGATGATTTCAGGCGATCAAAAACTGCTTCATCAAGTGTGGACAAATTTGATTACTAACAGCGTAAAGTTCACGGAAGAAGGAGGAACGCTGTCTCTTCGCGTTGGTATGGAAGATACGTATTGCCACGTGGAGTTTCAAGATACGGGAATCGGTATGTCAAAAGAAAGCCTCCCGCATATTTTTAATCGTTTTTATAAGGAAGATAAAGCAAGAAGCCGGACGGAAGGAAGCAGCGGTCTTGGTTTAGCGATTGTGAAGCAAATTGTCGACATGCACGGAGGTTCCATTCACGTTGAAAGCGAAAAAGGAAAAGGCAGCACTTTTCACGTCTATCTTCCGAAAATGTAATGAGCCGTTCATCTTCCATTCATTTTCTGTTTTTATACTTTAAATAGAATGAAAAAAGGAGATGAAAGAAAGATGTTTTTGGCTTTACGTGAATTAAAACATGCGAAGCTGCGCTACTTACTCATTGGCGTGATTATGGTGTTAATTGTATGGCTTGTGCTTTTTGTATCAGGCTTAGCAAAAGGGCTTTCCTCTGACAATGCTTCAGCTGTTCAAGAAATGAAAGGAAATTACGTTGCGCTTCAAAAAGAAGCGGATCAGCGCCTGACGCGCTCTGTTTTATCAACAAACAAAACAGAAGATATTCAACAACTAAGCGGAAAGAAAAAAGCTGAGCCGCTTGGTGTGATGATGACAGCCGTTATAAATGAAGGAAAAGAGAAAAAAATAGACGCCTCGTTTTTTGCCATAAGCACAAGCGGCTTTTTAGCTCCGAACATAACGGAAGGGAAGATGATTACGGACGATGCGAAACATGAAGCCGTGGCGGACTCTTCGCTAAAAGAAGAAGGAGTAAAGCTAGGTGATACGATAAAAGATACGGCTTCAGGAAAAAGCTTTACAATTGTTGGTTTTACAAAAAATCAGTCGTTTAGTCACGCGCCTGTTATTCATATTAATCTCACAGAGTGGAAGACAATTGAAAGCACAGGTGCTTTTAATGCAGTCGTATTGAATATGAACAGCCAGCAAGCACAGACTCTTCAAAAAAAAGAAGCTGAAATCGATGTAATCAGTAAGGATGAAGCGTTAAAAGGAATTCCGGGTTATCAAGAAGAACAGGGCTCACTTTTAATGATGGTCGCGTTTCTGTTTATCATTGGAGCTTTTGTCTTAGCCGTTTTCTTCTACGTGATGACGCTTCAAAAAATGAATCAGTTTGGCGTGTTAAAAGCGATAGGAGCAAAAACAAGCTATTTAGCGCGAACGATTTTATCTCAAGTGGTTGTGTTAACTTTATGCAGTCTCGCTATTAGTATTGGATTGACATACGGAGTAGCTGCTATATTGCCTGATTCAATGCCATTTCACTTGGATTTATCGCTAATCGCAGGCTGCTCCGCGCTGTTTATAGCCGTTTCTGTACTGAGTTCATTATTGTCGCTGTATCGCGTAGCAAAAGTAGATGCGGTTGAAGCGATTGGGAGGGCTGTATAATGAGTGAAGAAAAATTAGTTTTAGAGAGTGTTAGCAAGTCGTTTGGAGACGGAGAAAACGCTGTAGTCGTGTTAAATGATCTATCGCTGCGTGTGAAAGCTGGAGAGCTTGTGGCTATAGTCGGGCCTTCTGGTTCTGGGAAAAGTACCTTTTTATCCATTGCTGGCGCGCTGCTTTCACCGTCTAGCGGACGTGTAATTATTGACGGAGACGAGATTAATAAAATGTCTCCATCACAAATGAACAGCATTCGTCTCAAGAAAATCGGCTTTATCTTTCAATCAGCTAATTTAATCCCGTATTTAACGGTTCGCGATCAGCTTCTTCTTGTCACGGAACTAGAAGGAAATCGAAATCAAGAAGCAAAAAAAAGAGCGGATGATTTGCTTGAAAAGCTCGGGCTTGCCCATCGAAAACATCACTATCCTGAAAGTCTATCCGGCGGAGAGCGCCAGCGGGTAGCGATTGCAAGAGCGTGGATGAATAACCCTGAAATTATCTTCGCAGACGAGCCGACGGCAAGCTTGGATTCAGAGCGAGGAAGAGCGGTCGTTCAAATGCTTGCAGATGAAGTGAAGCTAAGGGGAAAAGCGGCTGTAATGGTTACCCATGACCAAAGAATGCTGGATTTATGCGATCGCGTTGTGTGGATGGAAGATGGGAAATTAGTAGAATCAAATAGCGTGCAAGTCTAAAAAAGTGCTGCTCTTGACAAGAGCAGCACTTTTTTGCGTTCTTCATCATGTGCATATTTGTCGTCTCGGTTTGGCGCCTTCATACGTTCACTCCTTTATTAGTAAATCAGTTAGGTATTCATATTCCATTTTATTAAAAAGCGTGTATTGAAAATAAAGCAATGCTATTTAGAAAGTAAGAAACAGGAGATAACAGAACAATGAAGAAATAGTAAAAAGGTGATGAAATGATGAAGAAATGGAAGACAGCTGCAGGTGGACTTATCATAGCAAGCTTTACAGGATGTTCAAGCAGTGGATTTCTTGAAGAATTCCCGCCAAAAGCGTATCTCGAAGCAAGCAACCATCTTTATGAAACAAAAGTTGGCACTTACTGCTGGAAAAACACGTGTGTGGATAAAGCAGGCCCTTTAGAATTGTTAAAAACAGAACAGCCGATTAAAGTAAAAGCAAATGAATCGCTATCGCTTGTTATCAAGTATAAGCGGCAGCCCAACGAAAAGCATATGGCACAAATACAAAACAGCCATGAAGTGGAAATACCACTGAAGAAAAATAAGCTGAAAGCACCTTCTGAATCAGGCACGTACTACTACTCATATTCAGTGTGGTGGATGGATGAAAGTCAAAAAAATGTATCTAATGGAGATGCATCGTACGCGTTTGTATTGGAAGTGAAATAAGGAGAGAGCCTATGCAACCCCCTATTATTCTCATTGGACCTATATGCGCGGGTAAAACGACGGTTGGTGAAAAAGTAGCGCAAAAACTAAGTATTCCTCAGTGCTCAATGGACGAAGTGCGATTTTCTTACTACGAGGAAATAGGTTTCAGCAAAGAAACACAGCAGGACATTCGAGAAAAACAAGGGTTTCAGGGTATGTACGCCTATTGGAAGCCGTTTGAAGCCTATGCCGTTAAAAGAATACTAGAAGAGTACAAACATGCGGTCATTGATTTTGGCGCCGGTCACTCGGTCTACGAAGACATGGGACTGTTTCAGCAAGTAGAAAAGATATTAAAACCTTATCAGTCTCTATTTTTATTGCTTCCCAGTGCTGATAAAGAAGAGTCCATACAACTATTACATCAAAGACTGCAGCAAATAACGGATGATGAAGATGTTTTTAAGCTTAACAAACATTTTGTAACGCATCCGTCAAATGAGCTGCTGGCAAAGCAAACAATTTACACAAAGGAAAAGTCGGCAGATACAGTAGCAAAAGAAATTATTTCATCTATATCGAAGGAGTGAAAGCAATGATTAAAAAAATCGGTCAAATTATGGTGTATGTAAACGATCAAGATCAAGCGGTAAAGTTTTGGACAGAAAAAATGGGATTTCAGGTTATGTCCGAACAAAATAATGAACAAGGCATGAAGTGGATTGAGCTAGCGCCGGTAGCGGGTGCTGAAACAACCATTATCCTTCATAACAAACAGCTAATAGCAAAAATGCAGCCGGAATTAAATGTCGGGACACCTTCGCTTCTGTTTTTTACGGAGAATGTGGATGAATTATATAGAGATTTAACTGCTAAAGGCGTAACGGTGGGAGAAATTGTATCGATGCCTTCAGGAAAAGTCTTTAATTTTTCAGACAGTGAAGGTAACTATTTTGCAGTTATGGAAAACGCGAATAATAAATAGAGCAAAAACAAAAAACACCGGGAGCATATATATTGTCTCGGTGTTTTACAGGCAAAGCAGGATAAGTTACTTTTCATTTTCATCTGCTGATTGGCAGTAGCAATACTATTCTTTATAAATTTACTCCTTTTCTTCATTATTTAACGCTATGATTGTATAAACGTGTATTAAGAGTCGCTTTAAGTTTCTAAAATTTAATAAGCCATTTCATAAATCAAGGAGTAATGCCTCTCATGATAAAATTAATAGGAGAAAAAGTGTTATTAAGAGAAGCGACACAGGAAGATGTTAATACGCTCTATTACTGGAAATACGAAGAGAAAAAACAAGAAGCGAAAAAATGGAATGCTCCGTACATACCAGATCGAAAGCTGACGAAAGAAAAGTATATGAATTCATGGGAAGAAGAGTATGAGATTTATCCATCAGTTCCCCGAATGCTTGCGGTTATTATTGATGAAATAGCTGTAGGAACGGTGAACTGTTACTGGGTGGACAAACGTACAAACTGGATGGAAACTGGAATTGTCATTTACGATTCAGACTATTGGAGCGGAGGATATGGATCAGAAGCTTATGGAATGTGGATCGACTTTTTATTTGAGTTTACACCTTTGCATAGACTCGGCATGTCTACGTGGTCAGGCAATATCAGAATGATCAAAACAGCGGCAAAAATAGGTATGAAAGAAGAAGCAAGAATCAGAGAAGCACGTATCGTAAACGGTGAATATTTTGATAGCGTCAAAATGGGAATTCTGCGAAGAGAATGGAACAAAAAGATGAAGCAGGAGCTCTAATACCCTTTGTGCTATGTTGTCATTGAACTAGGCAGTTTAGTTTGATATATCCTAATATGGGGAATAGAGGGAAAATGGGGACGTGTGAGATTTTTATATAATTTAAAACTTCTTCCTTCATGAACGGAAGAAGTTTTTCTTATGTGAAATCATGTCATATGTCAAATCTGGTATGTATAAGATAGAAAATAGGCAATATAGCTGTCCTCTCTCATACTACAAAAAAGTTATAGCCAAGCTGTGCGTATCTTTATGAAAGAATGCACTTATGGCAGAGAGAATGATAGTTGCGATGGAGGTAACTAAATGAACGTTGATGGAGAAAATAAAGTTCCTCATTTTTATTCACTGCGGTCTGTTTCGCAAAAATTATTTGAGGTTATTACCAAACAGCTGAATGTCAGCACAACGTACGTAACTAGAAGAGGAGAAACAGCGATGACGGTCCTCAGCTCATATAACGAGAAGGAAGAGATTATTCCTGAAGGATACAGCGTTGAATACGGAGGTACATACTGCCGCTTAATTATTATGAATGACGGAGACGTTATGCATACGGCAAATCTGATGAAGGATGCCGTTACAAGACAGCTAGAAGTAACGGATCAATTGCAGGTAAAAGGTTTTTTAGGTGTTACATTAAAAGATTTAAAAGGAAATGTATTTGGAACACTCTGTGTAATGGACAAGGAAGAAAAAGAATTTTCAGGAGAAGATATTGCTTTTTTACAATCAATGGCAGGTATCTTATCCCATATGATCGATCTGGATGAAACACGATATCAGATGGGATTTTTAAGCGTCCCAATTATTCCGATTACAGAGGGGGTTTCGATTCTTTCTCTTCAAGGTATTATTGATAAAGAGCGTGCGGATCAGATTATGACAGATGTGCTTCACGATGCAGCTCATAATGAAATAGATTACTTTATCATTGATTTATCGAAGCTGCTTCTGAGAGAAAAAGAGTTTCCGAATTTCTTCTTGAAAATGATTACAGCACTTCAGCTCATGGGTGCTCAAGCAGTTATAACAGGTGTAACCCCCACATTTGCGAAAGAGCAAACTAAAAATCATGATTTGAGAAACTTACAGTTAAAAGTCGTGAAAAATATTCAACAAGCTCTTCAATGTGTGGGGTATAACTTAATCAAAACATGAACCAAGCCTTGGCTCTATCAGCCAGGGCTTATTTTTGTGTATGTATATAATTCAATACGAAACGAAAAACAAGCTGGTATGCTCAGAAGCTGTGAAAGCATCAAATGCAGCATAAAGTGAATATAGATAAAGAATGTAGCTTCATTGAAGCCTTGCGTGATGATCATTACGCACCTTTTGGTGGTGTAAGAAATAGCCGGGGGAGAGACCTGTGTATGGCTGATGACCCTTTTTGCTGTATGCAAAAACATCATGGGGGGAAATACATGCGAACAAACTTTAAAAGGTCCGCACAAACGGATGTGGATATGAGAAAGAAACAGCGGAGAACACTTCAGTCCACTTTAAACACAATAGGGATACTTATGTTTATTGGAATTTTGATCAGGTGGTGGACCGTGCCGTTCGCTATTAGTAAAGATCTCCGAATTTACTATAATCCAGATTTTCAAATGAAGCCGAGTGAGTGCAAGGAATTTCTTGCATTTACGCTATGCGCAGCAGGCGTGTATTTTATGTTAGTCAACGTCTACTTTTTAGGTAAGATAGGTAAAAAACTAGTCTATATCGTTCTTGTTTTACTTGCTGTTTTTAACCTCTATATGATGCTTATGCTTCTTGTCGCAGTGACGCATTAAAGTTAAAGTGTGAGTGTAGCTCAAAAAAAGAGGTCAACTTCCGGTGACTCTTTTGGATTGAGCTACGATTTTTCTATGTGAAAAACAGATAGATCTTCAGGCATCTTGATTAGCTGAGCTTTCATATTACTTCCACCTTTTGATATTTTCCCTTGGTAAATATGCAAACATTATGTATGCTTTTACTTTCATACAATTCTATCAAATCCATTAAAGCAGATTTATTTTCTAAATTCAACTAAAAAGTATTTTCATTATTTTTCCATAAATTATCTAAGATAAGCGGCTATAGGGTTTAAAGAACAAAAGAAAATTGAAATGATTTTTTATGAGTTTTATATCTTGACGAAAAAATATTTCAGGAATAAGATAGGTTACATAAAGTAACGAATGAAAGAAAAGTTACTTTTTAAAGATTATATTTTTCCTAACAGGAGGAAGAGATATGGAAGCGATGACTTTTGTTTTATTCGGTTCAACAGGTGATTTAGCGAAACGCAAAATTTATCCTGCACTCTATAATTTATTTGTAGACGGGAAAATCCCTAAATCAATTTCTGTTGTAGGACTAGGCAGAAGGGAGATGTCCGACGCTGACTTTCAGGAAAAAGTAAAAGAGTCTATTCATACTTTTTCACGTCGCGTCGAAAAAGATTCATCTCTTATGCAGCATTTTCTTTCAGCTTTTCGCTACAGCCCATTGGATGCAACGAATGCTGAAGATTATAAAAAGTTGTTAAATCTAGTAGAAGCACGCGAAGAGGAACGAAACATTCCAAGCAACCGAATGTTTTATCTATCCGTTGCACCAGAATTTTTTGGTACGATTGCCGAGCATATTAAAGACAGTGGCTTAGGTGCTACAAAAGGTTGGAAACGGTTAATTATTGAAAAACCGTTTGGCCATGATCTACAGTCAGCTCGTCAATTAAACGAAAACTTAAGCAAAGCGTTTAAAGAAGAAGAGATTTACCGCATTGACCACTATCTTGGCAAGTCGATGGTACAAAATTTAGAAGCGCTGGAATTCGCTAATCCTATTCTTCAATCATTATGGAATAACGAACATATTGCGAATATACAAATTACAGCAAGTGAAACGGTCGGCGTAGAGGAAAGAGCAAGCTATTATGACCATTCAGGAGCCATTCGAGATATGGTTCAAAATCATATGCTGCAAATGCTGATGATGGCGGCTATGCACTTACCGGCCCGCATTAGCGCTGATGATATTCGAAACGAAAAAATAAATGTGTTAAAAGCGCTTCGTCCGCTTGTAAAAGAAGATATGGATCTAGACGTTGTTCGCGGTCAATATGAGGCTGGAAAAATAAACGGGGCTTCAGTGCCGAGCTACATAAATGAGCCCGGTGTATCACCATCTTCTCAGACGGACACGTTTTTAGCAGCCAGACTATATATCGATAATTCGCTTTGGAACGGCGTTCCTTTCTACATTCGTACAGGGAAAAGAATGGCGGAAAAAGCGACGCGAATTGTTATTGAATTCAAAGACTCGCTAAAAGAGTTGTACTTAGACAAAGGAGAAACAACATCTCCAAATCTGTTGATCATTGAAATTAACCCGCACGAAAATATTACGCTGCAGTTAAACAGCAAAAATCCATTTAATCATGGTCATATTGAGCCTGTACAAATTAATTTTTCAGGTCAGCAAGAAGGAGCACCGGAAGCATATGAACGCCTTATTGCAGATGCATGCGCCGGAGATTCTACATTTTTTGCTCATTGGAAAGAAGTAGAGCTAGCTTGGGAATGGGTTCAGCCGCTTCTTGAAGCATTTCAGGAAAATACAGTGCCGCTTCACAAATATGCTGCTGGTTCATACGGCCCTGATGCATCACATGCACTGGTAGAAAAAGACGGCTTTAAATGGTGGTTGGATGAAGAAACAGCAAGTCAATCACGCGAAGTGCAGCCAGTTTAATACAAACAAAGCGAAAGAAGGATGACACATGAGTACCAACATAGATACACTCGCAGTTAATACGATTCGCACCCTGTCAATTGACGCGGTGAACGCAGCTAATTCAGGACACCCGGGACTTCCGATGGGAGCGGCTCCGATGACCTATGCGCTGTGGGCGAATCACTTACAGCATAATCCGGCAAATTCAAGCTGGTTTAACCGAGATCGTTTTATCTTATCAGCCGGTCATGGCTCAAGCTTGCTGTATAGCATGCTGCATCTAAGCGGATACAATGTATCAGTAGAAGATTTAAAAGGCTTCCGCAAGCTAAATAGTAAAACACCGGGTCATCCTGAATTTGGCCATACGGACGGCGTAGAAGCAACAACAGGTCCTTTAGGTCAAGGAATTGCAAATGCAGTCGGAATGGCAATGGCAGAAGCTCATTTAGCGGCAAAATTTAATAAACCAAATTTCTCTGTTATTGATCACTATACGTATACGTTAGTAGGCGATGGTGACTTAATGGAAGGCATTTCTTATGAAGCGATGTCAATGGCTGGCCATATGAAGCTTGGTAAACTTATTGCTTTATATGACTCCAACGATATTTCGTTAGACGGGGAATTAAATCTTTCATTTAGCGAAAATATCCAAAAAAGAGCGGAATCTGCAAACTGGCAGTATTTACGTGTAGAAGATGGAAATGACGTGGATGAAATCACAAGCGCCATCGAAAAAGCGAAACAGAACACGGAACAGCCAACGCTCATTGAAGTGAGAACAATTATTGGCTACGGAAGTCCAAAAGTAGCGGGAACAAATAAAGCACACGGCAATCCGCTTGGAGAAGAAGAAGCAAAAGCAACAAAACAAGCCTACGGCTGGGACGCTGAAGAAAACTTCTATGTTCCAGAAGAAGTAAAAGCTCATTTTGAAAAGCTAGAAGAAAAAGGGATGAAAGCAGAAGCAGAGTGGAACGAACTGTTTGCTTCTTACCAAAAAGAATACCCTATGCTGGCAGATGAATTAGAACGTGCCATTACTGGTGAGGCACTAATTGAAGTGAATGATATTTTAACATTCTCATCGGAAAAAGCGATTTCGACGCGTGTTGCAAGCGGAGAAGCTATTAATTATTTCACTAAATCTGTGCCATCTATTTTTGGAGGCAGTGCTGATTTATCACATTCCACGATGACGGACATTAAAGAAGAAGGCCCTTACGCACCCGGATATTTCGGTAATCGAAATATTTATTTCGGCGTACGTGAACATGCAATGGGAGCGGCCGGTAATGGAATGGCCCTTCACGGCGGTGTGAAGCCGTTTGTCAGCACATTCTTTGTTTTTAATGATTACTTGCGTCCAGCGATTCGTTTAGCTGCACTGCAAAAGCTGCCGGTCACGTATGTGTTTACTCATGATTCCATAGCAGTAGGAGAAGATGGACCAACTCATGAGCCGGTTGAACACCTTGCTTCTCTTCGTGCAATTCCAGGGCTTACCGTAATCCGTCCGTCTGATGCAAACGAAACAGCAAGCGCTTGGGCTTATGCGCTTCAGCAAGCGGAAGGTCCTGTAGCCCTAGTGCTTAGCCGTCAAAACTTGCCTGTGTTTGAAGAAACAAAACAAAATATCAATGACCTAGCTAAAGGTGCTTACGTATTAACTGAAACAGACGATAACCCGGAGATGATTTTCATCGCTACAGGTTCTGAAGTAGCACTAGCTGTCAGTGCAAAAGCTCAGCTAGAGCGTGAAGGTACATCTGTTCGAGTTGTAGCAATGCCTAGCTGGGAGCTGTTTGGCAAACAGTCAAAAGAGTATCAAGAGCGCATCTTGCCTGAATCTGTTTCAAAACGAATCTCTCTAGAAATGGGAATTTCACTTGGCTGGGAACGTTTTGTAGGACAAAAAGGAAAAGTGTTAGCTATTGACACATTCGGTGCTTCAGGAACCGGAGCTGATGTGATGAAGCTGTTTGGATTTACAGAAGAAAACGTAGTGGCACAAGCAAAAGAATTGCTAAAGGCTTAAACAATTAGACAAATAGAAGGAGCTGTTCACATGAAAGTAGGATTAGTTGGTTTAGGGAAAATGGGGATTAACTTAGGACAAAACTTACTGGATCAGCGTCATGACGTTGTAGCATTTGACGTAAATTCAAACGCAGTGGAACAAATGAAAGGGTACGGTGCGTCAGGAGTATCAAGCTTACAGGAGCTTGTTCAGTCATTAGAAACGCCAAGAGTCGTATGGCTGATGGTTCCTCATACGGTTGTTGATTCTGTTATTAGTGAAATATCTCCTCTTTTAGCTGAAGGAGATATCGTAATTGAAGCCGGAAACTCTCATTACAAAGAGTCTATTCGACGCTATAACGAGTTAAAAGAAAACAAAATTCGCTTTATGGACGTTGGAACATCTGGCGGAATGGAAGGCGCTCGTAGCGGAGCTTGCTATATGATTGGCGGAGATCGTGAAGCGTGGGAAATTGTTGAACCTATCTTCCGCGATACAGCAGTAGAAAACGGATATCTATATGCTGGAGAAGCAGGGAGCGGCCACTTTTTAAAAATGGTTCATAACGGCATTGAATACGGCATGATGGCAGCAATCGGAGAAGGATTTGAAGTTCTTGAAAAAAGCCAGTTCGACTATGATTACGAAAAAGTGGCGAGAGTATGGAATAACGGGTCAGTTATTCGTTCATGGCTCATGGAATTAACGGAAAATGCATTCTCTAAAGATGCTAAGCTAGATGACATCAAAGGAGTTATGAACTCTTCTGGTGAAGGGAAGTGGACGGTCGAAACGGCTCTAGACCTTCAAACAGCTACGCCGGTTATTGCGATGTCTTTACTGATGCGCTATCGCTCGCTTGAAGATGATACCTTTACAGGAAAGGTAGTTTCCGCGCTTCGAAACGAGTTTGGCGGTCATGCTGTGGAAAAGAAATAACAAGTGAAATAGTGGGTATAGTAAAAAAAACTAATGGAGGAATGAAAAAATGAAATTTTTTATTGATACTGCAAACCTTGACGATATTAAAAAAGCATACAAAGTGGGCGTTTTATCTGGCGTCACAACAAACCCTTCTCTTGTTGCAAAAGAAGGCGTAAAGTTTGAAGATCGTATTGAAGAAATTTTAAAAACCGTTCCAGAAGTAGAATCCGTTTCAGCAGAAGTGACGCCGGATGCCGAAACAGCAGAAGACATGATTGCGCAAGCAGAAGAACTAATCAAAATTAACGGCGGGGACCAAAATATTACGATTAAGCTTCCAATGACAATCGCTGGATTAGAAGCGACTCGCTACCTTGCTAAAAAAGGTGTAAAAACAAACGTAACGCTTATTT
The DNA here is from genome assembly GCF_009497655.1 of Priestia megaterium. Taxonomy (NCBI): domain Bacteria; kingdom Bacillati; phylum Bacillota; class Bacilli; order Caryophanales; family Bacillaceae; genus Priestia; species Priestia megaterium. The sequence goes on along the minus strand of NZ_CP023317.1, from coordinate 3,150,443 downwards.
TCACTGTAAACCAAGCGCTTTTAGCAGCTCGTGCAGGTGCAACATATGTATCTCCGTTCCTTGGTCGCCTTGATGATATTTCTGAAGACGGCGTGCAGCTTGTGGCTAAAATTGCCGAGCTGTTCCGCATTCAAAATATCGACTCTCAAATCATTGCGGCTTCTGTAAGACATCCGGATCACGTTACACGCGTAGCCCTTGCCGGAGCTCATATTGCAACTATTCCATATTCAGTAATCGAGCAGCTTGTCAAACATCCTTTAACCGAACAAGGAATTGAAAAGTTTGCGGCTGATTGGAAAAACGCTGTTCAAAACTAAGTAAAAGATAAAGAACGTGCGCATTCTAGAAAAAGAATGCACGCGTTCTCTCATAATATCCTTAAAGAGGTAAACATCATGAATACAGTAGACGCTAAAATTATTAAAACCCAATACGGTTCAGAAGTTTATGTAGATGATGCAGAGCATATTAACTTTAAAAGCCTTCATGCGCCGAAAATTAATCAGCCGCTCTATCGCATTGAATTTGAAATTGGCTACTTTTTATTAAAAGAACACAGATATTACGAATACGAAAAGAACTATTTTTGGCTTGCAGTAAGGGAAGATTTTAGTAAACTAACTATTCAAGAACCTGATATGGAGAGCTTATTTGGAGCTAAAAGCGAAGACGAAAGAAAGGCGACAAAAGCGCTTTTAAGTCAGTGGCTCATTCATACCGAGGCTTATAAAAAGCAATTAAACCAGCATATTAATGACTGTAAAAAAACTAATGAAACAAATGAGGGCATAACGGCTGTTTTAGAAAAGTTGCTGCATATTTCAGCAGCAGACATTGAACAAGCCCCAATCGAGAAATTAGCTGCTTCACGAGCAGTTTAACTTGAAAAATAGGTAACTATTCATAGCTCTAATAGGTAAAAGATGCTTCGTTTAAAACCCGAAGCATCTTTTTTTCATTCTTTATAAAGAGGGGGTTATCTTTAGAATACTCTTTCAGGAGGCGCTTTCTCAATGATTAAAGACATCTATGTTACGTTTTTGGACTTAAGACAAGCAAATTCAACTATTTAACTTTACGAAAAGAGCCTTAGGAAAATAAAGGATAGCAATAAAAATGACAATATTGTCGTTTTTATTGACGAATTAATCGGAGAAGGGTACATTATATTAAAACGACATAGTTGTCGTTTTAATATAAGGAGGCTGAAATGATGCTTATTACGATGTTAACAACAGGAACTCGAGGAGACACCCAGCCTTTTATGGCTTTAGGATTAGAGTTAAAAAAGAAAGGATACCGTGTACGAATTGCCGCTTCAGAAGCTTACCAAAACTTCATAGAATCGTACGGGTTTGAATATGCCATGCTTCGAGGAGATGTTTCTAAAATTATAGAGAGCGGAGCAGCAGACGACGCAATTAATGCAGACAATCCTCTCAAATTTTTTTCAAGCTTAAAAAATGAAAAGATGATGGGTATGATGATTAATATACAAGAAGATTTGCACAAAGCATGCAAAGGAGCCGATGCAATTGTATATCATCCAGGTGCGGCAATTGGTTACTTTGCTGCTAAAGAGATGAATATACCAAGTATCTTAGCCAGCCCTTTTCCAATGACACCAACAAAAGACTATCCAGCTTTAATTTTTTATGATCGACCACGATTTGGAAAAATATACAATAAGCTGACGCATCGCATTTTTGAATGGGGATTTTGGAAAGTAGTAAGTGGTCCTTTAAAAAAATATTGGGTTCAGCAGCATGGAGAAGGACCTGAAGATTTTTTATGTCCGTACCCAAAGCAGCGTACAGCAGCTAACCCAACTATTATTTCATCAAGTCCCGCCGTATTTTCCGTATCTAAAGATTGGCCTGAACACGTTCATTCCTACGGAAATTGGTTTATGGACAGTGACCATAGCTATGAGCCGGAAGAGAAGCTGGAAAGATTTTTAAAGAATGGAGAACCGCCGGTTTATATTGGATTTGGAAGTATTGGGGATAAAAAAAACGCAGGCGAAACGACTGCTTTAGTGATTAAAGCCTTAAAACTTGCCGGGAAACGAGGTATCATCAATATAGGAGGAAGTGGAATGAATCATACGAGGGAGATAATAGAAGACATTTTATTTGTAAGAGATATCCCTCATGAGTGGCTGTTTCCTAAAATGTCTGCCGTTGTTCATCATGGAGGAGCGGGAACAACAGCCGAAGGCCTTCGAGCTGGCGTTCCAAGTGTTATTATTCCTTATGGAAATGACCAATTCGCTTGGGGAAGAAAAATTTATGAGCTGGGAGCTGGAGCAAAAGCCATTCCTAGAAAAGAATTGACGGCTGAAAAATTATCCGCAGCTATTTCCTATACGCAAGTTAATGAAATTCAATCCAAAGCACAAGAAATCGGAAAACAAATCCGAGCTGAACAAGGAGCCGAAAAAGCAGCTCAGGTGATTATTAATACACTCGAGACATTCGGGAATAAATAAACAGTAAGCGAGCGTGAAAAAAATGCCAAAAGTAAGGGAAGGATACGCTGAAAAAAAGAAGCAAGAGATTTTAGAAGCAGCCAAAAGAGTATGCAAGAGCAAACCGGTGCATGATGTAGCCATGCGAGATATCGTTTTGGAAGCTGGAATGAGTCAAGGAGGCGTGTACAAATATTTTTCAAACCTTGATGAAGTATTTGTCGGACTTCTTAATCAAGAAAGCGTCAGCTATAAAGTAAAAGATAAAATTGAAGCCCTGCTTCAGACAAAGAAAGACTCCTTTGAAATGCTGCATGATTTCATTATGTATATTGGAGAGCATATCCAGGAATCAATGACAGCAGGAGGAGAAATTTACTTTGAACTAGTAGCATTGTATTCAAAAGACCCTCAGCGTTTTATGAAAATTGAAAATCAGCTAGTTGAAGTATCAAACCTTAAATATATTCAAAAAAAGCTTCACGACTTTATTACGGAACAAATAGAAGTAAAGAATTTCTCTCCGGCTGTACCAACAGATGATCTGCTAGCTTTTATGGCTACAACGATTAATGGAATTACACAAAATCCAGCGCCGGTTTACAACGTCGATGAACAGAAACAAGTTGCAGAAGAGGCAAACGTAGAACGTCATATCAATACGCTGTCAGTAGCTGTCCGAAAGCTGTTAGGTGAATAAGTACAGCTGCAATCTTGAAATGTTCCTTATCGTATGGCTAGCAGCGGTAAGTATAGTGAGAAAAAAGGTACTCACTTCTTCGTCTCCTTTGAATAGTTTTGCAAAAATTAAGCATAATACGACTGCAAACTATATTTAAGGAGATGGAAAAAATGAAAAAAGGGCTTATCATTGCTTCTTCAGTTCTTTTTCTTTCAGGCTTAGCTGCATGTGGAGGAAATAAAGACAACAACGCAATGGACAATACTCAAAATGACTTACGCAACACTTCTACAAACGACGGGGTTGATAACAATATTCCAATGGATAATACTGATCAGCCGACCAAGTCAGTTGAAGCAGCGCAAAATGTAGAAGATATGAAGGAAGTTGACGATGCGTATGTGCTTCGCGATAATAATAATGCCTATGTAACGGTAGACTTAGCGGGAAATGACGCAGCGGACAACAACGATAACGGCAAGGTGAACACCGTAACGTATAACGGCGATACTTATCATGAAGTTTCAACTGATTTTGAACAAAAAATTGCGGACCGCGTGAGAGAAGCAGATAGTAAAATTGACAAAGTATACGTGGCGTTTGTCAACACGGGTTTAGACAATATGAATAACAACAATAACGTACCTGGTGTAGATAAAAATGACAACATCTATAAAGATGATGAAAAAGACAACAACCGTGATCCAGAAGATATTGTAGAAGATCCAAAAGATATGATGGACCGTAACAACAAAGATCAATAACATCAAAAAGGCCTCTGAATCACCAGAGGCCTTTGGTTCATTAACTAAGTTCAAGTAAAGAAATAAAAATCGGAAGAACACAGCAAGAAACGGCTGAAATAAAATCAAGCTCGTTCTGTTTTTTTGCAGAAAGCGTGAACTCCATCAAAATAATTGTCAGGATACTCATGAAAAGCGTTGCATAAAAAAGAAAATCGCGCTGACTTTCCACTAAAAACAACACCGCATTTAAAATCAAAATAACGGCATAAAGAAACTTAAGCAGCACGTGAAGCTGCATGCTGAATTTATTCTCTTGTTTGTAGCGCAAGATATAGACAAAAAAGAAAATAAATAAAGTTAATTGCCATGAGGCAGGAAGTAACTGCTGCCATAGATTGTCCAAGAAACTCATTCCTCCTATAAAACGATGATGCATATATGTATAACATACATTTTTATTTTAAAAGTGAATAGTATCTTTAGGCAAGAACAATTCTTCCTTTTTTATTCTTTTTCTTATACAGGCTCTCAACATAAAAAAAGAACGGTCGCAATGACCATTCTTTTTACTTCACTTCAATTAAAACCTTCGTACCGTCTGGAAACTCATCTACTTGATGTGAAATCCAAGACCCGGCGCCTCGGTTGTCTGAAGGCTTTACATATTCAATATCTGCACCGCTTCCGCCTTCTTCACAAAAGGCCATCGGAAACTCATCTCGGTCATAGCCGCTTTTAGTCGGAATGCCTTTTAAAGACTCACGGCGGTTTTCTTCAGCACCGTCTCGATCGATTGTACAAACAGCCGATTTTCCTTTATCGATTGCATGTTGAATGTGCGCTGCAGTTTCAGGGTAACGATCAGCAGGGAAGGTAATGACTTCATCGTAGGAGGTATTCGTTGAAGAGTTCTGCTCTAACGGATTTCCTTCAATCATAACAATAACGGCTATTACTAAAATTAAAATACCAGAAACAATTTTTTTCAACCTGTAAAACTCCTTTATAAAACGTTTATCACTCTTATTGTAAAGTAATAAGAAAAAAATGTAAAAACATATAATGGAACTAGCTAGAATTCATAAGACAAACATAAGCTCACGTTCAGCTGATGAACGTGAGCTTATGTCTAATGATGAGAGTGGTGATGATGCGTTTCGTTTTCAGCTGGCTGCAGTGAATGTAACTCTTCTTTTGATAATTTGCCTACTGCGACTTGCTGAGTAGGCAGGATGTGCTCACCGCGGGCATTAATTTCGGTTTTAATATAGTAAATACCATCCTCTTTAAAGGACGCTTTTGCTTTATACATACTGCCGTCATAATGTGCCTTTGCTGTTTCAACTTTACCGGGAGCATCTTTTTTCCACACGTTAAACTGAACGATTTTGGCATCATCTACCGTTTTATTTTCTTGCATTACGTGCACTTTTAGTACCTGTGTGCTCTGTGGCTCTATATTTTCAGGAAGCATCACATGCGCAGACAGAGGCTTTGGCTGCTTGTAAAGCTGGTCTGCGTTACTGTTTACAGAGCACGCGGAAAGTACAAGCGTACTGAGTATGACCAATCCGGGTATTTTCCATTTGTTCATTGTTACTGCACCTCACATCGTTTCATAAATCATGCGTTTAAAAATCGCTTCAATGCTGGAATTCGTTTGATAACAAAGAAATCTAAAAGCCACACGATAACTAAGGACAGTCCGACTAAAGGAAAGAGGATACCAAACACGACGATTATACACGTCACGATTCGCATTGCACTTCCTTCAGGAACTTTAGGAGCCCCCATGTTTTTAGCTGGTTTTCGTTTCCACCACAGTAAGGCTCCGCTGATAGCGATACCAGCAATTCCGATACAAATAATAAGGCCTATAAGCTGATTGATAAATCCAAACTGTGTGCCTTTATGAAGCGTAATACCAAGCGCAATCAATTTGCCCATAAATCCATAGTTGTCGTACCGATAATCGGCTAGCACAGCTCCGGTATATTGATCAAGGTGAATGGTTGCTTCATCTTGAGCTCTTGGTGAAAAAACGGAGAGCGTATACACACCTTGAGCGTCTTGCGGAATAGAAATGGTGTAGCCGTCGTGCATATGCTGTTCTCTTGCAATCGTGACAATGTCATCAAGCGATACTTTTGTATATTGCGAAGCTGTGGAGCTTGGCACTTCTAACGTTTCAGCTCCCCAAGGCACGTCCGCAACATCTTTTGTTTGCACGGTTGAAGTAGGAGCACTGCCTACCCAAATAGACGGAGGGTACCCAACACCTGCGTTTGTGGCGACTTGCTGAAACGCATTGCCCCACAGTCCTGACCATGGAAGTCCTGTTAGTACAAGAAAAAGCATCCCCGCTGAAATCCAAAAGGCCGGTACTGCATGAAGGTCACGTATCAGTACGTTTTTACCTTTTGAAAAACGAGGAATCAGCACGCCTTTTATTTTGTCTTTTTTGCGCGGCCACCATAAAAAAGCGCCGGTTGCAATTAAGACAATTGCCCAGCAGGCCGCAAGTTCTACGATACGATCACCTGCTGTTCCCGCCATCAGCTCTCCGTGAAATTCTTCAATTTGATTCATCAAGCGACTGGAATCATCTACTTTTCCTATGATGTGACCATTGTGAGGGTTAACAAACATCGTATATGTATGGTCTTTTAATGAAATTCCTACTTCTGACGAACGAGTAGAGCGCTCACTGGGCTTATACGTCAACACATCAGCGTCTGGATACTTTTCCTTTACAGCCTGTACTTGTGTTGAAGGGGATACGGACTGTGACTGAGCTTGTACATGATAGAAGTCGTGATACAGTTTTTCTTCAATTTGAGGCTTGAATAAATACATCCCGCCAGTAACAGCTAATATAAGAAGAAACGGAGTAAACATTAAACCTGCATAAAAATGCCAGCGCCATATGGCTTTGTATAGACCTTGAGAACGCGCCGTGCTTTTTTTCGTTGTACTCGCTGATTCTTCGCGCTTTTCCTGCATCGTTTTTTCCTCCTTTTTACTAACTAACGTGCTTTTATTATAGAAGGAAAGGGAGAATTAGCCATCACCCCTGAGAGTGATTGTTGGGACTTATAAGAGAAAGGTGCTGATAAAAAAACAGCTCGTAAAAGCTGTTAGTTCATTAAGCCATTTTGAAACGCATAGCTTGTCAGCTGCACGCGGTTTTCTAAATGAAGCTTGCTTAAAATATTTTTCAAATGGCTTTTTACCGTGTGTTCAGAAATAAATAACTGCGCCGAGATATCGCGGTTTGACAGTCCTTTAGCCACTAATTGAAGCACTTCAAGCTCCCGTGCAGACAGGGGAGTGTCTGGCTTTGTAATCGATGTTTCCTGCGGAAACTCTTTTAAAATTTGAAACGCAATTTCTTTTGACATAGGAACTTCATCTAAAGCGAACGCACGCAAATAGTCGTACCACACTTCAGACTGCAGGTTTTTTAACAAATAGCCCTGGGCTCCTTTTTTCAACGCATCAAACAAATCCGTAATATCGTCTGAAACCGTGATGACCACAATTTTAACATACGGAAACTGAAGCTTAATTTGTTTTGTCGCTTCTAATCCATTCATCACGGGCATTTTAATATCCATTAGCACAATGTCAGGCATTAATTTTTCGGTTAGTTCGATTGCTTCCTGCCCGTTGGTTCCTTCGCCAACAATCATAAAATCTTCATATTCTTCTAAAATATCGCGAATGCCTTCTCTTGCGTGAGCGTGATCATCTACAATCAAAATACGAAACGGCTGCATTTACGTAACCTCCTTTTTAATACTAACAATGGTCTGGTTCTGTTTTCGTTGAATGGAAAAGTCCCAGTTCATATCTTTGGCACGATCTTTCATAATTTGCAGACCAAGACCGGCCTTAAGAGATTCAGAGGTGAAACCTATACCGAAATCTGTAATTTCACAAATCCATCCGCCTGCCGTTTCACCGGCTGTAATCCAGATTTTATTTGTTTTTGCATGTTTAATGACGTTCATAGCAGCTTCTTTCACACAGGCAAACAGCTCATTTTTTTCTTTTCTCGAAAGCGTTGTTTCTGACAGTCTCCAATCTAAATTGATATCTAGTAAATGAGTATGTGTTAAATCATCGACGTATTGATGAATGCTTTCAGTCCAGCTTTCTGAAGAGTCTGAAGGAGAGTGCTTTAAATTTGTAATCGCTTGGCGCGTATCGTCATGAACATGCTGCAGAGTTTGCTTCATTCGGATAAAATCAGGATCCTGCTCTAAGTTGTTTTTTCTTCCGAACTTGTTCATTTTAACAGATAGGAGAAACAGCGACTGCGCAATGCCGTCATGCAGTTCACGAGCTAATTTTTCACGCTCAATAAGCGCAGCTTTCTTTTCTTTTTCTTGCCTTAGTTCTTCTTGTATTTTTTCTAAAATAGAAAATAAATAGCGGACAAACACAAGCGTTACAAAAAAGACAAGCAGCGGAGAAAGAACATTTCCCATGTCCATTGAGATGTAAGGAAGCAAAAAGGCATGGCGAACATACTCCCAAAGTGCGATGGTCAGAGTTGGAAGAAGCAAAATCAGCCATTTAATTTGTCTATATTTCACGGTATCCCTTCTTTCATCCATAAAATGTGTCTATATTTTATCATTTGAGCGGAAAATTACTAGAGGAAAGAAGAGAAATCACTCTTAGGGGTGAGTGGATAAAGTTAATAAAGAAAATCTTATCTGCAATATCATACAAGAAAAATTCTCGAGTCAATGGTATGGTTAAAAAGCTTAAGATGTGACAAGGAGTGATTTATTAATGGCAAAAGAAATTCGGACAGCGCACGTTGACGCTGATTTACATATTGAAGCTTATCGTTTTAAAGGAATTATGCAAAAGTTTCCTGCTCATTTTCACGAGTATTATGTGATTGGATTTATTGAAGAAGGTCAGCGTCATTTAATTTGCCAAGGCAAAGAATACATCATTAATCCAGGCGATTTGCTGCTGTTTAATCCGTATGATGTCCATAGCTGTGAACAAATAGACGGCAAAACGCTTGATTATCGCTGTATTAACGTGACGCCAGACGCGATGAAAAAAGCTGTTTTTGACATTAACGGAAGTGAAAGTCTTCCGCGTTTTAACAGCAATGTGGTACAAAGAAGTGAGGCTGTCTCTAGTTTAAAAGAGCTTCATTTACAAATTTTAAATGGTGAACATGAGTTTAAGAAAGAAGAGTTATTTTTATGTTTGCTAGAAGAGCTCATGCACGATCATTCAAACCTTTCCTTTTTTTCGTCAGCTGCTGACACGTCTGATGAAATCAAAACAATCTGCAGCTATTTGGAAGACAACTATACAAACAAGATCACGCTGGATGAATTAAGTAAGCTAATTGGATGGAGCAAATACCGGCTGCTGCGCTCTTTTATAAAGCAAAAAGGAATCTCTCCATACAGCTACTTAGAAACAGTTCGAATCAATCAGGCTAAAAAGCTGCTAGAACAGGGACAAAAACCGATTGACGTCTCCTTTTTAACTGGATTCAGTGATCAAAGTCATTTGACTCGATTTTTTAAAAGTCAGGTGGGGCTAACACCAAAACAATACATGAAAATCTTTGAAAGTGAAAAGAAAACAGAATGCTAGTAATAGCTTAAAAAGGAGAGAAGAGCTGTGGATCATTTAGCTGCTTATATGCTGATGGCGCTGGTTATGTCAATGATACCTGGTGCTGATACGATTCTTATCATGAAAAATACGCTTCATCACGGAGCAAAAGCAGGACGTTTTACCATACTCGGCATGGCTACAGGCCTCACGTTTTGGACGTTAATTGCTGTGCTTGGCTTGTCTGTTGCTATCGCGCAGTCGGTGTATCTGTTCAACACCATTAAATATATAGGTGCCGCGTATTTATTTTACTTAGGTATCAGGGTATTTCTGACAAAAAATACGCTCTCATTGGAGCACATTTCAGAAGAAGAAAAAGCTGTTAAGCCTTCATCTAATCACGCCTATAAAGAATCATACATACAGGGAGCTCTTAGTAATTTTCTTAACCCTAAAACGGTATTGGTTTATATCACATTCATGCCACAGTTTATCAACTTGGATGCTCACACGAATCAGCAGCTGCTTATGCTTGGTTTTATTCTTACACTCATAGCGGTAGGTTGGTTTTTAATCTTAGTGTATGTAGTAGATTACGTGAAAAAATGGCTTAAAAAACCGATGTTTCAAAAAGCTTTTCAGAGATGCAGCGGAGTGCTGCTGATTGGTTTTGGAATAAGAACAATCGTGTAATAGTAGCTAGTAAGCAAAAAAGAGGCTGGGATAAAAATATGTTAGTTGAAGGAAGATCCGAATGAGTTTGATTCTTGATGGAGAATCAAACTCGTTCGGATTTTTTTATTAGTATGGTGAACATAGCCTTCATATATTTATTCAGTTATTTCTAGCTGTTGATTGGAGGGCAAGGCGAAGACTCCTGCGGGAAAAGCGGAACAGGTGAGACCCCGCAGAAGCGCAAGCGACGAGGAGGCTCACCGGCCGCCCGCGGAAAGCGAAGCCATGCACGGAAATCAACAGCAGTGTAACAAGCCACCGATACTAGTTCATGTATTCAATTTTATCGTCTTTAATTGTATTGATTTAGCTATGTCTCAATCTCTTTTCTTAACGTTTAAAAACACGTAAACGAAACAATTTGTCGTGTATCGACACCGAAAATGGTCCAAAAACGTCCGTTCCATCTAAATCCTGCAACCGATCGCGGTCCTACAAAAATAGGGAAATACCAGAAGCTAGAGCCGTTTCTAAGCCATATGAACGTATTGCGGAATAGACAAAGAGAAATGGCTCCTGGGTCAACAGCAAATGGAGTTGCCGTTTGCTGAGCTGGAATAAATGCCGGCGGAGGGGAAGTTGGAGCTTGCTGCGGGTCAGGTGTAGGTAAACCGCCTGGTGGTCTAGGTGGACCGGGCGGGAGTTGAGGTCCAGGAAATCGTGCTGGGTAAAAATAAAAATCCATGTAATTAATGTCCATTTTTTAAGCACCTCTATTTTCTTAATCACTATTTTATAAAGTATGAGAAAGCTGCCTAAAGGGATTGGGCAACTATAGCGTTTTTTACATAGGTCTTTTTTATGAAGAAAAGTTTGGTTCTTAAGTCGGGAATGAATTCCTTCATGAACACGATAAAAACTGAATAGGATAAAACAGAGTGTGTTTTTAGAGGAGGACTTTTCATGGATAACAATCCAAAAAAGATGTTTACACCGGTTAAGACCTATCAACCTTTCCACAGTATCTATGATCCGTGCCGGCCGATAGGAGTTAAATATTATTCTACGCCGCCTCAGTTATACATGGGATTTCAGCCCGCGAATCTGCAGCAGTTTTCACCGAAAGAAGCGCTAAAAAAAGGAACGCTGTGGCCGGCTTTTTGGGACTACTATGAAAATCCATACAAAGATAAGAAGAGGGATGAAGAATGAAAAAACTACCTCCGGAGTACTATCAGGATTTAGAAGAAATACAGGCGATTGATTTTGCACTTGTAGAATTAACGCTGTATTTAGATACCCATCCAAATGACCAGCAGGCTATGCAGCAGTTTAACGAATACGCGCAGCAGGCTATGCAGTTAAAAAGAAACTTTGAAACAAAGTACGGGCCGCTCCAGCAGTATGGAAACAGCTATACCGACGGGAAGTGGAGCTGGGGAACAAGCCCTTGGCCATGGCAAATATAAGAAGATAAAGGCGGGAACTATATGTGGGTGTATGAAAAGAAATTGCAGTATCCAGTGAAAGTAAGTACATGTAATCCAACGCTGGCCAAATATTTAATGGAACAGTACGGGGGAGCGGACGGAGAGCTTGCAGCAGCACTGCGTTATTTAAATCAGCGCTATACCATTCCCGATAAAGTTGTTGGACTGCTAAACGATATCGGGACAGAAGAGTTTGCTCATCTTGAAATGATTGCGACGATGATTTATAAGCTAACAAAAGATGCAACGCCGGAGCAGCTGAAGGCAGCTGGATTGACAGAACACTATGTAAACCATGATAGTGCACTTTATTACAATAATGCTGCTGGCGTTCCGTTTACCGCTACGTATATACAGGCAAAAGGAGATCCGATTGCAGATCTTTATGAAGACATAGCGGCAGAAGAAAAAGCAAGAGCTACATATCAATGGTTAATTGATATATCAGATGATCCTGATTTAAACGACAGCTTACGATTTTTACGAGAAAGAGAGATTGTTCATTCACAGCGTTTCCGTGAGGCCGTGGAGATTTTAAAAGATGACAGAGACAGGAAGAAAATCTTTTAACTAGCAAAAAACATCCCTCTTTGCGAATGCAAATGAAAGAAGGGATGTTTTTTATTATGGCAGCGTTGATTATGCGCTAGAACTGCAGTGACAAGAAACAACCTTTAATTTCCCTCCAACATCTTTCCAAATTCGCGTATAGCTGTATTCTCCTCCAACAGCTTCACCGGTTACCAGCGACCCATTTAACGCTACTTTTGTAACGGTAACGGCAAGTTCTTGAAACAGTTTAATTTCTTGTTCCAACACTTCGATGCCCGCTATATCAAGACTTTTTGAACGATGAGCATTTATATCTTGCTCTTTTGACAACCATTGCCCAAAGTGATTCACAAAAATAAGCTCATCTGAAAGTAATTCTTCTAATAACTCTACGTTATTAGAAAGCATGGCTGAGCGAAGCATTTCTTCGTATTCTATCACTCTTGCTTGGTTCATTTTTAATCCTCCTTTACGCCTTGTGTAACTCTTTTCTATTTCCACCTTACTTTTCCTTTAAACTTCTTCCTTTAATAGATTGTGTTAAATTATGTTAATCAAGGGGATAAGTGGACTAATTTTCTGTAAGCATAAAATATTCTGAAAGACTCCATTATTTACCTTTAAATGGTATAAAATTAGAGTGAAAGAACCTTTTCTTTCCACTTGTCTAGTTATCTTTTTACTATTAAGAAGCAGTTTTTTATACTTGTAATTGTAACGGAATGAACGTTCATTCCGTTTTTGGAAAGAGGTGATAAAGTGGAATCTACTCCAACAAAACAAAAAGCGATTTTTTCTGCTTCGCTTCTGCTGTTTGCAGAAAGAGGATTTGATGCAACCACGATGCCAATGATTGCAGAAAATGCCAAAGTAGGAGCAGGAACAATTTATCGCTACTTTAAAAATAAAGAAAGCCTTGTAAACGAACTGTTTCAGCAGCATGTAAACGAGTTTTTACAGTGTATTGAAAGCGGCCTGGCTAACGAAAGAGAAGGATATCGAGATGGATTTCATCATATCTTTGAAGGTATGGTGACATTCACTAAAAATCATCCTCGTGCGCTTGGCTTTATTAAAACTCATAGTCAAGGAGCTTTTTTAACAGAAGAGAGTCGCTTAGCCTATCAAAAGCTGGTGGAATTTGTTTGCACGTTCTTCAGAGAAGGACAAAAGCAAGGCATTATTAGAAACCTTCCTGAAAATGCGCTCATTGCTATTTTATTTGGAAGCTTTATGGAAGTATATGAAATGATTGAAAATGACTATTTATCTTTAACTGATGAACTTCTTGCCGGCGTAGAAGAGAGTCTGTGGGCAGCACTTAGCAGACAATCATGAAACTTAACAAGTGAAAGAGGGATAACATGACAATTAAAGAAATGCCTCAGCCAAAAACATTTGGAGAGCTTAAAAACTTACCGTTATTAAACACAGATAAACCGATTCAAACGCTGATGAAAATTGCAGATGAATTAGGGGAAATCTTTAAATTTGAAGCGCCTGGACGTGTGACGCGCTACTTATCAAGTCAGCGTCTAATTAAAGAAGCATGCGATGAATCCCGCTTTGATAAAAACTTAAGTCAAGCGCTTAAATTTGTGCGTGATTTTGCAGGAGACGGTTTATTTACAAGCTGGACGCACGAAAAAAACTGGAAAAAAGCGCATAATATCTTACTTCCAAGCTTCAGTCAGCAAGCGATGAAAGGCTATCACGCAATGATGGTCGATATCGCCGTGCAGCTTATTCAAAAGTGGGAGCGTCTAAATGCAGATGAGCATATTGAAGTACCAGAAGATATGACGCGCTTAACGCTTGATACAATCGGTCTTTGCGGCTTTAATTACCGCTTTAACAGCTTTTATCGCGATCAGCCGCACCCGTTTATTACGAGTATGGTCCGTGCACTGGACGAAGCGATGAACAAGCTGCAGCGAGCAAATCCGGATGACCCTGCCTACGATGAAAATAAGCGTCAGTTTCAAGACGACATTAAAGTGATGAACGATCTAGTAGATAAAATTATCGCAGATCGCAAGGCAAGCGGTGAACAAAGCGATGATTTATTAACGCATATGCTAAACGGAAAAGACCCAGAAACAGGTGAGCCGCTTGATGATGAGAACATTCGCTATCAAATTATTACGTTCTTAATTGCGGGACACGAAACAACAAGTGGTCTTTTATCATTTGCGCTGTATTTCTTAGTGAAAAATCCACATGTATTACAAAAAGCAGCAGCAGAAGCAGCACGAGTTTTAGTAGATCCTGTTCCAAGCTATAAACAAGTGAAACAGCTTAAATACGTCGGGATGGTCTTAAACGAAGCGCTTCGCCTATGGCCAACGGCTCCTGCATTTTCTCTATATGCAAAAGAGGATACGGTGCTTGGAGGAGAATATCCGTTAGAAAAAGGCGATGAACTGATGGTTCTGATTCCTCAGCTTCACCGTGATAAAACGATTTGGGGAGACGATGTGGAAGAGTTCCGCCCAGAGCGTTTTGAAAATCCAAGCGCGATTCCGCAGCATGCGTTTAAACCGTTTGGAAACGGTCAGCGTGCGTGTATCGGTCAGCAGTTCGCTCTTCATGAAGCAACGCTTGTACTTGGTATGATGCTAAAACATTTTGATTTTGAAGATCATACAAACTACGAGATGGATATTAAAGAAACTTTAACGTTAAAACCTGAAGGCTTTGTTGTAAAAGCAAAATCAAAAAAAATTCCGCTTGGTGGCATTCCTTCACCTAGCACGGAACAGCCTGCTAAAAAAGCACGCAAAAAGGTAGAGAACGCTCATAATACGCCGCTGCTTGTGTTATACGGTTCAAATATGGGAACAGCTGAAGGAACGGCGAGGGATTTAGCAGATATTGCGATGAGCAAAGGATTCGCACCTCAGGTTGCAACGCTGGATTCCCATGCAGGAAATCTTCCGCGTGAAGGAGCTGTTTTAATTGTAACGGCTTCTTATAACGGACATCCGCCTGATAACGCAAAGCAGTTTGTCGACTGGTTAGACCAAGCGTCTGCTGATGAAGTCAAAGGCGTTCGCTACTCCGTATTTGGATGCGGCGATAAAAACTGGGCTACTACGTATCAAAAGGTGCCTGCTTTTATCGATGAAACGCTTGCAGCTAAAGGGGCAGAAAACATAGCTGAACGCGGCGAAGCAGATGCAAGCGACGACTTTGAAGGCACATACGAAGAATGGCGTGAACATATGTGGAGTGACGTAGCAGCTTACTTTAACCTCGACATAGAAAACAGTGAAGATAATAAATCTACGCTTTCACTTCAATTTGTCGACAGCGCTGCGGACATGCCGCTTGCGAAAATGCACGGTGCTTTTTCGGCGAACGTTGTAGCAAGCAAAGAACTACAAAAACCAGGCAGTGAACGAAGCACGCGTCATCTTGAAATTGAGCTTCCAAAAGAAGTTTCTTATCAAGAAGGAGATCATTTAGGTATTATTCCTCGCAACTATGAAGGAATAGTAAATCGTGTAACGACAAGGTTCGGTCTAGATGCATCACAGCAAATCCGTTTGGAAGCTGAAGAAGAAAAATTAGCGCATTTGCCACTCGGTAAAACCGTATCAGTAGAAGAGCTTCTGCAATATGTGGAGATTCAAGATCCTGTTACGCGCACACAGCTTCGCGCAATGGCTGCTAAAACGGTCTGCCCGCCGCATAAAGTGGAGCTTGAAGCCTTGCTTGAAAAGCAAGCGTATAAAGAAAAGGTGCTGGCAAAACGCTTAACAATGCTTGAACTGCTTGAAAAATATCCGGCGTGTGAAATGGAATTCAGCGAATTTATCGCTCTTCTTCCAAGCATGCGTCCGCGCTATTACTCCATTTCTTCATCACCTCGTGTCGATGAAAAACAAGCAAGCATCACGGTTAGCGTCGTCTCAGGAGAGGCGTGGAGCGGATATGGAGAATATAAAGGAATTGCGTCGAACTATCTTGCTGAGCTGCAAGAAGGAGATACAATTACGTGCTTTGTTTCCACACCGCAGTCAGGCTTTACGCTGCCAAAAGATCCTGAAACACCGATTATCATGGTCGGACCAGGAACAGGCGTCGCGCCGTTTAGAGGCTTTGTGCAGGCTCGCAAGCAGTTAAAAGAACAAGGACAGTCGCTTGGAGAAGCGCATTTATACTTTGGCTGCCGTTCACCTCATGAAGACTATCTGTATCAAGAAGAGCTTGAAAACGCACAAAATGAAGATGTCATTACGCTTCATACCGCTTTTTCACGCGTACCAAATCAGCCGAAAACATACGTTCAGCACGTTATGGAACAAGACGGCACGAAATTGATTGAACTTCTTGATCAAGGAGCGCACTTCTATATTTGCGGAGACGGAAGCCAAATGGCACCTGACGTTGAAGCAACGCTTATTAAAAGCTATGCTGATGTTCATGAAGTAAGTGAAGCAGATGCTCGCTTATGGCTGCAGCAGCTAGAAGAAAAGGGCCGATACGCAAAAGACGTGTGGGCTGGGTAAATAAAAAATAACCTCCGCTAAATAGCGGAGGTTATTTTTTATAGCCAGATTGAGACATGACTAAACCCACCTCATTTATAGCGCCTTAGCGTTTCTTCTGCGTGACAGCAAATTTTTTCAATTAGCTCCTTAGGTTCTTCAATTAAAGCATGAGCACCTAAGGTATAGAAAAAAGAAGCCATGTAGTTTAATTCATTTCCATCAGTTATCGTACCGATATAGCCGCACCCGTCTTCCGTTACCTTCACGTGATTTTCAAGCCACGGAACGCCTTTACACTGACGAACGCCTTCGTGCGTCAAGGTTACTTTTAACGAAATCGGCTGTGAGTTTACCGGTTCTGTTTCAAGCCATTCTTTTAACGTAAGAGACATCTTTTCGTCTTTTTCTAAAACTTTTAACGAGTGAATACGATCTGCTCGAAACAATAATACTTTTTGCTTATCGCAGGAATAAGCGGGGCAGTACCACAAGCCGTTATGAGCATAAATGCCAAGGGGTTTGACTTCTTTTCTTGTTTGACCCGTCTTTGAATCATAAAGAAATTCAATATATTTTCCTGTAAGGCTTGCTTCTAGCAGCTCTTTTAAATAAGGAGTGTCTAAGTTTCTTTTAGGATTCCAAAACGCAATATGAGCACTTATTTTATCTACTTTTTTCTTCGTTTCTTCAGACAGGTACACATAAAATTTTTGAAGAGCCGCATGAATTTCTGCATCAAACGGAAGGTCATGATAATACTGCAGAGCTTGATAAGCAAAAAAGATCGAAATAGCTTCTTCTTCCGTAAACAAGATAGGAGGGAGAATACGGTTTTTTAACACTCTGTAACCACCGCTCCGTCCTTTTTCACTGTAAAGAGGCAGTCCTAATTCACTTAAGTCCAGCAAATAGCGCTGAACGGTCCGTACAGAAAGGCCAAATTCCTCCGCTAGTTCTTTTGCCGTAAACGTTCTTTTTGTATTAATAAACATAAGCATATCAACAAGCCGTCTAGACTTAGCCATTTATTTTCACCTTTTTCTTTTAATATGACAAAAAGTGTCGTATTAAGATGATATCATACAGAAACAGTAAAGTTGAAAGGAGAAAAGGGAATGAAGAAAAAAATCGTCGTATATATTGCCGCAAGCTTAGACGGGTATATCGCAAGAGAAAACGGAGAGATTGACTGGCTAGAAAGCGTAGAAGGAGAGGGGGACAACGGCTACGAAGCGTTTTATCAAACGTGTGATGCGGTCGTTATGGGAAAGGCTACGTACGATCACGTGCTGAAGCTCACACCCGAGTTTCCGTATCTCGATAAAAAGTGCTACGTGTTTAGCCGCTCAGCTCAAGGAAAAGATCAGTATGTTGAGTTTATAAACGAAAGCGTGGCGTCATTTCTCAACAATCTCAATCAAGATACGAAAAAAATATGGCTGGTGGGAGGTGCTGATATTCTCGCTGATTTCTTAAAAGCAAACAGGGTGGATGAATTTATTATATCGGTTATTCCCGTTTTGCTTGGAGCTGGTATTCCATTGTTTAAGCCAGGAATTCCAGAAATGAACTTCAAGCTCACTAATATGAAGCAGTACGGACAAATTGCTCAGCTGTATTACAAAAGAGGATAAGCCTTTTGCGGAGCATTCAATTACTGTTATTTTAGGGACAGTGACATCAAGACCGGCTTTTTTTCATAGTATATTTTTGGGGTGAAAAAATGCCAAGAGTAAATTATCGAGATTCAGACGTTGCTTTAATGGCAAGGATGATGAGAGCAGAAGCTGAAGGCGAAGGAAAACAAGGCATGCTGTATGTTGGAAATGTCATTGTAAATCGCCTTAAAGCAAACTGTTTAGATTTCAAGAATTTAAGATCTGTTCCGCAAGTTATTTATCAGGTGCAGGGAGGCAACTATTCGTTCGAGGCTGTTCAAAAAGGAAATGTATTTTATCAACGAGCAAGAGGTGTTGAAAAAAGGTTAGCCAAAAAGAATTTGGATTATTGGAGAGAACACCCGGGGAAATATGCACTGTGGTACTTTAATCCATCCGCTCCATGCCCTCCAACATGGTACGGTCAACCCGCTTCTGGTCAATACAAAAATCATTGCTACTATGAGCCAAAGCCTGGAACATGCGCTAGCGTTTATAACGGGTAGATAGCTTAGAAGATATGCTGCGCTTTGAAAGTCTGGCCTCAAATCCAAACCGTTAGCTGCAGGTGACAAGGTAATTCTTCTTCATATAATAAGAGAAAGCCCTCTTTTCATAAAGAGGGCTTTTGCTAATTGGTGCATGTCTCATTTTGCTTCAAATTTTATGTTTTTACCAGCAGCAAATTCGGATTGATCCTTCGCTTTTGTATCCTTTACCACCCAGGACGTCTTTACCTTAGCTGCTGCTAAAATATCTTTGATTTGCTTATCGGTTAAGCCTTTCGTATAAAGGACAAATTCCCTTGTATAGATGTTTTTGTTTTCTTGCTCTTCATCTGCACCGCTGCCAAACCAATATCTTGTTTGCTGATCGTCTTTCATGTTATTAAAAGCTTCTTTATAGTTAGGTAGCTTAACTTGAATATCCGACAGGTAGTTCGTACCGCGTAAAGTAAGAGTCATATGTACTTTGTGAAAATCTTTTTTAGAAGGGCCTGTTAACCCTGATGTTCCAACTTCACTAAATTCTTTTTTCGTCAGCGGTTTAACTGTAGTAGAAACAGAAACTTTTGGATCTGAATTATTTGTCACAACGTCTTCGGTACTGCAGGCACTTAAAATGAACAGCGTTAAAAGAGCATAAATTGCTCCCATCACTTTTTTCTTCATGCTCGTTCTCCTTTGTCATTAATAGATAATGGTATTCATTCGCCATGTTCATTATCTTTACCTTTATTTGTCACAACGTCATGATTAATGCAGAAAAGTATAGAAACATTAAAAAGAGAAATGCCGAGGCATTTCTCTTTTTGTTCTATGAGTCTGGATTAAGCGAAGTATGCGTATACTCCGGCATACGCTCTTCTTTTTCCGTTAGTTGAGTATCGGGGCTTTGCTGCTCTTGTGAAACAGGAGACAGCGTGGATTTTTGTTCATGATTCATGTTTGTCATTCCTCCTTCTATGAAGTGAGCTGTTAATCAAGTTTATACGTTTACTAATCTTGCTATTAATTTACGTTACATTGTAAAAAATATACAAATAAAACGTGCATAAATGTAAAAATAGTATAAAATACCATGATTATTTTTGTTTAGATACGGGTAGAGTTAAGTACATTACTTTTATCCATTGATGATTGAAAACACATACATAAAAAACAAAGGGAGTGGAGAAAGATGAGAAAAGAAGAGCAGCCTGTATTATCTGATTTTATTGAAAAGGACCAATTTGAGTTAAATTCATATTTAACCTCTTTACTTGAAACGACAAGTGAAAAGAAAGAAAATCAAAGTTGATGAGTTGAAAACATAAAGGGCTACTTTCCACGTGGGAAGTAGTTTTTTCATTTGTGAACTTGATATACTTATTGGACAAAGAGGTGAGAAAGATGAACCAAAAAGACGTGGTTTCGAAAAGTATTTTAACAAAAGCGACCGGCTTTTTGGCATCCGGTTATACTCATAGTTTAAATCCGTATGCTGGATGTACATTCTCCTGCAAATTTTGCTACGTGCGAGAACTACCAATTCAGCGTTTTAAAGAAATGGAGTGGGGAACGTGGTTAGAGCTGAAATTCAACGCAGCTGAAGTCTATCAAAAAGAAATACAAAAACTGCGAAAAAAAGAGCAGCCGGTGTGCATTTTTATGTCTTCAGCGACAGATCCCTATCAGCCGGCTGAGCGTAAAGCAGGCATCACTCGGGCTCTTTTAGAAACAATGATCAATCATCCGCCTGATTTTTTACTGATTCAAACAAGATCGCCGCTTGTGACGAGAGATATTGATTTGCTTTTACAGCTTCAAAAAGTATGTGACCTTCGCGTATCGATGACTATTGAAACAGACCGAGAAGATGTAAAACAAATTTTTTCTCCTTATGCTCCGGGGATGAAACTTCGTATGAATGCGTTAAAAAAAGTAAAAGAAAGCGGAATTTTAACGCAAGTAGCCATTGCTCCAATGCTTCCTTTCACGCCTGAATTTCCTAAGAAAATAGAAGGAATGATGGACCGGATTTGCATTGATACCTTGTACTTAGGAGACGGTTCCTTAGGGAAAACGTCTAAAAGGCTAGGGATGCCGGAACTATTTGATCAGCACGGTTTCCTAGACTGGTATGACAAAGACATTCATATCAAAGCCATTCGTTATTTTGAAAAATTTTATCCTTCTTCGATGATTTATCTTTCTCAAGAAGGGTTTGCGCCGTAAAAAAAGAAGGGCCTATATAGCCCTTCTTTTCTCCATATTAATTTTTATACGTATCAAACATGTTTGTGTCATCAGGTACGTTTTCTAAATAACTGATCTTCCCGTTTTTATCTAGCTTAGCAATATCTTTTCCTGTTTGAGTAAATACGCTGCCAGATGCACGTTTTCCGCATACTGCCCAAGGCGTTTCAAACATGTCCGTACCTTCAACTGCTTTCCAGCCTTCGAACATATGCTTAATATCAGCATTTTCTTTAAAAACCATTTTCACAAACAGCTTCCAGTTTTCAATGCCTTGCTTTTCGTGGCCGTTTAAGACAAATACGATATCGTCTGAAAAAAGGCTCACCAATTCTTCAAATGCTTGTTCGCTTGTACGTGATTGATCGAATAAATCAAAATATCTATTTAAGTTTTCCATGATAATCTCCTTTGGGTGCTACAGCACCATTTTTTCTTCTACAGTTGCTTTTAGCATGTCCAGGTTTTCTTTTGGACATTTTTTATGAATTTCATTTGTAAGCGTGGCAATGGTTTGCCGTTTTAAAATGGACTGCCATGAAGATTCGGCTTCTTCCATTAAATCGGATAATAAGCAAATATCTTTGTCTTTTAAATTAAGCATATCGTGAAAAATACCGCTTGATGAATAAAGAGACTGCTTGCCTTCAATGGCTACGTATACGTCATAGATTCGAATTTCTTCCGGCGTTTTCTTTAAGCGAAATCCACCTTTGCTACCAGGAACGGAAGCAAGTAAATCAGCGC
Organism: Priestia megaterium; assembly: GCF_009497655.1. Taxonomy (NCBI): domain Bacteria; kingdom Bacillati; phylum Bacillota; class Bacilli; order Caryophanales; family Bacillaceae; genus Priestia; species Priestia megaterium. The sequence goes on along the minus strand of NZ_CP023317.1, from coordinate 3,128,585 downwards.
TAACCAGCTTGCGAAGAAGCTTTTGAAAATACGTAGGCGAGCCCCCAAGCTGAGTGCTGATAACATCTCCTGGCAGCACAGCTTTTTCAGGTAAAAACGTAAGCAGCAAAATGGCATACACCGATTGCTCAACGCCTGTTTTCATGTGCAAAAACATCATCTCCTGCTATATGTGTACAACGTGGATAATATTTATCCACGTTTAGGTTATCATACCGCTTATGAAGCAAAAAGTAAAGCAGTTACTTAATATACACGCGATATTCGTGTATACTGTGAAAGAAGCAGCAACAAAATACGGAGATGAGAGAATGACAACTATTGCAGATATCGCTCGGCTTGCAGGAGTAGCAAAAAGCACTGTATCCCGCTACCTTAACGGAGGGTCTGTGAGCGATGCGACGAAACGAAAAATTGAAGGAATTATTAAAGAAACAAACTATAGCCCAAATGCTTTTGCTCAAAGCTTAAAAGCAAAAAAAACAAATATCATCGGTGTCATTGTTCCGCGCATGGGTTCTTTTGCGACTTCCCGCACATTAGATGGCATTGACCAAGAACTTAGAGACCACCACTATCAAATGATTGTTTCCAATTCTAATCAAGATTTAGAAAGAGAAATTGAAAATATTTATACGCTGGCTAAGCAGAAGGTAGCCGGTATTATTTTGCTTGCCGTTCAGATTACAAAAGCTCATTTGGAAGCGTTCCGTACGATTTCAATTCCCGTTTTGCTAATTGGACAGGAGCATAAAGAAGTTCACAGTTTAATTCACCAAGATTACGAGGCTGCATGCGACATTGGAAGGTACATAGGGGAAAAAGGGCATAAAAAAATCGCTTTTTTAGGCGTAACTGAAAAGGACATAGCTGTAGGTGTAAAGAGAAAAGAAGGGGTAAAGCAAGGTCTTAAAGACAGCGACTGCGAGATCCGCTGTTATGAAACAAGCTTTAACATGAGCGATGCAATCGGAGCAGCTACGGCAGTGATGAAAGAATTTAACCCGTCCATGATTGTATGTGCGACCGATAACATTGCGCTTGGTACGTTAAAGGCCGCTTATTTAAACGGACTGCGCGTTCCTGAAGATGTATCCATTACCGGCTTTGGAGGCTATGAAATTACAGGTGTGATTCATCCGAGCTTAACAACCGTAAAATATTACTATAAAGAAGCGGGCCAAATGGGAGCACAGCGAATTATCAAGCTAGTTAACGGCGAAGAAGTCGAAAAGCTTACACTTTCGAACTATGAATTGATTGAAAGAGAAAGCGTTGACAATCGTTTTACATAAAAAATGATTGACAGAATGTAGGAGGTGCTATAGTATAAATGGTGTAAATACAAACAAATAATTGAACGTATCTCCTAAAGGGGAGTAGCTTTAACAGCAAAGTCGTCATTACAGAGATTATCTCTCGGCTTTGTTGGCGACATTATGTTGTTAGCAAGACCTTTACCGCTTATTTGGTAAGGGTCTTTTTTGTATTCAATTATAAAAAAGGAGGAAAAGGCTCGGACATTTAGAGGAGAAACGTTACATAAAAAGAGAAGGTGGAGGTAACTATGGAGGAACTAATTGGCGTATCAGTGCAAGGTTTGCTGCAAATTATTTTTCTTGATTTAATTTTAAGCGGAGATAACGCGATTGTGATTGCAATGGCGGCTCGTAACGTACCAAAAGACTTACAAAAAAGAGCGATTTTAATTGGAACAGGCGGCGCGATTGGTCTTCGATTATTATTTGCGGCTATTATTGTCCCATTATTAAAGATTCCATTAATCGGAGCGGTCGGCGGCTTGATGCTAGTCTGGATCGCGTATAAATTATTAGCCGATAATCACGAACACGGCGATAACCCTCAAGGTGGAGCAACGGTATGGAGTGCGGTTAAAACGATTATTATCGCAGATGCGGTCATGTCATTAGATAACGTATTAGCTCTAGCTGGTGTAGCTCATGAATTTGTTCCAATTATGATTGGTGTATTAATTTCAATTCCGATTATTATTTGGGGAAGCAGCTTTATTATGAAAGCAATGGAAAAATTTCCGATTATCATTTACGCTGGAGCGGCGATGCTCGCATGGTCTGCTGGAAAAATGATTGTTGAAGATAAAATTATTGGTGGATTTGTTCCAAGTACAGCTTTACATCTTGCTGTTCAAGTTATCTTAACGATTGCAGTTGTAAGTATTGGATACATGAAAAACAAAAAAATGAAAAAAGAACAAGCCCACGCAGCTTAATAAAAAAAGAGCGTACGGATGATCCGTACGCTCTTTTTTTATGATTCGGGATAGTGCATAAGTAAAAAAAAACTTGCTTCTTCTTCAGATGAATTGATATAGCTGTGAGAGGTATTTCCTGAAAAATGCAGAGCGTCTCCTGAGACTAATTCATGTTCTTCACTTTCAAAACGAACCGTTAATTCTCCTTCTTTAATAAGTAAGTATTCATCTCCTAAGTGAGTTTTCGCTTCGTGCACGCATCCGGGCTTTAATGTGACAATGTAAATTTCAAACTTTTTTTCCGGGTGATAAGGAAAAAAAGAATACACTAAGTAATCACCTTTGTTGTCCGTGATGGGATCTAGCTGTTTTATGCTTACTTTCTGCACATCCGGAGTGTCTTCTTTTATAAATACAGAAAAAGAGACTTGAAGGCCGTTCGCAATCTTCCAAAGCGTAGTAACTGTCGGACTGGATTTACCTTTTTCAATTTGTGCAAGCATTGCTTTGCTCACACCTGTTAATTCAGAAACTTGATCAAGCGTCAAATTTCGATTTTTTCGTAGTTTAACAAGATTTTTAGCAATAATATCTTGAATCGCGTCCATTGTTGTACTCCTTTAATGATTATAAAGATAGTATAACATACCGTTGTTTAATATAACGTATAGATGTATAATATAGCAGAAAAGGAGGGAGTACGGTGATCGCAGAAAAAGCAGTACAGCAGAGAGAAAAAGTGGATCTAACGTTCAGACAAGGGGCCAAGGACTGTGTCCCTACGCTACTCGGTTACATAAGCATAGGGCTTGCCGCCGGGATTGTCGGCGTGTCCTCGCATCTTTCCGTTATGGAAGTTACTTTATTATCAGCGCTCGTGTATGCCGGGGCTGCTCAGTTTATTATTTGTGCACTGATGGTTGCGAACAGTTCGATTTCAGCTATTATTCTCACAACATTCATCGTTAACTTACGACATTTTCTTTTGAGTGCTACGGTCGCGCCTAAATTCACAAAATATTCGTTATTAAAAAACGTCGGAATTGGAGCACTTCTGACGGATGAATCATTTGGAGTGTCTTCAAATAAAATTGCAAAAGGGGAGCCAATTAATGACCGCTGGATGAACGGATTAAATATAACGGCTTACGTCAGCTGGATTATCGCCTGTACGATGGGAGCCATTTTTGGGCATTTGCTATCTGACCCGGAAGCCTTTGGATTTGATTTTGCCTTAACGGCTATGTTTTTAGCTCTGCTTGTTTTACAAATCGAAAGCGTGTTACCTTCAAAACTTAATCATTATTTACGTTTAATTCTTTATATGGCGATTATTATGATTGTGCTGTCTTTTTTGGTACCTTCACATGTAGCTGTCTTAATTTCAACGATTATTGTAGCGACGATTGGGGTGGTGACGGATAAATGAGTATCCACTATTCAACACTTATCATTATTTTAGGGTGTGCCCTTGTTACCGTAGTTCCTCGTATTGTTCCGTTTTTAGTTGTGCGTAACATTGCGCTGCCAGAACCCGTATTAAAATGGCTGTCCTATATTCCTATTTGTATTTTAACAGCACTTGTTGTACAGAACTTTATCATTCAAACAAATGACAGTGTGAAAATTAACTGGCCCGTCATCATCGTAGTTATTCCAACCTTACTGATTGCGCTGAAAACAAAAAGTTTATCCATCACCGTTATTAGCGGAGTTGGAATGATGGCGCTGCTTCGTTTGTTTTTATTTTCATAAAAGAGGCTTTTCGTTTAGTTGAAGATAAAATTGAGTCTACTCATAATATGTTCATTCATAAAAAAAGAAGCATCTTTTATAGCTCTACCATGCTTTTAAAAGGTGCTTCTTTTTTATTATACGTTTGTTGAAACAGGCAAGCTGCTTAGCGTTGTAAAACAAAAAGCCATTTTTTTCGCAAAATGTAAAGGAGGCTCTACAGATTGAATATGAAGATACATAAGGACGGGTTCTGTAAAAAGCCAATGGTTATGCAAAGCGCTTACGATAAGACCTTGCCGCGCAGCAGCTTCTGTAAAACGAGGGATTTCTTCTTGTAAAATAGCAATCTCAGCCAAGTTTAACGCGTTTCCCTGCGCGTCTATCGCCTCAAATGATACGCCAACAGGAACGACAGAGCTGCTTTTCCGCCCTTGAACAGAAGCCTGAAAGCTTCTTTTAAGCGACACTGAGCATCCTGTTGGACTAACTTTGCTTTTAGCGTTTAAAATCTGGCCAAACTGCTGACATATCTCACTTGTAGTATACATATAAGCCCCTGCCTTTCTTCTATACTCTTAGTAAGCTTTATGACATAAGAGCTTCACTTATGCAAACCGTGTTCTTATAAAAAAATCCTCTTCACGATGAAGAGGATTTTTTTATTATTCAGCATGCGATGAACGTTCGTTTAACAAATTTTCATAAAAACGAGCAAGTGAAGCAGAAAGGTATGGAATAGACCATAAAAAGCCGATTCCTACTGTAATAATACTTAATAAAAACCAGCCAAGAAAGCTTAGCAGCAGCAGGAAGTACTGTCCTTTATAACCATTCATCAACCTACGGCTTTCTGTAATCGCTTGATTCATCGAGTAAGTAGGATTGTCTTTACAAATATAGTACGTTTGTGAATATGCCAGTGCTTTAATAATTCCAGGAATCAGTAAAAGCAGTGACCACAGCATCACATAAAGAGTCATAAGTACATAAATTCCTAATGACTTTACATAAAGGCCAAAGTCTTGGAATGTTTTAAACAAGTGCCCCAATCGAACAGATTCACCTCGTGCTAGACCTAAAAATGCCCAGTAGTTCGCCATCAGAAGAGGCGAGAAGACAATAGCAAAGGCAGTTGAAATCCATGAAGCGGAATCAGATTCATCTTTCATCCAATTGTCATAGCCGCCGCTTGCCACAATTTCAAATGGAATAGGCAGAAGCGTATATACTCCGTACGTCACCACTGTCAGTAGAATCGCAAGTCCCCAGCGATTCTTTAAAGAAGCTTTAGCTTCTCTTTTAATCGTACCGATGTTCATGTTGTTCCTCCTTTAATGTTGCAAAACAGTATCTTTTTTGCTCGTATTAACATGTAAACCATGCACAATTGTTAATTTTGTATGAAATGAAAATAATAGTCAATAGGTTCTGAGATGAAAAGAGCGCTCTTACAAAAATTTTTACTAGACAGATAGAAATCTCTAAGTAGGTACAATCTGCTTTTGAAGAAGGAGGAGGTGCAAAAGCACTGTGTGCGATGTTTTATTTTAGTATGAAGTGAAACCCTCATGGAAAGACTTTCTAAGATAGGAGGGATTTCTATGTTTGAAATGATTAAAATGATGCAACAAGTCTTAAACAAAAAGGAATTTTCTTATTGGGTTCATCAAGATCTTTTTAGTTTTCAATGGTGGCTCATAGTAGTGATAAACGCTCTTTTTCTGCTGCTTTTTTACTTTTTTATTGATAGACAGCGCCTCTTTTTTATGCTTCTCGTTTTTTTTATCAGCTTTGACATAGTCGGTTTAGTAGATGAATTCGGGAAATTTTTTAACCTGTGGTGCTATCCTCACCAGATGCTGCCGTTTACAGATCGCTTCAATACGGTTGACTTTGCTATTATTCCGGTAAGTATTGCACTCGTCTACCAATTTTTCAGCAAATGGAAATTTTTCTTTATCGCACATATTATTACGTCTGCCGTTATTGCTTTTATAGGCATTCCAATATTCAAAGCGCTGTATTTGTACAAATTGCTGAACTGGTCGATGTTTTATTCATTTCTTACAGTATTCATCATGGGAATTGTCGTGAAAATGATTAGCGATTGGATGGCAGGTAAAAAGAGAGGTTATAGGGTTAGCTAAACAAATAATACTCCTGTCTATTTGAGATAGGAGTATTATTTGTTTAAAGGAAAACGGCAGTATTCCTTTATAATAAATGTAAGAAAGAATGAGAGGAGACCGTGAAAGTGGAAAAAGCGAATATCACCCGAACATTTTATGAGTTGGAATGCAGCCACTTAAAATCAGAGATATGAACCTCTGCTAAAGAGCTTTCAAACATTCTTGCAGATGGTTACGTGGAGTTTGGCAGCTCGGGCAGGGTATGGAAACGAAAAGATTACAATCACAATCATGTACTTTCGCCAGATGTATTTGAGATCTCTCATTTTCATGTAGACGTATTGTCTCCTGACTGCGTATTAACTACCTATCATCTTATGAACCATACGCCAGAAAAAAAGACGCTTCGCAGTTCTATTTGGCGAAAAAGAGAAGAAAAGTGGCGCTTGTTTTTCCATCAGGGCACAGTGACAAACGGTGAGTAATAAATAAGATTATTCGGTTATTATTATACTTTCCCTCTATTTGATGCTATGATGAAAGTATATTTTGACGTAAGGGATGTTTTGAAATGAGCAAAAATAACGTAAAAAAAGAAGTGTTTTCATGGATTAAGTCCATTGTTATTGCATTGGTTATTGTAGTGGGAGTTCGCCATTTTTTATTTGCGCCAACTACGGTTCACGGTGAATCGATGTATCCAACGTTTGAAGATTCAAACCGCGTTATTTTAAATAAAATCAGTGATGTTGATCGCTTTGATATGATTGTATTTCATGCACCGGATGCAGATGAAAATTATATTAAACGTGTAATTGGACTGCCAGGAGATACGGTAGAAATGAAAAACGACGTTCTGTATATCAACGGCAAAGCTTATAAAGAGCCGTATTTAAAAGACTCTAAAAAATCTCTTGCACCTAATGAAAAATTCACGGAAGATTTTACGCTTCAAACGCTGCCTGCAACTGATGGCAAAGTGAAGGTACCGAAAAATTCACTATTTGTCATGGGTGACAACCGTCCTGTAAGCCATGATGGACGAGCATTTGGCTTTATTTCACAAAAATCAGTGATCGGAAAAGTGCAGTTTCGCTACTATCCGTTAAATGAAGTAGGCGAACCGAAATAAAAAAGACAGAAAGACTGACGAAATTTAATTCGTCAGTCTTTTTTTGTTGGGTGAAAAGAACTGATTTTTAAAAAAACGACTTGCTTTATGCAAGTTAAACATCTTCTAAAGAATTAGTAAATTAGACCTTATGTTACTTCAAAGTAAGAGTAGGTACTGATAGGTAAGTGATTTTTATGGGTATACAGATATATGAAGATAAAGAAGCAAGGATTTTGGAAAGGAGCAGGTCAGCATGAAAAACGTATTAATCATTAACGGACACGAGTATTATAAAAAGTCAAAAGGAGAGTTAAATCAGACGATTTTTAATGAAATGCAGCATTTACTCGCTGATCAATTTGACATTAAAACAACGGTGGTTGATAAAGGCTACGAAGTAGAAGAAGAAATTGAAAAGTGGCTATGGGCTGATGTTGTGATTATGCAGACGCCTATTTACTGGTTCAGCATTCCCGGAAAGTTTAAGCAATATATTGATCGCGTGTATATGGATAACATTTTCTTTAAAGGTTCCAATCAATACGGGTGAGGCGGCTTATTAACGGGGAAACAATACATGTTTTCTCTTACATGGAATGCGCCGGAAGCGATTTTTAACAATGACGAAGCTTTCTATGAAGGAAAAAGTTTAGACGAAGCCATTATGCATTTGCATAAAATGAATCAGTACGTCGGTATGAGTCCACTTCCAACATACTCTATTCACGATGTAGTTAAACATCCAAACATTGATCACTACAAGCATAAATTAGAAAATCACGTAGCAGAAGTATTTGGAATAGGTGAGGGACATTAAAAATCAATCTCTACAAAAAAACCGACTAAACAGTCGGTTTTTTTTATTCATTATGATGCAAAAATCGTATCTCTTAATTATTGGAGCTGAGGATTCAAAGCCGATTTATATGGCAACGGTTGTAAAGAGGAACTTCCCTATATTAACGTCAAAATTGTGCGCGTAGAATGTCATGAATGCAATCGCACAATGGTATTTCAAGTTGATGTTTTGAAAGAGTTTTATAAAGAGGTTTATAAGCGTGTCTCTACGAAACCTAACCGAGTATCAAAAAAATATAAAAAAGATATAAATAAATTTTTAATTGGAGTTCCTATAAGGTTAGTGAGCAAGCCTTATCGTCTCATAAAAGATTTTAACGAATCCATGCGTACTATTCACCGATACAAAAAATGAACTGCTGCTCTTAAAATTTTTATATAAATGATTTCCTTGAAAATCATGTTTTGGATGTTTAAGGAAAGGGTATAGTAAATAGTTCTCCGATATGAAATGAATTATGAAGCAGTACTTACACGTATCTTTACTTTAAAGTCTAAGAAGGTGAAGGTATGGGATGGATGAACGACTAGAAAATAAACGTTGGGTTGCCTATTGCCCTGTGACGGATCGGCTCGTAAATCTAGAACTTTCTTCTATTAAAAAAGAAGGAAAGAAAGACATCATCACCAGTTGTACAGGCATTGAAGATATTTGTCATACTTGCTTTATAACAAATACCGGGGATGTATCAAAAACATAGCGCGATGTTTGTAAAAGAGATGTGAGTTAGCGCTGCCTGTTATTATGACTCATGCACAAACACCTGTAGTATTTATCTTTTTTTAAATGCTACAGGTGTTTTTTGTTTAACTGGAATCTTTTGAAAATAAGCTTGCTGAGCACTTACAGGATCTGCACATCAAGCAGCAATTTTAATTGTGAGAATGCTTTTTTAGATGTTATATAAATTTTATCAGGTATGGAGCTAGGAAAAGTAAAAACATAAAAAAGCTGCTTTATATAAAGCAGCTTTCTTACGTGACAGTTTCAAACTTCAGGGTGTGAGGTGGGATAGTTTTTGTTTACCCCCCTATATGTAAATAAAACAATCTAAATGATAATGAAGTAGAAGTTATTTATTCCATTTGTTTATAAATTGTTTAAATCCAACATGAAGCAGTTTAGCGTTGGAAAATAAGGGAAAAAGCATACTAACTTGCCTGTGTATATTTAGAAAAGGAGGGATAAAGATGTCGTTAGCTCATTTTGATGATATTTCAGAAATTTGCTATGCATGTGAAAAACAGCCTCTTGGGAAAAGACAAAAACGCATTGGCGTATGGACGGAAAAAGAAATGAGAAAGCCTGTTGAAGAGAGAGTAGAAAATCAGAAGGTGGTCGCACTTTCTCGTTAATGTAAAAAAGCCTTTAGCTCATCTAAAGGCTTTTTTACGTATTGGCGTTTGGACATGTGTGAAGGGTCATAGAAGCAATCGTTATAAATCTTCTAGTCTTTGAACTTTTTTGCCTTCTATTTTATGCTGTTCCATCGTTTCTTTTAACTCTTTGTTCGCCGTTGTCATCGTTGTTTCATTTGTTACGCCCATAAATGACCAGCCGTGAGATTCAAGCCAGTACTTGAATTCCCGCAAAAACTCTTCCTGCGTTCCTCCCGTATGATAAAAAGCTCCTTGAATTGTAATAGCCGGTTTTTCCGTGTTATACGTCACATACATTTTATTTGCACACATCCAAATAGACCTCCTTTATTAATAAACAAACGTAAATTGACAAAGAAGCGCTGAATCATTCCTCAATAGTTACACTATTTCTCTATTTGACTGCTGTTTTCCTTTTTATCTCTGCGATTAATCATAATTAAATCAAGTTTTTTACAGAAAGAGGAATGTAAGTAAACAGATAAAAAGCTCGTTTCGCAATGAAATCGTCATATTTCTACATATTCTTTAAGGGGCATGTAAAAGTTGTAACATAATGAATGGCACTGTAAGAAACTTAATCCAATTAGAACAAATGTTACTGTTTTTTTTAATGAAAAGGCGAATCTATGTGCTAAGGTAATAACAGGTTCAAATTTTAGGAGGTAGTTTTTGTGAGTAAAAAACGTGTAAAAAAATGGGCAGTTGCTTCTGCAGCGTCTGTAGCATTTCTAGCAAGTCAAGGAACAGCATCAGCAGCAGCTTCGCACAAAGTCGTAAAAGGAGATACCTTGTGGGGGCTTGGCCAACAAAATGGGGTTACGGTAGATGAGCTGAAAGGTGCTAATAACCGCCAAAACGACATGATTTACGTTGGAGAAACATTAACGATTCCTGACCAGGGACAAGCACAACCTGCCGCTAGTCCGGCAACATCTGTACATACAGTAGCACAAGGCGAAACGTTATATCATATTGCAACACAAAACGGCATGACTGTGGATCAGTTAAAAGCTGTTAACGGTTTACAAAGTGATATCATTACCATCGGACAAACATTAAAACTTCAAGGAGAAGCACCGGCGCCGGCACAAACTGCTCCGTCTACATCGGTTTCTGCACAAGATCAAGATTTACTAGCTAGATTAGTAGAGGCAGAAGCAAAAGGTGAGCCGTACCAAGGAAAAGTAGCGGTAGCAATTGTGGTATTAAACCGTGTAGCTTCACCGGAATTCCCAAATAACATTCACGACGTTATTTATCAGCAGCTAGGAAACGGCGTCTATCAATTTTCACCAGTAGCAAACGGAGCAATTAATCAGCCTGCATCAGAAGAATCAAAACGAGCGGTAAGTGAAGCATTATCAAACCCGCATGAAAACGATGCGCTGTTTTTCTATAATCCGAAAATCGCTGAAAGTCAATGGGTTGCAACGCAGCAAGTAACGGCAGTTATCGGAAACCATGTATTTGCAAAATAAGTAGATTTCTTTCAAATATAAACATATATTTCATATATATGTAATTGCGATACAAAGAGGCTGCGACAAAAGTATTTTGCTTAAAGTTAAATCCGAACCATTAATAATTATTAATGGTTCGGATTTTTTGTTGTTATGGTGAACGTAGATTTCATGTATGTAGTTATTTCTAGCTGGTGGTTAGAGGCGAAGACTCCTGCGAAAAAAGCGTAAGGGATGAGACCTCACGGAGCGCGAAGCCTTGCACGGAAATCAACAGCGGTGAAACAAGCAGTCCAGATCATTTATTCCTATTGTTCGTCTTTAAATGAGGGCGAGTTAGGTATGTTTTAATCTCTTATGTATGAAGAGAGAAATAGCTCTTTTTAAGTTTAATTGAACCTTAAAATGCCTTAACAGATCCATCTGTTAAGGCATTTTTTTGCTTTAATTTTAAGAAAACCATTGATTATTTAGAGAATAATGGTATTATAGGGGTAGTCAATTGATAATGATAATCATTTACATATGATATAGAGGAGGAGATAACTAGACTTCTAGATGAAAGAAAGGAGCAAGGAAAGTTGAAGTTTTATCAGTTAATTCTTGTGTTTGCTGTACTAGCGGTTTCGTCTCTTTTTGTAGGAGTACAAGACCTGTCAGCGATGGATCTGTTTCATTTAACAAAAGAAGAAAGCCAAACGCTGTTTTTTAGTCGTTTTCCTAGGCTTTTGAGTATTATTATGGCGGGAATGAGCCTTAGTATTTGCGGGTTAATTATGCAGCAAATTACGCGAAATAAGTTTGTCTCTCCAACAACTGCAGGAACGATGGACTGGGCAAGACTTGGTGTGTTGATTTCTCTACTAGTATTTGCTTCAGCAAGTCCTCTATTAAAAATGAGCATTGCTTTCATTTTCTCACTTGCGGGCAATCTATTGTTTATGAGAATACTAGACAGAATTAAATTTAACGATACGATTTATATTCCACTAGTTGGTTTAATGCTCGGCAGTATCGTAAGTTCCCTAGCTACCTTCATCGCTTACAAATACGATTTGATTCAAAACCTTTCTTCATGGCTGCAAGGCGACTTTTCGCTAGTAGTCAAAGGGCGATATGAACTTTTATACCTGAGTATACCGCTCTTAATAATTGCTTATCTTTACGCAGATAAGTTCACGGTTGCTGGTATGGGAGAAAGCTTTTCAATCAATTTAGGCGTGAAATACAAACAAATCGTAAACATTGGATTAGTCATTGTTTCGCTTATTACGTCGATTACGATTTTGACCGTTGGCATGCTGCCTTTTTTAGGATTAATCATCCCCAATATCGTATCGATTTACCGTGGAGATCATTTGCGAAAAAGCCTGCCTCATACAGCGGTGCTTGGAGCTGTATTCGTACTTGCGTGCGATATTTTAGGCAGAGTCATTATTTTCCCTTATGAAGTTTCTATTGGGTTAATGGTCGGTGTAATAGGAAGTGCGATCTTTCTTTTTATGCTGATAAGGAGAGGTCGTTATGCATAACAAATATAAAATTATTATTCTGGCCGCGCTGGCTATTTTGTCGGCTGCGCTGTTTATCAGCTATGATTTAGGCTACTGGCAGTACACGCTGCCGCGAAGAATTGAAAAAGTCGCTGCGATTGTTTTAACCGGAGGAGCAATTGCGTTTTCATCCGTTATCTTTCAAACGATTACCAATAATCGAATTCTAACTCCTAGTATTCTAGGACTGGATTCACTGTATTTATTTCTGCAAACGTTTATTGTGTACATCTTTGGCTCGACGAATATTGTCATCATGAACAAAAATCTTAACTTTCTTCTTTGCGTTTCGCTGATGATTATCTTTTCGGTCTTGCTTTACATACTGATGTTCAAAAAAGCCGGTAAGAATATTTTCTTTATTTTACTGGTTGGAATTGTGTTCGGCACGTTATTTAAAAGCATGTCTTCATTTATGGAAATGCTGATTGATCCGAATGAATTTCAAATTGTACAAGATAAATCATTTGCAAGCTTTAACAATGTCAATACTGATTTGCTATACATAGCAGCGGTTATTTTTATCCTGCTTGGCATTTACGTATGGCGTTTTACCTCCATTTTTGATGTTCTGTCGTTAGGAAGAGAACATGCGGTAAATTTAGGTATTGATTATGACAGGCTTGTCAAAAAAATGCTGATTGTGATCGCCATTTTTGTCTCAGTGGCCACAGCTTTAGTTGGGCCGATTACCTTTCTTGGACTGCTTGTTGTGAACCTTGCGAGAGAACTGTTCAAAACTTACAAGCACACCTATCTAATGATGGGATCACTGCTGCTTAGTGTTATAGCCCTCGTCGGAGGAGAATTTATTGTTGAAAAAGTGTTCACCTTCAGCACCACGCTGAGCGTCATCATTGACTTTGCCGGCGGAATTTACTTTATTTATTTGCTGCTAAAGGAGAATAGATCATGGTAGAAGTAACAAATGTCAGTAAAAAATACGGAGAAAAAACCGTTTTAGAAAAAACATCTGTGGTGATTCCAAAAGGGAAAATCACATCATTTATCGGCCCAAACGGAGCGGGGAAAAGTACGCTGCTTTCCATTATGAGCCGTCTTATTAAAGCCGACTCAGGATCAATATCAATAGAAGGAAAAAATATAGAGAATATTGACAGCTCGGATTTAGCCAAAAAAATGAGCATTTTAAAACAGTCCAATCAGCTGAATATCAGACTTAGCGTACGTGAACTCGTAAATTTTGGCCGGTTTCCTTATTCAAAAGGCCGGTTAACAAAAAGCGATGAACAAGCGGTTGATCAGGCGCTGAGTTATATGAAGCTTGAAAGTATTCAAGATAAATACTTAGATGAACTGAGCGGAGGACAGTGTCAGCGAGCTTTTATCGCTATGGTCATCGCACAGGACACGGAGTATATCTTCTTAGATGAACCGCTCAATAACTTAGATATGAAGCATTCTGTTGAAATTATGAAGCTGTTGAAACGTCTCGTAGAAGACTTAGGCAAAACCATTGTGATTGTCATTCACGATATTAATTTTGCGTCTGTCTATTCGGATTACATCGTGGCGCTTAAAAACGGTGAAGTGATCCGTGAAGGCCCAACAGAAACCATCATTCAAACATCTGTATTAAAGGATATATACGATATGGATATTCCAATCGAAACGGTTGGCGGACAGCGTATTTGCGTTTATTTTTCATAAAATTTATTCATGAGGTGACAAAAGTGAAAAAAGTGTTAGTAATGTTTGTAGCAGTCTTAACGGCGATTGTTGTGGCCGCTTGCGGTAATCAAGGAGCAAAAGAAACAACAGGTGGAGAAAGTAAGCAAAAAGAAACGGTAACGGTAACCGATCAGTTCAATAAAGACGGAATTAAAATTGAGAAAAATCCTAAAAAAGTTGTAGTATTCAGCATGGGTGCACTTGATACGCTAGATAAACTAGGCGTTGAAGTAGCGGGCTTGCCAAAACAAGCGATTCCTGAGTATTTATCAAAGTATCAAGATGATAAGTATGCGAATGTAGGTGGCTTAAAAGAACCTGATTTCGAAAAGATTGCAGAACTAAAGCCAGACTTAATTATTATTCAAGGCCGCCAAGCAGATTCATTTGATGAATTTTCAAAAATTGCGCCGACGATCTATATCGATACGGACAACCAGCACTATATGAAGTCATTTAAAGAAAACACAAAAGTACTAGGACAAATTTTTGATAAAGAAGATCAAGCGAAAAAAGATCTAGCAGCAATTGATAAGCAAATTGCAGATTTGAAAAAACAAGCGGACAAACTAGATAAAAAAGCGCTTGTAATGATGGCAAATGACAGCAAAATGACAGCATTTGGTCCAGGGTCTAAATACGGATTAATTCATGATGTATTTGGTATCAAAGCAGCAGACGACAGCCTAGATCCATCGGCTAAGCACGGTCAAAGCATTGCATATGAATATTTAGTTAAGCAAAACCCGGACTACTTATTCGTGGTTGACCGCGGCGCAGCAATTGGTGAAAAATCATCTGCTAAACAAATTGTTGAAAATGAGTATGTAAAAGAAGTCAATGCAGTGAAAAACAATCACGTTGTGTATCTTGATCCAGGTCTTTGGTATTTATCTGGAGGAGGCCTTGAGTCAATGGCAGGCATGATTAAAGAAATCAAAGCAGGGATAGAGAAATAATAGAGAAAAAGGAGCTGGTTTTAACCAGCTCCTTTTTTTGTGCATGGACTGGGGCAAGCTTTTCCCTGTACCAAATTATGATATTAATAAATACCCTGAATGAAGAAAATTTGTCGAGATGGGCTATCATAACACGCAATTTGATTTTAGGTTAGATCTGCACAGAATGGAAGAAATATTCCAAGGGCAGACGCCAAGCAGAAATGGCGGAGACTTGAGCGTAACGCCTCCACCGGAAGCTTTTCCCGTTCCTCACTTATCTGAAATGCCAAATGAGCACGCTCCAGGTTCAGGAGACATGAATGCATAAAAGTATGCCAATTAGCTTTAATGAATTAGAGCTAAAGTAAATAAAAAAACATTGACTGAGAGCTAGTAGTCAATGTTTTTTTATATTTTCTCAGCTAAATGATGTCATTCCTCTAAAGGTAAGAACACCTCGTCGTTTGCATAAGCTCCGGATGAAATGTTTGTTCTACATCTATTTGTTAATTTAATTGTTTTTTACAAGAAGAAAAGGGAATACTTTCTTTAATCGCTTGTAATAGAAAGCTAATAAGGGGCATGCTGCTATGAGTAGTCAACAAGATGAATTTTTATTTAAAAGAGAGCTCTATCGCTTAGTACAAGAATATAAACGTTGTAAAGTTGAAGAAATTAGACGGGCCATTCAAAAGGATATTCTGCTTTTGAAAAAGGTTATAAATAACTAAAATAGATAGACACAGACAAAAAAGCTCATGTCAGTTAATAAATGAACTTTTTTGTCTGTTTTAAACTTGCTCAAACGAATTAATATGTCTATTAATGGTCTTAGGAAGATTATGGATCATATTAAACAAAGCTAACGCAGCTGTTTCCAGTTCTTCATAACGATAAATGATATCGTTCTCAATGTCGCAGATTTGAAAACTGTTTAATTGTTCTGAATAACTCAGTGTAAACCTATTAGCAAGAGTATGAGTAATGTCACTATCTTTATAATTTACTAAATTTGTTATCATATGCTTAATTTCAGTGAGGTTCATTCACCAAGTCACCCTTTCATGTTATTGAGGTTATCATATCATGTACAGGTAATTTGAATGCTGTTTTTTACAATTTGTAACACCAATTTTCAAAATGAAACATAAAGGTAATAAAAAGTTAAAACGAGCAGCTTAACGCAAGCTGAACATCTCCTAAGAGGGTGTAGGATTTTCTTTAGAGTAGGTCAACTCCAACTTTTTATCCGCGATTTCTTTTAGACCAATACGGATCATACTGAATACTAAAATCCATAAGACAACCGTCAAAATCGTATGTCCTGCTGGGACAACACCTAGTATAGGTGAGTCCCAAAGAGCGTGCATAAAAACGACAAGCAAAAATACACCGAGAAATTTCAGTTTTACCAGCATGTTCCACTGAAATTTCTTATCTTCTTGTACGATGCATATGGCAGCTCCTGTCAAGGCAGCCCAAGCCACATGCCCCCCAGGAGCGAAAATACTGCGCCAGAGTAATGTGGAATAAAGCATGTGAAAGCTGCCGGAAAGAAGTGCCCGTAGAGCATAGCCAGCGGTTTCAAAAGCAGCAAAACCAGCTCCTATTGCAGCTCCTAAGAGAAGTCCGTTAAGGATATATCTATATTTAAGATTGCGTACAAAATAAATAACAGCGATAACTTTAGCCAGTTCCTCACATATTCCAATCACGATCACGTTTGTGTTATTTCCAAGAATATCATAAAACACAAGTGCTAATAAAAGTGAGAGGATTCCGCCAATAAAAACGACATAAACAATTTTGTAAATAGCAATATTCTGCGGAGCGTTCATTTCCCAAAAGAAAATGAGCGTAGTAAATGGCACTGCAAAAGCACCGACTACAATAAGACCGGGTATAAAGTTGATGTTTTCGAACAAGCTTACGCCTAGATATAGTCCTAAGTATGCGACAAGCGCAATAAGAAAGACCCTTGCAAAAAGCCAAGGCTTTGGCCATGTATTTACAACTTCTTCTATTTTAGGAGTCGTAAGCCCTGTTCCTACAATAAAAAGCCGTTCAGCTTCCATTTCACTGTGCTGTCGGAAGACTCGAGAGAATATATTTCGAAATTTAGGTTCAACCGAACGTTCATTTCTTGGAATTTTATCAACACGATGGGCAAACAAGTAGAATATGCTGTAGTTTTCATCGTGGTCCACGATTTCATGGCCGCAATTTAAGCAGAATTTTACCCCTTCCGGATTAGAATAAGCGCAATGGGGGCATTTCATTTATCTTCCTCCTCTTTCTTTTGACGCTTGTCTTACGATATCTTCTACATATATTATGTGAGTTGATGAAAAAAGCATAAGAGGGTTTGGCAGGTAATTTGCTTAAATAATGGAATGGTACAGAAGCTATTGCTGAAAGAGACCTCATGAAAGCTAAAAAAGGCTGCGTCATAAGGCGAATATTCGACTTACAGCACAGCCCTTTATATGATTAAAAATGTGGATGTTTATAATGCTACTACGCAATAAAAAAGCTTCCTGAAATAAAAATGATGACACCAATGACCATCATTAATGTTTCGCGGTCTTTTTTTCCTGTTTTTTTATTAGCAGGAAGCAGCGATTTTGAAAGAGGCTTGGCAAAAATGATGACAAGCATGCAAACAGCAGCAAAGATGCCAAGCGCCACTTGGAAATTACCTTCAATAAAGACGCATGCCATTAAAAGTACAAGACTTATTTTTAGAAAAATTTTTGATAGGTTCACTATCAACACTCCTTTAGAACACTTAATACGAAAGACTTAGTGATTTTTTTATGTGCCTGTTGTTTTCTACGGCTTGAAGGAGAAAATGAGCGACATCAGAACGGCTGATGTTGCGTCCGTTTTCTGGTATGCTAGCTTCTCCTATACGATAATACGTGGTTAACGGACCGCTCGTTAGACCCATTGGCCGAGCAACGGTCCAGTCGAGTCCGCTTACCTTCAAGAGCTTCACGGCTTCGTGATGGTCGCGAAGCACATTTTTTAAAATACGCTGAGCAAGCCAGCCCGTCATGCCTGGAATTTCTCCGTCGATTCCGGCTGAAGCCGTGTAGGCGATACGCTGAATTCCGTTTTCGTTCATACATTGAATCAGCAGATTTGTCGTTTCTACTAAAAGGGTAGAATGCCCTAGATTTTCGGTTCCCAGACAAGAAATGACTGCATCACACCCTCGCATAGCCTGACACACTTCATAATAATCAAGCACGTCGCCTTGTATGATGTGTACGTTCGCATGCGTTACCTTAAGCTTAGATGGATTTCGCACAAAAGCTTTTACATAATGTCCGTTTTTAATCGCTTGCTTGATTACTTCCTGTCCGGTCCTGCCGCTTGCGCCAATCAAAAAAATGTTCATACGATCAACCCTTTCGTTTCAATGTAGGTAGTAAAAACGAAATTTTCTTTTACCATAACACATTTTTCTCGATTTAGCTTGTCAAAACATAAAAGCTACTTACGAGATTCACCAAAGTAAGAGGTATCCTCTGTTCTTTTTTAAAACTTATGTCATAGACTGTCTAGAAAACAAAGAAATGTACGAACGGTTTATAAAGGTGTTTAATGCTAGAGAAGCGAAAGGGTATTATAAGAATAAGGGACGAACAGAAGGGGCGATGCACGATGAAAAAATCGGTAAGCCGAGCACGTGTTATCATAGTACTAATAGGTTTTCCGCTCATCTTTCTCATTATGGCGCTTGTGACCGGTGAGTGGCGATATATGACTTGGATGATCCCGCCTGCACTGATGTCATGTTGGACGGCACTCTTCGTATTAAGAAAGCAAGAAGAAAGATAACAGGAAATTTGAACTATTGCATCGAATTTATAGAAAAAGTATAAAATGATAGAAAGCTATAGTAAGAAAATTTAATGAAGGACGGTGTGAAGATGAACGGACAACAGTTATTGTATGGGTTGCTTACGTCTAAAGGCGATATCCTAAGAGCTGCTTATGTGTTATGTGACCACCGCATTTATACGGAAATGTCAGCACAGTATCAGCAAACGGAGCATACGGATTTTCAAGCATCATTGGTAGAAGAAATGAAATTGCTTGAAAAACAGCCTGAAGTAGACATGCATCTGCATATTTTGCTTGAAATGGCGAAGTTTTTTGAACTTCCCGTTTCTCATGCTACAACAAACGGCGAGCTGTACGAGTTAAGCGATAACATTGGAAATTTGCTTGTATCTAAATACAATGAGCTGTTTTCAATTGCACGCTGTCATACGCTAGAAGACGTAATGCGCCATCAAATCCGACTGTTCTTTCATCTAATTGATTCGCAATACATGATTGCTACAAATCGTCAGCAAGCTGTGTTTCAGCAGCAGCTGATGAATTGGATTGAGCAGCTTCCTCCCATGTATCAGGAAAGAATGATTGATGTATTAGGAGAATATCAGCAGGCAGCGCTTGTGAAACTGCTGCAAAAAAAAGGGACAATCGAGCTATACAAACAGCTTCCTCCGCACGCATACCCTGCTATTTCAGGCCTTATGGCAACCGTAATGAGTATCTTTATTCCCGTTAATTACCCGCCAGCACTGCTATTTAGTATGAATGCGCCGCTTTTTTTAATGGCGAGCTTTGAAAGTCATGAAATTATTGCAAAACGCAAAGAAGCTGGAACGTTTTTACCGCTGTTATTAGTAGTTGTTCAGCTGATGTGGACGTACAAGCTTGAGCATCAGGATGAGCTGTTGAATTATCAGTCTCTATTGATCAAGTGGTCATCTGTACACACAACGTATCAAGATTATGTAAAAAAGAAAGAGCAGTCACTGTTTGATCGTGAACGGTTAGACAACTTTATTTATAAAACAGAGCAGTATGTTAAGCAGCTCCGCGCTACGGAGAAAAAGACGGTGAAACAAATTGAAACGCTCAAAACAGCCATTCGCCATCAGCTTGATGAAATGGAGCTCACATCGTTAAACGGAGGGCTTGTGCTTCAAAAAATGATTGAAGAGCATGAATCATTAAAACAGGATGTAGAAGAACTGCAGCGCAAGCTTTCGATTAAAGGTGACTTCTTCTCTAAAGTAAGGCTGACGTTCCGTTCTGCAGAACGAGCTGTCAAAAGCAAAGTGAAAGAAGTAGAGCGTAAAAAAGTGCTTATGCAAATGACGGACTTTATTTTAGCAAATCGCTTGCCCGTATGCGTGGATATTCAAAATGAAATTTATGATTATCAAGACGAGCTGACGACGACTATTTTTCAAATTAATCAGCAGGTCGAGCTGCTTGAAGAAACAAAACAAAGCCGCCAGCTAGCCGATGCAAAAGTACGCCGCTATGATCAAGAAATAAAGCGATTTGAGCGGAACTATTATGGCTTAAAAGAAGGAACAGTTGAAGAAATGGCACAGTAAAACTGGGACAAACGTATTTTATCCGAACGAGTTTGATTCTTTATGAAGAATCAAACTCGTTTAGTTATGTCTCAACCTTATTCTCTGTCTGTAGGAGCGGACAGCTGATCTTTATACTCATCTACATAGAGCATGCCGTTTGTTGACACAACTGCATACAGCACTTGGTTCAACTGAAGCTGACGATTTGAAAGCTTAAGGTTGATCCATTGTTCGGTATATTGAGATGTTAAATTTTTATGAATAATTTCTCCGTCCATGATGAGTTCTACCGGTAAATTCATTTCTTTAAACGGCTTAGACAAAACGTCCTGTTTGGCAATGTTTTGATAAGCAGTTTTCTTTAATACCGACAGTTTTCCGCTTACTTCTAAAACAGCAAATTCTACTTCAGCAATGTTGAACGTTCCTAGTTCTCGTAAATGCTGATTCAAGTCGTCAATGGAATATTTGACTTTTTTCATATTTGCTTCAAGAAGCTTTCCTTTTTCCATAATAACCGTCGGGCGGCCTGTAATCCATTTTCGTAAGCGCCTGCTTTTTAGAGCTGTTGATGCTAAAAGAAAATGAATGGCCACAAGAAAAGCAAAAGAAGCGAACATCGGCAGAAATTTTAATTTTAAATCAAATCCCATATTTGCGATGAACGATCCAATAATGATGGACATTGCAAATGTAAAATGATTATTATGCGTGTTAATTTGTTTTCCAATCAGGAAAGTTGTAATGCTTAAGATAATAAAAGAAACAAAGGTTCTAAGAAGGGACAAAAGAATGTCTTCCATCGCTTGTGATGTCACCTGCTTTCTCATAAATAGAAAGAGTATTTATCTCTATAGCGTTATCCATTTAAAGGATCGTTATACAAGAAGAAAAATCAAGAAGAAGTGCGGATAATTCGTTCACATTCGGCTGCTTAAAAAGGGGTAGAAAGGCTGTAGGTAAGGGATAGAAGCGAACAAAAAGAATGTGCAAATTCCTTTGAAATTTTTTGGAGGATTTGTTACAATAAAGGTGCTTATTTTTGTTCGGTAAGGATAGTTCGAAGTGTTCGTCTTGACTTATTGTAAGAGCAGGAATAGAGTAATACACAATGTGTGGATTGTCACACAAGGAGGAAAAGAGATATGTTACAAGGTAAAGTAAAATGGTTCAACGCTGAAAAAGGTTTCGGTTTCATCGAAGTAGAAGGACAAGACGATGTATTCGTACACTTCTCTGCTATCCAAGGCGAAGGTTTCAAAACTTTAGAAGAAGGTCAAGAAGTTACATTTGAAATCGTTGAAGGCAACCGTGGACCACAAGCTGCTAACGTTCAAAAGTAATTTTTTTTATAAAGTTTAAGCCGATCAGCAGAACGTTTCTCTGGTCGTTCGTTAAACTAAACTGGGAGAAGGCCCCTTTTATAAAAGGGGTCTTTTCTTGTTCGCTTTTTACACCTTGTTGACGATTTCTTTGATTTTGCAGAAGTATTCAAATATGAAAAAAACTAGTCACGCAGTATAAAAAAAGCGTATAATGAAATGATGAAAATAGGAATTGTAGAGCAGAAAGGATTTTAAAACGTATGAGCAACCAACTTCAAGAAACGATGGTCGATTCACGTCGTACATTCGCCATTATTTCTCACCCGGATGCCGGGAAAACAACGTTAACAGAAAAAATGCTGTTACTGGGTGGAATGATTCGTTCAGCCGGAACGGTTAAAGGAAAAAAATCAGGCAAGTTTGCTACATCTGACTGGATGGAAATCGAAAAACAACGTGGAATTTCGGTTACATCAAGTGTTATGCAGTTTGAGTATAAAGATCACTTTATTAACATCTTGGATACACCAGGACACGAAGACTTCAGTGAGGATACGTATCGTACCTTAACGGCTGTAGACAGTGCGGTCATGGTTATTGACGGAACAAAAGGGATTGAAGCACAAACGCTTAAACTTTTTAAAGTTTGTCGTATGCGCGGTATTCCCATCCTAACATTTATCAATAAATTAGACCGTGAAGGAAAAGAGCCGCTTGAGCTGCTTGAAGAAATTGAAGATGTACTCGGTATTGAATCATACCCTGTAACGTGGCCAATTGGCATGGGGAAACGATTCCAAGGAACGTATGACCGTTTTTCAAAACAAATTGAAGTATACCAAGGAAACAAAGAGTCATATTTTGCAGACTTTGACGGTGAAAATATCGACGATGAAATTAAAAAGCACGTCGATGAAATGTATTTACCAGGCTTAGTGGATGATTTATCTCTATTAGACGAAGCAGGTAATGATTTTTCAATTGAAAAAGTAAAGCAAGGTCTATTAACACCTGTTTTCTTCGGAAGTGCGATTGCAAACTTTGGTGTACAGTCTTTCTTTAATTCATTTTTACAATTAACATCACCGCCGCAGCCTCGTGAATCAACGAATGGCACCGTTCAGCCTACGGATGAAAACTTCTCAGGTTTCATCTTTAAAATTCAAGCGAACATGAACCCAGCTCACCGCGACCGCATTGCGTTCGTACGCGTATGTTCAGGGAAATTCGAGCGTGGAATGAACGTGACGTTAGCAAGAACAAACCGTAAAATGAAGCTAGCGCAGTCTCATCAGTTCTTGGCATCAAGCCGTGAAACAGTAGACACAGCGTATCCTGGAGATATCATTGGTTTATATGATTCAGGCACGTATCAAATCGGGGACACAATTGTAGGAGAAGGAAAAGTATTCGAATTTGATGCTCTTCCAAAGTTCCCGCCTGAACTGTTTGTAAAAGTTCGTGCGAAAAACGCAATGAAATCCAAGCACTTTGAAAAAGGGATTAATCAGCTTGTACAAGAAGGAGCCGTACAGCTCTATCGTACGCCGTTCTTTGGAGATTATATTTTAGGAGCAGTTGGTGAACTTCAGTTCCAAGTGTTTGAACACCGCATGAAAGGTGAATACAATGTCGATCTTGAATTCACACGCATGTCTCACAACATTGCAAAATGGGTAGACAAAGCAACAATCGAAGATCGCATGCTAGATTCTCGCGTGATGCTAGTAGAAGACCGTGATAAGCATTCCGTTCTTATGTTTGAAAACGACTTTGTATGGCGTTTGTTCCAGGACAAATACCCATCTGTTAAATTCCTAGATCCGTTTAATCTATAAAAGAGTATAAAAAAAGGAAAACGATACATACTACTTTCATAAGTAGACAGTCGATTTTCCTCCTTTGCTTAAGAGTCAGTATTTACTGGCTCTTTTTTTAATGAGCCACTGATTTTAAATTTAAAAGAATGACTCCTGCAATGATTAATACGATGCCAAATACCATCGTAAGACTGCCGCTTTCTTTCCAAATGACTACGCCAATTACAGCTGTCACAGCAGTTCCTACACCAGACCAAATGGCGTATGCAACGCTGAGTGGAATGTGCTGAAGTGATGTGGAAAGCGCATAGAAAGCAAGACCAAATCCTAATAAAACACCAAGACTAGGCCAAAATTTTGTAAATCCGTTTGATGCTTTTAACATAGATGTACCAAATAATTCTGAACTAATTGCAATTGCTAAAAATAAATAGGCTTTCATCGAAAACCCTCCTCTGTTAATTTCCGAAGTTGTTGTTGAATCTGTTTTTGCATGTCTGGATCCACGGGTGCGAGCCCAAACATTTGGCTGAACCATAATCCATCGGCTGCTAAGCGCACGATGGTAGCAAGGACAGGGTCAATGCCGTCTTGTTCAATATGCTGCTGCCACTTTTCATAGTGTGTTTGAAGGTGCTGCAGAAGTTCAGGATTCGTTGCAATACCTGCAAGCAACCCTGCGCTCATCGCTTGTTCACGCTGAAGGTCATGAAGCGTCTCAGCGAGATAAGCCCGGCTCCATTTGCCAGGAGCATCATCATGTTCAATTTGCACGTGTAGCCCGTCATCATATTGCTTTGTGACTGAGTACAGCATTTGCTGAATCAATTCATCTTTTGATGAGAAGTGGTACAACAAGCCGCCTTTACTAACACCGGCTTCTTTTGCTACTTTTTCGAGCGTTAAATTTCCAACGCCGTCACGCTGTACAACCTGAGTGGCCGCAAGCAATATATCATCATATGTAGACACATGAATTTCCTCCTTTTTGATTTTCCCTAGAATACTTTACCGTCTGGACGGTTTGTTTGGCAATACTTTTATTTCGAATTTCAAAAAAAATTTTTGTGCACACTAAAATATAAAGTATAAAAACAAAAATGAACGCGTAAACAAAGGGTTAATCCCTTTACTACTTTTACTATATGAAGAAAAAGGAAAATTAAAGCCTGGGTATATTAAAGATAAAAGAAAGGTGTGAAGAAACGGATGAGGGATGTGTATCAAAGTTTTCAAGAATTATCTCAGTGTGAACGAGCGGGAATTGATTACGAAATAGAGTGTGTCATTCGCCGGAGAGAAATTGTCGTGCTTGCGATTCACGGAGGAACGATGGAAATTGGGACAGAAGAAGTAGCGGAAAAAATAGCAGAAAAGCTGAACGCAACGGTGTACGTATTTAAAACGCTGAAAACAGAAAATCCGTTTGAATTGCACGTTACGTCTGCAAACTACGATGAAGAAATGGCCCGTCATCTTGTGAAAAAATCAGAGGTCACCATTTCTCTTCACGGTGCCTATAGCGATGTCTGCACAACTTATATTGGAGGAAGAGACGAAAAGTTAGAAAAAGCGGTGCGTCATGCACTCTCAGGTTTTCCAATCAGTGAAACGCCCGTACATTTAAAAGGCGTTTCACCTCGAAATATCGCCAACGACAATCAGCGGCATAAAGGACTGCAGCTTGAAATCACCACTCCGCAGTATGAACAATTATTACAGGATGAGCAACTGTTCAACGAGTATGTGAATGCGATAGTATCGGCTGTGAACTCAGTGATGTAAAGATAAATTCAACAGCTTCCTGTATATTGGCTGCAATAAAGGCTGGTTGTACATCAGCCCATTTTCCTCGTTCATGTAACGTGTCATGCCCGGCTCCTGTTAACACTAAAATGCAGTGAGCGCCTGCTGCACTGGCCGCTACTAGGTCTTTCCACCGGTCGCCAATCACGATGCAGTTAGCCAAATTTAAGCTGTGCTCCTCCGCTGCTTTTAACAGCATGCCGGGGTTTGGTTTGCGGCACGAACAGGCGTCTGAATCTTCATGAGGACAAAGGTAAACATCATCAAATCCAAAAGCTAAAAGTTCAGAGATAAACTGTGATTTATTTACCTTTCCTTTTGCAACATCGGGCTGATTCGTAAAGGAAAACAGCGGAATGTTTTGTTTTTTTATGTCTTTAATCGCTTGCTTTGCTTGGGGGAACAGCTGAAAATCACCTGGATATTGAATGTCATTACTGCCTCCAATCGTTCCGTCTCGGTCTAAAAATATTGCTTCAATCATGTTATTCACCTCGTTTTCTATCATAATATAAAACAGGATGAATTTGGTAAAAATTTTGTTTTTTGAAAAAAATCAAAGAAATATGACTGTCTTTTTACTTCTCATCATATGGATAAGTTAAATAGAAGTGGTGAGGAGGGGGAAGACAAGTGAACGAAGAATCGTTTTATTCACCATTTATAAGCGAAGAAGGAAAGAAAAAAACAATTGGAGAAATTGAGTTTTCAGATGTGCAGCGCATGATGGAAAAACATTTAGAAGAAGGCTATCAGCTTGAGTTCAAGCGCGAAGTAAGCTCAACGGTCAAACGGAAAATCCCAAATATCATCGCTTCGTTTGCCAATGAAAAAGGAGGGTGGCTTATTTTTGGCGTAGATGAAGACGACCATTCCATTAACCTGCTCGAGCGCAAGGAATATGAGCTGTTTATTAATAATATGCTGAAAGATGTCACCAATCCCATTCCTCGTATCGTTACGCGCTTTTTATCACCTGAAGATCACCCCGGGCAAGGTGTTTTTGTTATTTGGATTCCCGAAGGTCCGAACCCTCCGTACATGTCTTACGGGAAAATTTACAGAAGAATTGGAAGCGGCACATCTCCGGTTACGGAAATCGATGATCGCTATCATTTAGATCGTCTTTATCAAAAATCGGAGGATCAAACGCAGCGAATAGAGGAATTTTGCACAAAAGAACTGTCTATCTATAACAGAAAGTGGCCGATGCACGGGAAAAGCTATATTCATTACGGGATGTGTAATATGTACGTGCTGCCACTATATGATTTGCATTTAATCGAACAAATGGAAGAAGAACGGTTAAAGCAATATATTTTAAGCAAGTCTAGCGAACCAAAACACTATCGTTTGGACGATGAGAGTACGGTGATGCTGCATACACCGTTTGTCAAAGCTTCTTATTCAGCGGAATCCATCATTTTTCGAAGCACAGATGTAATTGATGCATATGATAAAACAATTGCGTGGGAGCAGTTTTATAACGGATCAGCTAAGTTTCACATTCCTATTCCGTATATGGAAGAACCAAAACAAATTCATGACGTGCTGAAATCCAGCATTTCAAGCTACATTGATGAGACGATTTTTGAGCAGTTTCAATATATAAACGGACCCTTTTTTCTTACATCTTTAATCAGCTGCATCGGCGGATACATCGATTGTATGATGGAATTAAAAACTGAGCTTGAAGACATGATTATTGTAATTGATTTAGAGAACGTTCGAAATGATGTGCTTTACTTTCCGCATCAGCAGTTTCAAACATTTCTAGAAGAAGAAGGGCTCGTCTTTTCAGATAAAAAGCAGTATCGGTTTAATCAATCATTTAAAACAACAAAACTAGGGGGAAACGTCGAGCTTCTTGCCTACGTTGATTATATCGTAACGGCGTTTGGCCTTTCAAAAAACCAGTCCATGGACTTTCTTAAACATTCGTTAAACCGAGTATAAAATATACAATTTTTTGACAATAGCTAAAAAAATGACAAAAATGAAAAAAAGTATGATAATATCTTTCGTAAGTAATGAGCAAGTAAAGAAGAGAAAGGGGACTCTTTTTTACAGCTGCCGTTGCTAGGTAGGGTTAAACATAAGGGGAGAAAAAGTAATGAAAAAAGCGACATCCATACTTCTAATTGTCCTAGCACTTGCTGGTCTAGGAGGAGTATGCGCTGCTTATTATCATTTGGAGCAGCAAAAGCAAACGGAAGAAATGACGTATGAACAGAACTACATAACCGTAAGAAATGCATGAAAAAACCAGCCAATCGGCTGGTTTTTTTTTTGGTTTCAAGTCATAGTAAGTAAAATAAAGATTTTGCTTGTTCAGTTTTTTTAAATAACTCCAATGATGTATAGACGCAAAATAGAAAGCCAACGCTTGAAAAAATAAAAAACAAGCGGAGAAAAGGGCGTTTTTTTTGAATGCGAAAGTACGTAAAAACAACGAGTGAACATACAAGCAGTACGCTCATAGCAGCAAATCGAATCGCGAGCTCTGCTAAATCATCAACCGTGCTTTGAAACAGTTTTAGCGTTTCATCGTTCAAATCAGTCTCAGGAATGTTCGTTTTGTCTTGCTGATTTAACACCCCTACATCCCATTTTTCTCGACTATAATCATGAGAAACCGTGTAGTAAAACGGACCAAGCTTTTTTTCATCTGCACCGTCATCAGCAAGTGCTGAAGCTGGATGCATGAATGCTAGAACAAAAAATAAAAAGCTCCACTTTCTCATTACCAAAGCCTCTTTCTAACTCAGACTATCTCCCATTATAAACCAAAAATTTTTATGTTTCCATCATCCCTCTTTCCTATTTCCATTTCTATATATAAAGTGAAAGGGGGAATAAAAGATGGCAGAAAAAATTCAGCATTCAAGCCAGCTTCGCTTAGTATTAGAACAAGGAATAAAAGAGGATGGAAAACCCGATTTAAAGACAAAATCCTATATGAACATTCAGCCCGGAAGTTCTGCAGATGCGCTCATTACAGCAAGCGAAACCATCGCCAGCCTGCAGTCGCTGCCGCTTGTTGAAATCAACGAAGTTGTCACGTTTTCACTTTTAAAATAAGAAAAGAGGTAGAGTATGAAAACTTTAACGATGCAGTTTTTGAATGAGTCACAAAAAGCAGTAAGCCTATCGATTGAATCACCAAAAGATACGTTAGACGCAGCAGCCATCACAGCAGCAATGAACGCGCTGATCGCAAGCGATGTCTTTACTTCAAGCGGCGGAGCGCTCGTTGCCAGAAAAGGCGCCCAAATTGTCGAGCGAAATGTAACCGAATTTACGATTTAAAAATGAAAGTCCTTCCACTTCGGTGCGAAGGGCTTTTTTAAAAGGAGAGAGGAAGATGGCAGAGTGGTTTACGCTTGTTTCAGACGTTGGGTTTCCTATTGTGGTGACGCTTTATTTACTTCACCGAATCGAAGCCAAGCTCGATACAGTTGTGCTGTCCATTCAGCATTTAACCGATGAAGTAAAAAAGTGATTATGACAATTGTAAGGCGGTTGTCATGGAAAAGTTGACGGATTCGACACCTCACACTACAATTAGTAGTGTGAGGTGTCGAATATGAAAATTGAAAAATTCAAATTTAACGAAACCGGCCTTAATCGCTTTTTTGGCCCGCTTGAAGCAAAAATTATGACGGCTTTATGGAACGGAAGTGAAATGTCCATTAAAGACGTGCAGCACGTGCTTGAGAAAGAAAAAACAGTTAACTTCAACACCGTTATGACCGTTATGAATCGATTGGTGGAAAAAGGCGTGTTGCAAAAGCGTTTAAAAGGACGTACGTCGATGTATCAGCCGATTCTTTCTAAAGAGGAATTTATCGACGCTCAGTCGAAAGAGTTAACGCACGAATTGATCGATGAATTTGGCTCGCTTGCTGTTACTCATATGCTTGATGCGCTAGAAGAAGTCGATGATTCACTGTTAAGTATGCTCGAATCAAAAGTCAAACAGTTAAAAAAGGATGAATAATCAATGAATCAAGGAATACTAAAGCGTTCTAAGCTTATTTTTAACCTGTGCTTTTTTATTGCCGTGACGTTGCTTATGCAAATGGGGATGTATGTGCTGCATTTGCTGTTTGGATGGAATTTATCGTTTAACTTAATTTTACTTTGTAACAAAGTAGCCCACTTTTTCGGCTTGTTTTTTATTGAATACATGCTGAATGCCGTTATTTTTCACACGATGTTTGTACTGTTCATTAAAGCTGTAAAGCAAGTGATTCAAATGCGGAAAGTCCGTAAAATGATTACGAAGCTGCGAGATGAAACAACAACGGCTGACCTGCAAAAAGCGTACG
The DNA here is from genome assembly GCF_009497655.1 of Priestia megaterium. NCBI lineage: Bacteria > Bacillati > Bacillota > Bacilli > Caryophanales > Bacillaceae > Priestia > Priestia megaterium. The sequence goes on along the minus strand of NZ_CP023317.1, from coordinate 3,098,795 downwards.
GAAAGGATTTAACGGTCTTAACAACAGATCAGCCCATTGCCTTAACGATGGGGCTGTTTACACCGCATATCGTCCTGTCTACAGGGTTGCTGTCGGTGCTTGATGAAAATGAACTCGAAGCCGTTATTTATCACGAGCAGTCGCACGTTGCAAACAAAGACCCGCTCAAAACGTTTTTACTAAGTACGCTTGCTTCTGCATTATGGTATATTCCATTTATTAAATGGAGCCATAAACGCTTCAAAGTTATGCGTGAAGTGCTGGCTGATCAAGATGCCATTGTGAAAAATGGCACGCCTGCTCACATCGGCAGCGCGCTTTTAAAAATGGTGAAAACGGGACAGACAAGTCTCTCGTGTGCGCACGTATCGTTTGCTGATACGTCGGTTAATTATCGCATTCAATATATTTTAAATCCGGAAACGAAAATGCCGATGCAGCCTCCTGTTATTTTAACGCTGACGTCGCTATACGTGTTTTTTATTTTGTGTGCGCTGATTTTTACAGCTCTAACAGCTTTGTAAGTTTGTAAGAGAGAAAGAAAAGAAGGAGATGAGATTGTGTCAAAAGCAAAGAAAAAGAAAAAAGTAACGCCCAATCAGCAAACATCCTCAAGCAAGTGGATTTTTTGGGTGATTGGAATTATTGCGGTCTGTATTTTAGGGTTAATCGTCCTTTCGAATATGTCAAAGGGCGGAGGAGATGAAAAGGCCTCTCTTACATATGATAATCAGCCGTATCTTGGAAAAGAGTCAGCTCCGGTAGAAGTGGTAGAGTTTGGAGATTACAAATGCCCGGCTTGCAAAAACTTCACGGAATCCTTTTTCCCGCTGATTCAAAAAGATTATGTGGATACAGGTAAAGTGAAATTCTACTTTATGAACTATGCATTTATCAACAACGACTCCTCTCGTGCAGCAGAATTCGCCGAAACGGTATACAAAGAGCTTGGAAACGATACATTTTGGAAATTCCATGAACTTCTTTATAAAAAGCAAAACGCAGCGGACGAAAAGAAAGATGTCTTAACGGAATCTTACTTAGAAGATACGCTGAAAGAAGTGTCAAGCGATGCCGATGCGAAAAAAGTAGCGAGTGCATTTAAAGACGGAAAAGGAAAAGATGCGTTTAATCAAGATATGAAGACAGCCGATGACTTAGGCATCACAGGTACACCAACCATTTATGTAGGCGGCAAAAAATTCGAAGGAAAAACAATCGATGACTTTGATCAAATGGTCAAAGATGCGGCTAAGGAGAACAAATAATGAACAAGTCTTTAGTTTTCGGGTGGATTACAGCGCTTATCGCGATGCTTGGAAGCTTGACGTTTAGTGAAGTTCTTCACTTTATCCCGTGCGAACTTTGCTGGTATCAGCGAATTTTGATGTATCCGCTCGCGATTGTGCTAGGTGTAGCCGTGTACCGGAATGATACGTTCATCTACAAATACGTCCTGCCGTTTTCGGTGATTGGTATGGCGCTTTCAGGCTATCATTATTGCCTGCAGAAGATACCGGCTCTTAAAGCATTTGAAACGTGTACAAGCGGTGTTCCTTGCTCAGGTCAATATATTAACTGGCTTGGATTTATCACCATTCCTTTTTTAGCGTTTATTGCGTTTACCATTATTACGATTATGATGCTTGTTCTTCGCAAGCAGATGAAAAAAGCTTAACCTCCGGGTTAAGCTTTTTTTATCTGAAAACAAAAAAAGTCCCGCTTACAAGAAGCGGGTGCAAATAGGGTACATCTATGAAAAATGATGAAATTGTTTTGACAAGAACAGTATATAAAAGAAAAGTGAAAAAACGGTGAAAAGAGAAAAGCTTTTTTAAAAAATATGCTTTTCTTATAAAAAAAGCCCCGCTCACAAAAAACGGGGAATAAATAGGGGTCATTTATGAAAAATGATGAAATTGCTTTGACAAACTTAGTATACAAAAGAAAAGTGAAAAAACGGTGAAAAGATGGAAGCTTTTAGAAAAAATAAAAAAAGACCTGTTTTGGGGAAACAGGTCACTAGAAAGGGAGTAAAACTATGAAAAAATATGCTAATTGGCTTCGCAAGTACTATCTTATACCTTTATGGTGAAAAAATGATGAAAAAAGAAACTGGATATAAAAAAGACCTGCTTTGGGGAAACAGGTCATTAGAAAGGGAGTAAAACTATGAAAAAATATGCTAATTGGCTTTACATATACTATCTTACCGCCCAATAGTGAAAAAACAGTGAAAAGAAACATCAAACAAAAAAAGACCTGCTCTGGGGAAGCAGGTCTTCACAAAGGAGTAAAACTATGAAAAAAATATGCTAATTGGCTTCGCAAGTACTATCCTATACCTTTATGGTGAAAAAACGATGAAAAGAGAAGCAGGATATAAAAAAGACCTGTTTTGGGGAAACAGGTCATTAGAAAGGGAGTAAAACTATGAAAAAATATGCTAATTGGCTTCGCAAATACTATCCTATACCTTTATGGTGAAAAGATAGTGAAAACGAGATTAGGATATAGCTCCTATTTTTCCATATTATAGATTCATTTCTCTTTAATAGGGTATACGTTCATTAGAATCGATATAAACTTAAAGAACTGGCAGGGAGGGATATATATGGAAAAGAAGCACGAAGCAACTGCAAATCAGCGCGTGGTTCACCGCGCTCGAAATAGCTGGTCAGGCTTTTTGTTTGGCGTAGGGTTAGTTGCTTTTATTGATGAAGCAGTGTTTCATCAGCTGCTTCATTGGCATCATTTTTATGATAAGTCCACAACGGCCGCTGGTTTAGTGTCAGACGGTTTGTTTCACGCCTTCAGCTGGTTTGCTACAATCGCATCACTTTTTATGGTGGCAGATCTCAGGCGCCGGCACGGCTGGTGGGTGAAAAGGTGGATAGGAGGAGTATTGCTTGGAGCCGGGGCGTTTCAGCTTTATGACGGGACCGTGCAACATAAGCTTATGGGCCTTCACCAAATTCGGTACGGAGTGAAGATTGCACCTTACGACATTACGTGGAATGTACTTGCATGTTTGATGCTGCTTATTGGCATCATGTTAACATGGTTTACACGTAAACAAGGTGCACATCATGATTAAATATAAAGTAATATCTCAGCTTTTATTAGCCCTGCCTTTTGTCGCTGCCTTTTTTTTATACGTGTGGGCTGTAACGTCTTCAAATGCAACGTATAGAAAATGGTCATTATATAGGACGTCCAGCTGGACACTTGGTATTTTATGCGCCATATCTTCTGTAGCAGGACCGCTCGCAGCTCGTGCTCATATGGACTTTACCGCGCATATGACGGGGCATTTGCTTTTAGGTATGTTAGCTCCGCTTTTAATGGCGTTAGGAGCACCTTTTACACTGCTGCTTCGCACGCTTCCGGTTCATGCAGCCAGAAAGGTGTCAAAACTTTTAAAAGGACGGTTTGTTCGGTTCATCAGCAGTCCGGTGACAGCTTCTGTTCTTAACGTAGGAGGACTTTGGATTCTTTATACAACAAGTCTGTATGGCATGATGCATCACTCTTTTTTCGTGCATGTCGCTGTACATATTCACGTATTTTTAGCCGGCTATTTATTCACCGTATCGATGATTTCAATTGATCCTTCGCCGCATCAAAAAACTTTTACGTACCGAGCGTTCGTATTGGTTCTTGCTCTTGCCGCCCACGGTATTTTATCAAAATATGTGTACGCTCACCCGCCTATGCACGTCTCGGCAGAAGAGGCGCAGCAAGGGGCTATGCTGATGTATTACGGAGGCGATTTAATCGACTTATGTTTAATTGTACTTCTTTGTTATGAATGGTTTAAGCGGGTTCAAAAAGTCTCTTTTACATAAAAACGCGCAGAAAGCATCATGCTTTCTGCGCGTTTTTTTTAGTGAATGTTTCGTTTTTTAAAGCGTCCGCCGCGGACTTCGGTAATATCTGCAACGGCTAAAAAGGCAGTAGGGTCAAAATCTTCAACAATGGTTTTTAGCTTTGATTCTTCAAGGCGCGTAATGATGCAGAAAATCACTTTTTTATCATCGCCCGTATAAGCACCTTCACCGTGCAAATAGGTAACGCCTCTACCTAGACGCGCATTAATCGCATCGCCGATGTCATCAGAATGATCACTAATAATCCAAGCTGATTTTGATTCTTCCAATCCTTCTACAACTGTATCAATGGCTTTAGCCGCAATGATGTACGCAAGGATAGAATACATGGCGCGGTCCCAGGTGAACACAAATCCCGCTGCTCCTAAAATGAAGAAGTTGAAAAACATTACAATTTCTCCTACAGAAAACGGAATTTTTTTACTGATTAAAATAGCAAGTATCTCCGTACCGTCAAGCGCTCCGCCGTAGCGAATTACGAGTCCAATTCCAATTCCGAGAATAATCCCTCCAAAAACGGTAGCAAGGAGAACGTCTGCGGTAAACGCGGGGACATCATGAAACATAGAAGTTAAGATGGATACAACCAGTATGCCAAAAATAGTGGAAAGGGCAAATGTTTTTCCCATTTGCTTGTACCCGATAAATACAAACGGAAGATTTAGTACAAAAAGAAAGATTCCTAGATTTACGCCGGTAATATGCGAAAGCATGATGGAAATACCGGTAATTCCTCCGTCGACAACGTGGTTTGGAACAAGGAAGATTTCAAGTCCTGTGGCCATGAGCAGGGCACCGATCGCAATGGCGATAGCCCTACCAAATACCTGTCCCTTGGACAGCTTTCGGTGCTGAATTTTCGCTTTTTCGAGTTCTGTCATTTGCATGTCTCCTTTGATGTCTCCTATGTATTTCTCACTTTAGAAAAGTGAAACTATCTTTAATTATACCTTACTATGCACAATTAGTGGGGATAGACGGCTTAATTACTTATTTCACTCTATAAAAAAAGCCTGCTTTAGAGTCATAAGCAGGCTTTTTAAAGAGTAAAACGATGAAAAAAGATAATTGGCTTCACGGCTTTAACTATATAGAGGCTTGATGAAAAAATGATGAAAATGCCGGCATGTGCGGCAAGAAAATCGGGGATACTAGTTAAAAAAGGCCAAAAGGAGATGACGAAATGAGCGTGTGGATGATGTATAATCACTTGATGCACTCGCAAATCTTTTTAAGCAGCGTATTAATTAGCGGTATTCTTCTTGTTAGCGGAGGATTTGTGTACGGCAGAATAATGAGTAAAAAGTGAACCTAATATTGCCGCGGATAGGTTGTTAATGGAAGATGCTCAATAGTAGCTTGGTTAATGTTATACTTGCTCCATAAGCTTAGCGTGGAGGTGTCAGCATGAGCAAGCATCATGATCTAACAACATCATACGGAGAATCGCTAGTGACGTGTGAACATCAGTTTGAAGCTAGCTATTACTATCATCAAGTGCGCGAACAGTGCATGAATCATATTCATGAAATAAGCAAAGCGGTAGCTGAATTCACCGTTGATTTTACAGATGAAAGTTTGAAAATATTAGAGCTTCTTTACTATGATCTAGAAGACAGCAATTGTTTTGACTATTTTTCGATGACAAAAGAAGAATTCGAAGAGTGTATGGGCGTATACTTTGGTGAAGTGGTTACGTCTACGATTGATGAAGCGCGCTGGGTTGTGAAAGAATATCCGCTTATGGAAAACAAGTATGTAACCGGAATTGAAAAAGGGAATCTTTCACTCATGTTTCCCCATGGCTTTTTTAACCATAAAGAGCGGCATCCAGAGTGCGTTTTTACTCTTTATCATTTATATAAACAGCTGCAAAAATAGGAAAAAGGTGAACGTAAGTTCACCTTTTTTAATGTCCAAGCTTTATGGGAATATAAATATCCATTTCATATGTATCACTATATAAATTGCCGTGTATAGCTGTATTTACAATTTCAAGAGCAGGACCTTCAATCATGCTGTAAGAAGAGTTCGGCAGCCATTCATTCCAGATGCTGTTATACGTCGACCCAAGCGATGTAATGGGACCTCTGTGTTTAAACTGCAGGTATGTAAACGAAGGAAACGTATGAACGCTCATACCGTTTGGAATACAAGCCGTATCAGCCACTTCTGTCCCTGCAATATAAAAATAATTTTCTTTTTTCGGAGCCATGCAAATGCCTGTAACCATATAAGGTTCTTTTGAAGAGCTAATCATTTCTTTTTCTTTAAGTATTTGCTTCAAAAGATTCTCTTTTTGATACTCTCCGTTTTTTGCTATGCCTATCACTGAAAATCCTTCTTTATATACAACTTTACCTTGCATAATCCACCTCGAATTTTTCAAGCTCTAGCTTTTATTCTATCAATCATAAATTACTTTACCGTGATTGTAACATAATCTTAAGTAGATATCGATGCAGAAAATGGAACATTACAGTAGCCAGCTTTTGTGAATTAAGAAATAGTTTTAGCAAGCTGGTTGACGGAGGTCTTTGAACTCTTAGTCATGTAAATCAAAAGGTAAGTATATACTTTATTACCATATATTTCATATAACTAAGAGGAGGGAAAGTAATGGGAGACGTAATTCAAAGCCAGCTGAATATATTTTCATCGCAGTCTCAAAACGTGCAGTCGTTGACTTACGGTTCTGAAACGAGCATTTTAACAGTAAATGCTGAGACGAAAAAAAACAATCAGAAGATGAAAATAGATGGGTTTGCTACAATTGAAGCAAACATTCCTCTTGGATTAACTAGCTATCAATACGGGGTAACACTTAGAGTATATAGAAATTCTCAGCTTTTGTTTTCACAGAATTTACAGCAAGGAGCTGCAGCCGTTCTAACACTATCATTTACTCAGCAAAATGCTCTTTCTTTTACATGGGTAGATACAGTAGCATCAATTGGTACATACACGTACTCAGTCAGAATGGAATTTTTTGTCCGGTCTTCAACTGGGGTGACCGTTCAAACGACTACCCGTGCAATTGCGATTACTACATAAAAACAGCGCCAGAATTCTGGCGCTGTTTTTTTACTGATGCAACACTTTATTTATATAACGTTTACGAAGAGTAAATCCGGGAAACTCCTTAATATAAGTCAAAATGGTAGCTAAACCAGTAGTCGTCCTGCACATTCTTTGTGTTTGAAGCGACAATATGCTCATGACCTTGTTCATCCGTGGCAATCCAGTTATAGTTGATATCCATTTTAATCGGATACATATTGCCTTTTTTAAACAAAATAACGGGGGGAGTTACTTGAACAAACTCGTTTAGTTTTTTAACAACATTTTCTTTACAGCGAATTAGCTCCATGTCTTTTTCTCCTTCGGTGTTATTGCACAATCATATTTTTTGCGTTGTGCACAATATATAATTTAAAATAACAAAGGTAAGTTTAGCACATTTTACAAAAAACAGAGAAATAAAAAGGAGCGATATCGATGAATGAACAAATTTTATTAGTAGAACGCCCAAAGGGAATGCCAACAAAAGATACGTTTAAATACGAAAAAATTGAAATGCCTACAGCGAAAGAAGGCGAGGTACTTGTTCAAACACTTTACCTTTCTGTTGATCCGTATATGAGAGGACGCATGAACGATACAAAATCATATGTTCCTCCATTTGAGCTAAACGCACCGCTTGCAGGCGGCATTGTAGCACGCGTAACGGAATCAAAATCAGATCGCTTTAAAGAAGGCGATATCGTGACAGGTATGCTTCCTTGGAAACGCTATTCAGCCGCAGAAGCAAAAAACTTACAGAAAGTTGATCCAGAGCTAGCGCCAATTACAACGGCTATCGGCGTTCTTGGTATGCCTGGTCTCACAGCTTATTTTGGACTGCTTGAAATCGGTCAGCCAAAAGAAGGCGAAACAGTAGTCGTTTCCGGTGCAGCAGGTGCTGTTGGATCTGTTGTTGGTCAAATCGCTAAAATTAAAGGCGCACGTGTTGTCGGCATCGCAGGTTCTGAAGATAAAATTGCTTATTTAAAAGATGAGCTCGGATTTGATGAAGTGATTAATTATAAAAAAGGAAATGTGAAAGAAGCGTTAGAAGAAGCGTGTCCTAATGGTGTTGACGTTTACTTTGAAAACGTCGGCGGAGAGATTTCAGATGCAGTTGTTAGCTTATTAAATAAATTTGCGCGCATTCCACTTTGCGGCCAAATTTCACTGTATAACTTAGAAAAACAAGATGTTGGACCACGTGTTCAAACACCTTTATTAATTAACAGTGCGCTAATGAAAGGGTTTATCGTAGCCGACTATGCTGACAAATTCCCTGAAGGCATTAAGCAGTTAGGCGAATGGGTGCAGCAAGGGAAAATCAAGTACAGCGAAAACGTTGTAGAAGGTTTTGAAAATGTACCTGAAGCGTTCCTTGGGTTATTCGAAGGAGCAAACTTAGGAAAACAGCTTGTAAAAGTAGCAGAATAAGCGTAAAAAAACCGTGCGGGATCATTTCCGCACGGTTTTTTTACATAGTTGAAGCCGTTTGTTGCTTGGCTTCTTCTTCAATATGTTCACCAGTTCGTTCGATTGGCGAGCGTTTGTGATAGCGTCCAAGCAGTCCTGTCATGATAAAAATACCAATTAACGAATAAAGAACTTGAACTACGCCGAATACCACTGTTGCAGAGCCTACAATCAACACATCTGTCAAAAGCATTGTTTTACCTGGATTAATGCCAAATCGTTTATCAAGAAACACGCATAGCATGTTGATTCCGCCAAGAGAAGAGCCGTGACGAAACAAAAAGATTAGTCCAATGCCGACGATAATGCCGCCCATAACCGCGGCTACAAGCGGATGCGGAAGTGCAAATGAAAAGTTGGCAGCTAATAAATCGGACATCACTGACATCAAGCTAACGCTGATGAAGCTTTTTATCGTAAACTGCAGTCCAATTTGTGTAAGAGCCATAAAATAAAACGGTAGATTGATGATAAAGAACAATACCCCAAATGAAATACCGGTTAAATGCTGCAGCACAATGCCAAGTCCTGCCGTTCCGCCAATAACGAGGTTAGAAGCGGTTAAAAATTGAATTCCGATGGCAACGCATAAGCAGCCAAAGGTAATCCATCCCCATTGTTTTACGTGATTCATATCTCCATCCCCTTTTGTATATTTATACAATACTTTCGATAGAAAACACCGTCTTTTAATTCACAAAATCTATTTTACTATATATCTTTTCAAAAAAAAGCACTTTTGTGAGAGAATCTAACACAAGATAAAAAGTTAGATAATTCAGATTTATTGAGTTCTTCTGGAGCAAATGAGTGATAAGCCGATATGTTTCTAAAAAAAGATTAAAAAGAAAGAATGAGAAAAACGGATTTTGGAAAATGTATAAACAAATATTTGGATAATGGTCAAAAAAAGGGAAGGAATATCAGTTAAAACGAACTATTTTAATTATTAATTAAAATATTATTCGTATTTGTGTTGATTTTTTGTTTGATTGAGGTAATATATAACATTATTAACATGAAAATATGTAGAGATGGAAGTGGATGCAAAATGAATAAGAAATTATCAGCGCTGACAGGTGTGGCTGTACTTGCTTTTTCGCTTACAGCATGTGCCCCTCAGCAGGAAAAAGAGGTTTCTGCTGAGAAAAAAGAACCCGTTCAAAATCTAGCTGATCAGCAAATTATGGCGGACGCTTGGTACCAGACATCCGGCGAAATGAAAGCTTTGTATTACCAAGGCTATAATACAGGGAAGCTTCGTTTAGATGAGGCGCTTGCAAAAAGTACCGATAAAAAGCCTGCCATTATTTTGGATTTAGATGAGACCGTGCTTGATAATAGCCCATTTCAAGCTTCAGCCATCAAAACGGGTAAAGGATTCCCTTATAAGTGGGATGAATGGGTGCAAGCAGCAAAAGCGAAAGCAGTGCCAGGTGCTGTCGATTTCTTGACGTATGCAGATCAAAAAGGTGTAGATATTTACTACATTTCAGGCCGTACAACTTCTCAGCTTGAGGCAACAATTAAAAACCTAAAGAATTTACATATTCCTCAAGCAACCAAAGACCATGTGCTGTTGACGGGTCCAAAAGACGAAGGAAAAGAAACGCGCCGTCAAAAAGTAGCGACGAATCATAATGTAGTCCTGCTGTTTGGTGATAACTTATCTGATTTTAGCGGCTTTGATAAAAAGTCGATGAACGATCGAAATAAGCTTGTAGAAGAACAAAAAGAAGCATTTGGTCAAAAGCTAATTGTGTTTCCAAATCCAATGTATGGAGATTGGGAAGGAGCTATTTATAACTACGACTACTCAATTTCGGACAAACAAAAAGATAAGCTTCGCCGCGAACAGCTTCAATATTTTAATTAAAAAATAGGTTGAAACATAACGAAATCGCTCCAATCAAAAGGCGAACAAATTGGATACATGAGCTGAACCGCTTGTTACACCGCTGTTGATTTCCGTACAAGACTTCGCTTTCCGCGGGCGGCCGATGAGCCTCCTCGTCGCTTCTCTCCTGCGGGGTCTCATCTATTCCGCTTTTTCCGCAGGAGTCTTCGTCTTGCCCTCCAATCAACAGCTGGTATCACCTGCATTGAATGAAACCTGTGTTCAGCATCACAATAAAAAATCCGAACGAGGTTGATTCTTCATCAAGAATCAACCTCGTTCGGATTTCTCTTCAACTCACATATTGTTGTCCCAGCTTCTTTTAATCTTTTTACTATACCCTATTTAAACGATAGCTTGTCCAAATGATTCTACTTTTTAAGAAAGAAGCCACGGAGCATAAGGAGCTTGCTTCCACTCGTGTTTTAACATGCCATAAATTACAAGATCGTGGTAGTGATCATATAGATATTCACCTTCTCTGCAAATGCCTTCTTCCGTAAAACCTAGACGCGTAGGGATGGCTTTGCTTTTTTCATTATTAACGCCGCAGCGTATTTCGACTCGATGAAGGTTTAACGTATTAAATGCATAATTCAGGCATCCGTGTACGGCTCTTGTCATAATGCCTTTTCCTTGGAAATCATGTCCAATCCAATAGCCGAGACTTGTACTTTTATTTCCCCAATTAATTCCGTGGAAACCAATCATTCCGGCGATTTCTCCGTAGTACCGAATGATCGCCTGGAACCCTTGGTTATTATAGTATTGAGCTCTCCATTCAGGGATGAGTTCATCATAGTCAGCAATACTTTGCATGCTATCTACCCATGGGAGCCATTCTTTTAGGTAAGGTCTTGACTCGTTAATAAGAGAAAGCAAGGGGAAAGCGTCAGTTGATTCAATTAAATGCAAACTAACTTCGTCATCAATTTTGTATTCAAACATACGAAAGCCTCCTGTGATGATGGGCCTGCTGAGATAAGCGTAGCATGTAGGCAGTTCTAACATCTAGTTTTTCTTTATTCTACCACAAGTAGCAGAGCGGAGAACGAGGAAGTTTGAGCTAAACGTAAATAACGCATAAAGTCGATAGGATTTTAATGATTAAAAAAATTAATAATTGAAAGCACTTTTATCAATATTTTTACAGAAAAGAAGCATATACAGTGATACAATGGAAGAAGAGATAAGGCGTTGTATGTATACATACTTTCTAACAAACATGATATTGGATTGATAAAAGCAGGTGGTAAAAACATGGATGTACAACTATTAATAACGGTATTTGCACTCGGGTTTTTCGGGTCATTTTTAGCAGGTATGCTTGGAATTGGAGGGTCAGTTGTTTTGTACCCGCTGTTGCTATTTGTTCCGCCTCTTGTAGGAGTGGGAATATTCAGCGCGCACGAAGTAGCTGGTATAGGAGCCGTGCAGTCGCTGTTTGCCTCCGTTTCAGGAGCTCTTGCTTATAAAAAGGGCGGCTATTTGAATAAACCGTTAATTTTATATATGGGCGTCAGTGTCTTAGTTGGTAGTCTCATTGGTTCAACGCTATCAAACTCGTTTTCAGAAGGAATGATCAATTTCATTTACGGCGTGATGGCAACAATTGCTGCAGGATTAATGTTTATGCCCAAAAAAAATAATCCAGCGGCCGATTCATTCGAAGTGACGTTTTCAAAACCTTTGGCAGCAGCCCTGGCGTTTTTAGTTGGGATTTGCGGGGGAATTGTCGGAGCAGGAGGCGCATTTTTACTTGTTCCTATTATGATTACCGTGTTAAAAATTCCTGTGCGCGTAACGATTGCAAGCTCATTAGCCGTGACGTTTATTTCGTCTATGGGAACAACATTCGGTAAAGTAATGACGCATCAAGTCCTTTTGCTTCCGGCGCTTATGATTATTGGAGCAAGCTTACTAGCAGCTCCGATTGGCGCTTTTGTCGGGCAAAAGACGAAGGTAGCGTCGCTGCAAGTGATCTTAGCAGTCGTTATTACGGCGACTTCGTTGAAAATATGGTTTGATTTACTAATGAAATCTATTCATTAAAAAAAGCTGCCTCTTTAAGGGCAGCTTTTTTATTTTGTTGTTGATGCAACAAGGTGAGCGACTAAAATATAGCGTTCAGGTGCTGAACCAACGTAGTTAAATGGATAACAGGTGCTGACGGTTAAAGTGGCTCTAGGTTTTGGCACAATAACGGTCCGGTCATCCGCATCCACAATTCGTACTTTGTTTACTTTGTATGTGAAGGTGCCTGCTGCTGTACTTACCACAAGCGAATCGCCTTCACCCACGTCGCCAAGCTTACGAAAAACCGTATCGCGATGTCCTGATAGAACAGAATTGTCGTTTTGACCAGGCAGCACGCTTCCCGCAAAATGACCGACGCCTTTTTCTAATTCATCTTCGTTCGTACCGTGATAAATTGGCAGCTTCGCGTTTAATTTAGGAATATATAGTTCTCCCATTAAATCACCGATTTTTGGCTGTTTCGGATAAGACACATTTGACACTTTTGGCTTTTTTTCTGAGCTAGCAGTACGAGAGTGTACCGCTTTTTTGGGTTCAACAGAAGAAGCTTCAGCAGAAGAGTCTGCTGTTGATGAGTCCTTGCTTTTAGAGACTGAAGCTGCGGCTGGTTCTTCTGTATCCATTGTTTTAAATGCCAAATAGCCTCTTGCAAATTTATAGGCGTTTGTTGTTGTAAACCAAAGACCAAAGCAGATGACAGCGGCTAAAAGGGAAAGAACAATCAACCGCTTTTTACGATTGATTGTTCTTCTTGTTTTTCTTGGTTCCATTTTATGCGCGTCTCACTTTGCGGAAAAGAACAAAGCCAGCTGCTACAAGCACTAATCCAATTAATGTATTTGTTACATAATTAGAAGCCGTTTCCGGAAGTTTTCCGCCTTTAACGGTTTTTTGTACAGCGCTGTTCGTTTGTTGCTTCTCCGGTTCTTGTTTCTTTTCCACTGCTGGTTTTTGCGCTTGAGCTGGTTTTGCTACAGCTTCAGCAGATTTTTCTACTTCTTTTCCTGTGTCTGTGATGATATCAGAATTAAACATATCGCCTGTGATCACCATGTCTGCTAAAAATTTACCGTCTGTTGTATAAAGAGAAATTTTTAGACTTGCATTTTTTAATTCTTCTAAGTTGATTAAATCAGTAAGAGAAAGCGATCTTTCATTTCCACCTTGTACAAGTGAAAATTTAGCGTCTAAATGGAAGATTGTTAGCATTTCTTTATAAATAGACATTAATTCAGCGATTTGATCAGCAGATAATTCTGTTGCTGTATCAAAATCTTCGAATGCCGCTAAGCGCTCGCCTAATTGATCTAAGCGGTTAAGCGTTGCTTCATTTGAAAGCTCATCTTCTAACGATGTAAAATGTGCTTCAATTCGATTTAACTCTTCTGAAGTTAAGCCTAATTCAGACTGCATAAATGATAGTAAGCCGCTTAAATCTTCTTCACTTAATTCATCATCGTAAGAAGTGTCTTCTTCGTCATATGACTCATCATCTTCATACCAGTCATCGCCTTCTAGATAGAAGCCGACATCATCGTATAAATCATCTAGGTACACATAATCGTCTAAGCTTTGGCCGTTCTCTTTTAATAACGCATTTAAGCTTGTTTTGTCTAAGTCAAAATCTGCATACAAATCTTGCACGTTATGTAAGTCAGCTGCAATCGGTTCACCTAACAAATCTTCTAAATCTGCGATTGTATCGTAGTTTTCAAGACTATCGTCATACAGTGAAAGTGAATATTCAACGTCGTCTTTGGTTACTTCAAAACCTCGCGTTTGGCTTACCGATTTTAAATATTTGTTGAAGTCTGCGTCAAATGTTGACGCGGCTGCGAATGAAGACGTTGGAAATACGCCAACAAACAGCAGAAATGATAATAAAATTGTCCCCAGTTTTTTCATCAATTTTCTCCTTTTTTTTACGTTTTCTACAAGATTATATAGTAAGAGTTATAAATTTACAATATATACTTATATTATATATACCTTGAATATAGTGGTAATTTAAGGTATTTATAGAACTATATATTTTGAGAATACCATATGGAAGGGAGCGGAAAGACCTAGGTAGAAAAAAGGGGAAAATAAAGAAAAAGGTTTATAATTTTTTTGACAAAGCAGAAATATAAAGAAACATCAAAAAAGAACAGCACTTAGAAGCTGTTCTTTTTGAAATGATATGTAAGCATTAGCATAGATAGTTGAAATTCGATACCGTTCCGCTTTAGAAAAAGGTGGCTACGAGTTATGATTTTAGTAAGGATAGTGAAGAAAAGTGAGAGCGCGGTTTTGTCAGCTCTATTTTGATTCCTTTTAGTCTTAAACGTTCTACAAACTGTTTGCGTTTTTTTCGCTTTTCATGCGGGGATTGATTCATATTCGCCTCATCCTCCATATTTAGTCAAGTAGCTAACATATCATTATCATAATCAAAAGATGACGGTTACACAATAAACATTCTCAAATATTCACAAAGATTTAAAATTTGTTACATTGATAGTGTACATGTACCCCATTCTCTTTTTTTATAACATCTCAATGTGCTGTTTTTAAATTGAAGTTTTATGAATTCCGTCGCAGAATAAAAAAACATGATCAAAATGAGCACGCAGACTTTTATATTTTGATTCATGGTGCTTAAAAGCTATACTAGTAGTGCGTATAGAAAAGACGAAAACGAGATTGGATATCTAATCTATTCGTATACAAAAAAGAAAGAGGGATCTTGATGAAAACAGAACAGCAGTATTTTGAAGAAGGAAAATCAATTCAAACATATATGAACGACATGAGTACATTAAAAGAGGAAAGTTTAGCTGTTTATGAACAATTTCAGCTTCCTAAAGATGGACTGGCTGACAAATTAAAAGCTCACAAGCTTCACTTCTTAGCGATTACTGAAGATTGGTGCGGAGATGCGATGATGATTAACCCAATCATTCGTAAAGTAGCTGAAGCTGCCGGTATCGATGTGCGTGTTGCACTGCGCGATGCGGACACCGAATTAATTGATCGTCACTTAACAAACGGCGGCCGTGCTATTCCGATTATTTTAATTTTTAATAATGAAGGAAATTTACTAGGTAAATGGGGTCCTCGTGCTCCTGAAGTTCAGCAAATCGTGGATGAGCTTCGCGCCGAACTTCCTTCAAAAGAAGATCCTTCGTTTGAAGAAAAGCAAAAAGAAGTCTTTTCTGCGTTACGAACAAGATATAAAGAAGAACCGGCTCTTTGGTCGTATGTTTATAACAGCTTCAAAGAAACAGTGTTAGCTGTTGTAAAATAATTTAAAAAAGCAGGGTAAAATGAGCGCTTCATTTTACCCTGCTTTTTTTCTGGTTATTGCAGCAAAATCGTTTGTATATCACTTTAATGAAAAGGCTGTTTTTATAAATGTTAGTGTTCAAAACGCGCACTTTTAATTGGTAAAACGCACAAAATTCTAAAAATAAAAATATTTTTTATTCAAAACGCGTACTTTTTTAACTTGATGATGATATAATAGCAAATAATAAATGAAGAAGGGGGACGCGTGAATGAATGTAAAAGCTTTTGGTTAGTACTTTTAAGCAGCATTTTTAGAGATCAAAATGAATTTTATTTTTTAAATTTAATGAAAGCGCTTAATAACTCACTTCTCAGAATATATAGAAGAAAGGTGTTAGATACATGAATAACTTACATAGAAAAATGGGAACGTTTTCTCTCATGATGGTCGGCCTTGGATCTATTATTGGATCAGGATGGCTGTTTGGGGCATGGAGAGCTGCTCAAATTGCAGGCCCTGCAGCAATTGCTTCTTGGATTATTGGAATGGTTGTTATTTTATTTATAGCTCTTTCTTACAGTGAACTAGGATCGATGTTTCCAGAAGCAGGAGGTATGGTTAAGTATACGCAGTACTCACACGGCTCATTTCTTGGCTTTATTGCGGCTTGGGCAAACTGGATTGCCATTGTATCCGTTATTCCTGTTGAAGCGGTTGCCTCTGTTCAGTACATGAGTTCATGGCCGTGGGAGTGGGCGAAATGGACAGGCAGTTTAGTAGAAAACGGAATTCTTACTGGAAAAGGCTTGGCTATTGCTACAGGGCTATTAATCATTTATTTTCTTTTAAATTATTGGACGGTAGGCTTATTTTCGAAAGCTAACTCACTTATTACCGTTTTTAAAATTGTGATTCCAGGGCTTACAATTGGTGCTCTTTTATTTGCAGGATTTCACGGCGGAAACTTTTCCTCTGCAGGAGGCGTTGCTCCAAATGGATGGGCAAGCGTGTTGACAGCTGTTGCTACGTCTGGGATTGTGTTTGCTTTTAACGGTTTTCAAAGCCCTATTAACATGGCGGGAGAAGCGAAAAATCCGGGACGCTCTATTCCAATTGCCGTGGTAGGATCCATTTTGATTGCAACCGTGATCTATGTATTGCTTCAAATTGCGTTTATTGGAGCGGTAAATCCTTCAGAAATCGTAAAAGGATGGAGTCATCTGAACTTTAATTCGCCGTTTGCCGATTTAGCGATTGCACTAAATATTAACTGGCTTGTTATTGTTTTATATGCCGATGCGTTTGTATCGCCATCAGGAACAGGTATTACGTATACAGCTACCACGTCACGCATGATTTATGGTATGGAAAAAAATAAATACTTGCCGAATATACTAGGACGAGTTCATCCGCTTTACGGCGTTCCTCGTCAAGCCATGTTTTTTAATCTATTTGTCTCATTCATCTTTTTATTTTTATTTAGAGGCTGGGGAATTTTAGCCGAAATTATTTCTGTAGCTACGTTAATTTCATATCTTACTGGTCCTATCACAGCTATGACGTTAAGAAAAACGGGGACCGATCTTTATAGACCTTTACGTATAAAAGGGTTAAATGTAATAGCGCCTCTTGGCTTTATTTTTGCTTCACTTACTCTTTACTGGGCGAGATGGCCGTTAACTGGACAGGTATTATTTATTATTTTAATTGGTTTGCCAATTTATTTTTATTATCAAGCAAAATCAAAATGGAAAGGCTTTGGTCAAAACTTCCGAGCTGGCGTTTGGATGATTGTCTACTTATTATGTATGATGACAATCTCCTGGATAGGAAGTGAAAAATTCGGGGGACTCAATATTATTAAATACGGCTGGGATATGGGACTTATTGCAATTGTTGCACTTTTCTTTTATGCTTGGGCACTTAAAAGCGGGTACAAAACAGAGTATTTAAAAGAAGCAATTCATGTTAATAATGAAATGAAAGCAGCGGAAGCACAGTCTGCCTCGGCTAAAGAACAAATCATGGAAAAACAAATTAAATAAGTAGTAAAAATAAGGCTGGGACAAAAGTATTTCAGTTAAAGTCAAATGCGAACTATTAATTATTTTTTAATTGGTAGTTCGTGTTTTTTGTTGAAGATAGATTTCATGTTTTCAATTGCTTCTAGCAGTTGATTGGAGGACAAGGCGAAGACTCCTGCGGGAAAAGCGGAACAGATGAGACCCCGCAGGAGCGTAAGCGACGAGGAGGCTCAGCGGCCGCCCGCGGAAAGCGAAGCCTTGCACGGAAATCAACAGCGGTGTAACAAGCAGCTCAGCTCATGTATACAATTTATTCGTCTTTAGATTAGATTGATTTAGTTATGTCCCAGCCTTTTTTATGGATAAATTTTCTTTTTTTGAATACTAGATAGTAAAAAATGCTATAATGGTTGGCAAAATCATGCAGGGGGAGAACGACTTATGGATATCGTATCAATCACTTCTTTTTTAAGTGTCGCCGCTTTGCTTACGGTTATGCCTGGTCCTGATAACTTATTTGTTTTAGCACAAAGCATATCAAACGGTAAACACGCAGGGATTTCGACTTCATTAGGTCTTTGCACGGGCTTGCTTGGTCATATAGCAGCGGCAACGTTGGGTCTGTCGGCTATTATTTATCAATCAGCTTTAGCATTTGCTATTGTCAAATACACTGGGGCAGCTTATTTATTATATCTGGCTTATAAGACGTTTACAGCCAAAGATTCCGCTCTCGCTGTTGAAAATAAAGAAGCCATTGAGTACAAGGTGCTATATAAAAAAGGAGTGATTATGAACCTGCTAAATCCAAAAGTTTCGCTTTTTTTTCTTGCTCTTTTACCTCAGTTTGTTAATCATTCAACCGGACACACCACGCAGCAAATGCTTGTTTATGGAGCTGTGTTTTTAGTTCAAGCGCTGATTATCTTTACGTTAATTAGTCTATTTGCAGGGAAAGTAGGGGAGTTTTTGCGAAAATCTCCGGCGCTGTCTAAGCGGCTTAATCTCGTGCAAGGCTCTATCTTTACGCTTATTGGCTTAAAAATTGCTTTTAGTGAGAAATAGCAGAAGATAAGGTGGCGAACCTGCTTTTTATCTCTATTAAGAGGCGTGGACATAGGTTAGTTAAAGGGAGATCCGAACGATAAATCCAATTCGTTCGGATTTTTTATGTTTATGGTAAAATCCAGTTTTTTAAGTTATTGTTCTCTAACCTTTAAGAGGACGAACCCTTCTTGTCCACTTACATATATATATAAAATGAGAGATAAAACATCGGACAAAGCCGGTGTTAACCCCAAGTTCTTTCATATTATGGCTGAAAGGAAAGGTTCACATGAAAAAAGTATGGCTAGATGCAGGGCACGGCGGTACAGATTCAGGCGCTTTAGGAAATAATTTGCGTGAAAAAGATATTACGCTGCAGCTTGTACTACACGCGCGGGCGTATTTAGAGCATAACTATTTAGTAGATGTTCAAGTAACTCGTTCAACCGATGTGTTCGTTTCATTATCAGATCGAGCGAACCGAGCTAATGCATGGGGAGCAGATATATTTGTTTCGATGCACATTAATGCCGGCGGAGGTACTGGATTTGAAACGTATCGCTATCCATCACAAGAGGGAAGTCAATCTTCTCTTTTACAAAAAGAGCTTCATGCAGAGATTTTACCAACCATGCGCAAATTTGGAACGATTGCAGATCGCGGTTTAAAAACAGCTAATTATGCTGTCCTGCGTGAAACAAATATGCCTGCTGTTTTAACTGAAAACTTGTTTATCGATACAACAGCCGACGCTGAAAAATTAAAAAACGCGACGTTTCTTCGTGAAGTGGGAGAAGCACACGCGCGTGGAATTGCTGCGTATTTAAACTTACCTTCTACTAGCGTTACATTCTATATCATTCAATCTGGAGATACGTTTTATAGCATTGCAAAGAAGTATAATATCACCGTTCAGCAGCTGCAGGATGCAAATCCCGGCGTAGATCCTACCAAACTGCAAATTGGGCAGCAGATTGTTCTTCCTGTCACTACGTATACTGTACAAGCAGGAGATACGTTCTATAGCATTGCAAAGAAGTATAATATGACTGTTCAGCAGCTGCAGGATGCAAATCCCAGCGTAGATCCTACCAAACTGCAAATTGGGCAGCAAATCATCATTCCCGCTGTTTAATATCTGTAAATAAAAAAGATGACACGGAAGCGTGTCATCTTTTTTATTATTGAACTAATCTTACAAGCATATGGGCAAGGTGATGCTGTTGCTCTTCGTTTCCAACCTTCCACAGTTCGTGAAGCAGGTTTTCCTCTCGGTTGCGCGGCTCTTCATGCTTAGCGAGATAATCAGCTACTTTCTGAGCTGTTTTAGCAAGCTGTTCCTCATTCATCCCTAACTTTTCACCTTTTGAGACCTTGTCCCCTAGATAACTTTTAAATCCTTCGAAGCTAGAGAGAATATCCTCTTTTTTCTCCTCGCTCATAGAATTAATGGCTCCTTCAACTTTTGCTGAATGATTTGTTTCTACAGAATTACTCATAGTTTTTTTCTCCTCTCATGGTTATATTTGGGTGTTAGAAAGCATATTCCCCGAGCATTCAGTAAATAAACGTCCAAATGTGTTATTTTTACATTATGGCGTTTTACAAGGACTTGAAAAGGTGAGGTCAAACGAGATTTTACCAACAAATAATAAAATGACAAAAAGACTTTGGATGAAGAGACCAAAGTCTTTTACTAATTTTTATGCTGAAGCATCATACCTCGGGCGTAGGAGTAGGCTTGGCATAGCCTTCCTTATATTTATGATCAATTTCTTGACGAATGTCTTCGATGCTTTTGCCTTTGCTGTAGTCTACTACAGCTTGAGCCGCTATTTCTAAGCAGACACCGCATTTTGTTCCGTGATCATCCCACGTTACTGCGCCGTTTTCTTTGTTTTCAAAGATAAAACAGTCGTAGTTGTTTTGATGATTAGCTTCTTCTCCACATCCGCAGTAGCAAGGAATGTTTTCTAGTAAGGTTTGATGCTTAGCAGCGGCTGCATAAATAAGCTGCATATCTTCGGGCTTGTCACTCAGAAAGGAAGGGAGAGTTTCACTATTTTTTGTTTCTTCTCGTTTATCCCCTAATGTGTGCGGCTGATGTTCTTCATGTTGTGTTGTTTCTGTCTGTTTGTTAGCTGAACTTTCTTTACTTTCGTTTCCACAGCCGGACACCATGCCTGCTGCAAGGACAACTGGTATGACCTTTGATTTCATCATCAAAATGTTCATCCTTTCTTCAATTAAAGCTAGACAATGATATGTACATCCATCATGTTAAAGTGACATAACTAGTCTTTGAAGTCATTCATCAACTTTTTGCAAAATAATTTTCCGATACATACCTTTCAACATGACGCTTGAATTTTCCTTCAAGATAAGCTGATCCCGGCTTGCTTCAAGCATATGTTCAAAAGAGAGGCCAATATCTGTTCCTAGTAATTTTACGAAGAGGCGGAATATTTTTTTAGGAAAAGCCGCGGATTTCTTTTTGGTTTCAAATTTATCAAAAATCAGGATCGTTCCCTTAGGCTTTACTACTCTTGTCATTTCTTTTAAAGCTTGCTTTGCATCAGGCACTACGCTAAGAATCAAGCTTGCTACAACAACATCAAACGAAAAAGAGTCGAATGTTAGCTGCTGAGCGTCCATTTGGTGGAAAGTTATAGACGGGTTTTTGTATTTATCTTTTGCTTTTTGAAGCATTTCACTGGAATAGTCGATGGCTGTTACATTTACTTGATGAGGAATAAAAGCTAAATCGGCACCCGTTCCAACACCTACAAATAAAATGCGCTGCTCAGACGAAAAGGGGACATCTTGAAAGACTTTTTTTCTGGCTCGATAAAACATCCCGTTATTAAAAAAGACATCATAAAAAGGGGCCCAGCACTTATAAATAAATTGGTTCCAGCGGTTATTCACGTAAACCCTCCTAAAAAATAAGCTTTCCAACGCATGCTGGAAAGCTTATAGATTCCATTTATTTTTTCATTTTGAGTAAGCGAAGGCTGTTTAAAATAACAAGTAGCGCTGCTCCTGTATCGCTTAAGACGGCAATCCACAGAGTAAGCCACCCTGGGAAGATAAAGGCTAAGGCAATGACTTTAACAATAATAGAAAACCAAATGTTTTGTTTGATAACAGCTAACGCTTTGCGACTTAGCTTCATTGTATGAGGAAGCTTTTCTAAATTGTCTGCCATCAGGACAATATCAGCTGTTTCCATGGCTGTATCAGTACCAGCACCGCCCATTGCAATGCCAAGATCAGCAGTAGCAAGGGCAGGGGCATCGTTAATTCCATCTCCAACCATAGCCGTTTGATACCCTTCATGTTGAAGCTGCTGTATGGCCTTTACTTTGTCTTCAGGCAGCAAATCAGCGAAATAGCGGTCTACCCGAGACTGAGAAGCAATCATTTTAGCTGTTCCTTCGTTATCACCGGTTAACATCACAATTTGCTGCATTCCGTTTTGCTTAAGGCTTTCTAAAGCAGATACGGTTGTATGTCTGATGGTATCAGCTACGCTAATAATGCCTAGAACACTTTTAGCTGTTCCGACAATAATAATCGTTTTACCTTCGTTTTGAAGCTTTTCAATCTGAGACCAGCAGTGTGTTAGAGGTGTTCCTAAATCTGAGAATAATTTTGCGTTACCTGCGTAATAAACCGTGTCTTGAATTGTTGCTTGCACGCCTTTTCCTGTAAGGATTTTAAAATTTGATCCTTGTAAAGAAACAACTTTTTTCTCCGCTGTATAATCCACGATAGCGCGGGCGATGGGATGATTCGAATAATCTTCAAGCGTTTTGGTTATCGCTAAAAGCTGATTTTCTTCAGCAGCAAGGGAAACAACTTCTGAAACGGCTGGTTTGCCTTCTGTTAGCGTTCCTGTTTTATCAAAAGCAATCGCATTGATTGCACCGGCTTTTTCTAAAAACGTCCCGCCTTTAATGAGCACGCCATTTTTCGCCGCGTTTCCAATCGCAGATACAATGGCGACGGGAGTCGAAATGACTAGCGCGCATGGACAAGCGACAACTAATAATTCAAGCCCTTTGTAAAACCACTCGCTCCATGCACCATCAAACAGGGGAGGGATGACCATAATGAATAAAGCTAAAATAAAGACAATAGGTGTGTAAATGGTTGCAAATTTATCAACAAATGCTTGAGTCGGCGCTTTTTTCTCCTGTGCTTCTTCCACTAAATGAATGATTTTAGAAATGGTCGTATCTTCGACTAGCTTTGTTACTTTAATTTCTAAAGATCCGCTTTCGTTAATCGTGCCGGCATAGACAGCATCGCCCATTACTTTATCAACGGGAATAGATTCACCTGTAATAGGAGCTTGGTTGATACTGGATTCCCCGTTTATAATTTCACCATCGAGCGGAATTCGGTCTCCTGGCTTTACGACAATCGTGCTGCCAATTGAAATATCTTCCGCAGCTTTTTTAATCAGCTGCCCGTTTTCCTTTACCCATGCTTCAGAAGGAGCTAAATCCATCAAACCTCGTATCGAGTTTCTTGTTTGTTCAATTGATCTTGTTTGCAGAGCTACACCTAAAGCAAACAGCCAAACGACCGTAGCGCCTTCAAGCCATTCACCAATAACAGCTGCTCCAAGTGCTGCAACGGTCATTAAAACATTCATGTCTAAAGAACGGCTTTTGATTCCGTAATAAGCACTTTTAGCCGGCTTATATCCACTAACAATCATAGCAATAGCGTACAGTACAGTTGTCATATAAGAAGCAATTCCTGTATGAGAACCGATAAAACCTAGTGCGATGAGAATACCTGAAAAAATAATCGGACCATTTTTGCCTTTATGGTGCCGAGATTCAGCGGGCTGCCTGCTGCTGGTCACTAAAGTAGCGGTATACCCAGCTTTAGATACTTCTTTAATAATGTCATCAGCTTCATTATCATGTTCAATTTGTGCTTTTCCCGTTGAAAAGTTAACGCGTACGTCTTTGACAGCAGGAACTGTTTTTAAATGATTCACAATCGTGTTTGCACAAGCTGCACAGTCCATTCCTTCAATCAAATACGTTTTCATTTTCTTATTTGATTGAATAGGCTCAATACTAAAGCCCAGTCTTTCCACTGAGTTTGGAATGAGTGACAGAGCTGATTCACTTGCCGCCGCCACTTGAAGCTTTCCTGTATTGTAGTTGATTGCTACGTGTTGAATATCGTTTAACGTTTTTAAACTTTTTTCAATCGTAGCAGCACAAGAAGGACAATCCATTCCATACACGCGGTATTCAGCCGTTTCTTCTATGTCACTGCCTGTTGCTATATCGTGATCACTGCAGCAAGAATGCTGGCTTTTATCGGTCGTTAACGCACTTGTATCTGAACAGCAGCTGTGACTGTGTGCGTGACTCTTTGTACTACAGGAAGAAGGTTCTTCAGTAGGTGCGGCTTCTGAAGAAGAGGAGCAGCAGGGGCTGTTCTCAATTTCTGATGAAGAAGGGCCGCTGCAGCAGCTTCCGGTATGGTGATGATGTTTTTTATCTTCGTGTTTCATTGTGTCCCACTCCCTATACGGTAAGAAAAACTTAAATGGTTACATCTTCTTTTTTAGCAAACATAATATCAATTACTTGTTTAATATGTGCATCCCTTAAAGAATAAAAAGCTAACTTTCCTTCTTTGCGATAATTGGCAATTCCTATATTTCGCAGCAGTCTTAAGTGATGAGAAGCAGTAGCAACCGTAGAGCCTACAATGTTGGCTACGTCACATACACATAATTCCTCACCTTTATAAAGGGCTAATACGATTTTCAGCCGCGTTTCATCTCCCAACGCTTTGAACATCGTAGAAATATCCTGAACAGCTTCAACATCGATAGAAGGCTTAATACGATTCACCTTTTCTTCGTTAAAACAATAAATATCACAGCGGTCTTTTGGCATGATTTCCTCCTTCATTCAAACATTCAAATGATTGTTTGTTTATAATATATGTCAATTTTAAAAAATGTTCAAACATTTATTGATTATTCGGATTTTTTTTCTGAGCAAAACATAAATATAGAAAGAATAAATATGAAAAGTATGCCTATTAGTGTATGTACTGTGGACTAAATGGTGCGGACAAAAAGAGAATGACTTTACGTGTAGAACAAAACAAAAAGCCACCCCTATAGGTAGCCTTTCAATGACTTTTAAAAATGAGAGAAATAACCGAATACAGCGCAAATTATGTTCATTTGGTTATCGTTTTAATCGATTAAATAATAAATCTGCTGCATTATTTAACACCTTGTCCGATTCTTTTAATCGCTTGTCTGAGTTTTCTAAATAGGATTGAGCAGATAATACAACATCTAATGGATCCTTGACATTTTTCTTTTCGGTGCATACTAAATGACCTACATTATTTTTCCAATGAATCGTGCATTTAAAATTCACAAATGTATCATCGCTCGTTCTCAAACGCAAATGCCTGATGATGGGGTTAGATGAAGAGTGCTGTGACAGCATCCACATTGCTTGTTTCCGGTCGTCTTTATGAATAATGCTCCACAGACTGGAGACTGAAGAAAAATAAGAATGTGCTTGACTAGAAAAATGCAGGATTTTACCTTCTTGATTTAATTGAAAGTAAGGAACGGGGATCCATTTAAGTATGTTACTTTCCATCATGCACCTCTCCCAACTTAAGTAATCTCTTTTACCATATCACAATTACCTAATATTTGTATGATTTTTATCATTTTTCCCACTCTTTTCTCCATTTTAAGCTGTAAAAGCTACCGAATTATTCAGTTTACAACACTTGAAAAAGGAACGTGTGTTCGTAAATTAAAAATTAAAGGAGCGAATTCTATGGAACGGCTACTTCAAGAAAGCTACTCTTCGAAACGACCTGTTGAAATTATTTATATGGATGATAAAGGATGTTTGACACAGCGATTTATCATTGTGTATAAAATTGATCCTCAGAGCGTAAAAGCTTGGTGCTTACTAAGGAACGAGAAACGAACGTTTAAAATAGAGAATATCTTTTCATGCGGATTCAGCAATAAAAGGAAAAGCAGTTTTAGGCAGAAAGCTCACTCAATTTAAGAGGGGCTTTTTCATATCATTTCCTCTTATGGCGTGTGAGTTATTTTCATACACTATATCCACCAGAAAGGGGAATGAACATGACATTAAACCAAGGAAAGAAAACTAAACATATTGCTAAAGGGAGCAAGGACGGAGAAAATATGACAATGCAGGGTGAGAAAAAACAGCATGAAGCACAAAGTACCTCTTTGTCTCATAATAATTGTCGTGCAAACCTTGACGGAGATTAATCTAGAAAAGGAAAGCTTTCGTCTCCGAAGCTTTCCTTTTTTTGTGTATATCGCATTTCTAAGTTAACTCGTATTTTCCTGAGCCAATCACAATATAGTCTTTCGCTTCACGTGTTCATACTATCCTATCTCGCATCCTTCGTTTTTAGAATCATTTTTCTGACGTTCTTGCAACACTGGGTCTACTATATTACTCATAAGCGAACCTCAGCCTTAACGGGAAAGAAAAGGGGAAATGAAGATAAAAATTCTGCGTTTCTTCATTATAATAAGAAAAAACGATCTGTTTACTAGTATTTAAATCTTTCGAAAAATCAAAATAAATAATGATTGATTTCGTCACTTTATTGTGGTTTCATAATAAAGTGTAAAAAGACCATTTTTCTTTCAGAGAGAAATGAGATAGAGTACTTCTGTGTTGATTCTTTCTTTTGAATATAGTATACATACAGGGGTATAGAAATTAATTGGGAGGAAAACATGGCGATATTATATATGAGCATAGGTATTTTACTTTTATTAATTTGTTACAGTTTTTATAAACGCTATGTGCCGGTGCAAGGAATAAAGAAAGTGACGACCGCCGACTGTGCTTCTACAACGATTTCGTATGTAGATGTTCGTCATTTTCATGAAATGAAACAAAACCCCTGTCAAAAAGCAATCCATATTCCGCTTCCTTATTTAGAGAGACAGCATGAGGAAATTCCATATAAAGAAGTGGTCGTAATTGTTCCTGACAGCATTTCCCGAAATTTAAGCATTCGGCAGCTAAAAAAACATGGATATCAGGTCAAAGGATACATGTGTGCGGAAAGATGTGTATAATAAAAAAACGGCAAATAAGCCTTAAACGACTTTGATATAGAAGGATATAATAGATAAGCTAAGCGATACTCATTTCAAAATGGGTATCTTTTTTTGCTTTAAGGATTAAGAAGGGGAGTGGAGATCGGTTTCTTTTGGTTCAACAGCTACTGAGTCTTTTAGCGTATTTTTATGACAAAAGGTTTGAAAAATCCCTTTTGTGGTAAAAAAAAACGTAGTTCTACTAGTGCATAGACAGAGGTTTAATAGGAAGTTATAATTTAGGCAATTACATAAAAGGGGAGTAAGCTAAGGAAGGTGAATAGATGTGCGAAAGATAAAGCGGTTGCTATTTCTGTTCATTTGTATAGCGGTTGTAATTGTTGCGTATGAGATGATTCGATATCCGATTGAAAACAATGCTGCAAGTGTGCAGCAGCATTTGCGAAATTGGGAGCATAAAGAAAGTATTGATGGTTCTGCAAGGATTACGCTGCAAGATTTTAAACGGGTTGATCACTCTAATACATACATAGCCTTATTCTCCATACCTGGTGATAAAGAAGGAATGGCCGTATTGAAGCAAGGATGGAACAAACGCCTGCGTATTGAAGTCAGTACCAAAATGAGCAATTTAGTGGATTATGATGATATCCATACAAATAAAGGTACATATGCGCTGTTTACAGGAACAAATAGAAGTAAACAAATTGAGCGCGTAAAGGCGGCTTTGGTGCACGATACATATACAATTGATGCCGCGGTTCCAAAAAGTGATTATTTTGTGCTGTATGAAAAAATACCGAGTCATATTAAACATCCGTTTCCAGCAACGACAACGCTGCTAGATAAAGCAGGGGATGATATCACGGTTAAAGAATTTATGGACCAAGAGCTGCGTGAATAACACGTGGCTTTTTTCTATAATAAAAAGCTTTTTAAAAAAATTCACGTTTTGTTCATATTTTCGAAAGAAAGAATTTTAAGCAAAAAAATCAAATATTTGCTACAAAACAAAGGGGAATTAACGGGCAAAATAAGTTTCATACAGGGCGTCACATTTTCTTTGAAAATTTGTCACAAAATATTCAATTATGTCGATGTGTATTGATATATCAATGTTGAAGCAAACATGCAAAGCTAATTTTGCAGTTATTCCTAAAGAAATAGTTAAGAAATGGGAGCTGAATCCTTTTATTTACATTTATTCATACCAAATTATGTGATAGAATATCGCAAGGTTGAAGCACTCTAACCCCATTGGTACAGTCACTATATTAGAATATTTTTAATATAAAAAAATAAAGCAAAAGGGACGAAAAAAATGTCATTTTGTATTACAATAGTAGTGGCCTACAAATAAGGGGGAAGAGAGTCTGTATAAAAATGTCGTTATCTAGCGAAAGATAGCGCATTTTGAATGTTCATCAATATAGGCTTCGCATCATGTGTTGTTAGAAAGGAGAGTTTTAAGTGAAACCAAAAAAAGGATTTTGGAAGCTAGTAGGTTTACTATCTGCGCTTTCACTAGTATTTTTGAGCGGTTGTTCAAAACTTGCTGTATTGAACCCGCAAGGTCCTGTTGCAAAAACGCAATCTGATTTAATCATTTGGTCTATGTGGATGATGTTGATCGTGGTTGTTGTCGTATTTGCTATTTTTATATTTGTTCTTGTCAAATATCGTGAAAAACCTGAAAACATGGACTATGAGCCACCTGAGCAAGAAGGTAACTTAAAGATGGAGGTTATTTGGACAGCATTCCCAATCATCATCTTAATTCTATTAGCAGTGCCAACTGTTAAAGCGATCTACTCTGCAGAAGAAGTACCGGCAGAATCAAAGGATAAAGATCCAATCGTGATTCACGTTACATCTGCAAACTGGAAATGGATTTTCAGTTATCCGGAACAAAATATCGAGACGGTTAACTACGTAAACATTCCAGCAGATACGCCAGTGAAATTTGAGTTAACGGCTCAAGGACCTATGAACTCATTCTGGGTACCAGAACTTGGCGGACAAAAATATTCGATGAACAATATGTCAATGCCATTATACTTAGAAGCTGATAAGCCTGGTTCTTATATGGGACGTAGTGCTAACTTCTCGGGTGAACATTTCACTCAAATGCAGTTCGAAGTTCAAGCTCAAACGGACAAAGACTTCAAAGAGTGGGTTAGTGACGTAAAAGGTACAGCTGGTAAATTGACTGAAAAGAAATATGATCAAATCCTAAGCCCAGGCGTTGTTGGTCGTCAAACTTACAACGGTACACATTTAAAATGGATTGACCATGCAAAAGATGTATACATTCCTGGCAAAGAGCTAGAACGTGGTACAGGACATGATCACAGCAAGATGAAAGAAGACGAAAAAACGAGTAATGAAGAAATGGAAAACATGGATCACTCAAATCATGAATAACATTCATTTATTACACTAAATAACGTAATGATTGGGGGAAGACATAATGAAGCTAGATGAATTTTTCGTCACTGGCGAACCTATGATTTACGCTGCTGACGCAGCAATCGCTATGACGGTCATCGGTATCGTTTTTGTCTTAACATATTTCAAGAAATGGAAATGGTTATGGACAGAATGGTTAACAACAGTTGACCATAAAAGACTCGGTGTCATGTACATCCTTTCAGCTGTATTAATGCTTTTCCGCGGCGGAATTGATGGAATCATGATGCGTATGCAGCTTGCATTCCCGGGTATGAACATTTTAGATGAACATCACTACAACGGAGTCTTCACGGCTCACGGTGTTATCATGATCTTATTCATGGCAATGCCATTTATTATCGGACTAATGAACGTAATCGTTCCATTACAAATTGGTGCGCGTGACGTAGCATATCCGTTCTTAAACGCAATCAGTTTCTGGACATTCTTTATGGGAGCAATGCTATTTAACCTTTCTTTCGTAATCGGAGGAGCTCCTGATGCAGGTTGGACAAGTTACTTCCCGCTTGCAGGTAAAGAATTCAGTGAGGGTATCGGAAATAACTTCTATGCCGTTTCACTACAGATTGCTGGTGCTGGTACATTAATGACTGGTATCAACTTCTTTGTAACAATTTTAAAAATGCGTGCCCCTGGCATGACAATGATGAAAATGCCAATGTTTACTTGGTCAATCTTCATCACATCAATTATTATCATTTTCGCGTTCCCTGTATTAACAGTAGCGCTTGCACTTATGACACTTGACCGTGTATTCGGAACAGCCTTCTTTACAATGGCTAACGGCGGTCTTCCAATGATGTGGGCTAACTTATTCTGGATTTGGGGTCACCCTGAAGTATATATCGTTATTTTACCGGTATTCGGTGTCTTCTCAGAAGTTATCAGTACACATTCTCGTAAGAACTTATTCGGTTATAAAGCAATGGTAGTATCAATGGTCGGTATCGCATTCTTAAGTTACCTTGTATGGGTGCATCACTTCTTTACAATGGGTAACTCACCGTCAGTTAACTCGTTCTTCTCAATCACAACGATGTTAATTGCAGTACCAACCGGAGTTAAAATCTTTAACTGGCTCTTTACAATGTATAAAGGACGTATCAAATTTACGACTGCGATGCTTTGGTCATTAGCGTTTATTCCAAACTTCGTAATCGGTGGGGTAACAGGGGTTATGCTTGCGATGGCATCAGCCGATTATCAATATCATAACAGTTACTTCCTAATCGCTCACTTCCACTATGTATTAATCTCTGGTACAGTGTTTGGCTGTTTCGCAGGTTTATACTTCTGGTATCCGAAAATTTTCGGTCACACGTTGAACGAAAAATTAGGAAAAATTTCATTCTGGATTTTTGTTGTTGGATTTAACGTATGTTTCTTCCCACAATTCTTCCTAGGTTTAGACGGTATGACTCGTCGTATGCAAACTTATGCAGACAACCTTGGCTGGAACGGATTAAACTTAGTTTCAACAATCGGTGCATTCTTAATGGGTCTTGGCTTCTTCGTATTAGTAGTTAACTTATTATACAGTGCATGGAAAAACAAACGCGACACTGCAAACGATCCTTGGGATGGTCGTACACTTGAGTGGTGGACTAAATCACCAGTTCAAGCTTACAACTTTGCAGTAATTCCTCATGTGAAAGAAATGGATGCATTCTGGCACATGAAAAAACGTAATGAAACAGAAATTAAAGCAGAAGACTTAAAACCAATTCACTTACCAAGCAACTCTGGTGTGCCGTTTATCTCAGGTATTTTCTGGTTTATCGGTGGATTTGGCTTAGTATTTGAATGGATTCCAATGGCAATCGTTGGATTAGCAGGTATTTTTGCTTGTATGCTTGCTCGTTCATTTGATTATGATCCGGGCTTCTATGTAAAAGTAGATGAAATCAAGAAGGTTGAAGGAATTACAGGGGGTGACAAATAATGGCAGGACATTTAGATAAATCATTGCCGTTAGAATACCAAGAAGAACAAAGTCGCCTGAATATCCTTGGATTCTGGATTTTCTTAGGTGCCGAGATCGCGTTGTTCTCTACGCTGTTCGTAACGTACTTAACGTACCATACACGTACAGCGGGTGGCCCTACTGCAGAAGAACTGTTCGTTGTTAAAGATTTTATGATCGAAACGCTGTTACTACTATTCAGTAGTTTCACGATGGGAATTGCCATCTTTAAAATGCGTAATAATGATTTAAAAGGACTTTTAGTTTGGTTTGTTATTACACTTGTTCTTGGTGGAGGATTCCTTTTCTACGAAATTCGTGAGTTTTACATGTACGCAGTTCACGAAGGTGCAACAATGCAAACAAGTGCCTTCTTATCAGGGTTCTTTACACTACTTGGAACGCACGGTCTTCACGTAACAGTCGGTGTATTCTGGGCAATCAGTATTATTATTCAATTAGTAAGACGAGGATTAACACCAGTTACTGCTCGTAAAGTATTTATTATCGGTTTATACTGGCATTTCCTTGATGTTGTATGGATCTTCATCTTCACGCTTGTATACTTGAACGGATTGGTGGGATAAGACATGGAAAATAAACAAGGCCAAAAAGCAGGTTTTCCGCTTAGTCATGTATTTGGGCTTATCCTTTCACTAGCCTTAACATTCGCAGCGCTTGGTTTAGTAGTGCTAGCTGATCTATCAAGAAGCATTACGATGACTCTTATCATGATCCTAGCGTTATTACAAGCAGCAATGCAGCTAGTAATGTTCATGCACATGACTGAAAGTGAAAATGGTAAAGTACAGGTTGCAAATATTCTTTACAGTTTCTTTATTGCACTTTGTATCGTTGTTGGTACACTGTGGATTCTTGCAGCTCACTTTAACCATTAAAAATAAAACCACTTACTTCGGTAAGTGGTTTATTTTTTTTCATTCAGTTTATATTTCAACGTTTGATATTCTCCCGTAGCCACTTTTTTTACTACTTTTCCTTTATCATCTCTATAAACATTTACTTGTTCGTATACTTCAATTCGGTATCCGCCTCTTTTTTCTGTTTTAACATGAACTTCTTTGACCGACATATTTAATTGTTCCGCAGCGTCTTCATCAGCAGAAGTTTCAACAGCTCCTCCATCAAGTGAAAGGTGAGATAAGCTGTCAAACGACTGCTGGGAATTGTTATCAACATAGCTTGTCACGACTAAAATGCCGGCAAAAAACAATACTAAAAAAAGCGTCCGGACTTTTATCTTCATCTTAAAACACCCCCGTAAACTGACAAACAAGCACGACTGCACCTAATATCCAAACGTAAATCGCAAACGTTTTTAACGAATGATGCTTTAAATAATTGACCATCCATTTTACCGCTACATAACCGAATAAAGCAGATGAAAGGGTAGCGACGAATAAAAAGAAAACGGAGAGCTGCTCGACTTCACCTGTGACTACATCTTTTAACTGAAGTAACACTGCTCCGCAAATGGCCGGAGTCGACAATAAAAAGGAAAAATAAGCGGCTGTTTCACGGTCTAATTTTCGCATTAACGCAGCTACCATCGTTAAGCCAGACCTGGATACAGCAGGGAATATCGCAGCTGCTTGAAACGAGCCGATAAAAAAAGCATCTCCGTATGAAATATGAGCCATTTTTTTATAGCCATTTTTTACGGAATCACCAAACCATAACAGCAGTCCCGTCGCAAGAAATTCCCAGCCGATCGTTAAGCCTGATTTAGAAATGCTGTCAAAATAGTCTTTAAACAAAAGACCAATCGCAACTGCAGGGATCGTTCCTATCACTAAAAGCCCTGTAAGCTTGCTAAACGGATGCCGAATAATATGCCATAGCTCACGCTTATAAAAGACAAACACAGCAAGCAGAGTGCCCATGTGCAGCATCGTATCTAAATACAATCCTGCATCGTCTAAGCCAAATAAGTGGCGCCCTAAATACAAATGCCCCGTGCTGCTTATCGGTAAAAACTCTGTAAGCCCCTGAATGATTCCCAAAATAAATGCTTCAAACCACGACATCTTATCACCTCATACAGCGTGTCCTTATTAGTAGTGTATAGAGGAAGTTCTGAGAACATGACAAAAACATGGAAGTATAGGCATTCATTTAGTGAAATAAATACGTAAAAATAGGTCATAGTATAAGAAGAGACGACCATTCTTATCTCCATCTCATCCACTATGGAAAGAGGTGCTTAAAATGATACGAAAATGGGTTGCTGTATGCGTCGTATTCGCTGCTTTTATTTTTCCACAAGCAGTAAGTGCTGAACAGCCAAAAGTAGAGGTGTTTCAAATTGAAACGGGCAGAGTCGTTCGTTCAACGCCCAAACCTCCAAATGTTCAAAAAGAAGCCGAAAAAAGTATTGCGTCCATTACTGGTTTATATAAAAAGGCAAGTCCGCTTCCTAAAAAAGGCTATCTTGTTAAAGTACCTCTTGATCCAGCCGTGAAAATTGAAAATAGTGCGGTCAACACGCTGGCAAGTGAAGTTATTTTTGTTCTTGAACCGAACCAAAAACCAATCATGATGGTATTTGACAATGAAAATAGAACCTATTTTTTTGAATTTACTCATGATTTAACTCTTCTCAGAAAAGCATTACAGCTATAAGTCATCGAAATGATGGCTTTTTTTTACATAGACAGTTGACAGTTTATTATGATAAATGTAATATATTTAGAAAAGTCAGAAATAATAAGGGGGAGAATTATGTGATAGCTCTACGACCGTTCTCCAAAAAAGACTTTAAACAGCTAATGGATTGGATTCCCTCCGAGTCATTTATGGTGCAATGGAGCGGCTCTAGCTTTTCTTTTCCGCTTACTCCTAGACAGTTAAAACACTACATTCGATATGCAAATGAAGATGGTGCCTCTACCTATGCTTTTTCTGTAATAGATGACAATGAACAGCTTATTGGGCATATTTCCCTGGCTCATATTGATTATTATCATAAAACAGGAAGAATTGGCCGAGTGCTGCTTGGTGAAAAGTATAGAGGAAAAGGGTTTTGCGCGCACATGTTTGAAAAAGTGTTAGCTTTCGGTTTTGAAGAACTGGGCCTTCACCGAATTTCGCTCGGCGTCTTTGATTTTAACGAGCGGGCGATTCAGTCTTATGAACGAATTGGCTTTACACGCGAAGGCCTTCTTCGAGATGTCCGGCTTGTAGATGGACAGTACTGGAGCTTAATTGAAATGAGTATGCTAGAAAGTGAATGGGCACAGCGTGATGTGCATCAAAAATCAAGCTAACATCTACTAGTGAAAAGCCAGCTTCCCAACAAGCGGGCTTTTTTGACGTGTGCTTAAATTTCCTCAAGAAGGTATAAATTTTCATTCATTAAGGCATATAGAGAGTAAGTGATGTGTAAAGGAGGCCGTATGAATGAAAAAATACAAAGTAGGCGTCTTAGCGGCATGTATGTTGCTTTTAGGAACCGCTGGGTTTGGAATTGTCTATCAGCATCAAACATCTGCTAAAGAGCAGCCTCATTCGTTTAATGTACTCGTTATGGGCGTAGATGAAAGGCCAGGCGATACGGGCCGCTCAGATGTATTAATGGTGGTCAATTTAGATAAAAGCCATAATAAAGCAAAGGTTATGCCGATCCCTAGAGATACGCGCGTGCACATTGATGGAAAAGGGACGGATGAGAAAATTAACCATGCTTATCGATACGGAGGCATTCCTTTAACCGTGCGCACGGTTGAGAATTTTTTAAATATTGACGTTGACTACTATGTGAAAGTAAATATGGAGGGGTTCAAAGATGTAGTCGATGAACTTGGCGGCGTGAACGTGAATAACCCGTTTCCTTTTGTCTTTGATTCATTTATCTTTCCTGAAGGAGAAAATGCGTTGAACGGTGAAAAAGCTCTTGCCTATGTACGGATGAGACATGAAGACCCAAAAGGTGATTTAGGAAGAAACAATCGCCAGCGTCAAGTGGTGGAAGCTCTATTAGATAAAGGAATGAACATGTCAACGGTGAAAAATATCCCAAGTCTTCTCACGCTCGCAAAAAAGCATATCCAAACGAATATTGATGTCAGCGATGCATTTACGATGTATAACGTCATTAAGAATGGACGGCCTGATTTCGAAACGGTAACGGTAAAAGGAGAAGGACAAATGGTAGATGGTACATGGTATTATGTTGTAAAACCATCTGAAAAAAAGCAGCTGAGCGCTATGTTTCAACAAACCCATTAATAAAAAAGAGGGCTGAATTTTTTCAGCCCTCTTTTTATTCACCAATTTCTTCTTGACGCTGCAAGCAGGAAATTTGTTTTTTCTCTGGATGGACACCAAATGTATAGCCCCACGTTTGCAATTTATCTAGAATGATTTCGTCTTTTTTAAAGCCAAAGATCATCACTACATCTTGGTTTTCATCTAAAAGCAAATACTTTTCATCTTTGCGCCACATCGTTAAGTTTGACGCATAGAAAAGATTCCAGCCGTTATTCATGCGATGGCCGGTTGCTTGGTTTTTATAGTTGACAATCATATTTCTTCCTCCATTAGTGAATCTTTCTAAAAGTAAAACTTCAAAGAATATTATAAACGTTCTCTTCCTAGAAATCTATTATTTATCCTATTGAGGGGACCTCGCCGTGATGTTTATAAAATACATGTGATAAAAGATTTAGTATATAAGGATATATCTGTATAAAACAACAGTCAATAAGTAAGAAAACGGAGAAAAAAAGGGTCTAAAAGCGTATATAATTGAAAAAAATATAAGTTATCTAGCTTTAAAGACTTAAAAACACGCTTTTCAGACCATGGACATGCTTTTTCGAATTTCTACCTACAAGAAAGAAGGCAGAGGTGCGAAATGTGTAGGTGAATCTAAATGAGTTTACGGTAAACATGGAGCCCCAAAACGTGGTACACGCTAGAAAAGGGGGAAATTCAACGATGTCCAAAAAAGCGCTATGGATTAAAAATGCTTCGCAAGTTGTAACGGCCAAAGAAAATAAAGGTCCTTTAGCTGGAAAAGAAATGAGAAACTTGACGGTGATTGAAAATGGCTCAGTCTGGATAGAAGGAGATCAAATTGTGACCGTAGGTACAACAAAAGAGCTAGAACAAAAATATGAAAGGGAAAGGAATGACGCAACCATTATTGATGCTTCTCATAAAATTGTGACTCCGGGTCTGATTGATCCTCATACACACGCTGTGTACGCTGGCTCTCGTGAAGAAGAATTTTATAGGCGATTTGAAAGACCAACTTCTTACTTGGATTTATTAGAAGAAGGTGGAGGTATTCACTCCACTGTCGTTCAAACACAGGAAGAATATGCGTACCGGATTTATCAGCAGAGCTATGAGCGTCTTACGTCTTTTCTAGCTCACGGAGTCACGACTGTAGAAGTCAAAAGCGGGTACGGCTTAGAACTAGAAACAGAACTGAAGCAGCTGCAAATCGCTAAAATGCTGAATGATACACACCCAGTTGATGTCATAAGCACCTTCTTAGGAGCACACGTCGTACCTTTAGCATATAAAAGAGATACGCAGAAATACGTCAATTTACTTATTCACGAAATGATTCCTCAAATTTCTTCTTATAAGCTCGCAGCATTTAATGATGCTGTATGTCTTCCAAATGCTTTTTCATTCCAACAATGTCAAGAAATACTCGAAGCCGGGAAAAGCCATGGCATGCTTCCTAAAATACATGCCGACCCCTTTGAATACTGCAGAGGAGCAGAGCTCGCAGCAGAGGTAGGAGCGATATCAGCAGATTATCTTTTGTATGCTTCTGATGAAGGGTTAAAGAAACTGGCTGAAAAACGGATCGTAGCCACACTTTTACCGGGGAATTCCTTATTTGTTGGAATGAAATGGCCAGATGCTAGAAAAATGATCGATTTAGGCGTTCCGGTTACTCT
This sequence comes from Priestia megaterium, assembly GCF_009497655.1. Classification (NCBI taxonomy): domain Bacteria; kingdom Bacillati; phylum Bacillota; class Bacilli; order Caryophanales; family Bacillaceae; genus Priestia; species Priestia megaterium. Next base: position 3,061,585 of record NZ_CP023317.1, on the reverse strand, counting down.
TTCTACAGACTGCAATCCAGGTTCATCTCCAACGACTTCACAGCAATTTGTGATGAATCTGGCATGTATGAATATGAACATGAGTCCTGAAGAAGTGCTTGTAGCCACAACTATTAACGCAGCTCATGCTATTAATCAAGGAGATAAGATTGGGAGTATTGAAGCCGGAAAACAAGCTGACTTAGCGATTTTTAATGTCTCTAGTTATCGAACCCTTCAATATCAGTATGGCTTGAATCATATTGATAGCGTAGTGAAAAAAGGAGAAGTAGTTGTAGAAAACGGTAAAGTTTTGTAAAACAAGTTTATAGAAAAAGAGAAAAGGGTAAAGAATAGAGAATTTGTCACACATGCAAAGGCAGGGAATTTAGATATGATTACAAAACAAAATGTTATTCCATTACTAAAAGAAGCTTGCCCATCTTTTGAGCCAAGCGAAGAAATCAACTTCAACGATAAAGAAGAGCTGCAGCATGAATTAAGCCGAGTAGCGGGTCATTTGATCTCTCTTGAATATAACGGCCAGCTCGAACGTGAACCGGATGTGTTTGAAGCGATTGAACAGCTGTATATAGAAGGTGAATCTGATGTGAAAGAAGCTGTTACAACGGGACTCTTTCAAGCAATGCATGAAATGATTATAGATCAGCAAATTAGTCCAGAAGAAATTGGAATGCTATTAAAACCTCACTCACTGAAGTGGTGGAAAACGATTGACCACTTTAGCGAAAATAGTGCGGAACAGTAAGGAAAAAGAACGTCATGGAAACATGATGTCCGTGACGTTCTTTTCTTTTACTGTTCTTTTTTCAGCTGGCGCTCTAAAATAAAAGGACCAAACGGAATAACCGACATAAGAAATGCAAATAAAGAGCGGCCGATTGACCATTTATGAGCGAATTTTACATGAACGACTGCAAGAGCATACAGCACAAAAAGTGCACCGTGTGCTGCGCCTACAACTGATACAGCTTCGGGTATGCCTGCTGCATATTTTAGCGGCATAGCAATGCCCAGCAGCAGTAAAAATGAAATTCCTTCTAAAATTCCTACTAAGCGCAGGCGACCGATTGGTGATGTAAGAACCATGTTTTCTCCTCCCGTAACGACGGAATAAATTTCTGTATCGATGACAAAAATGTACCATAGCAAGCTCTTCATATACAAGCATCATTTGTATCTGTCACAAAAAAGTCGAAAACGCTTTAATTTGCGCTATAGAAGTGTTGTGTTTAAAAAACTGACATACTCTTGTGATGCAATGTATAAAGAAGCACACTACGTGTTGACAAGTTATTTTAATTATTTTATATGTATAGTATCGAAAACGTATGAGAGGATTTTTATCATGACAAACCGAAAACAGCAGCGGGAGAAAATTTTAGATGCTGCTTTTGAAGTGTTCGGATCCAAAGGTTACTATGAAGCAAAAATGATTGATATTGCTAAACTAGCGGGTGTATCTAAAGGAACGCTTTACTTGTACTTTTCGTCTAAAGAGTCGCTTTATATCGCTGTTAATAATCGTTCGTTTGATGAGTTTTTGTATCATGCAAAGCGAAGAACAGATAAATGCCAAACGTTTCACGAAAAGCTCTATTCAGTTGCGAAACATCACCTGCTCTTTTTTTACGAAACTAAAAAATATCCGGACTCTTTTTGGCAAGCCCCTCACCAAATGCCAGAAATGATGGGTCGTCTTCATCAATTTTTTGAGGATTATCACGGGCTTGTTGCTAAATTGATTGAAGAGCAAAAAATAAAAAACGCTTTTTTACACTCAAAAGCGTTTTGCAGCATGTTAAATGGGTATAGGATGGATATCGTTTCCGATGATGATATAACAGAAGAAGATATCATGAACTATGCGGAGTTCATTGTGAACTTATACATTGAAGGTTGCTATTTTGAGACCCAAAAATGACTCGTCGGTACTGGTTGATAATGGAGGGATATGATGAATAACAGCAGCACAGTAATTAATTTTTCATATTTTCAAGAACAAACCGTTACCAAGGTAAACACAGACAACACCCTGCCGTTTTCTCTTGGATTTAGTAAAGGCGGACTTGTGGCAGAATGTCCATGGAGACTAAAAAACAAACGCAGCATCTTGCTTGGTCAAGCAGACTGGAAATCGCTACATTCCGCTGAGCAGCGTCAGCAAGTCGAAGCGCTGCTGCTTGGCCAGCGCATTCTCTCTATACAGTGGTATGAAGATATCGGTATACTTCGAATTGCGTTTTCTAACGGGTATGCGCTAGATATGTTTCATGACAGCTCGTTTTTTGAAGGCTGGGATTTATATGGTCAAGACGGCTTTTCCTTTATCTCGCTTCCAGGGGGAGCGTGCGACCATCAAATTTCAGTTTGTATAGACAGTTCATCAGCACATGAAAGGAGGTGAGTTTTTTTTACGAAAAACTGACCCATGGGTACTCTAAAATTGTTTAAAAAAATAAAACGGGTCTGCAGCTATTAAAGGATGAAGGCTTCTCAAATAACTTAGTTACGTAACGGAGGAAAAAGATGAATTTTTTGACGAGATTTAGTTTAAAAAATGCGGTAGCTGTGTTTATCGTTTCATTTTTACTTATTTTAGCGGGGCTATATTCATTTTCAAAACTAAAAATTGATTTACTGCCGAATATCGAATTTCCGCAGCTGTCTATTGAAGCAACGTATCCTGGGGCTTCTCCTGATGACGTAAATGAAAGTGTCACGTCGAAAATCGAAGACCAAGTAAAAGGAATTGAAGGCGTTAAAAGCGTACAAAGCGTATCATATGAAAACGTCGGTATTATTAATTTAGAATTCCCGTTTAATACGGATTTAGATAAAGTTGAACAACAAATTAACTCGTCGATAAAAGAATTAGATTTGCCAGAGTCATCAAATGTAGACGTAAACCGTTTTTCATTTGGTTCCTTCCCTATTTTCAACATTTCACTGTTTGCAAAAGATGATGCAAATCTTGAAAAAGTATTAAACGATGAAGTGATTCCTGAATTGAATAAAATTCAAGGTATTAACTCCGTCTCAGTTGGCGGTGTGAAAGAGGACCTTTTACAAATTACGGTCGATAAAGAAAAAGCAGCTCAAGCTGGTTTAACGCTTGATGGGATGAAAGAACAAATTAATCAAAAAGCCGTTTCCTTCCCAGCAGGAACATTAAACGGAAAAGAGCTTCAAATTCCAGTGCGAGTAGAAGAAAAAGTTGCCACGATCGATGCATTAAAGAAAATCCAGCTGAAATCCACGATGAACCCTGAAGCACAGCCTGTGAAACTTGGCGATATTGCCAAAGTCGAAGCCGTAACAGAACAAGGCGAATATACACGCTATGACGGCAAAGATGCGCTGTCGATGGCCATCACAAAAAAGCAAGACGCTAATACGGTTGAAGTGGCCAACGAAACGATGAAGATTTTGAAAAAATATGACGATCAGTTAGACTACGCAATTGGCTTTGACTCAGCTGACGGCATTGAAAAGTCTGTTGAAACATTAGTACGCGAAGGATTGCTCGGGGCATTATTTGCGTCACTCGCCGTGCTGATTTTCTTGCGTAACTTCCGTGCGACAATCATTGCGATTATATCGATTCCATTATCGCTGTTAGTATCAGCTATTTTCTTAAACCAGCTTGATATTTCGCTTAATATTATGACACTAGGTGGAATGGCTGTAGCCGTTGGGCGCGTAGTAGATGACAGTATTGTTGTGATTGAGAACATTTTCAGACGCGTTCGCCGTTCAGAAGAAGGCATGAGCAATGAGCTTGTCGAATCGTCCACAAAAGAGATTTTAAAAGCGATTACCTCGTCTACGATTACAACGGTTGTCGTATTCTTGCCAATCGGCTTTGTAGGAGGAATTACAGGAGAGTTCTTCTTGCCGTTTGCCTTAACAGTTGTTTTTTCACTGTTAGCATCTCTTCTTGTAGCGATTACAATCGTGCCGATTCTCGCAAAGTTTGCATTTAAAAAAGTACCGCCTGAAGAAAAAGAAGGAAAGCTGCAGCGCGGGTATGCAAAAGCGATTGCATGGTCGCTTAATCATAAAATCAAAATTTTGATTTTATCCTTTATTTTACTGTTTGGATCATTTGCGCTTGTTCCTTCACTTGGCTTTACGTTTATTCCAAATGAAGAACAAAAAATGCTTCAAGCCAACGTTCAATTACCGGCATCTACGTCCCTTGAAAAAACAAACGATGTATCCTTAAAAATTGAAAAGATGTTTGCGGACCAAAACGAAATTTCAGACGTGACAACGGAAGTTGGATCACGTGACTTTTCAACAGGTGTAAAACGTCCGAACCAAGTTGGCTATTTCTTGAATGTAAAAGAAGGCGTGAATGTCGATACGTTTATTGATAAAGTTCAAAAGAAAATGGAAAGCATCACGAAAGAAGAATCACCGAAAGCAACAGTTAATGTGCAAGAAGCATCAACAGGAGGGCCGCCTACAAATAATAACGTGACGGTTGATTTATATTCTTCTAATTTAGATGACTTGCAAAAGGCAGCTAAGCAAGTGGAAAACCACTTAAACAAAGACAAACGTCTTAAATATGTAACAAATAACTTCTCAGATAAGCAAAAGCAGCTTGTAGTAGAAGTAGATCCTGATAAAGCCGCAGAGTACGGGGTATCTGGATTTCAGCTGCTCGGTACAATCTCTGATCAAACCAAACCGGTATCGGTTGGAGACTTAAAATTGGATAATACAAAACGAGCGGTTCAGCTTTCGTACGATAAAGACCTTGCCTCAGTAAAAGAAATTAAAGACCTGCAAGTGTTTACAGAGAGAGGGCCTGTGTTAGTAAAAGATATCGCTGACGTTCGTACAATTGATACGTTCACTTCTATTCAAAAGCTCGACGGTAAAGTATTTGCGCGAGTAGAAGCAGACATCAAAGGCGATGATGTTCAAGCTGTGACCAAAGATGTTGTAGATGGAGTGAAAAAGCTAGACTTGCCGAAAGATGTGAGCTTGGATGGAGGAGGCGGAAGCGACGAGACAGTAGAAGTCTTCCAATCTCTAGGTCTAGCCATTTTAACAGCAATCGGCCTTGTGTATTTAACAATGCTCGTTACGTTTGGAAAAGCGCGTATTCCATTTATCATTTTATCGTCACTCATTTTTGTGCCAATCGGTTCGTTAGTTGGTCTTGTCATTGCAAAAGAACCGCTGTCTGTCAGCGTCATGATTGGATTCTTAATGCTGATTGGAATCGTTACAACAAACGCGATTGTGCTTGTAGATCGAATTACCCAAAATCGTGAACAAAAAGGCATGACAATCCGCGAAGCCCTTATTGAAGCTGGGAAAACGCGATTGCGTCCAATTTTAATGACGGCGTTTGCTACCATTGCTGCTTTAATCCCGCTGGCGCTTACTACGTCAAGCGGAACGCTGATTTCAAAAGGCTTAGCCATCACGGTAATTGGAGGACTTACGTCATCTACTCTTCTTACTTTAATTATTATTCCAGTTGTATACGAACTCTTCTTCGCAAGACAAGTAAAAAGAGAAAAACAGCTGGAAAAAGAAACGACATAAGAACTATTTTCTAATAGAGGAAAATATGACCATAGACTATATGTTATAATAAAAGTACGTTTTAACCCCTTATATTATAGAAAAAGAAGCGGCGCTTTCGAGCGCCGCTTCTTTTTTATGTAAAATCATTATTTACAAAAAATGATTAAATGTCTTGTATGGAGGGAAAGAGTGTTAACAGGAAGCTTTACTATATCATCGTAGAGTTATCTAAAAACCATACAAAGTACAGGAGTGTCGTTTTCGTGAGTTCAACAAAGAAAGTTGTATTTATCAGTTCCATTATTTTAAATGTCCTTTTCATAGGTGTTTTTGCTTTTTATGCAACAAGCAGCAGCGCGATGAAAAATCCGCTGTCATCTAAGGGTTCGTCTAAGCAAAGCTATAGAGACAATCCTTATTACATTGAACGGAGTACTTTGTTCAAGCAATTAAGTATTCCTAAAGAGTCCATCGTATTTCTCGGTGATAGCATTACCCAGCGCTCTGAGTGGAGCGAACTTTTTCATAATAAGCAGATTGTCAATCGAGGCGTAGCCGATGATACAACTGAAGGGGTATTGCATCGTTTAAAAAGCATTACAGATGCTAAACCAAAAAAGATTTTCTTAATGATTGGCATTAACGATTTAAATGAGCAAAAATCTGTAAAAAAAACCAAAGCCAATTACGCTGAAATTCTTGAGCGTATTCATAAAGAATCACCGGATACAAAAGTCTATATTCAAAGTGTACTGCCCGTCAACAATAAAAAATGCGGCGACGCAGTGGACAATAAAGATGTTATCGCATTAAACAACTATGTAGAGCGTCTCGCTAAGAAACATAATGCTTCTTACATTGACCTGTATTCGAAAGTATCCAAAAACAATCAGTTAAAAAGTAGTTTCACGGTGGATGGTCTTCATTTAAAAGGCCAAGGCTATGCTGTTTGGAAACAAGAAGTTCAGTCATACGTTAATGAATAAAAAAGAGGTTGAGACGTAGCGTAACGAAACAGATGAAACTACATTCACCATAACAAAAAAACGAACCACTGATTAAACATGCTGATCAGTGGTTCGTTTTTCATTTGAGCTAAAATATTTTTGTTTCAGCTTTTTTTAGATAAGCTCTGGTAAATGTTTTTTAGCATCGTATTCGACAAGAGCATCATCGTTTTTAATGCGGTGTAAATAATCAGGATTTGAAATTAGCGGGCGGCCAATAGCAGCTACGTCGATCCAGCCGGCTTGAAGCGCTTTTTCAGCTGATTCAGGCGTTAAATCACCCACGCCGATAATCGGTCCATCCCAGTACTTACGCGTGATTTCATAAAGGTTTTGGCCGTTTTGGACATCTTCGTAAAAATCAAGCATAGACGGGTGAATAATCTCAATGCCTGTTTCTTTAAAAGCTTCTGTATACGTTTGAATGGCTTTTTCGGTATCATCCCAGCGATAGTCTGGTTTATCAAGCTTATGAGGAGAGAAGCGAATCACAACTCGTTCTTTTCCGATAGCGTCAATAACAGCAGAAATCACTTCTTTCATAAACGTTAATCGTTGTGCAAGGTCGCCTCCGTATTCATCCGTGCGTTTGTTAGACCAGTCTGAATTAAATTGATCAATTAAATAGCCGTGAGCACCGTGAATTTCAACGCCGTCAAAGCCTGCTTCAATGGCATTTTTAGCTGCTTGAGCGTACTGTCCTACAACTTCTTTAATATCTTCTTTTGACATTTCTTCAGGCTCTTCGTACGGCTTGCGGAAACGAGGCACTTGACCTTGTGCTGCAATAGCAGAAGGTGCCTGAGGTTTATGTCCATTGATTAACTCAGGATGACTCAAGCGGCCAACGTGCCAAATTTGAGCAATAATCGTGCCGCCTTCTTCATGAACAGCTTCTGTTACAGGCTTCCATGAATCAATTTGTTCCTGTGTATAGATACCGGGAACGCCAGGATTTCCTTTTGCGCGTTCGCTAATAACAATTCCTTCACTAATAATTAAGCCAATACCATCCTTTGCGCGGCGGCGGTAGTAGTCTACAACGTCTTGACCGACTACGCCTGTCTCTGGATCAGCAAAGCATCGTGTCATCGGTGCCATTGCTGTACGAGTGTGTAAATCAAATGCTTCAATGTTTGTTGGTTGGAATAATTTTTCAAATTTACTCATTTTATATTCAGCTCCTTAAGAGGAAAGTATAGCTGCGAACGTTTTTGCAGCGGGTTCAGTTTATTGTAACAGGGGATTTGTTTTATCTTCAAACATTTCGACTTCCGAAAAATGATCACAAAAAAAGCCGGCTGTTTTGACAGCCAGCTTTTACAATATTAATGCTGTTTGTTAGGAAGTTTTTTCTCCGGGTGGCCAGTAGCTTGACCCTGCTTATTTTTACGCTGCTTTTCTTGATTGTCGTTCAGCTTTTGAACAAATTGATTTGTGTTTTCCATTATCCATACCTCCTTTATGAGCTTTCCCTGTTACTATAACCCATTGCACTCAAAAACATGACGCCAATCCGCTAAAAGCAGCTCCGTATATACACCGGTATATAGAAATTAACAGGAAAATCGTGTATACTGTTGTAAAAATAACGTTAATGTTTCGTGAGTTTATAATTTCTTATTCATTCATGAACAAGAAAAGGTGTTACGCAATGAGTGATTTTTTTAGCGGGAAAGAAATGTCGTTTATTTTAATTTTGACATTCAGCGTGTACATATTTGTCTGGAATGTGCCCCTTCAGGCGACCAATGCCATGATGATTTACTTTATCCTGCTGTTTTTGTATACAGTCAGTAAGCTGCTTTTTTCTCCTCAGTTCCGACAATTTCCGCTTGTTAAGGTGCTATTGGCCATTTTGTTTGTTCTTATGCTGGCTGAAATAATCGTTGCTTACAGCACTCATAGCATAAAGATTACAGATTTACATCATATTTTCGATTATTTCAGTCATATGGATTTGTATTCATAGTATGTACAGCAAAAAAATGATTTACGACGAAATCTTCTCTGAGTTCTGGCTGTGCTTTTTTATATTTTTTACACACTGCTTGCACAAGGAAAGAGAAAGAGTACGTTCTTTGACCAAAAGATCAGGGGAATGCCAAATTTCTTTGAATAGCTCTGTTAAGATGCTTTCGCAAGCATGTGGATCTTTTACTGCTGAATAGACAAGACGATACAAAAGCGTTTCATATCGATTGTAAAGCTGATGAAGTGCTTCTTTCTTTCGGTTTTTTATCTCTTGAATGAGTAAAAGATCATTGTTCATAAACGAGCCCCTTCGAAAATCAATTATAGTTCATTGTACCCTTGTTAAGATGAGCATAAACACCTAAAAAGGAGAGGCTTATGAGCTATGTAGTATCAAAAAAACAAGCCAAAATACTCAACGAGATATCAAAGAAGAGAACTTGGGGAAGTGAGAGACAACCTGCACGCTTTGCTCGTTACGTATCCAAATGAGCTGATAAACTTATTGTAGCTGGATGTGCAATGATTTTCCTTACAGTCGTCAGTTTACTAATCATCGGCATATATACAGTTTGTACATGGCTGTTTTTATAAAGAAAAGGTGCACATCAGTGCACCTTTTCTTTATGAATGTTGCTTCACTACGTGATTGATAATTTGCTCGGCTGCTGCAACCGGTCCAGATGCCTGCTGGAAACTTACGTTGATTTCTTTAATTCCTTTTTTATAGGAATCGTCGCGGACAACTTCGTCAACGGCACTTCTTAAAAGAGAGGCATTTACCGTTTCTTTTGCTAAGCGATAACCAGCGTTTAGTTCCACGAGCCTTTGAGCAACGATCGGCTGATCTTTGCCATGAGGTAAAACGACTAACGGTACGTTAAAATGAATAGCTTCGTTTACGCTGTTCATGCCTCCGTGCGTGATAAAAACGTCCGCTTCTTTTAACACGTCAAGCTGAGGAACATAGGGCAAAATAATAAAATGCTCTGGCGCTTTTTTAATTCTTTTAAAATCGGCCCGGTCTCCTGCTGCAATCACAACTTTTCCATCAAAATCGCTAAATGCGTCGATGCAAAGGTTGAAAAAGCCTTCTACGTCATGAAGTACCGTTCCCATTGAAATATAAAGAACTTTTTCGTCTTTCAGCTTTTCTAACGGAAAATCATGAGAGCGGTGACGCTTTGGAAAGCTTGGCCCAATAAATAAACACGAGTCATCAAAATGTTCATGAAGCGGCTGGAAAAAGCGGCTTGTGTACACGACCGTTAATTCGCCTTCATTGTTCATAAATTGAAGCAGATTTTTAGGCTCTATGCCAAACTGATTTTTAAGCAGGCTGAGCCCGTACTGAGCTTGTTCATCCGGCTGAAATGGAACGTCTGAATCAGGATGAAGAGGCATCATTGCTAAGCGGTCTTTCGGCATTAAAAAAGAAGCAGATGATACAATGCCAGGGATCCGCAAATAATCACGCACTAATTCGCCTGCTCCAAACTTGTCGTAAAACACAAAATCAAATTCAATTTTTTTTGATAATATATGAACAAGCTTCAGCGTATCTAAAGACGTTTGGATGTGGATGTTTAAAAAAGCGTTGATTCCTTGAGGAGTTTCAGGCTTGATGGATACACCGCTTAATAAGTCTGGGTGAATGTGTACGATAGCCCCGGCGTTTTCAAGGCGCTCTTTAAAACGCTCGGCCGTAATGTAATGAACTGTATCACCTCGGTCTGAAAAAGCTTTTACCATTCCAAGCGTTGGGTTTACGTGACCTTCAGCGGGAAAGTTGATCATTAAAATGTTTGCCATTTTTTCACTTCACTTTCGGTAAGATTTCTTCAAGCGTAATCAAATATAAGGAAGTTGACAACTAATTTGGTTAGCGCATTTATTTTTTGAAGCCCTGCCTTTGTGTATAAAATGTGAAAAAATATAACTTTTTTCCTAAAAAATAACATAATTAAACTGAGTTTATGATAGAATTTTGAGAGCACTAGAGAGAAAGAATCATTTTTGGAGGTTGCTATTTTGAGTACGTTATCAACAAATTCAGAACCGGTTTTAAAGCCTAAAAAGAAAAAAGAGTTTACTTACTTCACATTGCTTCTATTTATCGTGTTGGGCTTTGGACTGCAAATCATAGCCGGAATTGGAGTAGCTATTTACGATGAAGTTATGGGTTCAAATATGACAGGAATTTTATTAGAAGGCCCATATGCTCTGCTTGTAGACGCGGCATTTTTTCTAGGGGTTGCGGTGCTTTATAGACCTGTGCGCAGATTTTTAAAACCTATGTGGAACGTCTCGGTATTAAAAGAAGGGAAAACGTATGTATATATTGTGGTAGGCTTTTTAATTGTAGCCGCGGTGCAGTACGTGATGCTTTCATTTTTAAACGTAGAAAGCGCAGATCAGCAGCAAAAAGATTTAAATCAAGGCAGTTTTAATCAAACGCTGCTTTCAAGCTGGATATTTTTTATAAGTGTAGCAGTTATCACGCCTATTAAAGAAGAGCTGCTTTATAGAGGTGTTTTATGTGGTTTCTTAACCAAACGCCATCACGTGCTTGTGGGCATTTTCGTTTCCGCTCTTGTATTCGGTCTTTTACATATTGGCTTTCCGATTACAGCTACCGTCATGGGACTTGTTTTCGCCATTATTTATTATCGAACAAAATCTATTTTCCCATCTATGATTTTACATATGCTGTGGAATGGATTAGTGAGTATAACCGTGTTCTTTTAAAAGAGGGTAAAACAAAGTAGTTTCGTTGAGGGAAAATCCGAACAATTCATCGTTCGGATTTTTTTATTGATAGGATGAATCTAAGTTTCATGCATGTAGCTTCCTTCTAGCTGTTGATTGGATGGATTTCGTTATGTCTCAATTTCTTTTTATTTCGATAAAGACGCCGAATGCTTTACGCGAATTTTCCCAACTATTAATAATCCAAGAGGGTAAAATAGTCCAAATAACAGACTGTATGGAATCCACGTATCTCTGTCCCACGTTTGTTCATAGGGAATGCTTGGATACACGATAAGTGAAAATGTAACGGCAATAATGCCTAGCGGAAGAGTTAAAATTCGGTAGTTTTTTAATTCAAGAATTTGAGCGAGTCCGGAAACGGTCGCATAATAGTAGAGAGACGTTTTGAAATAAAGAGATAAAAACCACATAATGGCCATGATTACTTCAATATTTTTCAGAAAATCGGCAACTTCGATACGCCTTGCAAGCTCATAGCTTGGATATAAAGCGATACGTGTATACGTATTTCCAAGTACAAGAATGCCAAGTAATAAAATAATAATCATAATGCCTCCGCCGATTAAGCTTCCTGTAAAAAAAGCGCGGTTCCGCTGATCAGGTTCCCCTACGTGAGCAGGGAAAACGGTCAGCAATACAATAAAAGTGAGAGACGTAATACTTGTAAAGACCAGAATAGATCTAATAATAGGCTTAACGCCTACCTCTAACAAAGGCTGTAAATTCTCATAATGAATTTGAGGGAAGATCGAAAAAACTAAGATTAAAAACGGAATAACAAACCAAGGAAAGAGAATTTCAGCACAGCGGGCAATCGTTTCAATGCCAAGACGAACGCCGACAATCACAATTCCCATAAACAAAATATGAACAGCAAGCATAGGCGTTTGAATAATAATGCGAGTTGTTAGAAATGAGCCCACGTAAAACAAAACTTGACTGCAAAAAAGAAGAGTAGAAGCGACAAATAAAAGAGAGACAAACTTTCCTAGCCACTTGCCTAAAATGGCTTCGTTTAGTTCTACAAGGGTTTTATTCGGATAAAGGCTAGAAAGTTTGATATACATCCATACAAGAAAAACGCCTACACCTACGCCTAAAATGGCTGGAATCCATGCCTCTTGTTTAGAATCAGCCGTTAAGCTTCCAGGTACGACTAAAATAGTGTCGCCTAAACTATAAAAAATCACGAGTATTCGAAACTGTGCTGCGGATAATTTTATCTGACTATGCACGTTGTTCACTTCCTTTTACTTCAACAGACTGAACAAAAAATCACTAAAAGGTTTTAATAAAAAAGCAATGCCGTCTCCAGGGTTAGGGATTTCCACACCGCCATATTTTAAACTAACAATTAAAATACTTACTGTGAACAAACTCCAAAAAATTCGCTTTTCTCTTTGACTGTTCACTTTTTTTAAATAAGGTATTTCTACTAAACAAACAGCTGCACAAAGTAAAAAAATCCCTAAAAATATAAGCATGTATCAACCTCAATTAGTAACCCTTCAAAAATAATGAAGGGATGTTAAAGACGCCTGTGTTTCAAAAATAGTATCACCCAAAATGGCTTCATTTATGAAAAGTAAGACTAAAGGCAGTGCAAAACCGTGTTATAATGACCAAGTTGAGCGTTATAATAGAGAAAAAACAGCATGATTACAAACAAGTAGATACATAACAAGGTAAGGGTGGGAGAGAGATAGATGGCAGACGAATTCAAAAAAATGCTAGATGACAAAGAAAAGGTACAGCTTATGATCGCCGCCGTTGTCATGCTCGGAGGCCTGGTCGTTTTGTTAAAAAGCGTTGCAACGGGTCAGGCAATGGGCCAAAAATGGCTAGAAAGTAAAGGGAATGTAGACACAGATCTGTATGTTGAAACGGTAAAAAGCTACATACACCTGTATCAAATTGTGGGTGGCGTGATGTTTGGAGGAGGCCTTCTCACGTTACTTCGTGCTAAGCTAAAGAAATAAAGCGGCAGCAAAATAAAAGATCATAGTCCAAAAGAAGTGTCATATCTTTTTAATAACTTAAAAAATAGTGAAAAGGAGTTATGTATGAATAATGAAGAAAATACACCGGCTTATCATCTGTTTATGATGATAGGAGCGCTTGCTATGCTGATTTTTGGTGTTGTCGGTTTCTTTATTCAGTATCCTGCTACGTTAAGTTTTGTGATGTGCATTGGCGGAAGCATCATATTTTTGCTGCATTTAGTTGAATATATGAAACCTAAAAATGAACTATAGCATCTTCAAACGAGGAAATCTAGAAGCAAAGGAAGATGAGAAATGCAGAAACATCGTACGTACGAAACGCTAGTTGATCTTTATCAAAAAAGCGCAAAAATTCATTATGAAATCGATTATCGAGATAAACAATCTGTAAAAAAAGGAAACCGAGCTGCAGAAGATATGAAAAAAATTGCGCAGCTCATTCATTTATACTATCCAGGCATGCTCTTTGAATTTTCAACACTGCTGACGAATCCTACTTATCGAATTGACCTATGGGCTGCACATCATATTTTAGAAATTATGAGCTATTCACCAATGCTTGAGGACAACGCGCTTTCCGTCATTGAACGCTACGCCGACGAAAATGATTTTACGGCTTTAGGGAATCGCATGTGGTTAGGTCAGTGGAGAGAAAAACAGCGCTAAAACCCATATAGGCAAACAAGAATAACTAAAAGGAAGATAGATATATGAGTTTACGTACATTAAAGAATGGTATAGGCGTCACCATTCGAGAAGCAGAATCAAAAGACGCAGAGAAAATGATTGCTTTTTACAATCGAGTGGGAGGAGAAAGTGATTTTCTTTCATTTGGAGAAGGGGAGTTTCTTAGACCAGTTTCAGAGTATGAAGTGTTTTTAGCTTCTGTAAAACAAGAGCAAAACTCTCTTATAGTCGTGACTGAAAAAGAAGAAGAAATCATTAGTATTGCATCCATCACCTCGTCTCAAAACCCGCGTAATAAGCATGTGGGTACCCTTGGTATCGTGGTAGAGAATGCTTATAGCGGGCTAGGGCTAGGAAGACAGCTAATGATTGAGCTGATTGAATGGGCACGTATGAATAAACAAACAAAAAAAATCGAACTTGTAACGCGAGAAGATAATCAAAGAGCTATTTCTTTATACAAACAGCTAGGGTTTCAAACAGAAGGATTAAAAGAAAAAGACACCTATATAAATGGCGTCTACTATAATACAATGCTTATGGGTCTTCACTTATAAAAAGAGGCTGAGACAAAAGTATGTTAAGTGAATGCAAATCCGAACGATGAATCGTTCGGATTTTTCCATTGTGGTGATGAACGTAGGCTTCATATAATTGATGTAGTTATATCTCAATCTCTTTTGATTTATTGTTTTTTAGCATCAGCAAATGTACTCATCGCCTCGTTCATGAATTTCGCTAATCCTTTTCCGTAGCGATCGATGTTGGCTGTAAACCGCTCATCTTGTACATACATCTCTCCAAGACCTTTAAAGGCTTCTAACGAATACGTTCCAAAGTTCTTATTTAAAAATTGATACCATTGGTCAATGGCTTTTTGAGCTTCTGTAGAGGATGGTGACAGATCACGCAGAGAAGCTAAGTGAGTGTAGATACTTTCCCATTCGTTTGACATGCGCTGCTGTTCTTCATGTGAAAAGCTTTGTACTTTTTCATTCGCTTCATCTACGCGCTGATTTCCCCAGCGCTTCCGGGCTTCTTCTTCGTATGGGTTATGCGAAAAATCCAGCCCTTTAAACCGCTCTTTTTCGTTCATTTCAATCGCTCCTTTTTCATATTGAATCGTTTTATTAATGGTTGCAATCATTTGATCGAGCCGACTGCGTTTTTCAATCAGCATGTTTTTTTGCAGTATCAACGCTTCTGTGCGATTAAATGTTGGGTCTGTTATAATCTCCTGAATTTGTTTTAAAGGGAAGCCAAGTTCTTTAAAAAATAATATTTGCTGAAGCATATCAAGATTAGCCGGTGAATAAAGCCGGTAGCCGGATTCACTGACAGCATCAGGTTTTAATAGCCCGATTTCATCATAGTGATGCAGCGTGCGGACGCTGATTCCTACTAAGTCAGCCACTTCTTTTACTTTTCTGTTCATTCTTTCATCTCCCTTCTGAAATCTACTATAAAATATAACGCAGCGTAAGGGTCAACACTAAAAAAGAAATAATTGACTTTTAGTTTATATGCATTTATAGTTAATTAGCATTAACTATTTATAACATGAAATAAATAAGCAAGCCTGGAGGAATAGATGTGACAAAAAGCAATCAGTATCTTGGGGAGATTCGTTCATCGCTTCAAGTGCTATTTGAAAAAATGCAGCCCGAAATGATGGAGAGCCTTAATGAGCATGAGATGACTCCTACGCAATTATTTGTTCTTTCTTATTTAAAGAAAGTAGGGAGCAGTAAGGTTTCTCAAATTGCAGAGCTAATGGATGTAAAACCGAGCGCCGTGACTCTTTTAGTGGATCGTCTTGAACAGCACAATTTTGTTGTAAGAGAACACAATAAAGAAGACAGAAGAGTTGTTGACATTACCTTAACGGAGTTTGGGCATCGCAAACTTGAAGACGTGCTAAATGGTCGAAAAGCCATTATGGACCGCTACCTTTTGCATCTAACAGAAGAAGAGCTTTCCATGATGGCTTCTATTACGAAAAAGCTTGCAACATCAGCTGCTTCTTATAAAGATAAGCAGCAGTAACAAAAAAGAGGAGAGACACACGATGGAAAATCAAAAAAATTCAAAGCGCACGCTTTTATTAATTGGGTTAATTATTGCGATGTTCTTTTCTGCACTTGATGGAACCATTGTCGGAACAGCTATGCCAAGAATCGTAGGAGATCTTGGTGGTTTAAGCATGATGACATGGCTGAC
Organism: Priestia megaterium; assembly: GCF_009497655.1. NCBI lineage: Bacteria > Bacillati > Bacillota > Bacilli > Caryophanales > Bacillaceae > Priestia > Priestia megaterium. The sequence continues at coordinate 3,045,372 of NZ_CP023317.1, read as the reverse complement.
AACAGCCTATTTATTAACGTCAACAACGGTTGTTCCGATTGCAGGAAAGCTCGCTGATTTAGTAGGACGCAGAGTAATTTATGTTACAGGACTTATTATTTTTATGGTGGCTTCTGCTTTATGCGGGATGGCAAATAACATGACAGAGCTTATTTTATTCCGTGCATTACAAGGAATTGGCGGCGGCGTTATGATGCCGATGGCAATGATTGTAATCGGCGATTTATTTACAGGAAAAGCACGAGCAAAGTTTCAAGGAGTATTCGGAGGAATTTACGGTCTTGCTTCTGTCATCGGTCCGCAAATTGGCGGATGGATTGTTGATTCACTGAACTGGAAATGGGTGTTTTACATTAACTTGCCGGTAGGGATACTCGCTACCGTTTTTATTGCGCTCGGACTTCAAGGAAAAAAACATACAGGACCTGTTAAATTCGATGTAGCTGGTATGTTCACAATGGTTATCGGAGTAGTAAGCTTGCTTCTTGCCCTGAGTTTTGGAGGAAAAGACTACGACTGGAACTCTTGGCAGATTATTAGTTTGTTTGCACTTGCTATTGCTGGGATTATAAGCTTTATTATTGTGGAAACGAAAGCTAAAGAACCAATTCTTCCGATGTATTTATTTAAGAACCGAACGTTTACGCTTTTAAACATCATAGGCTTTTTTATGAGCATTGGCATGTTCGGAGCTATTACATTTGTTCCGTTCTTTATGCAAGGAATCGTTGGAGTAAGCGCCTCAGAATCAGGTACCATTATGACACCGATGATGATTTCAATGATTGTAACAAGTATTATTGGAGGACAGCTTGTTTATAAAGTTGGAATCAAACCTCAAATCGTTACGGGTATGCTCATTATGGCAGGAGGGTTCTTCTTGTTAACAACATTAGACCTTCATACTAGCAAGCTTGTTGCCACTTCTTATATGGCCATAATCGGTTTAGGAATGGGGCTTGTGATGCCAATTTTAACGCTTGCTCTTCAAGAAAGCTTTTCAAAAGAAGAGCTCGGTGTTGTTACATCATCAAGTCAATTTTTCCGTTCAATTGGAGGAACGTTCGGTATTACCATTTTAGGAGCGATAATGAACGCCAAATCAGGTACGCTTCTTACTGACAAACTCGTTCCATATTTAAACTCATTGCCTGCTCAAGCAAGCGCTTTTGCCGACGGGTTCAAAAAAGCGATTGATACGAATCCTGAAAGTGTGCTGCAGATGCTGTTTAGTCCTGAGGCGCTAAAGAGTATTCCAGCTGCGCTTTCAGACAGCATTGTGCCTATTTTGAAGACCTCGCTAATGAGCGCATTGCACAGCGTCTTTTTCATGGGCTTAGCTTTTATTATTTTAGGAGCGGTATGCACATTGTTCTTAAGACAGATCAAGCTTTCAAATAAAAAAGCCGAAGAAAAACCAGAAGAAGGCATTGCTGAAGTAGAGCCATCACATTAAAAAAAGCGCACAAATTTGTGCGCTTTTTTTCTATATTAACTAGTTGTTTCATTAGGCTTGCGAAGAAAAGGGGATTGTTTAGACGTGTCATACGAAATTTGATCAAGCAAATACGATAAATATAAGTTCAGTTCAAACCGATCTTCCGTCACAAAATCTGTAAGCGCTTGCTTATTATCTTTCCACATAGTAATTCCTCCTTAATTTTACATACTAATGAATGGATTTAATATCAGAAAGCAAAAGGGAAACAACGGCTTCATTTTCGTCTTTTACGGATAGAATTTGCTGATGGAGATTTAAGTTGTGCACGCGGCCTTTGCACGTTTGCAACGTTCCATCTTTATAGTAAGAAACAGTTATCGTCCCACTTTTCGTTAATTCTCGTAAAAACATTCAAGAAGCCTCCTTAAAAAAGATTACCTGATTAAAAGCCAGTCCTTTCATTTGAGATGAGCAAAAGGGAACGGTATGTACTGCAGGCTTCCCTTTATATTCTTCAATGTGTATGAATAGATCGAATAAAAGGTTGCTAGCTCACCTATAAACTGTCCTAAATTTCAGAATATACTGTCTTTTACGTATAGTGTTTTTTAAAAGGATTAATGTTACATTTATTATGTAACATTCTGATGAGAAAGAAAACCTTTTCTACAAAACTTCTCTAAAAATTACAAAATATTCATATTCGTGTGAAGGATGTAGAATGAGCAGATATGGAAGTAACTGCATTTACAAAAAGACGTAACGACAGCTTCAATTATTAATGATCTTAATACTATCTATCAATTATATGTATTTTACTAATTTATTCTTCTCCGATAAAATGCAGGTAGACGAATTTGATAAGAATTTTCTAATGATTTATATAATTAAATTTGATATAATCTATAGGAATAATAATGTATGAAGGGAAACATCATTGATTAATTAGACACAGGTATTACATGTTGTTGAAGATGATTCGTAAAAGCATACATATTTAAATTATATATTTTTGTGAGGTGGACAGTGTTGCAACTTAAGGTAGTAAACAGCCCTTTTAATCAAGAACAAGCAGATTTGCTTAATCGCCTTCTGCCGACATTAACAGAAGCACAAAAAATGTGGTTGAGTGGTTATTTAACAGCATCTCAATCTACGTCTGCCGAAGGAACGCCAGACGTTTCTACAGCAGCGCCTGCTCAAGCGGAGCAGACGATTTCAAAAGACGTAACGATTCTTTACGGATCACAGACAGGAAATGCTCAAGGTCTTGCTGAAAATACAGGCAAAACGCTTGAAGCAAAAGGTTTTAATGTAACTGTATCTTCTATGAATGATTTCAAACCAAATACTTTAAAGAAACTTGAAAATTTATTAATTGTTGTAAGTACACATGGAGAAGGAGAGCCGCCTGATAACGCGCTATCTTTCCACGAATTTCTTCACGGCCGTCGAGCGCCAAAGCTTGAAAATTTCCGTTTTTCTGTCTTGTCGCTTGGAGACAGCTCATACGAATTTTTCTGTCAAACAGGGAAAGAATTTGATGTGCGCTTAGCAGAACTTGGCGGTGAAAGACTGTATCCGCGCGTTGACTGTGATTTAGATTTTGAAGAGCCCGCAAATAAATGGCTTAAAGGTGTTATTGACGGATTAAGCGAAGCGAAAGGACACAGCGCTTCGGCAGCTGTTCCGGCGGAAGCTCCTGCAGGAACTTCGCCGTACTCAAGAACAAATCCTTTTAAAGCAGAAGTGCTTGAGAACTTAAACTTGAACGGCCGCGGATCAAATAAAGAAACGCGACACTTAGAACTATCTCTAGAAGGTTCAGGTTTGACGTATGAACCAGGAGACAGTTTAGGTATTTATCCTGAAAATGATCCTGAGCTTGTTGATCTTCTTCTTAACGAATTCAAGTGGGATGCAAGTGAAAGTGTAACGGTTAATAAAGAAGGAGAAACGCGTCCTCTTAGAGAAGCGCTAACCTCTAATTTTGAAATTACCGTGTTAACAAAACCGCTTTTAAAGCAAGCAGCTGAGCTTACTGGAAATGATAAATTAAAAGCGCTTGTAGAAAATCGCGAGGAATTAAAAGCATACACACAAGGCCGTGATGTAATTGACTTAGTTCGTGACTTCGGCCCATGGAACGTATCAGCACAAGAGTTTGTAGCTATTTTACGCAAAATGCCAGCGCGCCTTTATTCAATTGCAAGCAGCTTGTCAGCAAATCCTGACGAAGTTCATCTAACAATTGGAGCAGTACGTTACGAAGCGCATGGACGCGAGCGTAAAGGTGTTTGTTCAGTCCTATGTTCAGAACGTTTGCAGCCAGGTGATACGATTCCTGTATACCTTCAAAGCAATAAAAACTTTAAGCTTCCTCAAAACCAAGAAACGCCGATTATTATGGTGGGACCTGGTACAGGTGTGGCTCCGTTCCGCTCATTTATGCAAGAGCGTGAAGAAACAGGAGCAAAAGGTAAGTCATGGATGTTCTTTGGAGATCAGCACTTTGTAACAGACTTCCTTTACCAAACAGAGTGGCAAAAGTGGTTAAAAGACGGCGTGCTAACGAAAATGGACGTGGCGTTTTCACGCGATACTGAAGAAAAAGTATACGTACAAAACCGTATGCTTGAACATAGTAAAGAATTATTCCAGTGGTTAGAAGAAGGCGCATTTTTTTATGTGTGCGGAGATAAAACAAATATGGCACGCGACGTGCACAACACGCTAGTTGAAATTGTTGAAACAGAAGGCAAGATGAGCCGCGAAGAGGCGGAAGCTTACCTTGCTGAAATGAAGAAACAAAAACGTTATCAGCGTGATGTATACTGAGGATTGAAAGGAGATTTTCAACATGGTAAACAAAATTTTAAAAGCGCCCGAAGGTCCTCCAAGTGACGTTGAGCGCATAAAAGATGAAAGTAATTATTTACGCGGTACATTAGGAGAAACAATGCTAGACCGCATCAGCTCAGGTATTTCTGAAGACGATAATCGTTTGATGAAGTTCCACGGAAGCTACTTACAAGATGATCGAGATCTTCGTAATGAACGTCAAAAACAAAAGCTAGAGCCAGCTTACCAATTCATGCTTCGCGTTCGTACGCCAGGCGGTGTTTCAACACCAGAACAGTGGCTAGTGATGGATGATTTAGCACAAAAATACGGAAATGGAACGTTAAAGCTGACAACTCGTCAGGCGTTCCAAATGCACGGAATTTTAAAGTGGAACATGAAGAAAACGATTCAAGAAATTCATGCTTCTTTATTAGACACAATTGCAGCTTGCGGAGATGTAAACCGTAACGTAATGTGCAATCCGAATCCATATCAGTCAGAAGTGCACGCTGAAGTATTCGAATGGTCAAAAAAATTAAGTGATTATTTATTGCCTCGTACAAGAGCGTACCACGAACTTTGGCTAGATGAAGAGAAAGTAATTAGCACACCGGAAGTGGAAGAAGAAGTGGAACCAATGTATGGTCCGCTCTATTTGCCAAGAAAGTTCAAAATTGGCGTAGCTGTGCCACCTTCTAACGATATTGACGTGTATTCACAAGACCTTGGCTTTATTGCCATTTTAGAAGACGAAAAACTTGTTGGATTTAACGTAGCAATCGGCGGCGGTATGGGTATGACGCACGGGGATAAAGCAACTTACCCTCAGCTTGCAAAAGTGATTGGCTTCTGCCGACCTGACCAAATTCTAGAAGTAGCGGAAAAAATCATTACGATTCAACGTGATTACGGAAACCGCTCTGTGCGTAAAAACGCGCGTTTTAAATACACGGTTGATCGTCTTGGATTAGAAACGGTAAAAGAAGAGCTTGAAAACCGTCTGGGCTGGAGCTTAGACGAAGCAAAATCTTATCACTTTGATCATAACGGAGACCGCTACGGCTGGGAAAAAGGTGTGAAAGGAAAATGGCACTTTACTCTTTTTGTTCAAGGTGGACGTATTGCTGACTTTGAAGACTATAAGCTTATGACGGGTCTTCGTGAAATTGCAAAAGTTCATAGCGGTGATTTCCGTTTAACGGCCAATCAAAATTTAATTATCGCGAACGTATCCACTCAAAAGAAAAAGCAAATTAGTGACTTGATTGAACAGTATGGATTAACAGACGGCAAGCATTATTCGGCTCTTCGCCGCAGCTCATTAGCTTGCGTATCGCTTCCGACTTGCGGGCTTGCGATGGCAGAAGCTGAGCGTTATCTTCCAGTTCTTCTTGAGAAAATTGAAGCAATTGTAGATGAAAACGGTCTTCGTGATAAAGAAATCACGATTCGTATGACGGGCTGTCCTAACGGCTGTGCACGTCCTGCTTTAGGTGAAATTGCTTTTATTGGTAAAGCACCGGGTAAATACAATATGTATCTTGGAGCAGCATTTGATGGCAGCCGCTTAAGCAAAATGTATCGTGAAAATATCAGTGAAGAAGAAATTTTAAATGAACTGCGCGTCTTACTTCCTCGCTATGCAAAAGAAAGAGAAGAAGGCGAGCACTTTGGTGACTTTGTCATCCGCGCTGGAGTAATTGAAGCTGTAACAGACGGCACGAATTTCCACGCATAATACGTATGACGGGACTTTTCTAACTTACAGAAAAGTCCCTTTTTCTATTTTAGTATTCTCTAATAAATACAGCTACTCCAAATACCCCTAATCTTTCAGCAGTAATTTGTTCAAAGCCGTTGTCAAGTAAACAATGAGCTGCAGTGCGGTAGCGCTGACCTTGAGCTAATGAGCCTCCGCAAGGATTTGCGCGGCCAATTACCGTTGCTTCTACGATGGTACGAGGAGCTTGTCTATCCAAAGGATTTCGCTCCCACAGAATTGTCACCACATCCGGAGGACGCGGAATAGATACATTACCCGTGTGTTCATGCATAGCCATCACCTCCTTACCCTATAGTAAATGCAAAAAATCACAGACTGCTTGTACACACGCTGATTTTTAGTAAAAAAGGCGTTTGGCCATGCCTAACTTAACCAATTTCATAGCAATGAGGTGATGAATAGAAACGGCTGGTAGAAAAAAAGAATGCTATAATGTAAAAGAAAGGAATTTTTATCAAGGAGGGAGAAACATGCAGCAAAAACGAGTAGCGGTTATTACAGGGGGAGCAAGCGGAATTGGCAAAGAAACTGCCTTAAAGTTTGCGCAAAAAGGAGACGCCGTGGTCATTGGTGATTATGATGAAGGGAAAGGCAAAGAGACTCTTCAAAAAATTGAAGAAGCGGGAGGCCACGCTTTATTTGTGCAAACGGACGTCACCAAGTTTGAAGAAGTGGAAGCACTGATTGAGAAAACGGTGAATACATTTGGACGAATTGATGTGATGTTTAACAATGCAGGGATAGGACGTCCTACATCTATTTTAGATCAAGACTTAGAAGAATATCACCGTATTATTAATGTGAATCAGCACGGCGTTACATATGGGATTATGGCAGCAGGCAGGAAAATGAGAGAGTTAGGTATTAAAGGTGTCATTATCAATACGGCCTCTATTTTTAGCTTCTTAGCCTCACCCGGAACGTATGCTTATCATGCAACAAAAGGAGCTGTTGTGATGATGACAAAATCAGCTGCGCTAGATCTCGCTAAATACGGTATTCGCGTCGTCGCCGTTGCGCCAGGATTTGTTGATACGCCTATTATTCAAGGCTATAAAGACAACGGTATGATTGAAGGAATGAAAGCGAAAACAATGAGCAGAGAGCTCACTAATCCAAAACAAATTGCAGATATGGTTTATTTGCTGTCCTTAGAAGAAGCGGGAGCTGTAAACGGCAGTGTCATAATGGCTGATGATGGGTATGCGGCGTTTAAATAAAACGAAAAAGGATTCTTTTCTTAAAAAGAATCCTTTTTTTATTATGTAGGAGGCAGGGAGCTATAAACAAGCGTATCGTAAGCTTTTCCGTTTTGATACATATAGTTTTTTAACACTCCTTCTTGTTGAAACCCGAGCTTTTCAAGCACGTGCTGAGATGCCTTGTTTTCAAGAAACACAACAGCTCCAATCCGCACTAGCTGAAGGGTATCAAATCCATAAGCCATAACAGCCGAAGCAGCTTCCGAAGCATAGCCGTGACTCCAGTGCTGAGGGTGTAGCTCATAGCCAATTTCCGCGCGCTTATGCTTTTGGTTCCACTGATTCAATCCAACTGTCCCGATTAGTTCCCCCGTATCGAGCCGTTCGATTCCCCAGCGCAAACCTTTTTGATTTCTGTAGTTTTCAGCAAAAATATCAATCAGCACCAAAGCTTCTTGGAAAGTTGTGAATTTTTCTTGCCCGTAATATTTGATAACTTCTTCCTGAGAAAAGCAGTCGAAAATAGTATCTGCATCCGCTTCTGTTATTTCACGCAGTTTAGTGCGAGGTGTAGAAAGAATAGGAAACATATTTTTCTCCTTTCTATTTTATATAGAAAGATTTCGGCAGCTTGGAAAAAATCCCTTTTATTTTATTTTTCTGTTATAAATTAAGTAGAGATATGAGCTAAATGACTAGGAAAAAGATAGGAACAGCTTCTAAATAACGCAAACATTTGTTACGTGCTAGCACTAAAAACAGTATACTAAAAAAACAAAAAGAGCTAGCTGTACGTAGAGCAGCTAGCTTTCCTGTAGCAAAGAACCTATTTCTTGGTTAACTGATTGCGATCTTCAATTTGAGGAGGCTCTTCAAGCCATCCGTTTTGAATCATAATTTTTCCGCCTTCTTTTGCAAAAAAGTAAATGTCTTTAGCCAGCTGCAGCATTTTGAGCGGCAAATCACTTCTTAAGCTAAAAGCACCCCCTAAAGCATTGCTTCCTAGGCCAAAGGTGCTTAGAAGACTGGTGTTGTACATCATTAATTTATCTGAAAAAGGAGAAACAGTTGAGCTTGTTGCTTTTCCGGCATGGGTAGCAGGAGGCTCTATATAGCTATGACGTAAAATATCTCCGAGTTCTGTTTCAATTTTTTTTGATAGCTTCATCCCGCTGACAAAATGCTGCTGTGCCTCTTTGTTGCCAGCTGCTTGAGCAAAGCCAATCATCAGCTGCATTCCGACAAGGTTTGTATCAACGGCATGTTGAATAAGCGACACTTCAATTGTATTAAGAGATCTTTTTTCACTAAGCCAACTTAGCCCGCCGATATAATTTTGTTCGTGGACAAACCGAACTTCTTTTGGCATCGAAACGTAAGGAGGCTTTGCAATGACGCCGGTTTCTAATAATATCTGAGTGGATTGATTGTATATGTTCTGCGATTCTGATGTTGCATTTACAAAAAAACTCCGTATATCTTCCCGGTAGGACATCGTTGAATGCAAAGCAAATAGGCCTGTTTCAATCTGAGACATTAAGCGTACGTACATGATTTCAAACATGGAGTCGAATAGTTTCGGCACTCCTAGGTTTACATCATGTTTAGTAAATCCTAAAGGAATAACCGCACCTTCGTTCTCTAAAATTTCTTTGATTTGCTCTGTAATATTTAATGAGCGGCTATAATACAGCTCAAAAAGCTCTTTATGATCTTCTTTACCTTCAAGACAATATTCTAAAAACCTCGAAATCATCGTTTTTTCTTGATAAGTCATCCATAAGTTAGCGAGCTCCGAGGACGTGAGCGGCGGAAGTTTTGATGTGCTCATTGTACACATTCCTCCTGAAAATAGTGATATGTAAATATGTATAGCTTCCTTAGTATTTCTTTTATTTATAGGAATATTCTTCTTTTTACTTTACTGAAAAAGATTCATTAGCTGTTATTATAGTAAGATAGTTGAAGGAAATAAAACTTACCAACAAGTCAGTTGTATGATAACTGATATGAATAAAACTAAGTTTTTCTATTACTTTAAATAATTTGACAATTGGTGTTATTCTTACTATTATGGAAACATAAGTTTTACATATATTTCTAGAGTTCAGCAACACATTCTAGCAGCACTATAAGTAAGGAGCTTACGATGAAGCACATTGTCCAAGCAACAGATCATCCTAGAACGAAAGAGACGTTAAAAGAAGATTTATGCAGGTTAGGCATCACACAAGGGATGACTATCATGGTTCATTCTTCACTATCTTCATTAGGGTGGGTAAACGGAGGTTCAGTAGCCGTTGTTCAAGCTTTAATGGAGACAGTGACAGAGGAAGGAACGATCGTTATGCCGTCACAGTCGGTCGATCTTTCGGATCCATCAGAATGGGGCAATCCGGCTGTGCCAAAAGAGTGGTGGGAAAATATTCGGGAAACGATGCCTGCATATGATCCAGCCCACACGCCAACAAGCGGGATGGGACAAATCGTGGAAACTTTTCGAACATATCCTGGCGTAAGAAGAAGCAGCCATCCAATGTATTCATTCGCCGCTTGGGGAAAGGACAGCGAAGACATCTTAAGAGATCATCCCCTTGAATTTAGTTTAGGCGAAAATTCTCCTCTTGAAAGGCTTTACAAAAAACATGCCTTTGTTTTATTATTAGGTGTCGGGTTTGGGAATAATACTTCTTTTCATCTAGCAGAATATCGGATTCCATATCGAAATGTGATTCAAAAAGGATCTCCAGTTATAGATTCAGGAAAGCGAGTATGGAAGACGTATAAAGAATTAGAGTTTCGAGAAGGGCTGTTTGAAGAGATAGGTGAAGCGTTTATTGAAGCAAAAGGAATAAAAGCTGAAAAAATTGGTTCAGCACGTGCATACTTCTTTTCAATGCCTAAAGCCGTCGATTTTGCTGAAACGTATTTGAAAGCGCTATAGTGAACGGTTGTATATTTTCTAAGTTGTCTGTATATCAGACAACTTGAAGTGAGACAAACAAGAGTTGCCGACACGTCTAGACTTTATATTAACAAAGCGCAGCAGTGGTTTAAGCAAGATAGTTTACTTTTTATGTTTCTTGTTTCATAATGGCACTTGTCTGTGAATTTATTCAGTCAGGTTGTCTTACAATTATGGAGATAAAAAGCAAGTGTTAAATAAATTCATTAAAAAATTTAAATGTATAGAAAAAAAGGAGAGAATACAATTATGTCACTACGTGATCAAGCACTACATATGCATCAAGAAAAACAAGGTAAGTTAGAAGTTAAATCAAAAGTTGAAGTTCAAAACGCTCAAGATTTAAGCTTAGCTTACTCTCCGGGAGTAGCAGAACCTTGTAAAGAAATTCATGAACATCCAGAAACGGTGTATGATTACACAATGAAAGGAAACATGGTCGGCGTTGTGACAAATGGTACTGCTGTTCTTGGTCTTGGAAACATCGGACCTGCGGCTTCACTTCCCGTTATGGAAGGAAAAGCAATTTTATTTAAAAGCTTTGCAGGCGTAGATGCATTCCCAATTGCACTTGATACAACAGATACAGATAAAATTGTTGAAACTGTGAAATTAATGGCTCATACATTCGGAGGCATTAACTTAGAAGATATCGCAGCTCCACAGTGCTTTGAAATTGAAGAGCGCCTGAAAAAAGAAGTAGATATTCCTGTGTTCCATGATGATCAGCACGGTACAGCAATCGTAACGGTAGCAGGACTTGTAAATGCATTAAAAATTGTAAACAAATCAATGGAAGACTTAAAAATCGTCTTAAACGGAGCAGGAGCTGCCGGCATTGCTATTACAAAACTTCTTTATTCTTACGGCGTACGTGACATGATCATGTGTGATACAAGAGGTGCTATTTATGAAGGCCGCCCTCAAGGTATGAACAAAGTGAAAGCTGAAGTGGCTTCTTATACAAATGTAAACAAAGAAAGCGGTACGCTAAGCGATGTAATTAAAGGCGCAGATGTATTTATCGGCGTATCTGCAGCAGATGCATTATCTCAAGAGATGGTTAAATCAATGAATGAAGATGCAATTATCTTTGCGATGGCAAATCCTAATCCCGAAATCAAGCCAGACGCTGCAAAAGAAGCAGGAGCGGCTGTTATTGGAACAGGTCGTTCAGACTTCCCTAACCAAGTAAATAACGTTCTTGCATTCCCTGGAATTTTCCGCGGTGCGTTAGACGTTCGCGCTACTCATATTAACGAAGAAATGAAAAAAGCTGCTGTTGAAGCAATTGCAGCCCTTATTACAGAAGAAGAGCTAAACGCAGATTACGTGATCCCTGGACCATTTGATCCTCGCGTAGCACCAGCTGTAGCGGAGTCTGTAGCAAAAGCAGCAATGGATTCAGGCGTTGCCCGTATTACAATTGATCCAGCACGTGTAAAAACACATACAGAACAATTAACAAAAATCGAAAACTAATAACGGATAAAAAAGCCCTTTGAAACAGCGTTTCAAAGGGCTTTTAGGTTAAAGACCTGCTGTAACCCCAGTGAAATCTAAACGTAACACCATTTCATCTCCTATATGATGTACAATAAAGAGAAAAGAACCCAGGTTTTGTATCATAAAGGGAGGAACCAAGATGTACACCGTATTTTCAACATTTAATGTACCGGATGAAAAAGCTGAAGAAGTGATTGGAATTTATAAAAATCGTTCAAAATCAGTCGACGAGGCTCCAGGATTTGTAGACTTTCTACTTCTTCAAAACGATAAGCGAGCAGGGGAGCTCACCGTTCAGCTTACATTTGATACGAAAGAGAATTATTTAAGCTGGGTACGAAGCGAAGATTTCAAGCGTATTCATGATTTAGAGAAAAAGTACCCTGATCAAGAACTGGCAGCCGTCATCCCAAAAGTTTCTCAGTACAAAGTGGTGGCACGATGAGTTCACTTCCCGTTAATAAGATCGTCGAAAGAGTAACGGAGAAAATCTACGAGTTAGAACCTTCTTTGCTCGAAAAATTCGGAGAGCGCGGCAAAGAAAGATGCCATGAAGATAATCATTATCATATGAAGTATCTCGAGACAACATATAAGTTAGACAACCTGCAAATTTTTACGGACTATGCCTTATGGTTAAACAATTTACTCACAAGCCGAGGCATGAAAACACAGCATATTATTGATAATTTTAATTTTATACAAGAAGCGCTGTTTGAACTAGATAATTACGGTGATAAACAAGTACAGGCGTATGTGACTTACTTAGAAGAAGCGAATCATATATTGAAGCAACAGCAGCTTTAAAAAGAAGCTAGGACCAAAGTGTTTTAGTTGAAAGAAAATCCGAACGCGTTTGATTCTTGATAAAGAATTCAACCCGTTCGGATTTTTTCATTGGTAGGGTGAACGTAGGTTTCCTGGATGTCGTTATGTTTCATTTTTTGTTTTACATATGTATAAAGGTGGAAATAAAAAAGAAAAAGGAGAATACATATGCAAAAACAGCTAACAAAAGGAATCCTGTCCTTAGTCACTCTCTGTATGATTGGAAGTGCGGCAGCCTGTTCAGGTGAACCGGCTAACAAGACAAAATCAGACAATCATAAAGCAGAGGAAAAACCAATTGAAGACCGTCAAGAATTGATAAAGCTACAGCAGTATTCCAATGACCCAGACATTAAAAAGGGGAAAGAAGAAGATTTTGACTTGATCGGTACGTTAAAAAAAGACGCTAAAAAAGAAATGACGCTGAGTATTGATGATCAACTTGTTAAAGTACCAAAGAGCTCTGGGATGGAAGTGGAAGGCTCACAGCTAAAAGATATGCTTAATAAAGAAGTAGAAGCTGAGATTGACGCAGCTACACAAGAAGCAATTAGTATTGAATTAACTCCAAAAGCAAAAGCAGATAAAGATGGCGTGTACGAACAAGATGGAAACGAACGTAAAGTTGTGGGTATTTTTATAGAAGAAAGTAACAAACATATAACGGTAAAAGTTCCAAACGGCAAAAAAACGTATCAAAAAAGCACTGACTTTGAAAAAGAAGAAAAAGGCAGTTTAAAAGAAAAGACAGTATACCTTGAAATCAACTCAGCTAACGAAGTAGAAAGTATAGAAAAAGAAGACCGTGAATAAATAAAGCTACAGTTCTTCTTTCCTTCCTTGCTCTCTTGACTTTTTGAACTGTGTCACTTAACGTTACAGTAGAGAAAGAAAAAAGGTGGTTTATGGAAGATGAACAGTGAATTTACCATTGCCGTGCACAGCTTAGTGTTCCTAGCAAATTTACCAGATCACCGGGCAAGCAGTGAATCGATTGCTTATAACATCTGTACCAATCCTGCACGGGTTCGGAAAACAATGAGTACACTCAGAAAAAACAACTTGGTTCGGACAAAAGAAGGGCTAGGCGGCGGTTATACTTTAGGCTGCAGCCCTGCTGAAATAAGTCTTGGGCTGATTTACCGAGTTGTATCGACAGGAACGTTGAAGCCTCACTGGTGCAGCGGCGACCCTGACGCTGACTGTATTGTGAAATCAAACATTCAAACAGTTATGGACGACATTTTCACGGAAAGTGAGCAAAGCGTAATCAGGCATCTAGATCAAATTACGATCGAAGACGTGCTGAAAAAAGTTAGAACTGCTCACTAAGAAGCACCTTGCTTATGCAAGGTGCTTTTGTTATGACTCTTTAGAAGCTGCTGTTTCATTCACTGCTGCTTTTAAGTCGTCATTTACTTTTCTTCCATTCTCTAAATACTCTGTTTTGAAGCCGCTTTTTAAAGCCCATGTGTAGAAGAGAAGAGAAACAACAACAATAATTCCCATATCCCATCCATATTTAATAACATTAAGGCCTCCAAACTTTTCGCTTCCAAGCCATGAAATAGTCATCATACAAAGTAAGTATACAACCATCCATACGCCGCCTTTGAAGTTCTGTCGAGAGCCTTTCCATTTAGCCTTTGCTTGATAATAAAAATAAATAGGAAGGCCGATTAAAATAATAAACAAAACTTGTCCAGTTAGCGGCCAGCGCGCCCAATATAGCGTTAAAGAAGCAAAAATAAAACCAAGCGGCGCAATGATGCTTAATCCTTTTAAACGAAGGGGACGATATAAATCGCTGCCAGTTCGTCTTAGCGTCATAACCGTAACAGGACCTGTAATGTAAGAGATAAGCGTAGCGACTGAAATAATTTCAGCAAGCACGCCCCAGCCCCGAAATAAAAACAAAAAGACAAGAGCAACAGCTAAGTTAAAAAACATGGCCTGACGCGGAACACCATAAATCGGATGAAGGCGTCCTAGGACACTTGGCAAATATTTATTTTGTTCCATACCATAAATCATTCGAGCAGTAGTAGCTGTATACGTAATACCTGTTCCAGATGGTGAAACAAACGCATCTGCATACAGGACAATGACAAGCCAGTTAATGTTAAGGGCAATGGCTAAATCTGCAAACGGAGAGTTAAAGTTTAAATGACTCCATCCCTTCGCAATATCAGAAGGATTTACAGCCCCGATAAAAGCAATTTGTAGAAGCAAATAAATGACTGTAGCAACTAAAATTGAGCCTACTACCGCAATCGGAATAGAGCGGCCCGGATTTTTCGCTTCTCCCGCCATATTAATAGGGCTTTGAAAACCGTTAAAAGCAAACACAATCCCAGACGTAGCAACTGCTGTAAGCACGCTAGCCCAGCCGTTTGGTGCGATGCTGCTTCCAGAAGTGAAGTTCTCGCCGTGAAAGCCTACAAATAAAAGTGCTCCGATTGTAAGTCCCGGTATAACAATTTTAAAAATAGTAATTAACGAGTTGGCTTTGGAAAATAGTCCAACTGTCCAATAATTCAGTAAAAAGTAAATAATCAATAGCACAGTAGCGATAGCTAATCCTTCGCCAGTTAACGTTCCTTTTTCTACGAGGTGGCTTGTCCACTGTGCCCACTTCCAAGGCCACGAACTCATATACTGTACAGAAGCTACTGCTTCGACTGGAATAACGGATACAATCGCAATCCAGTTTGCCCAAGCAGCAATAAAACCAATAAACGAACCGTGTGAGTACTGCGTATACTTGACCATCCCGCCGGCTTCGGGAAACATGGATCCTAATTCACTGTAAGAAAGTGCAATAAATAAAATAACGACCATTCCAATGACCCATGATAAAATAGCAGCCGGCCCTGCAATTTGAGCTGCTCGCCACGCTCCAAATAACCAGCCGGAACCAATAATTGATCCAAGTCCCGTCATGGTTAACGCGAATGTTCCCATTCTTCGATGTAAATTGTTCATCTGACTAACACCTTTCATGTAAAATAAGTCTTTCGTTTAAACGTTGTTGCTTTATTATTATTATTCTGAAATCTTTAGCTGTCAACTTTTGTCGTTACATGCAGTTCTTAATACCTATTGATTTCCAGTTATGCAGGACAGCTATCCTCAACCTTTCTGTCATAGCAATTAAAGCGCTTTACTTTCTTTTTCATCCTACAAGAAACCCTACAGAAATAGATAAAAACCGACAAAAAGTTATCAAGTTCGTATCTTATGCACTAGCAATATGAAAAAATTAGGGGATAAGTGGTAGTTATATTCCCTAAAATTGTGAAGAGAAAACACACTTCATAATAAAGCCCCTTTTGAATAGCGGAATAAATACCTTCAAAAGGGGTAAGAATTGGCTTTTTGAGCCTTTATCTTTCTTGATGTTTATACTCGAGTAATTTTACGACGTTTTCTACATCATTTTCAGCAGAAAGATCGTTGATATTCACTTTGTAAATAAGCGTATCCGTTGCAAAGAATTCATCTTCTCCCTCAGGTTTTACTTTCAAGTTTAAGATTTTTACCCGCACAATATGAGTGAACTTACCGCCTTTACCTGGCTGTATTTCACCCATTTGTATTCCGATATCATCTTTTTTAATCGGGCGAACTTTTACTTTTTTATGCTGTTTACCGTACACCTTCTCATAATGAGAAGTAATATCTTGATGTACCCAAGGTTCAAGAGATTGATAAATAAAATCTTTTACAACAGGCTGACTTACGTGTGATTCTATATTTTCTTCTGGTATATTTTCTTCTGCGGAAATGGAAAGCGTAAAACAAAAAAAGACAAATGCTGCTAAAAACAAAAATTTTCCCACGAAAAAACCCACCTTACCTGTTCGTTTATGTAGCTGATTTTCTAGATCTGCATCTTTATCTTTTGAACAAAGGCATGAAGGTATGCACAGTTTTTTGTGAAATTCACCTGATTAAAAACCAATTTCGTTTAAATAAAATATGTTCTAAATAATTGATTGAAAATTCAAACGTGGTTTACGTACAAAAATAGCCAAGTGCGCCTTTACATAGGGACACTTGGCTATTTTCATGAATATTTTATGCTGCTGTTTTCTTATTGCCTTTGAAAATAAAATAAAGAGCTAATAACATAAATGCTACACCAATCCAGCGGGATAGATCAAAGGGTACTTCTTTGCTTCCAAACCAGCCAAAATGGTCGATAATCATACTTGCAAATAACTGACCGATAACAGTTGAAATATTAGCTGCTGTTACGCCAATTTTAGGAACGGCTAAAACGGTTAGAAACAAATAAGATGCTCCGAATAAAGCGCAAGTAAGCTGCCATTTAGGGACATCAAAAACAGAGAGAATGTTTCCTTGTCCAAAGAAGACCACGACAATCGTTAAAATCATGGCACCTGTTGCAAAGGTTAAAAAAGCTGTTTCAAACGTACCTGTTTTTTTACTTAAAGTACCGTTAATAGAAGACTGAGCGCTTAGCGTTAATCCTCCTATTAAGGTAAGTATCACCATCAATAAACTCATTGTAAAACCCTCCTAGAAAATAAGTACAAGCGCAATTCCCATACATACAATAGCCATTACGCGTTCTTTGTTAATTTTAATTTTGCTGCTGCCAAGCCAACCAAAATGCTCAATGATCATGCTTGTAATCATTTGGCCCACAATAACCGCAACCATTGAAACGCCAATTCCGATAAAGGGGATACTAATCACTAGAATCGTTAAATAAACCGTACCTAATAATCCACCGGTTAAATTCCACTTAGGCGCTTTTAAGACGTAAGGTAAATCTCCCTTTCCAGCAAATAAAGTGGTCAGACCTAAAATGAGCGTTCCCATGATAAAAATATAATAACTGCTTTCAAGTTTTCCAACTGTTTTTCCGAGTTCTCCGGCAATGGCGCCTTCCATACTTAAAGCAGCGCCGCCTAAAACCGCAACTAAATAAACCAACAACTTCACGTTTATCACTCCAATATTTCTTTATATTTGTATATCTAGAAAAATAGATATAATGAGTGAAAAAAACTCGTTAAAGTTTTTTTCGTAAGAATGAAGAAAGCTCTTGAAGCGTCTCTTCGTTTCGGCGATAGTATGTCCATTGACCGTGCCGAATTGACTCTAACAAACCTGCTTTTTGCATCATGGAAAGATAGCTGGATACTGTTGACTGAGACAGCTGAGCTTTTTCTTGAATATCTCCCACGCAAACACCGCCTCTGCTGCTGACCTCCTTAGGCAAATGTGCTTGTTTGTCTTTAAAATGCTTTTCAGGTTCTTTTAACCACTCTAATATATTTAATCGAGTTTCATTAGATAATGCTTTAAAGATATCAATAGGTTTCATACTTATTATTTTATTCGTCACAGCTCAGATGTCAAATGTTCAAGTTTGCATTTTATAGCTAAATAACTAGCAATGGGTTGAATTATAACAGCTGTGAACAAAAAGTCAACTTATAATAGGGTATAAAGAAGAACGTTTTATCCAGCTGCTTTTCTATTTATATAAGTAGAAAGTATCTTATTTTTGTGAGTAGAACAGATGACATATCCCTTATTTTTTAAGGGATAGTTTAGTAAAATAGAAAAAAGTGAATAACAAAAGAAGCTAGTCTATTTACTCAGGGGGAGGGCTGCATATGCAAGGGAAAACAAAACAAGTGCGCTTTCGTAATATGGTAGCGTATGGATTTGGGGATTTATTTGGCGGAGGATCCTTTTTTATTATCGGCACATTATTTATGGTTTTTTTAACGGATGTAGTCGGGCTTTCTCCTGTAGAAGCAGGAACGATTGTAGCTCTTGGAAAAGTGTGGGATGCTTTGTTAGATCCAACCATTGGGTACATATCTGATCATCTTCAGACAAAAAAAGGACGAAGAAGAGTCTTTTTTCTTTTTGGAATCATTCCAGTTGCCATCACGTTCAGTATGCTGTGGATTCCTATTGAAGGCTCACATATGTTTAAATACTCCTATTTTATCTTAGCCTATCTTTTATTCAACACGGCGTTTGGTATGGTGATGGTTCCTTACAACACGCTAGCAGCAGAAATGACGACAGATTATAGTATTCGTTCGAAAATGACGGGAATACGCATGGTCTTTTCACAAGGGGCTTCATTTTTAGGTGCTTTTTTCCCGAAACGAATCATTGATGCGTTTCCAGGTGGACAAGGATATTTAATCATGGGCATTATCTTTGGTCTTCTTTTTGCTCTTCCATGGATTTTTGTCTACAAGGGAACATGGGATAGCGGAGAAGTAGTGGAACGAAAAAAGAAAAACGGATTTTGGTTAGAATTTAAGCAGCTGTTTATCAGTTTTGGAAGTGCATTTAAAAACAAGTCGTTTAACGTGTACCTTGCCATGTATTTAGCATCTTACATTGCAATGGATGTATTTAATGCTCTTTTCTTTTATTTTATTGCCTATTACATGCTGCGCGAAGCGATCTATGCAGATACCCTGAGCTTTGTGCAAATTACACAAGTGCTATTTATTCCTCTTGTTACGTACATAGCCATTAAGTTAGGAAATAAATTAACCTATAACTTCAGCATGGTCATTTGGGGAACGGGCATTATTTTATTCAGTTTCCTAACAACAGATAGCTCGTTAGTTCTTATTTACTTAGCGGCATTTTTTTTAGGAAGCGGTCATTCGGGAGCGATCATGATTCCATGGAATGTACTGCCATTTGTATCAGATGTAGATGAGATGATTACGACAAAAAGACGAGAAGGCGTGTATGCAGGGCTGATGTCATTTATTCGAAAATCGTCTCAGGCGCTTGCGATTTTTCTTGTTGGTATTGCCTTAAAGAATATTGGCTATGTACCAAATGCCGAGCAGTCAGCGTCTACGCTAGCCGGCTTACAAAAGCTGTTCATGATTGTACCTGCTATTTTAATTCTCATGGGAATTATAGCAACCATATGGTTTAAAATAAGTCCGAAAAATCACAAAATTTTATTAGCTGAAATTGAAAGAAGAAAAAAGGGGGGGCCGGCGACCGCCGTTACTCCTGAAGCGAAAGCGGTTTGTGAAAGTTTAACGGGCTATAAATACGAACAGCTTTGGAAAGACGTAACCATTTCAAAAGAAATTCGAGATAAAACGGTTGTTTAGCCTTTAGATTCACGAAAAAAAGTAAAATTTTTAGCGCGAGGATTCGCTAATTATATCCAATAAGAAACTTCCTCTGACGTATTGCCTTTTAACAACAATAGAAATTCTCCTGCCTATCGACTCATTTTTTAGGTGAATTTTAGAAAGGAAGAATTTCTTGCCATCAAAGATGTGCAATTTGGCACGTCTTGATAGGGTGGATTGTACAATTTATAATGAAACTATAAACTAACCACAGGCGCTTTCAAGGCGCAGGTATAAATTAGAAAAAAGGAAGGTACAGTTTATGCCAATTCGATATGTTTGTCCACAATGCCAAGGAGCCGGTAAGAAATTTGGATTGATAAAGTGCAAAGTGTGCAACGGCGAAGGAAACATCATCATGTCTTCTAATGAGCCAGATCCAACTAAAAATAAAAAATTAAAATCATCTTCTAAACAAGATAAAGCAATGTAGGCTATTGCTAATAAAGGTATGTATGAACCCCGCTTTTCTACAAAAAAGCGGGGTTTTCTGCTAGACAGACGAACGCTTTTCTTATGATACAATAAAATAATAGATAGGGAACCGAAAGAAGGGGGAAATAGATGGAATACACCGCAAAACAATTTACGCCGCAGTTAGAAAAGCATATACATAAGGTTGAAAGGTCTATGCAAGAACTTCTTAAATCCATATATGAACAATATAAAGAAGCTTTTGAAAAAAAGGGGATGGAGATCTCTGTAGATGTGATCCGTGAAGGGGAAAATCCTTTTCACCCTGGTTATCACGCCACTATTCAAGTGGGTATTTTAGAAAAAGATGAGTTTTTAGATGGTCTTTTTATTCCTATCTGGCACTGTGTACGCACATTTTTGGGCATTCGTTCTTCGAAGAAGCTCCCAGGCAGCAAGATAACCGGAGAGCTGATGGAAGAAACAGAAGAGGAAATAACAAAAGAAGTAGTAGCCTATTTAGACATGCAGCTAGAAGATTAGAAGCAACCTGCTTCTAATCTTCTTTAAATTGAAGAAGGTGCAGTTTCTTTTTCAATTTGTCTTTTAGCACGAATAAAGGCCGTCAGCTGCTGAATTTCTTCTTGAGATAGTTCCGCACCGTCGACCGTAATTCTATGAGTCTGAGGCGATGTTAATTCGATGGGTGCATCTGAAGGAGAATGAGGTTCCTTTTCCTTACCTAGCAAGTAGTCTGTTGATGTATCAAATAGTTCTGCGATTGTAACGAGTGCTTCAAGAGAAGGACGACGATAACCAGATTCGTATCCTGCGTAGGTGCTTTTAGCAATTTCAAGCTGGTCAGCTGTATATTGAAGAGACCATTTTTTTTCTTTCCTGAGTTGAGCTAATCTGCTTAACATTCATGACGCTCCTTTGTAGGTGTAGTATGTAAAAAACCGAGGCATTCAGCTCGCGCGCAGATCTTTGGAATCAAACCGTGAGCTAATTTACATTTTTATTCATTATATCATTGCCGTAGAGAAAAGTGTACGCGAAACGAATAATTTTTCTCTTGATTTATTGAATTTGGGTTACTATAATTACAGGTGAAGTACGCGAAATGAATATAATTTATTTGATAGATTGTCAGGTTTTTTTACAGAAATTAAGCAAAGGGGATGTCGGTTTTGAAAAAACTATTATTGTTATCAACTGGCGGAACGGTCGCTTCACTTGAAGGTGAAAATGGACTTGTTCCTGGAATGGAGCCAGATCAATTACTAAGCTACATACCTGATTTAAATGAACATTGTCAAATTGACAGCAAATCTCTTATGAATCTTGATAGTACAAATATGCAGCCTGAATGTTGGATAGAGATGGCAAAAGCGATTGAAGAGCATTATAATGAATACGATGGTTTTGTTATTACCCATGGAACAGATACAATGGCCTACACATCGGCAGCTCTTTCTTACATGCTTCAGCATTCTAAAAAACCAATTGCGATTACAGGATCTCAAATTCCTATTTCATTTAGTAAAACGGACGCGAAGCGCAATATTGCAGATGCGATTCGCTTTGCATGTGAGGAAACAGGCGGAGTCTATGTAGTCTTTGACGGTCGTGTGATTCAAGGCACAAGAGCAATTAAGCTTCGTACAAAAAGTTATGATGCATTTGAAAGCATTAACTATCCATACGTGGCGTCTATCCATGATAATACGGTGGAATATACAAAATCGGTTGGCTCTAGTAAAGAAGAGTTGACGGTTAATACATCTCTTTGTACGGATGTGGCAGTTGTCAAACTGTTTCCCGGAATTAAGCCTGAATTTTTCGATGGATTAAAAGATGTATATCAAGGCGTTGTTGTTGAAAGCTATGGAAGTGGAGGAATTCCATTTCAAGTTCGCAATATTTTAGCCAAGCTTGTTGAATTGACAAATCACGGTGTATCCGTTGTCATTACTACTCAGTGCCTTGAAGAAGGAGAAGACATGGGCATTTATGAAGTAGGCCGAATGATTAATCATGACAGCGTCGTTCGCTCAAAAAACATGAACACAGAAGCCATTGTTCCTAAATTAATGTGGGTGCTCGGACAAACCAAAGACCCTCACCAAGTGAAAAAGATGATGGAAACGTCGATTGCAGAAGATATTAATTAAAAAAGAAAGCAGGTACAGCTATGAAACAAGAAACAGCAGGATATCGTACAGAAGCTGATTTTCTAGGAGAAAAACAAATTCCAGCAGACGTATACTACGGTGTACAAACCGCACGTGCCGTAGAAAATTTCCCGATTACGGGTTATAAAGTACATGAAGAAATGATTAAAGCGCTTGCTATCGTAAAAAAAGCGGCAGCGCTTGCAAATATGGATACAAAGCGCTTATATGAAGGTATTGGAAATGCGATTGTGCAAGCAGCTGATGAAATCTTAGCAGGTCAGTGGCATGAATACTTTATTGTGGATCCTATTCAAGGCGGAGCAGGAACGTCAATGAATATGAATGCTAATGAAGTGATTGCAAACCGTGCCCTTGAAATTATGGGAGACAATAAAGGCGAATACGGTAAATTAAGTCCTAACAGCCATGTGAATATGTCTCAATCAACAAATGATGTATTTCCAACGGCTATCCATATTTCAACGCTGAACTTATTAAATAAACTTCTTGTTACAATGAATGATATGCATGATGTATTTAAACGAAAAGCGCAAGAATTTGATCATGTAATTAAAATGGGCCGTACGCATCTTCAAGATGCTGTACCCGTTCGTCTTGGTCAAGAGTTTGAAGCATACAGCCGCGTGTTAGCGCGCGACATTAAGCGTATTAGCGCGACGCGTGACCACTTGCATGAAGTAAATATGGGAGCGACAGCTGTTGGAACAGGCTTAAATGCAGATCCTCGCTATATTGAAAATGTAGTCAAACACTTAGCCGATATCAGCGGTCTGCCGCTTGTACATGCAGAGCATTTAGTGGACGCTACTCAAAATACAGATGCTTATACAGAAGTATCTGCAGCGCTTAAAATCTGTATGACGAATATGTCTAAAATTGCAAATGACCTGCGTTTAATGGCATCAGGTCCTCGTGCAGGTCTAGGAGAAATCAGCCTTCCTGCTCGTCAGCCTGGTTCTTCAATCATGCCAGGAAAAGTAAACCCGGTTATGGCTGAATTAATCAATCAAATTGCGTTTCAAGTAATGGGAAATGACCAAACGATCTCTCTTGCTTCAGAAGCAGGTCAGATGGAGCTTAACGTCATGGAACCTGTGCTTGTATTTAATTTACTTCAATCAATCAGCATCATGAACAACGGTTTCAGAAGCTTTACAGATCACTGTCTAGCAGGAATTGAAGCAAACGAAACGCGGATGAAAGAATATGTAGAAAAAAGCGTAGGGATTATTACAGCTGTTAACCCTCACTTAGGCTATGAAGTCGTATCGCGTATTGCGCGTGAAGCGATTTTAACAGGAAAACCAATTCGTGAGCTTTGCCTTCAATACGATGTGTTAACAGAAGAGGAATTAGATCTCATTTTAAATCCATTTGAAATGACGAACCCTGGTATTGCAGGAAGTTCATTATTTGATCGTCAATAAAGAGAACGGCTTCCATAAGGAGGCCGTTTTTTTTTATAAAGACATTTGCTGAATGACGCGGCGCATTTTCTGAGCTGTTGTAGCCAAGACGTCATCATTTTCAGCATATTCGGGAATTTGCGTATAAAAATCTCCGAAACACTCCTCTTTATATCTCGGAACGATGTGCATGTGAAAATGAGTTAACTCGTTAAACATACCCCCGTTTTGAGAGAGAGTAACTCCGTCTGGAATAAAAAGCGTCTTAACTGCTTTTGTCATTAGCTTCGCTGCATTCATCACGGCCAATATGTGTTCAGTATCGAATTCGTCGATTTCCACTATATGTGCTTTAGGAAGAATTAAGAGGTGTCCTTCGTTAAACGGCTTGTGGTCTAGCAGGCATGTCACAAACGAATCTTCAAATATCATATGCGATTTTTCTTGGTTATTTGCTAATCGACACCCTAAGCAATCTATACTTGGATTCCCCATCATATGTTCTCTCCTTTTTTAAGATAACTAAAGTGTAGCATGAGAGGTGTCAGGAGGAATAGATTGAAATATACACAGTTGTTTTTTCGCTTAGTAAAGAGAGCACTGGTATATGACCTGGGCTCTTTGGTTCGTTCTTTTTACTTATAGGCTTTGCTGCTTTATCTAAAATTTACCATGGTTTTAATTGTAAAATAAATATCTTTACAGTATAATGACAGTGTAACAGTTAACTGTAACTGAAAAGGGCGGGATTGTTTGAAAACATATACAGGCAAGCAAATTACGGAATTATTAAACAATGAAGGTACGGACTTGAACCTGCGTACGGTGCGGTATTACACGCAAATAGAAATTGTTCCTCCGCTGGAGCTAGTGGGAAATAAGCGCGTCTATACAGATCAGCATGTTCATTACTTTCGAGCCGCTTTAACATTATCAAAAGCAGGGGAGTCACTAGCTTCCATTCAAGAAACGCTGCGTTCAATGAGTGTGGAAGAAGTGAAAAGTATAGGTGCGCAGCTCCCTCTTTACCAAAGCAAACAAATTCAAAATCAAGAAATGCATCAAGTCAATGAAGATGTGTTTGTCGCTATGAATCGGAAGTTATCAGCAGACGTACGGCAAAAAGTAATTGAGTCTGTTACTCAGATTTTAAAGGAGCATTCATCGCATGATTAAATTAGCGGTGGCAAAATCAGTAATGGAAAAAGAAGAAGGAATGAACCACCTATGTATTACATTTGAACGATCGCAAATAAAAGTTAAAAACATCACGATTGATATTCAGCTGCCCCAAGGTTTGTTCAAAACAAGAAACTTAAATGGGTACTGTGAAAACCCACAAGGACAAATCGAAGTAAAACATATTGACGATGAACCTTTATTAATAGAGCTCTACACGGAAGAGACCGTTTTATATCCACAGGCAGAGATTGCAGTTGCGGTGACTTACCGCGATGAACACTTGCATATACAGCAAGAAAGACGTTCTCTAATGATTAAATTTACCGATGAAGATTTGATAGGGGATTCATTTTTAAATCAAGAAGTCAGTGCAAAAGTAAAAAAATTTGCTCGTATTAATTCAGTGGAAAGAGGCGGTCACATGAACTTAACTCCCTATGTAGTAGAACAAACAAGTAAAGGAGAGCGTGCCTATGACATTTATTCAAGGCTGTTGCTCGACCGAGTGATTATGCTCACAGGTGAAGTTACGGATGAGGTGGCTACTAGCATTATCGCTCAGCTTTTATTTTTAGATGCAGAAAACCCAGAAAAAGATATTAGCATTTATATTAATTCACCGGGAGGGTCCATTACAGCGGGCATGGCTATTTTTGATACGATGTAGCTTATACGTGCAGATGTAAGTACATTGTGTATAGGGCTAGCAGCATCTATGGGTTCAGTTTTACTAGCGGGCGGTCAAAAAGGGAAACGTTTTGCTCTTCCTAACAGCGAAGTGATGATTCATCAGCCGCTAGGAGGAGCAAAAGGACAAGCAGCTGAAATTGAAATTCGAGCGAAGCGTATTTTGCGCTTAAAAGACCACCTAAATGAACTTCTGTCTGAACGAACAGGACAATCGCTGTCAACGATTAATAAAGACACTGATCGAGATACATTCTTTACAGCGGATGAAGCAAAAGAATATGGCTTGATTGATCAAATTTTAGTTCATCAATAAGGAGGATACCATGTGGAAAAGTCAAATCGTTACTCAGTAGAATATGAATGGGGAAACGTGATTTATTACCAAGAAGTAGAAGCAATGACGATACACGAAGCAAAAGAATACGTTCAACATACAAAAGTAAACGCCGCTATTCGCGCTGTTCATGTCATAGAAGATGTCGAATCGTAACGAAAAACTGGATCCTTTCGGGGATTCAGTTTTTTTGAGCAAATGAAGCAGGGATTTATAGGAAGAAAAGAGAATGCAAAAAGAGATTTAAAAACGAGCAGCTGGTAGCATCATTCAGCAAGAACATCTCATTTCAATTACAAAAAGAAAGGTAGATGTAAATGAAAAAAGTATGGTCTGGATTAGTAGTTCTCATTGCTATTTGTTGGGTGATAACAGGATGTCAGCAAAGCAGTGCTTCAAGCGGTACTGTTGAACAAAAGCTCGTAATCGAAAAATACATAGCCGATAATCAATATGGCCATGCGGTTAAAATGAAAGACCAAAATCAAGTGCAGAAAGTGCAGCAGTGGTTAAAAGATGTATCCTGGAGAGAAGAAAAAGCTGAAATGATTCGAAAACCTAACTACATTCTTCACTTTGAACCGGTAGAAACCAAAAAGGATATAAAGGTACAATCTTATCGGATGTGGGTCAACTTAGACAACGAAACCGTTGAATTAGCTACAGATACACACTACGCACAGTTAAAGGGCAAACAAGCAAGGTCATTTATTGAACTAGTAGAACCGAAATAGAAAGCAGCTATAAAACAATGTCCAATGAAAGCTGAAATTTGTTCATATTGAAGCTATCTTCACCGATATGCTTGAGGATCTCGAAGGGACAGAGCTACTCATTACTAACGCGCTTGATATGAGGATGTAGAAATATTAAATGTCAGAGGTGACAAGCAGCAATTATTAAATGTAGCCATAAAGAATTACACTTACAGGTAGGTCCATTATTAAAACATTTTGCTATAAGAAGTAAGGGAAAAAGAGAAATCAAGACGCTGATTTCTCTTTTTTATTTAGGCGTGTCGATGATTATTATTTCCGCGCATTTTGCGTAAAACAAAACTCACAATTAAAACTAAAATAACAGCACCAATAATTGCAGGAACAATTGCGAATCCGCCGATCTCTGGACCGAAATCTCCAAAAATTAGAGAGCCTAACCATGCTCCAATGAAACCAGCGATGATGTTTCCGATAATTCCACCTGGAACATCTCGTCCTGTTAACACACCAGCAAGCCAGCCGATAAGTCCTCCAACAATAAGCGTCCAAATAAATGACATATACCTAACCTCCTTTTTATAGGGAATTCCTTTTCAGTCTTTCCTAAAACACATTTTGTCATGCGACATGCTTGCTGCAAACCCTTTTGCATTTTTTCATCTATTTATCATATATGCTAAAATAGTCTAACTTCAAATTGAAATGTTATGTATGAGAATTCACTGTGAAAGTAACGATAAAACGAAAGAGAGAAGTTCAGCTTATGTACGTTTTAGACTCAATTTAGCTCATTCTATTCGCAAAAAAGGACATCCGGTTTATTTTTAAAAGCTTTTTCCCTTAGTTTTACTTTTTTCAACAGTATTTGTGATATCATTTTAAGTAAACAAATTCTTAACGGGAGAACAATATGGAGTCATTATTATTAGATAAAAAGCTTAAACACATTACGAATTTAATTCTAGAAAAAAAAGAAGAGTTCTCAAAACAAAAACAAGATGAAGACAAAGATATTCAACAACAGTTAGAACCGTGGCGCGTTCATTTAATTAAAATATACGCTGATTCTGTATCAACAAATGATACGAAAAACTTTGAAGTGCTTGAGGAATGGGGAAGAGAAGTAGCGAATTTACTCGTTACTCTTCAGCTTCCGTTAGATGTAGCATTAGAAGAAATCAGCTATTACCGAAATATTATCGGGGAAATTATTAAAGAAGAAGCAAAAGCTGAAACGTTTACGTTTGATGCCTTCTATCAAGTTATTTCTCGTTTCAACTTAGTAGTGGACAAGGCTGTGCACTGGGTTAGTAAATCGTATATGACCGACTTTGCAAACAAAATTCAATCGGCTCGCTATGCAATTGATGAACTTTCAATTCCTGTGGTACGCATTACGAAAGAAATTGGCGTGATTCCTCTTGTTGGCGATTTAGATACAAATCGTGCTCAAATTTTAATGGAAAATGCCCTTCAGCACGGCAGCGAGTACAAGCTAAATTGGCTGATTATTGATTTATACGCAGTTCCAATTATTGATACGATGGTAGCGGACCAAATTTTCAAAGTAATCGGTGCTTTAAAATTATTAGGAATTCAAGTAGTTTTAAGCGGTATCCGTGCTGAAATTGCTCAGACGATGGTGAACTTAGGGTTAGATTTGGCTGATATTACAACTTTCAGTAGCCTTCACCAAGCAGTGGAATATGTTAATCAAGCGGACTAATATAAAACAAAAGCCCATGAGTATGTAACCATATCATGGGCTTCTATTGATAGAAGAAAATTTGAAGTTTATTTAATAAAGCATCTAATGATTGACTAACTTGAAGTGTGTTAGGACTTGTCATTCCTTCACGGACAGCCGTTTGAATCATCAACGTTCGTGTCTGTTCGATCTCTTCTATTAGTATTTGGTACATAGATTTGTCTTTTTGATGGGTTGAAAGCAGCATGTTAATTCCTCTTTTTTATAGTGATTATGGTTAAATTAACATTAATAGGTTTATTTTTCAATATTATGAAATTAAAAATAGTAAATTTTAAGAATTTTTCATATTAGAAAAAGAACCTCTTTTTCAGCAGAGGTTCTTTTTCTAATATAATAATTTATTATGCATGTTTATGACTACCACGCATTTTTCTCATAATGAAACTTACGATTAATACTAAAATGATTGATCCGATAATGGCAGGAATAATAGCAAATCCACCTACAACTGGTCCGAAGCTTCCAAAGATAGCTGAACCTAACCAAGAACCTATAAAACCAGCAATAATGTTACCAATAATACCTCCTGGAACGTCTCTTCCCGTAATTAATCCGGCAAGCCACCCAATAATACCACCTACAATAAGTGCCCATAAAAATGACATAAATATCATCCTCCTTTTTAATGATGTATTGCTTATATAGGTTAGTACCCCACTTAAAATAAAACTATTCATAGAATAACAAAAAAAATAAAAAAACTTGGAAAAGGACTTAAGAACTGGGATAGAGTCATAGAAAATAGACTAACTAGTATATAATAGAAAAAGGAACATAATTTAGAAGAGAAAGGAGACATGAAGTGAAAATAAAAAATCAAAGCGATATAGTAGAACAACACTTGATTCAGCACTGGATGTATTTTCAGCATACGAAGAAATCTGTGAAGGTGGATACACCAGAAATGAAATGGATTTCTGCATCTCCTTATAATCGCGGTATATATGCAGGAACCCGTCATATTGAGCCTGCGTTAGAGATATGTTCTTCGGAAGGGGAAGAACCTCTATGGATTGTTGGTCCATCTTCATATGATAACCTTGGGCCAGTTCTTCATAAAAATGGATTTGTTCCTTATGAAAAATGGATCGGAATGATTCAGCACATTCAAGAAAAAGAATACGTACACACAGGAGTAGAAGAGTTTCAATGTAAGCGAGTGCACACAGAAGCTGAATTGAAAGAATGGATTACGGTATACATAGATGGCTATCAAAAACCAAAAGAATATCAAGCTGACTTTCTTGAAAGGTTTAGGGAGCTTATGCAGAACACTGACCAATATCACTTATATTTGGGTCTTTATCATAACCGGCCAGCTGTAGCTGGGTCTCTCTTTTTTTATGACGGTACAGCGGGTTTGTACTGTATCACTACAGCTAGACATATGAGGAGAAAAGGCCTGGCTACCGCCTATTTGAAGGAAGTTCTTACTGAAGCAAAAAAACAGGCAGATACGTGTATTTTGCATGCTACAAGTTCAGGAAAGCCAGCCTATGAAAAACTTGGTTTTACAGCGGTTAACGAATTTGATGTATACAGATGGAGAAATAGAGATAGAAAATAATGTGCTGAAGCTTGTGAAACAAGAGACAAAATTCGACAAAATTTTAAAAAAGTGTAGCTTCCACTTCGTTTTTGGTGTATCCTAGGAAAAAGCAGCAGTATGAGCTAGTGTTGTACATAGAACACAGATAAAAGGAGTCATTATGAAACATTTTTTTAAAACGAGCACGTTTTGGATAGGTTTAGTTGTCGGAATCGCGCTCACATTTGGGGGATATTTTACTGTTACTAGTATTTATGATTATTATTTAGGACGAGAACAGCTGAAAGTATTGACTGCCTCTCAGAAAAACCTTCAAACTGCTTTTAAAGAGTATAATCAGCTTATGGCCGAAAAAAAAACTAAAAAGCAATTTATCAATGAACTCGATGATATTTCAAATACGATAAACTATGAATATAATGAATTAGCTTCCCTTGATCCTACGATGAAAACGATGTATAAGCATACGGGCGTCATCGATGATATGGAACTGATGATTGATAATATTGATAGCATTTATGAATTAACGATGAATGATCATAAAGACGCAACAAAACCGCTTCAAACCTACGTATCTGATTTAATGGAATATGTAGAAAAAGATATGAAAAAAGAAATAAGCATGCTAAGTAAATAGAAAAAAACAGCTGTCTAAACAAATAGGCAGCTGTTTTTTTGTTGATTATAAAAGGAATCTTTTGCTTGCAGGCGAAAAATTATACTATGCACCCACTCACTTACGTGCACCACGTTCACAAAAAAGGGAGGACATAGTATGAAAAAAGTGGTGATTATCCTATTTAGTTTATTTTCATTAGCCGCATGTCAGGTTCCTACAGCTGAAACGCTTGAAGATCCTTATCCACCCGCTATAAAAATAATAGCCGAAGGCAAAGAATCCATCATCAAGCCTTTATTTTTTTGCTGGACCGAATGTGAAGCTGATTTTGGCGAACGAAAAAATTTTAGACAAATTGTTATGAAAGATAGTATTCCCGTCTCTCAAGATGGCCAAGTGTCCATTGAAATAGATGGTAAAAAACCTAATGCGCTTTATTACAAACAAATTCGCAATCAGTCTATTTATGAAAACACAGTAGAAAAAAAGGACATAAAAAAAACAGCTGCTATTACAGTAGATTCTACCTCTCGCAGTGATCGGTATATACTCGTAGCGGACTGGAAAGATAACAACGGTGAAAAGTTAATCGGGCGCGTCTACTATACTCCAGTAAAATTTGAAACGCCATAGATAGGGCTCTCTATGCTGTAATAGAGAGCCATATGTTTAACTAATAGAATTAAGCGCCTGTGCAAGAGAAGAAGTAGTCTTGACCTGTTCAAATGAAAGCCCTAAGCGAATTGCAGTTTGAGAAATTTCCGGTCGAATTCCAGATAAAATGGTTTCCACCCCAATTAAACGAAGAGCTTTTACCAAATTAAAAATCTCTTGTGCCATCATCGTGTCAATCGTAGCTACACCGAGCAGGTCAATACATAAATGTTCAACGCCTTTTTCCGAGCATTGCTGAAGCGTGTTTTCTAAAATAAACTGACTTTTGACCGTTCCAATATCCCCCACAAGAGGCAGAAGGGCAACTTTGTTTTGAAGCATGATAACAGGAGAACTTAATTCATTAATTAACTCTTTCTGAGCGTTCAGCTGTTCTTGCGTATTCTTATGATATTCTTGAATAAAGATATAAATAGATAGATCAAAGGCTTTAACAATAATGTCATACCACATAAATATCTTATCCACGCTTACCTCTTCTGGGTGCAAAGAGATAAACTTCTTTAAGTAATTAACGACAATTTTTTGTGAATTAAAATATTCTCGAACGATAAAGTGAAGAGGCGTACTTAAATGCTTTGGATCACGTGCAAGTTCGACCGACCACTGCTGGAAATCGGAAAAAAAGTATTCCTCATCTTTTATAAATACGTCAAATAAATGCTGAAAATAATCTTGATTTTGCTGCTTCAGTTCTTTCACAATTACTGGATTTTTACTCGAATACACGGAGAACTCGTTTTCATCGTCGAGCTGATTGTACCAGTCTTCAGTTAATTGAAGAGAATGTTCTTTAAAAAAATGATATAGGTCCTGATTTCTATGCATGAAGACTCTCCTTACATATGTATAGTCTAATTGTTTTATAAATAAAGGCATAAAAGCATCCACTGACATAGAGTGCGGATGCTTATAAATAAATCCATTATGAAGCGCATTTATTTTCCTATACGCCTTGTTTTCCCCAACTGTAAACTCTCAAACCCAATTTATTAAAAAATAAACATTTTTTAACTAACATCTTCATGCATTTTAACTCTTTTTCATAAGGCATCACTTCTTGCGCTTATAGCTTTAGCTTCGGTAAGGCATCTTTAATGCTTTGATAGACTAAAATAAAGGACATATCATCTTCTATAGTGCTCATATGTATGGCCATGTTAGGGGAAATTCCGGTTAAAACGAGCTGAGTTCCCATTAGCTTCAGCCAATTGTAAATATTAAGAATATCACGGCCGAATGAATCGTTAAATCCAGCTAACCCTGAGACGTCTACGATTAAGTAACGATCTTTGCTGCTTGTGTTACGCGAGGTGAAGCTATTAAATAGCATTTCTATACGCCGCTCGTTTAAAGTTCCGATTAATGGAAGAACAGAGATTCCTTCTTCTATTGGCACGATAGGAGTGGATAGCCTTTCCACTTCTTCTAAAGCTTGCTGAAGCTGTTCCTGGGCTGTAATCTCTATTGTTACGTCTTTTTGAACACCAATAAAGTAGTATTTATCTTCTTCCTCTACATATGTCGGGTCAATCGTTAGCTGATTATGAAAGAAAGAGCCGTCTTTTCGATAATTCACAAGCGTAACAGAAACTGACTGATTGCGGCTGATAGCGCTGCGAATTTCATCAACGTGGTGCGGGCTTGTAAGAGGCCCTTGTAGAAAACGGCAATTTTCCCCTAATACTTCTTCTTCCTTATAGCCGGTCATAAGGGAAAACCCTTGGTTGAGGTAAATAATTGGATTATCAGGTAAAGAAGGATCCGTCACGATAATACCAGATTGCGAACTATGAAGGGCTTTATTTAAAATGGACCATTTTGAATCTTGAGCTTCAGGTGGAGTCAATGCATTCCCTCATTCCTTGGAATTTTTATAAAAATATTGTGACATAAATACGTTTAAAAAACAATTTTCGACGCGTTTGCTTCTAGAGAAAGAATGAAGATAAGGAAAAATATGTTATAATAGTTTTGGGGGGCAAAGGGAGTGTGAACAAATGTGATAACTATCAATTTATTTAACGTTAGTTTCTTTGTGATGGCGCTAGTAGGCTTTATTCTCATTTTTTGTTTGCGTATAAAGTTTAAGCGGCCACTGTCATTCTTTAAATGGTCTTTTTTGTTCGGAACGGTGCTGCTGTTGCTAAGTTTATACTTGTTTATGGCGACCAGCCAATATATTCATTTGATATGCAATACAATCGGCTCAGTTATGACAGCGCTCTATCTTATCAGTATTATGGTGGGAACAGAAGAGTCATAAATACATATGTTTGAAAGTCTATTGAAAGTGGAAGATAAGTAGAAATGCTTAAAAGAGAACGAGACGAACTTACATTCTTTGAGCCGAAATGATGACAACTGGAAAAACACCTCGGTAAAAAATGCCGAGGTGTTTTTCGCAAATAAAAGGGAAAGGAGAATATTTAAAGAAATACTAGTCATGTTTTACTGAGTGTAGTAAAATAAAAAGTTATTATTCTATTTTTATATTGTTGCTATTGGCAACATGTGTTAGTCTAAAAGTGGTATACATTTTAGGCGATCTTGAAAAAGAGAGACGAGAAGCTTTTATTCAAGTTTCTTAAAAGCTTTACGTTTACTGAGGTGAAACAATGAAATCTCAAGTACAAAAATTTGTAGGCTATTTATTAGCTGGTGATCAAGACAGCGCTTGGGAAGTTGTGCTGGAAGAAATCCAACAGGGAAAGAACAGCCTAGATATTTATGAAAATTTAATTACAACCGCAATGCGAGTAACTGGAGATATGTGGGAAGAAAATATCATTTCTGTAGCTGATGAGCATGTTGCAACTACGACGTGTGATTATGTGCTAACTCGCTATCGCTTTTATAAAAAAATT
Organism: Priestia megaterium; assembly: GCF_009497655.1. Classification (NCBI taxonomy): domain Bacteria; kingdom Bacillati; phylum Bacillota; class Bacilli; order Caryophanales; family Bacillaceae; genus Priestia; species Priestia megaterium. The sequence goes on along the minus strand of NZ_CP023317.1, from coordinate 3,011,210 downwards.
CAGGGACACGCTTCAGACACTGCTCCAAGGGCACTGCTTCTATGCTTGGAACAAGAACAGCACTTCATTGGTTTAAAGATGGTGGCTTTATTGTTTGAGGAACATGGTTGGAATACTCGCTTTTTAGGGGCCAATCTACCTCTGGAATACGCTGAGAAAATGGCTATAGAATGGAAGCCGCACATGGTAGGATTATCTGTCAGCATTCCTTATCATATTGAGAGGCTTGCTGAATATACCAAAACTTTGGACAAATTAGAATCAAGACCAACAGTAATGGTAGGAGGGCGTTTAGTTTCTCAAATTGATTTCCGTTCTTACTGTTCTGAGCATACACGCCTAATTCCGGATCTTTACCAACTAAATAACTGGTTAATCAGTTATCACAAAGGAGTGGAAGTTAATGTCGATGCTTGAATATGTTCCAATTCCTTACTTTCTAGTGGATACTGAATTTAATATTTTGGAATGGTCGCAACAATCAGGTCATTTATTTAAGCCTTCAGCTAATTTTTTAGATCTTGTAGACGTATTTAGTCAAGAAAAGGCGAGAAAGTTTTTAAGCTTGCGCCAAAAAGATTCTCGAGAATTGTCTGTAGACGAACCCCATGATGAGCAAACGCTTGTCCAAAGCCGAGGCCAGGCTATTCAGAAAGTAGAGCTTGTGATGCAAACCAATGATTCGCCGTATTCACTGTTTGAATGCTTAATTCAATGGGATAGTGATATAGGTCATTTAGTTTGTATTCGCCAAGATGAACGTATACAAGAGCTAACGAATCTTGTTCAAGACCATCGGAAACGATTAGCAGATACAGATTTTGAACTGCTTGAACAAAAAGAACGTCTCGAAAAATCATTACAAAAAATTAAGCAATTGTCCGCTTCTTTTATTAAATTATCCTCTAAAGTAGGGCTTATACCTCTTTTTGGAGACTTAGACACAGCTCTTGTAGCTGAAAATACGTCCATTTTGCAAAACTTTGCACATGAAGGAAATTACACCACGCTTCTATTTGACTTTGGCGGCCTAGATATATTAACAACCGAAGGAATTCAAGCTTTTGCAGGCTTTATGCAGTCCTTCTATCTTATGGGGATCACATGCTATATTATTGGCATGAAACCGCACCATACGGCTGCTTTGAAAAATAGAACCTTTGGTGATCAAATTATTTATATGAATAACCTAAGTGAAATTATTGCTGTGAATAAAAATGTGAGTTAAAAGGGTGGAGGAGAAGAAAGTTATTCTTCTCCTCTTTCTGTATACACTTCTTTTGTTACAATTAAACATTTATTAAATCACATACTTGAAGGGTTTAGTGAGTTTTGAAGAATTGAGTCCGTCATCTTGCATTTAATAATTGATTTATTTCCACATCACATGACAAAAAAATTGAAGAAAATAGCAAAGATGACTAAAAGCCTCTTCCTAATGAAAGAAGAGGCTTTTTTGTTAAGAGTTTGCTGACATCGTATGAGACGGCAAAATGATGTCTTGGTCTACTAGGAAGGATAAAAGTTCCCGTGTAGCATATGACATATAGCGATCTTTTTTCAAAACGATGCCGAGCTCCCACATTGGAGTAGGTGCGGCAATTGGAATACTTTTAATAAAAGGGTTATTGATCTTCGGAAACACGGACTTTGGTAAAATGGCAATACCTAATTCAGAAGCGACTAATTCAATAATTAAATCCCATTGAGAACTTTCGTACGCTATTTTTGGATGAAAACCAGCTTGAATGCACTCATGAATAATGCGATCATGAAGAGAGAAATCTTTGCTGAACAGGACAAACGGCTCTTCTCTCAGCTCGCTCAAAGCAACGATTGATTTGTCTGCCAGCGGATGCTCATGATGAATGTATAAATTAAACTCTTCTTCAATAAACGGATAGACGTGAAAAAGAGGGTTTTGAATAGGCAATACGATAATGCCAAGGTCTACTTGTTCGTTTTCTACAAGTTCGACAATTCGCTTTGCGCCAAGCTCCACAAGCTCTAATTTCACCTGAGGATGTTTTGATGTAAAGTTTTTTGCAATCATTGGGAAAACGACAGTCCCTACTAAAGGAGGAATTCCTACTTTAATATCTCCTGTAGGCAGATTTCGTAAATCATCTAACAGAGCATGCAGCTCGTGAAGAGTGGATACCAGCTTTTGGCTTTGCCCGTACACAATCTGTCCTGCATCGGTTAATGTCAGCTTTCGAGTAGAGCGATCAAAAAGGTCTACGCCGAGTTCTTCTTCTAGTTTTTTTACAATTTTACTTAATGCTGGCTGAGACAAGTGAATTGCAGCTGCTGCTTTCGTGAAACTTTTTTGATTAACTACTTCCATGAAATGTTGCAGTTCTCGAATATCCATAAATTCTCCTCACTAGTATTCTTAGTTTTCATACTATTTATTCTATTTATCTATTTTACTTATGATTCAAATAAATGTAAACTCTTACATAAGGAAGTGAATAGTGATTCATCTAAAAATAGCACATCAAATTCCTCTAAATACGTTAGAAACCCGCATATTTGTAAGCGTTAACAAAAAAGTACCCTCGAAGAAAATCCTAAAAAATATTTTTTTCTCCCGTAAAACAAAGCCGCGAGCGCAGAAATAACACGTGTTGAAATGTTCATTTTGTATACTGTTCTGACAATTAAGAAAGAGGAATAAAATGGTATAGTGCACCACTAAGGTGAGTCTATTCATTCTGCAAACGAGCCGTACATAAAAAAAAGGGCCGGTTTGTTAAAAATAATTGGGGGAGTGGTTGAGATGACATATGTTAAAGGACTAGAAGGAATCGTTGCAGCTGAAACAAAAGTAGGGCATGTTGATGGAGAGAAAGGTCAGCTGATTTATCGCGGATATTGGGCAAAAGATTTGGCCATCAATTATTCTTTTGAAGAAGTTTCTTATTTAATTTGGAACGGTACGCTGCCAAATCATGATGAGTTAAAAGCATTTAAACAAGAGATGGTGACTCATCGTACGCTTCCGGCTAATATTGTTGCGTTAATGGACTGTTTGCCAAAAGATACAGAAGTGATGAGCGCGCTTCGCACATGTATCTCGGCGTTAGGAGACCCTTCATACAGCTGGCCTCCGACAAAAGAGCAGGCGCTTGCGATTACAGCGGTAACACCTACCATTATTGCCTATTGGTATCGTAAAATGAATGATTTAGAAGTAGTAGAGCCTAACGAGCATTTGGATCATGTAGCAAACTATTTATACATGATTAACGGAGAAATTCCAGATCAAAGTTTGGTTACGGCGCTAAACGCCTATTTTGTTTTGACAATTGAGCATGGAATGAATGCCTCAACCTTCTCATCACGCGTTATTTCATCTACCGAATCTGACATGGTTTCAGCTATATGCGGAGCAATTGGCGCGATGAAAGGTCCGCTTCATGGAGGAGCTCCTTCTGGTGTTATTACCATGTTTGATGAAATTGGGAGTGAAGAGAATATTGAGCCTTGGGTTCGTAAAAAATTAGATAATAAAGAGAAAATCATGGGATTTGGTCATCGCGTTTATCGCACACATGACCCAAGAGCAGAAGCATTAAAAGAAGTATCGAAACAAATTTCAGGAGACAATGGGCTATTTGATTTAATTGTTAAAATTGAAGATAAAACCATTGAGTTACTCAATGAATACAAGCCGGGTAGAGGCATTTATACCAATGTAGAATATTTCGCTGCAGCAGTTATGAAAGCGGTTGAGCTTCCGTCTGAACTATTCACCCCAACCTTCACAGCAAGCCGTGTAGTTGGCTGGACAGCTCATGTCGTAGAGCAGTCAGAAAATAATCGTATTTACCGACCGCAGTCTGCGTATATAGGTTATACGCCAGTTGAACAAAATCAATAAATAAACTCGGTTTCACCTAAAAAACGTCGGTAGATCCGACGTTTTTTTCATATGGTTAAATATATTCTTTTTGAGAATAAAATCGCTTTAATAAATAGAATAATCCGACTGCTAAGCATAAACTTGCTGCAGCTAAGCTAGAGGTAATCATGGCGTGTTCACCTTCGGTCGGGGTATGTGAAAGTTTATAGCTGCTGTAGCATAAGAGAGCTGTGATACATAAACAGCAGGAGCTAATCAATCCATACCGCTTTTTGAACCCAATAATAGATAGTAATACAATCAAATAAATCCCGCTCACCATCATCATAATTGGAAACTGAGGGTGGAATTTAATTGTATATAACAAATAATCGATGTGAGAATAGTGATGAACCGCCGAGGACTTTGTTAGCCCTCCGGTCAAACTAGCTGATAAAGGTCCTTCAAGCATCGAAGAGCCGTTGTACCAAGTAGCGACTGAGGAAAGTAAAAAAACAAAACAACTTGCAAATAGCTGCGTCATACATTTTATTGACACGTATAGAAAGCTCCTCTCAATAACCATCTTTTGTTAATACAAGTCCGAAAATTATTATAGCAGGTTTTGAAAGTAAAAAAAGCACTATTGGAATGGTTTCATAAAACGTTCATATTTCAAAAGGTTTGTTTTTTCAAAAGAAAGGGAAAAAAGGTGAAACGGAAGATATGAATAGAGGAGAGAGAAAGATGAAGGCAGCAGTGATTTTGAATCCAAACGCAGGAAACAAAAAATTAGTAAATGAAATTGACTTTATATGTGATCGGTTAAACACAGCATTTGAGGCGGTTACTTTATATAAAACAGAGCAGCCTGGAGATGGTGCCGAGCTGGTAAGAAAATTGGAAGGCGAAGCGGATGTCATTATTGGAGCAGGAGGAGACGGGACGATTTATGAGTTGATCAACGCTCTTGCTCCGCTGAAGCAACGCCCTGTATTTGCTATTTTACCCGGAGGAACGTGCAACGACTTTTCGCGTGCAATCGGAATGAATCAAAATCCTTTAAAAGCAGTGGAGCAAATTATTGAAAAGCAGACGGAAGCAGTGGATGTTGGAAAACATGGCGAAGATTATTTTTTAAACTTTTGGGGAATCGGTCTCGTAGCTGATGTATCTGAAAATATTTTAGAAGAAAATAAAGAGAAATTTGGTAAGCTCTCTTACTACATGAGCGTAGGTAGAACGTTAAATCAAGCAGAGCCTTTTCAATTAAAAATGACGAGCGAAAAAGCTTCCTATGAAGGAGAAGCAGTTATGGTGTTAATTGGGAACGGTCCTTTTTTAGGAGGAACTCGCGCTATGCTAGGAAACAGCTCATTTCAAGACGGATTATTAGATGTATTCGTTATTAAAGAAATGGGAATCGAGCCGGTTATGGCATGGTTACAAACAACTCCTGATGAGGAACAGCTTGACCCTGAAAGCAACCTTATGCATTTTCGGACAAAAGAAGTCCATATTGAAACCACTCCTGAAAAAACGGTAGATTGTGATGGAGAAAAAGAAACGACAACACCTTCAACGATTACGGTTCTCCACAATCACATAAATATGATAGTAGGAAACAAATAAAAAAAACGCTGAAACTTCAAGCGTTTTTTTTATGAAGACAGCCATCGCGGAGAAGTGAAGAGCATAATCATTATGCTGCTCATCGTAATAACAAGCATGGAGTAGCAAAAAGCTGTAAATCCGATAATATGTAAGCCCACTATCATAATCGTACTGTCTAAGATAAAAATGGTTATTCCTATATTGATTTTCCATTTTTTTGATACAATAATAGCGATTAAATCCAGACCGTCCGAACTGATGCCGTAGCGAAGCATCAGTCCTATTCCCATTCCTACGAGTGTGCCTCCAAGCAATGAGCTAAAGATCAAAGGAAGCTCCAGCGTGCCTTCGAGAATAGACAGCCATTCTGTCATAAAAAAAGAAACAAACAAACCTATACTTCCATAAAAAAAGTTTTGGCGATGACGAAAAAAAGCATATAAATAGACAGGTACGTTCAAAAAGAAAATGGACATTCCGATAGGAGTTCCAAACACATAATATACGATAAGCCCAAATCCTATAAGTCCACCGTCTAGTAAGTGATACGGAGCAATAAACCCGTTTAGCCCTAGTCCAATTAATAAGCTGCCACAGCAAATCGAAACCACTCTCGAAAAAATATTCCTCACCCTATACGTTAAATTTTAATGGGAGTACTCGTCCATCTATGTATATGACAAGCTTAGGTTATTTAGAAGTAAAGAAGAAGAAAAAAGAAAATTATGTAAAAAGTATTGATTCTATAACTCTGATATTCTATAGTTAATCTAACTTCGTTTTCACGACAATTTCTTGATTTTTTACCATACTGTTTAACTGTTTGTATTTTTTAATATATAAAAAAGTTGTGTTCTGTAAAAAGCATACGATTGTAATAAGTCGATAAAAGCAAGCCGTTATATAAAGGGGTTGATTACGTGTAGGATTCTCTTTCTTTTCAGTCATACTAAAAAGAAAGAGGGATTGTCGTGAAAAATCGTTCCGTACTTTTTTTATGGTTTGGTCAAAGCCAAGCTAATTTAGCAGATGTATTATATATTGTTGCGTTAATAAGCATTCTTTACGCTCAAAATAGTTCTCCTGTGCTGCTTTCATGCATTCCGTTTACCATTACGGCTGCTAAGTTTTTGAGCAGTTTTACGGTGCCTTTTCTTATAGATCGCTACAGAGCTAAGCGTATTCTTGTGGTGTCTCAGCTGTTAAAAACCAGTGTTTTGTCTATGTTTTTCTTGTGGCATATGTCGCTTATCAGCATGCTGTGCTGCGTGGCGCTTATTGCTTTTTTCGATGGGTGGGCAGCTCCGGTTCAAAGCTCTATGCTTCCTCATTTAGTAGATAAAGAGAAGCTGTTAAAATGGAACAGTATGTTTAATGTCACGGATCAAACGATTCAAATTGCAGCCTATCCGCTTGGAAGCTTTCTGATTATTAGCTGGGATGCTACCGGCCTTTTATGGCTGTCATTTTCGTTATTTAGTTTGTCACTCATATTCATGCAGGCCATTCGCATGAACGTTCATTCTTCTAAAACAAAGCAAAAACAAGGGTTAAAAGAGGGATGGAAGCTAATTTGGCATTATCCGCGCCTGCGGGTTTTATTAGTCATGGAGGTTTTAGAAGGGATGGCTGCCGGCGTTTGGGCATCAGCTATTGTCTACGTGTTTGTGAAAGAAATATTAAATAAAAATGAAGCTTGGTGGGGATATATTAACAGCAGTTTTTTTGTTGGAACGGTTCTTGGTGGTTTCGTTTTGCTGAAGATTTCAGTTGAGCAAGAGAGAAGTCTTTATCATATCGTAATACTAGGCAGTCTTTTTTCAGGTTTCTTTACATTATTGTTCGGAGTGATATCTGTGCCGTTTCTTTCCCTTTTACTTAGTTTTACTATTGGCATTGCCCTTCAAATAAGCGCTACGTGTTCTTACACGCTTACACAAACGGCCGTTCCTTTAGAAAAGCTTCCTAAGGTGCTTTCCGCTACGCTGAGCGTTTCATATGTGACGTTTGGGCTTTCGGTGCTGCTGCTTGGCGCTGTTGCTTCGCTAAATGTGACGGCGGCGTTTCTAACGGCAGGAGGACTGATTGTAATCAGCGGCTGCGTAGGTTTATTCTTACGAAATTATGCGCTTGCTAACTAAAAAAGGTTGCTGTTTGCAACCTTTTTTTAAAACAGCGTATTTTCTCTCCTCAACCATAAGCCGTATAAGGTTGTTTGCTTTAAATATCCCCTTGTGTAAAAGTAGGGAGCTTTTCACGAAAACGAAAGGAAAAAAAGTATAGCTATCGAATTATGTTAAGAGCGTTGAGCTAAAAGGAGTGATTAAATGGTTGTCATTCGACAGGCGGTTGAAACTGATCGAGAGCGACTGGCTACGTTAATGCAAGAATATATAGTGAAATTCTGCGAGCAGCCTGACCCTTCCCGGAAAGCTTTAACTTTACATATTAAGCGTCTATTGAATAATCCTTCCTACGGTATCCAGTTTGTTGCTGAATTGGAAGGGAAACTAGTAGGTTTTGCGACGGTGTACGTATCGTGGAGCACCCATTATTTTAAAGAAACAGGCGTCTTAAAAGATTTGTACGTATCTCCTTTAAACAGAGGAAATAAAATTGGTGAACGTTTGTTTAAGATTTGCCTTGCCTATTCTCAAAAGTATGAGTTTGCAGGAATGACCGCTGAGTGCAGCAGTGAAAATAAAGTTGCTCAAAACCTTTATCAAAAAATGAACGGTAAAGAAAATGAAGGGGTTCAATACCGTTTTTTTTAAGAGAAGTACAGCTTTTACTTTTAAGACTTCTACTAAATGGCAAAAATATGTTATAGTATGAAAAGTGAAATTGATGAAAATGTCGGTGGGCTATATGTTAGATGATGGTATGAATAGTAGGGGGAAGTTGGACTAGCTGTTTGAAAGGCGGCCATCCTATTTTTAGTATAGCCGCAAGGAAGGAGCAGGACCTTGAAAAAAAATCCAATCTTAAACGCGTGGAAAATAGTAACTGCGACGAGCGGTTTTTTACTTGCGCTGTTTATCTTTAAAGTCCGAAAAGGAAGATAACCATATAAAAAAAGCTCCTCGATTGAGGAGCTTTTTATTATTTAGTAATAGGAAACGTCAAGGGAGTCACTGTTGATAAAGAATCTCTGTAAGAATGATAGGTGAAATAATGACGTGTTGGACTATAAATAGTCATGTAAAGTAAATAATCATATTTCGTTTCCATATAGAAAAAAACGCCGTCTGCGTGGAGTGTATAGAAAGAGTACGAAATCCCGAGCAGCGTTTGCTTTTGTACGCTTGTGCTTGGATTTTCTTTAATCCATTCATACAGTTCAAAAACACTGACTCCTGGTGATGATTGCAGCGTATGTACTTTGTCATATAACTTATCAGATACATCGGAAACCGACTGTTTTAATTGATGAAATAAGTTGGACATTTGTTCTTTCATTGTGGTGAGCTCCTTTACAGGTAGTCAGCTATTAGCATGCTCAGAGAAATCCACGCTTATGTATAGTTAGTGAATGGCTGATTTGAATTTGCCGCCCTGCGCTTCCTGGGTATCCATAATGGTTGTAAATGCATGTGGATCAATTTCAGAAATAATAGTTTTAAGCTTGGTAATTTCTAAACGCGTCACAACTACGTATATGACTTCTTTTTCTGTACCTTCAAATCCGCCTTTACCATACAGTTTCGTCACGCCGCGGCCTAGACGATGCGTAATAGCGTCTGATAGCTCTTCATAGTGATTTGAAACAATAAAAGCTGCTTTTGTTTCATCAAGCCCTTGAATAATCGCATCGATTGTTTTAGAAGCAATATAGTACGTAAGGATCGAGTACATGGCTTGTTCCCAACCTAGCACGAACCCTGCCCAAGCGAAAATAAAGATATTTAAAAACATCACAAATTCGCCTACAGAAAACGGGATTTTTTTTGTTAATAAAATACCTAAAATCTCAGTTCCGTCTAATGCTCCACCGTGACGAATGACCGTTCCTACACCTGCTCCTAACAGCAGCCCGCCAAATACAGTAGCAAGAAGCGGTTCAGATGTTACAGCTGGAACATGGTGCAATTGAGATTCTACAATGGATAAAGCAACAACTGCAAACATAGATGAAAAGCAGAAGCTACGACCAATTTGTTTGTATCCACTATATAAAAAAGGGAGATTAAAGATGATGATAAGAAGACTGAACGGCAATTTTGTTAAGTAAACTAAAATTAGAGAAATACCGATAATACCGCCGTCAATGACGGAATTTGGGACTAAAAATAATTCGATAGAAACGGCAGCCAAGGAAGCTCCAATTAACATCATAATGTAGCGATAAATGAGCCGACCTGCCTTTTCCTTTTTGTGCTGTTTCGTTGTCATAAAATCTTTCCTTTCAACATACTGCCTATACGCAACTCTTACTAGTATAACTAAGTCTTGGGAACTCTATCCAATTATCTACTTTAAAAAAGACTAGCCAGAATAAACAAAATCCTGTTAAATTAAACGGTAGACATTTGCTGAAATAAAGGAGCTGTACATATGATAAACGTTTATATTCCACCGCTTCAAACAAGCGCTGGCGAAAAAGCGGCACGCTATATTGATACATTAACCAAACCGATAGGAAGCCTTGGAAGGCTCGAAGAAATAGCAGTTGAATTAGCGGCCATGACTGGGGAAACCTTTCCGACAGTCACGCCGCCAGGAGTCCTCGTTTTTGCAGGCGATCATGGAATTGTAAAAGAAGGAGTTTCAGCTTATCCTCAAGACGTAACGGCACAAATGGCGCTGAATTTTTTGCAGGGAGGAGCAGCTATTAACGTGTTTAGCGGGCAAATAGATGCCCAGTTCAAACTGATTGACATCGGCATTGCTTCTGACCTTTCCCACAAGGACCTTGTACAACGCAAAGTGAAGCTGGGCACAGCAAGTTTTTATAAAGAAGACGCGATGACGCGCAGTGAGGCAGAATTGGCTGTTCAAGTCGGATATGAAGAAGCTGAAGAGCTTATTGCCCAAGGAATTAAATGTTTGATTGTGGGAGAAATGGGCATCGGAAACACTACGTCAAGCACGGCTATTTTAGCTGTATTGACAGGAGAAAAAGTCTCTAAGCTTGCAGGAATGGGCACAGGGATTTCTGACGAACAACTGCGCCACAAAGTGAAGGTAATTGAAGAAGCGCTGCAAAACAGGCACATCAACCCTCAGGATCCGATTGATATTATTAGTAAAATAGGGGGGCTTGAAATTGCAGGGATGACAGGTGCTATGCTGGCGGCAGCTGCTCACCGTATTCCTATTTTAGTAGATGGTTTTATTTGTACAGTTGCAGCTCTTCTGGCGACAGAAATCAATACACAAGCAAGAGACTATATGTTTGCTAGTCACGAATCTGTTGAACAAGGTCATGCGTGTGCAATGAAGCTTCTTGGCAAGAAACCGCTTCTCAACCTCAATCTTCGGTTAGGTGAAGGAAGTGGAGCTGCTGTTACATTTCCGCTGCTGCACTCGGCTTCGCTGATGATTGCTAATATGGCTACGTTTCAATCTGCGGGAGTGTCTGAGAAAGAATAAACCTAAAAAAGACATGGGAACAAAACCATGTCTTTTTTCTTTATTTTATAAAAAAATCTTATATTTTTAACATCATAAACCAATAAACGCTAAAGCTAGCACCTGTTAAAATAAATGATCCAATAATTAACAATACCAGTGCAACGCGTCGTTTAATCGCTTGAATTTCTCTATCTTTTGGCAAACGTCCCATTGGTCTTCCTCCATTATGTAAATATTTCACGTATTTTCCTATTTTACTCCGCTTTAAAAAGAGAGAACATATGTCAAAGTTACTAAAAAACAAATTATTTTACAAAAAAATTGTATCCACGTTACAGCAGGGCAAAGAATACGTATTTTTTCAGTTAGAAAAGGACTGCTCTAAAGGTTTACTTACATGGCAACAACCTTTATCATATAACTGACTATACTATGATGTTATCCAAAGTTGGAAGAAATCTCAATAAATGTGAGTGTTATAATTACATGATAAGAGTCAGAAAATTTTAAAAAAGAGTGTGAGCAAACAATGAACGGTATGTTGATTATTCGGAACGGTGCTCCTTTTGATGAAGGAGCTTCCGTGCCTATTCCAAAAGATAAAGCTTGTATTATCGGACGAAGCAGTGAAGAATGGGAGCCTTATCTGGCCTTTCAAAGTGCTTACATTTCACGCAAGCATTTTGAAGTAACGTACGAAAGCAACGCATTCTTCATTACAGACTTGTTTAGTAAACACGGGACAAAAGTAAACGGAGAAGAGTTACAGCCTGGAACCCCTCGTTTCTTGAAAGAGCAGGATGTCATTACCTTAGCAAATGAGGAGGCAGCTTTAGTATTTAGAAATGATGATATGGATGCAACCCTCGATTTAGGACCTTTGCTAAAACAAATAAATAAGCCATTTTACACATTAGATCCAATTTTGCAGAAAGTAAAAGTAAAAGAGGAAACGTATATTCTGTCAGATAAAGAATACGCGTGCTTAGCTTACCTTCTAGAATATAACAATCAATTTGTTTCAAAAGAAGCATTAAAAAAAAGCGTTTGGCCTGAACGAGTAGAGTCAAATGGAGAAATTCTGGTAGCAGCGGAAGAGCTGAATGCGCTGATTTACCGGGTTCGCAAAAAAATAGGAACATATTTAGAAATCGAAGTGATTCGAGGAAAAGGATATTGGCTGCACTTTAACGAAAATGGACGTGAATAGAATCACGTCCATTTTTTAATCTCGTTTTACAGCATGTACACGTATATGTTTAGCTTCTGCTAGCCAAGATCCGTTTTGAAATAGTTTGTCTTGCATTCGATTTTCTAAGCGCGTAATGAGGACATTTTTAGTTTCTGTCGTCACGTGAGCAAAAAGAGGGGCTGCATTTGTTTCGAGCCAATTACGCAAGCCGTTTTCCCCTTTTAACAAGAGGGGCCGGCTGTAGTGTATGGCCGTGGTGACTTGAAAATTCTGTGATTCCAAAAGAGAAGAATATTCAGCTACAGAAGGGAAGTACCATGGGAAATCTACATCGTTATAAGGGATATCAAACGTTTTAAATTGACGAATGATTTCTGTGAAAATTTCGTCCATGTTTCCTTTTCCCCAAAATTCTGCTACAAATCGGCCATTTGGTTTTAAAGCATTGTAAATGTTTTTAATGACAAGGTGAGGGGGACGGATATCGTGTAAAGTTGCATTGGAAAAAACTGCGTCAAATTGTTCGTAATAAGGAAGGTTAAGGGCGTTTAACTGTTCAAAGGATAGAGTCGGGTACTGATGACGAGCCTGTTCAATCATATTTTCAGAGCAATCGATACCCGTTGCACGGACATGAAGCTTATTGAGCTGCGAAATAAATTCGCCAGTGCCACAGCCAATATCTAAAATATGTTCGCCAGCTTGAGGAGAAAGAAGGTTCATAGCACTTCCTCCAAATGAAGAAACAAACGGAAGATGATACACTTGAGCAATTTTTTGTTGATTAACAGTTTGACTCATGAAGTGATTCCTCCTTTGTAAAAGATGATGACGATCGTTTTATAAGAAGAAACAAGCTTTGAATAGTAGATATGAAGTTATTGATAGAATTATACCATATATCTTACTTATTATGCCGAAAACTCCAAAGAAAAAGCGCACCAAACTTCTAGCTTGGGCGCTTACAAGTCGAACTATTTTATAACCATTAACCGAACTGAACAAATAGAGGAAGATCTGTATGACCCATCTCACGTACGTAGACGTATAAATTTCCTTTATGATGAATTTCATGGTCAATGGCCATTTGTAAAAGCTGTCTTCCAGGAAGCTTTCTTCCAAACGCTGCAGTTGCGTCAATGGTCTTGTTTAAGTCATCTTCGCTAAGTGAGCGTAATACGTCTACTGTTTTGTTCGTATATTCAGCTGCAAGGTCCGATAATGACTTACCGCCAAAATCAGCTTTTTGACCAAGTGGAGATAAATCACCGGATTTTACCACTGATGCAAATGCATAAAAGGATGTTAAAATATGCGTAGATAAGTCAAAAGCTGACATAGATGTCGGGGCAGGCTTGTATTCGTAGTGACCTGCTTCAATTTTGTTGATTAATTCATTAGTTACGTTTCGATGTGCTAAAAAGTGATGAGTCATTTGTTCAACTGTCATGATAAAAGGCTCCTTTATTATGTATTCGCTTCTGAGTATAGCATCTGAAAATCAGAAAGCGAAGAAAAAACTTTAATAAAAAGAAAAACAGCTGCTTACATGCAACTGTTTTTCTTTTTATTAGAAATTACGTTGTTTTAACTCTTCAAGTAATAACTCCATACCTTCGCGGCTTAAAGTTAATTTGCCATCTGCGATTGTTACGTTGTCAGAAGATACTTCACCAGTAATCGCACAAGCACCGTTCGGCTCATATTTCTTTAAAATAATTCGATCTGTTTCGACAAAAATTTCAACAGGATCTTTTACATCTATTTCAAGAACACGTCTTAACTCTTTAGGAATTACGATACGACCTAAATCATCTACTTTTCTTACAATACCAGTCGATTTCATTTTTTAATCACCTTTACTTTTATATTTTATTGAGTACACAAAATATTATTTTTGGAATTTCTAAGATGATTATATACTAGATAACCGCTAAATTTGTCGAAGTTATTAATATGTAAATGAACTGTAATATTATTGAAATATTATCTGTAAATACAAATCCTCCTACAAAATGGAATATGTAGGGCTCTTTGTATGATATAGGAGATGAAGGAATTAATTACATTTGACATACAATTTTATTTATGTTTATACAGCAGTTTAGGAGAGAGGATACATGTAAGCGTGGAAGCAAACAAGTTGAAAAAATGAAGAAAATATGATTAAATTTAAAAAGTAACTTGCTCAAAACGATTAAATCGTAATGATTACGTATTTCAAATAAAAATTGATAAAGCGAAAGGATGACAAAGAGTTTGGCTAAAAAATCAAAAGTTGTAAAAGAACAAAAGCGCCAAGAGATAGTAGCGAAATATGCGCAATTGCGCCAAGAGTTGAAGGAAAAAGGAGATTACGAAGCGTTAAAAAAATTGCCTAGAGATTCTTCACCAACGCGCTTAAATAATCGCTGCCGCGTTACCGGTCGCCCTCGAGGCTATCTTAGAAAATTTGAAATGTCACGCATTGCTTTTAGGGAATTGGCCTACAAAGGACAAATCCCAGGTGTTAAAAAAGCAAGCTGGTAGTATAAAAGCCCTCATTATGAGGGCTTTTATTATTTATTAGCTGCAAAGTATCGAGCAATTCCTTGATAAATACCTGTAGATATTTGCTGCTGATACGCATTAGAAGAAACAATTTGCTCATCGTGAGCATTTGATAAAAAGCCTAATTCAAGAAGTACAGCACGCTGGTTGTTTTCTCGAGTAACATAATAATCTCCAAAACGAACCCCCATATCCTTCATAGAAGGCGCATTTTCAGCCATGCTTTCTTGAATGTATTTTGCTAATTCTTTATCTTTAGCTTCACTGTAATAAAATGATGCGATGCCGTTTGCAGAAGATGAAGTAGAAGCGTTATAGTGAACGCTGATAAATGCATCTGCATGCTTTGCTTCACTAACGTTCACACGTCCGCTCAGTGAAATAAAAGTATCGTTTGAACGCGTCATAAATACATTTGCTCCGGCATTAGCTAAGCGGCTTGCCACAAGTTTTGCGGTTGTTAACGCTAGGTTTTTCTCAATCGATGACTTGCCTGAAGTGCCAGGGTCATATCCGCCGTGCCCAGCGTCTACCACAATAATTTTATCTTTTAAAGCAGCAGATGGGGAAGGCAAACTAGCTGAAGTTGTAGAACCAGCCGCAGCTGTTAACCCTTTTGACACCCATGCTGTTTGACTTGCAGAGTACTGAATTTGCACCCAGTCATTCGTTTCGCCTACTTTTTTGAATCGTTCGCCTGCTTTTGCTACACGGATAATGCCCGCGCTTAAGCTCGGCTGACTGCGTAAATTTGAAGCTTTTGTAATTTGAATCGACTGGGCTGTTTGTGAAGACTGTCCGGAATCAGCTTGTAAATACTGACTTGCTACCCAGCCCGTTTGACCTGATGCTGTTTTAATCTGTGACCAGGATCCGCTTTCTTTTACCACCGTTACTTTGGAACCCCGGGATAAGTTCGTCACGACCGATGCGCTTGTGCTCGCAGAAGAGCGAACGTTTAATGAGCTAGCGTTAACAACAGCTGACTTGGATGTTGTAGAACCCGAGTTACTAGTCGGTGTAGAAGAACCGGAGCCTGCTTGTAGGTACTGACTCGCTACCCAGCCCGTTTGACCTGATGCTGTTTTAATCTGTGACCAGGATCCGCTTTCTTTTACCACCGTTACTTTGGAACCCCGGGATAAGTTCGTCACGACCGATGCGCTTGTGCTCGCAGAAGAGCGAACGTTTAATGAGCTAGCGTTAACAACAGCTGACTTGGATGTTGTAGAACCCGAGTTACTAGTCGGTGTAGAAGAACCGGAGCCTGCTTGTAGGTACTGACTCGCTACCCAGCCCGTTTGACCTGATGCTGTTTTAATCTGTGACCAGGATCCGCTTTCTTTTACCACCGTTACTTTGGAACCCCGGGATAAGTTCGTCACGACCGATGCGCTTGTGCTCGCAGAAGAGCGAACGTTTAATGAGCTAGCGTTAACAACAGCTGACTTGGATGTTGTAGAACCCGAGTTACTAGTCGGTGTAGAAGAACCGGAGCCTGCTTGTAGGTACTGACTCGCTACCCAGCCCGTTTGACCTGATGCTGTTTTAATCTGTGACCAGGATCCGCTTTCTTTTACCACCGTTACTTTGGAACCCCGGGATAAGTTCGTCACGACCGATGCGCTTGTGCTCGCAGAAGAGCGAACGTTTAATGAGCTAGCGTTAACAACAGCTGACTTGGATGTTGTAGAACCCGAGTTACTAGTCGGTGTAGAAGAACCGGAGCCTGCTTGTAGGTACTGACTCGCTACCCAGCCCGTTTGACCTGATGCTGTTTTAATCTGTGACCAGGATCCGCTTTCTTTTACCACCGTTACTTTGGAACCCCGGGATAAGTTCGTCACGACCGATGCGCTTGTGCTCGCAGAAGAGCGAACGTTTAATGAGCTAGCGTTAACAACAGCTGACTTGGATGTTGTAGAACCCGAGTTACTAGTCGGTGTAGAAGAACCGGAGCCTGCTTGTAGGTACTGACTCGCTACCCAGCCCGTTTGACCTGATGCTGTTTTAATCTGTGACCAGGATCCGCTTTCTTTTACCACCGTTACTTTGGAACCTCGGGATAAGTTCGTCACGATAGACGCGCTTGTGCTCGCAGAAGAGCGAACATTTAATGAACTGGCGTTAACAACGGCTGACTTGGATGTCGAATTTGCCGTAGACGTACTGTTTGTTTGTGTTTTGTTTATGTATTGAGATGAAATCCAAGCTTCTTTACCGTTATACGTAATTTTAGCCCATCCCTTGCTTTCATCTACTATATTAACGGTGTTTCCCTTCGTTACTTTTCCAACGATAGCGCCGCTTGTACTAGGCGTTGCACGTACATTTAACGATGTAGCAGTTACTTTGGCCGATTCAGCTGCATCTGCGTCAATCGAATGCAAAAGCAATGAAGAGCTTAAAAGAACAGAAGAAACGGCTGTGTACATGACATGTTTTTTATTCATTTTTTCCTCCTTGCAAATTACAAATTTCAACATAAGTTAATTAGTATACAAAGCATATATCGGCAAATAGCCCAAAATTTTGAGTTAAATCTACTATTATCTCATAATGCCGATATTATCCATCATACTATATGTCGAATTTCAATTGTATAATGAATTTGAACTATCTGCCATCCTTAACGATAAAATTTTACATTAATGTAAAATATAATTATATCAAAGGTGAAATGTAGGGATATTAAGGGCATTTAAAGGTCTATAGTCCTTTGTTCACCGATGTTTTGAGGACATGTTTTATACTAGAAAAAATGTAAAATAGTATAAAGCAGCTGAATGTGAATATGATAGAGGAGAGATAGCACATAAAAGAGTATCTATCTTTTGGAGGAGGAAACATCCACAATTATGAAACATTCAGAATAAAAACAACAAAAACATATAAAATAATACAAAGCCTGTCTATATCGATGGAAAAGTTCATAGCATAAACAAAAAGTAAATAGTTAGAAAATTCTTTCTTTTTATTTTAAAACATGGTACAGTATAAAAAAGTGAAAGGGTGGAAACTGATATGCGAAAGATTGTTCAGTATGAAACAAAGTGGTCGCTTTTGTATCAAATGGAAAAAGAAGCGTTACTTAATACACTAAAAGATTTTTCAGTAGACATCGAACATATTGGAAGCACGTCCGTTCCAGGATTGGCAGGTTCACCAATCGTTGATATTTTAATCGGCGTCAAACGCGAAGAAGACATAAATGAAGTGCGCGCTATATTAAAAAATAAATCTCACGTATACGTAGCGGAAAAAGAGATGTTCGTCTTATTAAAAGAAGGCGTTCCAGCTGCACATTACCCTCCAATTATGACCGCTAAGAATGCTCGTAAGCTCATTCCACATGATGCTAGAAGAAGTCATGTGTACGTAACGGTCAGTGAATCACCTTACTGGAATGAACGAATTAATTTCAGGGAGCAGTTACGCTCGAGCGAACGTGCTAGAAAAAAATATGAAGGTATGAAATACGAGCTTTCAAAACGATTGTGGAACGATATTTCTACCTATGAGTACAAAAAAGAAGAATTCATTCAGCGCAGTCTATAAAAAACGTCATTTCAATTGAAATGACGTTTTTTTAATTAATTATCTTGTAAAACAATGGTCTCAAGCTTATCAGCAGTATTTACTGCGAGAACCGTATAGTTTTTACCGCTTTGAAGATTTGTTCCAGGAAGACTTAGTATTTCTTTTCCGTCTGCTGTGGAAACAGATAAATCATACGAACCCGGATTTACTACTTGATAACCTGAAATGCTTTTAAAAGACAGATCTTTAAATAAAGGAGCAGCCCCTTTAGGACCTACGTTTACCGCAGGAGCATCAGGAGATAAATGAGCAACACGTAAGCTTGCTTTTCCATCCATCCCTTGCTTATTATTCGTGAAAGCCTGCAGTTCAAGATTTTCGGCTTTATTTACAGCGGCTACTGTATACGATTTTCCACCGTCTACAACAAGGGTAGCTTCGATGATGGAATCTTTTGTTCCTTTTGTCTTCGCTTCGTATACTTCTACTTTATGAGAACCAGCTGACAAAGGCAGAGAGTTGGAGACATCTTTAAACTTTGCTCCTTCTACTAAAGCTTTGTCATCCACAAAAATGTCTACAGCTGGAGCATCCGGTGAAGCATGAACGATACGAACTTCTGCATTTTGAGCTGGTCGCTCATCTGCAGCAGGAGGTGTTTCAGCGGCAAATACTAACATGCGGCTAAGTGCCAAGAAGGCAATCACTGCTACCATTACGAATAGTCGTTTCATCAAGTATCACTCCTTTTTTAGTATACACAGCTTTATGTAAAGAGAAGGACTGTGCAGTTGTTAGCGTATACTAAATAAAATCAACTATTCGTTTGTTTGTTAACTTTTAACGTGTTTACTGAGATTTCTGACGGAAAAATCGAAGAATAGCCAAAATATTGTACAAGGTTGTTAAGAGCCACGTCAATAAAAAGCCTAGGCCAAGTCCGATATTGGCATCTATATACGTATGCGTGAAGTCATCATATACGACGTAGGCAAGAGGAGCAATTGACAGTAAAAGGAGAAGAAAAAACAAAAGTGTTTTCCATCTGCTTAAAGTGAAGGTTAGATAAAAGAAAAGGAAAGCGGAAAACAATAGAAGACCGTCTCGAATAGCCCAAGGTAAAACGCCGATATGTGGATTAGCGAGAAGAAAGGTTGGAACAATTGAAAGGAGGAAAAGGAGAGACAGCAAAGTCACGTGAAGGGTGTTCTTTTTTGTAAAAGCCGGTATCAATAAAAGCGCTGCCGTTGCACCTAAAAGAAAATTACAAATTAAAATAAACTCCATCCAAACACCTCATTTATCGAGTATTACTTTTAGTCTATTCAAGACGCTGTTAAAGTAGATAAAAAAAGCTGCGATGTTTATCGCAGCTTTTGATCATTCGAATTTAAATCCTTGTTTTTCAAGCATCGCTCGAACTTCTGGATAATAAATGGTTTTGTAAATAGCGGATACAGTTTGTGACCAGTTGCGGTCATCTGCACCGTTTGTTCTCTTTTTCATATACTCTGCCATTTCAGCATCATAGTCTTGAATCAATGACTTTAAGTCATGATTATAGCTTTCACGATGGTGCACAGCAGCTTGTGGTAATCGAGGCTTTTTCGCAGAATGATCTGCCGGATGTCCAATGACAAGACCGCTTACTGGGAATACGTATTCCGGTAAATCTAGGAGTTCAATGACTTCTAGTGGCTTTCTGCGAATTCCGCCGATTGGTACTGTACCTAAACCGAGTGACTCTGCTGCAACTGTTGCTGCTTCTAAAGAAATTCCAGCATCGGTTGCCCCCACTAAAATTGACTCAAGCCCATCGGTTACGCCAAGAGGCGCATCGTTAAGCTCAGCTGCAATCTTAGCACGATTAAAATCTGCACAAAAGATTAAAAATAGAGGAGCTTGGTCAATCCACGCTTGGTTGCCCGCAAGCTCTGAAAGCTTTTTCTTCTTTTCTTTATCTTGGACGCTAATAATAGTTACTTGCTGTCCGTTAATAGAAGAAGCGGCTGACTGAGCAGATTGAATAATTGTATCTAAATGCTCGTCGCTTACTGCTTCGTCTGTATATTGACGGATAGAACGATGATCTTGAATTGTACGAATTGCTTCATTCATGATGCGTCATCCTTTCAAAGAAGTTATTTTTAGCCTTGTAATGTTTTTACATCTAAAGGTGCTACAAGTACGCCAGTTTGAGCAAATGCTACAAAACTTTGGAAATGAGCTGATTTATTGTGTGCTTGAATTGCTTCTTCGCTTTTCCACTCTTCAATCATCATAAATGTGTTAGGTGTAAAAGCATCTTCAAATAGTTGATAGTTGCTGTTTCCTTCTTCTTGTAAAGAATGCTTAATTAGTTCTTGTACGTTTTCTAAAAATTCTTCTCTTTTTGCTGGGTTAACTTTCATTGAAGCTTGTAAATGAATCATGGATGATTCCTCCTTTAATAATGATGGTGCTTTATATTATTTGTTTTGTTTTTAATCTTTCATTCAATTTACGATTAAAATGAAGATAAGTTCGAATATCATCGAACAATGAAACTATAACACCGATTAAATAACAGTGCAAGGAATTTAGTTCGAAAGTTATCGAACATTGATACACAAAAGAAGCTGTGTTATATTTTAAGCATGAGAAAACCTTATCAACCACCGAAATCTGAAATTAAATTAACGCCTATTTTACATGCGTTGAGTGATCCTAACCGGCTGCGAATTGTACAGTGTTTAGCGACAAGAAAGGAGCAGACCTGTTCGTATTATCAAAAATTAAATGTATCAAAATCAACGCTATCACATCATATTAAAGTACTTCGCGAAGCTGGAATTATCAAACTACGTATAGAAGGTACGCAGCACTATTATTCCTTGCGTTTAGAAGAACTTGAGGAACTGTTCCCAGGTCTGCTTCCTTCCATTATCAATATAGATGAGCAATTATTTTAAAAGCTGAACGATATTTTGTTCAGCTTTTTTGTTCAAAATAAATGTGTCCATGCAGGCTGCATCCGGGATTAAAAGAAGAACGACAGTGAGGGCAAGTCGAGTTACAGGTTAAATATTCATTAATTGAGAGCTCATGTTTACATACTCCGCAAAGAATAGCTTTTTCATTAAACATAGATGTTGGCCATCTTTTAATGTCGTGATCCGCATGTGCGTTATGACATTGATAGCATGGATAATATGTATGACAGCAATAAAATTTTATTGCGATAATATCTTTATCCGTATGATAGTGCGTACAGCGCGTTTCGGAATCCACTGTGTCACCTTTTACTGCAGGTACAGATTTGTTCATTATCATCACTCCTTATGAAAAGTATAGCATGCTTTTATACGCCTTATCATACATATGTAAAAAGAAAAATGCTATAATAAAACCATCGTTTTACATGTCAGATTGCATGCTAAAAAGATTAGATAAAAATTGATGTCAAAACAGATCGATTAAGTGATGCAAAGAGAGGAAGAAAAAATGAGTAAGCAAGTTATCGTTTTTACCGGAGGCGGAACAGCGGGGCACGTAACGCCAAACATTGCCATCATGAAAGAATTAGACAGTGAAAAATGGGATATCCATTATGTCGGTTCTCACAATGGTATTGAGAAAGAATTAATTACAAAATTAAACGTTCCATATCATGCGATTTCAAGCGGGAAGCTGCGTCGATATGTAGATATGGAAAATGTAAAAGATGTATTTCGAGTAGCAAAAGGGGTTGGCGATGCACGTCGCGTGCTGAAAAAACTAAAGCCTTCTCTTGTTTTTTCAAAAGGCGGTTTCGTCACAGTTCCTGTGGTAATGGCTGCTAAATCTTTAAACATTCCCGTGTTCATTCATGAAAGTGATTTAACACCGGGACTGGCAAATAAAATTGCGCAGAAATTTGCCACTAAAATTTTTACTTCTTTTGATGAAGCCGCAAACTACTTTCCAAAAGAAAAAGTGCAGGTTGTTGGTTCACCTATTCGAAAAGAGCTATTTAGCGGAAGCGCAGCGAACGGGGAAAGCTGGCTACGCTTTTATGATAAGCGCCCCATTTTAACGATTATGGGCGGAAGTTTAGGAGCACGCCGTATTAATGAAATCGTTCGAGAGTCTTTGCCTGAACTGCAAAAGAAATTCCAAATTGTACACCTTTGCGGAAAAGGCAATATTGATACAAGCCTTGAAAAAGAGTCAGGATACCGTCAGTTAGAATACGTAAACGAACAGCTTCCTGATGTTCTAGCGGCAACTGATTATGTGATTACACGCGGTGGATCCAATGCCATTTTTGAGTTTTTAGCTCTTCATAAACCGATGATGATTATTCCTTTATCAAAAGCACAGAGTCGCGGAGATCAAATTTTAAATGCACAATCTTTTAAGAAAAAAGGCTACTGTATGGTTGTAGAAGAAGAACAGTTAACAAAAGAATTGTTTTTACGTGAAGTAAGTGAGCTTCAGCAGCAGGCAAGTACAATGAAGCGTACAATGCGTGAAGCAACAAAAACGGATGCTATTTCAATTCTTGTAAATGAAATTGAGAAAATGAGCTAAAAAAAGCGTTCTTATCTCCTCGATAAGAACGCTTTTTTTCTTCTGGAATTATTATTTTAAAATAATGAATAAATATAGAAAAATAAAGCTTTTAAAATTTCAAAAAATGTTGTTGACAGTAAATTTTAACAGGAGTAAGATTACTCTCATGAAACGTTCCACTGTGAAACGCTGAGTCTTTTCTGAAAGAGAAGGAAAGAGCGGAGGACCCAATTATCAGGGGTGAATCTCTTAATTGAGTAGGGTTACTTTCTTGACCCGAACCCGTCAGCTAACTTCGTAAGCGTTAAGAGAGAGGATGGTGTAATCGTGGTCGTTTTCTATAACAGCGGATAGTACGCTCCTTTCAAAATATAGGTGAAAGGAGCGTCAGGATGCATTTATCTAAGCAAATGATTCAAATGATTGAATATCGGGCAATGTGCGACCAGCAATCTTTTGATCTAGCAAACCGCTATTTGTCTACGTTAGCTAATCAAAGTTTTAAACGCAGCAGTAAAAGTCATCATTAAGTCTAAAAATTAAATAACAAATATACGCTTAATCAATTATGAGCGGGGGACCCAATATTTTGTACGTATGTACTAGGGGTGAATCTCTTAACTGAGTAGGGTTACTTCCATAACCCGAATCCGACAGCTAACTCCGTAAGCGTTTTGGGAGTAAAAAATTCGTGTCAATCACGGCTTATTTGTCGTGCATTAAACCGCGGAAGAGAACTCTCTTCTGCGGTTTTTTAGTGGAAAAAAATAGCATCACGTCTCGCGGTTAGCTTTTTTGGACGTGATGCTTTATGAAAAGAAACCGTCACTAAACTTAGAAGCTATCATTTTTGTCAGGAAACAGTTAGGAGGAAGCAACTTGGATATGATGATGCTTGGAACGCTTGCCTTATTAGCGACTGCTATGTACGGAATTATTCGCTGGTCGTCTCATGTAGTAGACGACAGAGAGGAGAAGTGAACATGTCGTTCATTTTGTCAGGTATTTCAGTTCTCGTTTTAATTTATTTAGTATATGTACTGTTAAATCCAGAACAATTTTAATAAGCGGAGGAATAAAAAGTGGGGATTTTTCTACTATCAGTTGCGCTGCTGCTTGTTTTTGTAGCGCTTATTGCAAAGCCCGTAGGTATTTATATAGCGAATGTGTTTTCAAACGATAAAAACACTAGCTTGATAGGAAAGATAGAAACGGTGATGTTTAAAGCAGCAGGAATTAAAGGGCTTAATCAGACGTGGAAGCAATATGCATTTGCTCTTGTTTTGGCGAATACGTTTATGATTTTTGTGGTGTACCTTATCTTCCGGTTTCAAGGGGTACTGCCGTTTAACCCAAGCCACATCAAAGGAATGGATCCGGCACTTGCTTTTAACACGGCCATTAGTTTTATGACAAATACGAACTTGCAGCACTACAGCGGCGAATCAGGATTGTCCTATTTCTCGCAGATGGCCGCCATTGTATTTATGATGTTTGCTGCACCAGCAACGGCACTTGCAGTAGCAATCGCTTTTATTCGTGGGCTGGCAGGGAAAGAAATGGGAAACTTTTTTGTTGATTTTGTAAAGTCAATTACGCGTATTTTACTTCCTATCGCTTTTATAACAGGCATTTTATTTATGTTTTTAGGTGTCCCTCAAACGTTAAGCGGAACGGTTACTGCCCATACAATAGAAGGGGCAACACAGCAAATAGCAAGGGGACCAGTTGCTTCTTTTCTTTCAATTAAAGAGCTAGGAAACAACGGAGGGGGATTTTTTGGTGTCAATTCAGCTCATCCATTTGAAAATCCTAACGCGTTGAGCAATGTATTACAAATCGTCCTTATGCTTTTATTGCCAACAGCACTTCCTTTCACATACGGAAAAATGATCGGAAAGCGTAAGCAAGGCCGCATTTTGTTTGTAGCGATGAGTATGCTGTTTATCGTTATTTTAAGCACAGCGTTCGTAACAGAGTGGGGTGGCAATCCAAGACTTGATGCTTTTCATTTGAACGAAGCGAACGGTTATATGGAAGGGAAAGAAGTCCGTTTTGGTGTCGGCATGTCGACGCTTTACGCCATCGTGACGACAGCAAGTGAAACAGGTGCAGTCAACACCATGCACGATACTCTTACGCCTCTTACCGGGTTGTTAACGCTTGGAAATATGATGTTAAATACCGTATTCGGCGGTGTCGGAGCAGGATTTATGAATGTCATGATGTACGTCATTATCGCCGTATTTTTATCAGGTTTAATGGTTGGAAGAACACCAGAATACGTAGGTAAAAAAATTGAAGGAAAAGAAATGAAGCTAATCGCCGTGACGCTTATTTTGCAACCGCTGCTAATTTTAGGAGGAACAGCTGTAGCACTTACCACTCATTTAGGAATAGAAGGTATATCAAATCCAGGCTTTCACGGGTTAAGTCAGGCACTGTATGAATTTACGTCGTCAGCAGCAAACAATGGATCCGGCTTTGAAGGACTCGGTGATGCAACGCCGTTTTGGAACATTTCAACGGGAATCGTTATGTATATTGGACGCTACTTCGGACTAATTACGATGCTGGCGGTATCGAGCTCACTAGCATCCAAACAGCTTGTTCCCGAAACACCTGGGACATTTAAAACAGATACGTCTTTATTTAGCGGCATTTTAATTGGAACTACCGTTATTGTAGGAGCACTTACGTTTTTCCCAGTGCTTGTGCTTGGGCCGGTTGCTGAGTATTTAACACTGTAATCAAGAAAGCGGAGGATCATAATGAATAAACGGAATTTTGCAAATAATATTGAATTGGATCGCAACAGTCATATTCAAGGTTCTGTGGATACACAAGCTTCATCGATTTTTATTCAATCAGTAAAGCAGGCTTTTATCAAGCTCAGCCCAAGAACGATGATAAAAAACCCTATCATGTTCGTAGTAGAAATCGGGTTTATAATTACGCTTTTTTTAGCCGTTGTTCCGGACCTTTTCGGAGAAAGTACAGTAAGCACAGGATTTAATGTTGCCGTATCTCTCGTGTTATTTTTTACCATTGTTTTTGCTAATTTTGCAGAAGCATTAGCAGAAGGTCGAGGAAAAGCACAGGCAAACTCATTAAAGAAATCTAAAGGCGATATTACAGCTAATCAGCTTCAAAACGGGCAAATGATACAAGTTTCGGCATCGCAACTAAAAAAAGGAGATATCGTCGTCGTTTCACAAGGCGAAATGATTCCTGGAGATGGAGAAATTATTAAAGGACTGGCGTCTGTTGATGAATCGGCTATTACGGGTGAATCGGCACCTGTTATGAAAGAAGCAGGCGGGGATTTTAACTCTGTAACTGGAGGTACAAGAGTTGTCAGCGATGAAATTACAATTAAAATTACGTGTGAGCAAGGTGAATCGTTTTTAGATAAAATGATTTCGCTTGTTGAAGGAGCAGAGCGTCAAAAAACGCCAAATGAAATTGCGCTAAACACGGTTTTGACAAGTTTGACGATTATTTTTTTACTAGTTGTTGTGACGCTTCCTGTCTTTACAAACTATTTACATTTTCAACTCGACACGGCTATTTTAATTTCACTGCTCGTCTGCCTTATTCCTACGACGATTGGAGGATTATTATCGGCCATTGGAATTGCTGGAATGGATCGAGTCACGCAGTTTAACGTGATTGCTATGTCAGGAAAAGCAGTAGAAGCAGCTGGTGACATCAATACAATTATTTTAGATAAAACCGGCACCATTACGTTTGGAAACCGAATGGCTCATCAGTTAACGACTGTAGAAGGCGTAGACGAACGTGAACTGTACAAATGGGCGTTTGTTTCTTCTCTTTACGACGAAACACCAGAAGGACGCTCGGTGGTTGATTTTATCCAAACTCGCATGGGAGTAGAAGACCTTAGAAAAACGCAGGGAACGTTTGTAGAATTCAAAGCTGAAACGCGAATGAGCGGCATTGACTTACAGAATGTATCTGTACGAAAAGGAGCAGTGGACGCCGTCACGGCATGGGTAGAGTCAAATGGCGGGAAGGTTCCCTCTGATTTACAGCAAAAAGCGAACGAAATTGCAGGAGCTGGTGGCACGCCGCTTGCCGTCGCCGCCGATGATAAAATTTATGGCTTGATTTATTTAAAAGACACGGTAAAACCAGGAATGAAAGAACGCTTTGATGAACTTCGTAAAATGGGCATTAAAACAGTCATGTGCACAGGAGATAATCCGCTAACCGCAGCAACTATTGCAAAAGAAGCTGGAGTAGATGAATTTATTGCGGAATGCAAGCCAGAAGACAAGATTCAAGTGATTAAATACGAACAGCAGCAAGGCAAGCTAGTTGCGATGACAGGTGACGGAACAAACGATGCCCCTGCACTTGCTCAAGCTGACGTTGGTTTAGCAATGAACAGCGGAACCTCAGCTGCTAAAGAAGCAGCAAATATGGTGGACTTGGATTCGGATCCCACTAAAATCATTGAAGTCGTTTCAATCGGAAAACAGCTATTAATGACAAGGGGTGCCTTAACTACATTCAGCATCGCAAACGATATTGCTAAGTATTTCGCGATTATTCCAGCGATGTTTACCTTGGCGATTCCGCAAATGGAGGCTCTTAACGTAATGAAGCTGAATTCACCTCTATCTGCTGTATTGTCAGCGCTTATTTTTAATGCGGTCATTATCCCGCTGTTAATTCCCTTAGCCATGAAGGGAATTGCCTATAAGCCGATGAGTTCTAACGCACTGCTGCGAAAAAATTTGTTCATTTACGGATTAGGTGGGGTATTAGTTCCATTCATTGGGATTAAAGCGATTGACTTATTACTTTCATTTGTGATGTAGAGGAGAAGAAACGATGATACAAACAGAACGAACGGGAAGCATTATTGTTCGCTTAACGATTATGATGATGATACTTTGTGGTCTTATTTATCCTGTTGTGATGACAGGTATTGCTCAAACAGCTGTTCCAAGTAAAGCAAACGGCAGCCTAATCTATTCAAACAATCATCAAGTTATCGGTTCTAAGCTGATTGGGCAGCAGTTTACAAGCAATGCATTTTTTCACGGCAGAGTTTCTAGTATTGATTATAACGGGGCAGGGTCTGGCTCGTTGAATTTAGCACCTTCAAATAAAGACCTTACGAATCGTATCGAGAAATCCGTAGCGGCGTGGAAAAAAGAAAACGAGGTACCAAAAGAAGGGATTCCGATTGATGCCGTCACGAATTCGGCTTCTGGACTCGATCCGGATATTACGCCACAAGCTGCATATGCACAAGTAGAGCGCGTGGCAAAAGCAGCCCATATTAAAACCCAGACGCTAAAAGAGTTAATCAAAGAACATACTCAGCAAGGGGCTTTTGGTGAAAAACGAGTAAATGTAGTAGAGCTAAATTTAGCTGTTCAACGAGAACGCTAATTACACGCACTCGCTTCATGCACTGAAGCGAGTGTGATAAAGGAGCACGAACAATGAAAGAAAAAGAAGCTCATCCATACTTTCGAAGAAAAACTCCGGAAGAACTATTGCGTGAACTTCATGATCAGAAGCGCGGAAAGCTTAAACTCTACATCGGTGCCGCACCGGGAGTAGGGAAGACTTATAAAATGCTTCAAGATGCGCATGACTTAGTCAAAGAAGGCGTAGATGTCGTAGTTGGATATGTAGAAACACACGGCAGGAATGAGACTAAGGCGATGATTGGAAATCTAGAAGTAATCCAAAGAGAAACCGTTTTTTATAAAGGAAAAGAATTACAAGAACTTGATTTACTGGCGATTGTAAGAAGGCGGCCAAAAGTTGTCCTTATCGATGAACTCGCTCATACAAATGTACCGACAAGCCGCCATAAAAAACGTTTTGAAGATGTTTCTTACCTGCTCAACCAAGGTATTTCAGTTATGTCAGCAATGAACATTCAGCATATGGAAAGCGTACATGACCTCGTATATGCTGTTACCCAAGTAAAAGTTCGTGAAACGGTGCCAGATTTATTTATTCAGCAAGCAGATGAAATTCAACTTGTCGACGTTACACCGGAACAGCTGCAAAAGCGTCTTCGTGAAGGCAAAATATACGAAGTCCATAAAATTGAACAAAGCCTGCAGTCTTTTTTTAAGCTCGCAAATCTCCATGCCCTTCGTGAATTAACGCTCAGAGAAATAGCGGATGAAGTGGACGGTAAGCTCATTCATTCCCATGAAATTGGTGTAACAGGTATTTGCGAACGCATTTTAGTGTGCATTCAATACAGTGAAACAGCTGAAAAATTGATTCGAAGAGGCTGGAGAATGGCGAACCGATTGAAAGCAGATTTGCTGCTGCTCCATGTTTTTAAAGGCGATCAGACTGAGAGGGAGAAAACACAAATCAAACAGTGGCAGGCATTCGCTGACCGTTTCCACGCATCGCTAATTGTTGAAGAAGCTAAAAAGCAAAAACCAGCTGCAGTGATTGTGAACGTAGCCAAGCAGTATCGCGTTACTCAAATCTTACTAGGGCAATCAGCGAGGACAAGATGGGAAGAGATTCGAAAAGGCTCTATTGTGAATACAATTATGCGACAGACTCATAACATCGATATTCATATTGTTTCAGATTCAGCAAAACAACAAAAATAAAATGCATATATAACAAAAGGAGAATATGAGTGAATATTGCGTTCTTTTTACTTCCTAAAAAAGAAGTGGTTACCCTATCGACACGGTCAACAATCCGTCAAGCATTGGAGAAAATGGAGTATCATCGCTACTCTTCTGTGCCGCTTATTAATCAAAAAGGAGAATATGTAGGGACTTTGACAGAAGGAGACTTGTTATGGAAGCTAAAAAGCTTAGAACATATAGAACTCCATGAGTTAGAACACCTACGAATTGAGGAGGTTCCAAGACATCGCGATTACGAAGCTATCACCATTAACGACGAAATGGAAAGTATTTTGTCACGCGCGTCTGAACAAAATTTTGTGCCAGTTGTAGATGATCAAAACATTTTTATTGGACTCGTGCGGCGAAGAGAGATTATAGAGTATTGTATCTCCCAACTTTTTATACATGGAGAAACGCCTTTAAATGTGAAGATTTAGTTAAGTTTGCGTAAAAAACATAATTTTTACATAAAAGGTAGTCTTTTTTTATATAATTAATGTTATAATAAGAGATGTAAAGACGAAACTTGCGTAATGTAAGCCTCTAACATTTGTTAGAGGTTCTTTTTTTACATAACATAAAACATTTGATTTCAGTTCTTTCTATGGTTAAGTTAGAATAAGTGTTAAAGTAAGAGGTTTCTTGCTTTTTTACATAAGAAAAGTGAGCTGTACAAAGGAGACAAAGCATATTGACTACGGAAAAAACAAAAAGCGATCAATTACGCAGCATATTCAAAACTATTATCTTCGCTATCGCTCTAGTATTTATGATTCGCGCATTTTTATTTTCTCCGTATATTGTAGAAGGCGCTTCAATGAACCCAACGCTGCATAACGGAGAGCGGTTGTTCGTGAATAAACTGTCGTATTCGCTCCATGATATTCGCCGCGGAGATATTGTGATTATTAAAGATGAGGCTAAGAATAAGCATTATGTAAAAAGAGTAATCGGTCTGCCAGGTGAAAAAATCGAAATGAAAAAAGATCAGCTTTATATTGATGATAAAAAAGTAAGTGAACCTTATTTAAAAACGAATCGTCAAATTGCCAACAACATGGATATGGAGCTTACGGGAGATTTTGAACCCGTACAAATACCTAAAAACGAAGTATTTG
Source organism: Priestia megaterium (assembly GCF_009497655.1). NCBI lineage: Bacteria > Bacillati > Bacillota > Bacilli > Caryophanales > Bacillaceae > Priestia > Priestia megaterium. Next base: position 2,980,586 of record NZ_CP023317.1, on the reverse strand, counting down.
TAATGGGTGACAACCGTCTGTACAGTATGGATAGCCGCAACGGTCTAGGTCTTATTGATGAAAAACGAATTGTCGGAAAAAGCGAATTTGTATTTTATCCGGTCAAAAAAATAAGAAAAACAACGTAAAAAGAAATGCCGATAAAGGTATTTCTTTTTTTATGCCTATGTCTACTCCGCTTATAGATGGGCAAGCTAAGGGAAAAAAGGTGTGAATCAATTGAAGACGGCCTATGAAAAGTTATTTAAACATTTTAAATTTGTTGATGCTCTTGAGATGAAAAACCGATTAGCAATGGGACCTATACTCACATACGCTTCACGAGAAAACGGGGAAATATCCGATATCGATCTGACTTTTTACGAAAAACGAGTAGGGGGCGTCAGTACGGTAATTATCGGCCCCGCGTTTATCACAGAAAATGGCCAAGTAGCACATGGTCAAATCGGAATTCATCGTGATCAGGTCATACGAAAGCTTCATCAACTAACCCAAATGATTCATAGAAGAGGAGCTAAAGCGATTCTTCAACTATCGCACGGGGGAAGAAAGTGCGTAGAAATGGAAAGTAAGTGGCAAGCAATTAGCCCTAGTGAAAAGCCTCACAAACGTAAAGGAAAAAAGCCTGTTCAAATGACCGAGCGCGATATAACTTATATTGTTCAAGCGTTTGGCGAAGCTACCACAAGAGCTATGGAAGCAGGGTTTGATGGAGTGGAAATTGACGGAGGAAATGAATGTTTACTGCAGCAGTTTACGTCAAGGCAAGCCAATGAACGAAGTGATTCTTATGGAGGAAGCGCAGAAAACCGCTTCACTTTTGCACTTGAAGTTATTCGTGAAGTGACGCGTCGAGCAGCACATGCGGGCAAACCATTTATTGTGGGATATACATTAGCGCCCAAAGAAAAAGGCTATTTAGGAAATAAAGTGGAAGATACATTTGAGTGGATTGATCGTCTTGTTCATACAGAAATTGATTATTTACATATCAGTGCTTTGCATGAACCTACCTCAAAAAGGGAAGAAAATCATTCACTGCTTTCTTCGATCATTAAGCACGTCAATTACCGGGTCCCTCTTGTGGGTACAGGAGGACTTACGGCAACGGAAGTCGCAGAAGCTTTTGAGCAAGGTCTGGCTTTAATTACGATTGAACAAGCGTTAGTTGTACAGCCAGATTGGGTAGAAAAAGTGATAAATAGCGATGAGCCTACTTCTATGGATGTGACGTCATTAGATAAAGATGTGAGTTTACCACCTGAAGTGCTAGCTCACTGGCAAGACATGCATAAAAATGACCGCCCTTATTAAGTGAGCGGTCGTTTTTATGTTGTTGACTTAACAAGAAGAATTTTATTTTACTGATACTATAACCAAGCAGCATACATAGACTAAAAGAAAAACTAAAAACACAGTTGACTTCTAGGAATAGTTAGGATTACAATATAAACAACTTATTTATAAAACGGACAGCTGATCGGACATACCGAAGGCTTCTAGCAAACAACTGTTGGAGGCCTTTTTGTGCTCTCTAACAGAAGATTAAAGTGGAGGGACAACATGAAAAAGTTAATTACGTTTGCACTTATTGGCTTTTTAGCTCAGTTAATTGACGGATCACTTGGAATGGCGTACGGGGTGACATCAACTACCCTACTTTTAACGTTTGGAATTGCACCAGCTGTGGCTTCGGCATCTGTTCACTTGGCAGAAGTTGTAACAACAGCAGCGTCTGGTGTTTCACATATTAAATTTGGCAACGTAGATAAATCGATGGTTTTAAAACTGATTATTCCTGGTTCCATCGGGGCTTTTGTAGGAGCCTGCTTTCTAAGTAATTTACCTGGAGATGCAGTAAGACCTTACGTTTCAACATTCTTATTGCTCCTAGGAGTTTATGTGTTATTTCGCTTTTTATTTACGTTGAAAACAAACGAAGAAAAGAGCACCAAACCTTTATCGACGAAGCAGTCCATTCCGTTAGGATTAATTGCTGGATTTGCTGATGCTACAGGAGGAGGCGGCTGGGGGCCGATTGCAACGCCTGTATTGCTAGCTAAAAAAGGCACAACAGCACGGAAAGTCGTTGGAACCGTTGATACAAGTGAATTTGCTATTGCCGTCTCGGCTACACTTGGCTTTTTAATTTCTCTTGGCTGGGAGCAGGTAAACTGGTTCTGGGTAGGCGCTCTTATGATTGGCGGAATTATCGCGGCTCCGATTGCTGCATGGTTTGTTCGTATTATCCCGGCTCACTTGCTTGGTTCGCTTGTTGGTGGGTTTATCATTTTAACAAATGCTCGAACACTCTTAAATACATGGGTATCAAGCAGCTCAACGCAGATAGCTGTATACGCATTTATCCTTATTGTATGGGCAGCAGCAATCGTTTACTCATTTTTACAAGGGAAAAAATATAATCAAAATCGAAACGTAGAAGTTTCGTAATAAAAGGATGGAATAAAAATAGCTTAGTTAAAGAAAGATCTGAACGTGTTTGATTCTGTATAGAGAATCAAATGTGTTCAGATTTTTTTATGGTTAGAGTGAAGGCAGTTTCATGTATGTAGTGGCCTCTAGCTGTTGGCCGGAGGGCAAGGCGAGGACTTACGCGTAAAAAGCGGAACATGTGAGACACGGCAAAAGTGGTCGCCCTCGGAAAACGAAGCCTTGCACGGAAGTCAACAACGGTGTAACAAGGGAGCATACTAGCGTATTTATCTCATGCTCGTCTTTAGATTGGGATGATTTTGTTATGTCTCAATCTCTTTTAGTATCTGAATACCGTAAAATAGACGAGCGTAGATATTTTTTTTGCGTCTTATGATACAATAGACGAGTTCATTCATGAGTGGGAATACTTTCTAACACATATAAAATTCATTGAATCGTCGAGGTGTGAAGAGTAAGTGGTCTATTTTATTTTAGTATTAGTAGCAGCTATCGAAGTAATTGTCTTGTTGATTAATCGACCTGTATTTGCAAACATTCCGTATGTGCAAGTATATATTGTTCCTTTGTTAATAGTAATTGTCATAACGATGTTACTTTCGCGAAATCCAAAGAGGTTTATGCGGTGGTTTAAACAAGGGCTTATTACGATTTCAGTCGTTGTACTTGTATTCGTACCGGTTCTCTATGCCAAAAATCTCCCGCTGTATGGTTATAATGAAGCAAAAAAAATGCTTGCGCAAAGAGAACAGCTCTTGCTAAGTCAGTTCCAAAAAGGAAAATACGTATATCCAGCAAAAGACAGCCCTAAAAAATACAGGTATCTATTCAAAGTTAATCGTGGAAACGGCATGCTTGAATATGTATTCGACCCATACACAGGCGGTTATGAAGTTGTGACAGATGTGATAAAAAAATAAAGGTTTAGCTTATTTAAAGCTAAGCCTTTTAATATGAGAAAAATTGAAACTTTTTGAAAATCTGTGCGTATTTATTAAAGAACGTTCACAAAAAAGTCACAAAAGGAGTTGCACAATGGCAAAGTTAGAATACCGACTGCTAAAGCCTGACGATACGTTTGTATCTATTTATCACTATCAGTCTATTGAACTTGAACAAATTTTAGCAAGAAGAGAATGCGAATTTTTTGTTAAAGAAGGAGTAACGTATAAACAAACTTCATCTGCAGTCGAAGATGATATCCATATTGTTTATGTAAAAGAACATGAAAATGGACCGAAAGAGCAAGCAGAAGATGATCACAGAGAGATTACGTTAGAAGTCCGCGAATTAAATTCTCTTCGAGGACATCCAGTTTTATTCGTCTCTTCATTTTATACGCATTTGGACGTATTAAGCTATATCGGAACAGTTTATACATACTATAATGGATGGGAATGGGAAAGAGACTCTGCGGAAATTGATGAAGATCGCAGCGTATACAGTTTATATGTAACAAAAACAGGCGTAACGTATGAAAGGGGAAAGGCGTAATGTCCAAAACAAAAAAAATGATGGCGGGGGTTTTGACCACTGCTTTAATGACATCGCTCGTTGCCTGTGGTTCAACTGATCAGGCAAGACCGGCTAAACCGAAAGATAAATCGTGCGACAAGTGGAAATGGGATGAAGATACGAAAACGTACTACTGTTCAGATTCTTCTTCTTCGCACAGCGGTTCATATTATCACGGAGGGCGCTACTACGGGTCTAAAAAACAGCTGACCTCATCGTCGTCCTATAAGTCATTTAAATCAAGCAGCTCGTATAAATCTGGAATTGGGAGCGGCTCTAAAGGCGGTTTTGGCGGGTAATGCATAAAGAAAAGCGAGAAATGTTTTATAAAGAAATTCAAGATTTTTGGTACGACTTATATGGAACAGAGTATGCTCTTTATGACGTACATATGGAGTCTTCTCACATCATTCATTCTATTAAAGAAGCAGCAAATCAAATCGGGGAACTATTTTTTAAAACGGCACCTTTACTTCGTTCATTAGATGATCAGACGCTTCTTTCTTTAGGATTTCCAAAAGCCAGTTTACCGTACCTGCGACTGAAAACGATGGAAACAGAAAGTGTTATTTCACGCCTTGATTTTGCTGTTACGGCTGATCAAATCAAGCTTTTAGAACTAAATGCGGATACGCCTACATTCATCAAAGAATTATTTCATGTAAATGAGTTAGTCTGTCGGCATTTTCAGGTTCAAAACCCTAATAAGCTTGAAGAAAAAAAGCTTGCTTTAGCATTAAAACACGCCATTTTTGAAGCTTATAACGAGCTCGATAGAACGAACTATCCAAACGTCGTTTTTTCTTCTCATGATACACATGAAGAAGATAAGCTAACCACTCTTTATTTAATGAAGCTAGCCCGTGTAGATGCTACATACGTTCCGTTATCGCAGCTTCGAATTGTCCCTGCCTCTACAGTTGAAGAAGGTGAACATATAGAAGCGGGCGTGTATGATCAACATGGACAAAAAATAGACGTACTCTATCGCCAAACTTATCCGTTTGAACATTTAATTGAAGATGAAGATCCGAGTACGCATGAAAAAGTCGGACACATGCTTTTAACATTGGCACAGCAAAAACAAGTAGCCATAATCAATCCGCCTTCTGCATTTTTACTGCAGTCTAAAGCCGTGCAAGCACTCATTTGGGCTTTGTATGAACAACATCATCCTTTCTTCACTAAAGAAGAGCATCACATTATTGAAACATACTTTTTACCAACGTATTTAGAAGAAGATCCATTTATTGAAAGAAAACAAGCATTTGTGAAGAAACCATCGTTTGGTCGTGAGGGAGATACCGTTGAAATTTATAATGAAGACGGAATCAAAATAGACGAAGATCAGCATAAGACATATCAAGAATACACGGCTGTATATCAACAGTTTATTCCTTTGCCAACTGCAAAAATGAAGACGCAAACGAAAACAGTAGAGGCTCATATCATGTACGGGTGCTTTTTATTAAATGGAAAAGCAAGTGCAGTAGGAATTCGAGCTGGAAATCAAATTACAGATAACGAATCGTATTATTTGCCGATTGGATTAAAATGAAAAGGGGAACTAAAAATGACACAATGGATTGATTGGGCTAGTATAGGGAGTTTTTTATCTCACGTAGCGGTAGGATTAGTGCTATTATTTATCGGAGTAATCGTATTTGAATTAACAACAAAATTTAATGATCGTGAACTCATAAAAAAAGGAAATGTCGCAGTCGCTTTGAAGTTATGGGGAAAAGGAATTGGGCTTGCTATTGTCATTTTCACTGTGTGGAGCAACAGCTTAAATTTGGTAGATGCAACTCTTTGGGGAGTAGTAGGTATCATTACTCAAGTAGTGACATATTGGATTATTGAATTTATTATGACGCCTAAAACGAGCCTAGCCAAAAAAGTAGAAGAAGGAAATGTAGCGGTTGGAGTAACTCTTTTTGCAGCATCGATAGCCGTTGGCCTTATTGTCGCTGGAAGCTTAACATATTAAAAGGAGGCGATTCCTGTTTTACGGGGAATCGCTTTTTTTATGTCCAGATTGCTCGTGTTCACTTAGTAATAATATACGTGTATTTTCACGGTCGGCACGAACAATTTTTTGCTGTGTGTAAAGCGGAATGACAAAGAGCAAAATAAATAAAAAAACATAGCTCATTTTTGTTATCCTCCCATATAAATTGTAAACGCCTGCTAATAGTGTGTGACAAACAATACGTAAATATAGCATATTTGACTGGATAAACTGGGAAAAATTGAGGGGTGCAAAAAGAATATAATCTTACCTTCAACAAAAACTAAAAGCAGTATAGAGACACGTCTTTTATTAAGAAAGGAGTTGGGAAAAGTGAAAAGGTGGCTCATTTTGTTTTTATTGATCGTAATCGCATCTGGATGTGGACGTCCAGATGAAACGTCTCAACCGAGCATTTTCCTTATACCAGAAGGGTACAAAGGATGGGTTATGGTCGAATATGATAAAGATAACGGAAATCCTAGCAAGACAGAAGGAGACTACACTGTATTTAAAGTAAACGAGCAGGGAGTCGGGAAAACCAAAACGCTTTTAAGCGGCGGCGGCTGGGCAAGAAATAAATATTTCTATGTAAATAAAAATGGAGAGCGAAAGCAATTGAAGCAAGGGAAGATGATTCATGGCACGACTCAAGGTAACAAAAATCATACGGTAACCTACTTTTTCGTCGGCACCGCAAAAGAGTTCGACAAGGCCGGGGACTATCGAAGAAAACTTACCGAAGAAAGTTCTTCGTAAAAAAGAAACGCTGCCTCTTTGGCAACGTTTCTTTTCTATCTTCATTTGAATGTGCAAAAGACGGTGTCTTTTAAACGTTGAATTTCGTTTAGTGCTTCTTCCTGCTTATGAATTACCCAATCTGGCAATGAGTGTTCAACCGACAGCTCGTCGAAACAAGCCCCGCATGTTTTAACTTCAATATAAGATTCAATATATTGAAGGTGATCTAAGTTATAAGCCCAAAGTCGACGTTCAGGGCAGATTGTTTCCAAGTAAAGCGGAAGCTGAAAAAAAGGATCTACTGCTTCAGAAAGTTCTAACGGTCCTTGGCCCTCAGCGCTGATGACGTCTAGATAACCACAGTGAGGACACGTGCATGAGTGCGTTGACCCGCTCAATTTTTTATCCAGTTTTACAACTCGCGCACATAGTTCGCAGTTTGGACATTTTACTAAGATAAAGTCAAGGAACTTATCTAAAAATTGCTGCTGTATTACTTGTTGATTTGTCATTTTTTGTACCTCTAACTGTCAAACTTTTTTTAGTTACGAAAATAAATCATGAAACCTACATATTATTCATAACACATGATGGGGGTTAAAACAACAAAAACCCTTTTCGACAGCAGGGTTGTGTGATATAGTATGACAAATCAGAATAAATAAAGAAAAATGGTGAGAAAACATGAGTCAAAACGAACAATGGACATCAAAACTCGGCTTTATCTTGGCATCCGCCGGTTCAGCAATTGGAATCGGAGCCATTTGGAAACTTCCTTATGTAGCCGGAACAAGCGGAGGAGGGGCCTTTTTTTTACTGTTTATCTTGTTTACAGCAATTATTGGTTTGCCGCTTTTGCTTGCTGAATTTGTACTAGGTAGACATACACAAAAAGAAGCAATTCGTGCTTATGATGCAGTTGCTCCCGGTTCTCTTTGGAAAGGAATCGGGTATTTAGGCGTGATTACATGCTTCATTTTATTATCTTTCTATAGTGTAGTAGGAGGATGGATTTTACAATATATTTTTGCAAGCGTCACGGGTCAGCTCAATGGAGTAAGTGACTACGGGAGTTTATTTAACTCGACCATTGCTAATCCAACAAATGCTGTTATCTCTCAATTTGTTTTTCTTCTTTTAACAATTGTTGTAGTAGCAAGAGGTATTCAAAATGGTATTGAAAAAGCAAACAAAATTTTAATGCCTGCTCTCTTTATTTTATTTATTATTATTATTATTCGTTCTTTAACATTAGACGGAGCGATGGAAGGCGTATCTTTCTTTTTGTATCCAGATTTTTCAAAGCTTACCTCCCAAACCATTTTGTTTGCAATGGGACAAGCATTCTTTTCGCTTAGCGTAGGCGTTTCGGTTATGGTTACGTACAGTTCGTATCTGTCCAAACAGCAAAACTTGCCAAAATCGGCTATTTCAATTTCAGCGTTAAATATTTTGATTTCTTTACTAGCAGGTTTGGCAATTTTCCCTGCAGTCTTTTCAATGGGCGTAAAGCCGACGGAAGGACCAGGTCTTTTATTTATTGTATTGCCTTCTATTTTTGAACAGCTTCCGTTCGGAATTGTGTTTCAAACTTTCTTTTTGGCGCTGTTTTTATTTGCTACTTTAACATCTGCGTTTTCGATGTTAGAAATTATTGTTGCTTCATTAGCCAAAGGAGAGCAGCATAAGCGCATAAAGCTATCTTGGATTTCGGGCTTACTAATCTTTGTGGTAGGAATACCTTCAGCACTATCGTATGGTTTATTAAGTGACGTATCGATCTTTGGAAAAAGCATCTTTGACGCTTTTGATTTTCTTGTAAGTAATATCCTTATGCCTCTCGGTGCTCTTTTAATTGCCATCTTTGTTCCTTGGAAGATGAAAAAAGATGTGTTAATTGAAGAGTTTAAGCATGGTTCGACGAATGTGAAGCGCTGGTTCTCTTTATGGCTTCTTGCTATTCGATACATCGCACCTGTTTTAATTATCATTGTATTTATTAATATGCTAGGCTTTATCTAACGAAAAAACGCTGTTAAAACGCTTGGTTTTAACAGCGTTTTTTTTGGAGGAAAAGGAGGAGTATGATGCTGGATTTCTTGTACGATATGTTTGTAGGAGCAGGGGTATTTATTTTATTATTCGTTCTTTTGCTAGTAGCGAGAACGTCGGGGAAACGCAAGAAATAGGCGGGTATAATTCCCAGTGTAAAAACCCCAAAAAAGACTAACACCACAGAATTAAACTATGATAATATATTATCCTATGAGCATAACCAATGCTCACATATGTTGTGATGAAGCGTTTTTTAGAAAGAGGGATCATCTTGAGTGGAGAAGTTCTTGTCAAGATTTTATCTCAAGCGTATGAACAAAAAAAGACATTACCAATCGTCTCATTCTCGTCTTTTTTTGAACAAAAAAAGGTGGGCTTTCGTTTAAATAACGATGTGTCCGCTGATATCATCTACCATACGCTTACATGTATTCAGAGAAAAACGTGTGTCCAAGATGTGTTAGTGGAAGTACTAAAAGTTGATAGTCCAAACAATGACGGGGCATTTTCTGATTGTGTATATATTTTAGCAAATGGTACAAACCAGCAAGTGAAAGAATGGGTTCAACCCTTACATCCTAAAAGAGTTACACAAGGATATCAGCACGGGACACCCATTGATGCGCCACAGTTAAAAAATGACTACCACGTGTTTGCCGTTACTTGGTCATAAGCGTTTAACCCAAAAAACATCCTGCTGTCGCTGCAGGATGTTTTTTGTTAATAAGGATGGGCGTCTTTTCCTTTTTCATTAGCTTCTTCTACCGCATCAGCAGCTTTGTTGCTTCCTAACGGTGAACCGCCTTCTTTTGGCAATTTCCCATATGTAGGAGTCATTTCTGCTCCCATTTCAATTTCTAAAGAACCATCATCATGCATGAGAAGACCGATACCATTAGCTACTCGATTGCCGTAGTCAAAATCACATTGAGTTAAAAGCTCAATCATCTTTGTTTGAACGGTATGGTGACAGCACTTTAAACCGTCTACTAAGTTTTGAATAAGCTCATCACGTTCCCAGTCTTCTAATAAACGATAGCGTTCACCAGCTTGCTTAAAGTCATTTGTACGGTCAATTTTTTCTTTTTTTACATTCCCTTCAACATAAGGCTGATGAGGTTTTGGATGATCATGCGCTTCTTGAAGACCTCCAAGAGAAGATGGCTCATAATTCACATGCGGGTTCTGACCAGGAGCTGCATCTACATGATAGGCCATTTGACCATCTCGTTGATTTGTTGCTACATGTTTTTTCGGCGCGTTAATAGGCAGTTGCAAGTAGTTTGTTCCCACGCGGTGACGCTGCGTGTCGGAATAAGAAAACGTTCTTCCTTGCAGCATTTTATCATCAGAAAAATCTAGCCCATCCACAAGCACACCCGTACCAAATGCGACTTGCTCCGTTTCAGCAAATACGTTGCTTGGATTTTTATCTAGGACCATTTTACCTACTGGAAGAAATGGAAATTGGTCTTCCGGCCAAATTTTCGTGTCATCAAGCGGATCAAAATCCAGTTCAGGATGCTCTCCATCTTCCATGATTTGTATACAAAGTTCCCACTCGGGGTAGTTACCGCTCTCAATCGCTTCATACAAGTCTTGAGTGGCGTGACTGATATTTTTAGCTTGAATTTCTTCTGCTTGTTTTTGGGTCAAATTTTTAATTCCTTGTTTTGGTTCCCAATGGTATTTAACAAGAAAGGCATCGCCATCTTTGTTTACCCACTTATATGTATTAACACCGGAACCTTGCATTTGCCGATAGTTAGCAGGTATTCCCCAAGGTGAAAATAAAAAAGTAATCATATGCATAGCCTCAGGTGTATGAGAAATAAAATCAAAAATACGCTCGGTATCTTGACGGTTTGTCACAGGATCGGGCTTAAAAGCATGAATCAAATCAGGGAATTTAATAGCATCGCGAATAAAAAATATTTTAAGGTTATTTCCTACTAAGTCCCAGTTCCCGTCTTCTGTATAGAACTTTACAGCAAATCCCCTTGGGTCTCGCATCGTTTCTGGAGAGTCCTTTCCATGAGTTACGGTAGAAAATCTGACAAAAACGGGCGTCTGTTTGCCTGCTCCTGAAAAAATTTTTGCGCGGGTGTATTTTTCAACGGGCTCGTCCCCAAGTTTTCCGTACGTTTCAAAATATCCATGAGCTCCCGTTCCTCGGGCATGAACAACACGTTCCGGTATACGTTCACGATCAAAATGCGAAAGTTTTTCAATCAGCTGGTAATTTTCAAGAGTAGCAGGTCCTCTGTTGCCTACCGTTCGAGAATTTTGGTTATCACGAATGGGGTGACCTTGACGCGTCGTAAGCGTCTGCTCGTTCTCTCCGTTTGCATAGCGTTTGTCTTCCGAGTCACCTGATCCGCTAACATTTGTACCATGAATGCCTTTATGGCTCATAAAATAATCCTCCTTATTTAAAACATAACCAAGACTATTTTTTTCAGCACGCGCTTTTTTATTCATTAATATGGAAATAATATAAATTTTTAGAAGAAAAGCTGTTTTGCTGAAGAGGGGAACAAATCCACTAAACGAATAATTTTAAAAAAAGTTTCACATTTCAAAAAAAAATAAATTGTTTTTTTTGAAATATAAAGATAATGTTACGGGTGATTTTTTACCTATTATTAGTGTAGGAAAAGGAATAATATTGGAATATATTAGCTTTTTTGTCGAACTTATTAAGTGTTAAACGACAATAAACTACGACAATATACACCATACGGCTGCGCTACTGTCGTTTCCTGTAACATAAATGTAATATTAGTGATGTTATTTTGTAATAATGTGTTGTTACAATGTAAACGTCTTATAGATTAGTAGATTATGGCATTGGAGGAACCTTTTTTTATGAAAAAGTTGATATATTCGTTAGCGTTATGTGGATCTTTAACAGTAGTACCTACAATTAGTGAAGCTGCTTTAGGAGATGCTACGCTGCACCCAGGAACAAGTAATTCAGATGTGAAAGAATTACAGCAAAAATTAAAAAACAAAGGTTATTTTACATATGGTACAACAACAAACTATTACGGTTCAATCACGACTAGCGCAGTAAAATCGTTTCAGCGCGCAAATGGTTTATCAGCAGATGGTATTGCAGGTCAAGCTACATTTAATAAACTGCTAGGAAGCGGAAGCTCATCAAGTTCATCAGTTAGCTCAAGCTCATTGCTGCGCGTTGGTTCAACAGGACCAAACGTACAATCTTTACAGCAACAGCTAAAGAATAAAGGCTATTTTAAAGGAACTACAACTCAATACTTCGGTTCAATTACAAAGAATGCAGTAATGGCATTTCAACGTGCAAATGGACTGTCTGTGGATGGAATTGCGGGTCCAGCTACGTTAAGTAAATTAAAAAATGGGGGTTCTAGCGCTTCAACTGGCGGTTCTAGCTCTAGCAGCTCAACTATTTTACGTCAAGGTATGAAAGGTTCAGCAGTAAGCAGCCTTCAGCAAAAACTAAAAAATAAAGGTTACTTCTCAGCTGGTGTAACAGGATACTTTGGCTCAATTACAACAAGTGCAGTAAAATCATTTCAACGTGCAAATGGTTTATTAGTAGACGGAGAAGCGGGTCCGGATACGCTAAATAAATTAAACTCAAGCAGCTCAAGCAGCTCAAAACCTTCAACATCAACAGGAAGCAGCACAAGCTCAAGCTCAGCTTCAAAAGTTATTTCATACGGTAAACGTTTTATGGGAACACCTTATGTTTGGGGCGGAGCTGCGCCTGGAGGATTTGATTGCAGTGGTTACCTTAACTATGTATATCGCAATGCAGTAGGTGTAAGTCTTCCTCGTACAGTTGCTAGTATCTATCAAACTGGTACGCGTGTAAGTTCACCTCAGCCTGGAGATATCGTTTTCTTTGAAACGTACCAACCAGGAGCTAGCCATGCTGGAATTTATATCGGAAACGGTCAATTCATGCATGCAGGTTCTTCAACAGGCGTAACAATCACATCATTAAGCAACTCTTACTGGTCAAAACGTTACTTAGGAGCAAAGCGTTACCTATAAGAGTGTAACAAAAAGGAGTAGTTGCATAACTATTCCTTTTTTCTATGCACCGTAAACGTAAAAGTAGGAAATTTTTGTGTCGTTTGGTATGATAATTGGAGAATAAACAAAAGGAGTGTATAACATGGCTATTGTAGATGTAACCATTATTCCGGTAGGTACGGAAACGCCAAGCGTGAGTCAGTACGTAGCTGATATTCAAAAAGTGCTGGCCAAGCATGAAGATGAAATTACATATCAATTAACCCCTATGAATACATTGATTGAAGGGGAATTAAGCACGCTGCTAAAAATTGTTCAAGAGATGCATGAAGTACCTTTTGAAAATGGTATTCAGCGCGTGTGTACAAATTTACGAATTGATGATCGCCGTGATAAAGAAAATCATACGATGGCTGGGAAATTACAATCAGTACAGTCTAAATTAAAAGCGAAATAAATAATATGCACTACAATAAAAAACGCTTGAGTATCTACTCAGGCGTTTTTTATTGTAGTTATACTTAATTGGCATGCACAAGAGAAAAAATTTGAAAAGCTACGCGCAGCCGAAGGGTTTCCTCTGACGTGTGAATAGGTCTTTTTAGTAACTCTTCGCATTTTTCGATTCGATAGATTACCGTGTTCCGGTGAACGAATAACTGCTTAGCAGTCTCTGAGATTTGGCAATTGGAATTTAGATATGTTTCAAGCGTGTCAAGTAAGATGGAGCGATCTTTCTTATCGTACTGCAGCAAACCTTCTAATGTTTGAGAATAGTAATCCTGTAAATCGTTTGCTGGAAGCAACCTCAGCAGCTCTTTGAACTGTTTTGGCTGATAAAATTGAATAAGCTTTGACTGATCTTTAAAATGGATGGTTTCAAGAGCTTCAACAGCTTCTTTATATGAGTCAGCGATTGTAAGTAGGGATTGGCTTTGGTTTCCAATTCCAAATGACATTCGCTTATCATAGTGACGGTAAACAGCTTCCTGCAAGCGATGCAAGCATTCTATAATCATAGGTTGAGAATGAGGTGTAAACAAGAGAATGTAAAGATTGTCATAGAAAAACAAAACGGCCTCTGTAGGACCTGCTGATAACTCATATTGAAGGAGCTCATAGATCATATCATCATCGCTGTAAGGCGTGAATGTAGAATGAATTTTCCCAACGGCGCAAATATAGCTGTTTCCTGCTGATAAGCCCATCATCTGTGCTTGAAAGGAAGCATCCTCAGGCGTTTTATAATAATTGTTAACAAGCTGATTGAAAAAATCGTTTTTTCGTCGCCTTTCAGCTTCATACAAAGCCTGCTGTCTCATCATTTCGAAGGATAAAACGTTTGTCGCTTGTTCGATCGTTAGGAGCGCTGAATCGGATAAAGAAACTTGGTGTTCAATAAATAAATAACTGTACTTTCTCGTATGAGTAGCAATCGGAAAAAGCGTAACGGTTTTTTTTGTGTTCAAAAAGGAAAAGGTTGTATATTTTGACGTTCGTAAAAACAGCTGCTTAGCGCCCGCTACCGCTTCTTCCATTGGGAGCGAAAAAGGTTCGCGTTTGTTTGTGTAAAAGAGTTCATGGCCATGGGTATCAAAAAGGGCAACGTGAGCATTGCATAACGTTTGAATGGATTGCATAATTTTCTCAATGCCTTTTCCTTGTAAGATGTATGAGGAAAATAGCTGATGTGTGACCATCGCTTGCTGAAGCTCGGCTGTTTTTTTATCTAAAATAAAGCTGAGAGATTCATTAATAACCGCGCCTAACGTTTCGTCCGTTTGGAAATCAATGATTGGAAAGTGAAGTTCATCAGCTAGCTGACAAATAGAAACAGGCACGTGTTCGAAAAAACGCTTCGTTTTTATGGCCAATCCTGCACATTTCTTTTTAGCCATTCCTTCTACAAGTTTTGCTAAGCTTTCTTCATGTTCTTTGAAGTGATAACCCGTTGTAATTAAAAATTCTCCTTCTTTTAAAAAAGATAAAATATCGGGTGCGTCCATCATATTGACGTTATGTACTTTGCGGGTGACCCCTTTTTGTCCGGCTACTACAGATGCTTTCTCATAAATCGGAATGCGTAAAAGAGTTTGTAGTTCCATTATTCATTACTCCTTTTGTTAAAAATTCTCACATTTCCCTGCGCGTATTTTTATCTACCTTCTATTTTATAAGAAAGTTTAGTTAAAATAAATAAAATTTTCAGAAAAAAATGTATAAATTGTTAATGAAGAAGTTTATTTAATTCTGTAAGATAAAATAAATAACATATAACGTTAGAAAAAGTAACGTATATAAGACTTTGTGTATTTAGTGATAATAGCCAAAAAAACACTAAATCATTGTAGGAAGTGTTAATGAAAACAATCAGTCATTTTCTTAAAATGAAGATAGCAGGAGGGATAGCAATGGTTGCAGATATGACGGGAAAATCTAAGCTTTGTCAGCAAATCGAAGAAAACATTAGCTGGTTGTCACAGTTTGGGTTAGATGAAAAAGAAGGTGTCACGAGGCTTTTATATACGGAACAGTGGAATGCAGCTCAAAAGGCATTGGAAGAAAAAATGAAGGGACTTCACCTCAAAACGTATTACGATGATGTAGGAAATTTATTTGGACGGTTGCAAGGAACGGGTCCAGAACAACAAGTTATTTTAACAGGATCCCATATCGACACCGTGATAAACGGAGGAAAATATGACGGGGCTTTTGGTGTTGTGGCAGGTATCATTGCTCTGCAGTACCTATATGCGCATTATGGCTCCCCTACAAAAACCTTAGAGGTCGTATCACTTTGTGAAGAAGAAGGTAGCAGATTTCCTCTTACGTATTGGGGATCAGGTAATATGAATGGATTACACAGCAAAAGTGATGCAAAACATGTTATAAATAAAGAAGGGGTTAAGCTGGATGACGCAATGAAACAACTCAATTTCGGAGAAGGCCTCCACAGCGAGCCATACCGCACGGACATCGCTTCTTTTATTGAACTGCATATCGAGCAAGGAAAGCAGCTTGAAATGTCTCATTGCGATATCGGAATTGTTTCTAGTATCGTCGGGCAGAAACGATTTACAGTATCTGTTAAAGGTGAAAGTAACCATGCGGGCACAACCCCGATGAACATCCGGAAAGATGCATTTTATGTGAGCTGCAAACTCGCTAAGGCATTTATTGAATTGAGCGAAAAATATCATAACGCTTTATACGTAACGGTTGGAAAAATTACACTTTCTCCAAATGCACCGAATGTAATACCAGGATATGTAGAATTCACGGTCGATATAAGACATCATGAGTATAAGGTTTTACAAGAAGCAGAACGAGAAATGAAGGAAATTATCAAGCGAACAGCAGGGGATTTAGAAGTGAATCTCAACTGCTGGATGGATGAAAAACCTGTTGCCATGAGCGAACAATTATCTGAACTTTCCAAAATTATTTCCTCGGAAAAGAATATCTCCTCCCGAGAATTAGTAAGCGGTGCAGGACACGACTCGCAGGTATTCGGGCGAAGAGTTCCCACATGTTTGTTATTCGTCCCGAGCCAAGATGGAATCAGCCATTCCCCAAAGGAATTCACCAAAGGAGAACAGTTAGAAAAAGGAGTAAAGGTATTAATAGAACTATTATATAAACTTGCCTACTAGGAGGAATTTGACATGACTATAACAAAACAGCTTCATACACCGCCGCGTACGATTATGACACCAGGCCCCGTAGAAGCAGATCCACGCGTATTAAGAGCATTAGGAACACCTATTTTAGGTCAGTTCGACCCCGCATTTACGCGCATTATGAACGAAACGATGGAAATGCTTCGTGAGCTATTTCAAACCAAAAACAAATGGGCTTTTCCCGTTGATGGAACGTCTAGAGCTGGGATTGAAGCAGTTCTTGCAAGTGTAGTTGAACCGGGCGATAAAGTATTCGTCCCGATTTTCGGCCGCTTCGGCTATTTATTAACGGAAATTGCCGAGCGCTACGGAGCTGAGGTACACAATATTGAATGCGAATGGGGAGAAGTGTTTGACCCTGAGACCGTAATCCAGGAAATAAAAAAAGTAAACCCAAAAATCGTTGCAATGGTTCATGGCGAAACGTCTACAGGAAGAATGCAGCCTCTTAAAGAAATTGGTGCTGCATGTCGCGACCAAGATGTTTTATTTATTGTCGACGCAGTAGCTACTATCGGCGGTACGGATGTAAAAGTAGACGAGTGGAACATTGACGCATTGATTGCAGGTACACAAAAGTGTTTATCTGTTCCGTCGGGTATGGCACCTATTACGTACAATGATCGTATTGAAAAAATTATCATGGAACGTAAAAAAGTTGAAAAAGGAATTGCGACAAAAGCAGATGCTCAAACTGTTCGTCTGCGTCCAAATATTATCAGCAACTATTTTGATTTGAGTCAGCTTCAAGACTATTGGAGTGAGCGCAGGCTAAATCATCACACGGAAGCAACGTCCATGCTCTATGCTTTAAGAGAAGGACTGCGCGTTATTTTAGAAGAAGGGTTAGAAGAAAGATTTGCAAGGCATCGTCTCCACGAAAAAGCACTCGTAGCCGGAATTAAAGCAATGGGATTATCTTTATTTGGCGATGAGCACTCAAAAGTTCCAACCGTTACGTGCGTCTTAATTCCATTAGGAATTGACGGGGAAGCAGTTCGTTCTACGCTTCTTGAACAATTTGGAATTGAAATCGCAAGTTCTTTTGGGCCGATGCACGGAAAAATATGGCGTATCGGCACCATGGGATACAGCTGCCGTAAAGACAACGTTCTCTTTACATTAGCCGGTCTTGAAGCAGTGCTTATTCGAAACGGGGCAAGCGTAAATGCAGGTTCTGCTCTGCAAGCAGCTTTAGAAGTTTATGAGGAAGAAGTAGCGTTGTCTAGTCTGTAAAGATTCGTTATTCACCATATAAAGAAAAGAGGAGATTTTCTATGAGCGAATACTTTTTCACACACCCATATGCATCGCAGCGTACGTGCACGTTTGGAAAAAACGGAATGGTAGCAACTAGTCAGCCTCTTGCCGCTCAGGCGGGTCTTGAAATGTTGAAAAAAGGAGGCAATGCAGTAGATGCTGCTATTGCCTCCGCAGCTTGTTTAACGGTGGTAGAACCTACTTCAAATGGAATTGGCGGAGATGCATTTGCTCTTGTGTGGATAAATGAAGAACTATATGGACTCAACGCGAGCGGTCCTGCTCCTGCTTCTATCTCTATTGAGACTCTGCGCGCCATGGGGATAAAAGAGATGCCGGCTCGCGGTTTTGTTCCTGTTACGGTCCCAGGTGCCCCGAGTGCGTGGGTGGAGCTGTCAAAACGCTTTGGCCGGCTACCGTTAAAAGAAGTGCTGCAGCCGGCTATTTCTTATGCGCAAGAAGGGTTCCCAATCTCCCCAATTTTAGGGTACAATTGGGAACGAGCGTTTGAACGATTTACACACGCGTTAAAAGGTGACGAATATAAACACTGGTTTGAGACATTTACTAACAATGGATCTGCTCCTAAGGTAGGGGAAATGTGGCGATCACCAGACCATGCTGCTACGCTGCTTGAAATTGCCGAAACGAATGGAGAATCTTTTTACAGAGGGGATTTAGCTGATAAAATAGCAGCTTTTTCGAAAAAACACGGCGGATTTTTAGCAAAAGAGGATTTAGCAGCTTTTAAAGCAGAGTGGGTAAAGCCGATTTCAACTTCTTACCGAGGATACGATGTGTGGGAAATACCCCCTAACGGCCAAGGTCTTATTGCGCTTTTAGCTTTAAATACGCTAAAAGGTTTTTCTTTTGATGCCAAAGATTCTGTCGATACATACCACAAGCAAATTGAAGCTATGAAGCTAGCGTTTGCAGATGGACAAAAATTTATTACAGATGCTGATAAAATGACAGTAGCAGTTGAAGATTTGTTGAATGATTCTTATGCAAACAAGCGCAGAGGGCTGATTGGTGAAAAAGCGCTTATTCCCGAAGCCGGACAGCCGTCTCATAGCGGCACGATCTATTTGGCTACAGCTGATGGAGAAGGAAACATGGTATCATTCATTCAAAGTAATTACATGGATTTTGGCTCAGGACTTGTCGTACCTAATACGGGCATATGCCTGCAAAACCGCGGGCACAATTTTTCGTTAGACCCACAGCACCATAACCGGTTAGAGCCTGGAAAACGAACCTATCATACCATTATTCCTGGATTTTTAACAAAGAATAAAAGTGCTGTAGGTTCATTTGGTGTAATGGGTAAATTTATGCAGCCGCAAGGACATGTGCAAGTCATCATGAATATGATTGATTTTCATCTAAATCCTCAGGCAGCTTTAGATGCACCAAGATGGCAGTGGATTGAACATAAAAAGGTTCTTGTGGAAAAAGAAATGCCTTCACATATTGTAGAAGCATTAGAACGCAAAGGGCATGATATTCATGTGGCTACGAGCAGACATACGTTTGGAAGAGGGCAGATTATTTTAAGAGATGAACAAACCGGTGTATTATACGGCGGCACAGAAGCGCGAACAGACGGAGCCGTCGTTGCTTATTAAATCACAGAGAAAGGAGCGCGAGAAATGCGACAATTGGATATTTTTATAGCGTTTTTTCGCTCAGGTATGCTCGGCTACGGAGGAGGACCTTCAGCTATTCCACTTGTAAAAAAAGAAGTAGTCGATACGTACAAGTGGATGGATGACGATGAATTTGGCGATTTGTTAGCAATTGCCAATACGCTGCCTGGGCCTATTGCGACAAAGCTGGCTGGATACATCGGCTATCGAGTCGGCGGTATCTTAGGTCTCGGTACAGCTTTATTTGCAGCCGTTATTCCAACCGTTTTTTTAATGGTATTACTGTTGACCACTTTAACGCAATTTAAAGATCAGCCCTGGGTTATGGGGATGACCAAAGCAGTCGTTCCTGTAGTGGGAGTGATGCTCGCGGTTATGACATGGGATTTTTTTAAAAAATCAACGTCTGGTTTAGGCTGGACGCCAGCTATTATCTTACTCATTATTAGTTTAGGACTAATGGAATTTGCCCATATTCATCCAGCAGTTATTATTATTGTACTTATGGCAGCAGCTTGGATTCCGCTAAAACGAAAAGGAAAAAAAGGCGAAAGTGATGAGCACAAGCAAAAGAGGGAATCGGTATGATTTATATTCAGCTATTTATGGCGTTTTTTGTTTCAAATATTTTAGGCTATGGAGGCGGACCTGCGTCGATTCCGCTCATTCAAAAAGAAGTTGTAGACCGCTACCATTGGCTTACCGTTAAAGAGTTTAGTGAAATGCTGGCAATTGGAAATGCGCTTCCAGGTCCAATTGCGACAAAAATGGCGGGATTTATCGGATATCAGCAGGCAGGGATTTTAGGCTCGGTGATTGCTCTTTTTGCAACGATTGCTCCGTCGGTTTTGCTTTTAGTCATTTTACTTCGAATATTATTTAAGTATAAAGATTCACCAAATGTTAAGAAAATGACCAACTACATTCGTCCCGTAATCGCTATTTTACTTGGCTTAATGGCGTATGAATTTTTTATGAATTCATACGGTGATTCAGGTATATGGCAAACTCTATTTTTAGTAGCAGCCAGCTTTCTTTTATTGGAAAAATTACGTGTGCATCCAGCGTTCGTTATTGTCGGAGCACTCGTATACGGAGCTGTTTTTCTTGCTTAAATGAAGCTCTCAAATGCTGAGAGTTTTTTTTTGTAAAAGAGACGAAAATAGGGAGAACAATGGTTGAAAAAGCACTATTAGAAGACGTGCAGGACCTGGTTAACCTGCGAATGCTGCTCATGAAAGAACTGGGAGAACTAAATGGGAGTGAGAAGCTGTTTCGAAAAGCGACAGAAGAATATTTTACTGCGAATATAAATAGCCCAAATAATTATACGGCTATTTTAAAAGTCGATGGAAAAATTGTATCAGCAGGAAGCCTCGTCTTTTTTATACGTCCGCCTTCACCGGGTAACCTTCAAGGAAAAGAAGCATATGTTATGAACATGTATACAGCTTTTGATCACCGAAAGCACGGCTATTCTTCCGCTATTTTAAAGCACTTGATGCAGTACGGCCAAAAAAGTGGTGTAAATCGAATATGGTTAAATGCTTCTGCCGCTGGAAAAAGCTTGTATCAAAAACATGGATTTATTGAATATGACTCTGAAATGGAATACGTGGTTGAAAAAAATTAAAGTGACAAAACTCTTGATAGAGATAGGTTTGAAGAGGCATTGGTTTTTAAAAAATAAAAAAAATTACTAAAAAGTGTTGACGAAGATAAAAAAACCATTCATAATACAAATCAACATCACACAACATTACACACAACTTGGAAGCGACAAACAGTTTCAAACGATCGGAACTGATTATCCAAGTACGCATACATAGTCAATACTGAGCGTTGATAGGAGCACGAGTAGAAAAAATTTCCCTGTATCAGAGAGCTGACGGTTGCTGCGAGTCAGAACAAAAATTTTTTCGAAGTACATTCCTTGAGCATCTTTTCCGAGCAGGAAAAGACGGCCTGGCCGTTATTTTAATGAAGAGGCAAGCAAAATGCTTGCAACTAGGGTGGTACCGCGAATTTTCGTCCCTACTGACTCTTAAGAACAATCTTAAGGGTGAGTAGGGACTTTTTGTATTTCGGTCCATTATAATTTTATATCCATTACAAGCGATGAAAAGAGCATAGTAGCAAAATCTTCCCTGTATTCAGAGAGCTGATGGTTGGTGCGAATCAGTACAAAAGAGATTGCGAATTACATTCTTGGAGCTTTCTTTTGGCAATAGTCAAAAGCGGCAATAGCCGTTATCTTAATGAAGAGGCAAGCAATGCTTGCAATTAGGGTGGTACCGCGATCAATTCGTCCCTACTGATACAATCAGTAGGGACTTTTTGTATATCCGCATAAGCGGCTGTGTAGGTGTAAAACGGATTTTTAAATACAAACTAAACGAAAAGATCCGTTCAAGGTTGTAAAATCAAAGGAGGATTTTTAAAATGACAAAATCACTAGAACAATTACGAGGACAAATCGACGAAATAAATTTAGAAATTTTAGAATTATTAAATAAACGCGGTGAAATCGCACAAGAAATTGGAAAAGTAAAAGGTACACAAGGTGTGAATCGCTTTGATCCAGTTCGTGAACGTAAATCATTAGATCAAATCTTAGCTAACCATAATGGTCCATTCGAAGCTTCAACAATTCAGCATATTTTCAAAGAAATTTTCAAAGCAAGCTTAGAACTTCAAGAAGACGATCACCGTAAAGCACTTCTTGTATCTCGTAAAAAGAAATCAGAAGATACAATCGTTGACATCAACGGCACAAAAGTAGGACCTGGAAACTTAGAATTCGTAATGGGACCATGTGCAGTAGAAAGCTACGAACAAGTAAAAGAAGTGGGCTTAGCGCTTAAAGAACAAGGCATTACATTAATGCGCGGCGGAGCGTTCAAACCACGTACATCACCTTACGATTTCCAAGGTCTTGGAGTGGAAGGATTAAAAATCTTACGTCAAGTAGGAGATGAGCTAGGTCTATCAATTATCAGTGAAATTGTTTCTCCTCAAGATATTGAAACGGCTCTAGACTACGTAGATGTGATTCAAATTGGTGCACGTAACATGCAAAACTTCGAGCTATTAAAAGCTGCAGGTTCTGTAGACAAACCAATTCTTTTAAAACGTGGATTGGCAGCAACAATTGAAGAATTCATTAACGCTGCTGAATACATTATGTCTCGCGGAAATGGAAACATTATTCTTTGTGAACGCGGTATCCGCACATACGAGCGTGCAACACGCAACACATTAGATATCTCAGCTGTTCCAATCTTGAAAAAAGAAACGCATTTACCAGTTGTAGTAGACGTAACGCATTCGACAGGACGCAAAGACTTACTATTACCATGTGCAAAAGCAGCGATTGCTATCGGCGCAGATGCTGTAATGGCAGAAGTTCATCCAGACCCAGCAGTAGCACTATCAGATTCAGCACAGCAAATGAACATTCCTGAATTCCACAAATTCATGGAAGAATTAAAAGGTGCAGCAGTAAAATTATCTTAATTTCATAGTGATACAGTGATAAGAAACTAGTAGCAAACATTTCCCTGTCTCAGAGAGCTGACGGTTGGTGGAAGTCAGTACAAAAATGTGAGCGAATTACACTCTTTGAGTACTCTTTTACAGAGCGGTCAGCGGATCGTTAACAATTCGAGGTGGCAAGTAATGTTTGCAACTAGGGTGGTATCGCGAGAAAAACTCGTCCCTATGACGTAGGGGCGAGTTTTTTATTTTTTATAACAGAAAGGAATCGATAATATGAGATATTTAACAGCAGGAGAATCGCACGGACCTCAATTAACAGCGATTATTGAAGGAGTACCAGCAGGACTTGAGTTAACAGCCGAACATATTAATGAAGACTTAGCAAGAAGACAAAAGGGACATGGGCGCGGACGCCGCATGCAGATTGAAAAAGACCAAGTTCAGATTAAAGGCGGTGTTCGCCACGGTGAGACGCTTGGTTCACCAATTGCTTTAGTCGTTGAAAACAAAGATTTTACGCACTGGAGAAATATTATGGGTGCTGATCCAGTTGATCATGATGAAGAAGTAAAGAGACAAATTACAAAACCTCGTCCAGGTCACGCGGATTTAAATGGAGCGATTAAATACGGCCACAGAGATATGCGAAACGTATTAGAACGTTCATCTGCTCGTGAAACGACGGTACGAGTAGCCACAGGCGCAGTTGCCAAACAAGTATTAAAAGCTGTAGGTGTAAATATTGCATGTCACGTACTTGAAATCGGCGGTGTGAAAGCTGAAAAAACGGCATATGAGTCGCTAACAGAACTTCAGGAAAAAACTGAAGCGTCACCTGTTCGCTGCTTAGATGAAGAAGCGGGACAGAAAATGATGAAAGCAATCGATGATGCAAAAGAAAATGGAGACAGCATTGGTGGCGTAGTGGAAGTAGTAGTAGAAGGAATGCCTACTGCAGTAGGCAGTTACGTGCACTATGATCGTAAGTTAGATTCAAAGCTAGCTGCTGCTATTATGAGCATTAACGCGTTTAAAGGCGTTGAAATCGGCGTAGGCTTTGAAGCAGCTCGCAGACCGGGAAGTGAAGTCCATGATGAAATTCTATGGGATGAACAAAACGGCTATACGCGTAAAACGAATAATGCAGGAGGTTTAGAAGGAGGCATGACAACAGGGATGCCGATTGTGGTGCGAGGCGTCATGAAACCTATTCCTACCTTATACAAGCCGCTGCAAAGTATAGATATTGATACAAAAGAGGCGTTTGCTGCAAGTATTGAACGATCAGACAGCTGTGCAGTACCGGCGGCGGCGGTTGTAGCAGAATCAGTGATTGCTTGGGAACTAGCATCTGCTATTATCGATCAATTTGGGGCAGATCGAATTCAGTTAATTCAAGAAAATGTAAAAAAACACGAAGAATACGCAAAGCAATTTTAAAGAATAGAGGAGAATGAAAGGTGAAAACACGTGTATTACTTATTGGCGTTGGCCTTATTGGAGGATCATTAGCGCTAGCTATGAAGAAGCATCGTCACGTAACAGTCGTTGGAGCTGATATCAACACAAATGAAGTACAAGTAGCCAACCAGCTAGGTATCATTGATTATGTAGCTGAAGATATAAAAACAGAAGCAGCCCAAGCAGATTATATCGTGCTTGCTACTCCAGTAGAGTATACGACAGCATGGATACACGACCTTTCTACTTGGAAGCTTAAAGAAACGGTTATCGTAACGGATGTCGGAAGTACAAAAGGTGAAATTATGAAAGCAGCCCAAGCGCTGAATAAAAAACGTATTTCATTTATTGGGGGGCATCCGATGGCTGGTTCTCATACGAGCGGTGCAGTCAATGCACGAGCGGATTTATTTTGTTCGGCGCGCTATATTTTAACGCCGTTTGAAAATGAGCAAAAAGAAAAAATAGATGCGCTTATGCATTTGCTAGAGCCTACAAGTGCACAATTTGTACCGCTTGATGCAGCTACTCATGACCAAATCACCGGAGTTGTCAGTCATTTACCACATGTGATTGCAACCAGTCTAGTAAGACAAGTCAAAGGCTATTCAGCAAATAATCATCTTGTTACAGAAATGGCGGCAGGCGGTTTTCGAGATATTACGAGAATTGCTTCAAGCAACCCTCATATGTGGAGAGACATATTAAAGCAAAACCGTTCTATGCTTTTAACATTGCTAGATGACTGGATGAAAGAAATGGAACAAGTAAAACTATTAGTAGAAAAAGGTGACGGACACGAGTTATTTGATTACTTTTCAGATGCTAAAGAATTTCGTGATTCGCTTCACGCATAAAAGGAGAGACAGATTGTGACAGTAAAAGCTTTACGAGGAACGATTCAAATTCCAGGAGATAAATCCATTTCTCACCGTTCCGTCATGTTTGGTTCAATTGCAGAAGGAACAACAACAATTAACGGATTTTTGCCGGGAGATGATTGCCTTAGCACCATTTCCTGCTTTCAAAAACTAGGTGTAGATATTCAAATGATTGATGAACAAAGCGTCGTGGTAAAAGGAAAAGGTATACAAGCGCTAAAAGAGCCATCTGATATTTTAGATGTCGGAAATTCGGGCACCACGATTCGCCTCATGATGGGGATTTTAGCAAATACACCCTTTCATTCAACGTTAATTGGAGACGAATCTATTGCCAAACGCCCTATGAAGCGTGTGACTGGTCCGCTTCGTGATATGAATATTCATTTAGACGGCCGAAAAGACGCTAATTTTACACCGCTTGTTATTCGAGGTGGGAAAGCAAAAGGTATACACTATACATCTCCTGTTGCAAGCGCACAAGTAAAATCAGCTATTTTACTTGCTGGACTGCAGGCGGAAGGAACAACTTCTGTAACGGAACCGGCGAAATCGCGTGATCATACAGAACGTATGCTAGAGGCGTTTGGAGTTAAAGTGAAAGAAGAAGGATTAACCGTTTCAATTGAAGGCGGTCAAACGTTAAGAGGAACGCATGTAGAAGTGCCTGGTGATATTTCGTCAGCTGCATTCTTTTTAGTAGCGGGGGCTATTATTGCAAACAGTCGCATTAAAATTCAAAAAGTTGGGATGAATCCGACTCGAACGGGTATTTTAGAGGTGCTTTCAAATATGGGGGCTTCGATCGAGACAGTCAAAGAAACAAAAGAAACGGCGGAACCCTATGCAGATTTAGTTGTAGAAGCTTCTCACTTAAAAGGTACGGAAGTAGGCGGAGACTTAATTCCGCGTCTAATTGACGAAATCCCAATTATTGCACTAGCTGCCACACAGGCAGAAGGGATTACCGTTATTAAAGATGCTGCAGAGTTAAAAGTCAAAGAAACAAACCGTATTGATACGGTAGTGAATGAGTTAACCAAAATGGGAGCTAACATTGAAGCAACGGAAGATGGAATGATTATTCACGGAGGTACAAAACTTCATGGAGCAAATGTAAACAGCCACGGAGATCACCGTATCGGTATGATGCTTGCTGTTGCCTCTTGTATTGCAGAAGGGGAAACAATTATTGAAAATCGTGACGCGGTATCCGTTTCGTACCCGCAGTTTTTTGCTCACTTAGAGTCTTTACAGCAGTAAATTCCCTTATTATGTTAAAATAGCAGTTTGAAAGTTGTAAGGAATTTATAAAATTAAAACCAATGACTCTATATTTCGCCGGAGAAATCCGATATAATCATTACAACACCTCTAGTATTAAATAGAATTTGGTGAATGATTATGTTTTTGATGATTGTCTACATCGGGGCCATTTTATTTTTTATAAAAATGTTTATGGATCGAGATTTTATTTGGTTTTTGTTTCTATTGCCATTTTTGATGTTTGTTATGTTTTTTGAAACAGACTATCTTGATCATGTCCCTGAATCTGGAAGGTTAATTATCTTTACGTTTTCTTTTTTAGTCATTTATGCAATGGTTTTAGTGTATAATCGATACTTTAGAAAAGAAGGATGTAAAGAGTAAATTCAAATGTGAATCCATTGATAATGATAAAAAAAGCATGCCCTACGGCGTGCTTTTTTTATCGCTTGAATTGACATCCACTGGTGTAAGCGGCTTTTTAGCAGGGCCTTCTACCACAGATCCGTCGTAAGAAAAACGAGAACCGTGACAAGGACAGTCCCACGTGCGGTCACCGGCGTTCCAATTTACTTCACATCCTAAGTGCGTGCATGTAGTATCGACGCAGTGAAGCTTCCCTTGAGGATCTTTATACGCCCCCGTACGTTTGCTGTTTACATATACGACCGACCCTTCATCATTTTGAAGCTGATCGAGTCCTTTTTCAGGCATTGAAAACTTACCGGTAATAAAGTGTTCAGCCACATCAAGATTTTGACGAAAGAAATGCTTAAGGCTAGGGTCCGCATAAAAACGAGACGGATTATACAACTCTGCATATGGGTTGTCTTTCCCGGTTATTGCATCTCGGATAATATGTGCTGCAATGGTGCTATGAGTCATGCCCCATTTTTTAAATCCGGTAGCAATAAAGATATTTGGCTTGCTTTCTTTAAGGGGCCCGATATATGGAATTTTATCAAGCGTAAATAAATCTTGTGCAGACCATTTATAACGAAAATGTTGGACAGTAAAATTTTCTTCGGCGAACCTCTGAAGGGACTCATAGTGAAACATAGTATTAATTCCTTGTCCAGCTTTGTGGCCTTCTCCGCCAATTAAGATGAGTTCTTCTCCGTCAACTTTTGTTGAACGCAGCGAATGAGTAGGCTGATCAGCACTTAAATACATGCCTCCAGGGTAAGCTTGTTCAACTTTTGCTGCTAACACATACGAACGTTTGGCATACATACGCGTATAGTAAAAGCCCGCTCCATCATAAAATGGAAAGTGTGAACACGCCACTACATATTTGCAAGAAATGCGATGTCCGTCTCTTGTGACAACGGTGGGCGATGTGCTTTCTTCTACATCCGTTGCTACGGTGTTTTCAAAAATCAATCCGCCGCTTTCTGTGAATTTTTTTACTAAATGAAGCAGATATTTTAACGGATGAAACTGAGCTTGATCTTTCATAATAGCTGCTGCTCTAATATCAAAACTAAAAGGAAGCTCTGTTGCAAATTCACATGGAATATGTAATCGCTGATAGGCTCGAAATTCTTTACGAACTCGATGGTCAAACTCCAGCGTTTCTCCGTATAAGTAAGCATCTTGTACTGAAAAATCACAGTCAATGTTTTCCGTTTGAATTAAGTTTTTCATAAACTGCAGAGCTTGTTCGTTTGCTTTATAATACAGCAGCGTTTTTTCTTCGCCAATGTGTGAAAGCAGTTCATCGTAGATAACGTCATGCTGAGCTGTAATCTTTGCTGTTGTGTGACCGGTTGTACCATTTAAAATATTATCAGCTTCAATTAACGCCACGTTCAGTCCTTCTTTTTGTAATAAATAAGCCGTTGTAATACCGCTAATACCGCCTCCTACTACTACAACATCAACTTTTCGATTTTCTGAAAGAGATGGGTATGTTGGAAACTTTAAATGATCGCGCCAGTAGGGCTCAGTATCCTTTGGGATATTTGCCAATTTATTCACCTCCATATGATAAGTCTTATTTTTACCATAGTTTTCTAAAAAAATGTATGCAAAATAAAGGAATCTACTCTAATAGCACCTCTTGGCTATACCTATTTAAAGAAAAGGAGGGGAAAAGAGTGATTACAATCAGCCTTTGTATGAATGTTGCGAACAAAGAAGAGGTTAAACGAAAATATTTGGTCTTCAAGATTCTTCTTTTTCAACGTGGCTTCCGCACCTGCACCTTGCCGTCTGCTACGAAAGAATTGGTGAATAAAAAGCAAAGTATGAAATAGTAAAGGTTACAGATTTAAACATGAAGAGCAATAAATTCATATAAATGATAGGGAGTATCATATAATAAAAGTATAGAGGCTGAATTCGGCAAAGGGCATTGAAACATCAAGGTCCAAATAAAAGGGCAAACGGCATGTTTGTCCTTTTTTCATGATTATAGTGACAATTTTCATATATAGTAATAAAGTATATATATAGCAAAAAAATCCCAAATTTCAAGAATATAAAAAACGGCTTAAAACCAAAACAAGTTGTACTCTCAGAGTATGTAGAACGTGCAAAAAAACGAAATAATATGTAGTATTGTAATACAGGACGTAATTGGGAAGAAAAATGAAAACGTTGACAAAAAGAGGAGGGGTACCATGTTGGGTTCACTACCTAATGTTATAAATACGTCAACGCTTGTGTCTTCAAGTGAACAACAAGAAGCGTCATCTGAATCATTTAAAACATATACTCATAAAGGAAAAAAATTCAAGGTCTATTTACCTAAATCTTATCATATTTTAAAATCTTACCCACTAATGGTTATGCTGCATGGATGTACACAAAATGCAGATGATTTTGCGATAGGCACGCAAATGAATGAGCTCGCCGATGAAAAGGAATTTATTGTCGTATACCCACAGCAGTCTTCTAACTCAAATATGAATAAATGCTGGAACTGGTTTGAACCGCTCCATCAAATTAGAGGGTTTGGCGAACCAGCTATTATCGCAGGAATTGTAAAAAAAGTCCAAAACATGCACTTTATTCAGAAAAATAAAGTGTTTATTGCCGGTCTGTCGGCAGGAGGAGCAATGAGCATCGTTATGGGGGTAACGTATCCAGAACTATTTGCTGGAATAGGTGTGTCAGCAGGTATCGAATATCAGGCGGCTCTTAACGTATTTAATGCGTATTCTGTCATGGCCAGTAAAGGTCCTTCCCCCGTTAAACAAGGGAGAATTGCTTATCAACAAATGGGAAAACGGGCAAAGCCACTGCCGCTCATTGTATTTCATGGTAACGCTGATTCTACGGTAAATGTAGCCAATGCAGATCAAGTGGTTCACCAGTGGATTACAACGAATAATCTTGCTTATAACGGAAGAATAGATGGATGGATTCAAGATAGCCCGGTTAAAACGAGAGAAGAAAAAATTCTCTTTGGACGTGATTATACCACATATCGCTACGAAAGCAGTAAGGGAGAATTGGCTATTGATAAATATATTATCAATGGAATGGGGCATGCATGGTCCGGAGGGAATTCAGCGGGCAGCTATACAGACCCTAAAGGCCCCAACGCTAGCCGAATCATGTGGGACTTTTTCATGAGTCAAAAAGTATAAACAGAGCATATAATGAGGTTCAGTTGCGTTCTTATCGCAGAGAAGAAGAGCTGAAAGTAGCTCTTCCGGCCCTTATTAGTATAAAAAAGCAGCTGTAGGAACCATCATTTTAACTAGACGTGTTTTTCTAAAAATTAGGATTTGATTATTTAGAAAACGGGTACTGTAATAAAGAAAATAAGAAGCCGAAATTACATAGCTTAGGATTGACAGCTTATAGTTGTAAATGTAAGATAACTGCGAGCTGCATTTTGTATGATTAAAACATTAAAATAAGCCGAAAACTGAAAAAATAAATAGAAATCGTAAGATGAGCGGGTAAGGAAAAGGAGATTAAAAAATGAATATTGCATTTTTCTTAGTACCAAAAAGTGATGTTGTAACACTAAATATTCAATCCACATTAAGACAGGCTCTTGAAAAAATGGAGTATCATCGCTATTCTACAGTTCCGCTGGTTGACGATGATGGTAAATATGTAGGCGTTCTTACTGAAGGAGATCTTCTTTGGAAGTTAAAAAGCCTAGGAGACTATCGCTTTCAAGATACGGAAAATATTAAATTAACAGAGATTGACCGCTATCAAGATTATAACCCAGTTGCTATATATGATGAAGTTCAAAACATCCTTTCAAAAGCAATTGACCAAAATTTTGTTCCTGTAACGGATGATCAAGGTGTATTTATTGGAATTGTGAGAAGAAGAGAAATTCTGGAGTTTTATGCAGAAAGCGCAAGTAAAGTGAAAAATCAAATATAAAAAAGGCCATCTTTAGATGGCTTTTTTTCTTGTCTTAGCTGCCCCGCATATACTCCTAAAAACAGGCTTAGGTCATGGCCCACAGCAATGCACTTCCTTGTACTAGTTTACATAATCTATTTATATATAGGTATAAAATTGCCTATATAAATCTTATTTATAGATAAGGATGGTTTATGTGAGTTACAACAACAAAAAGAACTGTTGCTGGTGTTCTAATCAGTATTATTACAAAACTTCTGGTTATGATCCAAGAAGTAGCCATGAAGGAAAATGCTGTCATAACGATTATAAGCATAACGATCATTGTCCTAAACATGATGATGATCATCGTTCAGGTCATAAAAAATGTCATCATGGCGGGGGTCACGGTGGCGATCACGGCGGTCACCACGGTGGGGGTCATGGCGACAATCATGGTGGACATCACGGCGGTAACCACGATGGAGGGCATCACGATGGTAACCACAGTGGCTGTCATCACGGCGGTTGTAGAAAACGTCATTGCTGCAAAAGACGTAACTGCTGCTGGGGCTGGGTTTTTTAATACAGGAGCTTTAAAGCAACAGAAAGAACTCAAGAAATTGAGTTCTTTTTTTGTAAGTTGAAACTTATAAACGGTATACTTCGTATATATAGTAAGAGCATTTTGGAGGAGGAAAAAAATGTTTAAAAAAATGTTTGCTAAAATGGGAGTTGGAGCTGCCAAAGTAGATTTACGATTAAATGAAACAGCCTATACGCTCGGTCATGTCATTGAAGGAGCTATTTTCATCCAAGGCGGAAACGTTCAGCAACATATTAATTTAATTGATGTTGAATTTTGGCTTGAAGTTCAAATGAAAAGCGGTCAAATGCATACACATCGTGTGGAAAGCCTGCGCGCAGCTTCTGCATTTACAATTAATGAAGGTGAGAAAAAGGAAATTCCATTTACATATCATTTACCTTTGGATCTTCCAATCTCTGCGAGCAACGTTAGCTATTTCTTTAAGACACACTTAGATATTGAAGGGGGAGTTGACTCAACAGACCGGGACCCTGTGCGCATTAAAGCTCCAGAAAGCTTATATCAGCTAGTAGAGGGCTTTGAAACACTTGGGTTTAGAGAAAAACGTCATTCAGGAAAATTTAACGGATACAAACAAGAATTTGCATTTTTTCCTACAGACTTCTTAAAGGGATATGTAAATGAAGTTGAGTTTGAGGTAGCCATTGAACGAGAAGGTATCCGAATGCTATTGGAGCTAGATTTGCCTTCTTTCGGCCGGGAGAGGGAAATAAAAAACGAACTCTTTTTTACAAATGATGAACTAAGCCATCCATCCACTATCGCTCGTTTGCTGGAAGAAGCGATGGAAGAGATGATGGAAAATCCTCGAGACTATGAATACTATAAGCCTTCTCACTATGATCAGCATTCACATCATCCACGTATGAGCGGGTTAGGAGGAGCAATGGGAGGCTTTGCAGCCGGTATGTTAGGCGGGCTGCTCATTGAGAATTTGATCGATGATATGTTTGAAGACTCGGCGCTTGGTGAAATTGGAGAAGATATTGAAGAAGCCGGGGAGGATCTGTTGGATGGAGACTTTTTTGATGGAGGAGACGATTGGTAAAAGGGATTTTAAATAACTAAAAAGGATGATTAATGATGATCATCCTTTTTTTCTTTCTTCTTTCTTTTTTTTACTTCTATATACTTAATGTGAAAATCTTCTATAATCAAAACTTTAAAGTAAAATTGCTCATGCTGAATGATATCATTTTTGGTCACATCAAACTTTTCGGTTAACACCCATCCGGCAATGGTATCTACTTCTTCGTCGCTAATATCCGTACCAAGTAAATCATTTACTTGACTAATGAGCATTTTTCCGTCAAGAATGTAATGATCGTCTTTAATTTTTTGTACATAAGGAATTTCGTCCGTGTCAAACTCATCTCGAATTTCTCCCACAATTTCTTCAATAATGTCTTCTACTGTCACAAGCCCCGCCGTTCCACCATACTCATCAAAAAGAATAGCCATTTGAATGCGTTCTTTTTGCATCTTTACAAGCAAGTCATGAATAGGTACGGTTTCAATCACTTTAAAAATAGGCTTGACATATGATTCTAACGTATTAGTTCCGTCTTTTTCGTTAAATACAATATCATTATAAATTTCTTTAATATTAACGAGACCAATTATCTTATCTTTATCCCCATCTTCAACAATTGGATAGCGGGTATATTTTTCGACATTTGCAATTTGCAAAAAAACCTCTACCACGTCATCTTTAGAAGCACTTACAATTTCCGTTCGTGGGACCATTACTTCTTTAGCTAAACGGTCATCAAAATCAAAAATTTTGCTCATATATCGATATTCGGACTGATTAATTTCACCGCCTTCAAAGCTTTCAGATAACAAAATGCGAAGTTCTTCTTCACTATGAGCAGCTTCATTTTCCGAAATCATCGTTATACCAAATATCTTGGTCAACATACGAGCTGAGCCGTTTAATATTTTAATGAACGGATACATAAGTTTGTAAAACACGATAATCGGTTTTGCAAAGTTCAGCGTAATTTGTTCAGCCATTTGAATAGCAAACGTTTTAGGAGCTAATTCTCCTAAGACAACATGTAAAAAGGTAATAACAACAAATGCAATGACAAAAGATAAAATACCAGCAAGCGGCTCGTTCGTATGGAAGGTAGTAAAAAGAGGATGAAGCAACCGATCTAGCGTCGGTTCACCAAGCCAACCAAGCCCGAGAGCCGTGATGGTGATACCAAGCTGACAAGCCGATAGATATTCATCTAGATGCGTAATAACGTGTTTGGCAGATACGGCTTTTTTGTTTCCTTCTTCTAGAAGCTGGTTGATTTTTGAACTCCTTACTTTTACAATAGCGAATTCTGTCGCTACAAAAAAAGCAGTTAATGCAATCAAAACTGCGACTAATAGTAATTTTACGGCGATCATCAAAGTCACCACCTTGTACGTAAATGTATATCTTAAGTGTTAGCCAAAGTGGAGAAAACATGTATTAAATCGGGAAAAGAAAAACGCACATAAAAAAACTGCTTCTATCTTTAAAAAGAAAAAGAAGCAGTTTATTATGTTACATGTTCATTTAGGGGAATTAATCTTAACTTTACCATCATGGTCTATCACATATCGGTTCTACAGTTCAACTGACTTTTAGCAAACGTATTGCGAGCGTGTTATGACACCTCCTTTAACTGTAATCCGAGTATATATGATGCATCTCTCACTCCTCTCTATTAGTTAACTGTATTATAATACATAATTAATCAAAATACTACAAATATTCAGAAAATAATCCAAAATGCATAGTTTTTTGTCATTTTCTGAAATATATGCGCAAAAGAGATTGAGACACAACTATATCAATCGAATCTAAAGGGGAACAAATTGGATAAATGGTCGAGTATGGATCGCTTGTTCCACCGCTGTTGATTTCCGTGCATGACTTCACTTCCCGCAGAAGTCTTCGCCTTTCCCTCCAATCAACAGCTAGAATCAACTCTAAACATAACCTATATTCATCATACTAATGAAAAGATCCGAACGATGAATCGTTCGGATCTTCCTTTAATTAAAATACGTTTGCCCCAGCCTCTTTGTAATTAATGCAGCTTATGGTTATTAGGCATCTGAGGAGAGGCAGTAGCTTTTGCGAAACTTGTGATCATTTGCTGCATATCTTCTTTTGCAAGCTGCGGCACTTGATAATAATGATGTTTGTTTTGATAAAGAGAAATTTCATAAGCCATTTCAATCCAATTAGGAACACTGTCTCCGAATATTCGGCGAACAACAGGATTAGTTATTTCTAAAGCTGTCATAGTTAAAAGAGATGCTTGAGACTTGACTAGACCCAGCATATGACCTGAAATTCCTTTTTCATTAATTTCCTCAACGGACTGATTCGGCTTTTTAGGCTGCGAAGGCTTTAAGCCATAAACAAAGGTATGAGACTGCTTCATGTTATATACATGTGTAGAACCGGCCGGCTTTTGGCCAGTAGAAAAAGCTTCTACGATTAAATTATATTCATTTAAAATAAACTGATATTGCCGATCAATAATATCAAGCAGCTCTTGTTCTTTTACATATTGCCTAAACATCATAAACTGATCCATTACATTGATCGAGCCGGCAAGTGTTTCATGAACGTCAAATAGCTCATGCCCTCCATGGTTCAATTGAGGGGGGACAGCTCCAGTTTGCATGTTTGTAGGAAGTTCGTGATTATTCATACTAAGTCCTCCTTAAAATCGGTATCGACTATAGTCTTTAAACTTCTTTAAGTTTTATACTCAAACTTGATTTATTCATAAAATGTTGCTCTACATAACTTAATTTACCTCTAGTTAGTTAATTAAAGGGTAAAAGTGAAAGGGTTTTATAAAAAAAAAGCGAATATCAATAACAATTCACGATCTATAGATAGGGGAATCAAAAAACATGAATGAGCTGCTGTCATACTCAAGTGAATTAAAACATGAAGCAAATCAACTGGTGGTATCCAACCGTTTATTTAATTTGTTAAGAGAGTACGGTTGCCCGCTCTCAGGGGAGAGTTTTGAGTTAAATGTCATGACAAATCGCATCATTAATTTTTACGTAGGAAATGATGAAATGGATGAAGAATCTATTTTTCACATGGGGTATCAGCTTACAAAGCGTTTTCAACCTTATAAGATGATATTTGCTAATGAAAAAGGTAAGTATCAGTGGAGTGTGTATATGATTCAGAAGGGTGAAGAGTGGAAGCTTGATATTTCCGTGCTTCCAGAAAATATCGTGAAGGGCAAAGTTGAGAAACAAGTATTATTAAAATCACTTCTCACTGAAAAGAAGCGGGAATGTATTTTATTTTTCAAGCAGCAAAGCGGATATAATCGCTACTATACGAGTGATCATGTCTATAAGGCTGTGCTAGAAGATGACATTTACGATGATATGTCTTTTTTTATGTGGCTGCAAAAACAAAAAAAAGGAAATCAACAAACGTAAAAAAAGAGCCGATTGGGCTCTTTTTATGCATGTACGGATGTTTTTACAGGTAAAGCAGCTTTTAGCATCCAAATATGTTTTTCAATGTTGCCAATTGTTCCAATGAATAAGTCAGCTGTTACGTGATCATGTGCTGCTTCAGCTTTTTCAACTGCATTTTTTAGGTTTTTAACAAGTAGCGTATAGTCATTAATTAAGGTTTCTACCATTTCTTCACTCGTTTGCTCATTCCCATCTTCAGAAAGAGTAGCTGCTTGTAAAAATTGCTTCATCGTAGCAATTGGGCTTCCTCCAATGGCTAGTAATCGTTCTGCATATTCATCTATATAGTCCGCCGTCTCATTATAGAATTCTTCAAATTTTTCATGAAGCGTAAAAAATTGAGGCCCTTTTACATACCAGTGAAAGCGATGTAGCTTTGTATATAATACGTTAAAATCGGCAATTTGTTGGTTCAATACGTTTTCTAAATTCATAGTTAATAGCCTCCTAATGAGTTGTTGTTATCTTATGTTTATATTATATCAAATATCAAATTAAAATCAATACTTATTTATAATTATTATTAAATAATAATCAGAATGCTTTTAAATTGCAGTTATTCTCTTTAAAAACTCTAAAGATATGATAGGATAGAGCAAGAGTATTGAAAGGAAGAAGGGGTAGTCATGCATATTACACCAGAAGCAAAACAATTAATTAACAATATACTTGAAGAGCAGGAGATAACAGGAATTCGCTTGTATTTCAAAGGAATTAGCTGTGAAATCCCTAACATTGGGTTAGCTTTTGAAGAGCCTTTTGAAAATGATGAAATGTATGAAGTCGACGGAGTACAAGTAGCAATGGAAGCTTCTATTGTGCCTTATACAAATGAATTAATGTTAGATGTCCATACAACGCCGTACGGCCCAGGTTTAGCGTTAGTTGGAGCTAAAGAAGCTGAGTAAAAAATTTATGTAAGAGAAGCTAACAGGTTTGTTGTTTGTTTTGGTAAACCTTGGTTTACTTAATTCAAACGTTAGTGAAATGGAGGGGGACCTATGCTTCTTTCTCATCATGTAACGGTTGAACAAAGACAGCAAATCAAACGCTTTAAACAGCAAATACAAGACGCAAAAACGCTAGATGAGCGCCGTTTGTATCAAGCCCAGCTAAATAAATTTGTTGAGCGCCTATTTATTGAGAATCGCTTGCAGCGCAGCGGCGAACAATAAAAAACACCTAGAAAAGAAGCCTTCAAAGAAGGTTTCTTTTTTTTTTAGTAGATTATTATACTTTTACACCTTGTAATTATTCATTTTCTTATATATCGCCCTTTATCTATTTGAAATTCGGTTTTCTGTATGAATATAGCACTAAAAACGTGTAAGTGACTGTTAAATGAAAGCGCTTTCTGTTATAGTAAAGGTATAGAATTGTACTTGTTCACCTACAATGTTCATAAGGAGTGGTTTGTATGATTGAAAGAGGAAACTTCTTAATTGGTTTAGCGTGGGGAACATCTTTGAGCATACCTTTATGGATCGCCTTCTTTGGCTGGATAAAATTAGTTTGGCGCTTGCTTTAAATAAATAAAAACAAAAAAGTAAAAAACTTCAGTGGATATGCGCTGAAGTTTTTTTAAATAGTATAAATAGGTATTAAGAACTATTGAATAAATTGTATTTTCAAACGATAAGTAAATAAGACTACTAAAATATTATTTTTGGATTTTTTAGGATTCTAATGTTTTAGGTCTTATTACATAATAGAAAGCGGGAGTACAAATTGAAAAGCTATCGTTTAGTAAGTTTCTCTACCTTATGTATCTGTCTATTCGTTTTATTCATTTCACCTTTTCAAGACACATCTAGTGCATCAACTGATAAATATCAAAATTTCAAGCAGCTCTCACAGCACGAGTCTTCAGCTAGCTATAAAGTGACGACTAAAGAAGCGAAAAGCCCTGTCCTTATCTTTGCTCCACACGGTGGAGGAATTGAAGGCGGGACAAGCGAAATTGCCAAAGAGCTTAGCAAACAAAATGCTCTTTACCTATTCGAATCGTTAAAATCGAAAGGCTCGCGAGATCTGCACCTCACAAGCACTCATTTTGATGAGCCCACAGCGCGTAAGATGGTAAGCATGTATGATAATGTTTTATCTCTTCACGGATATTCCGGGAATAAAAAACATATTTTTGTGGGGGGAACTGATCGGGAACGTGCAAAAAAATTAACGCAATTATTAAATCAAAATGGATTTCCCGCGGAACTGATTACAAAAGGGCACGATGAGATTGCAGGCATTAACTCTAAAAATATTGCAAATAAAAATCGTACCGGCAAAAGTATTCAATTAGAGATTAGCCAACCGCTGCGAAGTGCTATGTTTCATTCATTCACTTCACAAGGAAGAGATTCGTCTAAAACTCAAACTTTTTATAAGTTTACAAATGTGCTTTCTACATTTGTTTCCACTTCTTACTGAATCCAAAAAAGAATGCTTTCGCAAGCATTCTTTTTTTATAAACTAGTTTTGCTATTCGTGACTTATAATAGGTTTCCAGTTAAAATCTTTTACATCTTGAACAGAAGGCTTTCTCACGTGCTGTAAGCTTTCTTTATTACATGCTCCATAAACTGTAAAATTTTGCTGAGCTTCTATTAAAGAAATAGAGTTAGCTCCTAGTTCATTGGCATTCAGCTTTTGATACGGATCGTCTTCCCAAAAACATATCTCACAAATATCATAGTCACCATCACTGTCTAACGATTGATAACCGCAGCAAGGGCACGTATACTTTTTCATTGTTCCTATCCTTTCTGTATGGGATTTTAAGCTAGAAAAAAGTCAGCCATCTTATTTAACTATTTTACTATATTCAAGGATAGTCTGAAAGAATATTCAAAAAATTACAGCAGCACCTTACCTAGGATTTGTGAACATTTTATAACGAATTGGTGATAGTTCTTGTGAGATTGAGTGAAAAAGGAGTACACTTACTAGGAAAATAGATCGTGTTCGGAAACGTCTACATAAAAACATTTTTGGATATGATGAATGAAAAAAGAAAAAAGAGATAGGGAGTCATAAATATGAAAAAAATAATAGGTTTACTTTTAGCATGCTTTTTAGCTGTCCCGACAGTTAGTTTTGCTCATACACATGTGCAAACAACAGTACCGGAAAATGGTGCAACTGTTACAGCTCCTCTAAAAGAAATTAAATTAACCTTTGAAACACCGATTGAGAAAATTAGTACAATGACCGTTGCAAAAGATGGACAAAACATTTCACTTGCATCGCAAAAAGTAGAGGGTCATGATTTAATAGCTTCTGTTGATCAGCCTCTTGAAAACGGATCTTACGCAGTAAACTGGGAAATTGTAGGGGAAGATGGGCACGTAATAAAAGATTCGATTGCTTTTAAAGTAGATGTGAAAGATGAAGCAAAAGAAGAGAATACTCAAGCAGCCGGAAAAGATAGTGAAAAAAAGCAGGGCGCCACGCAATCCGAACAGCACCAAAAAAGTGCAGCAGCAAATGATGAAAAAACGGAGAACAATGATTCTTCATCGTTTTTTGTTATCGTGATTATTGCTATTGTAGTGGTGGTTGGAGCATTACTCTTAATCTTCAGAAAGAAAAAGGCTTAAAAAGATGAGTGTTTTGTTGCCTGTTTTTGAGTGGTTCACATACGTAGCTCTTTCCTTATTATTAGGATTTGCCGTACTGCAATATGTACCCCTTACAAAAAAGCCAACAATTTTATTATCAAAGCGATGGCTACTTGCAAGTGCAGCGGCTGTCGCTCTTTTTTCGGTTGGAAATTCGCTTGAGATTATTTTATCTTTTTCAAAAATAAGAGGGTTAGGTGAAACAGTTCGTCTTGTATTATTGGAAACACGAACGGGACACGCCTGGATCTTTGTTGTACTGATTGCTATTTTATGTATGGTTGCTGTTTCAATAGAGAGCCACCCCCATATGTATACATTACTGACTGTAGCCTTAGTGGGAGGAATCGCCTACGCAAGTCACGCAGCATCCGCTTCTGTGCTTAGCGGCATGTTGTCTCATTCCCTTCATATTTTAGCAGTTGGACTGTGGGGAGGAGTGGTTCTGATTGTTGCCGCTTTTTCAAAAGAAACCTCCAATTGGAAAAGTTTCTTAAGCTGGTTTACTCCTTTTGCGATCGCTTGTTTTGTGCTTCTTTCATTAAGTGGGTTCATTTCGATGGTTATTATCATGGGGCTGTCCAACTATGTAAATTCATGGGCTACAGATTACGGGCAATCTCTTTTGTTAAAGCATATTACGATTATTCCGCTGCTTGCATTTGCCGTCATCAATGGCTTTCTTATGAAAAAAGCGATAAAACATCCAGAATATAAGCCCGTGATGTGGATTCGAGCAGAAAGCATTGTTTTGCTGATCATTTTTTTATTTACAGCTATCATGGTAACGCAATCGCCGCCAACTAATATAAGTCATATGGCAATGGATTCATCGATTCTTCCGTTTATCTATGGGAAACAAGTGACGCTGCCTCTAACGTTTCACGTAACGATTGTAGGAATCCTATTCTTATTTGTTGCACTGCTGTTTTTTGTGTATTTACTTGTTTGTTTTTACAAAAAGACAGTATGGCTCAGCGTATTAAGTGCGGGTTTGTTTGTGTTTGCTTTTTATATTGCGATGATGACAAGTATTCAAGTCTAAAAACAGTGAGAAATATCTCACTGTTTTTTTATTAGCCATTAAAAGTAGTGTTATCTCTCGGGCCATTTCTCGGAGAAGGGGGCATCGGCATTTGGGAACTAGAACCGGAGCCGGATGTAGAGCCGCTTGGAGGCGATATATTTCCTGCGTTTCCAAAAATAACGATCCCGCCAGAAATTGTGCCAATAGAAATAGATTTAATATAAACAGACATCCTTATTCAACCTCTCATCTAGTAAAAGAATTCAGTGTACCATAGTATATGACCAGCTTGTCATTTTTGTATAGACGAGTTTAAAAAATAGGTAAAAGCTTAGAAGTTCAGGTTGAGAAAGGAAATGGTGTAAAATAAGATAGAACTTTGAAGGTAAAGTGTTGATATCACCTATTAAAAGAAGTAGAAAGGAACTAAGATGAATACGCAAAAAGGAATTCATTTTTCATTTAAAAAATTATGGTTGCTAACGAACCCTCCGACAGGAAAGCTACTCATTTCGTTCATACTGGCCTTAATTAATACCGGAGCGTCGCTTTCTATTCCTCTTGTCATTAAAGAAGTGATGGAGAAAATTGCAGTAGGCGTCTCACCGCAGCTTATAGCAGGACTCCTTGGTTTATTTGCTGCTCAAATGGCAACAAGCGCAGTATCTCTTTATCTCCTTGCTCAAGTAGGCCAAGGTGTTGTAAAAGAACTCAGACATAAAGTGTGGAACAAGCTCATAAAGCTTCCGGTTTCATTTTACGACCAAAATCGTTCCGGTGAAATGGTAAGCCGCATTACAAATGATACAACCATTGTGATGAACTTATTGTCAACAGAAATGATTGACTTTGTTAAAAATATTTTATCTATTATCGTTGCCATTGTTATTTTATTTACGCTTGATGTACCCATGACGCTCATTTTATTAGCGGTTATTCCCGTTATGTTTGTACTGGTTATGCCGCTAGCGAGAAAAATACATAAAATTTCACGTGAGCAGCAGGATAAAATGTCCAAGCTTACAGCTTTTTTAGCTCAAATGCTGAGTGAAATCCGCTTGATTAAAGTATCCGGTTCAGAGAAAAAAGAAGTTGATTCCGGCTTACAATCGTTTCAGTCACTCTACCTCTTCGGTGTAAAGAGAGCTAAAATTGAAGCTATCATTACACCGATTATTAGCACGGTGATGACCGCTGTTATGATTGCCATCGTCGGGTTTGGCGCATACCGGGTGAGTGAGGGATTTATCACTGCAGGAGAGCTGGTGGCTTTTGTTCTTTACCTTTTTCAAATTATGGTTCCGGTTGGTTCACTTACCCGATTTGTTACGAGCTTTCAGCAAACTAAAGGAGCTTCAGAAAGAATCTTTGATATATTAGCTGAGAAAGAAGAGAACTATGAAAATGGAGAAGTGCTTGAACAGGTAGGGAGTTTAAGGTTCGATAAAGTTGCTTTTCAATATGAAGATAAACCCGTATTGCAGGAAGTTTCATTTTCTGCTAAAAAAGGAGAAGTTACCGCTTTTGTTGGACCTAGCGGAGCTGGAAAATCTACTGTTTTTTCTCTTATCGAACGCTTTTATGAGCCTTCATCGGGTCACATATTCTTGGATGGAACAGACAGTCAAAACGTCAACTTACGTTCGTGGCGTCACCTATTTAGCTATGTTCAGCAAGATTCTCCGATTTTAGCAGGAACAATTCGAGAAAATCTCATTTACGGATTAGAGCGGCATGTGACGGATGAAGAAATAGAAGAAGCAGCAAAGTTAGCGAATGCTCATCATTTCATTCAGTCCTTTGAAGCTCAATATGAAACAATGATTGGAGAAAGAGGTATTAATCTCTCAGGAGGACAGCGACAGCGTATTGCAATTGCCCGGGCGCTGTTACGCAATCCTCAGTTTTTATTACTGGACGAAGCGACAGCTAGCTTGGACTCCGAATCAGAAAAGCTTGTGCAAGAGTCATTGGAGACAGTAATGAAAGAACGCACATCACTCGTCATTGCCCATCGTCTATCTACGGTCATTAATGCGGACCAAATTGTTGTAATAGAAGAAGGGCAAGTTACAGGAAGCGGAACGCATAAAGAGCTGTTAGCCTCTCATTCTTTTTACCGGCGTTTGGTAGAGCAGCAGTTTCAAACATCCCTATAGAACAAACAAAAAAAGACTGCTTTCGAGCAGTCTTTTTTTAGTTTATTTATTTAGCTTTTTAACTAATTCATCACCCATTAACTCAGAAGAAAAAGGATCTCGGCTTGTGACAATTTGATCATTTGCCCAAACAGCATATGCTTTTTTATCCATCTCAGGGATGTAATTAGCCACTTCACGAAGTTCTTGTTCTAAACTGTATGGTAAAAAGGGAAGTACTTCTTCCGG
Organism: Priestia megaterium; assembly: GCF_009497655.1. NCBI lineage: Bacteria > Bacillati > Bacillota > Bacilli > Caryophanales > Bacillaceae > Priestia > Priestia megaterium. Next base: position 2,937,622 of record NZ_CP023317.1, on the reverse strand, counting down.
TTCAATTTCATCAGGATAACCGGTTACGTCTAGTCCTTTAATTAACAGTTCATCATCGGATCCTTTCAAGAAAGCAAACACAGAAGGTCCGTGACACTCAGCTGCTAAAATACCTCCGTTGTCGTACACTTTGTTCATAAGTGCATGCAAGTCCACATTTTTTGCTAAGTCAAACATAGCGCCGTGGCCGCCTACTACTAAGATAACGTCATAGTTCTCAGCATCTACTTCTTCAAGTTTCATTGTCTGATCCGCTCTTCCTGACTCATATAATTTCTTATACGTTCCGTCTGGATCAAAGTCTTCTGAAATACTTCGAACGTCTAGTTCCGGCTTACCTCCAAAAGGTGAGGCTAAGTCAACGGTGTGTCCTGCGTTCTCAAGCTTTTGCAGCGGAGCAAATAATTCTTCTGCCCACCAACCTGTGTGATAATCTTTCTCTTCGTATCCGCTTGATAATACAGCTAACACTCTTGCCATGTTTATACCTCCTAAATGATGTAAAACGTATAGTGATACATATCATGTATTCATTGTGTATTCATTGTGAACTGTACCCTATATAAAAAAACTTTAAACAATGGCAGGTTATGAAAAGGTAGCGTGAATCATAAACAAAACCAAAAAAGAGATAGCAAATTTAAGATGCCACTTTTTATCTGTACGCTTATAGCGCTTCACGCCCATCACGAGCAGACAAGCTAGAACAGCCATTGTGATAATTCCTGAAAAGTACGTAAAATTTGCTTGAAATCCTTTTATCAAAGCCATATAACCATGTAAAATAATCAAAGCAGTTGATATAAGGGCAACGGGAACGTGCCACTGACGAACGTACTTGGCTAAAAACTGAATAAGCGGTTTTAACTCAAACTTTCCTTTTTTAATTTGCGATATCGGTTTCCATTTTAATAATAAAAAGATAGGATAAATAGCTAAAGCTGCAAAGAAACCAATTCGTGCGATAGAACCAAGCTCTTTAAAATTCCCTTCGTATATTTTAGAATCAAGCGGAAGGGAATGTTTATAAATAGGGACGTAAATAAGCCCTGCTACAACTAGTAAAAAAGATATAGTAAAGATAAAGATCACTTTTTTACGCTCACTTTTATTTTTGATTAACGTCTGTAGCCATGATTTTTTAGCTGGAGATTTAGCGGAATTCATTTTCTTCCTCCTTGGAAAAAACTAGTTAGTATCAGTATGAACTTTTTTTCTTAAAAAATCTTTAAAAATCCTTCTTTTTTAAAAAAATTCATTTTTTTCTTTGCAATACGCGTTATAGTTAAACAAAGGGTTTAAAAAGGAGATGAATACATGAAAAAAAGAATAAGTATATCTATAATCAGTCTTTGTTTACTTTTAACAGCCTGTGGTCAGGAACCTGCTCAAAGCACAAATGCTGAGCAGCCAAAACCGTTGGACGTAAACCTTCAAGGCCCAGAGGCGTTACAGAAAAATGAAAGCGGTATCTACAAAGCCGAAGTTACATATGGAGACGAAAAAGTAAAAAATGATGACGTTGAGATGATTGAATTTGAAATAGAGAAAAAAGATGGCGAAGGGAAAGGGAAGATGTTAAAGCCGAAACAAATAGGAAAAGGTGTATATGAGATACAAACATCTTTCTCTGAGCCTGGCACATATACCGTGCAGTCACATGTTTCTGCAAAAGGGACGCATAACATGCCTCTTATAACCGTTACGGTTAAATAAAAGAAGTCAAGGATGCTAATTCCTTGGCTTCTTTTCGCTTAGTATGTCCGTTAAATTCCCATTCTACAAGGGGAAAAGGTTATTTGGAATAGGATGATGTTTTCTATCATCAATTAAAGTAATACACTGAGCCAGCTGTTCAATCCCTCGTTTGATCGTATTCTTATTTACTTGTGAGATGCTTAATCGGATAAGAGTGTCTCGTTTATATTCTGGTAAAAAAAATCTAGAAGCATCATCAACATATATGTGCTGCTCGTTTAGCATGTGGACAATCTGTTTTGCTTTCACATGCTCAGGCAAACTAATGGATAAATAGAATCCTGAAGGTGGCTTAGAAAAATGTGTATGAGCGGGCAGCAGTGAATCACATGCTTCTACAAGAGTTTGCATTTTGGTATGGTATACCTCTTTTATCTTTTTAAGATGACTAGTAAACATGCCGCTTTTTAAATAAATTTCAAGAGCACCTTGGGAAAGCGCTGAACTATTAAAATCTGAACTGAATTTATAGCGTAAAAAGTTGCTATTCATTAACGAAGGAAGCACGATAGCAGCAATGCGTAACCCAGGAAGAAAAATTTTCGAAAAGCTTTTAATATAAATGACTCGTCCAGAAGGATTAAAAGAAAATAAAGGATCTGATTTTGCATCGGGATCAAGGTCGCCCAAAAAGTCATCCTCGACTATATATACATCGTATTTTTCGGCCAGCTCCACGATTTTTTTCTTCTCGAAATTTGTATAACAATGTCCAAGAGGATTATGGAATCTTGGAATAATATAGAAAAATTTTATGTCATTATTTCGAAAAATGTACTCCAAACGTTCAAGATCAATCCCTTCCATCGATAGCTCGATCCCAAAAGTAGTAGTTTGGTGCAGGGTAAGAGACTCGATAAAACCGAAATAAGTGGGCTGTTCAATCAGGATATTATTTTTTCCATTTGGAAATGGCATAGAAACTAATAAGTGAAGAGCTTGCTGAGACCCAGATACAACAACTAACCTTTCAGCTTGAGTGAACACCTGTAGGCTCTGCAAGTGTTTCACTAACTGTACCCGCAATGAGTAAGAGCCTTGTTGATCAGAGTATGTAAAAAGCTCTTCTTTGTAGTGTTCAATTGCTTGGTTTATACAATGCTGAAATTCAAGATAAGGCATAACGTTTTTATCTGGACCAGCAGACAAGAAATCAATCACTTCGTTTTCATTCGTCCTATGTTGAAATTCTGCCACAACGTAGTAGCCGCTTTTAGGAACAGAATAAATTAAATGCTCTTTTTCTAATTCGCTGTACGCTTTAATAACGGTATTCTTGCTGCACGAAAAATGGTGGGAGAGTCGGCGAACAGAAGGGAGTTTACCACCTGCAATAAGCGATCCATTTGCTAGGCCAAGCTTAATTTCTTCCATGATTTTTAGATATTTCAAACTCATAGGTCCTACTCCTTTAATTTGTACCCGTACAGTTAGGTAAAAGAATGATTTATTTTACTAGTTGTCCTGCGCTATCCTTTTAATTATATCAGAACTTTTTTTAGAAAAATGGTACAGTTCTGAAAAATAAAAAGACAGGGGTAGGGTAAGATGCAAAAAGAAACGAGAGAGAAAATCGGCTTATTGTTAGGGGTAGTAGGCGTTATCTGTTTTAGCTTAACCCTTCCTTCTACAAGTGTTGCAGTCGAGTATTTCGGAACGACAGTCGCCGGTTTAGGAAGAACAGCTATAGCTGCTATCTTAGTAGCTGTGATATTGATTGTACGAAAAGAAAAATTTCCTTCTCTTCGCCAATTTAAAAGTCTGCTGATCGTTGCTTTAGGCGCAGTTTTAGGGTTTCCTCTGCTCACTTCCTGGGCAATGAAATCATTGCCTGTTTCTCACGGAGCGGTTGAACTCGCTCTTTTACCATTAGCCACAGCCGGTTTTGCGATGTTTAGAGGAGGTGAACGTCCTTCTTTCAAATTCTGGATATCAAGCATGATTGGTTCTGCAGCTGTTATCGTGTATGCTCTTCACCTCGGATTTGGTCAACTGCAGTTTGCCGATGCCGCTCTACTAGCAGCGGTGCTGATACTTGGACTGAGCTACGCAGAAGGAGGGGTGTTAGCAAGAGAATTAGGCAGCTGGCAGGTAATTGCTTGGGCCATTATCATCGGTGCGCCATTTTTTATGATTCCAGTGGGACTAAGCATTACAGCTGAAATGCTTCATGCGCCTTTAAAAGCGTGGGTTAGTTTGATTTATCTATCAGTCGTGAGTCAATTTTTAGCATACGTTGCTTGGTACAGCGGGATGGCTATGGGGGGAATAGCCAGAGTTAGCCAGGTTCAATATTTGCAGCCGTTTTTAATGATTCTGTTTGCAGCTCTATTTCTAGGCGAATCAATTACACTTTTTACTCTTGCTATAGCAATAATTGTTGTCTTTTCGGTTGTACTAGGCAAAAACGCCTCGGTATCAAAAAAAGAAGTGCATCCCCAGAAAATGATGAATAAAGACGCTTAACTAATATGTAAATTTGTTACATTAAAACAGCATGCTCTATTTCCGTTAGTAATCGGCAGGTTCATTCAGTCTCCTGTTTTTCTATGTAAGTTTCAAGAGCCAAAAGATAAGAAATGAATGAATTTCCTATGTAAAAAAGGTATATAACGGTTTTTTTTCACATAGGTTGAACATTATACAAGAACTTGTACACCGAAAAAATACAATTAGACAAATAATTCGTATTGGGCTTGTCATATACATAGAGAGAAGAGGTAGTGATGAAAAAGGACGGGAGATAGAGGAGATAACGAGATGAACACTTTTTTAAAAGGAACGTTTATTCTAGCAGGTGCTGCCTTTGCAGGAGAGTTAATTGAATTTCTTGTAAATATGGTACTTGCTAGAGAATTAGGAAGGGAAGGCATGGGCATGTACATGACTGTTCTTCCTATCATTTTTCTTATTGCCACCGTAGCCAACTTAGAACTGCCTATTTCTATTTCTAAATTTCTTGCTGAACATCATCGCAAAGAACATCAGCATATGATGAAGCATGCCACCATTTTTGCGACTGCTGTGAGCTTGGGGATCTTTTTTATTACACTGGCCGTATTAGCAGCCTTTCCATTTTTCAGTCACTATCATCCTTACTTGAAATGGGTTGTACTATGTTTCATTCCGGTTGTTTCATTTTCAGCGGTGCTTCGTGGATATTTTACGGGTAAAAATAATATGACGACCATCGCTGTGTCTAATTTTATTCGCAAAGCCTTTCAGCTAACTATTTTATTTGTTGTTTTTCAAATGTTCGCTTTCACAGATGTTAAAATGTCTCTGTTTATTGCGATTTGTACACTGATTGGAACCGAAGCTGTTATTTTGCTTTATTTTTTTATCACGTATGTTACTCAGTTAAGTGTTTTATCAAGAGGGCACAGGCCTCTGCTTTCTCCAAGTGAGATTCGGAAAAAGCTGTTAGGCGTCTCACTTCCGACCACGGGACTGCGTTTATTTAATGCGGTATGTAATGCTATTCAGCCGTTTTTAATCAAACACGCGCTCGTTTTATCGGGCATGACGTTAACCGGGGCAACGCAGCATTTTGGTATGCTAACAGGGGTAGCGATGTCGATCGGCTTTTTTCCGGCTTTCTTTGCTCACTCTCTTTTAGTAGCACTCATACCTGCTGTATCTGAAGCTCATGCGAAAAATCAGGAAGAACAGCTTCAAAGACTTTTGACTCAAAGTATGCAAATGACATTTTTATATGGGATTCCGTCTATAGTGGCGATGTATTTCTTTGCTGAGCCGCTTACTAACTTGTTTTTTCATTCTACAGAAGCCGTGTACTATCTAAAGGCTTTATGGCCGTATTTTCTTTTTCACTTCTTTGCCGTCCCGCTTCAAGCTTATTTAATTGGACTCGGCTATGTAAAAGATGCTTTTTATCATACGATTTGGTCTCATATTGTCTCTTTTTCCCTGATGTTTTTCTTAGGATCACAAACAAATATTGGCATGCAGGGAATTATTATCGGGATGAACTGTGGCGTGGTTGTTTTGACCGTTCTGCATTATGTAACGATTTGCAAAGTCATTAACGTTTCCTTTTTTTCACTTAAGCATAAAACGCATTTATCTTAAAAAAAACCTCCAACAGTGAAGTTGGAGGTTTTTTGGTTACCAGTTATTCATAATTGAGCTAAACAGTGTAGCAGGGTCTTGTCCGCCGCCGCCTGATAAGTATTTCGTTGTTTGCGTAGAATTAGCATTATCAAAGCCAGCGTGGATAGAAACGACTGCATCATCGGTATACCCGACAAACCAAGCATCTTTGACGTCGTTGGTTGTACCGGTTTTACCTGCAGCATCTCGTGAAGAACGAGCGTTAACACCTGTTCCATAGCTTTTTTCAATTACGTCTTGCAGCATGGATGTCATTGTATCCGCATTTTCTTCACTCATTACTCGCTCTGTCTGAATGTCTGGCTTTTTCACTTCACCGTCGCGCATCTCAATTTTTCGAATTGCGTACGGCTTAGTCATGACGCCTTTGTTAGCGAAGGTTGTATATCCTTGTGCTAACTGAAGGGGAGAGAACGTTGTCGTCGTTCCTCCAAGAGCAAGCCCTAATTTTGACTTATCGTCATCTTCAAGAGGAAGTCCAGCTTTTTCCATGAATTTTGCGCTTGTATCAATACCAATTTGTTTTAAAAGCCAAACAGCTGGAACGTTAAGTGAACGAGTAAGTGCTTCACGCATTGTCACATGCTTTTGATATTCACCTTCTGCGTTTTTAGGGCTATATCCACCGCCAAAGTCTTGTCGTTCGTCACTTAAGAGTGAAGTTGGTGTATAATCTCCAGTTTCTAAGGCTGGACCATATACGGCTAAAGGCTTAATAGCTGAACCAAGCTGATAGCCGCTTGTAGCACGGTTTAAGCCGTTTCGCTCATAGCTGCGTCCTCCATACATCGCTGAAATCCCACCTGTTTTAGGGTTGACAGCTGAAATCCCAACCTCTACTTTACTGTTGATGGCATCATCTCGGAACGTATGATTTGCTACAGAGTTATTAATCGATTCCTGTAAATTAGGATCTAAATCTGTATAGATGGCATAACCACCCTTATAAAGGTCATCAGCAGATACGCCATATTGTTGAGCAGCTTCTTTAATTACATAATCAATAAATGCTTGATTTGAGTTCGGTTTTTTAACCGGAATACTAGGCTCGACTACACGTTCATTTAACGCTTGCTGATACTGAGTATCGCTAATAACGTTTTGGTCATGCATCAGTTTCAATACAACGTTTCGTCGGGCTGTTGCTTTTTCTGTACTATTGCTTGGTGAATACGTACTCGGCGCTTTTGGGAGTCCTGCTAAAAGCGCAGCTTCGCCTACGGTTAAATCTGATACAGGCTTATTAAAATAAATCTGAGAAGCTGCACCAATACCGTATACACCGCTTCCGAAATAAATTTGATTTAAATATAATTCCAAAATTTGATCTTTTGTAAATTGTCTTTCTAAGCCTAGTGATAGAAACATTTCATCTACTTTACGTTTAATGGTCTTATCACTAGATAAGTAAAGATTTCTTGCTAACTGCTGTGTAATGGTACTTGCGCCTTCAGCTTTACTCATTGTTACAATGTTCTTAAAAAGGGCGCGGCCAATACCTTGTAAATCAATCCCAAAATGCTTGTAAAAGCGACGGTCTTCCGTTGCAACAAACGCCATTTTTACATAATCGGGAATTTCATTGCTCGAAACATTTTGACGGGGAACGGTTTTATACAATTCGTCAATCTTACGGTCATTTTTGTCATAGACTACCGTACTTTGAACCGACTGCAGTTTCGAGTAAGATAAATCAGCCGTTTGCTGAAATTGCTTTAATACATAGGTAACTCCTAGCATTACAATTAAAACAACGACTAAAAAGGCTAAAATAAATTTCCTCATGTTGGTTCACTCCACTAAGTAATAATTCCATGTTCACACATAGCTACATTCTTCGTCTTTACAAGGTCGTTATGTAAAGAATGCTGAAGTTTGTTGACCCATTCAATTTTTTAACAAAGAGATGGGTGATAAAGTATTAACGTTTACAAGCTGACGCGCTAAGTTTAATAAAGGCTATTATTCAAGTGCAGGTAAGTTTTTAGGGTATAAGACGATTGACATAAATAGCTCTTTACGCAGTTATTTTTTGCTTACTCGCAGATGCTTCGTTTTTTTATTAAACTGAAACAAAGTGAAATACAATCATCTGAACTTAGTTTACCCATAAATTTGTGTTTGTCAAATAAAGTCGTATAAAGCACCATTCGGGGCTTTGTTCCCCTTTATGAAAAACCAAGGGGGTATTTTACGTTCTGTTTCTCATAGAAAAAAGTTGTTATAACACGTATAAGAAATACGATTTAGTACGCTCGGGTATAAATGCTGATATCTGTTGAAAGTAACGAAATAAAGAAAAAATTAACTAATTTATCAGACTAGGGCACTTTTTATACGAAGGAGGACGGGCGAGTTTTAATTATTATCCACCTTTTGACGGGAGCACTTAGATAAAAGTGGAATATTTCTTTACCCGCTGTAAGTCAAACGAATTAAATACCTAGCTGCATATGAGCAATGGCCATATGAAGTTATTCAGTATTATGTGATACTGCCAGCAAAACATACAGGTATTTCTTTGACAGTAGTTCCTTTACAAATGCTTCGAAAGTTCTTATAATAAAATTATCTTTAATTCGAGATATTTAAAAGGAGTGGATATACGTGAAACATATTTTTAAAAAAGGAACGGACGAGACGAAACCGACTTTATTGCTGTTGCATGGTACAGGAGGTACAGAACAAGATCTGCTCCCTGTTGCAGATATGATTGATTCCTCTTGCTCCGTATTATCTGTAAGAGGAAATGTACTAGAAAACGGAATGCCCCGTTTCTTTAGACGTTTACAAGAAGGAATATTTGATATAGAAGATTTAATTGAACGTACAAAAGAACTTCATCAATTTTTAGATGAAGCGGCTGAAACATATTCATTCGACCGACACAACATCGTAGCTGTAGGCTACTCAAATGGTGCCAATATTGCAGGAAGTTTGCTGTTTCATTATGAGAATTCTTTAAAAGGGGCGGCTCTTCTTCATCCGATGGTTCCAAGAAGAGGAATTGAAGTGCCTAAGACCGACGCCTCTATCTTTATCGGCGCAGGTACAAACGATCCTATTTGCCCAGCATCAGAAACGGAAGAACTTTCTGCTCTTTTAGAAAAAGCCGGAGCGGACGTACAGGTCCATTGGGAATCATTTGGACATCAGTTAACACGAACAGAAATTGAAGCAGCTGAAAAATGGTATCGGTCAAAATTTTAATTTCAAAACTTTCCGCACTCGTGCGGGAAGTTTTTTTATTTTCAAAAAACAAGGACAGTTATCATACAAAAGATAGATATAAATGGTAAAAAGTACTTTTTTTTACTGAATGAAGGGAAATTTTATGATATCATTTTATTTCCGGTATATCCTTGCAGAACAGCTATTTTTAGGTAAAGTATCAAATTATTTTAAAATTCCTGGCTTCTATCACAAAAAAATGAAACCAAAGTCTGAGTAAACCGTTATAATAAATGCAGGATTTAAATTCAAAAGGATGGTTAAAAGCATATGACTCGTTTTTTTATTGTTTTACTTTTCGTTCTAATGGTTATATGTGTATATACCATTACTTCGCAAACCCTTTACCGTCGCTATCATTCATCAGTCATAATAAAAGGGGCAAAAAAGCATAAAATAGCTATAACATTTGACGATGGGCCTCATCCTGTTTATACGCCAAAAATTTTGGACTTGTTCAAACTGCATGAAATGAAAGCTACTTTTTTTATTGTGGGAGAACTAGGGGAAAAACACCCGTCTATTTTAAACAGGATGATTGATGAAGGACATGAAGTAGCTATACATCATCATCGTCACGTGAGTGCATGGACGCAAACACCTTGGCAATTAAAAAGACAAATTCATCAATGTGCACAGGTTATAGAGAAAGTAACAAATCAAAAGCCGCTTTTTTATCGTCCGCCGTGGGGACATTTAAATATGAGCAGTTTATTAATGGCCAAGCCATATCACCTCGTGATCTGGACAGGAATCTTTCAGGATTGGACACTAAAAACAACGAAAACGGCATTAGTTCAAAAACTAATGAGTAAAGTAGAAGATGGAGCCATTTTTGTTTTACACGATAATGGAGATACCCCGGGAGCAGATGAAAAAGCACCTGAAATGACGATTGCGGCGTTAGAAGAATTTTTACCTTACTTAAAACAGCAAGGGTATGAAAGTATAACCATGCAGCAATTGATGAATCAATCGTAAATAGAGGAGCGAGCAGTGGACTTAACAATTATTTCTCAGTATATACATTCCTATGGTTATATTGTTATTTTACTTGTACTTTTTTGTGGGATCGTTGGAATTCCAGCGCCTGAAGAATCATTTTTAATATTATTAGGCATGTTTATTGCCAAACATCAGCTGAACTTATACGAATCATCTCTTTTTGCTTTTTTAGGTGTTATAACTGGAATGCTTACTGCTTACGGGCTAGGAAGGTATGCGGGAACCCCATTTTTTGATAAATACGGAAAATACGTAGGGTTAACCAAAGAGAAAATTGAAGCGGCAAGCGGCAGCTACCATAAATATGGGATATGGACCATTTTATTTGGTTTATATATTCCAGGCTTACGTCAAATTAGCCCATATATGGCAGGAATAAGTCGCTATCCGTTTTTGCTTTATTTGCTGTTATCGGTGGTAGGCAGTCTAGTATGGGTCCTTTCTTTTCTCGTTCTAGGTTACTATGTAGGAGACCGGATTCATATTTCGTATATCATTATGGGAGCTGTAGCTTTTTTTGTTATTTATTTACTTATAAAAAGAAAAAGAAACCGAAAACGTCTTGAGAGGAGGGATGGTCAATGAGGAAGGTTCTGTTCTTGCCGCTTTTTCAGATGCCATCTGGTCATCACCAAGTAGCAGACGCCGTTATGGATGCCATCATGGAACGTTTTTCCCACGTTATTTGTCAAAAAATTGATTGTTTAAGCTATTGGAGCAAACCGCTTGAACAAATGATTTCATCGATATACATGAAATGGATTTCTGTTTTTCCAAAGCAGTTTGAAAAATTTTATTACGGGCATGTATACAAAAAAAACGACCATACGATGGATGATTTTGTCGTGAAAAAGTGGCCGATTATCGAATATCATATGAAGAAATTAATTGATGCAGAGCAGCCCGACGTCATTGTTTGCACACACAGCTTTCCTTCCTGTGTATTAAGCGGCTTAAAAGAAAAAGGAATCATTGATCTTCCTATTATAAACGTATACACCGACTTCTTAGTAAGCGACGTATGGGGTAAAAATGGAATCGAGCTTCACTGCGTGCCTGATCAGGATACGAAAGCATTTCTACAAAACGTTCACGGTGTAAAAGAGTCTTCTATTTATGTAACGGGCATTCCCGTTCATAAAGCGTTTTTAAAAAGACGGATTGACCATCTCATGCCACAGAAGCATATCCTGATTGCCGGCGGAAATTCGGGCCTTGGGAATGTACGCAAAATGCTTCAGCAGCTTCCGCAAAACTGTACGTATATGTATTATGTGCTGTGTGGAAAAAATAAAAAGTTGTATCAAGAACTAGTGAAACTAAACCACCCGAAAGTTAAAGCGGTCCCGTATGTAAAATCAAGAGAGAAAATGAATGATTTATATGAAGGAGCAGATGCCATTGTCACAAAAGCAGGAGGCGTTACAATTAGCGAAGCCCTTCATAAGAGACTACCTATTTTTATTCATTCATCTCTTCCCGGTCAAGAACAAATTAACATTGAATATCTAAAAGAAAAAGAGCTGCTGATACCGCTTAATGATGCTGAAGCCTTTGAACAGCAGCTTAAGAACATTTTAGAAAATGATGTGAAACGAAACCGGTTGATAAAACGAATGGACGAATATGTAGACAGCTTAGAAGTAAAAGTAGATCGCGTGCTTGCAGATCACTTTAAGCTGTATCGATATGAGACAAGTCAAAATCAATTTTAAGCAGAACATTGGTTATTTCTTTTTACATTCGATAAACTAACTGTAGATATAACATCTGTAGAAGGTTAAATGAAGTAAAAGGAGATTACAATATGAACTCAGTTATTGAAACGATTTTAAATCATCGTTCTATTCGCAAATATGAAGACAAACCATTGTCGGAAGAGCAAATTCAGACGATTGTAGAAAGCGCACAGGCAGCTTCCACATCAAGCTATATTCAAGCGTACTCCATTATTGGAGTAAAAGATAAAGAAACGAAGCGAAAGCTTGCCCAATTAGCAGGAAATCAGCCTTACGTAGAAACAAATGGACACTTCTTTGTATTTTGCGCTGACTTTCATCGTCATGATGTCATTGCAGAAATGGAGAAAAAAGATTTATCGACAGCGCTCGAAAGCACAGAGCAGTTCATGGTAGCTATTATTGACGTTGCCCTTGCTGCGCAAAATGCAACGCTTGCTGCTGAATCAATGGGACTTGGAGCTTGTTATATTGGCGGTTTGCGTAACGAATTAGAAGAAGTAAGCAAATTGTTAAAACTGCCTCATCATGTAATCCCGTTATTTGGTCTAACGGTTGGACATCCAGCGGGTATGACGGATAAAAAGCCGCGCTTACCATTTAAACATGTGTATCATGAAGAAACATATGAGCCAAACCATGAGCAGACGAAAAAAGAATTAACGACGTATAACGAAGAAATTTCTGCTTATTACAACGAACGAACAAATGGCAAACGTCAAGACACATGGACTGGTCAAATGGCTGAAATGCTTTCCAATCCTAAGCGTATGTACATGAAAGAATTTGTTGAAAAGCAAGGATTTAATAAGAAATAAAAAGGCTGGGACAAAAGTAGTTTAGCCGAATTGAAAAGCGAACCGCTCATCAGAATCTTTGATGAGCGGTTCGCTTTTTTTGTTATGGTGAACATAGGTTTCATTTATGTAGTTCCTTCTAGCAGTTGACTGGATTCATTTCCAACCTCTTTTTTGTTACGAAAAAAACTTAATATACCCGTTAAATGGTCAATAAAAAAGAAGAGGCATAGCCAGCAATGATAGAGAAATTTAACTATTTTGGTTAAAACAACAATAAAAAGCAGTAAAAAGTAGAAACGTTTCATCATATAGCCAAATTATCAGAAATATTACGTTTAAACGTTCCTTTTTGTTAAGTTTTGTAATAAAAGTAGCATGGCTCTGTAACGGCTGTGAAATGTGAGGATGATATCATTCAATCATTGAGTAAATAAGGAGGTATTCGTAATGAAAAAATTTATATTTACTCTAGGAACAACAGCAATCCTTTCAGCGGGATTTGTAGGTGCAGCTTCTGCTTCTACAAGCGGAACGTATCACGTAGAAAAAGGTGATACGTTATGGAAAGTCGCTCAAAAGCACAGCGTGAGCGTAGACGAGCTAAAAGATGCAAATAACTTAACATCTAATATTATTTATCCAAATCAAGAATTAAACGTAGCTACTATAAAAGAAATGACGCACAAAGTTCAGCAAGGAAATACATTATGGTCCATCAGTCAGCAATACGGCGTGACGGTAGATCAAATTAAAGAATGGAACGGACTGAAGTCAGATTTAATTTATCCTGGCGAACAACTAAAAATTCAGTCTCCAAACGGCCAAGCTCAGCAATCAAGCCCTTCAGTAGCCCAAGCTGCTCCAGAAACTCAGCAAGCTCAAGCGCCGGCTGAACAAACTCAAGAAGAACAGCAGCAAGCTCAAGCTGAACAAGCTCAAAAAGAGCAGCAGCAAGCTCAAGCTGAACAAGCTCAAAAAGAACAGCAGCAAGCTCAAGCTGAACAAGCTCAAAAAGAGCAGCAGCAAGCTCAGGCTGAACAAGCTCAAAAAGAGCAGCAGCAAGCTCAAGCTGAACAAGCTCAAAAAGAGCAGCAGCAAGCTCAAGCTGAACAAGCTCAAAAACAACAACAACCTGCTGAATCGTCACAACAAGCCAGCGGCAAATCAATGACAGTTGAAGCAACTGCCTATACGGCTAATTGTGCTGGATGTAGCGGTACAACTGCTACAGGAGTGGATTTAAAAGCAAATCCAAACCAAAAAGTAATCGCTGTTGATCCTAGTGTTATTCCGTTAGGTTCGAAAGTTTATGTAGAAGGCTATGGTGAAGCTGTAGCTGCCGATACAGGTGGAGCAATTAAAGGCAATCGAATCGATGTATTCGTTCCTTCTGAAGGTGATGCTCAACAGTTCGGAAGAAAATCTGTTAAAATCACGGTTATGAACTAAGAAGTTCTTTATAAAATTGCTAGTCTAGTATAGAAATACATAGCTAGTAAAACAAAAGAGGTGCCTTATGGCACCTCTTTTTACTTTATAATACGCTTTGCGCCCGCATAGCTGTTTTTCCAGTACGCTGTTGAAAGTGATTGCGTTTTAACGCCTTTGCTGCTGACATAAATGAATTCTTGTTTGTCTAGGTAAATTCCTACGACTGAAACGGATTTGCCGTTTTTAAAGAAAACTAAATCTCCAGCCTGCAGACTGTTTTGCTTTACGTCCGTTCCGCTTTTATACTGATCTGCTACTGTACGGGGGATAGAAATAGTTGAACCCGCGTTTTTATATACATACTGTGTGTACCCTGATACATCAAAACCTTTTGGTGTCGTTCCTCCATATTTATATGGCTTTCCAATTAGCGTTTTGGCATACGATACGATTTGCTGCTGTTTTGCACTAACAGAAGTTTGGGGTGCTGGAGCCGGCGCAGGTGCGCTTGTACTTTTCACTTTCAGCACTTGTCCAACTTTTAGCGCATCTGTTTTTAAATTGTTTAATTTTTTTAATTCAGCTACCGTCATGCCGTACTTTTTAGCGACTGCTGTCAGCGTGTCTCCCTTTTTCACCGTGTAGGTGCCATTGTTATCAGCCGGTGTAGATGGAGCTGTTGGTGAAGGTTGAATATCTTCATCAAGCAAATAACTCATATTTGCGCTAAACGTTACTTTTCGCTTCGTTTTATAGCTCTTCGCTTTTTGCTGAAATTGCGTATTGTATGCGTTGATTTCTTTTTCAAAATTTGCAGAGATCTTATTAAATTCCGCGTCACTTACATCTCCATACGCATAGTCTTCAAGATCTACAATGTAATTGTAAAGAGCAATTAAGCTGTCATATAAATACCCTTGAAGCTGATCAGCTTCTGAATTAAGATGATTCATCGCGTAATTTTTATCAGTCTTTGTTAGAAACTGGTCAATTTGATCCGCAAGCTGATCATATGCCGCTAACGCTTTTTCGTCATCTTTTATTCCTTCAATTTCTTTTAGCTTTTTTTCTACGGTTTTATAAAATGGTGCGTAATAATCTGCTAGCGAATTAACGTCTTTTTGATAAACGCTCACAGAAGAAGCAGCATAAGCAGAGTGGCTAAAAACAGGCGTTGTCACCGATGCTCCTACTAAAACGGATGCTGCTATAAATGGTACAAGTAGTTTCTCTTTTTTCATTTGTAAAGTCCCCCAAATATCCAAATAATAGTATAGCAGATAGATTATACTATATTAGGTTATAAAAGAACTAGTACTTTTCCTTTAATTTCATATTTTTTAGCAGTTTGCGTACCTGATAGAAGATAATCTAAGGAGCAAAGGAAATATGTGATACAATGTACAAATATTCAGTTAAAAAGGAAGTGTACGATATGCAACAATTTATCAAAGAAATAGCGCGCGGAAAAAGAGGATCAACTGACTTAACGTATGAACAAGCAAAAGAAGCAGCTCGCTTAATCGCTTCTGGACAAGCTACGGATGCTCAGGTCGCTGCTTTTTTTATTGCGGAACGTATTAAAACCGAAAATGCAGATGAACTATTGGGATTCGTTCATGCTTTTCGTGAAAAAACAAAAGAGATACCGCTGTCTCAGCCGTTAAAAGATAAATCAATTGATTTTGCAAGCCCTTATGCAGGGAGAAATTCATTTTTTGCGACCATTCCTGTATCGATTTTATTAGCTGAAAGAGGTGTGCCAGCTTTTTTACACTGTACAGAAGCGCTTCCTCCAAAGTTTGGAACAACGATTGAAGATGTACTTCATTCATTACAGATCCCTCAAGCTCAAACGATTGAAGACATCGGTCATACGTTAGAAACATTAAAAATTGGCTTTGTAAATGCTGAAACAATCTCTTATCCTCTTAGTCGCATCAAACAAATTCGTCATGAAATTGGCGTAAGAACACTAATTAATACGGTTGAAAAACTATTAAATTTATCAAATGCTTCTTCTTTAATGATGGGCGCTTTTCACCGCACGGCCATTAACAAAATTGTGCCCATTTTTGCTTCGCTCCCGTTTAAACATGTATACGTGGTGCAAGGTATAGAAGGATCTGAAGATGTACCTGTACATAGAAGCAGCTTTGTTTTTACTATCTCAGAAGGAGAGATGGAGTCGTTTATTGTCAATCCAAAAGAATACGGACTGTTTGTGGAAGAAGAACACTTTGAAAAGAAAATAAGTGTTGAAAAACAAGCGGCATATGTGACGCGCATTTTGGAGGGTGAATCTTCTTCCGAACTGACTTATGTCTATAATCAAGTAGTATTAAACGCCGGCTTGCGCTATTATTTATTTGGCTATGAAACTTCTATTGAAGAAGGAGTAGACTATGCAAAACGTCAGCTAGCTGAAGGTCTAGGTTGGAAACACCTGCAGAAATGGAAAACACAAGTGATTTCAGAAGAGTAAAAGGTGAGCAAATATGCTCATCTTTTTTTATCGAAAGATATAAATCCTTTGTTTTTTATCAGAAAATTTAATATAATTAGTTGTGTATTTGTGTTAGAAAATATCACATTTGATGTTAACAAGAAAATAGATTAGCAGAAAGGAAGCTTTCATTGAAACTTACGTCGAGAGAACAAGAAAAATTAATGATTGTCGTAGCTGCAGACTTAGCAAGACGCCGTCAGACAAGAGGATTAAAACTTAACTATCCCGAGGCAGTAGCGATCATTACATATGAAATTATGGAAGGAGCTCGCGATGGCAAGACGGTAGCACAGCTAATGCGAGAAGGTACCAAGATTTTAAAACGAGAAGATGTAATGGAAGGTATTCCTGAAATGATTCATGATATTCAAGTAGAAGCTACCTTTCCAGACGGAACCAAGCTCGTCACTGTTCACGATCCAATTCGTTAAGAGGAGGGAAAAATATGATTCCAGGGGAATACGTCTTAAAAAAAGAACCCATCACATGTAATAACAGAAAGCAATCGATTAGCGTGACTGTAATCAATAGAGGCGACCGCCCCGTTCAAGTAGGTTCACATTTTCATTTTTTTGAAGTGAATGCCGCGCTCGAATTCCCCCGCGAAGCTGCGCTTGGCTATCATTTAAATATTCCAGCCGGTACAGCCGTTCGCTTTGAGCCAGGTGATGCAAAAGAAGTAGAGCTGGTTGCTTTTTCCGGAACAAGAGAAATTTACGGTCTGAACAATAAAACAAACAGATCGCTTTCTGATAGAAAGGAAGATGCATAAGATGAGTTTTCAAATGTCGCGACGTCAGTATGCAGATATGTTTGGACCAACCGTTGGAGATGCTGTTCGTTTAGCAGACACAGAGCTATTTATTGAAATTGAAAAAGATTTCACAACCTACGGAGATGAAGTAAAGTTTGGCGGAGGAAAAGTGATTCGTGACGGAATGGGGCAGCATCCTCTTGCAACGCGAAGTGAAGCAGCGGACTTAGTGTTGACAAATGCCATTATCGTTGATTATACAGGCATATATAAAGCAGATATTGGAATAAAAGATGGACTCATTCAAACTATTGGAAAAGCGGGTAATCCGCTGTTGATGGATGAAGTAGACATCATCATTGGTGCGAGTACGGAAGTAATTGCAGCTGAAGGGAAAATTGTAACCGCGGGCGGTATTGATGCGCATATTCATTTCATTTGTCCGCAGCAAATTGAAACCGCCCTTGCCTCTGGCGTGACAACGATGATTGGAGGAGGAACAGGACCTGCTACAGGAACAAAGGCTACCACTTGTACACCCGGAGCGTGGCATATCGAACGAATGCTTGAAGCCGCTGAAGCATTTCCGATGAATATTGGCTTTTTAGGAAAAGGAAATGCAAGTGCGAAAGAGCCTTTAATTGAACAAATTAAAGCAGGAGCAATTGGACTAAAGCTTCACGAAGACTGGGGAACCACGGCATCTGCCATCGACACAAGCCTGCAAGTAGCAGACGAGTACGATGTTCAAATTGCGATTCATACAGATACTTTAAATGAAGGCGGCTTTGTTGAAGATACGATTGCAGCAATTGGTGATCGAGTCATTCATACCTACCATACTGAAGGAGCTGGAGGCGGGCATGCACCTGATATTATGGAAATGGCAAGCTTTCCAAACGTGCTTCCATCATCAACTAATCCAACAAGACCCTATACGGTCAACACGCTTGAAGAGCATTTAGATATGCTCATGGTATGTCATCATCTTGATCCTGCTGTACCAGAAGACATCGCTTTTGCTGATTCCCGCATTCGCAAAGAAACGATTGCAGCTGAAGATATTTTACACGATTTAGGTGTATTCAGTATGATTTCTTCAGATTCTCAAGCAATGGGACGTGTAGGAGAAGTGATTACACGAACGTGGCAAACAGCTGATAAGATGAAAAAGCAGCGAGGAAAAATTGATGGTGACAGCGAAGTCGGCGATAACGCACGTGTCAAACGCTATGTAGCTAAATATACGATTAATCCAGCTATCGCTCATGGAATTTCCGAATACGTAGGATCGGTAGAAACAGGGAAAATAGCTGACTTAGTCCTATGGGAGCCAGCGTTTTTTGGAATAAAGCCTGACTTGATTGTAAAAGGCGGTTTAATTGCTCACAGCTTAATGGGAGACCCTAACGCTTCAATTCCAACCCCACAGCCGGTCTTATATCGTCCGATGTTTGCTTCTTATGGAAAAGCAAGAGCTAAAACCTCCGTTACGTTTGTGTCAAAAGCAGCGTATGAGAACAAAGTGGGCGAAAAACTAGGGTTACAAAAGCTGCTTAAACCAGTAAAAGATATTCGTCAGTTAAAAAAAACAGATATGAAGTTAAATGGAGAAATGCCTAAGATTGAAGTTGATCCCCAAACGTACGAAGTAAAAATAGATGGACAAATGATTACATGTGAAGCGGCAGAAGTTGTGCCTATGGCGCAGCGATACTTTTTATTTTGAGGTGAAAAAATGGTAATCGAAAAAATTATCGGAAATATAGCAACATTAGAAAAACGAGCTCCACATATAGAAAAGGTATATATCGAAAGTGATCACTTAGTAAAACGCGTTCAGCGCGTTGTAACAGATCACGGTAAGGAACTCGGAATTCGTCTGAAAGAAAACCGCGAGTTAGTTGATGGCGATGTACTATTTATGGATGAAAGCAATATGATTGTTGTGCAAGTTCTGGCAGACGATATTTTGACCATTCAGCCGATTGATATTCAGCAGATGGGAGAAATTGCTCATCAGCTTGGGAACCGCCATTTGCCGGCGCAGTTTGAAGGTGGAGACATGCTTGTACAGTACGATTATTTAGTCGAAGAATTGCTTCAGCAGCTCAACATTCCCTATAAGCGCGAAAAAAGAAAAGTAAAACAAGCTTTTAAGCATATCGGACATAGTCATGACTAATTCATTGCTTTCGCTGATTCAACTATGTGATTCAAATTTCCCATCGGGTGCATTTTCGCATTCGTTTGGTTTTGAAACGTATATTCAGCGAAATCAAATTTACGACACAGAAACCTTTCAAGAAGCGCTTCGTACATACCTTGATGTTCAGCTGACGTATACGGACGGCTTAGCATGCAGGCTGGCTTATGAGTATGCTGTTCGTGACCAGTTTAACGAAATTATGAGAATTGATCATGAACTATACGCTCTTGCTTTGTCAAAAGAAACAAGAGAAGGGACAAGACGGGTGGGCCAGCGCATGTTAAAGCTTTGCTTAGAGTTATTTCAAGGCTCTTATTTAGAAAAGTATATGAGTGAAGTAAAAGCAAAGAAGGCGTACGGACATCCTGCTGTTGTATTTGCATTAGCCAGCCTGCAGTTAAACATTACAAAAGAAGAGGCAATTTTAAGTCATTTGTACGCTAGCATCTCTTCATTAATTCAAAATGCTGTTCGCGGCATACCAATCGGCCAAACCGATGGGCAAAAAACGCTCGTTCTTTTTCAGCCGCTGCTGCAGCAAGCGCTTCAGCATATTTTGCAAGCAGATCAAGAGGAATTTGGTGCCGTGACACCAGGGTTAGAAATTGCTCAAATGCAGCATGAACAACTGCATGTTCGATTGTTCATGTCATAAAAAAGGAGGGAAGGCCTTCGAATGATGAAGGCATAAAAAATGGATGCAATTAAAATTGGAATTGGTGGACCTGTTGGTGCAGGAAAAACAATGTTAGTAGAACGATTAACGCGTGCGCTAGAAGGGCAGCTCAGTATGGCAGTCATTACAAACGATATTTATACAAAAGAAGATGCACAGTTTCTAGTAAAAAACAGTATTTTGCCAGAAAATCGTATCGTAGGAGTAGAAACAGGAGGATGTCCTCATACAGCTATTCGAGAAGATGCATCCATGAACTTTGCTGCAATTGATGAGTTAGTGGAACGTCACCCCGATGTTGAACTTATTTTTGTAGAAAGCGGAGGAGATAATTTAGCCGCAACGTTTAGCCCAGAGCTCGTTGATTTTTCAATTTATATCATCGATGTAGCACAAGGAGAAAAAATCCCGCGTAAAGGCGGTCAAGGAATGATTAAATCTGATTTATTCATTATCAACAAAACAGATTTAGCCCCATATGTAGGAGCGAGTTTAGAAGTAATGGAAAAAGATACAATCCAAGCGAGAGGGCACAAGCCTTTTGTTTTCACCAATTTAAAAGAAGATAAAGGGCTCAATCAAGTGATAGAATGGATCAAAAAAGAGGCCTTTTTAATCGGCCTTGAATCATGAGCTACACGGGTTATTTAGAGCTTCGTGCAGAAAGAAACAGTGAGCGAACGGTTATTAAAGATACTTATCATTACGGGGCTTTCAAAGTTGCCAGACCTATTTACATGACTCCTGAATCACCTTTTGTTTATATGCTTCACGTAGGCGGGGGATACGTGAGTGGAGACAAATACAAAACGATGATAACGGTCGAGAAAAATGCTCAGCTGACTGCTACTACTCAATCTGCGACAAAGGTGTACAAAACACCGAACGCAGCTGTTTTACAAGAAACGTGCATAACCCTTGAAGAACAATCCATCATGGAATATATACCAGACCCGCTTATTTTGTATGAAAATGCTGCATTTGTCCAAGAAATAACGGTTCATATGGCAGAAAACGCTGCTTTGTTTATGTGTGACAGCATCACCCCGGGGTGGTCGCCGGATGGGCAGCTGTTTCAATATACCTCTATGCGTTCCAAGCTGAAACTGTATGTAAAAAAGCAGCTGAAGGTATACGATCACTTATACTTGAAGCCAGAAAACCATCTGCGCGGCATGATGAAAATGGAAGGGTATACTCATTTTGGATCGATTATTATTGTTCATCCAAACGCCGACGACGCATTTATAGCGAAAGTACATCAGCTGTGCGAAGAGGCAGGCTGTAAAGCAGGAGCTTCCGCACTTCCGATTTCCGGATGTGCTATTCGAATACTAGCTGCTAGTACACAAGAAGTGGAAGAGATAATCGTCAAAGTATACGGATTGTTCCGGCAGGAGTTATTAAAAGCTGAAGTATCACTTTTGCGTAAGTATTAAAGTGCCTGTACAAAAGTATAGTAGTTAAAGAAAAATCCGAACGAGCTGAACTCTTGATAGAGAATCAAATTCGTTCGGATTTTTTATTGGTAGGGTGAACGTAGGTTTCCTGTATGTAGTTCGTTCTAGCCGTTGATTAGAGGACAAAGCGAAGTCTTGCACAGAAATCAACAGCTGTGGAACAAGCAGTCCAGATCATTTATCCTACTTATTCGTCTTTAGATTGAATTATTTTCATTATGTTTTATGCTCTGTTAGAACCACAGACTAAATAATCCGTCGCTTACACCTAAATTATACATATAATAGAGGCCAAATATAATGCTGACAGCACCTGTTACCTGCATCAACCAGCGGTTTAACGTCACTTGCTTTTTAGTTGTAACGAATGGAATTCCAATAACCGTCGTAAATAACAGCATGCCAAGACAAGTGCCGATTCCAAAAATGATAATGTACAGCGCACCTTGCCATACGTGAGTAACGGTGCTCATCGTTACTACAACCATCGCTGCGCTTCCGGCCAGTCCATGAACAAAGCCAATGCCTAATGACTTTAAGTAAGACGTTTTTTCGTGATGCGTATGCACTTGTTTTTTGTAAGACAGAAACGATGTAAAACCGAGATAAACGAGCATAATGCCCACTAAAAATTCAAGTGACATGCTCATACGTTCAGAAATACTGCTTTTTAACACTATTAAAATCATGCCAAAAATAAACAGCGTAAGCGTATGACCAATCCCCCAGTATACTCCTGCAAGCGAAGAGCGCCACAGCTTTTTACTTTTTGAAGCAATGGTTGATACAGCGATAATGTGATCTGGTTCTAGAGCATGCTTGATTCCTAAAAAAAATCCTAGTATTAAAATTGAAAAAAAACTTGTTTCCATGTCAGCTTTCTCATCCTTTCGTACGTATAAAACTAGTATATCGCACGCTTTTGTTTTAATAAACAGAAAATTCTAAACGAAAATGTCTGGTTGAATAGCTAAAACATTTATCAATTTACAATAAGTTACAAATATTAAAGGAGATGTAGTATAAAAATTTTACATTTACAAAAACTATAAGTAAATTATTGTGAGGTTGATAACTATGGACAAAATTTCTACTGATATCATGCTGTGGAGTTCTTTTATACGCCAAAATGTTGGGATAGAACGTGACTAGACTAGAAGCTCTTTTATGGAGCATTGCGTTGCCAGGCTTTGGACAATTACTAAACAAAAAACATATAAAAGGAATTTTGTTTATTGTACTTGAATTTCTCATTAATATGGGCGCAAATTTTAATGAAGGCATTCGCTTAAGCTTTTTGGGGGAAACAAAGCAATCCCTCGAGGTAATGAACATGCAGTGGTTAATGTTTTATCCATGTTTATATTTTTTTGCAATTTGGGATGCTGTTAAAGAAGCAGAAAACGGCGCATCGAGATTTACATTTATTCCTTTTGTCTCCTGTGCTTATTTTGTTACAGTAGGCATTATGTATTCCTCAGTGACAACCATCAACGGTGTTTTTATAGGCCCAATTTGGCTCCCTATGCTGTCTGTTGTACCGGGACTGGTTATTGGACTCATTGCCAAAAAGCTATTAGAAGTGTATATACATAAGAAAAAATAAACGTCATTTCAATCTATACATCCGTAGATTTTAATGGACGTTTATTTTATTTTTGTTTATAAATAAGTAATAAAGTCTCTTATTTAGGGAACGTACTAACAGTGGCTATTTTCACATAATCTTAAGAGAGTGTGTTCTACTCATAGAAAAGAGCACATTGAAAATGGAGAGAATGTGTACAAGCTTATATAATAGCAATTTGATAAAAAGAAGCTGGAGAGAAGGTGAATCGATGATCACAAATGGTATTTATCGTTTTTTTCTTATTTGGTACGTATGCGGAGTCGTTTTGCTTTCATTTGATTTGCTGCCTTCATGGTTAGAATGGGCAAATGCTGTTTTTTTACACTTGAGCAGTCTTCTTGCTCTTATTTATCTAGCTAAAGCCTATGGAGTAAGGCGGGCACTGGTCGTTGCCGTATTTGTGACAGGCGCATCTATTTATGTCGAAAGTCTAGGTGTTAAACATGGGTTTTTGTTTGGATCCTACGATTATGAAAAAGATTTTGGCGCCAAAATTTTAGGAGTTCCTCTGACCATTGGATCGGCTTGGTTTATGGTCGTAATCACAAGCAGAATATTAGCTCTCGGAATTATGAAGCGCATGGAGCTGCCGTTTATTGTCCATGGAATTGCCTATGCGGTCATTAGTTCGCTATTTGCTGTTATTATGGATTTGGCTATTGATCCCGTTGCCTATATTGTTAAACAATATTGGGTGTGGGAAGGGGACAGCTTTTATTATAATATTCCTTTATCCAATTTCTCCGGCTGGTTTTTACTGTCTTTCTTCATTCAGCTGGTCGTATATTTCTTTTTAGCTAAGGTTCCTAAAGAAGAAGAGCCGGTATGGGAAAGAAGAATGGTGTTTTTGTATAGTGCAGTCGTCATGATGTTTGTAATTGTAGCATTAGTAAATGGCCTGTGGCTTGTGGTATGGCTGACGATGATTCCTTTTCTTATTCTTTATATTGTGTATAAAAAGGAGACTCGCTTATGATTTATCCGAAGAAAAACTCACTATTTGAGCGCTTTTTTCAACTGTTTGTCACATATCAGCTCAAAAAACAGTTTTATCGTATTCATTTACATATAGAAGAGCTCCCAAAAGATAAAAAAATTTTATTAATTGCTAATCATTCCAGCTGGTGGGACGGTTTAGTGACATTTTATTTAAATAACGCGGTATTAAAAACAGATCTATACGCTATGATGTCTGAACAAGGAATGAAGGATTTTCCTTTTTTTCAACGAATCGGGGCTTTTTCAGTAAATGCAGCGTCTCCGAAGCATACGGTGGAATCGTTAAGGTTTGCCAGTAGGCTGTTAGCGGATAAAAAAGCGGTGCTTATTTTTCCTCAAGGAAAAGAAGAACATCTTGAGAAAAGACCGTTAGCTTTTTCTGAAGGACCTGCTTTTCTTCTAAAAAAGCAATCTGACGTTGAAGTTATTCCCATTACATATTATTATACGTTTCGCCATGATCAGCGACCGGAGCTTTTTATCTGGGTAGGGCAAGCTGTTTTTTACGACTTAGCCAATGCAAGAGAAGATATAACCAAAACGCTAGCCGGTGCAGTCACTGCTCAGCTCGATCATCAAAAACAAAAAATCATTCAAGAAAACGATGAGGAATTTACGGTTTTATTAAAAGGACGAAAGACGCTTAGCGAGTGGTTAACGTGGTGGAAAGCGAAGGTGAAAGAATGATTTACTATATGCTTTTATTTATTTTGATGCTGCTTCTGACCATTGTAAATATTCAAGCAATGCCTAAATTAAATAGATACAAGTTGAATTCAAAAACACCTCAGCCTCTCATTTCTATTTTGATTCCAATGCGAAACGAAGAACGAAATGTAAAGCGAATCATTTCTTCTGTTAAAGGATTAACGTACAGCAATCTAGAATGTGTCATACTAGACGATCAGTCCACAGATGAAACACGAACAAAGCTTTTGAAAGAAATTCACGGAGATTCAAGGTTTACCATCATAGAAGGAAAAGAGCTGAAAGAAGGGTGGGTAGGAAAAGTTCATGCCTGTCACCAGCTGTCGCAAGCTGCAAATGGAGACTATTTATTGTTTGTAGATGCCGATGTACAGCTCAAAGAACGCACGCTAGAACATACTTTAGCCACCGCACAAGCGACAAAAGCCGCTCTTTTAACAGGATTTCCACGTTTTCCCGTAAAAACGTGGTTAGAAGCATTGGTTGTTCCGCTTCAGCATGTTGTTGTTTTTAGCTATTTACCGGTTGTGGTAGCGAACCGTAACAAGGTGAGCAAAGCTTCAGCAGCTCACGGTGCTTTTATGTTTATAAAAAAAGAAGCTTATGAGATCGCAGGAGGACATGAAGCTGTTAAAACTTCACTAGTAGAAGATGTGCATCTAGCTCAGCTTTTTAAGAAAAAGAAACAGCGCGTTATTTTAGCCAATATTACGTCTCACGTTAGCTGTTATATGTATGAAACAACTGAAGAAGTATGGAATGGGTTTGCTAAAAATATCTTTGTTGGTCTAGGCCGATCCGCTAAAGCAGTTTGGATACTGAGCGTTTTTTTTGCCTGTTACTATGTGCTGCCGCTTCCTTTGTTTATAGCAGGAATTCTTACAGGCAACATACTTTGGATTCTTCCTTTTTGCATTATGCTTTTTCAGCGGTTTTTAATTGACCGGTCGGCTCAGCAAAAAGGGCTTTTGTTTCTTACTATGCCGGCGTCGGCAATTGTGCTGATGCTGCTCATGAACCATTCTATGAAGCGTGAACGAAAAAAGCAGGGATATGAATGGAAAGGAAGGCATTATCAATGAAAAAAGTACTAATTGTCGGGGCAGGATTAGGCGGATTAGCTGCAGGAGTTCTTCTTCAAACAAAAGGGTTCGATGTCACAATCGTTGAAAAAAACGAGCACGTAGGCGGAAAAATGATGCCTGTGCAGCTAGGAGAATATTCTTTTGATTTCGGGCCTAATACCATTACAATGCCAGAAGTTTTTCAGTGGTTATTTGAGCAAGCGGGCGAACGTGCAGAAGACTATATGCCTCTTGTCAAACTAACGCATCATACGAATAATTTCTTCACCGACGGTTCACAATTTTCCATGTCTATCGACGAACGAAAAATGATTGAGCAGTTTGAACGTCTCGACCCCTTTGCTGCTAAACAATACCCGGCCTATTTAAAAGAAGTAAAAAGAATATATGACATTGCAAAAAGTCAATTTTTCTACCGGACATTTTCGTCATGGAAAGATTACACAAACCCTTCTCTATTAAAAGCACTGCTGCAAGTAAGGCCGTTTGAAACAGTAGATACGTTTCATCAGCGCTTTTTTCGAAATGAAAACATTCGAAATGCATTTAATCGATACGCAACCTATATTGGATCTTCACCTTATACATCGCCCGCTACCTTTTCACTGATTGGACACTTAGAAATGAATGACGGGGTGTACTATGTAAAAGGAGGAAATACTAGAATTGCAAAAGGGCTGGGGCATGTGTTCCAAAAAGCCGGCGGAAAGCTGTACACAAACTGCAGCGTGACTGAAATAGTAGTAAAAAGTAAGCGGGCTGTCGGAGTGGAAGTGAATGGAGAAGAAAAGATAGACGCGGAT
Source organism: Priestia megaterium (assembly GCF_009497655.1). Classification (NCBI taxonomy): domain Bacteria; kingdom Bacillati; phylum Bacillota; class Bacilli; order Caryophanales; family Bacillaceae; genus Priestia; species Priestia megaterium. Next base: position 2,910,691 of record NZ_CP023317.1, on the reverse strand, counting down.
ATCGTTATTGTAAACGGGGACTTGCTAAATGCCTATCCGGCACTCGTAAAAGAGCAGGATAGACCTCATTTTAAAAACAAAAAAGCAGCTGAATTTGAGCCTTCCATATCAGCCTATGTAATTATGGCAGCAGTTAAAAAGCGCTTTTCTCAGCTGATTCATCATCAAGTGTACTTTTCTCAGGATTACAAGCAGGAATTCTATGAACTATTTCAGCAAAAAACGCTTCCAACCGACCCTACCATTTACGTTTGTAATTCTTCGTATACCGATAACACGGTAGCTCCGGGTGATAATTTATTTATTTTAGTGAATGCCCCTGCTGTAAAAGAAGCGAATCAAGAAAAAATGAAATCTTACAGAGAGGTTGTCTATCGCAAGCTTTCTCAGTTTGGTTTAGATATTGAGCCCTCGCTTGTACATGAACGAATTGTTACTCCATGTGAAATTGAACAAACCTTTGGTGCATTTAAAGGCGCTTTGTATGGAGTGAGTTCAAATCGGAAAATGGATAGTTTTCTTCGTCCAAGCAACGTCTCAAAAGATGTTAAAAACTTATATTTTGTAGGAGGAACGACTCACCCAGGCGGGGGATCTCCTATGGTCACAATTAGCGGTATTAATGTAGCTACGCTTATTTCATCTTCCTAATTGATAAATCAGGATTGTCAAAAAGTTTAGTTTTTTGGTACTATAAGAAAGGACAGAGGCTGTTAACCACCTGTTCTCACGGATGGAAAAAAATGTTACATAATGAAGTTGAAAAGGTGATTACATAACTATATGATTGTATTTACGTGTCTTATTATTATCATAAGCATTATTCGTCCGTACTTGGAGAGCGTGACTGTTAAGCGAATTGCTTCAGAAGGCAAAAAAATTCGCTACTACAAAGAACAGTTCTTTTTTTATGTGCTAATTTTACTATTTTATATTGCGGTGATGGTATACCATGCGGTTCCACTTTCTATGTTAGGATTGCAGGGAGTATATCTAGATACGATTCACCGGACGGCTCCGTATCCAGCGTGGATTGAATATCTGCTGCTTTTAATCTTTGCAGGTTTTATTATTATTTCCATTATGATCCAATGGATGAAAGATCATGGAGAAACGGTTTTTGTGGAACAGGAGATGCCCACGTCAATTGAGGCAACCGTTCCTAAAACAGAAAGAGAGCAAAAGTGGTGGCTTGCATACAGCGGTATTTCCAGCTTCGTAGAAAGCACCGTCTATTTTCCTAGCTTTTATTTATATAGTCACTATGTATTAGCCATTCAAAATACATGGGTGTTGGCTATTTTAATTGGTATTGGTTATTTCCTATCACAGCTAGCTTTTCAGCGTGACCGTTTGAGTGTCCAGACGCTGTTAGTTGGTATCGGGCTAGGCGCTTTATTTATCATGACAAAGTCAGTTGTAATCATGGTCTTGTACTATGGTTTTAGTTTCTTAATCTATGATATTTATCAACAAGATCGCAATTTAGTAAAAAGCACAGAAGATCACTAAGAAACAACACGGCATAACGCCGTGTTGTTTCTTTTTTTTTATAATTTATAAAAAAAGCTTGAAAAGCGCTTTCAATAGTCTTATAATTTAGATAAATCGATTTACTAAACCGGTTTAGTAAGTGGTTAGCTAGTATAATAAGAAAGGTAGGTCGATTTATGAATCATATCATTATTCCTTTAAATGCATTTGAAACGACAAACTCTCAGCACACCATGATTGGGAGAATATATGAACAGCAAGTACATGGAGTGGAAATTCGAAGAGAGTTAATGAAAAAAGTAGATCAAGAGATTGAGCTTATTGCCGAAGAATTAAAAAGATATCCGCTTTTTACAGTATATTCGGCTCCAATCGAACTGTGGAAAGAAAGTGGAGAGTTAAACAAACAAGAATTAAAATCTATTCTTGAAGAAGCCGTATCACTTGGCGCTCAGTGGGTAAAAGTTTCTCTTGGTTTTTATCAGCCACAATCACCTATAGGGGAATTGCAGGAGCTATTGCAGGCATTTCCAGCTTTACATCTATTTGTGGAAAACGATCAAACCAGTTATGGAGGCAACATAGCATCTTTGCACGCATTTTTTGATAACGCTTACGAAATTCCTGTTTCCATGACGTTTGATATTGGTAACTGGCTTTATGTACAGGAACGCCCCCAGGAAGCAATCAAAAAGCTAAGGTCCTTTGTAGGCTATATTCATATTAAACACGTAATAAAAAATAGCGGAAAGCTAGTAACAACCTCTATATCAAACGATTCAAATGAAATGTGGAAAGATATTTTGAAAGGGTTTTCTCATTCGATTTTTAAAGCTTTAGAGTTTCCAATCGATGAACCGGAACAAATCCCCCGCTTCATTTCATTGGTGCAAGCAGCAGAACAGGAGGAAGTGCAATGAATTCATTAGACGTTATTACCTTCGGAGAAGCAATGGCGATGTTCATGGCAGAACAACCAGGACCGCTGTATGAGATTAAGCATTATACAAAAGAGCTAGCCGGAGCAGAAACAAATGTAGCAATTGGTCTCGCTCGTCTCGGTCTGCGCGCAGGGTGGGTGAGCAAAGTCGGCAATGATCCTTTCGGTACGTTTATTATGAAACGGCTACAAGAGGAGTCGGTCAACACCGATTGTGTACTAGTAGATAGCGAACATTCAACAGGCTTTCAAATTAAATCAAAAGTGGAAGTGGGAGATCCGGAAGTTTGTTACTTCCGAAAAAATTCGGCAGCCAGTCACTTGCACCCACGCGATTTTAATCGAAACTATTTTTTAGCGACAAAACACATGCATATGACAGGAATACCGCTTGCTGTGTCAGCAAGCATGCGTGAATTTGCTCTACACGCGCTTACCTCGATGAAAGCAGCTGGAAGAACGGTTTCCTTTGACCCGAACCTGCGACCGACTCTTTGGACATCAAAAGAGGAAATGATTTTTACAATCAACGAAGCTGCTAAACAAGCAAACTACGTTCTGCCAGGCATTGAAGAAGGGAAAATTTTAACCGGATACGAAAACCCAGAAGACATCGCTTCTTACTATTTAGATGCAGGCGTAGAGCTTGTCGTTATTAAACTAGGTGAACAAGGAGCCTTTTTTAAGACGGCTAAAGAGCAAGGAATGGTTGAAGGAATAAAAGTCAAACAAATAGTGGATACAGTCGGTGCAGGAGACGGCTTTGCAGTAGGGCTGTTAAGCGGACTTCTTCAACATGATTCTCTTACTCAATCTGTCATGAGAGCAAATGCTATTGGGTCATTAGCTGTACAAAGCCCTGGAGATAACGACGGATATCCAACTGAACAGCAGTTGCAAAAATATATGGAATCCCAAAAACAAGGAGTGAAGTGATAATGAAACAGCAGCTAGCAAAAAAAAGATGGCTTCGGTTAATTCCTATCGTATTTATTACGTATAGCCTTGCATATTTAGACCGTGCAAACTACGGGTTTGGAGCAGCGGCAGGGCTGGCAGAAGATCTTCATATTACGCCAGGTATTTCGTCTTTATTAGGATCGCTCTTTTTCTTAGGTTATTTCTTTTTCCAAATTCCAGGCGCTCACTATGCTGAAAATAAAAGCGCCAAAAAGCTGATTTTTTGGTCTCTGATTTTATGGGGAGCACTTGCTACAGCTACGGGTATGGTAAGCCACGTCGGATTTTTGTTTGTTATTCGATTTGCTTTAGGAGTAGTGGAAAGTGCCGTCATGCCCGCTATGCTCGTTTTTTTAAGCCACTGGTTTACAAAAGCAGAACGTTCTAGAGCCAACACGTTCTTAATTTTAGGAAACCCGGCAACCGTTCTTTGGATGTCAATTGTTTCTGGATATTTACTAGAATCATTTGGCTGGAGATGGATGTTTATTTTAGAAGGTTTTCCAGCTGTTATTTGGGCGTTTTTATGGTGGAAACTAGTAAACGACGAGCCAAAAGATGCAGGCTGGCTGTCGAAAAAAGAAAAAGCAGATTTACACGATGCGCTGCAAAAAGAACAAGAAGGAATCAAACCTGTTAAAGGCTATAAAGAAGCTTTCAAAAATCGTACTGTCATTTTATTAAGCATTCAATATGCTTTATGGAGTATTGGTGTCTACGGATTTGTTATGTGGCTGCCGTCTATTATTAAAGCAGCGCCTAACATGAGTATAGTGAAGACAGGGTGGTTAGCGTCCGTTCCTTACGTATTAGCAGTCGTACTAATGTTAACGGTTTCATATCTATCAGATAAGTTTTTAAAACGAAGCGCATTTGTATGGCCGTTCTTATTAGTAGGAGCTCTTGCCTTTTACGGATCTTATTTAGTTGGCACAAGCAACTTCTGGCTTTCTTTTACTTTACTCGTTATCGCCGGAGGAACGATGTATGCTCCGTACGGACCGTTCTTTGCGATTATTCCTGAAATTTTACCGCGTAATGTTGCCGGAGGAGCGATGGCTTTAATCAATAGCATGGGGGCACTTGGTTCATTTGCCGGTTCTTATATTGTAGGATTTTTAAATGGATCAACAGGAGGGTTTGGCGCTTCCTATATCTTTATGGCTGGATCGTTATTCCTTGCGGCAGTTTTAACCATTGTCGCAACGAAAAAGCCAAGAGAAGTTCAGAGTGTGAAGCCAGTTGAAACAACGGCTTAATGTAATGATAGAAAAGGAGAATTGAGATGCATATTGAGAAAATTACAAGTAGCGGTATTGTAGCGGTCATTCGAGGAGCAAGCGCTGAGCGAATTATTCCGCTTGCCTACGCGTTAAAAGAAGGCGGAGTAACAAATCTAGAAATCACAATGGAAAACCCTGCTGCCGTAGAGGTTATTAAAGAATTGAAAAATGAATTTGACGATTCAATGTTTATTGGAGCAGGAACTGTTCTAGACGAAGAAACAGCACGAATTGCCATTATGGCAGGAGCGTCATTTATTTTTTCCCCTACGGTAAACGAACGAACAATTAAAACGGCTAAAAGATACGGAGTCATTAGCGTTCCGGGCGCTTTTACACCTACTGAAATACTAACAGCGTATGAATGCGGCGCAGATATCATTAAAGTCTTCCCGGCAAGCGTAGTAGGCCCCGCTTATTTTAAAAATATAGCAGGACCGCTTCCTCATATTCCGTTAATGCCAACGGGCGGCGTTACGGCTGAGAATGCGGGAGCTTATATTAAAGCTGGAGCAGCTGCTATTGGAGCAGGAAGCACATTAGTAGATGGCAAGCAGCTTCCAACTCCTGAATACTTACTTCAAGTAACAAGGGAAGCGAAACGTTTTACTCATGAAATTCAAGAAGCTAGGCTTGCGTACGCTTAATAAATAAAGTCTTCTGCTAGCAAGAAGGCTTTTCCTTTTTCGTTTTTTTCGTTTACACTAGGAGTAGCATAATTTTAGGGATTGAATGAAAAGGACGGATCATGATGCAAAAAGTTACTATGCTGGACGTTGCAAAAGCAGCAAATGTCTCCAAAAGCACCGTATCACAATACATTAACAAGCGATACGAATATATGGGCGAAGAAACGCGAAAGAAAATTAAAGAAGCGATTGATACACTGGGCTATCAGCCCAACTATCTAGCACGAAGCTTAAAACAAAAGCGAACGTCGATGATTGGGATTATTGTCGCCAATATTATGCACAGATTTTCTACGGAAGTCATTCGTGCCATTGAAGACTATTGCCATTCGCAAGATATACATGCCATCATTTGCAACGCAGATGATGACCCTGATAAAGAAAAGAAATATATTAATATGTTAAAAGCAAAGCAAGTAGATGGCCTTATTTTATTTCCAACGGGTGCGAATACTTCTCTTTATGAGCAGATGATCAAAGAAGAATATCCGGTTGTTATTATGGACCGTAAAATTCATGATGTAAAAGGGAAAATTCCATCCGTAGTGGCAAACAATCAAGAAGCCACAAAACAGGCTATTTTGCATCTCCTCGAGCTTGGACATAAGCATATAGCGATCATTACAGAACCCTTAACTATTACACCCCGGATTGAACGTGTAGAAGGTTACAAAGAAGCGTTAACATCAGCCAATATGCCTGTAAATGAATCCATGATTATCAACTGCAAAAAAGCGGACATGCAAAAAGCGCTGGAGAAACTATTTGCAGCCGAAAATCCGCCGACAGCGCTGCTGGCTGGAAACGATTTAGTGTTCATTGAAGTGCAGAAATTTATTAAACAACACGGATTTAATATCCCGAATGATTTATCTTTAATTGTTTATGATAATATTCCTTACGCAGATGTAGCAACGCCTGCCGTTACCACGATTTCGCAGCCTGCTTTTGACATGGGAACAAAAGCAGCAGATTTACTTATTAAACAAATTTTGAAAGAAAAGATAGCTTATGAAGAGTACCAGTATGAATGTGAATTAATTATTCGAGAAACAACGTTGTCGCATTAAGCTAAAAAGAGCGCCTATGGCGTGCTCTTTTTAGCTCATCAAAATATTCGTTTTTTTTACGTTGTTACTAAACCGGTTTAGTAGAAAGTGAGGAGAAGAAAGATGAAGATACAATTAGCATTAGATCGCGTCACAATTGAAGAAGCTATTATCCTTGCCAAGCTGGCAGAACCCTCTGTTGATTGGATTGAAGTAGGTACATCTCTTATAAAAGAGTATGGAATTGAAAGCATTTATAAAATCAAACAGGCATTTCCGCACAAAACGATTGTAGCAGATATCAAAACGATCGATAACGCAGAGTATGAGTTTACCATGTGCTATCAAGCAGGAGCAGATATAGCAACAGTAATGGGCGTATCACCTTTACCCACGATAGAGACGTGTGCAAATGTCAGCGAAAAATGGAATAAAAAAATGATGATTGATTTATTAAACACGTCAAGCAGCTCGCAAAAGCAAGTAAGTATTTATAGAAGCGCTATTTTTTGCCATCATATCAGCAAAGACGAGCAAGAAAAAGAAGGAAAATCGCTGAGTCAAATAAATTTGCGGCAGTATTTTCATTCAGATGCGCAAATAGCAGTAGCAGGAGGAATTAATCCAGCCTCATCAGCATCATTACTTCAAATGAAAGCGGACGTCGCGATTATTGGATCAGCAATTACAAAAAGTGCGGATGTGGCAAAGGCATCTGCTGAATTTCAAGGCTTATTTATGAGCAGGGGGAACGTATAATGACAAAAACACAAACGATTTTACATGAAATTACAGCCGTAATGAATCACATAAAAGAACCGCAAATAGAAGAAGTAGCGTTTTCACTTTACCAAGCGAAACGAATTTTTGTTATAGGCGAAGGTCGCTCCGGGTTAATGGGCAAATCATTTGCGATGAGACTGATGCATTTAGGTGCAACAGTATACGTTGTAGGAGAGACTATTACTCCTTCGATTGCAGCAGGTGACGTATTGGTGGCTGTATCAGGCTCAGGAAAAACACAGCAAGTGGTGAGCGTAGCTAAAAAAGCCAAAGAAGTAGGATGTTCAGTTATCGGCATTTCAGCTAGTACAGAATCACCATTAACTGCTCATACTGATGAGCTGCTGCACATTCCCGCTGCAACCAAATACCGAAGCGAAAATGAAGCCGCTTCTATTCAGCCGCTTGGTTCATTGTTTGATCAATGTGCTCATGTTGTGTTTGATACGATTTGCTTAGAATACGGGAATTTGAACCAAACGGATCATGAACAGGCGTTTAAACAGCACAGCAATTTAGAGTAAGTGGAAATAGGCTGAAACAAAAGTAGGTTGGTTAAAAGAAAATCCGAACGATGAGTCGAGATTCTTGATGGAGAATCACATTCGTTCGGATTTTTTTATTGGTATTGGTGAGCGTAGGTTTCATGTGTGTAGTTGCTTCTAGCTGTTGATTGGATCGATGTAGTTATGTCTCACTCTCTTTTGATACAGGTAAGTCTAAACGTTTACTTCACTTTTGTTTATTGCGAAGATATTCCTTCTCTTCAAAGTAAATAACAGCATTTTTATGTTGAAATTGCTATAATATACAAGCCGGTACATATACTAAGGCGACTGAAAATAAAGGAGTTTTGATTGATGACAAAAATAAAATTAATTTCACATAACGATTTAGACGGGGTAAGTCCAGCACTGTTGGGTCGGTTAGCGTTTGGCGACGACAACTTTGATTACAGCACGGTAAGCATTGGCCGCATCAATGACACAGTGACGCATTTTATTGAAGAAGAAAACGATGGAGACACAGCTTTATACATAACGGATATTAGCGTAAACGATGAAGTAGCGGAAAAATTAAATGAACTGGTAAAAAAAGGACAAAAAATCACTCTTATTGACCATCATATCTCTGCTCTTCCACTAGCTGAGAAATACGATTGGGTTCATGTTATTGCAGAAGACGAAAACGGTAAAAAGACAGCAGCTACATCTCTTTTCTACGACTACTTAGTGCGCAACAACATGCTTCAAAAAACGGAGTTGCTTGATGAATATGTAGAACTTGTGCGCTTATTTGATACGTGGGACTGGTTTCATGAAAATAATTTGAAAGCAAAGCGCCTCAATCACCTATATTATCTAATCCCGCATGAAGAATTTAAAGAGACCATTCTAGAAACGCTTCGTGAATCGTACCATACTGAAAATCAAGAATTTACGTTTACGGACAAACACGAAATTTTACTAGAAGCAGAAGAAAAAAAGATTGAAAAATATATTTACGACAAGCAAAAACAAATCATAAAAGAAAGTGTTGAAATTGCTAAAACAGCGTACAACGTAGGCATTGTATTTGCAGATACATATCAGTCTGAGCTAGGAAATGCACTGTGTCTAGAAAACGAAGATATCGACTTTTCCGTTATGGTGGACATGGGACGCCAAAAGATTGGCTTCCGTGCAGTAAAAGACGAAATCAACTTAGCCGAAATTGTTGGGCACCTTGGAGGAGGGGGTCATCCAAAAGCTTCTGGATGCAAGTTAACGGCTGAAACATTTGCTCTTTTCGTCACGGATCACTTGTTTAAAGACGAAGAAAAAAGTGAATAAAGCGTATAAGGAGGAGATGATATGTCATTTAAAGATTTAGTTGTTGTTGTTACGGGAGCTGCGAATGGAATAGGAAAAGATGTATCACGCGCATACGCAAAACAAGGAGCAAAAGTGGTATTGGCAGATGTGGACGAAACCGAAGGCGAGCGTCACGCAGAAGCTATTCAAAGACAAGGCGGAGAAGCCATTTTTGTAAAAACAGACGTCCGAAAAGAAAGCGACATTTTACATCTCGTTGAAAAAACGGTCAGTACGTATGGAACGATACATATTTTGATTAATAATGCAGGCGTTTCTCGCTGGAAATCACCGTATGAGCTAACCATTGATGAATGGGATGACATTATCAATACGAACCTGCGCAGCGTGTTTCTATGTTCTCGCGAAGCAGCTAAAGTGATGAGGAAAAACGAAAGCGGAGGCTCCATTGTAAACTTAGCTTCTACAAGAGCTTCAATGTCTGAACCAGATACAGAAGCCTATGCTGCTACAAAAGGAGGAATCGTTGCTTTAACTCATGCACTTGCCATTTCGCTTGGTGATGACAACATCACGGTAAATGCTATTTCTCCAGGATGGATTGAGACATCTGACTACGATGGCCTTCGTGAAATCGATCATACGCAGCATCCGTCTAATCGGGTAGGAACGCCAGCGGATATCTCAAGAGCGTGTATGTACTTAACAAACGTCGAAAATGATTTTGTAACAGGAGCTAACCTCGTAGTAGACGGGGGAATGACGCGAAAGATGATTTATGAACATTAAGTATCTATAAAAAAGGCTGAGATAAAAATATTTTAGACGAAGTGAAAAAATGAACCCTTGATCAAAATTTTTGATTAGCGGTTCGTTTTTTTATTACGGTGAACGTAGGTTTCACCTGTTTCGTTCCTTCTAGCAGTTGATTGAAGGGCACGACGAAGACTCCTGCGGAAAAAGCGGAACAGATGAGACCCCGCAGGAACGCAAGTGACGAGGAGGCTCAGCGGCCGCCCGCGGAAAGCGAAGTCGTGCACGGAAATCAACTGCGGTATCAAAAGCGGTTCAGCTCATATATCCCATTTGTTTATTTTAGATTGGATTCATTTCGTTATGTCTCAACCTCTTTTGATGATCAACAAAAAAAAATAATTTTTCTGTTGACAGGTAATAATAATCATTGTAAAGTAAGTTACATAAAGTAATTAAATTTCAATTAATATTTTTTTAGTTTAATATCTCGAATTAGAGATATAAGAATTCATTATATCTTGTTTATCTCCTTTTATCAGGGGGAAGGGTATAAACATGCAATTTAAGCTTAAAAAAACAAACAATTAGGAGTGTGGAAAATGGGTTTTTTAGATAAATTATTTGATAAATCAAGTGATCAACAACAGGTTGGAAAAGATTTTTATGAAGCAATTAAAAACCGACGTTCTATTTATGCAATTGATAAAAATGTAAAAATGTCAGAAGAAAAAATTGAAGAAATTATTAACTTTGCGGTGAAACATACTCCTTCAGCATTTAATTCCCAAAGCGCACGCGTAGTCGTTTTATTTGGCGAACAGCATGATAAAGTGTGGAATATTACGAGAGAAACGCTTCGTAAAATTGTTCCAGCTGAAAATTTTTCAGATACGGATCAAAAAATGAACTTATTCGGAAGCGGCTATGGAACAGTTCTTTTCTTTGAAGATCAAGAAGTAGTTGAAGGGCTGCAAAAGCAGTTCGCATCTTATAGCGAAAACTTCCCGGTTTGGTCTAACCAATCATCAGGCATGCTGCAGCATGTGATCTGGACAGCACTTGAGCTAGAAGGCCTAGGAGCAACTTTACAACATTACAATCCATTGATTGACGATGAAGTAAAAGCAACTTGGAATATTCCAAGCTCATGGAAATTAATTGCTCAAATGCCATTTGGTAATCCTGTGTCACCTGCGGGAGAAAAAGAATTTCAACCGCTAACTGAACGTGTAAAAGTATTTAAATAAGCAAAAAAAGGCACGGACAAAATTATTTTATTTGAAGCAAGATCCGAACGATTCATCGTTCGGGTTTTTTTATTGGGATGGCAAGCGTAGGTTTTGCGTATGTAGCTGCTTCTAGCGGTTGATCTCGTTATGCCTCAGCCCTTTTGTTATGATAAATAGTTTGAATATTCTTTTATGTTTAATCTAAGAAAAATGCGGTTAAATAGGAGGAGTAGTCCTCAAATCTTCGGTGGAATTTATGCGCTATACATAAGCAATTCAATGATGTTTTGTAAAAAAATAAAGTTTTTAACTTGGTTTTTTAGAGAATATTTGTTAACATATCCACTTGTGAGGTCTTAGTAAGAGGAGGATGATGTAAAGAATCCCATATCGGACGCAAGGGCGTAGATATGTGGAGTGGGAATTTTAAAGGAGGATTTTATGTCTGATCAAGGAAATCAAGGAAAATTTAAAAAATCAATATCGTTACTTGACCTAACGTTAATTGGGATGGGAGCTATTTTTGGTTCCGCCTGGTTATTTGCGGTTAGTAACGTGGCGTCAAAGGCTGGTCCAGCCGGAAGTTTTTCGTGGCTGATTGGCGGAGTCATTATTTTACTTATCGGCTTAGTGTATGCTGAACTTGGAGCAGCGCTGCCGCGTACCGGTGGAATTATCCGTTATCCGGTTTATTCACATGGTCATTTAGTAGGTTACTTAATTTCATTCATTACCATTATTGCTTATACAAGTTTAATTGCCATTGAGGTAACAGCTGTACGTCAGTATGTTGCTGTATGGATTCCTGGTCTAACTAAACATGGTTCTGAATCGCCTACAACGATTGGATGGCTATTCCAGTTCGCGTTATTAACACTATTTTTCATTATTAACTACGTAAGTGTAAAAGCATTTGCTAAGTCAAATGTCATTATATCTGTGTTTAAATATGCGGTTCCTCTTACAATTATCGTCGTGTTAGCTTATCACTTCAAATCAGCTAACTTTACAACTGGCGATTTTGCTCCGTTTGGTTTTAATGGTATTCAAGCAGCCATTTCAACAGGTGGCGTTATGTTTGCTTACTTAGGACTTCACCCTATTGTTTCGGTAGCCAGTGAAGTTAAAAATCCGCAGCGTAATATTCCAATCGCGCTAATTATCTGTATTGTACTTTCAGCGATTATTTACACAGCACTGCAAGTATTGTTCATCGGTAACATCCCGGCTGATATGCTATCAGGAGGATGGGGAACAATTCAAGAGCAATTCTCTTTACCATTTAAAGATATTGCACTTATTTTAGGCCTTGGCTGGTTAGTAACGCTTGTTATTTTTGATGCTATTTTATCACCAGGCGGTAACGGAAACATCTTTATGAATACAACTTCTCGTCTAGTTTATGCTTGGTCTCGTAATGGAACACTATTTAAACGTTTCTCAAAAGTAGATAAGAAAACAGGAATTCCACGTGCGTCACTATGGCTATCATTTGGAATGTCCGTATTCTGGACACTGCCATTTCCTTCTTGGGAAGCGCTAGTAAACGTATGTTCAGTAGCACTTATTCTGTCTTATGCTATCGCACCAATTTCAGCTGCAGCATTCAGAGTAAATGCAAAAGATCTTAAAAAACCTTTCAAATTAAAAGGCATGAGCATTATTGCTCCTGTTTCATTTATCTTCTGTTCATACATCGTATACTGGTCAGGATGGACAACAATTTCTTGGCTGCTAGGATCACAGCTTCTAATGGTTGTTATCTACGTAGCGTTTAAGAAATACGTACCAACTGACGTTGTGAAATTTGCACAGCAGCTTAAATCTGCTTGGTGGCTAGTTGCTTATTATATTATTATGCTTGTTATCTCTTATCTAGGTTCATTTGGTGGAGGACAAGGTGTGTTAAGCAACCCACTTGACTTAATTTTAATTGCTCTTGTTTCACTCGGTATTTTCTACTGGGCGAAATACACAGGTTTACCAAAAGCAGTTATCGATACAGATGATTAATAAAAAACACGGCATGAATTCATGCCGTGTTTTTCGTTTGTATAGGCGTGTACTCTATTTATTTATCAAACAGCCATGTTTTTAATATAGCAGCATACTCACGAAAGTAGGCTTGAAGTTTAATTGAATTTGGTGTCTTTGCGCCTAAAGGATAAACATCAAAACCTTGGCGCTTTGCAATAATAGAAGCGCGAAACAGATGAAAATCACTGCTAACAAGCACGATTCGTTTATCTTGAATATCAACTTTCTTTTTGGTGAAAGTAAAATTCTCAAAAGTAGAAGTTGACTGACCCTCTTTTATAATTCGATTCTTTTTAATTCCTGCTTTTCGTAGAAAACGGTAGGCTGCCTCTGCTTCAGAAATTTCTTCATCAGATCCTTTTCCACCCGTTACGATAACTTTTGTTTGTTTATGAGTCTTTAAATAAGATAAAGCTGTTTTTGCTCGCTCTTTTAAACTAGGAGACATTTGATCACCATCTACTTTAGAACCTAAAACGAGGACATAATCTGCGTTTTGTGGAACAGACTTGTGAGCAGTTTGATACATACAAAAAGATATAATTACTATATAAAGAACAAGCGAACCAATAAAGGTATAAATCATTTTTTTCTTCAACTGTGAGCACCTTCCTAGCTATTTCATAAGATGTTTGGAAAATAATTGTTATTATAGCATACGAGACCCAAATAAGTATAAACACAGTAATATATAATAATAGAAGAAAATCGTTATTGTGAATGGCTATAAAATTCGTTACAATAAAGAATAAATGATTTTAAAAGTGCCTCTAAGGAGGATAATAGGGAAATCGGTGAGAATCCGGTGCAGCCCCCGCTACTGTAAATGTGGATGAACCTGCAAAGACCCACTAGTCAAACTAGGAAGGGTGCAGAAGTAAAATGAAGCATAAGCCAGGAGACCTGCTTTTAAAAACCCCTTATTTTTCGGTGGGAGAAATAAGTCAAGACAATGTGTTAATGAGCGCATGACCAAACCTTGACTTTTACAGTTAAGGTTTTTTTATGTGGTAGGGAGTGGATAAAGTGAAAAAAGGAAAACCTCTTATGATTCAAGGAACGCATTCAGACGCTGGAAAAAGCATGATTGCTACAGCATTTTGCCGTATTTTTAAAGAAGACGGCTATCAAACTGCACCGTTTAAATCGCAAAACATGGCGCTCAATTCATACATTACAATGGATGGAAAAGAAATTGGCAGAGCGCAGGGAATTCAAGCAGAAGCTGCTGGAGTAGAAGCAACAACTAATATGAACCCTATTTTAATTAAACCAACTCGTGATCATGAATCTCAAATTGTCGTTCATGGAAAGCCGCTTCGTAATATGTTTGCTTTTCAGTATCGGCAAGAATTTTTTAATGAAGGTTTGAACGTTATCACTGAGTCTTATAAAGAGCTTGCCAGTCATTATGATCGAATTGTGATTGAAGGTGCTGGAAGTCCTGCTGAAGTCAATTTGAACGATCGGGAACTGGTAAATATGCGCGTAGCAAAGATAGCCCAAGCGCCTGTTGTGTTAGTAGGAGATATTGATAAAGGAGGGGTTTTTGCGAGTCTGGTGGGTACTCTTCAATTGCTTCCAGATGAACATAAACCTAGAGTAATTGGAGTGTTAATCAATAAATTCCGAGGAGACTTAGAGCTTTTAAAACCGGGGTTGAAGTGGTTTGAAGAATACACGGGAGTTCCGGTACTAGGAGTGATTCCTTATATGCACGACGTGGAAATTGACGCTGAAGATTCGCTATCACTCAGAAATTACTCAACGCTTGTGAATCCGTTAAAAGAAATCGATATTGCGGTTATCTCGTATCCTCGCATCTCAAATTTTACGGACATTGATCCTCTAAGCTTAGAAGAAGACTGTCATGTGAGACTTGTAACCAAGCCATCACAACTAGGTACGCCTGATTTAATTGTTTTACCAGGAAGCAAAAATACGATTGAAGATGCGCAGTTTTTACAAGAAAGCGGCCTGGATCTAGCCATTAATCAAGTCTTGAACGCAACGAACGCTCACGTTATTGGCATCTGCGGGGGATATCAAATGTTAGGCGAGACAATTACGGACCCCGATGCAGTAGAGTCCCGGATTGAATCTATTAAAGGGCTGTGTTTGCTTCCAGTGGAAACCGTTATGACAACCAGCAAAAAAACAGAAAGAGTTTCTGGATATGTTCAGTTAGAGAGTGAGAAGGTTTCAATTGAAGGCTATGAAATTCATATGGGAAAGACGATTTCTAAAAGCATGACGGAAGCCTTTGCGGTGGTAGATGATCAAAAAGAAGGAACGGTTAAAGACAACATCATTGGCACGTATGTTCATGATGTGTTTCATAACGATGCTTTGCGCAGAGCTTTGCTTAATCAAATTCGTAAACATAAAAAATTGCCGCCTATTACGGATACATTCAACAGTCGCCTGCAAAAAGAGGAGTCTTTTTCAAAAGCAGCAGCATATGTGAGAGAAGCTGTAGATATGGAAAAGCTGTATCATTTAATAGACAACTATAAAAGCCCGGAGCAAGCACAAAAAGTGTAGCTTGTAGAGGTTTTCGCTTGTTTTTTCACCGAGAACTTTAGTACGCTATTCTACGTTGCCTAGTTCAACAGTCTAGCACTCGTAACAAATAAAAGATGATTGTTTCCAATACTATGTAGGATGGAAACATGGTTTATGGACAGGAAAATGAATGGTTAATGTAATGTAAAACATCACGCCTCGTTTCCTAGAGGAGCTGAAAGTATTGATTTTTAAACGTATTTTTTTAAACAAAGCATCTATTTTATACATAGTCAGTTTATTTATTGTATGTACTTCGGTGATTATGGGAGTATTTATTGGTACAGTTTCGTTAACCGTAGGAGATACAATCAAAATTATTATTGGCCACCTTACCGGACTATCCTTATATCATGGTCCGGAAAACATGGATTTAATCATTTGGCAAATTCGTTTTCCAAGAGTACTGGTGGCATTTTTAGTAGGAGCTTCGCTTTCAATAGCAGGGGCTGCCTTTCAAGGGCTATTAAGAAACTCTCTTGCGGATCCTTACACGATCGGAGTTTCCTCAGGTGCAACCCTTGGCTCTGTCATGGCAATTTATTTTCACTGGAGTATTTTTGGTTTGTCTATCTTCACGCTGCCTGTAGTCGGCATCGTATCTGGTTTTATTACTCTTCTTTTAGTTTTTGGTATTACGAAACTCGCAAGCGGCAATTTGGCCAATGAAACCATCATCTTAGCGGGGATTATTTTATCATCCTTTATGAGCGCGCTTATTTCATTAATTGTAGCTCTTTCTCCTGAAGAAGATGTAAGGCAGGTTTTATATTGGCTAATGGGAAGCGTATCAATGAGAGGATGGTCGCATATTCAAATTTTAGGGCCGTTCTTTTTAGTCGGTACGATTATGCTGCTGTTACATGTGAAAGAGCTGAACGGCTTAGCATTTGGCGATCAATCCGCTCAATTTATGGGGATAGACGTAAAGAAGAAAAAAAGAATGATTTTAATAGGTGCATCCGTATTAACCGGGGCTGCGGTATCAGTATCTGGGGCAATTGGATTTGTTGGCTTAGTTATTCCCCACGTAGTGCGTCTCGTAGCGGGAGCTAATCATAAGCATGTACTGCCGCTTTCTATTTTAATCGGAGGAAGTTATTTGGTTTTAGCCGATTTATTAGCAAGAACGATATTAGAACCTCGTGAACTGCCGATTGGAGTCGTAACCGCCTTAATTGGTTCGCCAATTTTTACGCTGCTGCTTGTAAAAGAACGTATGCGGAAAAGAGGAATATCATGATTGAACTATATAATGTGACGGGAGGATACGATAAACAGAAACCGACCGTTCGTGACATCACGTTCACCGTAGACAAAGGTTCTTTTGTTGCTTTACTAGGACCAAATGGAAGCGGAAAAACAACGCTTATTCGCTTAATTATGAATGTATTAACCACTCAATCAGGAGAAGTGAAGGTAGAAGGGAAGTCAGTGAAGGCTTATTCACCAAAACAACTGGCGCAAAAAGTTGCAGTCATGACGCAAGAAAATCAAATTGGATTAGAATTTACGGTTCAAGAAATTGTTTCACTGGGACGTTATCCTTATCAGGCAAAAGGTTTGTTTAGCACTGTATCAGCACAGGATGAAGAAGTGGTAGAAAGCGTGATGAAATTAACAAACGTCTGGCACTATCGAAATCATACCTTTCAATCGCTGAGCGGTGGAGAAAAACAGCGGGTTTTACTTGCTAAAGCACTGGCGCAAGAACCTGACTACTTACTTCTTGATGAACCAACGAATCACTTAGATGTAAAACATACGATGGAACTGCTTCAGCTGTTAAAAACGTTACAGCAGGAAATGAGCTTGACGGTTCTGGCCATTTTGCATGATCTCAACATTGCCTCGCTGTTTGCAGATAATGCCGTATTATTGAAAGATGGAAGAGTAGAAGAAACGGGGATGGATGCCATTTTTCAGGATGCAGCTACGTTAAAAAGAGTATATGGCGTTGATTTGCATGTATTTCACCATCCCGCTGTGAACAAGCGGCAAATTGCTTTTGTGCCGCCGTATCAATATCCAGAGACGGACTTCCATGAGTTGTATCAGTTGCAAAAGGAACCGGGCAAGCTATGTTTATCCTTTGCTCGTCCTTTGAGAACTGTTTCACTGGGTTCCAATGAAACAGGTCTAGACTGGTGTCAAGAAATTGTTCAACAGCAAAGCAGTTCTAACACGGCGTGGAAATCTGCGTCTTTATCTAGTCATGAAGTTCGCTTAAAAGACGATAAAGGTTACTCGTGGCTGACTGTACTGACACATGGACAAAAAGAGAATGAAATGAATATTGTTCTACTAACAAATACACCGCTTTCGGACGCGAACTTACTTCATGCTGCGATGAAGGTAATTGAATACCGGGCTTTCTTAGGAAAAACAGGCCGTATTGTTGTAGCATCATCTCATCATAAAGAAGAAAATCAAGAAGAAATTTCAGCGTTCTTAATGGAACGCCTACAGAAAGAATTACAACTATTTATGGAAACAAAAATGACCGACAATTGCTTTAAATAAGCAGTAGCGGTCATTTTTTATTCTTCGGAGTGATCAGGCTTTTCTGTTTCACCTCCTGAACTCATCGTTGTCTCAGTTGTATGTTCATCAATCTTTTTTTCTTTTAGCTTAACAGAAAATAAGTCTTTGACTTCTTCATCCACTTGATCGGAGTCAGCGCTGTAAGTTGTACCAATGTTTAAGTGGCCGGTCAAATCTTTAATGCCTAGCTGGCCAAAATTATTACTAAGGTCAATTTTGTCTAACAATACTTTTTCCACCATAATTTTTTCAACAACAATGGACTGCTTTGGCTGAGTTACTTCATCAATCTTTTTGTCAAGAGTTTTCACCATCTCATATAAAGCTGTATTGGACGATTCTTCCTTTAACGCAGAGAGCTGATTCTGAATGTCTTCGAAATTAGGAGCTGACTGCATAGCCGAAAGTAAATGAGCTGTTTGCTCGTGCAGTTGAGACAATGATTGAATAAGAAGAGCTGATTCATGTAATTGCTGATGAAGCTCTTCTATTTTAGGAATCGCGTCGGTTAAACGCGTCACTTGATCAATAATTCCCTGCAGGTTCAGCGCTGAATCTGACGAATGAACAGGTTTTGTGAATTCAACTTCATCAGATGTCTTAGGCTCCGTTTGGCTCGGCAACTTCTTTGGCTGCTGAGGGGGTTTCTTTAGATTAGACTGTTTTTTAGTTTTCATCTTTTCGGGTAATTCTTTCCGCTTTTGATTAGAGCTTTGGTCTATGGGACTTACTTTTTTTTTGGTTGGAAGGGAAGACGGATTTATTTTGCGGACTGTTTCAATTTTAGGCGATTGTTTAAACCACTTAGAAAACATGAAATTCCCTGCCTTTCATGCTACGTATAGTTCTGCACAATAAATTACAAATCAAATTTCACGTGCAATAGACCATCTTTAAATGATGCGTGACACGGCGCTTCCCCTACAGCAGGTGGAAGGATGATTGATCGTTGAAACGTTCCTTCACGTCTTTCTTTGTGAAGAACATTTGCATCCTTCATCGTTAAAAGAGATGAACCGGATATGTGTAAAGTATTTTCATGCATGGTCAATTCGACGTCCGTTCGTTTAGCACCGGGTATTTCAATCACAACTAACAGTTGATTTGCCCATTCGTATACATCAATTAAAGGATAATCTCGATACTCATTTACAATTTGAGGAGAAGCATCTGCTTCCGTATCATTCTTTTCTTCAGGATCATCATCAAAAATCTTTTCCCAAAATTTTGTATGGTTTTCTTCTTGTAACGTTTCTGCCCACTTTTTAAACTTTCCATGATTCATATTTGTCACCTTCTTTAAAAAAATAAAACAAGGCCTTTTGCCGCTTTCTATTTTATATGTATGCATGAAAACAGAAAAAAACGTCCACTTTAATCTAAATCGTGGACGTCTATTTGAGACATAGGAATATTAACATGTTTAGGCATCCGGATTTCCAACACCCCGGAACGATATACGGCGCGTGTACCTTTTTTGCGAACCGAACAAGGAAGCTGAATTTCTTCTTTGAAGGATTCTTCTCCATCTATTCCTTCAATCGTACACACGTATGGAGTATGATAGACTTTAATGCTTGATACAATATCGCGGTTAGGAATTTTTAACTGAACAATGCATTCGTCTAATGTATTAATGACGTTTGAATCAAATCTTCTTAGCTGTTGTCCATGACCTTCATTTCCCACATCCTGCTGTTCTTTCATCATGTCTTGGGCTTGCTTAAAGAATTCATTTCCTTGCATAAAATCCGGAAAAGAATGGGACATCGTAGAAGAAATCATTTGCTGAATATATTTATTCATGTCTTTAGATGCCATTCCTTTTGGGATATTTTCCATCATTCCTTTAAACGGAGACTTTCCAAATGGAAACATATTTACACACCTCCTTGTAATGTGCCAAGTAAAACGACAAAATCGTTAAATCTAAATTTGATTTCCAATTGGAGCTGAAGGGTTTGCAATTTGATCTTGATCACTTACGTCAGGATCTAACACGCCCGTATTCATTTGAGAGCAAGTAGGAGAGAAGTTACCTAAAGAGAAATTTGCGCCGTTAAACTTTGAGTTCGCCGTGTGACTGTTTTGAATGGTGGAACCGAAATCGATATTTGCATTTTGCGTGACACCGTTTGTTACGATATTAAAAACGTTAATTTGAAGAGGCATAAAGAGACTCCTTACTGTTTTTATTCATTCTACTCCAACGGCCTATTGCGTTCAGAGAGAATGTATTCACCGTTTGTCGTCATGCTATTGACAAGCATTGCCCTATATCACTGCTGATAACCATTGACATGATCAACGTTTGCAATATCTGTTTGGTCATTTGTATCAGGATCGATATAAATGTTTCGCATTTTCGAGGAAGCAGGTGAGACATCGCCATAAGAAGAGTTCGTACCAGTGGATTTTGAATGAGCCGTGTGACTGTTATGGAGTGCTTCGCCAATGTTGACAGAACCGTTGCTTGAGATACTGTTGATCTTTAAATTATAAATGTTAATAACACTTGGCATAGGCTCTCACCCTTTTCTATGGTTGATTAATGTATCCTATGATGATAAGTGCCTAAACGTTCACAATTCCTCATAACTAAAATCGCCTTTTCCGATTGAAGGAAAAAGCGATTGAGAGAGGATTACTTAATGATATGATGGGCTTATGAAATGGGTGCAATACGACAATTCTTTTTTTCTAAAATGTAAGAGATGCTTTGTTGGACAGTGGAAAATGTTCGCCAATTAAACTGAGAATCTACAAGCGACAGAGCCATTTTTGAAGAAAGACCAACAATAAGGCAAGTGGTACCAATCAAACGCAAAGCATCGTGGAGCGTGTTAATATAATAACCGTGTTCTTCATCTAATGAATGAAGGGAAGATAAATCAATAAGCAAATAGCGCGCCTGTTCTTTTACAACTGCCTCCAATACCGTTTCAGTTAGCTTCTTTCCACGTTCTATATCCATCTTACCGGTAATGGGCACAGCTAAAACCTCGTCCCATATCTTTAATAAAGGAGTGGACAAATCCTCGATTAACCGTTCTTTTTCAAGCTCTGCTTCGGCTTGATCTGTAAAGTCTAATAGCATAAGCAAGTAGCCATAACGCTCGCCGTCTTTTGTATCAATGGGGTGAATCACAGCTTCTGCTACGTATTGACTGCCAATCGTTATACGCGTTCTGTAGGTTGTATGAAGAGAGGTGAGTAAATTTTCCGCTTCTTCAGAATTGGAATGAAAGAAGTCCATATGCTTTCCAATTAACTCTTCGATATGAGATAACTGGTAGATTGGGAGTACTGGCTGAAGTGTTTCAATTGCTCTTGCATTCATCCACTGCACACGATAGTCTTGATCTGCAATGATCATGGTTTCTTGAATATTTTCTAAAATCAAATGTCCATTAAGCTTTTGTGGAAGTCGTCCAATTCCATTCATTCTCCATCTCTCCTTATGCGTGTAGTAAGTTTATGTACATCTACTTTATATTTTACAGTGAAAAGAATGAAGAAGGCTATAAAAAATTTATTAACGTATGTAGGGATCATGGTATGTAAAAAAACGTAGGAGTAAGCACTCGCTTCAATCAAAAAACTCCCCTGGGTAAAGGGGAGTTCACTTTATTCATATGATTTAATAAAATCAACGTTATATTTTTCAACGCTTGATAAGTAGGAGTCTCTAAATGATGAATCAGGCGTATACCATGACTTTTCATAAAAATAGGCTTGAAGATCTTTCGATTTAAATACATACCCATGCCGCGCATAGATTTCATTTCGAGCTAGCCTTCGTTCACTCGAGCTCAAACTGCTAATATCACCATAACTTAATTTGTAAGAATCCGAACCCGGAAGAATATAAGAGCTTGAAGTAGCATAAGAGCGCGGCCCAGGCACGATTACTTCTCGTTCTTTTATGACGGTTTTTTCCTTTTCAACGGGCGGCGTTTGTATATTTAATATAATACTTTCTTCATTTTGAATGGTGTAAGGACTGCTTTTGAACGTGGTGCCGCCTTTTTGCACTTCTGCATGAACAGTGACGCTTCCATCCGTGGCAACAGGCCCTATTTGTGATGAGCTATTCACCTGAAGCCCCGTGCTTTTTCCGTTTACGAATAAAATAGCGTCATCTCTATTCGATGAGATTGTAACATAAGCCCCTTTAAATACAACAGATATATTTTCTTCTTTTTGACGGTAAAAATTTACAGTGGTTTGGTCTGTAAGCTTTCCGTAAGAGCTTTCATAAGAAGCTGTAAGCGGGTAATTTCCAATCATAAAAGGCCCTATTTTTTGCGTTTGATTTTTGGATATGGATTGTTTTGTATCATTGACTGTAACTGTTGCATCCTCTGGCGTGGTGAGGGAGATATAATATGATGACGGCACAACCACGTACTGTTTTTTGAAGAGTGGTGAATGTTTCTGTTCTTTTATTGTAAAGTAGATACTCGATTTATTTTTCAAATCATTTTCAACGTCTCGTAAAATAGAACCATCGGAAGTTGCATCCAACAGAGCTTGAATAGATGTGTCATTAATAACTATAGTAGACTGCGAAGAGTCTAATAACTCTCTTAACACAGCTGTATCTTTCGATTCCAATGCCTCAATAAAGCGGTCAGCCGTTTTTTCTTCTGAACCAGAGAAAAAGAAATAAAATACAAAAGTTAAAAGAAGTATAAGCACAATACCCCCGCCAATATACCAGCTCTTTTTATGCTTAGCTGCAGCTGGCGACACGGTGAAAGAAAAGCCGCAGTTATTGCAAAATAATTGATCTGTGCTTGCACTGGCACCGCATTTTGGACATTGATTCATTCACACCATTCCCTTCTTTTTGTTCCATTAAATGTATGGAACGTATAGGTAAAACAGACCATTAAATTGGAAAAAGAATAGATTTAACGAGAAAGATAAACACACCAAACATGCACAGAAAAGATGAGGTATGCTATGATAAGAACTATATATTAATCCGATAGGGACACTCTGTCATATAAAAAGGAGATGAAGCAAATGAGTGTTTCATTTGTAAATAAAAATCAAAAGTCTACGTACGAAAAACTGCTACCTCTAGTCGAAAAATTTAAGAAACGAGCTTTTAAAATAGATGAAGAAGGTACGTTTCCGTTTGAAAATATTCAAGAGTTAAAAGAAGCTGGCTATACACGTCTTTCTCTAGAAAGCAACTATGGAGGAGATGAATTACGCCTTTATGATTTTTTATTATTTCAAGAATTAATTGCTCAAGGGGACGCTTCTACGGCTCTTAGTATTGGATGGCATATGGGGATTACAATGGACTTGCGTGAAAAACAGCCTTGGAGTCAGCAAATGCTCGATTTTATTTTTAAAGAAATAGAAAAAGGTGCACTTATTAATACCGCCGCTACTGAACCGAAGACAGGAAGTCCTACTCGAGGAGGCAAACCGGAAACGCTAGCTGTAAAAACAAAAAAAGGCTGGCGAATCAATGGCCGAAAAACATTCACCACGATGTCTCCAGTGTTAAATTACTTCTTAGTAAAAGCAAGCATTGAAGGTGAAGAAGAGATCGGCTTATTTTTAATTCCTCGTGAAACAAGCGGACTTTCAATAGAAGAAACATGGGATATGATTGCAATGCGCGGGACAGGAAGTCACGATCTTGTGCTAGAAAATGTCGATATTGAGCAAGACTTTCTTGTTGAACGCCTAGGTGGCTTTAAAAAGAATGAGCCAAGCGGCTGGTTGCTTCATATACCAGCTTGCTACATGGGTACAGCCATCGCAGCAAGAGATTATGCTGTCGCATTTGCTACAGAATATTCGCCTAATAGTATTGAAGGAACGATTAGCGAGTTGCCAAATGTGCAGCGTTTAGTCGGAGAGATGGAACTTGAACTCATGCAGGCGCGTCACTTTATGTACAGCGTGGCAAATAAATGGGATGAAACAAGCGACCGAGCAGCATTAGCGGGAGAATTAGCAGCTGTCAAACACGTAGTGACCAATAGTGCCTGTACGGTTGTTGACAAAGCCATGCGCATAGTAGGAGCGCGTAGCTTGCAGCGCAGTAATCCGCTGCAGCGCTATTATAGAGACGTGCGTGCTGGGCTCCACAACCCTCCAATGGATGATATGACGGTTGTTAATTTAGCGAAGCAGGCGTTTGCTAGATAAAACTTAATAACATGTTAAATGATGAAAAACTGCTTATTATAGGCTATTCTATAGTAAGCAGTTTTTTCGTTACAAAAGGAGGAATTGAAGATGAAGTCCGTAAGAGAAATTCAGCTGACACCTCATAATATCGCGTGGGAAAAGGAATTTTCAAAAGAAGCTGCCACCTTAACAACTATAATGTCAGCTCAAGTTTTAGAGGTTCATCATATCGGAAGCACTGCTGTTCCCGGCTTAAGCGCAAAACCGATTATTGATTTACTTATTGAAGTAAAAGATATAAAAAAAGTAGATACATATAATCAGAAGATGGAACAGCTTGGTTACGAAGCGAGAGGTGAAAACGGCATAAAAGGAAGACGATACTTCCAAAAAGGCGGAAATGAAAGAACCCATCATGTTCATATTTATGAAAAAGGCCATCCAGAAATTAATCGGCATATATGGTTTCGAGATTATCTGCGTGCTAACCTTGATGCAGCGAAAGAATACGAAGCGTTGAAAACAGAACTAGCGCATCGCTATCGCTTTGAACCGGAAAAATATGTGGAAAATAAAACGAATTTTATTCATAAAATAGATGGGCTAGCTTTAAAATGGAGAAAGGGAAGCAGCAATAAGAATAGGAAAGATGATCTTAGATAAAAAGGAGGAACGAGCTTGACTCCAGTTCTAAATCGACAGACAAATACAGGTAAAAAGAAAAAAACAATATGGATCAGCCTGATATCCTTTGTTATTCTTTGTTTTGTACTTTGTACGGCCATTTCTCTTTATGTAGGCATAAGCCTGACAAAACTAGATAAAAATCCTGCTGTGAAAAATCCTAGTGATTACGGCATGCACTATAGCAATCAAGTATTTTTGAGCAAAGACGGAATAACCCATTTAAAAGGATGGATGATTGAACCAACGGAACAGCCAAAAGCGACCGTTA
Organism: Priestia megaterium; assembly: GCF_009497655.1. Classification (NCBI taxonomy): domain Bacteria; kingdom Bacillati; phylum Bacillota; class Bacilli; order Caryophanales; family Bacillaceae; genus Priestia; species Priestia megaterium. Next base: position 2,885,434 of record NZ_CP023317.1, on the reverse strand, counting down.
TTATGTCACATGGATACGGAAATAACCGTGAAGCACAAGGAGCTGGCTTTCTGCCGCTGAGTAAAGAATTTGTAAAAGCGGGATATCGAGTAGTCATGTTTGACTTTAGAGATTCAGGAGACTCAGAAGGAAATCAAACGACGATTGGTGTAAAAGAACAGCTCGATTTATTAGGCGTTATTCAGAAAATGAAAGAAACAACAAAAGAGCCAATTGTGCTCTACGGCATTTCAATGGGAGCAGCCACTTCTTTATTAGCAGCCTCTCAAGATGACGACGTAAAAGCAGTGGTAGCCGATAGTCCTTTTAGTGATTTAACCTCTTATTTAAAAGAAAATCTATCTGTATGGTCTCATTTACCAAATTTTCCATTTACACCGCTAACCATTGCTATTCTTCCTGTTATTGCAGATGTAAATCCTGCTGAAGCTAGTCCTATTAAAGCAGTCGAGCATATTTACCCTCGACCAATTTTATTTATACACAGCACAGGAGATACAAAAATCCCTTACACTGAAAGTGAAAAAATGGCTAAAACACACCCGGATGCTTTTTCCTTCTGGAAAACTGATAAAGCAGAACACGTTCAAAATTATCATGTATACAAAAAAGAATATGTAAAGCGCGTATTATCTTTTATTGAGCAATCGCTGTAAAAAAAGTGGATGGGACAAAAATATTTTAGACGAAATGAAAAACGAACCATTAATCAAGACTTTTGATTAGTGGTTCGTTTTTTTATTAGGACAAACGTAGGTTTCATTTCGTTATGTCTCAACCTCTTTTAGCCGTTGGTTTTACCTTGTTCTATAAGCTCAGCATGTAAATTACGAAGAATGTAGGTTTTATAACTTTCTAGCTTTCTTCCATCGATTTTAGATATATTGGCCGCTTTTAACTGCTGAACAAACCAGCCCTTTGAATAGATATGAGCCATTGTTAATCACTCCTTCAAAAAAATCCACTCTAAATAATTAACTATATTCATAAAAAGAACTAAAAAGAAGTGAACGAAGCAAATGAATTGACGTTCATTTTTTACAGCGTTATACTGCTCTACAGCTACATAAAAGGAGGAAATGAACAATGAGCAAACAGTATATAAACGTAAATGGCGTTAATTTGCACTACATAAGCAAGGGACAAGGAGAGCTTATGCTATTTCTTCATGGGTTTCCTGACTTTTCGCATATTTGGCGACACCAGATAGATGAATTTTCTAGTGATTTTCACACAGTTGCTCTGGACTTAAGAGGATATAACTTATCTGAAAAGCCAAGCGGACTAAAATCATACGAGATTGATGTATTAGTAGAAGATATTCGCCAAGTGATTGAAGGCCTAGGATATAGCTCCTGCACGCTAGTTGTACACGACTGGGGAGCAGGAATCGGATGGACATTCGCTTATCGCTACCCGGAATATGTACAAAAATTAATTGCTTTTAACGGTCCGCACCCTTATACATTTATGCGTGAGCTTAGAACAAATAAAAATCAGCAAAAAGCAAGCGAGTATATGAAATGGTTTCAAAAACAAGAAGCACAGGACTATATGGAACGAGACAACTTCTCAGGTTTGCGTAAGCTTGTGATCGACCCAGGTGTAAAAAAAGGATACCTAACAGCTGATGATGTTCAAGCATACATGAACTCTTGGGAAAATGGCTCTGTGCTGTCCATGCTAAGTTATTACCGCAATTTAAAGATTTTCACGGAAGAAGACCTTCGAAGAAAATCTTTGTTTCCGTTAGAAGAAGAAGTGTTAAACATCCCGGTACAAATTATTTGGGGAAATCAAGATCCTACTTTTATGCCTGAAAACTTAGATGGTATTGAAGAATATGTGCCAAACATATCTGTTCACCGATTAGCTGAAGCATCTCATGCCCCTCAGCATGAAAAGCCTCAAGAAGTAAACAACGTGATGTGGAATTTTTTAAATAAGTAAAGAGAAAAAGAAAGGTTTCCTTTAGAAACCTTTCTTTTTCTTTTGAATTTAAAATAATTTTAAAAAAAGTGATCCAACAGAATAAGGTGATCGTTAGGTAAGTAGAAAAGGAAGTACTTCTTGAAAAAAGCGGTTAAAAACTTTTTCAAAAAAAGTGATCTAGCTGAACAAAGCGTTCGTTAGATAAGTAGAAAGGGAAGGAATTCTTGACGAAAATGACATCTTAAAAAAGTTTTAAAAAAGTGATCCAAGGTCATTCGCCAATCGTTTAGTAGATAGAAAGAGAATACTTCCTAAAAAGAGTCATTAAATACGGGAGAACATGAAGGTAAAATATAAAGAATATTCAAAATGTTCAATCTGTTTAATGATTTAAGATGTAGTAAGAATGAAAAAAGTAGCGTACATCAACTAAAAATGAGGAGAGTGGAAAATGATGAAATTAAGCAAAAAGTTAATGATCCCTGTACTAGGAGCTTCACTATTGATGCCCACAATTGCAAACGCAGAGGAAGCACAACCAACGGCAGTAACAAAAGCTGCAGATTTACGAGCGAACTTAGACTACTTATTATCTGAACACTTTACGCTTGCCGTTGCCGCTATGACAACAGCCTATGACGGTTCTAAAGACGCTGACGCTGCGTTTAAAGCATTGGACCAAAATGCCGTTGACATGGAGCCTGCTATTGCGTCTGTCTATGGTGATAAAGGAGCAGCTGAATTTGAAAGAATTTTCAGAGAACATAATAGTTACACAGATGATTTTGTAAAAGCAACAAAAGAAAATGACAAAGAAGCCATGGCTGAAGTAGATAAAGAAGTAAATCAATTCGTAAATGAATTTGCTAAGTTCTTAAGTACTGCTACGGAAGGCAAACTACCTGAAGATGCAGCAAAAGAAGCGCTTCGCGTACATGAAGACCAAGTAAAAGAAACATTTGAAGATTATGTAGCAGGTGACTACGAAGCGGCCGCTAAAACATACCGCGAAGGATATCAGCAAATGTTTGCCATTAGTAAAGCGTTATCAAATGCAATCGTAACGCAAATGCCCGATAAATTCGATAATACCAAAGTAGATACACCAGCAGCAGATTTACGTTCTTCATTAAACAGCTTAGCAGCAGAACATTTTGCTTTAGCAACAATGGGAATGGAAAAAGGGTTCAACGGTTCAAAAGATTACGACTATGTTAGCTGGTTAGAAAATGCTAACACAGCAGATTTTAAAGCTGCAATCGGTTCAGTATATGGCGATGAAGGGGCTGCACAATTCGAAAAAATTTGGCAAGGAGATCACATCAATGCCCAAGCTGAACTAGTAAGTGCACAAGTAAAAGGCGATGAAGCAGGAGAAAAAGCTGCTAAAGACAAGCTCCATAAATTCGCGCAAGAATTTGGTACATTCTTAGGAACAGCAACAGATGGAAACCTTCCAACTGCAGACGCACAGGCAGCTATAAAAGCACATGAAGATACGGTTATTAAAACATTTGAGCAATATGCATCCGGCGACTACGCTGGAAGTTATGATACGTACCGTGAAGGGTATAAATTAATGTTTGGTGTCGGCCAAGCTTTAGGTGAAGCGATTGTAAAACAAAATCCCGATAAGTTTGCTGAGACAGCTATGCCAACAGATATGCCGAAAACAGGTATGGGCGGGGCATCTGAATCAACGATGAACCCACTAACAGCGATCTATATTGCACTAGGTTCGTTAGCTGTATTAACAGCTGGAGTTATTTTACGCAAGAAACCAGTAAGCAAATAATATTTTTTCTCCTTTTCCTTATGAATTACAAGTCAAGAGTCCTAAAAAAAGAAGAGAGGTTGTTCTCTCTTCTTTTTTATAAACAGCTGTGAAACGAGGTGACGATGTGAAAAAAGCGATTGTTCTCGCCTACTGTATATTAAGTTTAGTCCTGCTTGTTAGCGGCGGACTATATTTTAAAGAACAAATGGTAGAAGCAAAAGAAATGAAGCAACAGAATGCAGCTAAGCAAAAAGAAAAAGAATCACAATCAAAGGATTTAAAAAGCCGGGTAACGCTTGAAGAGGAATTTGCTGTATTAAAACAGCATAAAACAGAAGCCAAACAGTTAAACAAAGAATTCAAAGGAATCATTCCTGCAAAAGTGTCCATTCCAGCTATTCATGTGGAGGCTTCAATTGAACAAGTAGGGTTATTAGACAGCGGTGAAATGGCAGCGCCATCTACAGAAAATGGAGTTGCTTGGTTTGAACCAGGAGCTAAACCTGGCGTAAAAGGAAATGCTGTACTAGCAGGACACGTAGACAGTAAAACCGGTCCTGCCGTCTTTTACAATCTAAAAAACTTAAAAAAAGACGATGAAATTACCGTAAGAGATGCACAGGGGACCACGCTTACCTTTGTTGTTAAACGTACAAAAAGCTATCCGCGAGATAAGGCACCTTTAAACGAAATTTTTGGGTACAGCAACAAACGTAATTTAAATCTAATTACGTGTACAGGCACGTTTGACCGTGCAGAAGGAACCCATCAAGAGAGGTTAGTTGTATATACAGAACTAAAAGCTGACCAAGCAAAAGAATTGGAGCGTGAAGCAACTGCACCACAACCTCCTACACATGTAAAGATGAGCGGTAATTTGCTTACGTGGTACGCGGTACGAGAAGGCAATATTATCGGTTACCGAATTTATAAAAAGAACCCAGGCGGAACATTTGTCCATATTGGCAGCGTTTCGGAATTTGAGCGAAAAAGCTTTGCCGACTCCGACGCATCTCAGTCTCGTTATTATGTAACAGCTGTTAACGAGTCAGGAAAAGAGTCTGCCCCATCTAGTATAGCGAAATAACAAAAAGCTCTCTTCAAACGGAGAGCTTTTTGTTATTTTTGATTGTCGATTCAAAAGATCTCTTCTGGCTTTCTATTTATCTAAATGCTATTAGTTTTAATAGATAAATAAAAATTCCTTAAAAATAATACTTGAATAATATAAATATTCAGATTATTATGTACTAATAGTCTTTTTGGTAATTAAAAGGAAAAAAAACAAAAAGAATCTAAAAGAAAAGGGAGAGAAAGTATGGCACAACCTAATTTGCAAACAGAGCAAAAACCACATCTAACAACCTTTCTAGACAAACTATTAGGAAGAGTAGAAGCATTCGGAAACAAACTACCTGATCCTTTTATTTTGTTTGTATGCTTAGCGCTTATTATCGTATTAGCGTCTGTTGCTATTAATAGTATGGGAGTAACAGTGGTCCATCCTGGTACTAATAAGACTCTTCCAATTAAAAGTTTGTTGTCGCATGAAGGCATTCAGTATATCTTAACATCGATGCTGACCAATTTCACTGAATTTAAGCCCCTAGGACTTGTACTTGCTATGATGCTTGGAGTCGGACTTGCAGAAAAAGTAGGTCTGCTTGAAGTGGCCATAAAGAAAACGATTTTAAATGCTCCAAAAGCTCTTATTACATACGCCATCATTTTTACAGGAATTATGGCCAACTTAGCGGCAGATGCTGCTTTTGTCATCGTTCCTCCGCTTGCAGCAATGATATTTTATACAGTAGGAAGGCACCCGCTTGCTGGATTAGCGGCAGGATTTGCTGGGGTGGGATCAGGCTTTACAGCGAATCTTATTATATCCGGAACCGATGGATTGTTATCGGGCATTTCTACTGAAGCTGCTAAAACAATTGACACAAGCGCTGCTGTCAGTCCTGCAGCGAACTGGTACTTCATGGCGGCTTCTGTATTTGTTTTAACTATTATAGGAGCGATCGTCACTGAAAAGATTGTAGAACCTAGACTGGGTAATTATAAAGGAAAAAAACGCAATGATTTTGGTGAAATTAGTGAGGCAGAAGCAAGAGGCTTAAAAAACAGTATCGTTGCTGCATGTATTTATGTCGTTGTACTAGCTGTTTTCTTATTTTGGCCCAACTCTCCTCTACGAAATGAAGACGGCGGAATTGTTCCATCTCCTTTTTTAGATGGTATCATTCCGATTACGCTGCTGTTTTTTGTGGTAGTTGGCTCTGTTTATGGAATAACAGTAGGGAAAATCAAAAGTTCTAGAGATATACCTGCTTATATGACTGATTCGATGAAAGATATGGCAAGCTACATCGTCCTTATTTTTGCGGCTGCTCAATTTATTGCCTACTTTAATTGGACGAATCTTGGAACGTGGATCGCAGTAGAAGGAGCGGATATATTGAATGCATTACATCTAACAGGCTTTCCCGTTGTAATTGGTTTTGTATTTTTAACAGCTCTGCTGAATCTTCTTATTTTCAGCGGCTCTGCTCAATGGGCACTAGAAGCACCTATTTTTATTCCATTGTTCATGCTGTTAGGGTACAACCCTGGATTTATTCAAGCAGCTTACCGAATAGCAGATTCGTCTACCAATGTAATCACTCCTTTAAATCCTTACATGATTGTCATTTTAGCCTTTATGAAAGAATACGAGCCAAAAGCAGGGCTTGGAACCATCATTTCACTTATGCTTCCTTATACTTTAGCCTTCTTAGGAATTTGGATTATAATGTTGATTGTTTTTGCTGTATTCGGTATTCCTCTAGGACCAGGTGTATATATGTATTTGTAAAGAAAAATCCTCTTCTACTCCAAGAAGAGGATTTTTTATGTTAGAAATTCTAACACTTATAAATGATATTTCAGCTTATGTGTACATAGGAGAATAAATAACAAAAAGAAAAGAGGATAAAAAAACAAAAATTTTCTGAATAAATTTGCAAAAAGTAGTTGCTAAATACATATAAATCAAATATGATAGTAAACATAACAAAACATGTTATATAATCTAACATTAAATTTAGGGGTTATTTATTCGTACTTAAGGGGGAAATCATCATGCAAATGGGCGATTCAGTATTTATGTTTTTTTCAGCATTATTGGTTTGGATTATGACACCAGCTATTGCATTGTTTTACGGAGGCATGGTTCGAAGTAAAAACATGTTAAGTACCGCGATGTATAGCGTAGGTTCATTAGCTGTCATATCTGTTCTTTGGATAGTAGCTGGCTATTCGTTAGCATTTTCGACCGGTGGCAATGCTTTTATTGGAAACTTGGACTGGGTGGGATTAAAAGGCGTTGGATTCACTCCAAACGGGGACTACAGCGCAACGATCCCGCATAACATGTTTATGATGTTTCAACTAACATTTGCTGTGTTAACAGTAGCTATTATCTCGGGTGCTTTTGCAGAGCGCATGAAGTTTTCAGCATTTATCTTATTTGCTATCCTATGGTCATTATTTGTATATGCACCCGTTGCACACTGGGTTTGGGGAGTTGGCGGATGGCTTCGTGAACTAGGAGCTATTGACTTTGCTGGCGGAAACGTCGTTCACATTTCATCAGGTGTAGCAGGATTAATTCTAGCTCTTGTTGTTGGAAAACGAAAAAATGCCGATGCTGCAGCACCTCACAATTTACCGCTAACTCTTTTAGGCGGAATGCTGATTTGGTTCGGGTGGTTTGGATTTAACGTTGGAAGTTCCTTAACTATTAACAGCGTTGCAATGACGGCTTTCATTAACACGAATACAGCGGCAGCAACAGGAATTATCGGCTGGCTTGTAGTAGAGTGGATTATTAATAAAAAGCCTACGCTGCTTGGAGCCGTTTCGGGAGCGATTGCTGGACTTGTAGCTATTACACCAGCTTGTGGATTCGTTACACCGTTTGCTTCTATTGTAATTGGTTTTATCGGCGGAGCAGTTTGTTTCTGGGGTATCTTCTCACTTAAAAAGAAAATCGGTTACGACGATGCGTTAGATGCATTTGGTCTTCACGGTATTGGGGGAACATGGGGAGGTATCGCAACGGGTTTATTTGCCACAACTTCTGTAAATGATGCCGGCGCGAATGGTTTATTCTACGGAGACCCAAGTCTACTATGGAAACAGCTGGTGGCTATCGTAGCAACGTATCTGTTTGTCGGCATCGCTACCTTCATTATTGTTAAAGTGGTTGGGTTGGTAGTATCTCTACGCGCAACACAAGAAGAAGAAACGCTCGGGCTTGATATTACGCTGCACGGTGAAAGAGCGTATCACGAATCGAATATGTAAAAGGGGTGGGCACAGTGAGTGATGTTTTAACAAAAATTGAAATTATTACGCGCCCTTCAAAGTTTGAAGAGCTTAAGCAAGAACTAGCAAAAATTGGCGTGAGCGGTATTACGGTTACAGATGCGTTAGGATGCGGATTGCAAAAAGGCATTACGGAACTTTACAGGGGGGTCAAAAAACAAGACAATATGCACGCCCGAATTAAAGTGGAAATTGTGGTCTGCGAAGTTCCCGTATCCGACGTTGTTGATAAAGCAAGAAAAGTACTAAATACAGGTCAGCCTGGAGATGGGAAAATATTTATCTATGAATTAAAAAATGCGATTAAGATCCGAACAGGGGAAGAGGGATCACAGGCATTACGAAACAATAGTTAAACTCGGGGAGAAGCGGAAAACAAAGGGTCATAAAAAGGTGCATAATATGCACCTTTTTTTAGGTTGAATAGTTACAAGGCATGTTTCTTTATGGTGACATGCTTTTTTGTTATATATACAGCCAAAGAGTATATTGTAGAAAATAACTATATTTTTATTTTTCCAGCTTCTCTTTGTATATGAGATTGAATCTATTATGAAAGATTGCGAGAAAAAAGGGGTACATAAACAGTAATCTTTTTCATCGTTTCCAGAAATAACATTTTTTACAAAGATATTCGAGATTATTATGGAATTAAATAAAAGCGGAATGACCATTTTGCTCGTTGAACAAAACGCTTATCAAGCACTGCAAATCGCGCACCGAGGCTACGTGATTCAAACGGGAGGAATTATTTTGCAAGGAAAAGGACCGGAATTAATTCACAATGAAAAAATAAAAGAAGCTTATTTAGCTTAAAAAACAAACCGCATCGCGTTTTAACGCTGCGGTTTATTTTTGTTCACAGGGGATGATTTGGATAAAGCAGGTAAGCATTGCTATTATCTGGTTTAGTTTCTTAATTAAGTAGGGAACGTTTAAAATAAGATTATTGAATAAGTGAGTAATTAGATAACCTCCTAGATGAAAGGAATGCTTCAATTTAAAGCTTTTTCATAAAAAACAAAAAAAGTTGAAACTTTTTTCATCAAAAAACGTTTATAAAGTAATAGAAAAAAATGGGTACGGTTATTTACACTCAAAAAGGAAGTGAGAGCGTGGCGACGCTGAAAACTAATTATTTGACTGACTTATGCTTAATCTATAGAGAAAGTCAATTTTATGTAATGCAAATACCTAGTTTCTACAAAAAAATGGCTAGCAAATACTTTCAGTTTCAGCCCCAAGAAAAAATAATTGCGTATTTACACAGCTCTTTTATAGCGGGCCTAGATAAAAGGGGAATTTGCTTTACAAATAAGGGGATTTACTGGAAAAGCAGAGGGATGAAAAAAGGAAAAATGTTATGGGAAGATTTCGCTAACATTCAATCCATTACCATTCGAAAAGAAGAAATGATTTGTTTTAATGACGTGGAGAAATTTCAAGTCAATCAAAACGATTACTCAGCTAGAAAGCTAGTATCTCTATTAAAAAAAATCAAGAAATTTATTCGCACTCATTCCCATGAATATATGTGTCAAGACTATATATATCCATGTGTATCCTCAAAAGAATTAACTTCTATTTGTTCATCTTTTCAAATTCATCAAACACCTGATCCAAAAGATGTGTTGTCGGTAGCAGGACAACTATGTGAAGAAGTTGAAAAAGAGATGCGAAACAGGCTCTATTTACCTGCAAAAGAAAAAATTGTAGCTCATTTAAATACATATCCTCTTCAAAAAACCGAGGGGATTACCGTTTGTTCTAAAGGAATTTATTTCTCAAAATCTTTTAAAACAGTTTATTACCCTTGGCACTTATTTCGCCACGTGAGTATTTCAGTGGAAACAGAGGAATTAAAAATTGCTAAAAAACATTCGTTATCTCTCAACTCAGCTGCCGTATCAAGCGGAGAAGTAATGCTGTTTCTCAAACAAATTAAACAGCATGTGCAGGCTTTGCATGAAAAAGAAATCGATATTAAACAAGATAATAAGTTTGCATGGAAAATGTTAATTTAAAAAACAGGTTACCGGTAATCTGTTTTTTTGTTTTGTAGTTCTTTAGAATCATTTATTTGGAATATTGAAAGACATCATACAAGTAAACAAGACTAGAATATTGGAAGTTAAGAAAATTTTTCCATGACTATAAGGTTAATTTTACCAAAATGTCTTTTTCGTTTGGATAATTATGCTAAAATAGAGCTCGAGTTTATTTTAAGGAGCTGACAACAAGATGGAACGTAATTATTCAATTGATTTTATTAAGTTTTTTGCTACAGTGTTTGTGGTTTGTATTCATGTTAATCCATCACATGACGATTTCTTTTTAGGGAACCAGGAAAATGTGCTAGATGTCATTGTTGACACATTTGCACGATTCGCGGTTCCTTTTTTCTTTATTGTATCAGGGTATTTGTTTATGAATAAAATTCAAAAACATCCAAAACCTTCTGCATACTTAAAAAAATACACGTGGAATATTTCAAAGCTTTATGCATGTTGGTTCATCTTTTATTTATTGTTTGGTGTAGTTCTGCGCTTATTTCAAAACCACGGAACATTAGCAGAGCGAAAAGATGCAGTAGCTGATTATTTAACATCATCCATCACATTCAAAGATATCTTTTATTATGGAAGTGACACAAGCGGATTTCAGCTTTGGTACTTGATTGCGTTAATTTGGGCTGTTGTTATCGTTTTCTTATTTCAAAGATGGAAAAAGATCGGTTTATTAATGATTATCAGCACCGTATTATATGTAACTGGGTTATTTGGACAGTCTTATTCTTTATTTTTTCCACTTTCTTTTCAAACGAGAGATGCCCTGTTCTTTGGTTTATTCTATACAGTATTAGGAGCTATGTTTGCCCTTTATGGTAAGCAAATTCTGTCAGTATTAAACGTAAGGCCCATGATTTATTTAGCCAGCTTTTTTGTGTTTTCAGCGTTAGAGATCGCCGAGCGCTACTGGTTGGTCAATATCCAGCACAGCAAGCCCGGAGACTATTTTATTTCTACGATTTTTTTATCGGCATCATTGTTTTTATTCGTATTAAGCAGTCCAAGTCTTGGCAAAAACTCGTTTTTTTCAAAGGTTGGGAAAAATTCAGTTGGCATTTATGTCGTGCATATATGTATATTAAATGAGACCTATCGATTGCTTCGTTCCATAGATTCTTCTTTCTTTACAAATAGTATCGTCGCATATGTACTTATCGTCCCAGCAGTTTTTTGGTGCTCGTACTATTTATACAGAGGGATTCAATGGACAAAGGGAAAGTTACATGCAAAGCCGCACAAACATTCGTTTACAAAGCTACAGCATAAATAAGAAAAGCACCGGAGCAAGGGACTGACCCCAAAGCTTCCGGTGTTTTTTTGATAAAAAATGAGTAATTTAAAACCTAATTGGCTTGAGCTTCGTCTAATGTATTGAAAAAGAGGTGGTTAACTAAGCCAGCTCTTTTATGATGCAATAGCATACAAAAGCTGCTTTTGCATTTTAGGAGATAAAGGAATATTTTGATACAATTCGTAAATATGATGTTCGTTCCGGTGATAACAAATCCAATCCTTGTATGTTCCTTTTAAGAAGATGCGAAAAAACACGATTCGCTTATTCGTGCCGCCTGTTTTTAATTCAATTTTCAAATCATCTGTTTCTAATGTATACTGTACTGTAGAAGAGGAGAGAGCAAGTTTAGTTGTTTTTTTACTTGTTTTAATGAATTCGGCAAGTTCAATGATCTTCATTTTTTTACCTCACTCTATTGTAAATTAGGGGTATCTTATACGTATGATGTGTACAAAGAAAATAGAATCGTTTTTTTATAGTTTAGAAGAAGGATCTTCAGCCCCTTCGTTAAGGGATTTGCATAAAAGGTTGACGTTTTCTTTGAATACAAATAAAATGCATATTAAGAAGTATTTCCCTCATTGTAACTACAGAAAAAGAAGAATTAAGGGGGCTCAATATGTTGACTGACTTAGTCGTAAGTCAAAAAGTAGTCAAGGTAAATGAATTCACTGTTGTAGGAGTGCCTATTCGAACAGATGAACCTGTGGAAGAAACGGGCACAGGTCTTATTCCTGAGCACTGGCAGACTTTTTATAAACAACAGTTAGCTAATAAAATCGCCAATAAAGTAAATGGTAATACATTTGCTCTTTATACAGAATTTGAATATAATCAAAAAATGGATTTTACATTTGCTCTCGGCTACGAAGTTTTACCCGGCGGCGAACTGAAAGAGGATATGAGAGAGTTCATCATCCCAGAAGGTGAATATATGGTGTTTACAACAGCTGTTGGGCCAGCTAGACAGGTAGTCGTAGAGGCTTGGGCTTATATTCGCGAGTGGGCTAAAAAAAATCATCGTGCCTATAAAATAGATTTTGAACTATATGATGAACGCTGTATTGATCCTGAGTACAGTCAAGTTGATATTTATGTTTCGATTTAATAGCTAGTTTTGCTAAGTAGTTAAGATGCAGATAAGCGTTTTTTTGCTGCGTTCTTACTTTTGACGATAGGAATACAAAAGGGGTTTAGCGAGAGTGATCAGCAACGATTTATTACAAGCTTTAAAAGACGGATATAAACAGAGAATTAAATGGGTACTTATAAGTCAAATAGCACTGTTCATCACCGTAGCAGTCATACTTGTATCAAATTTTGTCACTAAATTTTCGTTTAACCAATTGAGCTTTATTTTTGTTTTGGTTAGTATAAGTTCGCTGTTATCAGGGGTAGAGCACGTATTGCTAAAACGTGAGAAGTGGCAATGGATTTTTGATTTTATTTTAGCTGCTTTTTTTATTGGTTTATCTATTTTTTTACACCGTTAAAGCGCCTGGTTCAGCGCTTTTTTATTTTGAACAGCTCAGCACACAAATTCCAGACCTTTCTAGTATAAACAAAACAAAAATAGGTATTTATGACGAAAATAGTCAGAAAATTTAGTAAAAAAGTCTTGTATCTTGTCTTTATTTCGATTATGATAAGTTTACACCCTTCGTATTCACTTCTTTGGATGTCAGTACCTCTATTTTTACACTACAGAAAAGAGGTGAAGCCATTTCTTCAGTTTTCCTGCTAGCCTGCATATTAACCCTTTTAGCTATTTTATTTAGTAGCAACTACCCTCAAAATTAAAGGAGAGATCCGCGCTTATGTCAAAAGCTCCTGTAAAAAACGATATTGAACTTCAACTATCTGAATCGCACTTTTTTCAACTGCTTGATTTAATTTATTTAGGTAACTGGATGGTCACAGCATGTTCTGGAGTGGAAGATGAGCATGCACAGGAATATACGGATGTAGAAAAACAAATGTTTTCACACGCAGAGCCTTTCCTTGAAAAAGGACCTTTTCACACGCTAAACAGTGAGGTTATGTTTACAGAAGAACATGAAGATTCTCTTCAAGATATTATTGGAGAATACGATAACGAAGTGTTTTGGGAAGCGCTAGCCTATCGCATGGCTAAACGAGATGTGATAGAGCAAATAGGACCCACTAAAGAAATAAAAAATGAAGTTTTTATGCAAATTTTTCATCGAGAAATGGATTATATACGAGAGTTTGAGACAAATGGAATTAAACGAATAACTATACCGCCTTTGCAGTAAAGGAGACAAATCGGCTTTCAACCTTGAAGGCCGATTTGCTGTTAAGCTGAAGCTTTTCTATTCCGCCTAAGAGGCGGGAGAGATCGGTATGTAAAGCTCCGCCATAACCATTCACACGGACCGTAATAGAAATAATAAAGCCACCACTTATTAAGAAAAAGCTGGAGTGTATAGATGATGAGGCACATAACCGTGCTTTCCGTTAAGGTAAGAGTTCCGTATAAACCAAAGACTCGAACCATCCACAGGCAAATTAAAGTTTGGCTAAGGTAAGTTGTTAATGCCATTGTTCCACTATACTTAAAAAGACCCAGCATTGAAGCGTAAGGAGAAAATTGCAGGAATAACAGTAAGGTGGTAAGATAAAAAAAACATAGAAAAATGCCGCTCAAACTTGTAAAAAGGTGAATGGCCGCCTGCTGATAGAGTTCGTATCTTAAAATCTCTGTTTTTAGCATGGCCAGAATAATAGTTAAAGTGAAACCTGCTGCGCCTGTTATTGACTGAATTTTCTTTAAAAAAGAACGATTTTGTTCGATATTATGTACCAACCCTTTTTTAGCAGTATATAAGCCAAATAACAACATAGAAAATACGGGAAAGATAGAAAACGGTAGATTTAATAGCATAGGCACCACTTCAACATTCAAACGATAAAACAGCCAAGATAAATAGTCTGCTTGCCTGTAGGTGGATAAATATTGGGTTAAGACATGTTCATGTAAAGCTTTATACTCCCACTGAGCCTCCTGCAAGACGTGTGCTGGAATAAAAAACTGCATACAAGCCAAAAGATAAAAAAAGCATAGCAAGCCTATTGCCCACAGCAAAATCGTCTTAGCTTTTCGATTGTAAAAAAAGAATAATAAAAAACCGCCAATAGCATACACATGCAAAATGTCTCCATACCAGAAAAAGACAAGATGAAAAAGCCCGATTAATAGCAAAGCAGCCATTCTTCTTGACCATAAAGCAGCGGCAAAGTACTGCTTTTCTTCAGCTCTATGCAAAAAAATTCCGCATCCAAGTCCAAACAAAAAAGAAAAAATGGTAAAAAACTTCCCTTGCACAAACAGCTGCAAGAACAAATCAATATAAGCATCTATTCCTTCATACTTATAAGAAACATTGTACAGCTGAAAAATAAATATCGGAGAAGTAAAAGCCGGTATATTCACTAAAAAAATGCCCAGCAAAGCAATGCCCCGAATAATATCAAGAACAACAAGACGTTCGTTAAGGGGAAGTGGAGAAGAATTCATCGCTGTCGCTCCTTTTGGTTAGATATGTACATCTTAACACGGCAGTGGCGAAAAAATAGGTGGAAGTACAAAAAAATAAGCGGAAAGATTCATAGCTTTATGGATGAAAAAGTTGGATAATAATGGTATGGTCACCCATATCAAATATGAAAGGTGGAGAAAAAGATGAAAACAGCACTTGTGTTAGGTGGAACGCGTTTTTTCGGAAAAAATTTAGTTCAGACATTGCTTTCTAAAGGAGTACAGGTTACGTTAGCAACGCGAGGTAAAACACCGGATGATTTCGGCGACCGAGTTGAGCGAATTTTTCTTGATCGTGTAGAAAAAGATTCTGTAATCGAAACAACAAGAGGAAGAAAATGGGATGTTATCTTCGATCAAATATGCTATTCTTCACACGGCGCAGCTGTTGCTGTTGAAGCTTTTCGTCATAGTACGAGTCACTATGTACTTACCTCGACTCTTTCAGTATATGGTTCTTTAGAAAAAACGTGTTATGAAGAAGATTTTGATCCATACAAGTATCCTATTTCATATACACGCCGTGAAAATATTTCCTATCAAGAAGGAAAACGCCAAGCCGAGGCAGTATTCTTTCAAAAAGCACCGTTTTCGGTAACAGCTGTCCGTTTTCCAATTGTTATGGGAAAAGATGATTATACGGACCGCTTGCGTTTTCACATAGAAAAAATTATGCATGGAGAAGAAATTGGTGTACCGGCTATTGAAGCAGAAATGAACTTCATTTCACAGGAAGAAGCAGGTGAATTTTTAGTTTGGTGTGCAGAACAGAAGCTAAAAGGGCCGATTAACGCTTGTTCAAATGGTACCATTTCACTCAAAAATTTATTTTCATATATTGAACAAGCAGCGGATAAAACAGCAAGAACAACCTCTCGTTTAACGGATGAAAATAGTTCTCCGTACGGAGTAGATCATTCTTGGACGATGAGCAATGAAAAAGCTAGCTTTTGGGGATATTCATTTACGAACCTGCAGGACTGGCTGCCTTCATTAATCAAAACTGTCGTTGAAAGCGAAAAGAAAGTACCTTTAAGTTAGAGAACAACAAAGACTGCACGTTTAGCAGTCTTTTTGCTGTTACAAGCAGAACATTTTTATTTTATGAGCAAAAAAGGTACGCTAAGTATACATCATTATATAGAAGAAAGAAGGATACACTATGGCAAAACATCACTTTCATTTGCAAGCGAATTGGCCAGGAGGCCGAAATGAAGTGGGAACAATTGAAGCAGGGCAATTAAAAACAAGCATTTCTATTCCACCAGAAATGGACGGGCCAGGAGCCGGGACAAATCCAGATGAAATGCTGCTAGGAGCAGCAGCCACCTGCTACATTATCACGCTTGCAGCGATGCTAGAAAGAAGTGGAATCCATCAGGAGGCTTTAACGATGGAATCAGAAGCTATCGTGGACGTAACGAATGGTGTGTTTACGTACGAAAAAATCATTCATAAACCTCACGTGATCGTCACACCTAAATTTGCGGCCCAAGAAGAGAAAATCAATCGACTTATAAAAAAAGCAGAAACGTCCTGTATGATTTCAAGAGCCATTCAAGGAAATGTAGAGATCGAATTAGAACCTCAGCTCACAGTAAAAGCGTAATGAATCCATTACGCTTTTGTTATGTTTATTTCTAAAAAATAGCACATTTAAGATTGTAAAATACTCAAATTTGAATATAATAATTTAAGTAGCTATCATTTCTGTTCATCAAAAAGATGACGCGAAAGGAGGAACTGAAATGGTTTCATCAGAAAAACATATTCGTTTTATCGTAGCAGGATTGCTGCTCGGTATTTTTATGTCAGCCATGGATAATACCATCGTAGCGACGGCTATGGGGAAAATCATTTCTGATCTAGGCGGATTAGATAAGTTTGTTTGGGTTACGTCCGCTTATATGGTTGCCGTGATGGCAGGTATGCCGATATTTGGTAAACTATCTGATATGTACGGCCGTAAACGGTTTTTTATTTTTGGGTTAACCGTATTCTTACTTGGATCCGCATTGTGTGGTTTAGCACAAAGCATTGTGCAGCTAAGTATTTACCGAGCGATTCAAGGAATTGGAGGAGGAGCGCTTCTTCCGATTGCTTTTACCATCGTATTTGATATTTTCCCTCCTGAAAAACGCGGGAAAATGACGGGATTATTAGGTGCCGTTTTTGGCTCAGCAAGCGTATTTGGTCCACTTCTCGGTGCTTACATTACGGAATACATCAGCTGGCACTGGGTGTTTTACGTGAACGTGCCAATTGGACTTTTATCGTTATTTTTTATTATGCGCTTTTATAAAGAGTCAAAAAGTCATAAAAAGCAAAAAATTGACTGGGCTGGTGCAGCCACTCTTGTCATTTCAGTAGTAAGTTTAATGTTTGCTCTTGAACTTGGAGGAAAAGAGTATGAGTGGTCTTCTCCGCAAATTTTATCTCTTTTTGCTATCTTTGCTGTGGCGCTGTCACTCTTCTTTTTTGTGGAAAAGCGCGCGCAAGAGCCGATTATTTCATTTTGGATGTTCAAGCGCCGTTTATTTGCAACATCACAGATTCTCGCTTTCTTATACGGAGCAACGTTTATTATTTTAACGGTATTTATTCCTATTTTCGTTCAAGCTGTCTACGGAGGTTCTGCTACAAATGCAGGTTTAATTTTAACTCCGATGATGTTAGGCTCAGTAGCAGGAAGTGCGATCGGCGGGATTTTTCTCACAAAAACAAGCTTCCGAAACTTGATGATTATGTCCGTTTTTTCATTTGCAGTAGGAATGTTCTTGTTAGGAACAATGGAACCTGATACACCTCGTTGGATGCTCACGGTATTTATGATTTTGACTGGATTTGGCGTAGGGTTTAGCTTTTCTCTTTTACCAACGTCGTCAACTCATAAGCTAGATCCACAGTTTAGAGGTTCTGCCAACTCAACAAACTCATTTGCTCGTTCTTTAGGAATGACGCTGGGAGTTACGATTTTTGGAACGATTCAAAGCAATACATTTACAAATGAGCTGCAGCGCAATTTTCAAGGTATGGGAAATGGATCACAAGGAGCATTTTCTCAAATAGGAGATCCGAGTGCAGTTTTTCAATCAAGTGCCCGAAACAGCATTCCGCCTCAAATATTAGATAAGATTGTTGATGCTATGTCTACATCGATCACGTATGCATTTATGCTTGCTCTTATTCCAATTGCAGTAGCTATTATTACTGTCTTTTTAATGGGAAATGAACGAGTGGAAGTTCCCCCTAAAAAGCGGGTAGAAGCTAAGGAACCGGCAGCTCAAAAATAGAAAAGGCACGAATTTATTCGTGCTTTTTTTACTAAATAAGATGCATGTCAAGAGGTGAAAGGTGTTATGAGTGTTAAATTAGTCATACTGGGCTTATTAATGGAAGGAAATAAGCACCCTTATGAAATTCAGCAAACCATTAATGAAAGACAAATGAAGCACTATATTAAACTTGCAAGCGGTTCTTTATATTACGCTTTTGATACGCTCGAAAAAGATCAGTTGGTGAAAGTAGTCGATGTGATTCGAGAGACGAACAGACCTGAAAAGACCGTTTATTCTATCACGGATGCAGGAAGAGAAGAATTTGAACGCCTTTATTTTGAACAGCTGTTAAAAAAAGAGCATATGCATAGACCTGTTTATGCTGCTCTTTCATTTACTTCTTACGTGGATCAAAAAAAAGTGGCTTCTG
Source organism: Priestia megaterium (assembly GCF_009497655.1). Classification (NCBI taxonomy): domain Bacteria; kingdom Bacillati; phylum Bacillota; class Bacilli; order Caryophanales; family Bacillaceae; genus Priestia; species Priestia megaterium. The sequence continues at coordinate 2,866,724 of NZ_CP023317.1, read as the reverse complement.
CTTTAGAAAAAAAGATTGAGGAAACGGCAGCTTATTTAGAAAAAATGCAAAATTTGTACCAAGTTAAAAAGGTCGATCATTCCATTGCAAATCTGTCGATCATTATGCGCACGATTATGCATTTGAAAGTAGAACTAACTTGGTTCACTCATTTACTCGAAGCGGCGAAAAGCAGCAAGCTTACAGAAGTAGATGATGGTTATTTTAAAGACGTTGAAAAAATCGTAGATGAGTTTTAAAAAAAGAAGCAAAACACTGCTTCTTTTTTTAAATAGTCATAAAATATATTTTAAGCAATTTAATTTTGCCAAAAGCTAGGTCAATAACAATTAATTAACACCTGATTCGACCTTTAATCAGCTTTACTTATAAAACGCTTTCAAAAAGTAGTAAGACTATTAAAAAAGTAAAAAAAATTAAAGAAATATAGCGATTTCATTTTGATTGACGAGTAAAAGAGTGGTAAAATATAAGCAGATATCAGATACACACGCAGTGAGATTTATCACTCGTTGTAAAGATGTCAGACGATAAGGTAATCGACATTCAAAATGGAAAGATTGTTGAGTACGACAATTATTATAACTCGTTGGGGGTTTTATCATGGGTAACGAAACGTCGAATAGAGGGGAGCCTTGGCAAGGATTTTTGGGTCCGAACTACGGCTATGTATTAGAACAGTATGAGTTATATGAAGAGCAGTCAGATCTAGTAGATCCAGACTTAAAAGAATTATTTGATTATTGGGGTGCTCCTCCATTAAACGAAAGTGAGCAGGTTCAGCAAGCTGAATACGCACAGACTGCACCTTCAGCTAACACATCTAAAATTGCATCGGCTATTAAGCTAGCGGAAAACATCCGTGCTTATGGTCATCTATACGCGTCAATTAAGCCTCTTGAAAGCGAGAAGAAAGATCCTGTCTTGCTTCACTTGGAAGATTACAATTTAACGCAAGAAGATTTAAAATCAATTCCGGTTGATATTTTATGTACGAATGCGCCATCACACGTCAAAAATGGTTTAGACGCAATTAACTATTTAACAGATGTCTACACAAAAACCATTGCGTTTGAATTCCATCACGTACATAACATGGAAGAGAATAAGTGGCTGACTGATATGGTCGAGTCAGGTGCTATTTTCCAACCTCTTTCAAATGAGAAAAGAACTTCTGTATTAAAGCGTTTAACAGAAGTAGAAGGCTTTGAACAATTTTTACATCGTACATTTGTCGGACAAAAACGCTTTTCTATTGAAGGCGTAGATATGTTAATTCCACTTGTAGATGAACTGATTGCACGCTCAGTGGAAACAAGCCCAAAAACGGTTAATATCGGTATGGCTCACCGTGGACGTTTAAATGTATTAGCACACGTATTAGGCAAGCCGTATGAAATGATTTTTGCGGAATTCCAGCATGCGCCTAACAAGGAATTAGTTCCTTCAGAAGGTTCAATCGGTATCAACTACGGCTGGACGGGAGACGTAAAATATCACCTGGGTGCCGACAAACAAATTAAAGCAGAGAACACAGTTCGAGCTCGTTTGACATTGGCTAGTAACCCTAGTCACTTGGAGTTTGTTAATCCGGTTGTGGAAGGGTTTACAAGAGCGGCTCAAGATGAGCGTGATGTGAATGGATACCCGAAACAAGATGTAAAAAAATCGTTCGCGATTTTAATTCACGGAGATGCTGCGTTCCCTGGTGAAGGTATTGTACAAGAAACGCTGAACTTAAATCAATTGACTGGTTATCAAACAGGTGGAACAATCCACATTATTGCTAACAACATGATTGGATTTACAACAGAAAGCGTCGATTCTCGTTCAACAAAATATGCAAGTGACTTAGCAAAAGGGTTTGAAATTCCAATCGTTCACGTAAACGCGGATGATCCGGAAGCCTGTTTAGCGGCTGCTTATTTTGCTTATGAGTATCGCAGACGTTTTAACAAAGATTTCTTGATTGATTTAATTGGATACCGTCGATTTGGCCACAATGAAATGGATGAACCGTCTGTAACGCAGCCGAAGATGTATGAAATTGTGACAAAACGTCCAACCGTTCGTGCTATGTATGCAAAGCAGCTCGAAGAACAAAACGTTATTCAAAGCGGTCAAGCAGATCAAATTAATGAAGAGTTACAAGCGAAGTTAAAAGCAGCTTATGAGAAAGTACCGCCAAAAGCTGAAAAACAACATAGAATTATGGAAATGCCACAAGCAGTCTTCAAAGGAATTTCAGATATTGATACATCTGTTACAAAAGAAGAGCTGTTTGAAGTGAATCAAGAGCTAGTGAAATACCCTGAAGGATTTAACGTATTTCCAAAACTTGATCGCATCTTATCTAAACGTGCCAAAGCGTTTGAAGAAAATGAAAGCGTGGATTGGTCATTGGGTGAGGCATTTGCATTTGCTACGATTTTAAGAGACGGCACGCCAATTCGTATTACAGGCCAAGATTCTGAACGTGGTACGTTTGCACATAGACATCTTGTTCTTCATGATCATAAGACAGGGGATGTTTACTCACCACTACACGCAATGAAGAACGTAAGCGCTTCCTTTGATATTCGTAACAGTCCATTATCTGAAGGTTCAGTGCTTGGATTTGAATACGGCTATAATGTATTTGCTCCTGAAACGCTTGTTCTTTGGGAAGCACAATTCGGTGATTTTGCCAATGCAGGTCAAGTTATTATTGACCAGTTTATTGCAGCAGGTCGTGCTAAGTGGGGACAAAAATCTGGAATGGTCTTATTGCTGCCACATGGCCATGAAGGTCAAGGGCCAGAACACTCAAGCGCTCGTCTAGAACGTTATTTACAGCTAGCTGGAGAAAACAACTGGACAATCGCAAACGTAACAAGCGCTGCGCAATATTTCCACTTACTTCGACGACAAGCTGCCATTTTACAGCGCGAAGAAGTAAGACCGCTAGTAGTTATGACACCAAAAAGTTTGCTTCGTAATGCTTTTAGTGTGTCAAACCTTGAAGAGTTTACAAAAGGCTCTTTCCGCTTAGTAGTAGAACAGCCTGGATTAGGCAAAAAAGAAGATGCAGTTGAACGAATCGTTCTGTGCAGCGGAAAAATCAGCAGTGAGTTAACGGAACGCTTAAACAAAGCAGAAGATGATAAAGATTGGCTACACGTTCTTCGTCTAGAACAAATTTATCCGTTCCCAAGACGCGTAATTGCTGAAATCTTTGCTCGCTATAAAAATTTAAAAGAGATTGTCTGGTTACAAGAAGAGCCTGAAAACATGGGCGCATGGAACTATGTAGAAGATCGACTGCGTGAAGTAGCACCAGAAGGAGCTACTGTTGACTACATCGGCCGCACAAGACGCTCAAGTCCAGCTGAAGGAGATCCAACAGTTCACAGACAAGAACAAGAACGTATTTTACAAGATGCATTAACTAAAAATGAAATTGCTAACGACGTTGTTACACGATAAGGAAGGGGAATGAATCATGGGAGAGATTAAAGTACCGGAATTAGCAGAATCAATTTCTGAAGGAACAGTTGCACAGTGGCTAAAACAAGTAGGAGATTTCGTTGAAAAAGGCGATTATATCGTTGAACTTGAAACAGATAAAGTTAACGTTGAAATTACAGCTGAAGACTCTGGTGTGCTAACAGAACTTCTTGCTGGCGAAGGCGACACAGTGCAAGTTGGTGAAACAATTGCACGTCTTGAAGCGAAAGAAGGAGCTTCAGCACCAGCAGCACCAAAAGCTGAAGAAAAACCAGCAGAAGAAGCACCAAAACAAGAAGCTGCTCCAGCTCAGCAAAAAACAGTTGAAGAAGTAGCGCCAGCAGCTGAAGCGCCTCAACAAGGAAATCAAAAACAATGGCTGATTGCTTCTCCTGCAGCTCGCAAAGCAGCAAGAGAACGTGGAATCAAGCTAGATCAAGTACCAACTACTGATCCTCTTGGCCGTGTGCGTAAACATGATATTGATTCATATGCAGATCAAAAATCAAATGAGCAAAAACAGCAGGCACAAGCAAGTAAGCCAGCTAACCCGGTATCTCCGTCTCCAGCGGCAAGTGAAAATAGCGACAAACCTGTTGAACGCGAACGTATGTCACGTCGTCGTCAAACAATTGCCAAACGTCTCGTTGAAGTTCAGCAAACAGCGGCTATGTTGACAACGTTTAACGAAGTAGACATGACGGCTGTTATGGCTCTTCGTAAACGACGCAAAGACAAATTCTTTGAACAGCACGACGTAAGACTTGGCTTTATGTCATTCTTCACAAAAGCAGTAGTAGCAGCACTTAAAAAATACCCATTATTAAATGCTGAAATTCAAGGCAACGAGTTATTAATTAAAAAATTCTACGATATTGGTATTGCTGTGTCAGCTCCAGACGGTCTTGTTGTTCCAGTTGTACGTGATGCTGACCGTAAAACATTCGCTGGTATCGAAGGATCTATCGTTGATTTAGCGAAAAAAGCGCGCGACAACAAATTAGCATTAAAAGATTTACAAGGTGGAACGTTCACAATTACAAACGGCGGTGTATTCGGTTCATTAATGTCTACACCAATTTTAAACGGGCCTCAAGTTGGTATTTTAGGAATGCACAAAGTTCAGCTTCGTCCGGTAGCAATTGATGAAGAGCGTATCGAAAATCGTCCGATGATGTACATTGCACTTTCTTACGATCACCGTATCGTTGACGGCAAAGAAGCCGTAAGCTTCCTAGCTACTGTTAAAGAACTATTAGAAGATCCAGAATCTTTATTACTAGAAGGTTAATAAAAAGAACCTGCTATTCTCCGAGAGAATAGCAGGTTCTTTTATGTTCGCTTAATGCCTGCAACATAAGCAGGACCCAAAAAAGTCATGCTAGCGAGTGTCAGAGCCATTTCTCTAGGTGACTGCTTCATATCTTGTTCTAGCCAGTGCTGAATGACGCCAAGATGGGCTGACGTTACATAAGACATTAAATGTTCAAGTGGAACAAGCGGAGGCGTTTTACTATCCATGAGCTCTAATTTTTCCAGTATATTGGTTTTCATAACTTCTTTAATTTTAAGATGAAAGCCAGGGTTGCCTTTTGGACCAAGCATAACCTGCATAAAACGCGCATTCTCTTGAATATATTCAAAAAGCGCAATAATAAACGGCAAAGGCTGTTCTTTCAAATTAGCAGATACAATCTCATTTGGATTTGCTTTTTTGATAAATTCTTTTATTTCTTGAATGACTTCATTTTCACTTTTTTCAAGCAAATCGTATTTGTCTTGGTAGTGTAAATAAAAAGTTCCTCGATTAATATCGGCTTTTTTCGTCAGATCTCTGACCGTTACGCCTTCAAATCCTTTCTCTTCCATTAATTCTGTTAAAGCATCTCGGATAAATTTCTTCGTTCGAATAATTCTACGATCTGTTTTTGAATTCCCCACAGTTTTTAAACACCTACTTTTTTCTTTAATAATGAACAGTTATGTGTTTTGTGTTAAGTAAGCGACATTCCCATGATTATTGCATATTGAGAATGCAGGTAAATTTATTATAATTTACATAGTGATCACTAATCAACAGCATGTACATTATCTTTCCGTCAACGTGTATATGCTTAAAGAAGGGAATATCTATATGAAATTAAGTAACCAAAAGCTTATATATCTTTCACCAATTATAGTGGTAGCAGTTATTTTCATTTTTACCCTAACGTTAATTCCTTCAGTAAGCCAAGCACCTAAGAATTTGCCAATCGCATTTGTAAATGCCGACGAAGGAATGACAGTTCCAGCAAAGGGTAAGGTAAATATAGGAGATCATATAAAACAAAATATGAAGAGTTCAAGCGCTGAACAGTCTTCGGTTAAATGGATTTTTGTATCAACTACTAAAGAAGTTGAAAAAGGGTTAAATAATCAAAAATACTACGGAGCGCTTATCATTCCAAAAGATTTCACCAAAAAACAGGTGACTCTTCAGACGGCTCAGCCTGAGGCACCTGCTATTAGATTGTTAGTGAATCAAGGAATGAATACAGCTGCTTCAACACTAGCCAGTCAGGTGCTAAACGGAGCAGTTGATCAGATGAATGAAAATATGCGCTTGCAGCTAGTGAAAAGATTTGAACAAAGCGGAACGCAACTAAGTGCAAACCAAGCATTAGCACTCGCTGTACCGATTCAAAAGACAGTGATAAACGTCAATAAAACAGGGACTCATAGTGTCAACGGAAATGCCCCCGTTTCATTATTTCAGCCGCTGTGGATGGCAAGCATAGCAGGGGCAGCAGTTGTCTTCCTCAGCATCCACAAAATCACGTTTTCTTCTCGCAAAGAGAAAATTGTTAACCAAGTAGGGTTCGTAATCATTGGTGCTACACTTGCTTTAGCTGCAGGTTTCGGGCTAGCGTGGCTAGCTGAAGTAGTTGGAATAAGCGTTCCTTCATTTTTGGATACAGCACTATTCTTAGCTATTGCTTACTTCAGTTTTTTCACCTTGATATCAGCCGCACTTTCATGGTTAGGACTAAAGGGACTTCCGATTTTCGTTATTATTCTATTTTTTGGCGCACCGCTGCTTCCAATGGCCCCAGAAATTATGCCTGATTTTTATCGAGAGTGGATTTATCCATGGCTGCCAATGAGGTTTATGGTAGATGGCGTAAGAGAACTATTTTTCTTTGGAGAACATCTGACATGGAATCATTCTGTATCTGCTCTAGCTCTTATCTCTTTAATAAGTTTGTGTGCTCTGTTTGCTTCTGCTTTACCTGCATCTTCTGTAAAAAAAGAGAAGTCTCGCTCAATATAAAAGATACTGCAACTGAATGAGAAGGAGAGATAATGATGAAGCCACAAATCCTAATCGTTGGTGCCGGACCTACTGGCCTTGTGATGGCCTATAATTTAGCAAGACATAACATTTCTTTTCGAATTATTGATAGAAACGAAGGGCCTGGGCAAGCCTCCCGGGCAATGGCTATTTTACCGCGAACCCTTGAATTTTATCAGCAGTTCGGTTTTGCAGATGAAGTCATAGACCGAGGGATTAAGATGGAAGATGTATACGTCCGAGTAAAGAATAAAATAAAAGCAAAAGTTCATCTAGGATCTTTAGGAGAAGGATTAAGTCCTTTTCCTTTTGTTCTTACATTTCCACAGGACGACCACGAGCGGTTTCTGCTTGAAAAATTAAAAAATCTTGGGATTGAAGTAGAATGGAAGACGGAGTTACTATCTCTAGCTGAACACGGAGAAGGGATAAAAACTTTATTAAAAGCCCAGCAAGAGGAAACCGCTTATTTTAAGTATATTTGTGGATGTGACGGAGCACACAGTACAGTTCGTAAACAAATGAATATAGAGTTTAAAGGAGAAAAATATAAACAGCATTTTTATGTGATGGATGTTCACGGCTCTGGTGAAGTGATGAAGGATCAAAAAATCAGTATTTCATTTAGCAATGAAGAATTTTTGATTTGTATGCCTGTTAGAAGTAAAGGAACGTATCGAATGATCGGCATTATTCCTTCAGCTCTTTTGGATCAAAACGATATAAAAGCTGAAAATATTCAAACTTTTCTTCAACAAACATTTGGTGCTGAGATTGAAAATATAAATTGGTTCTCAACATACAATATCCATCACAGAGTAGCAAGTCGTTTCCGACAAGGGCGTATTTTTCTAAGTGGAGATGCAGCCCATATTCATAGTCCTGCAGGCGGCCAAGGAATGAACACAGGAATTGGAGATGCAATCAACCTTTCATGGAAATTAGCAGCTGTCCTTCAACACAAAGCGGCACTTTCCATATTAGATACATACGAAGAAGAAAGGTTACCTTTTGCAGAGCTGCTTGTAAATACAACTGATCGCGCTTTCAAGCGAATGGTGGCAAGAGATAAAACGAGTCAATTTTTTAGAAAGCATATCTTTCCGCCTGTACTATCCTTTTTATTTCGCTTTCCTTATCCCCGTCACAAAGCATTTACAATTTTATCTCAAATCCGCATTAAATATCGAAATAGTAACCTAAGCAGCGGACAAGGGACAAATGTGCAAAGTGGTGATCGGTTACCTTATGTGGAAGGGAATTTTGAATCTTTACGGTCCTTAAACTGGCAAATACACGTCTATGGAACAGCAGCACAGAAGCTAAAAAAGAGCATGAGAGAAAAAGGCTTCTCTTTGCATGAGTTTTCTTGGAACCCCTATATGAAGAAAGCAGGGCTTCAAAAAGATGCACTGTATGTTATTAGACCGGACGGGTATATCGGTTTTATTAGCAGCGAACAGCGTATAGAGCTTCTTTATCAATATTTGAATACTCATAAAATCCTTCCTTTTACAAATGAATAATAACTAACGCTAATAAAAAGCTAAGACAACATGATTTTAGCTGAAAGAAAATTGGATCGATGAATCGAGACTCTTCAAGGAAAATCAACTTTATTCGGATTTTTTTATGGTCATGTAAACGTAGATTTCATCTGTTTAGTTTACTCAAGCGGTTGATTGGAGGGCAAGGCGCAGACTCCTGCAGGAAAAGCAGAACAGGTGAGACCCCGCAGGAGCGCAAGCGACGAGGAGGCTCAGCGGCCGCCCGCGGAAAGCGAAGCCTTGCACGGAAATCAACCGCGGTGTCAAAAGCGCTCCATACTAAGCCTCCTTTATCTCATTTGTGCGTCTTTAGATTGAATTGATTTTGTTATGTCTCAATCTCTTTATTTTTGTTTACAATTTCGAAACAACTTGGAGATGTTTTTGCTAAAGCTGTTTGATAAGATAGACGAAGAGAAATATCAAATGAAAGTACGTGATACATTGAATAAAAGGATTTTAGTAGTAGATGATGAAAAAAGTATTGCCACAGCGGTATCTTACGCTTTCAAGCGCGAAGGATATATTGTAGACACAGCATCTGACGGTGAAGAAGCACTTGAAAAAGTAAAAAGCTTTCGACCTGACGTGATGATATTAGATGTGATGATGCCAAAACTAACCGGCTATGAAGTATGCCGAAAACTTGAGAATCGAAGAGGAATGGGGATTATCTTGTTAACGGTTAAAAATGATATCGTCGATAAAGTTCTAGGTTTAGAGTTAGGCGCTGATGATTACATGACCAAGCCATTTGATGTAAGAGAACTTGTAGCTAGAGCTAAAGCACTTGTTCGGCGAATAGAAAAAAATGAAGCTCCTGAAGCTGTGGGAGAAATCACGGTGGGAAAAGTGAAAGTGAACTTAATTCAGCGCACGTTACATGTTGCCAATGAGTTAGTTAAGCTTACACCAAAGGAGTTTGATCTTATTGCTTTATTGCTTGCCAATTTAGAGAGAGTGTACACACGAGAAGATTTACTAGATCTTGTCTGGGGAATGGATTATGCAGGCGGTACACGTACGGTAGATATTCACATGCAGCGCCTTCGAAAAAAAGTAGGAGAAGCAGAGCCTTATTTGCTTCAAACGGTATACGGGGTTGGATATAAAGCGACTGCAGGAATCAATGAATGAAAATCAGCCTAAAAGCTAAGATGGGACTCGTTCTTGCTTTTTTAATTATTTTAACAGTAACCGTACTGAGCGTACTTGTATTAAAAGGAATTGAGACCAATCAGCGTGATCAGCTAGAAAGTGAACTTATTCAAAAAAGCAAAGCAGCGGAGCAAACGATTCATCAAAGTTATGTAACAGGTGACCCGTCTCTGAATACAGATTCCTTTCTTCAGCAAAAAGGACAGCGCCTTGCATCTTCAATTGCATCACAAAGCGGAATGCAAACAGTCCTATATAATCAAAAAGGACAGGAAGCAGGAAGCTCTATTCCCATCGGCCAAAAAGATGTGGATGTTTCTGATACGCTTAGCTATGCTTTGAAAGGAAAAATAGCCTATCAAATCTCGGGTTCTTCCCTTATTTACTTTGCACCTGTGTCAATCGAGAATCAATTTATTGGAGTCCTTCGTTTTGACCATTCCCTAAAAAATAATCAGCAGTTTATAGCTGACATTAGGCACTTATTTCGTATGGGGGGAACGATTGCAGCGGCAGCAGCTTTTTTAATTGGCTATGCTTATTTTTATCGCATTGCTTCTCTCATCGCTACGCTTCAAAAAACTTCACAGCAGATTCGAAAAGGCCATTATTTAACTGATGTGCCCTTCAAACGGCGCGATGAACTCGGAGAGCTCAGTCAAGGCTTGTTTTTTATGAGTACGTCGATTGAAAAAAACATCGATCAAATGAATAAAGAAAAAAGAAAGCTTGAGTTCGCCATTTCGAAACTGCAGTCTCTCGAACAGCAGCAAAAGCAGTTTATCGGTAACATCAGCCACGAATTTAAGACGCCTTTAACATCGATCAAAGCTTATGTTGACTTACTTGATATGTATCGAGATGATCCTCAGCTTATGGAAGACGGTGTGCAAAACATTCGTAAAGAAACGAATCGCCTCCATGAAATGGTGGATAAAATCTTAAAGCTTTCAGCACTTGAGAAATATGATTTCGAGCAGCGACCAGAGCAAGTTGAATTGAAACGGCTTCTAGAAGACATATGCGATCGTATGAAAGGAAAAGCTGCTAAATTTGATTTGACTCTTCATACAAATATAAAAGAAGCGGTTGTTTGGGCTGATCGCGAAAGCTTAATACACATTTTTATTAATTTAATTGACAATGCTATTAAATATAATGAACCCGGAGGAAAAGTGGAAGTAGCATCTTATACTTTAGAGAATTCTATCATTGTAGATGTAGCCAACACCGGAATAGGAATTCCACCCGAAGCAGAAGAGAAATTATTCCAACCATTTTTCACCGTAAATAAAGATCGGTCGCGTTTATCCGGAGGAACAGGTCTTGGCTTAGCATTAGCCAAAGATTTAACTGAAAAACAAAACGGTGTTATCAAGCTGCATCATTCTGACTCTACATGGACAACTTTTAAAGTGTCGTTTCCTTTAAAAAACGAGAACTGAGTTAGCTAAAAGGAGTGAACCGTTATTGAAACGGTATAGATTAATGATATATATCGCAAGCACTTTTCTTATTTTAGCATCATGCGGCCAAGGAGAAGGTCATAGAGAAACGGTTGAAAAACCAGACAAGAAAATTACTGTATTGGACCACGTAGATCAAGATGGAAAAATAGAAGTGAAAGACGTTCAAGATATTAACGGAGTAAGAGCGTTTCAATTTTTGAATGAAAACACAGTGATTGTTAGTCAAGAAAATAAACAATTTCGGTCGCACGATTTCGGTCCCAAAGAGGTATATGCGCAGAATTTAGCTACTTATAATCTAAAAAACAAGTCTACTTTTGTGTTGCATCCAAGCAATGAAATTCAACATGCGGCGAAGCTTTCTCCAAATGGCAAATATCTTTTTTATAAAGTTGCAAAAGGCGAAGATACATTTGGTTATATAATGAACGTTCAAACAAAAAAAACAGTTGAAATCAAGAATGTTCTTCTCTACCCATCAAGCGGAGAGTGGCTTAATAATTCAGAAGTAATGTTTATTACAATGGAAGGAAAGCTTTCTAAAGCAAATGTAAAAGGAAAAGCAGAACCTCTATTGCACAGAGACGATCGAATCTTAGATGCAGTTAAAGGGATAGGTGGCATTTATTATATTGGTGTAAACAACCAGCTTTTTTTTCTTCATAACGAACAGACGGACCCTGAAAAAATCCGAGATAATGTGGTTTCTATTATCCCGTCTCCAAATGGAAAGCAATTAGCGCTCGTTCAGCAAAAAGATGCTCAAACGAGAACGCTGTCTATCACAGATTTAAAAGGATCAGAGGCCTTTCAGCTTGCTCTGTCCACTCAAATTTTTGGTGTCAGCTGGTCTCCCGACGGTTCGAAATTAGCTTATAATTTTATTTCTGAAAAAGAGGGAGATAAAGGGATATTCATAGCAGATGGATTAACAGGAGATGTTACACACTTAAACGTAAATTTAGACTATGCCGCTGATCAGCTTGCCTGGAGTCAATCAGGAAATAAACTAGTTGCATCGAGCTTTACGCAAAATCAAGTTCATACGTATATTATCTTTTTGAAATAGACTGCTTAGGCAGTCTTTTTTTTACGCATACTAAACTTCTTTAAGAGTGTTTACAAGTTTGAAACAACTGAATAAAAGACAGAAACATTTATGTTTTATTCTTTCTTTACAGGCTTTTATAGCGTATCAAAAGCCATGTGAAAGGAGTAAGACATCATGAAATACTTTTTATTTATTTGTTCTTTAGCTTTTGCGCTGATGATAGCAGGGTGCGGCACAAGCAATTCTTCATCAAAGCCTGCCGGAGAATTCACAAAAAATGGACAGGCTCAAAAACTAGAAAGCTCATCAGCTTCTTCATCTTTAATGAAATCTAATGTAGACGAAACAGTGGTAATAGCCAATCCAGAATCGGTTACGGCTTTAGTTAATAAAAAGCATCAGCTTCCTGAATCTTACCAGCCTTCCGATTTAGTCTATGCCGACGTTCCGTTTATCTTTAACGAAAAAATAGAAAAACGAATGCTTAGAAAGCCTGCGGCACAAGCGCTTGAAGAACTTTTTCGAGACGCGGAAAAAGAGGGGATCAGCTTACTTGGTGTATCTGGTTATCGATCTCACGAGCGGCAAAAAGAGCTTTTTGCATTTTACGCAAAGCGAGACGGTGAAGAACAAGCACGCACTTATAGCGCCTACCCAGGAACGAGTGAACACGAAACGGGACTAGCAATCGATGTCACAGGAGGAAAGGGAATATGTGCTGCGGCAGACTGCTTTGCTGATACACTAGAAGCTCATTGGCTTTCAAAACATGCGTATCAATACGGATTCGTTATTCGATATCCTCAAGGTGAAGAAGAAGTTACCGGTTATAAATACGAACCATGGCACCTTAGATATGTAGGAAAAAAAGCAGCCGCATCCATTTTTAATCAATATATAACGTTAGAAACCTATGCAAGTAAGACAAAAGCTTAATCAAAAGTTCTATAGTTGGAAAACGAAGGAAAGAAAAATGAAAAGTCAGGTTTATCACTCTCACATATGATACAAACTGATACTATAACATGCTTGCTATAGAGGAAGGGTATCGATGTATAAAGATATTGCGATTGAACTGATATGTGGATTTTTAGCGCTATTTATTATGCTGAAGCTTTTAGGTAAGACACAGTTTGCTCAAATTACTCCGTTTGACTTTATTACAACGCTTGTCCTGGGAAATATTGTGGGGGATGCAGCTCTTGAAAAAGGAGTAGAATTAACTGAAATTCTTTATAGTGTTTTGATTTGGGGGCTTCTGATTTACGCAGTGACAAAGCTATCTCAAACCTTTACAGGATTTAGGGGAGTTCTTGAAGGCAAGCCTTCAATGATTATTTATAAAGGGAAAATTCATTATAAAGAGCTTAAGAAAAACAACTTGGATTTGAATCAGCTTCAGCATCTAATGAGACAGCAAGGGTATTTTTCACTGTATGAAGCAGAATATGTCATTTTAGAAACGAATGGAGAGGTGAGCGTCGCTCCTAAACATGAATTCGGCCCTCCGACGAAAAATGATTTAAACATCCCTTATTCTCAAACTAATTTACCTATTGCTTTAATCATGGATGGAAAAGTAGTGCCTGGCAATTTGAAAGAAGCAAACGTAGATGAAAAGTGGTTAAAAAAACAGCTGGCAATCAAGAAAATAAAGGAATACAGCGAAGTTTTTTATGCTGAATGGCAGCAAGAGCGAGGACTAGAAATAACAAAATTCTAAAAACCCTTTCCTTTTAAGGAAAGGGTTTTTAGCTTTCTTTTAATAGCTTAGCAAAATCTTCAATCGTTGTAGAATACGTGACGTACAGACGGGGAATAAGATAGTTTTCATTTTTTTGTCCACTTTCAGTAAAAAATTTTGGAATCGTTGAAAGACCAAATGTATAATTCTTTTTTGTTTCTTCGACTACGCGGCTATTGACCTTTCCGTAAGGGTAAGCAAGAGCAATAACGGGCTGGCTCGTGATGGCTTCAATTTTCAGCTTTGATTCAGCTAGCTCATAGGATAAATTTTTCGTCTTAGTTAAATCCGGATGAGTAGCGGTATGAGACTGAATAGAAAAAAATCCTGAATCAACAAATTTTTTTAGATCCGCTGGAGACAAACGGTTGGGACGGCCAATAAAATCTGAAATCACAAAAATTGTAGCCGCTGGATGAAACTGAGGGCTGGCTGCTCTTTGAAAAATAGGCAAGATAGTAAGATTATTTTTATATCCATCGTCAAATGTGATAAATATAGGCTTTTTTACGCGCTTCAGCTCCTGCCATTTTTCAAATGTTAGCGGCGTATATCCTTGCTTTTTAAGATAAAGAAGCTGTTTCTCAAAATTTTCAGGTGTCACATACAGTTCTTTTTCCCCGTGGCCTGTGTAGGAATCAATAGAGTGGTAAATCAGTATAGGTACTTTCACTTGGCTAAAAGCGGGGGAAGGGAAAATAACAGTTAGCAATAAGATAACAAAAACCGAAATTTTTCTCATAACAATCCTTTCTAACGCGCAGTGATGACGAGACTATCTTAGTATGTCAAAAGAAAAGGAATGTATAAGCCAAGCTTTCTTTTTTACAAATATAAGCCTTCTTTTTTAAATATTTTATGCAGAACCAAGTGCTCAGCAGAGTTCACAATGGCAAACTGTCTTTTAGAAAGAGAATGAGGAGAAAAACGCATTAACTTAGTAAAGTCTGATGGCAGCGTAGTAGATGAAACATCAGTAGAGAGTATAGGGGCAGACAAAGATGTTTTCGAGCCGATGTGAAAACCCCAATCTCCAAAAGAGGGAATAATGGTGTGGTAGCTCAACGTATAAAACTGAGAAGCTTTCATCGTCTTATTAATGCTCCAAAAAACGATAGGTGTGTCTCTAGGAGAATTTGACTGACACACGACCAAGCCGCTGCGCGATAGTGAACGTTGGAGAAGTTCGTAAAATTCTTTTGTATAAAGAGCACTTATTTTTTTGTTAGTAGGATCTGGAAAGTCGACAATGATAATATCATAAAACGCTGAATTCAAAGAGAGGTAGTCAACAGCATCTTGAATATGAACGGTGACACGAGAATCTTCAAATGAGCGTTGATTTAACTTCTTTAATTCTTTTATATTCATCGCAGCATTTACAACGTCAGCATCTATTTCCACAAGGTCTATTTCTTTAACTTTCTTATATTTAAGGACTTCTCGTAAAGCTAAACCATCTCCACCGCCCAGAATAAGAATGCGACGAGGACTTAAGGAAGCTGCAAAGATAGGGTGTACAAGAGCTTCATGGTACGCATGTTCATCCAATGAACTAAATTGCAGCTGTTCATCCAAATACATTCGAATATCAGATGCTTTAATCAGCTGAATATCTTGAATACTGTTTTTCTGATGAAACAAAATGTCATGCTGGCCTGATAAGATCTGCTGTAGACTAACGTGATCTGAGTCATCTCCACGATCGAGAAGACGAGTGCTTTCAGCATGCTGACGATTTTTTGTTAGAGTTTCGACGTGTTGAATTCCGCGAGAAATTGAATATACAACAGCTTTTTTTGAAGCTAATTGCTTCAGCAACGCATAACCAATTTCAATTATTTCTTTGTCTCCGCACGTATAAAAATCTAATGAAGCGTAGTTTTCCTCCGGCCAAGTATGAATAGACAAGTGAGAGGTAGCTAATACGAGAATGCCTGTAATGCCGTGGGGCGTAAACTGGTGAAAATAACAGTGCAAAACTTCCATCTCTGCATCTAGTGCAGCTTCAATAAGAATTTGCCTTAAAAGTGAGGGATCATTTAATATCACTTCATCGCATTCGAACGCATCCATTAGCAAGTGTTCGCCTTTAATATCCACTACTTCAGCCTCCTTTCTGAGCATTATTTTCACTATCTTATGAAATTTTTTAGAAAAAGGAAACGCAAGCACGTTAGTTTATAAATATTTTTGGGAAATAACTAGTTATCATCGCATAGAAAGGCGGTTGAGGCAAACATATTTTCGTTGAAGGAAGAGCCGAACAATGAATCCATACTCTTAGTAGAAATCGAAACCTTTCGAATTTTTTCATTGATAGGATGAACGTAGGCTTCATGTAGGCAGGATTTCTAGCGGTTGATGGGAGAGCAAGGCGAAGACTCCTGCAGGAAAAGCGGAACAGGGGAGACCCCACAGGAGCGTAAGCGACGAGGAGACTCATCGGCCGCCCGCGGAAATTGATAGCACTAGCTCACTTATCCAATTTATTCATCTTTACATTGGATTGATTTCGGTATGTCTCAATCTTTCTACTCTTTATCAGCATTAAACCAGCCTTTTCGCTTGAACCATAGAATTAAACCAAGCGTTATCAATCCCATGAAGCCAAGCACAAAGAAATAGCCATAGTGCCACTTTAGCTCAGGCATATTTTCAAAATTCATTCCGTATACGCCAACGATAAAGGTAAGGGGAATAAAGATAGATGAAATAACAGTCAGCGTCATCATAATTGAATTCATCCGGTTTGAATTAAGAGAAAGATAATTATCGCGCATATCAGACGTCATTTCCCGGTTTGATTCAATCATATCGGCTAATTTTAATAAGTGGTCATAGACATCTTTAAAATACCTTTTTTGTTCAGGATGAACATCTAAGCGTTCAGAATTTATAACACGGTACAATAAATCGCGCATAGGCAAAATGGTTCTTCTGATTTTTAGCAAATCACTTCGAAGTTTAAATACATCTTCCATTAAAACAGAGATGGATTTTTTTGCGTCTATGTTTTCTATATCATTCAGCTCATCTTCAATTTGATATACAGTGGGAAAATATTCATCTACCACTTTATCCATCACAGAATACGCAAGGTAGCTTATTCCTTTTTCTTGAATCGAAGGTGTATGAAGCAGCTTTTCCCATACTTTATCAATTGCAGCTGACGGGTGAAAATGAAAAGTAACCATATAATTATCGCCGATAAAAAGATCAACTTCTTCAGCTTCTAACGTTTGCCGATTTAACGAATGAAGGACAAAAAAACTGTATCCTTCATAATAATCGAGTTTTGGACGCTGCAGAAAATGAAAGCAATCTTCAATCGCTAACGGATGAAAGTGAAAGGATGATTGAAGCAGCAGCGCTTCTTCTTCAGAAGGGCAGTTAAAGTCAATCCAATAGTACTGAATAGAGGGGTCGTGAATCTGATCTAATTGTATATGTTTCACAAGTTTGTTATCGTTCATAAGAGCTAACGTTCGTATCATTTGAAAACTCCTTCGTGTTTTTATAGCCATTTTCAATGTAGCATAAAATCAATAAACTAAATGTATTTTTTTAAAAATTTTCTTTCTCCTCTTTTTATAAAACTAGTAAGGGGGAAAAAGTTGAATTATAATGATAGTAGTAGCTCGTATGGAAAGGGGAATTGTTTTGAATAAAAACGAAGCACTTCGAATGTTTTTCTTAAAACATGCAGATCAACTAACGGAAGAATGGTATGAAAGCCTTGAAGACAATGACCCAGAATCGGTTTATGCATCTACTCATCCGGAAGTCATTTCAGTATTAAAAGGTCAAAATAATGAATTTCATTTATACATAGCCGATGTATTTATAAAAAGTGAAAAAGAATTTTTTGATTCATTTGAAACGTGGATTTTAAAGATTGCGGAAGACGGAGAGCATGTAAGAACGCCTATTCATTATATTATTCGAGAATTTTTCCGAGTTAGAAAACAGTATTTAACATATTTAAATCAATTTGTAGAAGCGTATGACCAAGATATTACGCAAGAAGAACTAGACGAATGGAACGAATTGATTGTACGCGTGTTTGATATCACCGTTTATAAATTTGTTGAAGAGCACCATCAGCATTCAAGACGGTTGCTTGAAGCACACAAAGAGCTGATTAACGAACTGAGTTCCCCAGTTATTCCATTGAGCGATCATATTGCGATTCTTCCGCTTGTTGGGGATATCGACACAGCAAGAGCGCGACGAATTTTAGAGAATACGTTAACTCGCTGTGCTGAACAGCAAGTGAATCACCTTTATATTGATATTTCAGGAGTAGTTATTGTTGATACGATGGTTGCTCATCAGATTTTCCAGCTGATTGATGCCTTAAAATTAATAGGCGTAGAATCAACGATCTCTGGGGTACGTCCTGAAATCGCAATTACCGCTTCTCATTTAGGTTTATCGTTTGAAAATATATCAACAAAATCAACTCTTGCTAATGCGATGGCTTCACGTATGAGGAAATAAAAAAACAAGAATTATTTTTAATTCTTGTTTTTTTATTTCAATTCATACTTGACATATAGGTTAAACAGGTATTATGATTTTACTAATTTAATAAATAAAAAGAGTCGTATTACATACGCTAATATACAAATGCATCTCTGTAATTAGCGGACAAGAATTGAACAAATAATATGAAAACGCTTTATATAGAATACGAGAATATTTAGGAGGAAATGGAAATGAACATCTTATGGTTTTTCCCTACAGCAGGCGACGGACATTATCTAGGCACAACCGAAGGAAGTAGAACAAGTGATATTCACTACTTAAAGCAAATCGCACACGGGCTGGATTATCTAGGATATGACGGTGCTTTGTTGCCTACTGGTTCAAATTGTGAAGATTCGTGGGTGATTGCATCGGCACTTGCTTCCGTTACAAACCGACTGAAGTTTTTGATTGCACTTCGCCCGGGTATCATGTCTCCCACACTTTCAGCACGGATGGCTTCGACATTCGATCAAATATCAAACGGCCGACTTATGTTAAATATTGTGACGGGAGGAGATCCCGTGGAGCAAGCAACGTACGGTAACTATTTAAGCCATGATAAACGCTACGAGTTAACAGATGAATTTTTAACGATTTGGCGAGATGTAATGGAAGGAAAAAAAGTGGACTATAAAGGAGAACATCTTGATGTAACAGGTGCGTACATTCCGTCGCCTCCTGTCCAAAAACCGTATCCTCCGCTGTACTTTGGCGGGTCTTCTCCAGCGGGCAAAGAAGTAGGCGCAAAGCATGCAGATGTATATTTGTTATGGGGAGAACCTCCTGCAGTGATCAAGACGAAAATTGATGAGATGAAAGAAAAAGCTGCAAATGAAGGCAGGGACATTCGCTTTGGTATTCGACTGCACGTTATTGTAAGAGAATCGGAAGACGAAGCGTGGGAATCTGCAGATAAATTAATTAAACATGTTAATGATGATACGATCAAAGCGTTTCAAGATAAGTTTGCGTCATTTGACTCCACTGCCCAAAAAACACAGTCAAGTTTGCACAGCGGCACAAAAGATCGAGGTGCGCTGGAGATTGCTCCGAATCTATGGGCTGGAATCGGCTTAGCACGAGAAGGAGCTGGAACCGCTCTTGTTGGAAGTCCTGAAATTGTAGCGGATCGTTTAAAAGAGTACAAAGAGCTAGGAATTGATACGTTTATTTTATCAGGATACCCGCATCTAGAAGAAGCATATACGTTTGCTGAGCTAGTATTTCCACATATTCAAAAAGAACGAAGCAAGAGATAATTCTTGCTTCGTTCTTTTTGAATCGTAAAAAAATAAATAACCCAGTTGACTTATAGGAATTATAGGTGTATTATAAAGGTAGTTCATTTAGTCAGAAAATTTGTGATAAAGGGTGAAGAAAATGGAACGTTATGACGTAATTCAAGGCGCAGAATCTTTTTATTATAAAGGCAACGACATTGGTATACTTGTTTCTCATGGATTTATGGGGACTCCTCAAAGTATGGAATATATCGGAAAAGAATTAGCTAAAAAAGGTTTTACTGTGTACGGTTTGCGACTAACGGGACATGGTACTCACTACTATGATATTGAACAAACAACGTACGAGGAATGGAAGCAAGACTTTTTAAATGGGTATCAGCGTTTGAAGCAAGAATGCCGTCATGTATTTATCTTAGGTCAGTCCATGGGAGGCACTCTCACCTTTCATACAGCAAGCCAAGGATTAGATCTTGACGGAGTTATTGCAATCAATCCGGCTATGACGTCCATTCCTTCAATGGAGCCTTACCGCTCTCGTCATACGCCTCGTTATTTAAAAGAAGACCATCCTGATATTAAGGATCCAAACGTACATGAAATTACGTACGACAAAGTACCAGTGCGCTCTATGCGTGAGCTGCTTTCTTTAATGGACGAAACAAAAGAACGCTTATCTTATGTAACATGCCCGGCTTTAGTACTAACATCAACCGTTGATAACGTAGTACCGCCTGAGAATTCAGCTTATATCTTAAAGCATATTCAATCAGCAGAAAAAAGACAGCACATGCTTCGAAACTCTTACCATGTTGCGTCGATGGATTTTGATAAAGACACAATTGTTGCACAAACGGCACAGTTTGTACAAGCAACAGTTGCCAAAAAAAAAGTGCATGAGCGAATTTTTTAATTTTTAAATTCGCTCCGTTTCTTTTTTACTTCAAGTAAGATAAAATGAATCTTGAATGAAAACAAAGGAGTGTACATACATGATTCATTTAGAATGGAACGATCGTCCAACAATTAAACAAGTAAAATGCATACATACAGATGCAAAAAAATTCGTGGTTGAAAATGTTTTAACAGCAGGAAAAACATATGATGTAAAAAACGAAACAGAAGAATTTTATTTTGTTGTTGATAACACTGGCCAAGTCGGCGGCTTTTATAAAGAATACTTTGAAGGCTAAACAAAAAAATCATCGTCTCGGCGATGATTTTTTTATTGCAATAATTAAATGGAGCTTTTCTTAATGAAAACGAATGAACATACTTTTAAAGAGAAATTCCATATATCTCATCATTTCGAAAAAAAGCTTTATGATAAAAATAGGATGTAAGACCTAAATTCTTCCGTTTCTTGTTCTGATTAAAAGGGTAACTGACTATAAATACCCATGACAACAATTATTTTACAATGTAAAATGAAAGCGACGCTTAACAGAAAAAGGAAAAGAGGAGGTCATACGATGAAAAAGCGTAATACAGCAGCTTTTACATTTTTAGCATGGACAGCTTTTATTACAGCACTATTAGCTATGTTTATAGGAATTTATACCTTAGATGCATCATTACCGGTAAAAGGTTATTATGCTGTTGGAACATTATACTTAACGATGTCCGCTTTTGTGCTCCAAAAAACCATTCGTGATAACGAAGAAGATACGGCGCACGAACGCAAATATGACAAAGCAGAAGAAGAATTGTAGAGCTAAAAAAAGCATTTTTCTAGCTCTTTGAAAAACATCCCCATTTTTGGGAGATGTTTTTTTATATAAAAAAACAGGGAACTTGTCACTCCATGTCGTATTAATAAAGAAGGAGGCGATTGAATTGACACAACTAATGATTAATAACGTAAATTTTCACGTTGATATGTTTGAAGAAAAAATGATTACTGATGCGAATACAGGTGAAGAGTTGAAAAGGCTAAACTTTTCTTTTTCGGTTGTAGGCAAAGCAGCTTATGATAAATATGATGCATTTTTTGAGGATCCGTACTTTGAAGTAACAAATATGGAGACAAAAGAAACGCTAACACTAAAAAACATTTCGCATAGCACATTT
The DNA here is from genome assembly GCF_009497655.1 of Priestia megaterium. NCBI lineage: Bacteria > Bacillati > Bacillota > Bacilli > Caryophanales > Bacillaceae > Priestia > Priestia megaterium. Next base: position 2,845,094 of record NZ_CP023317.1, on the reverse strand, counting down.
TATCAGTCACCTGAAATTACAGATCATACAAATATTGTTTTCAGAGTGAAGCTGCAGCAAGAACCTGTTAAAGAAAAAGAACAAGTGAAAAATGAACGTCCAACAGAGAGCACGGTCAACGAAATGCTTTTATCTAGAATAAAGTTTAAGGCTCTTGTCGAAATACTTGAAGAAAAAGGACTTCTAACAGAGAATGAGTTGTATACTAAAATTGAAGAAGTAGCAGAACGAGATTTTGATATTCTTCGAGATGAATTAAGTCATTCTAAAAAAGAGGTAAAAGCGTAAAAATACCCCACTCTGCAGGGGGATTTTTTATTTATATCCATTAATTTATAACCCTTTTGATAAATTATTCATATATTACATCACGATGAAAATAAAAAGGGTGAGGATAATGCCGATTGTTATTAATCATGTAGTGATTCCAAATGTTACAGGAGGAGTCGTTACATTTGGCGACACGTACTATGTTTCTCCAAAAAGTAACAGTAAAACTGCGCAAGGTTCAGGGTCTTCAAATACAGGAATTTGTGTAAATACAAATTCGGGACTTTCTAATACAAATACGCTCGATCCGGATGGTTCTGACCAAAACGGCTTCGGAAACGGATAAGGAAAGAGATGTTTTACTCTTCTTTCTACACGCCTTTTCAGTATTCGTTTTATCCGTATTTTATGCCTTCTTTTGCACGTCCAATTGGATTTGTCGTGTCACCTGATGGAGCGATGGATAACTGGTGGGGCAAAAAACCATCTTGGTGGGGGAAAATCACGCCTTCAGCCGGCGTTTTCCCTCCTGTTACCCAGTATTATACGGGCAGTTTAGTTCCTTATAGTTTAAGGGGCTATTACTAATATAAAAAAGAAGTTCAGATTAAGCCAACTTGTTAGCGCCTATTTCCTAAAAATAGGCGTTTTTTTCCGTTTTACTTGATTCAAAGTTATTTTTGCTGAATAATAAGGAAAAGAGAATTTTTAGAAGTAAGCTGTAAGTAAGGAGATGTTCAATCATGACAGATAAATGGAGAGTTCATAAAATAAAAAGTGATTGTGAACCTTGGCTTTTTTTAGAAGGCTGGGAAAAAGATATTATTGAAACCATTGAATTTGAAAAAAAAGAAGAAGCGCTTCGCTACTACGCGATGATGATTTATGAATTTCATCAAAAATACGCAAGCGTGCGAAGTGATGAACTAGCGCTCTTTAGCTTTTGGAACGAAGGCGAAAAGGAATTTTGTGAAGCCTGTGATGATGATCTTCAAATCTTCCACGGTGTTTTATTCGCTAAAAACGATGAAGTCTATTCATTAGAAGAAGATGAAGAAGGATTAAAAATGCTTCGTACTAAATAAAAACGTCCTGCGGGGCGTTTTTTTTATATAAAAAATGAACGATTTCAATCGCTCAAGCGTCATATAGGTGATGAAACAAAAAGGAGGGGTGACCGCTTTGGAACAAGATGATTTCATCCTTGTCCAAAAAGCATTACAAGGTGATGATGATGCCTTTTCATTATTATTTCAGCGCTATCATTCATTTTTATATAAATACCTTTTAAAGCTGACATTAGATGAGGACTTATGCAGTGAATTGTGTCAGGAAGCAATGATGAAGTGTTACGTGAATCTTTCTTCATACAAAAATGAAGCAAAGTTTTCGACTTGGATGATATCCATTGCTTCAAGACTGTACATGGATTATTTGCGTAAGCAAAAACGTGAAAAAAGCAGTCTTCAGCGAATAAAGAAGGCTTTATCGCATCAGCTTCAGTGGAAAGCTAAATACAAAGGAGTGGAGTGGAGCGAGATGTTTTCCGATTTTAATGAACTCGATTCACGCTTTCGAATTCCTGTCTTGCTTCGACATTATTACGGATATACATACGATGAGATTGCCCATATGCTGAATATGCGAGCAGGAACGGTCAAATCAAGAGTAAATAAAGGAGTAAATATACTGAGAAAGGAGTGGAAAGAATGAGGGAAGAAAATGACAATCAGTCCTTACATTCTTTAAAAAAAGATTGGGAGCAGCTAGAGAGTTTAGCAAGTCATGAACGTATTTCTCTTCATACAATTCAAGAACAGCTTCTCATTCAAAAACAAAAGCAGAAAAAAGCTTTCGGGAAAGAGTTATGCTTATTTACATTAACAGCACTTGTTATTTTAACGGTAATGGCAACGGCTATTTTACAAATACCTGCCTTATTTATCGCCATTGAGGTAATTGGCATCATTGTTGCGCCTCTTTCTTTTATCGTTTTTCACTATAAACGAAAAAAGGAGATGTTTTTATAATGAATGAAAAATGGATTATTGTGCTGTTTATTTCACCATTTCTCCTTCTTCAAAGCTTTCTACTTTTTATCAATGCAAAAAAACGCGGCGCCCATCCATGGTTTTGGGGAATATGGGGACTGATTCAAATTCCAATGCCAACGCTTTTTTATTGGTTTTTTATTATTTGGCTTCCAGCACGAAAAAAAGGGGGATGTAAATGAAGGACATTAACTGGTTGTTAATTGCTCCAATTCTATTCTTACAATTGCTTTTAATGATTCCAGCGTTAATAAGCTGCATAAAGCAAGAAGAGACAAACGGACCAAAATGGTTATGGGGACTCATCATTTTATGTGTAAGTACAGTCGGTCCCGTTTTATATTTTGTTTTAGGACGTAAAAAACAGTGAGGTGGAGCGAAGATGTTTATGCAAGTAGAAGGACTGACAAAAACGTACCGTAATATAACCGTTGTAGATAACCTTTCATTTAATCTCGATAAAGGAAAATGTGCAGCATTGTTAGGCCCTAATGGTGCAGGTAAGACGACTACTTTGCATATGATTGCAGGTCTTACTGCACCTAATAAAGGGAAAATTTCTTTTGAAGATAAACAGCATCAAGACGTACGATCATTTATTGGCTTTCTGCCGCAGCATCCTACGTTTTTTAATTGGATGACGCCTCAGCAGTATTTAACTTTTTTAGGCCTTTTATCTAACATTTCAAAAAATGTGCTTTCTCAACGAATAGATGAAGTACTTGAAACGGTAGGTTTAAAAGGAAAGGAAAAGCAGAAAATTGCAGGCTTTTCTGGAGGAATGAAACAACGTTTGGGCTTAGCACAAGCCTTGTTACATAAACCTGAACTGCTAATTTTAGATGAACCCGTTTCGGCTTTGGATCCTGAAGGCAGAAAAGATGTCCTAATGATTATCGAAACATTAAAAAAAGATACGACCATCCTTTTTTCAACTCACATTTTGCATGATGCGGAACAAATATGCGATAACATGATTATGATTAAAAACGGACGCATGAAATGGAATGGAACAAAGAGTTCGCTGCGCCAAGAGTTTGCGGATCCTGCTTTTACGATTGAAACAGAAGAAAGGCTCCCTGCATCATTTAGCAGTCTGCCAAGTGAACAGGTGCTGTTTCATTCTCCTTATAAAGCCACTGTAAGTGTAAAAGATACATCTCAGCAGCAGCTGCTGCTTCAACTGCTTGTTGATCAACAAGCAAATCTTGTTTTATTTGAACGAAAACAGCATTCTCTCGAAGATGTGTATCTAGAGGTGATGAATAAATGAATATATTTGGAGTCTTATTTAAAAAGGAGCTGCATGAATTATTTGCGAACGGCAAAGCAATTTGGCTGCCCATCTCTCTAATTTTGCTAGGCATCACACAGCCTTTAACGAATTATTATATGCCACAAATCATTAACATGGCAGGAAATTTGCCAAAAGGAGCCATTATTCAACTTCCTACGCCCACCGGTCAAGAAGTATTGCAAGGTGTCCTTTCACAATATAGCACAATAGGAATCTTATTGATTGTACTAGCAAGCATGAATATGATTTCAAATGAACGACAAAATCATGCGGCTGTACTTGTTATGATGAGACCGGTGAGCGTCATTCAATACATTATGAGTAAATGGGCTGCGCAAATCGTACTGGTTATTGGCTCAATGTTTATAAGCTATATAGCAGCGTGGTATTATACAAACCTTTTATTTTCACATGTGGATTGGACTCATATGATAGTTAGCTTTCTTTTATACAGCCTGTGGCTGATTTTTATCTTGTCCGTGCTAGTGGCAGCTGGAACCTTTCTTTTACAAAGCGGAGGAATTGCTGGAGTAAGCATTTTGATTATTGCGTCACTTTCATTTTTAAGTACTTTGTTTACGAATCAATTAAAGTGGAGTCCTGCGGCGCTGTCACAATACGCCAGTCGTATACTTGAACAATTGCACTGGTCACAAAGTGTCACCTATACCGTAGTTGTTACATTAGTGAGCTGTTTTCTTCTTTTAATTGCTGCTGTTTATAGATACAAAAAAGTAGAATATGTATAAAAAGACTTCTGAAACGAAGTCTTTTTTCTAAGGAATTAATTTACAAATCCACGCAATATAAAGAGCAGCGGGGACTAAGAGAATCTGGGCACATACTGTCCCGCATAAACGAGAGATGACGAGTGTACCAACCATTTTATTCATAGATTGCTTAGTCGATTCACCTTTCATTACCTTTTCAGTTAGAATGGCTACTTGCGGATCTACAAACACTGCAAGGGTAATCATCGCTAGTCCGTTAATAAGACCAGAAGACATCAGAATCGATTTAGAAAGAGTAGGCTCGAGCGTAGAAGCATAAAGAGTGGAAAGAACACCTACTGTATAAATGGTCGTAGCCATTAAATTTAAAAGAAGCAATCGCTTGGGCACTCCGCCTATTCGCAGCTGAGACAGCATAATCCACCTAGGACGCTTCACGTGTTTTTTTGCTTTCTCAAGGGTATGTATGGAAGTAATGTTTTTCATCATTTTGGGTACAGATCCTGCTACTTCTAAGTGTGAAATCATGCGAGAGAAGATTGATACAAAGCTAGGAATTAAAAGAGCACCTGCGATTGTCCCAATAGAGGCCGCGAGCAAGATAGTTTGAAGCTGATGAAGTAGAAGGGACAAATCTTCTTTAGACTGGACCGCATCTCCTAATTTGCCGGTCAGCGGAGCTTGCACCATATTAGCTGTTCTTGAAACGATGACAATAATATTAAAAAGAGATAGGGCCACGACTAGTTTTCCAGTTTTCAAGCCCGCGAGTCTCACAGAGTAGGCTAGTGTTTCAATCATGTGAATAATTCCTACAAATACACAAATAATCAGTAATTTTTCCATCATAATAAGTAAGTTCCTTTCTTTGATACACGCACTTCCTTATTATGTATAATTTTGGTTCATTTGTAAATAAAAAGCCGCTTGCTACCAAGAGTAGCAAGCGGCTTTTTATTATCGATGCTGGTTAATATCACGAAGTATATCTTTGCTAGCCTGATAATCTTTTTCCCGTTCTTTTTCCACCTGTAGACGTTTGTCTAGTTTACGGCTATATTCAGCATACCCCACGCCGTGAGAAAGCTGCATGGCCTTTTCCATTTCTGACGTGTACGTTAGGTGAAGTGCGATAATGAATCAATCCTTTCAGCATTTTTCACTTGTGGCACATGTATTGCTGCTCAAGTGTTTCGATGTTTATAATTCTTGAAGTCTTTCTAGAAATCGTTTTCCCTGTCGCTTTGGATCTAAACATAAATGATTAAAATTTCATAACATTCCAGGTAAAAGCCTTTTTTTCTTGCGTAGTATCCCATATAATAGCAGGAACAACGTTTTTAAAGGAGTTATATATGAACAATACAAAACGAGTATGGTTTGATTTACTTTTTTATATCGCTATTCCTTACCTAATATGGAATCAGGGAAAAGACATTATTGGTGATTACTATGCCATTTTGCTTTCAACAGCACCAGCGTTTGTGTATACCATTTATACATTTATTAAAGATCGCCAGTTTAACGTAACAGGATTGTTTATTGTCATTACGCTGCTGGCACGTACCATTATTGATTTAATTTCAGGAAACGCAGCGACGATGTTAAACAATCAAGTATACTTTATGATTGGACTGGCTGTAGTTGTCCTTTTTACCATTGTGATAAAAAAGCCAATTGGTTTGTACTTTTTTGTAGATACGGCGTACTTAATGGGCTATAAGCGAGAAGATTCTCTTAAGCTCTTCCACCAGCCTGATTTATTCAAAATGATGAACTGGCTTACAGTACTGTTCGCAGGTCGCTATGTATTTTTAGCAATTGTAAAATACGTATTGATTCAAAAGTACGGAGTAGAAGGGTACGGGAACATGATTGTATTCCGTCAAGCCGTTACGTGGGCATTCTCCATTTTAATTGCCGTCTACACGTATTTTATCTATAAAAAAATTCAAGATAAAACAGGGATGGATAATCCAATGAATCCAAATGTAAATGAATAAAAGGAGAAGCGTGCGTTTAGCTAACGTACCCTTTTTTTGTTACAAAACAGTGAACAGTGCCCGAAACACTAACATCTCATTTAAAATTAATAGTAAAATAACGCTATTGGAAACGGGATGAAAGTAGGTCAAGAAATGAAACTATTATTAGCATGTCAAAAGCAGCCTTATCGGATCTTAGAAATGATTATGGTGTTTTTCACTTTAATTTTTGTCGTACTGTCGTTTTTTGATTACCGTCAGCTGTTTTTTCTCGTGTTTACCCTTGGAATTGTATTTGCTATTCGAGCGTTTGAAATGCAAGAAGGAGAGAAAAAGACGCAAGGAAACATCTGGCTGCTTGTCGGTGTTGTCATGATTTTGCTAGACATAGTTTTATTTGTTGTATATGCCATTAATCGATCTTAACTAAAAGAAAAAGGCTTCCGTGCAGAGGTTCACCTCTAGCTGCGGAAGCTTTTTTGATTAAGGAATCATCCACGATAATACATTGGATTGTAAAAATGTTAGTAGGCAGACAATCAGCAGTAAAAATAAGCTGTGCTTCACCGTAAAACGAAGCAAATCGGATTCTTTTCCTGCCAGCCCAACCGCAGCACAGGCGACGGCGATGGACTGCGGTGAAATCATTTTACCGGTTACTCCGCCCGAAGAGTTTGCTGCAAGCGCAAGAAGTGGATCCATTCCAATAGACGTAGCCGTGATTTTTTGCAAGTTGCCGAACAATAAGTTGGCTGATGTATCTGATCCTGTAATAAAAACACCAAGCCAGCCGAGTACAGGAGAGAAAAAGGGAAATAACGCGCCTGTTTTAGCTAAAAGCAGACCTAAGGTTGTACTCATTCCAGAAGCATTTGTCACGTAAGCAAATGCAACTACGGACATAATGGTAAGAAGCGGCAGCGCTAATTCTTTGCACGTCTCGTTAAACGTAATAAACCAGTCTTTCCAAGAGATGTTGACGATAAATTTTGTGACAACAGCAGACAACAGGATAGCTGTGCCCGCAGCGCCTAGTAATTCTAACTTATACACTGCAGCAATTAGTTCTCCATTTCCATTTAAAATTAAATTATTTAACCAAGGTACTTCTGGCATAAACGTTAAATAATGTCCGACGGAATTGATAGCGCTCAAAAAAGCGTTAGCTCCTTCATAGTGACCCGTCAAAGCGGTTTTAATTTGAGGGATTCCCCATATAGAAATAAAGATCGTTAAAATTAAAAAAGGTGACCACGCCTTTGCAATTTGAGCCCCCGTGAATGCGGGCTGACCTTGAGTTTCTCTTGGCTCAGCCGAAGCGGAAGCTACTTCATGTGCTGCTTTTTCAGATTGAAAGCGAAACGTTGTTTTCGGTTTCCAGAATTTTAAGAAAATAGCGAGCGCAAAAAGTGAAACGAGTGCCGATAAAATATCGGGAAGTTCAGGTCCTAAAAAGTTAGAGCTGACAAACTGTGTAAGAGCAAAAGAGACGCCGGATACTAAAATAGCAGGGAGTACTTCTACTGTTTTCTTAAATCCAGCCATTACAAAAACCAAATATAGCGGAATAAATACAGAAATAAAAGGAAGCTGGCGGCCTACCATTTTAGAGATTTCCATTGCCGCTACTCCAGTAGGACCCTCCATAGCCGTGATAGGAATACCGATTGCACCAAAAGCAACGGGTGCTGTGTTTGCTAATAAACATAAGCCAGCGGCATACAGCGGATTAAAACCTAGTCCTACAAGCAAAGCTGCTGAAATCGCAACAGGTGCACCAAAACCAGCGGCACCTTCAAGAAAAGCCCCAAACGAAAAAGCAACTAACAAAGCTTGAAGTCTGCGATCTTCTGTAATAGATACGACAGAGGTACGAATAATATCAAACTGACCGGTTTTGACGGTTAGTTTGTAAAGAAAAACGGACGTAATGATAATCCATCCAATCGGCAGTATACCGTATACGGCTCCTTGACTAGCTGACATAAAAGCCATGCTAGCCGGCATTTTATAGGCAAGCATCGCAACGGCAAGTGCGACCAGTAAGGTTGTAATCCCAGCCATATAACCTTTCATTCGTTTAATAGCCAGAGCCCAAAAGAAGTAAAGAATAGGAATCAAAGCGATTAATGAAGACCAAATGACGCTGTTTCCTACAGGAGTGAACTGCTGTGTCCATGTCATAACTAACACCTCATTTTCAAATTAGTGAACTACGAATTTAGTAAAACGAAACCATTAAAACTACGATGATAAGGTCATCTGATGACTTATATAAAAATGAATTCGCTTACATTATATTCTAATACTTTCGTGATAGGCAAGTACTAAAAGAAACTTTTTTTCTAAAGAACGGACATTTTTTTGTTGATAAGAAGAAAATACTGGTTGAAAATCCCAAGAATAGGTGATTAAATGATTGTAAGCGCTTAAAATATATCTTTTCATCTATTCTACTAATTATTCTTCTTATTAATCTACTACTTTCAGTCGTATTATACATGGCACTTCTGTATGTTATTAGTGAAACGTTGTTTGCTATTACAAAACGAGAGGAGTCAATTTATTGAGTACGTTAGAACTTCCAGGTCATTTAAAATCCATTTTATCTCATCCTTCCACACTTGAAGAACAGCATATGAATCACTTCCTTGGAAATAACGGGTCCGTGCATGTTAAGCCAACTTCAGAACAAGAAATAGCAGCCGTTTTAAGGTATGCGGCGGAACACGGAAAAAAAGTCGTCATTGAAGGGAACGGTACCAAAAAAGGCTTTGGCGGGCTTATAGACACAGCAGATCTTTTGCTTTCGCTGACTGAATACAGCGGAATTGTTGAACATACAGTAGGCGATATGACGGTTACTGTAAAAGCTGGTACGCCGTTTGGAGAGCTGCAAACGTATTTAAAAACGTACAATCAGCAAGTTTCACTTGATCCAGCTCTAGGAGACTACGCTACAATCGGCGGAGTTATTGCAGCGAATGAAAGTGGCCCAAAGCGCTTGTCTTATGGATCAGCTCGAGATGCAGTAATCGGTATGAGAGTCGTATATTCAGATGGAACCATTGTTCGTTCAGGGGGAAAAGTCGTCAAGAACGTGGCTGGCTATGATATGAATAAGCTGTTTATTGGTTCAATGGGAACGCTCGGCGTTATATCCGAAATAACGTTAAAGCTGCGTCCGCTGCCCAAGTATCAAAGCGTTCTTTTTCTTTCTTTTTCAACAGGCAATATCGAAGAAATTCATGCGTTTGTTAGCAAAGTCTTAGACTCCATGATAGAGCCCGTTTCCTTGGAATTATTAAATCCTTCTCTAGCTGAAGATGTAATAGGGCAGCATCTGTTTACGCTTGTAATCAGCTTTGAAGATGTGGAAAGTTCCGTTCATTATCAAGAGAATTACATCAAAAGCATTCAGCCGTCTGATACGATTTTAAAAGTGCTTCATGAAAAAGAAGCCGAAGTATTTTGGGGATTTTTTAGTAACATTAGTCCAAATGGTGCATGCTGTTCTTCCGAAGAGGAAACGGAAGCCACTTTAAAAGTCGGTGTACCAAATATGAATGTACTTGACGTGATAAACAAAAGTACTGCTTTAAAAACATCCCTTCCAATGCTGGTAAAAGCACATGGAGGAGTTGGACACGGTCTTTGCTCAGTCTACATAAAGGGCTCAGAAGAAGCCATTCTTTCCGTTATCACTTCATTTACTGAAACGGCTAAAACGTACGGAGGATATGTGGTCGTTAAACATTTGCCTTTTATACTGCGTCAAAAAGTCAATGTATGGGGAGAAAAACCTTCTCATTTTCCGTTACTAGCAGGAATTAAAGCAAAGGTGGACGCTAAAAATGTGCTTAACTATAAACGATTTATAGGAGGAATCTAAGTGAATTCAGCGAAAGCGGATATCAAAGATGCTCCATGTCAAAGCGTTAGCAATTATTTGTGGAAAGACGCGCCAGACGAAAAAAAATGGGCGGATTGTGTACACTGCGGAATGTGCTTGGAGTCTTGTCCTACTTACGAAATAACGGGGCAAGAACAGCATTCACCAAGAGGACGCGTGCACCTTATCAAATCGGTAGCAGAAGGAAAGATAAGCGTGAATGAGCAGTTTACAGATCCTGTATTTGCTTGTTTGGACTGCCGTGCCTGTACAACTGCTTGTCCTGCAAATGTAGACGTTGGCGGACTCATTGAAGAAGCTCGCGGCCAAATTCGTCAGGCGATGCCTTTGACGGGATGGAAAGGAATGATCAGCAAGTTTTTTCTAAAGGAACTTTTTCCTCATTCCCATCGCTTAGAAGCTGCAGGAAGTCTATTAAAGTTGTATCAAAAAAGCGGGATGCAAAAAATGGTTCGCACAACAGGCATGTTAAATATGATGCCAACACATCTAGCAGAAATGGAACATGTAATGCCTAAAATTACCCGTTCTGTTCGAAAAAAATATAAAAAAGAACGCGTTCTAAAAGCAAAAGCCGAAAGAAAAGCCGAAGTTGCTTTTTTAACGGGCTGCATTATGGACGTCATGTTCAGTGATATTAACGAAGCGACTCTTAATGTATTAAGAAGAAACGGAAACGACGTTGTTATTCCTCATTCTCAGACGTGCTGTGGTGCTTTGCACGTTCATGCAGGAGACCGAGACATGGGAAGGCAGCTTGCCAAAAAAAATATAGAAGCGTTTCAGCATGCCGATACCATTATTGTAAACGCTGCGGGATGCGGCTGCATGTTAAAAGAGTATCCTGAACTATTTAGAGAAGAAGAGCAAGAGTGGCTTGAAAAAGCCGAAGTCTTTGCTAAAAAAGTCCAGGATATTTCAAAATACCTTCACGATACGGGATATCGCCCTCCGCAGGCGAAGCTGCATACGCGCATTACGTATCACGACGCTTGTCATTTAGCTCATGGTCAAGGAGTTAGAGAAGAACCAAGAGATATTTTGCTTTCTATTCCGGGAGTTGAAATGGTTCATATGGCTAACGCAGACAGATGCTGTGGAAGCGCAGGAATTTATAATTTAACAAACCCTGACATGGCGGGAGCCGTGCTTCAAAATAAAATGGAAAATGTGCCCCCTGACGTAGAAATGATTTCAATGGGAAACCCAGGATGTATGCTGCAGATGGCAGTAGGAGTGAAAAAATATGGACGAAGTCAGCAAATTGTTCACACGGTACAGCTTTTGGAGTGGGCCTATCAAAAAGAAGAGGAGGAAGCGCATCGTGTTGAAGAAAAATAGAATAAAAGATCTTCACGTGAAAAATCTTTCTCAACTAGTAGATGCTCATTCTATTTTGTATCACAAAGAAGATTTACTTGCGTACGACTGCGATGGGTTTACTATTCACAGACACTTGCCTAAAGCGGTGTTATTTCCTAAAAATACGAAAGAAGTTTCTAGCATTGTTAAATACTGCAATGAACATGACTTGCCTTTTCTTGCAAGAGGAGCAGGCACAGGACTGAGCGGAGGAGCGATTCCGCTTAATAACGAAGTGATTATTAGTTTAGTAAAAATGAAGCGGCTGCTTAGCGTCGACTATGAAAACAGACGTGCCGTTGTAGAGCCCGGATTTATTAATCTTAAGTTAACTAATTCAATCTCTGAAAAAGGATATTATTATGCACCCGATCCTTCGAGTCAGTATTGCTGCACCATTGGTGGAAATGTAGCGGAAAACGCGGGAGGGGCACACTGTCTAAAATATGGCGTAACTACCAACCATATTTTAGGGCTAGAGGTGGTGCTTCCAAATGGAGATGTGATTGAACTTGGCAAGCAAGGTATTCCAGATGAACCGGGATATGATTTATTAGGACTTTTAACAGGATCAGAAGGGACGTTAGGAATCGTTACAAAAATTACGGTGCGCATTTTGAAAAACCCCGAAGCCAAACAAACGGTACTTGCCTATTTCGACCGCGTAGAAGACGGCAGTCAAGCGGTATCCGACATTATATCAGCCGGCATTGTGCCGGCTGCGCTTGAAATGATGGATAAAACCGCCATTGAAGGAGTGGAAGCTGCTGCGTTTCCAGTCGGACACCCTAGAGATATTGAAGCTCTTTTATTAATTGAAGTAGACGGCATTTCAGCCGGTATCGAAGAGCAAATTCTACGTATTTTAGACGTATGCAAAAAACAGAACGTACGGGAAGTGAAAGTAGCTGAAAGTGAAGAAGAGCGCGCCAGGTGGTGGGCAAATCGCAAAACAGGATTTGGAGCGATGGGAGCTATATCCCCTGACTACCTCGTACAAGACGGCGTTATTCCAAGAAGTAAACTGCCTCAAGTGCTGAAGCGAATCAACAAAATTAGCGAAGAATCTGGCCTTCGCATTGCCAATATTTTTCACGCTGGAGACGGGAACTTGCATCCGCTTGTATTATTTGATGCTAGAAAGCCAGGGGAAACTGAAAAAGCACTCGACGCCGGAAGCGCATGTTTGCAAGTATGTGCAGAAGTAGGAGGAACGATTACCGGCGAACACGGCGTGGGCATTGAAAAAAAAGAAGAAATGCGATTTGTTTTTAATGAAGATGAAATTCAAGCACAAACGAATATACGAGAAGTATTTAATCCTAAAAATCTATTAAATGCAGGAAAGCTTTTTCCAAGTCCGAGCCGCTGCGCTGAAGTCAAAAAAGAAAAGAAAAAAGTGGGTTATTTTTAGAAAATTCTTGAAAATACATTCGCTCGATGATATGATTTTTTTAACAAAAATAAAACGCTGTTTTGTAATAAGAAACAGTACCGCATATGTTCGTCTTAACCATTTTGGCAAAAAGAATTGAAAGCGCGTCCAAATTTAAAAATGTAAAGAAGTAAGAGGAGGAAACAGACGGTGACAAACTACAAACAAGTTGGAAATCTGAAAGTAGCTCCAGTTCTCTATCAATTTATTAATGAGGAAGCTCTCCCGGGCAGCGGCCTAAGTACAGAAAATTTTTGGTCTGATTTTGAAGCGTTAGTAACTGAGTTAACACCCGTAAATAAACGTTTGTTAGAAAAGCGTGATCAGCTTCAAGCTCAAATTAATGCATGGCATCAAGAAAATCCTGACGGTGACTTTAACGAATACAAATCGTTTTTAACGAGAATTGGCTATTTAGAAGACAAGGCAGAAGATTTTCTTATTGGTACAGAAGGAGTAGACAGCGAAATTGCCTATCAAGCGGGACCACAGCTTGTGGTACCAGTGAATAACGCTCGGTATGCTATTAACGCTGCTAATGCACGCTGGGGTAGTCTCTATGATGCACTTTACGGCACTGATGCAATCAGTGAAGAAAATGGAGCTTCGCGCACGAGTTCTTATAATCCAATTCGAGGAGAAAAAGTTATTGCGTTTGCAAAGAATTTTCTTGATGAAGTTATTCCGCTCGTTCAGTCTTCTCATGCAGAAGTGGTTCAGTACAGTCTTGAAAATGGAAAGCTTGTTGCTCAATTAAACGATGGCAGTTTAACAGAGTTACAGGAAGAAGATAAATTTGTAGGGTATCAAGGAGAAGAAGAAAGCCCTGATGCTCTTTTATTCAAAAACAACGGCCTGCATTTTGAAGTTCAAATTGATCGTACGGATTCGATTGGTAAAACAGACGATGCGGGTGTAAAAGATATTTTAATGGAAGCAGCTCTTACGACGATTATGGACTGTGAAGATTCAGTAGCGGCAGTAGACGCAGAAGACAAAGTAGACGTTTACCGCAACTGGCTGGGATTAATGAAAGGTGATTTGACGTCTACTTTTAAAAAAGGAAGTCAAAACATGACAAGGCGTTTAAATCCAGACCGTATCTATATTTCTCCTGACAAGGAAAAGATTTCACTGTCTGGCCGTTCGCTTATGTTTGTTCGAAACGTCGGGCATTTAATGACAAACAGCGCTGTTTTGGATCAAAATGGCAACGAAATCTATGAAGGTATTTTAGACAGCGTGATTACTAGTTTAATTGCCAAACACACCTTGCTTAAAAACGGTACGTATCAAAATTCTAAAAAGAGCTCTATCTATATCGTTAAACCGAAAATGCACGGCTCCAAAGAAGTGGCTTTTGCCAACACGTTATTTAATTCAATTGAAGATATGCTAGGGCTTGAGCGTCATACGATTAAAATTGGCGTAATGGACGAAGAGCGCCGCACAACGCTTAATTTAAAAGCGTGCATCAAAGAAGTAAAAGACCGAGTGGCGTTTATTAATACTGGATTTTTGGATCGAACAGGTGACGAAATTCACACTTCTATGGAAGCAGGCGCTGTTATTCGTAAAAATGATATGAAGGCGTCTAAATGGCTTCAAGGCTACGAGCAGTCTAATGTAAATGTAGGGTTAGCAAGCGGATTCCAAGGCCGCGCTCAAATCGGAAAAGGAATGTGGGCAATGCCGGATATGATGGCCGAAATGCTGAAACAAAAAGTGGGGCATTTAAAAGCAGGAGCGAATACGGCATGGGTGCCTTCACCAACCGCAGCAACGCTTCATGCTCTTCACTATCATCAAATTGATGTAAGAGATGTTCAAAACGAATTGCTTACTAAGTCCACTGATTTACAAGATGACATTTTGCAAATTCCTGTGGCCGAAAAACCAAATTGGAGCAAAGATGAAATCCAGCAGGAGCTAGACAACAACGCTCAAGGAATACTCGGCTATGTAGTAAGATGGGTCGACCAAGGAGTAGGGTGCTCAAAAGTACCAGATATTAATAATGTAGGGCTAATGGAAGACCGGGCAACGCTTCGTATTTCCAGTCAGCACGTAGCCAACTGGCTTCATCATGGAATTTGTACAAAAGAACAAGTAACGGAAACGCTAAAGCGAATGGCAAAAGTAGTGGATCAACAAAATGAAAATGATCCTCTGTATCAGCCAATGTCATCGAACTACAGCGCATCCATTGCTTTTCAGGCAGCCTGCGATTTAGTATTTCAAGGCTATGATCAGCCAAACGGCTATACGGAGCCCATTTTACACCGCCGTCGTATCGAAGCAAAGGCAAAAGCAGCTATAAAACAGTAAAAAAAACGGCCTGTCAGCATAGAGATGGCAGGCTGTACTTACATCTTAAGAACCTGACTACCTACGATCCTTATTAAAACAAAGCAAATGGGAAAAGGAGCTATGTCATGAAATTTGTAAGGTTCGCTGTACAAGATAGCCGTCATACAGGTGTACTAAAAGAAGATACGATCAGCGTTATTGAAGGAAATATATTTGAGAAATGGAACTATACAGGACAGACTTTTTTAGTAAATGAAGTAAAGCTTTTGGCTCCTTTAGAGCCGAATCAAATTATTGGAATAGGCGCAAATTATGCAGCTGCAAAATCGGAGCTTCCAAAGGAAATGCCTTCTATTCCTGTCTTCTTTTTTAAGCCCACATCTTCTGTGATTGGCCCAAACGAAGACATTGTTATTCCAACTGCTATTAAGCACGTTAAGTTTGAATCTGAGCTTGCAGTTGTTATTGGAAAAGAAGCAAAGAACATCGCAAAAGAAGACGTACTGGATTATATATTTGGGTATACAATTGGAAACGATGTGACGGCGCCGGATTATTTTCATGAAGACGGGCACTGGACCATTGGAAAATCCTTTGATTCATTTACGCCTCTTGGACCCGTAATCGAAACAGAGCTTGATTTTAAGTCGATTCACGTAAAAGCGTTTTTAAATGGCGTTGAAAAACAAAACAGCTCGACAGATTTAATGATTATTTCTGTTGGAGAAATGATCGCTTACCTATCTACTGTTATGACCCTTAAGCCGGGAGATGTGGTTTTAACAGGAAGTCCGGTCGGCGCGGAACTTGTGAGCGCAAACGGTGTTATTGCATGCACCATCCGAGAAATTGGAACTCTCCAAAATCCATTTGTTGCAGAGAAAGAACGTGTAAACGTATAAAAGTGATAAAAAAATGCCCGGCAGTAAAATGACACATAGAGGAGAGAGGAAAAATGGAGAGAGAAAATATGGTTAAGTCTGTAAGCCGGGCATTGGATATTGTCACAATCGTCAGCATGGAAAGAGAAGGGGTAGGAGTTACAGAAATTGCAAAGCAAATGGATATTAATAAAAGCTCCGTATACCGTATTCTAACTACTCTTGCTCAGTATGGCTATATTGAACAAGATCAAGAAAGCGGTCGGTACAAGCTTGGGTATAAGTTTTTAGAAGTAAGTTCAAAGCTTTTAGATTCGATTGATTTACGGACAGAAGCAAAGCCGTTTTTGCAAGAACTTGAAAGTGAAACAAATGAAGTTATTCATCTTGTTGTCTACGATCAAGGTGAAGTAGTGTATATTGAAAAGCTAGAAGGAAATCAGACGCTGCGCATGCACTCAAAAGTGGGGAAAAGAGCGCCTATGCACTGTACGTCTGTCGGTAAAGCTATCCTAGCTTTTTTACCGCTTAATACGGTAACAAGCATTCTTGAAAGAAAAGGCTTACTAGCGCATACCGATCACACTATTACAGATGAAGAAAGCTTTCTTCGAGAACTTTCAGAAGTAAAACGAAAAGGATATGCGCTGGATTTAGAAGAAAATGAATACGGAATTACTTGCATCGCAGCCCCTATTTTTGATCACCTTGGTCAAGTCGTTGCTGCAGTCAGCATTTCTGGTGCCACGATGCGTATGACCAATGAGCGATTAACGTACCTTCAAGAACGCATGGTTGATATAGGCAAGAACATTTCGGAGCGGCTCGGCTACAAAACCGAATCTGTAAAAGACAAAAGTTTGTTCTGATTCTTAAAGAACAAACTTTTTCTATATAATAATCTGTAAAATAACGTAATTATATTATGTAAACTATAGGCTAGGATTTTTAATTGATGTTTTATTCATGATACAATAAAGTTGTTAGAATATATACGTAAAGGAGATAAATTATGGAACAGTTTGAGCGCAATATTGAAAAGTACGCCGAGCTAGCTGTAAAAGTCGGTGTAAACATTCAAAAAGGGCAAGTATTAAACATTAATGCCGATATTTCTTCCGCTGATTTTGTTCGTGAAATTGCGAAAAAAGCGTACGAAGCCGGAGCAAAGTCTGTTGATGTAGACTGGCATGACGATCATTTAGTTCGTTTGAAATATGAAAAAGCGGATGAATCTGTATTTAATGAATTTCCTGCTTGGAAAGCTCAGGCAAGAGAAGAGCTTGTGAAAAACGGAGGCGCTGTTTTATCTGTAATTTCAAGCGGTCCTGACTTACTAAAAGGAGTAGACGGCAAACGTATTGCTGCGTTCCAAAAAGTAAGCGGAAAAGCAATGAAAAAATTCCGTGAAGCGATCCAATCTGATAAAATCAGCTGGTCCATCGTAGCTGTTCCTTCGAAAGACTGGGCAGCTAAAGTATTTCCTGACGTTCCAGAAGAACAGCAGCAAGAAAAACTATGGGAAGCTATTTTTAAATCTGTGCGCGTAGACCAAGAAGATCCAGTGGCCGCATGGGAAGAGCATAATGCTTCATTACATACAAAAGTAGATATTTTAAATGAAAAGAGATTTTCTAAGCTTCACTATAAAGCGCCAGGAACAGATTTAACAATTGAACTTCCTGACAAACATATTTGGGTGGGCGCAGGCAGTGTTAATGAAGACGGCAACTCGTTCATGGCCAATATGCCAACAGAAGAAGTATTTACACTTCCAAAAAAAGACGGCGTAAATGGTCAAGTAACAAGCACAAAACCGCTTAGCTACGCAGGAAACTTAATTGAAAACTTCACGCTAACATTTGAAAACGGAAAAATTGTGGATGTAAAAGCAGAAGAAGGCGAAGAAACGTTAAAGCACTTAATTGAAACAGATGAAGGTGCCAAATACTTAGGAGAAGTAGCCTTAGTACCGCATCAATCGCCAATTTCTCAGTCAAACATCATTTTCTACAACACGCTGTTTGACGAAAATGCATCCAACCATTTAGCCATCGGCAGCTCGTATTCCTTCTGTTTAGAAGGCGGAAAAACGATGTCTAAAGAAGAGCTATCACAAAACGGAGCAAACGACAGCATCACCCACGTTGACTTCATGATTGGCTCAGCTGAAATGGACATCGACGGCATTAAAGCTGACGGTACAAGCGAGCCTGTGTTTAGAAAAGGGAACTGGGCGTTTTGAATTAAACCTTGATGTAATAGGTTTTTAATCACCTTAACCTTTTGATTGGTCACAAGCTGGTCACATATTAACGAATAAGGTATTCAATTTATCAGCCACTTCTTGTTGCATACTCGGCAAGACGTGGCTGTATTGGTTTAATGTGATTTGAATAGAAGAGTGTCCAACACGTTCAGAGATAACCTTCACATTCACATTTTGCTGAATCAACATGGTTACATGCGTATGACGTAAATCATGAAACCGTATCACAGGTAGTCCAAGTTTTTTAGCATGGTTCTTAAATCTCTTTGATAAAGTAGATGAATCTAAAGGGTTACCGAACTTTGTACAGTTTACTAAGTCATAATCGTTATAAGCCGTACCTTGTTTAAGTTTGTTAGCTAATACTTTCTTACGCTCTTTTTTCAATTGATTAATGAGCATATCAGGAATATGAATAGAACGCACACCAGACGCTGTTTTAGCCCCTACCTTAAGTTCTTTTGCATACCCGTCATAGATTTGTCTAATATAGATAACCTGTTTTTCAAAATCAATATCTCTCCATCGTAGCCCCAGGATTTCTCCCTTTCGCATTCCAGTAAGCAGAGCCATGAGAACAATAGTATAATATCGATTTTGTTTAGCATGAGCAATGTAGTAATTTACTTGCTTCAAATCCCAAATGCTCATTTCAGACTTTACTTCTCTTGGTATATTCACATGTATTAATGGATTCTCAGAGATGAGCTTTAAACCATGTGCCTTCTTCATAAGCTGATTCATTAAGAATAAAAGCTTCCGAATAGAATTGTGACTAAGAGAAGAATCTGCTACTAAACTGTTAGTGAACTTTTGAAGAACGATTGGATTTAAATCTTGTAGCTTATAATGACCTAACTTAGGTTTAAGGTGATTTCTATATAAGCACTGATGGTTCTTTAGTGTACTTTTAGCTAACTGTGTCTGTCTTTCTATAAACCATTCCTTTATAAAACTGTCTAAATCAATTAGCTGTGGTTCTATAAAAGTACCTAAGTTTAACTCATTTAGCACAACTGCTAAAGCTTTTTCCGCTTCTTTCTTCGTTGTAAAGCCACGTTTTTTCTTTTGTCTTCGTTTACCTGTTAGTTCGTCTCTACCAATATCTACTATGAAATAATATTTACCTGTTGTTTTATCTTTTTTAATACTTCCTTGCATCTTAAGAGCCTCCTATATTGCTCTTAAGCATGTAATCATTAAAGGTTTTCTACTTATATTTTATCATATATATATTGGAAATAGATGAAGAGAAGCAGTTGGTTAATCAATTATTTATGCGCTACAAGAAAGCAAAAGGGGACATATAAAAATAATAAAATACGCTTTAGAAAATACTAGATGTTAAGAAATTTATCAATGTAACTATTTATTTTGCTGTAAATAAGGACAGGGGGGGATTTTCGACATTTTCAAGCTGTTTTCTAGAGGTAAACAGGTATAGTACCTATATCCACACAGTATGATATAAAAGCATAATCTGACACGATAAATGATCTTAAAGCATTGATGTATATAATATTTATTTTGTCCATAACATCTTGAACAGCAATTCTAAATAGATAACTAGTTTAAGGAATTTTACTATTGTTTTATTAGAAAACGATAAAAATTAGAGTAATATCCAGAGTTAGAAATAAAAAGAAGTTTTACGACTCTTAATAATATATTTGAATAACTTTGTCTAACAGAGATATTTTTTTGTAAATTAGATAAATTAAACAAAAATATTGATATTAAAGAAATTGCAATAATTTTGTTTAATGGTAAAATTTTGAAATTATATATTTTTATGTTATGATGATATATGAATTTAAATTTAATTTTCACTACAAGGAGTGATAGTTTATCAATGAATATTGTAAATTGTATAAAGCTTGTTCAATTTGTAAAAGAGTAAGGTATCATTCTAGGTTTGTTTCCAACGGTCGTGATAAAAGCCATAGAAAACCTTATTGTCATGATTGTAGATACTTTAAAAGATTTGGCTCTAAGGATATCTTTAATACTAAAAAATTAAAAAAATCCAAAATAAAAGTCACAATGAAAATTAGATCAAACAGAAAAGTATTTTATAAGGTTTCTTATGAAGAAGCTGTAAACATGGTAAAAGAGAAAAGGGCTGGAATTGTAAACGACTCATGCATTCACCAATTTGATTTTAGAGATGTAGTACTAAATAAATATAAAAATACTTGCTGTTATTGTGGCTCAAAAGGAAATACGATAGATCATGTAATTCCTCGTTCTAAAGGTGGCAAGACTAACCTAGACAACTTGGTGTGCGCCTGTGAACAATGCAATACAGAAAAAGCAAATCTCTATTTTGATGAATTTCTAAACATTAAAACAACTACTAATAACTATTAAGGTTAAGCTATATTAAGAGCCTTTAGTTAGGAGAAAAGTTAATGATACTTACAAAAATAATACAGGTAAGGTGGCACAGTAAAACAAAATCACATTACGATAAGATATTAAATTCCGAGGGATGCCAAAAATATATATTTACAAGGTTTGGAAAGGAATTTGAAGTAAAGTTTAAAGATATTCATCCAAATTGCACAGCTGAAATAGAGTTAAGATGCGATTATTGTTTAATAGAACATACAAAAATTTATCGTAATTGGAAGATTCATTTCGATAAATCAGGCATAAAAAAAGATGCATGCAATAAATGCCGTGGAAAGAAAATAGCGGAAAGTAATTTACTTGTATACGGAACTACAAATGTGATGCACCTTGGAGAAACGAAGAATAAGCTTATTCAGACCAATATGAAAAGGTATGGTGTTTCTAATGCTTCTCAAAATAAGGAAATAATAGAGAAAATAAAAGAAACATCATTAAAGAAATACGGTACTGAATATTATTTTCAAACAGATGATTTCAAAGAAAAGTATAGAAAATCCATGCAGAAAAGATATGGTGTCAATAATTCATTTCAGGCAAAAGAAGTTAAAGAAAAATCAAAACAGACTATGCTTAAAAATTATGGTGTTGAGTACAATATGCAAAATGCTAACATACGCAAAAAAGCTGTTACATCCATGTATAAGAAGGGAACTACTCCCACATCAAAGCCTCAGTTATATTTACATGGAATTTTAGGTGGGTTATTAAATTACCCTTTTGAAAGATACAACTTAGATATTGCTTTTCCTGAAAATAAAATAGCTATTGAATACGATGGTGGTGCGCACGATTTGAAAGTTAAATTAGGGGGTATTACCCAAGAAGAATTTAAAAGAAGAGAAATCATAAGAGGAACATATTTAAAAAGAGAGGGATGGAAGTTAATTAAGATAATCTCAAAATACGATATATTACCTTCTAAGGTGGATTTACTGAAGATGGTTAAAGATTCACAAATAGTATTTTCTCGAGGGAATACTTGGGTTAAATTCAACATTGATAATTCAACGATTTCCTATAATAACCATAAAGAAGAGTATAAAATTACAAAGGTTCAACAATATAAACAATATATAAAGAAAATAGAAAGTGATTGAGCCTCAAAACGAACTAATAAAATTTTTTCTTTATAAAGGAGGAGTAATAATAAATATAGTAGAAATGATCGTAAGTTCCAAACAATCCTTTGATTTATAAGAGGTTTGTAATAACTTTAGAGAGCAGTCATACGGTAGGTGTGCTGCTCTTCTAAATATGATTAAAACTTGCCTATATTTGTTCTTTGTTTTGATTAAGCTTTCTTACTTCTTCTTTCACAGCTTTTAGTATCTTTTCCTTACTCTCCTCACTAAGTACACTTAAATCATCCTTAAATATTCCTACAAAAAAATTAAAATTTTCTCTATTTTTTCTCATTGATGTTATTAAAGAATGCAGGTTCTCGATGACGCTCTCAAAAGTTTGTGCATTTTTTTCAATATTAAATGTAAGCTCCCTTTTAATTTCTTCGTTTTTCTCATCTAATTTTTGTATTAATTCTATCATCCATTTACTTGTAATATCAAGCCTATCTGCTTCAAACTTACATGCTTGATGATCCTGATTTGTTTCTATGTTTTGTGATTTCTTGCATAACATTTCTTCGATTTCTGCAGCTCTCTTTTTCTCCCAGTTTTCAATCTCTTCTTCATCAAATTTCATCCTTTGTGGTGATTTAATTTGATAAAAATTATATAAAAAATCTTCAATAGTATCATCTGTAAATTCTAAATGCTTCATTATATCGTAAGCTGTATTATAATCTGGTTTTTTAATTAATCCTCTTTCCAATTGAGAAATATATGTTTCCGCTTTTCCAATCAAGCGAGATAACTCTCTAGAACCAATGTTTTTCTTTGTTCTCAATGCTTTAATATCTCTACCAAAATTATTAATATTCATATCTATAGCTCCTCAAATAAACAAATTGAATTGTAGTATACGTAAATTATAACAAAGAATGTAATATAAAGCTGCCTTTTGTAAATTAAATCAAAATAAAAATAAATTAATTATTTACACTGTAGCATAAATATGCTACACTTCTCAAGTGAAGAAATTAAGCAACCCTATCTACACCTATACAGTATTAAAAATTCCGATACGATAAGAATAAAAGCCGCATTACTTATAGGTGAAAATAGTTATTACCCTTACTTTATATATATTTTGTCGATAAGTAAAAGTCATTAATCGAAATAAGCAAAGAGTCTTAAAAATGTATAAAGCACATTTTAAACTACAAAAATCCCTTTAAAATGTATTGTGAATTCAAAATAAAATGTGAAAAAACATGCATGCTATAAAATAAAACTAATAAAAGCTCATAGGCATGAATGAGTAAAAGGAGATTATATGAAACTATTAGAAGAACTTACTACTATGGAAGAAATGGTACAGGCATTAAAAGAGAACAGTATTAAGTATAACTGTAAAATAATAGGCTTTGAAGTTCACAAAGATACCTATATAAAGAACGATGTTTCTGTAACGTGGTGGGACTACCGTGGTCGTCAAAAGCCAGCAGATATAGTGATAACATGTTCTAGTCAAGAAGAGCAAGAACATGTTTATGCTAATTGGTGGTTAGCGATTGAGAAAGCTGGTGGTAAGACAAGAAAGACTTATGAAGAAGAGAAAGAGGAAGCGGCTAAACGTAGACATGAATCACGATTAGAAGAAGCTCCTGATTGGATGAAGAAGTTAGGAATCTATTAGAAGCAAAAACATTAATGTGTACAAAAATGTGTATATTTTTGTACACATATTTTTGAAACACAAGAATTCAATGTACAATTTTATACTTTTAATTCAAAATCTCAAAATTCAATGTACAAAATTGTACACATAGTGGGGGTGTTAAATAGATAAACCTATTATATTGAAAAACAATTAAAAAGAGACATATAGCCGCCCTACGCAGGGGGGATATAACTTTAGCTTTTTAAATTTAAAATTGAAGTGAGGGATACCAATATGACTACTATTATTAATAGTGAAACTTAGTCATAAGAAAGTAGAATTTATTTTGTCAACAAAAAATACTGATAAGCCATACATTATAATTCCAAATGCAATCGTTCGTAATAATAGTATCCCAAATATAAGTAAAATGATTTACACCTCTTTGACAATGAGCCTCAATATAAATCAAACTCGATTATTTCAGCAAACAAGCATCAACGGATTATTAGGCGTAGTAGGTTATAACCAGCGTAGTGAAAATCAAACACTAGTGAGAAAAGGATTAGTAGAACTTGAAAAATTAAGTATTATTAATATTTACTCAGACTTTTCATTAACAAAACAGATAAAACCAGTTGTTTTAAAAGGAAATACAATGTTCTTTGTTCAATTCAATAGAGATTATGTGATGAGCAAAGAGTTTACAGACAACTTTAGTCATGAAGAAGTAGATAAAGAGTTAATTAATAATTATGGATTAACCTATACAACTGTATACATGGATGATGCTGTTAAGCTATTCGCCTTTCAATCAAAACATAATAAAGCTAACTTGCTATCCTGCTATCTAATGGCTATTTCAAGAGCTTTAATTGGGAACGTGGGAGATTTTTATTCAACAGAAACTATTGAAAGCATAAGCAAATACGCAAATGTACATGAAAAAACAGCTTTTACTTATATTAGAGCTTTGTTTGAAGCAGAACTGTTATTCAAATTGACTTTGCGTGAAACCGTACGAAAAACAGGAGAAATACGTGATCACAATGTATATTCAAGGTGGTGTGATAATAAAGCAATAATTGCTGCAATCGAAGGTAACGATTGGTTTCTAGATAAGACATTACTGAAAGTTGGTAATAAGATTCTATCCGAAGAACAAAGAAATTTATTAAAGAATCAATCAAGAAAAATACTAGGCTTATGAGAGGTGTACTAATTAATCAATAACAATCAAAGGAGTGTCTCAAAGCCTCTCCTTTTTATGTGCCAGAAAAAGAAAATAAATATATTTAGAAATTGAAAGAAAATTATGTTAAAGGAATACCGAATAGCGTTGTGGAAATTAAAAGGTTGTTACCTATTATACTAATGACTACTAGAATTATAAGGTTTATTATAATAATAAGATAATAGAACTTTATAAAGGAGAATGTTAATGAGTCAATTGAATCAATATATTAAAACTAATGAATTTACAATAAGACCAAAGGTAGATGAAACACAGGAATTTATTGAAATTGCAAATGATTTCTCTAATCCACTTGAATTAGTTAGAGAGGCAATTAGTAACTCTTTTGATGCAAAGAGCAATAAAATTTGGATATCCTTTCAAGTGATTCGAGAATATGGAGAGAGTATTTTAGAAATTAAAATAAAGGATAACGGAAAAGGAATGGATAAGGAAGGGTTACACTCTTTTTTTGATTTGGGTAACTCTTTAAGAAGAGGAGATAGCACAACCATTGGAGAAAAAGGACACGGAACGAAAGTTTATTTAAATAGTAGAAGCATCGAAGTAATTACGAAAAGGGGGAAAGAAAAGCACACTGCTAAAGTAATTGAGCCTTACAGAACGTTGTATGATAGGAAGATTCCAATCATTCATGTGATAAAAGAAACTCTTGATGTTAGTGATTACGGAACAGAGATTATCATTAAAGGGTATAATAACAACCGAAGGGATAAGTTCACACATGAAATTTTAAAAGATTATATTAATTGGTTCACAAAATTTGGATCGGTTGAACTTCATTTTGACCAGGATGAGCTTAAAAATTCCAAATTGTATTTAAAAGGTTTAAATGTTACTGAATATGAAGAGGTATCTTTCGGTCATGTTTTCCCGATAGAAAACTACGACGTAAGTAAATTATTTGATGAATATATGGTCAAAGCTCCAGATTATTACTGTAAAAAAATTATTAAAGTGGGACAGCTTAAAAATTTCCCTGAAATTAAATATGAAGCTGTTTTTTATATCGAAGGAAATAAGGTTAAACAGAGTTACAACAACATGCTCAGACGAAAAGGCTATTCAGCGCCAACTGGTGCATATACCGTACAAGAAAGATACGGAATTTGGTTATGTAAAGATTACATTCCAATTCAAAAGAAGAACGAATGGGTTACATACAAAGGATCTGAATACACAAAATTTCACGCATTCTTTAATTGCCAGGATCTTAGGCTCACTGCAAATAGAGGGTCAGTAGACAACACACCTCAGGAAATATTAGACGACATTAGACAAGTGGTTTATGAAGAGATATATTCAAAAATTATTGAAGGTGATGATTGGAGACAGCTTGAATGGTTAGAAGAAGAGGCGAATGGTTATCGAACAACGGAAAAAGAGAATAAGGACTTTGAGTGGCGAAAAACTCGGATTAACAAATCAAATATTGCAATATATGAAGGACTAACGCTTGTTCAGCCTCAAAGAGAAAGTGGTGTTTTCGCCTTAGCTATCCAACTTACTACGGTGAAGCCAAGCATATTCCCTTTTCAAATTTTAGATTATGATACACATGCAGGAATAGATGTAATTGTAAAAGGGGATCACACAACACCAATTTATCACTCTAAACTTTATTATGTTGAATTCAAACAGTATCTACAGAATAGCTTCAATCATTCTTTTGTCAATTTGCATAGCATTATTTGTTGGGATACAGACATTAAGCATGGAGATATCATTGAAGATATTAATAAAGAAAAAAGAAAAATGATAATTTCACCTCCAACTCAAAGAGGAGAACACACAAAATATTTTCTAGATGAACCAAGAAACCCACATAAAATTGAAGTGTTTGTTTTAAAACATTACCTGAAAGAAAAATTGAACATTGAATTTAGACCAAGAACTTCAACCGAAGTTCATAATTAAATCAATAATAACGAAACGGTCATCTAAGAGATTAGAGGTTCTAGATGCAAAAATGAAAGAGGGGTTTATTAGCAGTAGATTAATTCTAACCATTCTTTTTTAATAGAATTTATTATCTGAAGTTCTAACATACCCCAATTTACTTATTGTCTCCAGAACATGCAATCGAACTTCAAAACTTACAAAACTTTGGTAATAGCCAAACGCAAATTAAACTAGATTAAAATGATATCGAAGAAGAGCAATTTACTAAACCTACAACAGGTTAACCTGCTCTTAGAAAGGACCTTTTAGCAATTGAAAAGAAACGTAATTATGTTGTGTTTCTAATAAACGTTTTTTAGTGAAGATCCATATTAAGAGGAAGAATCAATCTGCGTTTAGATGTTAATAACAGTTTTTATTACGTCTTAATCAATATGCTTTGTTTGACAAGGCTTATATTAGTTTTTAAAAGAATAAGGACACAAAAAAGAACTAGAAAGTAGAAGGTCTGTTCTGTTGTTTGAGGTTGAGCGAGTAAAGATTATTTCTCGTAAAAGAAAGATATCCTTTACAAGGGGGATAGATGATGCATGTGAATAATGAGAAAGAACTATATGAAACGTGTGTTGATTTTTTTCATTTTTCTTTACAATTAATAAGAGAAATTAGTCCTAGCAATAGAAACTTAAAATTTGCGGTCGTTAATATACAAATAACACTTGAGTTATTTATTAAATATTACTTAGTTCGCCAAGGTCATCTAGAAAATATCGCAGATATTAAGAATGGAAAGTTAAAAAATTATAAGAAATTCGATACTATTATGAATTATTACTTTAGCAATACTAAATGGTCATATGGTGAAAAGAAAGAACTAAAGAAAATCCTAGATGCTAGAAATCTTATAGTTCACAAAGGGTTAAGATCGGGTTGGGATAATGATTTGGCAATATATATAATAAAGTGCGTTCTATTTATACATGGGACAATGCTTAATAGTTTTGGCATATCTTTGCTAAAAGGTTACCCACAGCCTAATCCCATTTCAACCAACTTAACATGGAGAGAAGGAATTGAACAATCTATAGATAAGCTGAATACGAAACATAATTTTTCAGTTTTTCACTGTCCAGAATGTGGTGCATACTCACTTATTCCTTCAAATATAATTGGACTTGATTCGAACCCAGATGAATCACTGGAATGCTTATGCTGTTTTTATTTTTATAATATTGAAGCGGAAGCTGCAGTAATTAATTGTTATAAATGTTCAGAGTCAAAAAGTTATTTAATTGATAGACTAAATAGTGATGAACGTCAACAACACCTAGGTAAATGCTTAGAGTGCGGTATCAACACCCCAGTAAGGAAATGTTATGAGTGCGAACGCTTTTATCACCCTAATGACGGGGAATTTACATTTGATAATAACTATTTTTGTTCCAGTGATTGTAAAGAAATTTATGAAGAGTGTATGTAGAATATCTACAAAGAAGTTGATAGAAGATTCCAATGGAGTAAGTAAAGTTTTAATTAGAATGGGAGAGAGTATCCCCCTCCCATTCTAATTAAAAAAGATTTAATTGTTCAGGTATGTTTCTATTAAAAGAACGATTGAATAGCTTCTCAAACTCTTCCCAAGTGTCACTTGCACGCATTAAAGTAGTGGTCGATGTAATTTGCTTTTCTAAATGGCTTAATCCAACTTCAGAAGTTAACCATTGATGTAGCTTTTCATTGCCCGTTTTTCGTTCACGAACTTCTTTCATTACATCATCAGGGAGAAAATTATAAATGAATTCATTTGTGATCTTTGCTACAGTATGTGGTCTTTGGCTGCTACCTGTGTATTTCCAACTCTTTAAACGGAAAATTTCTATATAAAATTCCTCTGGAAACCTTCGCTCCCATGGTTGAAATAGCCCCTCTACGTAAAGGTTTAAGAGTTTTTGTAAAGCATCCTTCTCACGAAATTCTTGGTAACCAGTAATCTCATCGATAAAAGCATTTATTCCGACTTTTGAGAATGCTAAAGTAATATTATAGAGCCTTTCCGCTAAATCTTTCTGATATGACATGTTTGGCTTGTCAAAGATACTATCATTTTTCGCTTTATAAAACGCATCTGCTAAGTCAACTAGTAAGGTTGCCTTAAAAGCATGGAAAGGGTTTCCGCCTTCTGGTGGACGGATTTTTTGTACTTTTCCTTCGCTAGTTTCCTGCATCCATCTCTTTAAATCTTTACTGAGATAATCTTGAATGTAATTTGCACTTAGCATTCGTGGCAATGCCAATGCGCCACCGCCTTTTAAACCCATAGTTCTAGCCGTTCCTCTAAGAGAAAAGACCCGCTCTCCATTTTCTAGAACATAGCACTCTATGTTAATATCTGTTCCAGAAGGATTCCATTCCCCTTTATGAGTTGCTTGAATTATCTGTACATCAGTTTCAACAAAATCCTCCGAAGTTAAACCTCTTTTCTCTCCCATACAATAAACCTCCAAAACATTTCTAATTATTTACAAATCAATTATACACTATAACTACTATATTTTAGGCAATTAATTAGCTAGCTTTACATGATCTCAACTTCTAGTGGAAAAACTTAGTAGTACTGTGACAAGTTTTGAGATGAAACAATATCAAATCAAAAGGTGGAGAAACATATTGGCATAAATATCTAATAAAATTGTGATTTTATTGTTTTCTACAGATAAATTGGATATAGAATAGGTTAGAAGAACAAGTTTTAATACCCGCTCCTCTATTATAATATTTATGTAAAAGTATATGGTATAATAATCCTAAGTGACTATAAAAATACAGGTTATCTATTTAAAGTAATTAGTTCAGACTTCGTTTAAGAAAATTGTAAATTGGATGGGGGATCATGCTTTGACGAGTTATCTAATTCAATATATAGACCCAAAAGATAATGAGGGGGAAGAAGACCCACTTTTCTCGGAGTACACTTATGGAGATAAAGAGAACAGAGGAAACACTTTAAAAACTGAAGTTTTAAAAGGCGACTTTCTTTTTTTTAACAGAAGTATAGAAGATAAGGTCTGTATCACTGCATTTTACGAAGTCGTAGAGGTTTTGGAAATTCAAAAAGCAAAAATGGATAATTTAATCATGAGGAATTATAGAAATCCTCACTTGTTAAGGAGTAACATCCAGGAGAATGAAGTAATTGTTTTTGGCCATCCAGATAAATCAATGATATTAGATACTCCCTTAGAAGTTAACATGGCATTACTAGAGGAATTATCGATTAAATTAGAGCCTTCTCCAAATCAAACAGAAAAAGCAGCCATTTCATCAAGATTGAAAAATTATGGAAGGTTTATTCCGCTAGACGATTCACAAGTAAACATATTACTCGGGAAAGTGAATCCACTGCATACTACAAGTTTTCTAAAACTTCAGAAAGACTTAGAAATATCGATTGTCTTAGATAAAACTGAAAAAGATTTGGTTGTTAAAGCACGTATAGGACAGTCAATTTTTAAAAGGACTCTTTTAGCTGTAGAAAAGAAATGTCGGTTATGTGGTGTATCAGACGAACGATTTCTAGTAGCAAGCCATATTAAACCTTGGAGTCAATCAAATAATCAAGAAAGGTTAGATGTTGATAATGGTTTGCTACTATGTCCAAACCATGATGCTTTATTCGATAAAGGACATATTAGTTTTGATGAAGATGGTTTAATTTTGATTTCCGATAGCCTGGATAAGCATTCTAAGATTTTTCTTAATATCAATGAAACTATGAATATTAGAATGAAAGAAAGACAGAAGCAGTATATGAGATGGCATAGGGAGAATATATTTCATATCAAACAATATGAATAAATTCAAGAGATTATTTATAATGAGTCTCTTAACATAATTTAAAGTTGATCGAGGGAGAAAGATGAAAAAAAAACTATCTTTTAACATGAACAAGTTTGCCAACATTCCAGTCACTCTTCAAAAGACAGGTCACCCCAGTATACCAGTGGATTACATAACAATAGATGTTCGAGAGATTTGTCATTTCTTATATGTAGATGCATATGGTAGCTCCCCTCCTTTTTCACGTTCTCAACATTTGTTTGAACATTACAAACCCTTTATTACTAGAGATGAATATTTTAGGTTCGTAAGACGAGGGTTAGGTTCACATAAGGAGGTAAGAATAGGAGAAAGTAATAGATGGGGAAAAGCTTTTTGTAGGTGGTTTCTACACGAACATCTAGGAATCGATTATTTTGTACATATGGATGAAGTGCTTGATAAATCAATTTTAATAGAAGGAGGATATAAGATTGAAAGAAGTATCGTAGCTGGTAAGTCCGTTAACGGAGATACACCAGATTATATATGTGCTAAATCTGCAAGAGAAATATATATGGCAGAAGCAAAAGGGAGAAAAGACTCAATTAGTTTTGGAAATAAAGAATTTGTTAAGTGGCGAAATCAATTTAAAAGGGTAACTATTCGTGACAGTAGTGGATTAGCTCATTCTGTTAAGGGGTATATTGTAGCTACTAGGTTATTAACTAAGAACGAATACAAGACAGTAAAACCCAATTTACTAGCCGAAGACCCTTATACACCTGGTTTAGAAGATTTTAGAGAGTTAGATAATTGGCCTGAAGAAATAGGACAAATGATTATAGCAGGTCATTATGCTAATTTTCTTGAAATTTTAGGGATGTTTGAGTTAGGAGATGCTTTGAGGTTTAATTACACACTGCCAAGTGAGATTAAGATACCCGTTGGGGTGTGGAGGTCAATATTACCTAGTTTAAGAAATAAAAGGTTTGTTGGCATGTTTGTCCCTTGTTTTTCAAATTTCACATTAAATTATTTATATCCTGAGCTTAGACATGAATCTGCGGTTTTTAT
Organism: Priestia megaterium; assembly: GCF_009497655.1. Classification (NCBI taxonomy): domain Bacteria; kingdom Bacillati; phylum Bacillota; class Bacilli; order Caryophanales; family Bacillaceae; genus Priestia; species Priestia megaterium. The sequence continues at coordinate 2,813,404 of NZ_CP023317.1, read as the reverse complement.
AGGAATTGATTTAGATATATTTCAAACAGTGCGTGATGCAACTATTGTGGGAAGAAGGATTTTAAGTCAAATTGAGAAGTTTCCTTTAAATGATGAACATAGGGCTGCTAATATTAGTATACTGAGAGACGGAACTATCATGACTCCATTACAAACAATGGAATTTGATGAACTGATATATATGTAAAGAATGGAAATATAAACTGACTAAATCTAAGGTTTTATCGAATCATTTATTGATAAAATTCTAGATTAATCATTTTTTTAAGAAATTAAATTTCTATATAACAAGACTATTAAGGAGGATTAATATTGAGGGTTAGCTATTCTTAATTTTAATCCTTCTTTCTTACGTTATAGGATTGAATGAACTTTTGATTTTACAGGGGTATGTTTTCTTTTACATAAAATATGGGGCGATATTTTCTACAATATTAATGGGTTCATTAGCAGCAAATCAACATCGGGGGTTCGTCTACATAACATGTATTGTTTTCACTTTAGTTAGACTACTATATCACATTTTTACAAAAATTGTTATATAATAGTTTAAAGGTAAAGTATGTTCATTATGGATTATAGGGTGGCGATAACATGAATCTCAATTATAAAATAAAAAAAAGAAAAAAGGCTCTTGAGACTATTAATGAACTTGTGAACAATGCTTCACATTTGTTATTAGTTCATTATTCATGTGAAAGTTTTTATAATGTTCCGAGTGGTTATACACCGAGGGTTACTACAATAGCAGTAAGGTATTATAATACAGCACAAACGAAATCTTTTGGTATTCATAAGATAGCCGAAATAAAAAAAATACCATTTGAAGATATTGAAAATAATTATGATGAACTTGAAAGAGAAATGTTAAAGGAATTTTTTCAATTTGTTAAGAAGCATAAGTCCTATACTTGGACTCACTGGAATATGAGAGATTTGAATTTTGGATTTGAAGCAATTGAAAATAGGTATAGGGTTTTAGGAGGAAGACCCGAAACAATAGACGATGAAAAAAAGTATGACTTAGCAAGATTGCTTATTGATATTTATGGTGTGGGCTATATTGGTCATCCGAGGTTAGAAAAACTCATTGAAAAAAATAAAATTTCATATAGAGATTTTTTAGATGGACAATCCGAAGCCACAGCATTTACTAATAAAGAATATGTAAAACTGCACATGTCAACTCTAAAGAAAGTTGATGTTTTTCATTCCATTCTAGATAAAGTAGCATCAGGAAATCTGAAAACAAATGTTAAATGGCATGAACCCTACGGATTATCTCCCCAAGGCGTTTATGAAGCTATTAAGGACCACTGGCTTTACGCTATCATTATGCTACTTTTGGGAGCAATTGTAGGAGCAGTTGTATCTAATATAATGGGCTGAACAAGGATTATAAGAAACAATATGAATATGATTAAAGAATTATATAAAGAGAATGATTACGAAAGGAGAGCGTATGTTAGGAATTAAATTCTATTCTGATCATGACATGGCTTTTGGTGAAGAAGTGAAAAAAATAGTGAAAAAAATTAATGATGAAGATATTTATTCTGAATGGGGTATTGTTGATTTATTAGAATTTCACAATATTTTGAAATACATAAATATTAAAAATGTTAGTGACCATATTGTACAAGAGACAAATGTTGATATAAAAGATTATGAGAAAAGAATAAGACAAAAAATTGGTAAATTCATAGGGTGTCACAAACATGGATTCATCAATTTATATGATGAAATTGACTTTGATGCCACAGATGATTTCTTTGAAGTGCTTCAAGATTACAAAATATATCAAAGAATTGAAATTAATGATTTTAAAAGGTTTCTTGAAAAGGAAAATGTACATATCTATACAATACTCAAGTTTAATAAATTGGTTGAGTATTTTGATGAAACGGTTAAAGACGTGTTACTATCTGACTCTATGAATGCAGAGGCAATTCTCTCAAAGTATTTAAAAGAAAATGTTTTATTCTTACCCCAATCTTTAAATAAGACAGATATATTCAGCTTGATTAATGAGTATATTGATTCACCACAAGTCAACATAAATGTATTGAGGGAAATCATTACTTTTCCAGCGAGTAAAGGTTTAAGTATACCTGATAAAATCAAGTTGCATGCTAAGAGGAAAGCAAAAATAGAGGAGGAAAAAATATTTAATAATGGAACAGGTATTGAAAGAGGGGTACAGGTTTCTTATCCAAATGACCAAAATGAAGCTATATTGGTGACTATGGATGGTAGAACAGCGGATATTAAGGTAAGTAGAAAATGGCTAGAAGAAAATACTGATTATCCCACACTTTGGAATAATTTTATTCATCTATTCGAATTTGTTGATGAACAAATGAGATTAGAACTTGACTCTAAAAAAAGTGAAAGTAGTGCTTTAGAGTCAGTACTTAGTACACAAGCAGAATACCTATATTACCAGTCATCCTCTTTTCGTTTTAAAGAAATGCTGGCTAATGCTGAGATATACAGCTATGTCAAAGTTTTAAATGTTCTTAATGTAAGATTGGAAGAAATGATTGAATGGTTTTTTGATGTGTATCTAAAAGAAGAATTTCAAATCAGCAATTTCATGGTTAAAATGCCTTCGAATAAAGCATCATATTTTGAAAAGTGTAGAACTATTCTCCCTGAAATCGATAGAATTTTTAAACAGTATAATACCCTAATTGAAGATGGAATAATAGATCAGGAATTAATTCAAATGTCATCTTCTAGTTTTAAGAATAAAGATATTAAATCGTTTAATGAAAAGAAATACGTATACTCTTCTAGTGACTGGTATAAAACAGCATCATTCTTATTGTTTTCTGACCAGAGCGGCATATTTTATTTGCCACACAAAGAAGAGAGATATAAGAATTTTTTCAACTTGATAATTTCTGAAAAATTAAACAGAAGTGATTTTCAAAAACATCAACAGTTAAGAATGCAATGGTTATTTGATAATAACTTAATTTATGAAAGCAGCATGGGCTACTTAGAATTTGTAGACCAAAGAGTAATATATGTTCTTAAGCAACTATATTATGGAGAAGTAATTAGTTATTGGCATTGTCCTGAGAGTATACAAGTATTGATAGATGAGTTAGATACTCACAACCTTATTAATTTTGAAAACAGTCTATTTTCAAGAAATGAACAAGATTATCTTGATTATTATCTCAATAAATCAAAGTTTACTAACGGTCATGATATCCGAAATAAATACTTACATGGAACAAATGTTAACGATGAGGCACAATACGAGTTAGATTACTACTTAATTCTTAAACTATTTGTCATAATAATTATTAAAATCAACGATGATTTGTGTATCAAAAGCAACAGAGGTGAATAAATTAAAAAGCAAAGACCTGCCTGATTAATAGGTAGGTCTTGTTTTATTGCTTACTACTATCAGTATGCTGTAGTATCGGATTAAATTTGTCTATAGAAAAGGTTAAGGATTCTGTTACAGTTGAAATTGGTGAACTTAAATTTAAAGTTCCTAAAGAATTAAAAAAGAAGTTGTGACAAGAGAGTCCTATAATGAAACTTTCTTTTTATGTTAGAACGAATATAGATTTAGAATTAACAATACTTTTATGCACACAGAACAACTGTAAGTTATATCATGGAACTATAATAAAAAGGCGATATTACGTACCTTGATGATGAGCTAGATAAATTTTCTCACTGTTTTATACAATAATGACCTAGGCTAATTTATTTAATATTAAACCAATACTATATAACTATTAAGAGACTTTAGTGGTATAATTTTGATATAAATGTAGATTTATGTATTTTTTAGTTATTAACTATTAAGTATAACAAGGAGATATTGTTAATGGGAAATTTTGTAGAAATTGTTGTGTCTGATAATACCACTAATACTCAAAAGGGGAGACTTCTAGAGGAGTTAGGGAAAGAGTTATTATCTATCCTGCAGTATGAGGTAGTAGAAGAAGTGAGAGTTACAGCTATGGAAGTTGATTTGCTAGCAAAACATCTCATTAGTGGAGAAACAATCTTTGTAGAATGTAAAGCTCACCAAAATAATTTATCTGCGGATGTACTTACTAAATTATTAGGAAATGTTTTTTTTAAAGGTGTTTCTTCAGGGTGGCTGTTCACAACTGGACCGCTGGGGAAAGATGCAAAAGGTTTTAGAGAGGAATGGTCCCAAAAAATCCCAGACGAAAGAAGAAAATTGAATATTTATACATCTGATAAGTTAGTAGACTTATTAATTAGTTCAGGTAAGATATGCAATCCTATAGCGTTACCAAAAGATAAAAAATACACTTATGCGGAGGAAAATACTCTTATAATTTCTGAGTACGGAAGGTTTTGGGCTATTAAAGTGTTACATGTTTCTGCGGGTATACCATATGGAGTGATTTTATATGATGCTGAGAATTCTAAGTTAATAATTGATAAAGATGTGATTAATTCTGTCTCAAAATTGCAGACTTCATTAAACGACCTTGAATTTATCATGACTGAACTGAACGATGAAAACAAAGTACTTACAGAGGAGCTTACAGAAGAACTTAGCAATATTGCAATAGTTACAGGTGGAGACCAATGGGCGGATTATAGACCTTCTAGACCTAGAGATTTCATAGGGAGAGAGGATTTACTTCGTGATATATTTAAATATTTTAATTCTGTAGTAGAAAATGAAACTAATACAAGACTTTTGGCTATTAAAGCTCCTTCAGGATGGGGAAAGAGTTCAGCATTACTAAAATTAGTTTCAAAATCAAAAAGTAAGAGATACAAAACTAAGTTCTTTGTTCATGCAGTAGATGTGCGGGCAGCAACTTCACGTAGGTATGGAGAGTTATCACTATTATCATGTATTAATTCTGCAGTGGAAAAAGGATTCATCACTAAACCTTCAGAAGAAATCATTATAAACAGTGTCACTAATCCCTTGTCTAGTAAAGGTTTGGCTGAAATATTACAGTCGCTGAGAGACGAAAATAAAGTATTAATTTTATGTTTTGACCAATTTGAAGAGATATTTTCTAAAAATGAATTAGCTGATTTATTCGAAAGTATTAGAAAGTTAGCAATTGCTATAGATTCAGCTAGAGAGAACATTATCCTTGGATTTGCTTGGAAAACGGATGGAACTACACCTACAGACCATCCAGCTTATTATATGTGGCAGAGTCTATCTGATAGAAGGAGGGAATTTCAACTCTCTACATTCACACCCAAAGAAATAAACAAAGCTCTAAGTATATTTTCAAAGGAATTGGGACAATCTTTAAATCCTAGCTTGAAGAAATATCTTATAGACCACTGTCAAGGTTATCCATGGTTATTAAAGAAACTTTGTATTCATGTTCATTCTTTAATCAAGAATGGTATCGAACAAAATGAAATAATGGGGAAAGGACTAGATATCGAATCTTTATTTGAAAGGGATTTAAGTGAATTATCTTCATCTGAGCAGGCATGTTTAAAGAAAATTGCTAATGAATCTCCTGCAGATTTCTTTAAAGTTGACCAGGATTTTGGAAGCGAAACTGTTCATGCTTTACTTAATAGAAGGTTGATAATTCGTAAAGCACATAAACTAATATTGTATTGGGATATTTTTAAAGATTATGTTTTAACAGGTTCTGTACCTCGAATAACCATAACATACATCCCTCAGGGGAATCTAAATAAATATAGTAACCTTTTACAATTGCTGCTAAACCAAAAAGAAATGAATTTATCGGACATAGCAAAGAATTTGAAGATTAGTATAAAAGCCTCAGACAACCTTATTCGGGATATGGTTATGTTCGGAAATGTCACCAGGCAGGGAGAGAGAATAATACTTCTTCAAGAGACAGAAAATGAGGCAATAAATAAAGTCTATTCCTTTTTTAATAGCCACATTTTATTAAAAACTTTAGTAACACAATATGGTGACGGTTTTGGAGTAACTTTTCAAGAGTTTGAAAAGACATTTATTAATTTGTATAAAGAATCTCAATTTTCACAAAAGACATTTGGCGTATATATAAATAGAGTTATAAACTGGTTTTTAGGATTGAATATTATAAGAGTTAGCCATGGACAAATCACTTACTTGTCAGAGAAGACTCCTGTGCCTAAACAAATATTAATACCTAATGGTAGGATAGCTGTCAACGCTCGAATACACCCATTTTTAGGATCTGCTCCTGCGGAAAGGGTTCTAGAGTTAATTACAAAAATTGAACATGGTATAGATAATGAAGAAGAATTAAAAAAGTTGGGCTTAAGAAATGCAGTTACTGTTCTAAAGTCACTTGGACTAGCAATAAAACAAATTGACACAATAAAATTAGTTAACTTAGACGATGACTATAAATTAACTATAGCGGAAAAGATAATTGAAACTCAAACGATACAACTAATTGTACACTATATTAAGGAACAGGGGACTGCACCTAACTCAAATGCAGTAGGAACAATGGTAGCAAAACTCTTAAATAAAGAGTGGAAAGACGCTTCTAAAACTCGTACTGGACTAGCTTTATTGAAGTGGCATAAGTGGGCTACAGAAGTTATTAAGGAAAAAAATTCTGCAACTATAATTTAAAAATTAGAAATACTATAATTGGAACTTTAGGTTGGGGAAGCTATGCTGATAAATATAAGTAAGGAAACCTTTAACAACAAGCTTAAGAGCCTAAATTTTTTGGTCACACAGTGGTCACGGATTGGTCACAGAACCCTAATTTTCCACTCTACAACGACAGCATCACCCACGTTGACTTCATGATTGGCTCAGCTGAAATGGACATCGACGGCATTAAAGCTGACGGTACAAGCGAGCCTGTGTTTAGAAAAGGGAACTGGGCGTTTTAATAAACAGTTTAATCTATGAAGTCTCTACAATAATCAAGGTAATAAACTTATAGCCACTTCTCGATTTATAGAAGTGGCTATAAGTTTTTTTTAATGTAAAGAGGAGAGTAATACGTTAAATGAATGAATTAGTAAAAATTGTTTTAAATAGCGTAGACCAATTATTTGGCAAAAATTATGTGCAATTGATTACTTATTTATTAATAGCATTAATTGGAACATGGTTGTAAAAAGAGTTCAGAACTCAATTACTAAATAGTGAAAACTATAAAAGAGAAAAGTACAGTGAGGTATTAACAATTTTATTAGAATTGGAGTATGCACTAAATAGATTCTTAATAAATGAAGTAGAGTTTACTCAATTAGAAGAGAATTTAAAGGCTGCTTATCCGTATTTATCTTATGATCTAAGTAAGGAGGTTGGAAGCTTCAGTACTGGAATAGAAAAGAAAAAAGTCGAGGAATTCGTCGAAAGATTGAGTGCAGAGAGAAATAACCTTAAATATAACCAACCTAATGCTTTCTCTTATTTAAGTGAAAGAAGTATATCTCGGTCATTTGGTCACTTATTTAGAACAATGCTTTCACCTGTGCTTATACCTTTCCTGTTGACTTTATTAACTGTAGTGGTTTCATTTATGCTATTATATCTCACGTCTGCTATGTCAACTGTTGAATCTGTTGTCAAACAATATTATTTGATACAAGGTGTAATAGATTACATATGTTTCTTAATGATATTAGTTGGTATCGCTGATATTATTAATAACCAAAAGGTGTCTAGCATGAAACACTTAGTTATTTTTCTTATTATTTTTATAACTTTGTCTATTACTGCATTTTTACTTTTTTCAAAATTCATTATTATTCCTACAATTCTATTTGTATGCTACGGAATATTATTAAAAATGTACTTACCAAAAATTATTGTTGGGCTAAAAATAAATAATATATAAATAAAAAGAAGAATCACGGCAGGCGAACTTCACTCAGTTCCACCTTGCTGTGATTCTTCTTTTTTTACCGGAGCGTCACGCTTGAACATGTGATAGTAGGTAAACCCCAAGCATAGAGCGCCGGTAATCGAACAAAAATATTGCAAAAAACGGACGAAATCCATTGGAATGACCTCCCATTTTCAGTTTCGCTTCTAGTATGTACAGGGAAGTGAAATAATATGTGAAAAAAGGGAGGTTTTCTCTTATAGTTCGTATGGTTCTTGGAGAGTAAGGTAAGGCTGCTGATCTTCAAGACCAAGACGCTTATTTAATTGTCTTTTCATTAAATCGTACTGGTAGATGAGGTGAAATTGATTTTTTTTCGGTGTTTCACAGCGAATGTATGTTTCTTGCCCGTTCTTGTCTGTGAAATGAATGGTTAACTCACCGAAATAGCGTTGAACAGGAGCTCCGTGAAGGCCTTTTTCATTTTTGACAACCTTTGAAAATTCTGCTCGTTGAATACGGTTAAATGGAATAATAGCTACTTGATTGATAACAAGACGCTGATCGTACATGTCAATTTTAGATATGGAAATTTGATTAATTCCTTCTGCAAATTTAACATGCCCGTTTACAGAAACAAGCGGTTTGCGATCCTCAGGATCAACAGCGCCTTGAGGTCGCTTAATGACGTAGAAGCTAGCTACGCCAAGTGCTACGATACCAACCACAACAATAAGTGCAAACATCATTTTGCATTCCACCTCCTGAGTATAAATGTGTAATCTGAATTTAACAGCAAGCTGTTTCAGTTGCCATATTGCCTCAACAATGAGGATAGAGAAAAGCAGTTCGGCAGTTCATTATAAGTATATACATACGTTCGACAATATGGTGTGATATTCCTTCTTATTATGACTTTTTTACGACAAAATGGGCAAAACTCTTTCCGAAAATGAAGTGAATCAGTTACAATTTAAGGATAAGGTACCAAATTTCTTTTCTATCTCAAAAAAGTGCAGAAAAGCGTAAAAAATTCTAGGTACTTTCTCATATTTTTACTATTTTTATAGAATTTATTCCAATTTCTAATCCTTTATCGTGTATAATCTCTTGTGTGCAGCATGATATACATAAAGGTGTAAGGAGGCACAGTTCATTGTCTTTATCAGCAAAAAAGATATTATTATTAGTTTTAGTAGTTATATGTTTAGTGTTAGTTGTGATGCAATTCATAAATCGATCAGCAGAGCCGACTTCTGGACAGGCCCAAGAAACACTGAGTAAGCTTCCTGAACAAGAAACCGTTAAAGAAAAAGCGAAAGGCGACGAGGAAGCGCACAAATATCGAGTGTATTATATTACTATTGAAAAAATCGAAAATGGTACATACAGCGGAACAACAAAAGAAGGAACGGGCATTAAATTTTCCGATAAAAATTTAAATGAACCGATTCCAAGCAATTTGAAAAAAGGGGATATCGTCAAAGCATACTTTGATCTTGAATATAGCACGAAAGGTCTAGTCAAAGTAGAAAAGGTAGACGAGATACCAGATGATGACGAGAGCTCAAGTTAATTGAGCTCTTTTTTTGTGTTTTACGAATGTGGTAAAATATTGAATATATAGATACGATACAGGGGGAAGAAGATGATAGCAGCCATTATAGTAGGAGCGGTAATTCTTTTAGCTTTGATTATTAAAGGGATTGTAAAATCGAGAAGATTTCGCTTGTATAAAGAGGAGCTTCCAGATGATCTCGGAATACATAAAAATCAAGGGTTTGAAGATATTGTTCATTCACTAGAAGATTCTTTACCGGCAGCCTATGTTCAGCAAGTGAAACAGCGCATGAAAGGAAAAAATACAAAAGACGATGAAGTGGAATGGACGTTTTTTGAGATGAAGCGCTACTTTTTATTAAATGCAGTCATCAAAGACGTACCGATGTTTAGTGCAAAAGTGGATGAAGTATGGCATGAAATGATTATGTTTACAGTAGATTATGAGCGTTTTACAGAACACTTTTTCAACCGCTTTTTGCATCACCAGCCAAATGTAGAAACAGCTCCATCCCCACAGCCGGATAAGCGAGCGTTCTTCGATTGGATGTATGCTCATTTGTTTGACATAACGGGTAACAGCCGACTGCTTTGGGGGAAATTTTTTCAGCATCCGCTTGATAAAAGTACGCTTCAAGATTTTCAAAGGTTATCAGAAGATGAATTACTAGATCGCTATTTCTTAAGAAACGGCAAATGGGAAACACAACAGAGGCATTTGATTCAAACATTAAAAGAAGAAGTCACTGCTGCACGAAAAAGAAAAAAAACGGGCGGATCAACTTATTTTAAAAAAGCGGCTAAAAAAGGAAATGTATCAAACGAACTTCTTCTTCAAGGCTTTGTTTTTTATTCTCTCTACAAAGCCACCAACTTTTCAAGCCATATGAATGAACTGCTGCTATACAAAAAGACAATCTATGCGGGAGATACAGCCTCGTACAGCGGCTATAGCTGTTCAAGTCCATGGGAAGACAACCGTCATCATCACCACGACGGAGGTCACCACCATCATGACAGCGGCAGCAGCTGTTCGAGTTCAAACTGCAGCAGCTCAAGCTGTTCAAGCTCTAGCTGCGGGAGCGGGTGCAGCAGCAGCTAATAAAGTAAAAAAACTCGTTTTATACGAGTTTTTTTACTTTAAATGCAACGACGACCAAATGATTCACTGACAAGCAGTGAATCATTTGGTATAATCGTTACGTTTTTAAAAAGGAGAGACAGCGAAAATGAATATTTTATGGGACTTTGATGGAACCATCTTTGATACCTATCCGACTATCGTGAAAGCATTCAAAGAATTACTAACAGATCAAACGATTTCAGAAGATGATATTTTAAAACAAATGAAAATATCTTCTGACGTAGCAATCAAACATTTTGATATTGAAAAGTCTTTGTTTGATAAACACTTCCATGTGCTCGAACAAAAAATCAATCCTAAAGATAAGCCTGCTTTTTCTCACGTAGAAGACGTACTGAGCTTTGCGGATACAAATGTAATTGTTACGCACAAGTCTAGACAATCTACGCTTGATATCCTGGCATTTTTTAATATGAAGCACTACTTCACGGAGATTATTACAAAGGATGATGGCTACAAACGAAAGCCTGATAGCGGAGCTTATGCCTATCTTCACGATAAGTATCAGCTCGATTTAGTAATTGGGGATCGCGAACTCGACTTAAAACCTGCCCGTGAACTGGGAATTAAAACATGTGCATTTCAAAATAACGATATTGAAGCAGATTATCACCTTACATCATATGATCAATTCTTTACAACGGTCGTAAATAAAAACTCGTGAAGCTATTCTTCACGAGTTTTTATTTGTTCAGGTGTATGTATTTCGGGGATTTCACCGAGCGTGTAGTTCGCTACTTTTGTAATGTTACTATTAGCAAAAAAATAAAACTCTCCGTCGACTCCGCGAATTTTTGTCGTGCGCAATCCAATTTCTTCAACAGTTCCTTTCGTATCATTTATAGATACGTGATCTCCTACTGAGAATTGATCTTCAAATAGAATAAAAAACCCATTTAAAATATCTTTAATCAAATTCTGTGCACCTAAGCCTGTAATAAACCCTGCTACGCTAATACCAGCTAAAAGTGCTTTCATATTAATTCCGATTGCCTCTAAAGACGTAATAAGTGCAATAAAATACACAACGTACATGACAATGCTCAGACAAAGTTTTTTCAGCGTTATTTCTTTTCGTTCGTTGTACCTCAGCAGTTTAGTTTTAAATCTGAAATCAAAGATTTTATTAATGACACTGCGAGCAAACCGGATGACAATTTGAGCAATGATAAAAATGAGGATAATCTTTATGATTACTTCACTAATGTCAATCCACCTACCGGTATTAAATAAAGTTTGCTGTACCCACTGTATGTATTTCATGACTAAGTCCCTTTCTTGCTTTATAAATTTTTCTCTACTGAATAGTATAATTTATTTTAAAAAATATACTACTAGAATTTATTAAGAGGCGTTTGAACTATTGTTTTATTTTAATTTATTTGTATTTGGTATATGTAATGAAAACTCCTTAATTTAGAAAAAGTGAAAATCCTCAGGTATAGATATTTTTAAAACATTTCTTTATACAAATATTAAATAAAATCTTATAGCAGAGATTAGTATAGATCTTATTAGCAAACATTATATACAGATATTAAAGAAAGAAAAATCCTCTAAAAACCTAATGATATCAAGGGTTAGAAAGAAAATAGCTTTTCAATAAATAACTGTGTGGAAAATAGCCCTTTTTTGTGAACAGCATCCTTTGGCTAAAGGATGTTTTTTATCGTAGTAGATATGGAATCTAGTTTATTTACTATGTTTTTTCTTCTACAATAGATGGATTTTAAAATCAATAGAATGAAGATTGCTGTTAAAAGTATGAATTATTTCCACTGTGGATAAAAGTAGTTATGTTAAAGAGTAAATAACCTGGAAATTATCGTTAATAAAAAAATAAAAGGGATGTTTTTATTAATAAAGAGGATGATATAACAGTCATTGAATATGTTTTCTTTCTTTTGTGGATAAGTATGAAGATGTTTTTTTAGTAATATTCCATAGTTATACACAAGAAATATCATTTATTTAAACTCATTACGTTTATATGGATAGGATAATGGAATTGGAGAGCTGAAAAAATGGGTGTTTGTTTGTACTATTTGTATCAAAAAGAGAGGAGAAGGGATAGAAAATAAAAAAAGGCATGCCAAAGAAGCCCCTTATGAAGCTGTAAGTTCGGCAGGGACTTGATCTTGAAGATTTTTTGAAAGCTCTTTTCGAATGAGCGTACGGATTTTCCCACCGTAATTTTCAACGACTTGAGCATCATGGCTGAAGAAGGCCTGTTCAATCAATGTATAAAGGGCAGACTTCACTCGTTCAATACCATATTCAAAAGAAAGCTGAACCAAATCAGCGATGTCTTCGTTTTGGAATGAAGACATAACAATTCCTGTAGAATCTGTGCTGTGTCCAGATAATTTTACAAAAGTCTCTTCAATAGTACGTCGAATCGCCGCATCGTATTGATCTCTCTTTTCTTGTTTTGACATCTTGCCATTTTTAGCTCCGTCTTTTAAAACAAAGAAAATAGTAGATCCTTGGACAACGGTTTTAAATGCGCTCGCCTGCGTTTCAGCTATTTTTTGCATCATACCCTTGTAGTGAGTATATTTCGGCGTAAAAATTTTATAGTCATTAAAGCTAATTTTTGAAGTGTTTTCTCCAGGATTAAACTGACGCTTAATCGTATCGTTGTCATAAACCAATTCTTTGCGCAGCTCTAAGCGAAGGGCATTTACGTTTTCAATTAGAATAAGTTCTTCAAAGCGAGTATATTCTAATTCCATAAACCCAAAGCCGTGTTCTTCAAAATATTGAGGGTAGGGAACAATACAAATATTGATTCCTTTGCCGCTGCGAGAATAGGAAATTAATTCTGTTTCTGCTAATACTACATTGTTGTTGCGAACTGTTCGAACTGTACAATTCAAAGCGGCTGCAATCTCTTTTTCAGAAACATCACAAATAATACCTCTTTCATCAACGTGAAGGAAGTGATAAAAAATTAATTGTGAAATTTGAGATTTAGATAAACGGTGATGTTCTGCCACTGTTTTGATTGTAGGGTTCCCATGAGCGTCTAGGTCCATGTGATCTTCAATATCTTTATATTTTTCTACGGTGCTAGACAATTGGCGAATAATTTGTTTTCCAATTTTCGCAAATTCTTTTTTTATCATGAGAATCCCTCCAATCTATTTCATATCAACAATAATTTATTAGGGTAAAATAACAAAGAATACCTTGTGAAAATTATATCAATAAGAAACAGAATCGCAAACGAACGAGTAGTACGCGAAAAACGGCAAAAGGCTCAAAGAATGCTGTCATAGCAAGGGATTCAGCGTATAGGTTTTTTAGTACGACAAAAACGGCAAAAGCAAGCAAGCGCCGGTAGAACAGTGTTTGTTACGATCAGTAAAAATCAAAAAAAACTTTATGCGTTTTAGTACGTAAAAAACGGCAAAAGGCTCAATATAGTACGCCGAAAATAGCAAAAGTGAAGAGTGGTACGCCAAAAACAGCAAAAGTGATCTCGATTCACCTAAAAAAAGGGAAAAAAATCACTTCTCTGATCGCTGTAAATAACACAATGAATTTCAATAGTACGTCAAAAATGGCAAAAGCTATTTTTAGTACGTGAAAAACGTCAAAAACGACCTGGTAGTACGCTAAAAACAGCAAAAGATATCGTTTGGTACGTCAAAAATGGCCAAAGCTTTATATATGCTGCGAAAAAAATAAAAAATAGGGTTTGAAAAGGACATAACAAAGGGAAAAGCAATGTTTAGTACGCAGAAAACGGCAAAAGTAGTGAAGGAGTACGTCAAAAATGGCAAAAGGTAGGATTGTTTTACGAAAAAAAGAGAATAATTAACAATTAATAAGTGATGACGAGTAAATAAAATGAATTTAGTACGTCAAAAACAGCAAAAGAAGCAAAGTAGTACGTCAAAAACAGCAAAAGACAGTAATTAATACGCAGAAAACGGCAAAAGAAGCGGAGTAGTACGTCAAAAACGGCAAAAGCTTTTGTGTAGTACGTTAAAAATGACAAAACTTCCAAACTATGAAATGAAAATAGAGGGAGATTTTGTATCAAAAAGACGAAAATGGCAAAATGTCAAATAAAAAAGGAAGGGAATGATTTACCCTTCCAATGTTTCTCTATGTTCTCCTCCAAAATAGTCTTGAATTTCATAATTTTGAAGAGGAATAAAAGAGATTTCAAATCCTTGAAGTTTTTGCTGATAACTTTGGATCAGTACTTGATTGCTAACAAATTCTGCTAGAGATTCATTAATTAATTTTAGGTTTACATCAATTTTCTTTGAACGAAAACGAACTTTTGAAGCAAAATATTGATACGGGTAAAAATGAGTGTAAGACTTTTCTTGTAAATAACAGTCTAAACGCTCTTTTTGAAATGCATAAAGCAGTAAAGAAGACAGCGAGTTATCTTTAAACTTTTTAATAACATCACTGTATATTTGTACAAACTGCTGATTTAAAAAGCCTTGATGCGTATCATCGCTAAATACAATCGTTGCATATCGTCTGCCCGTTACTTCATCGGTTTCAATAACAGCCTTTTGAAAGAAGTTGATCGCAAATTTTGTATCTCTGGAATTTTTCTTCTTTGCTACACCTTCTACGTGATACCTGGCAATTTTCATAATGCGGGCTTCAACGGCTTCATAGTTTTTTACACCTTTTGAATTATAAATTTCTTTCACGATATCCGCTAAATCAAGAGTCACCGTTTTTTCTTTATAAAACATCTCGTCGCGCTGTGAAAGAGCAAACTGGATAATTTGGGAATCTTTTGGGTCTAAAACCATATTTCGTTTGGAAAGAACCGTTTGATTATCATTCACAGGGATAATGGTGCGAATGAAATATTCTTCATCAACTTTATAGTCATTATATAAAACGACTTCTTGGGAGTTTGTTTTAACTTCCATATTGGTTTTAAGAGAATGACTTTCGTTTGAGAAGATAGGCGCCTCTACCCACGAATTTAATCGTTTATCAATCCAGTTGCTTAAATTTCCATTGTATTTTTCTAAGATGATTTCCGCAATTAAAAAAGTAAAGTCCGTGTGAAATGCTTTCTCTATTTGATAATTCATTTTTGAATCTAAATAAGGAAAATCGGTAATGTTTGTTTTTTTGCTTTTAGCCCATGCCTCTACTTCTTTTAACTTTATCTTTAAAATATCTTCAGGTTTTTCCACGCCAAACAGCTTTTTTAAGTGTTCGGTATCTACTTTTTTATCCATCACTTTTTTGGCTAATTCAATGTCTTCAAAAATAGGATTAGGCTTTTCTGCTTTAATATCTTTTTTTAATGTTTGCAGCCAGTTTTTCTTATTTGATTGTCTTCTTTTGTAGGCTGGGTTTCGTATTTCCTTAGGATTTATTAATTTATTCTCTAAAACAAACGTATCTTGCAATATATTTAAAATGTAGTCTTCTATAAAATCTTTTTCATTCGAAAAAAACGAATGAGAATCATATAAAAAGTCTATACACTTTGCTTTGATATTGTCATCGATCGCATCGCTGATTTGTTTAATAAGGTAAGGAGAAAAATTGGATGGTTCGTTCATGTTGACCTCCTCTGCATGTATTTAATCTGTAACACTCTTATTATATCTTTTTTGAACGATACTCTAAAGGCTAAAAGGAAAATTCGTTTTTGTGAATGCTGTTTTATATCAAATTAGCCTAACCAGCTATTAGTATATAAAGGCTTATTGCAAATATAAAATTCTTTCTTTATAGCGCTTGTACAATTTTAGATGTAAGGAGAGTATTATAGTAGCTTTATAAAAGAGAAAAGCAAAGTACATTCATTGAGTTTGAAAATGGAAAAGTTTATACTTGCCAAGTACACTCTTTTTACAAATAGGGGGAATAAATATGTTGTTAAAACCTAAAGCAATTTTTTTAGATATGGACGGTACGATATTAAATCGCTCCAACAAAGTAAGTATTCAAACAAAAGAAACCATTGACGAATTACGAAAACAGGGAATTTTTGTTTTTATTGCTACGGGAAGAGCGTTTGATGAAATAGAAGAGTTAGTTCCTGAAGGCTTTCAAGTAGATGGATTTATCACATCAAATGGTATGGCAGGATACGTAGGAAAAGAATCAGTCTTTCAGCATTCGCTTTCACTTCAATTGGTGGAAACTATTATTGAAAAAGCAAGAGCGAACAAGGTATACTACGAGCTTTTCCCGTATGGCACACCTCGCGTGACGTTAAAACAAGATCAGCCGTATGTTGAAAATGAAATTAAAGAGCCAAAGCCAGACAGCGTGGAAATTAACGAATGGCTTTCTCGTAAACAAGCAATTAAAGAAGAAATTGACTGGAAAGATTCCGTAGAAGGAAGTGAATTTTCAAAGTTCTATTTCTTTGCAAGAACGCACGAGCATATCGATAAATGGAAAGAAGAGCTTGAAAAACTCAAGCAAGAAACAGACTTTACAACTTCTACTTCATCTAAACACAATGTCGAAGTGATGGTGGCAAACGTAAATAAAGCAACGGGAATTCAGCAAATGTTAAAACATTTTAATTTGCCCGAGCAAGACATTCTAGCAATTGGCGACAGCAACAATGATTTACCAATGTTTCAGTTTGCCAGCTATGCTGTAGCGATGAAAAACGCGCCGGATCATATTAAAGAAATTGTCGATGACGTAACGGAATTTAACTGTGACGAAAACGGCGTCTCCCATTACCTTTCTAAATTTTTATTACAAAAATCTACTAGAAGTAATCCCGTTTTATAAAAATGAATCTATTTTACGACATATAACCAACTATTCAAAACATCGTCTTTTAGGCGGTGTTTTTAGTATGCATAAGGTAAAAAGTAAACCGTTCATTATTTTTAGTTATAGCACTCTTGGCTAAAAAGAATAGATAAGAATAAATCTTCTATAATTTAAAAATCATGTTATAAACAACATAACTATCCTCGTGCCTATTCCTGCAAAACGCCTCTCAGCCCTGATGAGTGCACCATGCCAAAGCATAAAACATTTTAAAATCTAAACTTTTTCTTTCTTCAAACTTTTTATAAAATGCGCAGAAAAGGGATTGTATCTCCGTATGTTTAATGCTAATATAACATTTAACGAAAATAGTATAACATATTTAGCTTTATTTCGTAATTAGTATGGCACAAATTCTTAATTTAATTGTTTTGTTAAAGTGTTTATAATCACAGTGACCAGCATATTTATCTATTCATTACTATTAAATTGTGTATCTTGTAAGCTGCTAAATAAAAAATATTAGCGTTATTAAACTATTAAAATCAAAGAATAGGAAGATTTAATGTGAATAAAAGAAAAATTGTCTATATAGTTTCCGACTCAGTAGGTGAAACGGCTGAGCTGATGGTAAAAGCAGTTTTAACTCAATTTAGTGGAGAAGATATTGAAATTCAAAATACTTCTTACGTAGAAAATGAGGAAAATATTGATAATATCATTGCCGAAGCAAGGTGTAACGAGGCCATCATTGCGTATACTATCGTCATCCCACCTTTAAAACAGTATCTTGACCAAACGGCACAAGACGAAGGAATTGTAGCCATTGATTTGATGACCCCTCTTATGAGTGCCTTTAGCCAAACCTTTAATAAAGAACCTAATCTTCAACCGAGATTAACAAGAAAATTAGACGATAACTATTTTCGAAGAGTAGAAGCAGTTGAATTCGCTGTTAAATATGATGATGGACAAGACTTCAGAGGCATCAAGCGAGCTGATCTAGTGTTGATTGGTGTTTCGAGAACATCTAAGACGCCACTTTCTATGTATTTAGCTCATAAAAGTCTTAAAGTAGCGAATATACCGTTAGTTCCAGAAGTGACGCCTCCTGACGAACTTTTTACTATTCCAAAAAATAAATGTATTGGTTTAGTTATTACACCGGATAAGCTCAATGAAATCCGAAAAGAACGATTAAAAAATTTAGGTTTAGCGTCTCAAGCCAATTATGCCAATGTAGATCGAATCCTTGAAGAGCTGGACTATGCTGAGAAAATTATGAAGCGCATTGGCTGTCCTATTGTTAATGTCTCAGGTAAAGCAGTTGAAGAAACCGCTGAAGTGATATTGAGCATGTTAAAAAAGGACAAGATGAAAGGGTATGTATAAAAACTCCCATTATGTAAGACAGACAACTTGTCAGACATACTTAATCTATAGAGAGTCAGGTAGAACAGGCGTGTTGCTAAAAGGTGCTTTTTTAAAATATAAAAGATAAGGAAGATTGTGATGAGCAATGTATATAAAAAAACAGACGTTATCTTAATTGGGGCCGGAGTGATGAGCGCAACGTTGGGATCTTTACTAAAAGAGTTAGCGCCGGAATGGGAAATCAAAGTATTTGAGAAACTCGCAGATGCAGGAGAAGAAAGCTCCAATGAATGGAATAATGCAGGGACGGGCCATGCTGCACTGTGCGAGTTGAACTATACATCTGAACAAGCTGACGGATCCATAGATATTACGAAAGCCGTGCGAATTAATGAACAGTTTCAGCTTTCAAGACAGTTTTGGTCGTACCTTGTAAGCAGTAATTTAATTCATCATCCGCAAGAGTTTATTATGCCAATCCCTCACATGAGTTTCGTACAAGGAGAAAAGAACGTATCCTTTTTGAAAAAACGTTTTGAAGCGCTATCAAATAATCCGTTGTTTCAAGGGATGGAGTATTCGGATCGTCCTGAAAAGTTAAAAGAATGGATGCCGCTTGTTATGAAAGGGCGTACATCGACTGAAGCAATTGCGGCAACCAAAATTGACTCAGGGACGGACGTGAACTTTGGAGCTTTAACTCGTATGTTGTTTACACATTTAAAAAGTAAAAGCGTAGAAATAAACTATAACCACAGCGTTGAAAATCTGACACGTAACGCAGACGGCTCGTGGGAAGTAAAAGTACATGATATTCATAGCGGCAAACAGGAATATCACACGGCGAACTTTGTTTTTATCGGAGGAGGAGGCGGAAGTCTGTCTTTACTCCAAAAAACGGGTATTCCTGAGTCCAAACATATTGGAGGGTTCCCGGTAAGCGGATTATTTATGGTATGCACTAATCCCGAAGTTGTGGCGCAGCATCACGGGAAAGTGTACGGAAAAGCAAAGGTTGGCGCTCCACCGATGTCGGTTCCACACCTTGATACACGCTATATCGACCGCAAAAAAACACTGCTGTTTGGACCTTTTGCCGGATTTTCACCAAAGTTCTTAAAAACGGGTTCAAATTTGGACTTAATCAATTCTGTAAAACCGAATAATATCTTAACGATGTTAGCAGCAGGCGTCAAAGAGATGGGCTTAACGAAATACTTGATTCAGCAGGTGCTGTTGTCCAATGAAAAGCGTATGGAAGAACTTCGCGAGTTTATTACAAACGCAAAAAGCGAAGACTGGGATATCGTCGTAGCGGGTCAGCGTGTACAAGTAATCAAAGATACGGAAGCCGGAGGTAAAGGAACTCTTCAATTTGGTACAGAAGTTGTGAGTTCAGCGGATGGTTCCGTTGCTGCATTGCTCGGGGCTTCGCCAGGCGCTTCGACTGCCGTTCATGTTATGCTTGAAGTGCTAGAAAAGTGTTTCCCCCAGCATATGAAGAAATGGGAACCAAAAATAAAAGAAATGATTCCTTCTTACGGCTTGTCACTGGTAGAAAATCCAGCGCTTTTTAACGAAATTCATGTTTCTACAGCACAAACGCTGAATTTAAGTAAAAAAGAACTTGCGTACCGCTGATTTTAGGCGGCCTTTGGCACGTATGCTTTAGATTAAAAGAATTTTTTTAGGCTGCTTTATAAAGTGTTTAAAATATAAGTGAAATCTATAAGAAAAAATGAAGGAGCTCCGTTATATTGCGGGCTTCTTTTTATTTATTTCCTTTGCTAGCAGAATTTACTTCGTATACATGATATAATTCTTATTAGTAAGCGTTTACATATAATGGAGTGAAGAATTGGAAAATAGCTATTTTGAGGAGCCGATAAAAGATGATTACAACTAATACATCTTTACTAACGAAAGAACAAACGATTTTTAGCCATTCAGGGAATAAAATTAAATTAGAAGACAGAGAGATTAATATTGTTGCTCGATTTGAAGAGCCTCTTGTTCTAGTTTTAGGAAATGTCCTAAGTACCGAAGAATGTGACGAACTTGTACAGCTATCCAAAGATAAAATGCAGCGATCAAAAATTGGAGCTGAACGTGAAGTAAACAGTATTCGAACGAGCAGCGGCATGTTTTTTGAAGAAAGTGAAAACGAGCTTGTACATCAAATTGAAAAGAGACTTTCTAAGATAATGGGACCGTCTATTGAATATGCTGAAGGCCTTCAAGTTTTAAAATACTTGCCTGATCAAGAATACAAAGCGCATCACGACTATTTCACTTCTGCAAGTAAAGCATCTAAAAATAACCGTATTAGTACATTGGTTATGTACTTAAATGATGTGGAAGAAGGAGGAGAAACTTATTTTCCTAAGCTGGGTCTTTCCGTATCTCCGACAAAGGGAATGGCCGTGTACTTTGAATATTTTTATAGTGATGCTGAACTTAATGACCGTACTCTCCACGGGGGAGCTCCTGTTATAAAAGGAGAAAAGTGGGTCGCTACCCAGTGGATGCGCAAACAAAAAATTCGATCGTAAAAACAAAGGTTTGAAGATCCCTATTAGCTATTGTTAGTAAGGGCTCTTATTTATGTTACAAAAAAATAGTCATTATGGTAGTCAGTTATGATATTGAAATATTCACACTTATTCTATTTGTGCGGCTATTCCTTATTTTTATAAGCCGGTAGACGATAAATGTATTTATAGTGTAAAATATCCTCATGATTAAAAATCTGGATACACAAAAACGAAAAATGTGTTTGTGAAATAAAAATAAAATAAATGCTATTTAAAATAATGACTTTAAAACAAGCTGCGCGAAAAACTCGTGAAAGGTATTTTCACGAGTTTTTGTTTTTAGGTGATTTACACTATTTATAAAATCATTTTACTTTTATATAGTAGATAGGGAATGTGTTAAAGGAGGACCCGGGTTTTGAAAGAAATAAAAGCAATTATTTACATCATGATCGCGATGTTTATGCTGCTTCTTACTGGATGCAGTGATGAGCAGGCAAGTCATTCAAGCACACCTTCTACGGATACAAAACAAGAAGTTCAAGTAGAAGGTTCATCAGATCAAGAAGAAGACCATAGTCCTTCTAAAGCAAGTCGTGAAGACGTAGTAGGTGAGGCAGCTACGGTAGAAAGAGTGGTGGATGGCGATACGCTTAAAGTAAAAATGCTGAACGGAAAGA
This sequence comes from Priestia megaterium, assembly GCF_009497655.1. NCBI lineage: Bacteria > Bacillati > Bacillota > Bacilli > Caryophanales > Bacillaceae > Priestia > Priestia megaterium. The sequence goes on along the minus strand of NZ_CP023317.1, from coordinate 2,791,560 downwards.
CGGATCGCGTACGACTACTTCTTGTCGATACCCCAGAAACAAAGCATCCCAAACTAGGCGTACAGCCCTTTGGTCCAGAAGCATCTGCTTACACGAAAAAAAGGCTAGAAGGGCAGGAAATCACTCTTGAATTTGATGTGCAAGAACGTGATCAATATGGACGGTTACTTGCGTATATATGGATAGACAATGAGCTATACAATGAAGAGCTGCTAGCAAAAGGGCTAGCCCGCGTAGCGGTATTTCCTCCTAACACAAAGTACGTAGACGAATTTAAGAAAATACAGGAGCAGGCTCGAAAAAGCGAAAAAGGCATCTGGAGTATTGAAAACTATGCCCAAGAAAAAGGATATAATACGGATGCTGTAAAAAATCAGTCCTCTTCTAATCAAAAAGATACTCAATCTGCCACAAGCTGCGAAGGTAAAATAAAAGGAAATCAAAACTCTAAAATTTATCACGTGCCAACAGGGGCACACTACAATCAAACAATGAACAACGTCATTTGGTTCTGTACTGAAAAAGATGCACAAGAAGCAGGATACAAAAAAGCAAAAAACTAACAAAGAAATTCAGTAGCTGCTGAGTTTCTTTTTTTGTGAGTTCCGTAAGTATGTGTATAGGATTGGCTAAATACCGTCCAACAAAGAACGACCAATTCGTATAAGAAGACGCAGGGGCCATATGAGCAGCTGAGGCACTTGTAAAAGAACCTCCGCTATAAGTTCTCTCCCGCTCATCGTATTATCTTTCTGCTGACAGCGTTTTTTCATAGTCATCATCCATTCATTTGAAAATATACATTAATTATACAATGAAAGGAAGATTAGGAGTTAATTTTTTCTTTCTTTTCTTTTTCGTGTTAAAGTAGATAGGTAAGAAGTTTTGCTACAAATAACGCAAGCGAAGAGAATAAAGGGAGTTTGAAAATCGTGAAAATAAGGAAAGCAAGAAAAGAAGATGCTTCTGCTGTAACGGAATTACTTTATGACATGCTTGGGAGTATTGCACGCTCTCATACGGCGGCTACAACGAATGAAGAAGCGCTTTTAAGACTTAAAGCGTTTATTCTGTCTGAGAAGAATCGCTATAGCTATCATCATATTACAGTCGCAGAAGTCGATGAGAAGGTAGTTGGACTTATGCTTTGCTACGAAGGAAGTATGTTACAAACGCTTTATGAACCAGTTAAGCGTTTTGTGCGTGCGAAACTTAATAATCCAGCGTGGGAAATTGATATAGAAACTGAACATGGAGATTATTATATTGATTCTCTGTGTGTAGACGAAGATTACCGCGGAAAAGGGATAGGAACGGCTCTTTTAAATGTAGCCAAGCAAGAAGCCAAAAAGCGTAAGATGTTTTTATCGTTAAACGTTGAATACAATAATATAGAAGCCAAAAAATTGTATCAGCGTATAGGCTTTCAAGAGCATAAAACCATTTTTATTGATAAAAAACCATTTTTTTATATGAAGACTGCCTGATCATCTTTACGGTAGTATTTTTTGTGATAAAATGGATATATAAGTAAAATAATAAGAACCAACAGCTCAGCACTTTTGCTGAGCTTTCCTGTAAATCGCGTAAACGTATCAAAATGGAAAGAATCCTACATCCAATGGACCATAAGCAAGCGGTCATGAAAGTATGTTTGCTGATGTGCCACATGAAAGGAGCGTGCATGAACATCAGAGATCTTCCGTTTAATATGAGTTATCGATTTAATGAACAGCTTCGAGAAGTTCCGGTTAACCCACACCAAATGAAGCAGGGAATCATCTATTTAAAGAAACGAGCTCTTGAAGAAGAGGATGAGTGTGCCGCTGCTAAAACATATGGACATATTGGTGTATATGAGCGCATACTTGGAGAATTAACGAGCAGTGAAAGACACTTGCAGCTGGCCATTTATCTATATGACCGACATGCTGATACAATAGGTGAATTTTTGAATACGATCCGACTTGGACATACATATCACTGGCAAGAACAGTGGGATAAGGCGAATGAAACGTTTCAGCTACTCATTGAACAATTAAAAGCAGATGAAGACCTTCACATATATGAAGACTTTGTCTATCAGCATTATGGAAAATGTTTACTTGATCAGCGGGTTGTTTCCAGAGCACATCACTATTTTCAACGCGCGTTAGAAATTCGATTGAAAAAAGGCGATAAAGAATTAATTGAGTCGACTAATTCCTGCATCCGTCTTTGCTTAAATAAATTAAAACATTCCTAGTATACATAAAAGATAAATGACTCATAGCCTTGGTTACACATAATGCATAAACTTTCCGTTTGACAAACGTATGTGAACATATTATAGTCATACATGGCAATTTAAGAATACGTAATATAAAAACTAAACATAAGCGTCTCTTCTCTTTTGGAGAAGGGGCTTTTTTATGTGAATTTTTATGCCGAGGAGGGTTTAATTGATGAGTAAAACAGTAAAAGATGTCATCTTTTTATTAATAGGTTCGTTTGTATTTTCACTTGCAGTTAACATGTTCGTCATTCCAATAGGACTGGGTGAAGGCGGCGTTACGGGTATATCCATTATTTTATATTATACAACGCATCTTTCAACAGGCGTCACTAACTTTATTCTAAACGGTATCTTGCTTATCGTAGGGTATAAATTTTTAGAGAAAAAAACCATCGTCTATACAATGATTACGATTATCACTACATCTATTTTTCTTCACGTAACTGAAGGCTGGGGTCTTCATCTTCGCGAAGAGCTCATTGGCATGGTTTTTGCCGGTGTACTGCTAGGCGTTGGAATTGGGATGATTTTGCGAGTTGGTGGAACAACAGCAGGGTCAGCCATTATTGCTCGAATTCTAAATAAGTTTTTAAACTGGAAAGTCAGTCATGCACTTTTAATTGTTGATTTACTAGTGGTATTGGCTTCTTATTTTATTATTGGAATCGAAAAGTTACTATTTACGATCGTCATGCTTTACATTACAACAAAAGTAATTGACTTCGTTATTGAAGGATTTGATGCCAAAAAGGCCGTTACCGTTATTTCAAGCAACAAAAACGAGGTAGCGGACCAAATCAATGAACAGCTTGATCGCGGGGTAACGATTCTAAACGGTCGAGGGAACTATACAAAAGAATCAAAAGAAATTTTGTACGTTGTCATTAATAAACAAGAGCTTCTTAAACTTAAAAAGTTAATTAAAAAAATTGATGATGAAGCATTTGTGATTGTACACGATGTACGAGACGTAATTGGAAAAGGCTTTTTAAGCGCATAAAGCTGTGGTTCTTGGCAATTTTTTCTGACGTTGGTGTTTTCCGAAAAAGTATGATATAAGTGTGTCTAAAGACAATTCAATATACGAAAGGAAGAACCCATATGCGTAATAAAAGGCATGTAAAACGTCTTCTTCAACGTCGAATCCGTTCTTTACGATACGTTGTCTTGATTTTATTTACGATACTGATCTTAAAGTACGTTAGTGAAATTATGTAACTTTTTTATATAAGTCTTATCGCTCATTTGGAGTGCTTTTTCTTTTAAATTAGTAAACCAATTTGTATAATAGGTTTTAAGAAGGAGGAGTTCCATGAGCATTCCCAAACCATTAGTTCAGCTTAATCAACTCTTTATCGTTATAACGGTTTTGATCGCTTTACTTGCGGCAAAGTGGCTTTTACTTTTGCCTTTTCTCGTTGGAGTAGTCACACTTGTAACAAAGCGTAATCCTGTAATTATGGCAGGTAAAAAGCTTCTCAAGAAACCTATTTCTTCGTATCAGATGGAAGACCGGGCTCAGCAGCTTTTTAACCAATGGATTGCAACGATATGCATTGGGATTGCTTTCATTTCATTTTTACTTAGTTATACGTTTGTTGGCTATGTATTTAGTATAATGGTGATTCTTGCTGCGGGTGTAGCGCTGATGGGATATTGTATAGACTGCACGATTCGTTATCGATATATGATGTGGAAATATAAAAGAAAAAAACATGCTGTATAAACAAAGCCTCGAGAAGGCTTTGTTTTTTTATGCTCATTTGTATACGTTATCAATAAATTCAATCATCACAACGAGTGAAAGCAGGTGCTAGAGCACCTGTATCCTTTAAAAACCTTTGTTGACAAAGTAAGGTAAACAAATTAAACTTTTTATGATAATAATAATCGTTACGATTTAAAGGAGGATTATATTTAGAGGCAGTACATAAAAGAAGGATAGTTTTTAATAAAGGAAGGGTTTATATGAGAAAAAAGATAAGTCTGCTATGCTCAATGCTTGTTACGATAGGTCTGCTGGCTGCATGTTCGGATAACTCCGCGAGTACCGAACAAAAGAGTGGAAAGAAATCACTTACTTTTGTATCAAATTTTCCAAGCGACACGCTCGATCCGCAGCTAAATTATACAACTGTAAGAGCGGGAATTGCTGAGACGCTAGTCAAAGTGAATGAGCAATTACAGATTGAACCGTGGCTCGCAAAGAAATGGAAAACAGAAGATAATGGGACGACCTGGATATTTGAGATTAGAGACGGAATTACGTTTCAAAATGGCAAGGATTTGAATGCTGAAGCCGTGAAACATTCGTTAGAAAGAACGATAAAAGAAAGTGAAGCAATGAAAAGTGCACTTAAAATTAAAGAAATGAAAGCCAGTGGCCAAATCTTGACCATTACAACAACAGAGCCGCTTGCTACGCTGCCTTCTGAACTTGTTCATCCAAACACGGCAATTATTGATGTAGATACTTCAGATATAAAAAGTAAACCAGTGGGAACGGGACCATTTAAAGTAGCTTCGTTTAAACCGGATAGTGAAATGAAAGTAAAAAAATATAAAGAATACTGGGACGGGGAACCAAAATTGGATGAAGTTGTGTTAACATTTAATGATGATGAAAATGCACGCACGTCTGCTTTACAATCAGGTGAAGCTGATATTGTATATCGTCCGGCAATTGAAAGCTTAAATACTTTAAAACAAGATTCATCTATTGTAGTAGATATACAGCCGAGCCTCAGAAATCAAATGCTTTTCTATAATTCAAGGCAAGAAGCGTTTAAAGATAAAAATGTGAGAAAAGCGTTTGATGTATTATTAAATCCCACGGATGTTGTCAACACAGCGCTCGCAGGTCAAGGTTCACCAGCAGCAGGTCCATTTTTAGATAGTTTGGATTTTTCGAACGATCAAAAAACGAAAACCTACGGACCAAGTGAGGCTCAAAAACATTTAGAAAAAGCCGGTTATATACTCAAGGATGGAAAAGCAATAAAAAATGGAAAACAACTTTCTTTTAAGCTTGTTACATACCCTTATCGTCCAGAACTGCCTTTAATGTCACAAATGCTTCAGTCAGAAGCCAAAAAGATTGGTGTGAAAATAGACATTCAACAAGTGGAAAATATGGATGAGTATATGACAACAAAAGATGATTGGGGAATCGTTACATACAGCCTAGTAACCGCGCCGCGAGGAGATGCAGGATATTTCTTTAATGCTCTTTATACGGAGGGAGGGGCATTTAATGTTGGACATTTTCATGAACCAGCATTAGCTTCCATTATTGATGAGCTTAATAAAACCGTTGATCAAAAACAGCGCAATAAGTTAGCAAGACAAGCCGGAGAAATAGCAGAAAAGGAAACGCTGCATTCTTCGATTGTTCACCCGAACAATTTTGTAGCCTATAGAGACAATGTGAAAAATTGGGTTACAGCCAAAAGTGAATACTATGTGATAACAAAGGATTTAGATGTGAAGTAGATATGAAATTAATTGGTAAAAGAATAATAGAATTACTCATCTTTTTAGTTATACTATCGTTTCTCAGCTTTGTTTTAATGAAGCTAGCTCCAGGAGATCCGGTTAAGCAAATGCTTCGCGTAGATGACGTGGCAGTGTCTGAGGAACAAATAAATAGTTTGAGAACAGAGCTAGGGTTTAACGAACCTGTATATATTCAATATGGAAAATGGCTGACGCGTTTTTTTCAGTTTGATTTAGGATCTTCGTATATGACAAAAGAGCCCGTCATTGATGAATTGGTAGAGAAGTTTCCGGCTACGCTGCGCTTGACGGTTGCATCTTTGGTTGTGATGCTGTTAATAGCTGTGCCACTCGGAACGCTGTCAGCACTATATCCAAATAAGTGGATTGATTATCTCAGCAGAAGTATTTCTTTAATTGGAGCGTCTATTCCAAGCTTTTGGCTCGGTCTTTTGTTTATACAGCTGTTCTCTGTACGTCTTCAATGGCTTCCTTCAATGGGTACAGGCACAGCAGCCCATCTTGTGCTGCCTTCTTTAACACTTGGTTTTGCCATGTCCGCTGTGTATATGCGAATGATTAGAGCTAGTCTGCTAGAAGGATTGAAACAAGATTTTGTACGATCTGCTCGAGCAAGAGGAATAAGTGAAAGCCGCATTTTTATTTTCCATGCGTTTCGGTATAGCTTAACACCCATTCTTACCATTTTAGGGACAAGCTTAGGGAGTTTACTTGGAGGAACGGTTATTATTGAAGTGCTTTTTGCTTATCCTGGAATTGGAAAATTAGTTATTGATGCGATTATGAATCGTGATTATCCTGTGATTCAAGGGTATATTTTGTGGATGGGCCTGTTTGTTGTTTTAATCAATTCACTTGTGGATTTGAGCTACAAATATGTAAATCCCCAGCTCTATGTAAAGGGAGGGGATAAAACGTGAAAAAGCCGCAGCTTCTTTTTGTAGTAATAAGCATGTGTGGTATTGTGCTTATTTTATTTTGTCTGTTTGGAAGTCAGCTAATACCAATGGACCCCACACAAGTCAATATGCAAGACCGGCTTCAAAAAGCCAACAGTGATCACTGGCTAGGGACTGATCACTTAGGCAGAGATCTTTTTTCACGAATCATAGCTGGAGCTCAGACTACAATTGGAACTAGTTTTCTTGTCTTAGTGCTCTCTCTTTTGATTGGAGTCCCGGTTGGTTTAGTTGCAGGGTATATTGGAGGAAAGATAGATCGCTTTTTAATGAGAATTGTAGATGCTTTTTTAGCTTTTCCTGATTATATTGCAGCCATTGTCTTAAGCGGACTGTTAGGGCCTGGATTATTGAACTTAATTGCTGCGATGGTTATTGTAAAGTGGGTTAGTTATGCAAGGGTAGTGCGGAGTATTGTGCTTCAAGAAAAGTCAAAAGAATATGTGCTGATCGCTAAATTAAACGGAGTGGGAACACTACCTTTAATCTTTCGCCACTTTCTTCCTCACGTCGGGGGACATATTCTTGTTCTTGCTACGCTGGATATAGGGAAAATCATTTTAATGATGGCCTCATTATCCTATATTGGACTAGGGACTCAGCCGCCTACTCCGGAATGGGGAACGATGCTAAATGAAGGCAGGGCTTACTTTTACAATGCTCCGCAGCTAATGTTGATACCAGGTGTGACCATTATTTTATTTGTGCTGACGTTTACAGCTTTAGGTGAATATATTCGAGGAAAATATCAAGTTAATCGATAAAAGAGGTGATCGTCATCGTTTTAGAAGTAAAGCATCTAGCCATTCATAATAAAACAAAACAAATCATAAAAGACGTTTCTTTTACAATCGAGCAAGGACAGTGGATGGCGCTCATTGGAGAAAGCGGAAGCGGGAAAAGCATCACTGCTGCTTCGATAGGAGGACTGCTGCCTTCAGATGTAACGCTTAAAGGAGGATCTATTATCTTTAAGCAGAAAGGAGAGGCGCCTATCCTTGGAAAAGATATTTCGTATATCTTTCAAGATTATCGAAGCGCTTTTACGCCTTTTTTAACAATTGGAAAGCAGTTTGAGGAAACGGTTCGTACACATAGTGAACTGTCTAAAAAAGACAGGAAAGCCGCCATTTTTCAGGTTTTAAAAGCGGTGAATTTACCTAATGAACGCGTGTATAAAAGCTATGCTTCTCAGCTGAGCGGAGGACAGCTTCAGCGAGCAGCGATTGCTTTAGCGCTGGTGATGAAGCCTGCCTTGATTATCGCAGATGAACCAACTACGGCTTTAGATAGCGTGGCAGCAGCTGAAGTTCTTCAGCTGCTGTATAAGCTGAAAGAAGAAGCAGGCTGTGCTATTCTGTTTATTACTCATGATTTGCGTCATGTGCGGAAATATGCGGACCGCGCAGCCATTATGCTAGCAGGAGAAATCGTGGAAGAAAACAGTATCGAATCTCTGCTTCACACTCCGCGTCATTTTTACACAAAAAAACTGTTTAACGCCATTCCTTCTTTACGGAAAACGCCTGACCGATTGTTAGATACGCAGAAAAAAGTGTTGATATAGGAGTGAGATATGAAAGAAAAAAGTATATTACGCGTCACGCAGCTTGTGAAACAGTACAAAGACGTTAAAGCGCTAAATAATGTTTCCTTGCATATCGATAAAGGAGAATGTGTAGGCATTGTCGGAGAAAGTGGAAGCGGAAAAAGTACGCTTGTCAAAAGCGTGCTAAGGTTAATAGAGATTCAGCAGGGAGAAGTATGGTTTGCAGAGAAACCTCTTCACCGGTTAAAAGGGAAAAAACTGCAGCAAGCTCGTTTGGGCCTGCAAGTTGTCTTTCAAAATCCCGCGGCTTCTTTTAATCCGAAAGTGAAAATCATCGATTCTTTGCTCGAGCCTTTGCGACAGCAGCGAACCGTTCCTTCATTTTTATCTCATGTGAGCAGAAATGAAAAAGAAATCGCTTTTTATTTGTTAGAAAAAGTCGGACTCAGCTCGGAATATGCCCTGAGTTATCCTCATGAACTCAGCGGAGGACAGCTTCAGCGTGTAGCGATTGCGCGTGCCATTAGTGTAGGTCCGTCTCTGATACTGTTAGACGAACCAACAGCGAGCCTTGATGTTACGGTACAAGCAAAGATTTTAAATTTATTAAAAGATTTGCAGGAGACTTTTCAGCTGTCTTATCTTTTCATTTCGCATGATTTAGCAGCAGTAAAATTTATGAGCAGTCGCATGATGGTTATGCAGCAAGGCGAGGTTATCGATCAATTTGACCGTGCAAAGCTATTTGATAAAAACAGGCATCCCTATACAAAAAAGCTTGTGCATTTATTTGAATAGAAAATAAAGCTCTTCGTTTAATATACTAAACGAAGAGCTTTTTTATAAATGAGAATGAGACAAAGTCAGGGACGCGGCGGTGGAGTATGCATATGGATAAAGTGATAGCCTGCTTGGCAGAGCATGATAAAACTAATGGTGAGTACAACGAGAGGAATTAGCTTGTTTTTTCCTCGTTCTTCATATAGTCCGGCTGCGCTTAAAAGAAAGCCAATAGTAGCTAAAGGAGGAGAGGCGCGAAAGAATAAATCTGCAGCTGTAAACCCTTGGTTTGTATATTTATAATAAAAAAATAGACCTGTAATTAATAAAAATAGTCCAATCCAAAACAGCGTAAGTTTTCCAAAAAGGGTTTTAGGCACTGTGTTTTCACTCCTTTTGTCAGTCAAGTACCATAAAATACTAGCATAAAACGTTTTGGTTTGCATTAGAGAAAAAGAACTTGAATGATACAATATGTGTAAAAGAACAGGTTTGAAGTAGGAGGAGATGAAGTATTCAAAGCGCTTCATGTAAAAAAATACATATCGTTGGATCCGTTGGAAGTGGAAAAACGACTCTAGCCCGTTTGTTATCCCATAGATTAGAAGTTCCTCACTACGAACTTGATAATATTATGTGGGAACGAACACATGAAGGAGATAAAAGAAGAAGTGAAGCGGATAGAAAAAAGTGTTTACATCATATTGCAGCTTCACAAGGATGAATCATAGAAGGCGTACACTATACGTGGGTGAATGAAAGCTTTAATGAAGCTGACCTTATTATTTTTCTCGACACCCATTACCTAAAAAGAATATGGTTGATTATCAAAAGGTATGTTCTGCAAAAAGCTAAAATCGAAAAAGCGAATTATGCACCCACGTTTTCTATTTTTATTAAAATGTTTCAGTGGAATTCAGATTTCAAAAAGCAAAGTAAACCTGAAATTTTGCATATCCTTCGTACGTCATATAACGATAAACTTATAATAGTGAAAAAGAGAGAAGAGATAGAGCACTTTATATCGTAAGAAAACGCCGCTCAGTTGATGAGCGGCGTTTTTTGGTTTTTATTCTATCAACATAGACTCGCATTTTTTTTCACAAGCTTTTGCAAGGTTTTTGAGAAGCTGATTAAGAAACTCTTTGTCCATTTTAAGCCACTCTTCCTTTTGCAGTCCTTCTACGATATAGGAAGAAAAAACCCACACGTCGTTTTTGATGGCAGAGCGATTTGTTTCAGCGATTACAGTTAATGCCTTAATGACAGCAGACATCACGGAAACATCTTCTTTTCCATAATGGCGAATTTGATAGAACGCTTTGTACAAATAATCCGTAAAAGAAGGTTTTTCTAGCAGCACTCGAATACGTCCTTCTTCATCGCAATAATAAGGAGAGGAAGAATAGCTTTGTCCGAGTTTGATAAACACTTGCGTGAGCTGTTCAATGCAGTTAATAGCTGTTTCAGGGTCATTAATAGCTGGTGAAATAGCTCTTAATGCAATTTCACTTAGTTTTTGAATACCTAATTTTACGTCTTGGATTGATTCTTGGTCATTTGTAATAAACAAGCAATGAAGAAATTTTTCACGTTCTAACGATTGATTGTGAGTGATTACAGTTAATAACGGTGTGTCTGCTTCTACATACTCTCCGGGTGCTTTTTCGAGTTTAACAATGACATTTAATTTAGATGCTAGTGCTGTTAAATGGTTGAGTTCGATATATTGAATATATCCTTGTCTGTTACTTTTAATTTGCAGTGTGTTTTCACTATCAAAATCAACCTGTATTTCATTCTTTGATTCGGGGTGCTTTTGTTGTTCTAGCCGTCTCTCTTCAATGGTAAGCATCGTTTTTTTGGCAATGTTTGAAATTAAATTTCCGACTTTAATCCAGTTGATGACGTGGTGAATCAAAAACACAAACATCCCTAAGCAAATGAATGCTACCACGATGGCTAATGAAGGAACAATAAAAGTATTGCTGACTTGGTTGCTGCGAACTTGAATGAGCACTACAAGCACGTATACGTATCCACCGATAAAAGTGCCAAGCACGCGCTGAGTTTTGGCATCTGTATTAAAGTTCTGAATCGTTCTAGGAGAAAACTGACCTACAAACGTAGTCAGTACCACTAACACAGAAGAAAACGTAATTGTCGTCATCGTTAATAAGGAATTTGATACTGAACTTAAAATAGTATGAGCAAGCTCTTTATCCGTTAGAAACACGGAAGGAACTAACTTTAACCACTGTTTGTGAGCTGTCAAATATCGATCTAAAAATGTACTAATAGTGGCTAAAACAAAAGCAACAATTCCGTACATAGAAGGAGTAATCCAAAAATTAGCTTTTATTCGATTTTGCTGTAGCTTTATTGACATAACGAAATCTCCCATATCATGATTTAATAAGTTCGGACTTCTTTTAGTATGAAGAAAAAAGTTAACCATACTTATCCACCTATTATTACCCTCACCTGCATGTGAAAAACTTCTTTAAGAAAAGTTTTATCATTCATTTGTAAAGGGTAGAGATCAAAAAGGAGGGAAGAGCCGTGGCATTTGATTATTCACTTGACTTTGAACATATCGATTTTAGAAAACATCCTGAAAAGTATAGAGTAGGAAAAGGAGAACAAGGAGTTCTCCTTGTTGAGCCATATAAAAGTGAAATTCTTCCTCACTGGCGTTTTCGTACACCTGACATTGCTGAGGAATCCGCCGACGCCATCTATCAGCTTTTTTTAACCTACAAAGAAAAAAGCGATTTTGTTGGAATGGACATGGCCCGGAAATTTCTCCAAATGGGATACACGCGATCGAGGCGCTACGCGAACTACAAAGGCGGAAAGAAATACAACAAAGACGGCGAGCGTAACGAACGGCAAATTGATGAACAAAAAGCAGAATCGGCATCAATTTTTATGGAAAAATGGAAAGAGGTACGAGAGAATAAAGAGTACTTGCAAATGAAAAAAGAGCATCAAAAAAAGTACGGATAATCAGCTGGGATCCGTACTTTTTTCCTTTGTTATTTCGATTCGTTTAATATGGTGATGTTCAATATCAATGACTTTAAATGAAAAACCTTCGTTTTTGATGCTATCACCTTTAGCAAGATCAAACTTTTCGGTCAGCATCCAGCCGCCAATGGTATCAACGTCTTCTTGTTCAATAGTTGTTCCGAGTAAATCATTTACTTCTTCAATCAACACCTTCGCATCTAGTACGTAGTGATTTTCATTAATTTTGTGTACGTCCGGTATTTCATCATCATCAAATTCATCACGAATTTCTCCAACAATTTCTTCTAAAATGTCTTCAACCGTTACAAGCCCCGTTGTTCCTCCATACTCGTCTATTAAGATGGCCATGTGAATTCTGTCCCTTTGAATTTTAAGCAATAAGTCGTAAATGGCGATGGAATCAATGACTTGAATGATGGGTTTCATATACGTTTGCACGGGACGTGGTTTGATATCATCTTCTTTTATGTAATCCGCTAATATTTCTTTAATATTAACTAATCCCACCACTTGATCTTTGTTTCCATCTATAACTACTGGATAGCGAGTATATTGCTCTACTCTAGCCATTTTTAAGAATTCTTCTATCGTTTCATCTGCTGATACGCTAACAATTTCTGTACGAGGCACCATGATTTCTTTAGCCGTACGATTATCAAATTCAAAGATATTATTCATGAACTTAAATTCCGATTGATTAATTTCACCGCTCTGATAGCTTTCAGATAAAATAATTCTAAGTTCTTCTTCACTATGAGCTACTTCATTTTCAGAAGCTGGCTTCAGGCCGAATAATCCGACAACGCCTCTTGCTGAGTGGTTTAAAAGCCAAATAAACGGATAAAGTAACTTAGAAAAAAGAATAAGAGGACGGGAAAATAACAGCGTCACTTGTTCGGCTTTTTGAATCGCCACCGTTTTGGGCGCAAGTTCTCCAGCTACCACATTTAAAAATGTGACAATCGAAAAAGCAAGAACAAAAGATATGACATGCGAAAGTGATGTAGCAAAAGGCAGCATGTCAATAAGCGGCTCTAATAAATGACCTACAGTAGGTTCACCTATCCAGCCTAGACCCAATGCGGTAACCGTAATGCCCAGCTGTGTGGCTGAAAGATAACCATCTAAATTTGATACTACTTTTTTTGCTGCTAAAGCGTTCCGGTTTCCTTCTTCAATTAACTGATCGATTCTAGTCGACCGTACCCTAATGACGGCAAATTCCGTTGCAACAAAAAAGGCTGTTAATATGATTAATACGATGAATAAGATGACATTTACTGTTTCCAAATTTATCTCCTTACCCCGTTGAAACGGATAAGGGAACACCTCCTTTATAAAAGTTTGATGAGCTGATTTATATGGTAAATAAAGAATATCATGTATACTGTTCCCTTAATCTCCGTAGAAATAAACTTATCGAAAAGAAAGAACACTTTTTAATAACCCGCAACATTTTTTGGCAGAAAAAGCGTAAACTAAACATTATAAAATGAACGAAAAGAGACAACGTGATACCTTTAAAGAGATGTAAATAGAAGTAGGAGTCGATTGTTTTTATGGAATTTTTTCTGACGATATTAGTCTTATTGGCTTTGATTGGTCTATCTAATATCATTAATCATTTTGTGCCATTTATTCCTGTTCCGTTAGTTCAAATAGCTTTGGGAGCAGGGCTTGCTATATTGCCATTTGGCGGAGATGTCCATTTGGAACCTGAATTATTTTTTATTTTATTTATTGCCCCGCTATTATTTAATGATGGGAAAAACGTGTCAAGAGCTGCTCTTTGGAAGCTTCGTACACCTATTTTATTACTAGCGCTGGGACTGGTTTTTGTAACGGTGGCAGTAGGGGGATATCTAATCAATTGGCTTATCCCTTCCATTCCGTTACCGGCGGCATTTGCACTAGCCGCTATTTTGTCCCCAACAGATGTAGTGGCAGTTGGAGCTATGGCGAGCCGAGTAAAGCTGCCTAAGCGAATTATGCATTTGCTTGAAGGGGAAGGACTGATGAATGATGCCTCTGGTCTTGTAGCGTTTCAAGTAGCAGTAGCTGCTACCGTAACGGGCGTTTTTTCAATCGTAGATGCTACATTTCAGTTCCTTTGGGTAGCGTTGGGCGGTTTGTTTGTAGGAGCATTTATCGCTTTTCTGATTATCAGACTGCGTGTACTTGTTCGACGTTTAGGAATGGAAGATATTACGATTCATATGTTAATACAAATTCTAACTCCATTTGTTGTCTTCTACATTGCTGAACACTTTCATTTATCGGGAATCTTGGCAGTTGTAGCAGGCGGCATTGTGCATGCGATTGAGCGCGACCGAGAGGAATCACCTAACCAGCAGCTTAAAGTGGTATCAAAAAGTACTTGGACGGTGATTTTATATTTGTTAAATGGCTTGGTTTTTGTGCTGCTTGGTCTGCAAATACCAAAAGTGGCGAAAGCAATTATTCAAGATCCAAACTTTAATAATGGACAAGTGCTTCTTTATATTTTGATTATTACTGTCTTTTTGCTTGTACTACGATTTATTTGGGTGATGGTATCATGGTCAGTAGGCTGGTATTACAAAAACAACAAGCATCTAAAACCTGAGCCTCGGTCTATTGGTATTATTACGGTTTCAGGTGTACGAGGAGCTGTTACGTTAGCCGGAGCGTTTTCGATTCCTTATACGCTTGATAACGGCAGTGATTTCCCGGAACGCTCTCTGATTATTTTTCTAGCAGCAGGCGTTATATTGTTAACCTTAGTTGCGGCAAGCATTCTTTTACCTGTTATTGCGAAAACAGAAAAGGCGCCGAAGAAGCCTGAGCGCAATACAAAAGAGGTTAAAGCACGCATTAAAGTGCACAAAGCTGCTATTCAGCGGTTAAAAAGAGAAATGACCGAGGAAAATCGTGGAGCAGCGCTTTCGTTAATTTCAACGTATAATACAACGATTAATAACATCATTGTTAAAACGCATCCTTTAGAAGCCTCTGAAAACAAACAGTATGAAGAAGAAATTCGATTGCTGGCTCTTCAGGCCAAGGGGAAATTGGTGGAAAAGCTATTAAAAGAGGAAAAAATAGACCGTGAGACAGCGTATATTTGTTTGGAACATACGCACAAGCTTGAAATGGCTGTAACCAATCGTGTAAGGTACAAATTATTGGTGAGCTGGATGAGGTTTAAAAAAGTTTTGCTATTACTAGTCCGAATTTTTTCACCGAATAAGCAGGCTTTAAGAAAACAAAGCCTGCGCAGAAGAAGTAAAGTGAACAAAGTACGTATTCAAATGATTGAAGAAGCGATAAAGGTCATTAAAGAAAACATGAACGAAGAAAATCGAATGATTTCACTTGCTATCATTAGTGAATACCATAGATCCATGGCAAGACTTAGAAAAGAGAGTACGGAGTATAATTCAGGCAAACGTAAAAAAGCAACGAGAGATTTATGTTATAAAGCGTTTCATACCGAGCGGGAAACGGTGCAAGAACTTTATGAAAAAGGAGAAATCACGCGTGAAATCGCTCATAATATCCGAAAAGATATCGCTTTGCGTGAAGCATTAACAATTGAAGAAAATGGTTATTAAAAAGTCGCAGAGAGTAGTCTCTGCGACTTTTTCTAATAAGCTTCATTCTATTGCTTTTCAAAAAGATAAAGCTTTCCGTTAACAGCAATATCAAACCGAGGCCCTTTAAAGCCGCGTTTTATAAGTTCTTTACGCATAAACTTCATAATGCCTCCGTGGCTGACAATCAGCAAATCATCTTCTGACTCGGAAATAGCGCGATCTAGCACTGCTGCTACTTTTCTCTTAGTCTCAGCCATATCTTTACGAGCTTGTTTGTTGATGAGTCCGGACATGCGAAACAGTAATGCCCAGAGAATAAAAGGAAGTTTGAATTTTACTGGAATAATAGGCATAGGTATTTCTCTAAGTTCCGGAAGGAGAGTGATCTCTTGTTTATAAATATGCTTTGCCGTTTTGTGTGCTCGCGGCATATCGCTTGAAAAACAGCGTTTCCATTCAATATTATTTAAATCAGTCTCCCCATACGTAATATCTGATTCATCATATTCCTGAAACCAAGCCACTAGTTCATCGGTGGATAAACGGTGGTTTTCTGGAAGCCCTTTGTTTACTTTGTAATGACGTACTAATGCTACTTTCATTGTGAAATCTCCTTAAAATTTAAGCGCCAAAAATACTTACTCGGCGCAGCTTGATTTTTTTATTTAACGTTATTTTCATCATGCTGCACCCCCTTTCAAATATTTGTAAAATAAGTATAAAATGGATTGAGAAAATTGTAAATACGGCATAGAAGAAGATTTTTAGATAGAATAATTGGAAAATGAAACCTTTTTATAAGATAAAACGTATTACTTATAGATAATTCAAACAAATTGAAATACATATAAAAGGGTGGATTACAATGATGGAGACAGAGAGAAAAGTAAATATCAGAGAAAAGTTTGGAACTTTATTTGCACAAGGGGATTTTCAGAAGCTTTATGATTGTGTAAGCGAAGAATTTAAACGTCAAGTTTCGCTTCAGCAATTTTTGGAGCAGAGCAAATTGTTTAATCAAGGAGAACAGTTCTACAGACTAGAAACAAATCTTTATTTAACTCCTCAAATTGAGCAGTTTATTTGGATAAATTCTACCCAGACAAAAGCCATCAGCGTTATATTTGATGAACATAACATTATACAAGCACTTGTGCTTGCTCCTATAGAATCATTTTCAGAGAGAGAGCGATGGAGTGCAAACAAATATACGATGCCGATTCAAAGTGAATGGTTTGTCTATTGGGGAGGAAAGCATGAGGTGTTAAACTATCACCATCCAGTCGAAAGCCAAAGGTATGCATATGATTTAGTCGTGCGAAAAGGAAAGAAAAGCTATAAAAATGATGGAATGAAAAACGAAGATTACTATGCCTATGGAAAAAAGGTTGTAGCACCGCTAAAAGGAGTTGTCGTTTCAGCAGCTGACGGCCAAGAAGACAATGAAATTGGGCACACGAATAAAGAAAATTCCTTAGGAAACTACGTTATTATTGAGCATGAAGGGAAAGAATACAGTGTGCTTGCACATTTGAAGAAAGGGTCGGTTTCTGTGAAAAAAGGAGACGTGGTTCGTAAAGGAACGCTGCTTGGAAGATGTGGAAATTCCGGGAATTCATCCGAACCTCACATTCATTTTCACGTCATGGATGCCTCTGACATCGAAACGTCAAAAAGTTTACGAATTCAGTTTCATGCGGCTATTGAACCGATTCGCGGAGATACAGTTATTCCATTTTTCTATTGATTAAAAGCCATAGCGTTTGCTGTGGCTTTTTATGCAGGGATTTCCTCAAATATAAAGTCAAGCAGCCGTTGAAACAAGTAAAGGATAATAGCTACGGTAGTCATGACAAGGAAAAGTCCAAAATGACTGATATCATACAAATTATAAAGTCCGATTTTAGCGAGAAAAGGAACAATAACATAACCATGAATCAAATCCAAAATAATGTTAACCATTATGTACAAGATAAACCCGGGATACGTAAGGTAAAAGACAAAGATCGTAATCACAATATGAAGGCAATAAATCGTTGCTCCCATGCTAGTAAGAAAAAATACGTTTTCTTGAACCGTCCACCAGTGCATTTTTTCCGCTACTTGATAGGCGATTGTCATCATTAATGCAGCAAACAACCCTACAGTAAAAAATCGTTTAACCCGCTGTTTATCAAGCAGCAGCAGTAAAAACCATGGAATAACAAGAATTCCCCATAATATAATTTGATTCATCCATCTTCCCACCTTTTATTTATCAGTAGTTCTTAGTGTAAGAAAGAATTGTAAAAATATACATTTCGCAAAGAAAACGTTTACAGTCAGGTTTCTTATCTATATACTAAATCTTGAATACTTGTATACAAGTTGGTTGAGGAAGTGATGACACATTAAAAGAGTAACCTACCCGGAAAGATGGCTTCGCGGAGCCTCGCTGGGAGAACAAGTGGTAAACAAATTAAGAATTCAAATTATGAGCGGCGAGCTGAAAAAAGGAACCATACTATCAGAAAATCAGCTCTCGTCAGAGTTTGGAATGAGTCGATCTCCTATCAGAGAAGCGCTGCGGATCCTTTCAAACGAAGGGCTCATTGATTTACAGCGAATGGGAGCAGTTGTTATTGGTTTAACAACTAGGGATTTAAACGAGCTGTACGATGTTCGTCTGCTTTTAGAACACTTTGTCTTAGAACGTTTATCTGAAGTCAACCATGATTCGCTTATTAAAAAGCTGGAGCAAAGCATTGATCAAATGAAGATGGCAGCTAAATACGATGACTATGTAGAGTTTGCTTATCAAGATTTGCGGTTTCATGAGCTCGTGATTATCGAAGCAGACCACAAGCGGATATTAAAATTGTGGGAAAGCATCCGTGAAATTATTTTAGCTGCTCTTTTAATTACGACTGAAAAAAGATTTCGAGATGATAAAGCAGCTGTGCTCCCACTGATTAAGCAGCATCATGAAATGATTAAGGCATTAAAGTCTCAAAATACAGAACGCATTCAAGATGAAGTGAAGCGTCACTTTGAAGACACGCGAAATACCATAACAGCTTCACTTTTGAATGAAGCATAAAAAAAGGGATGAAATATTCGAAATATTTTTGAATATTTTTCTCTTCAACTTGTCGACAAGTATACAAAAGGGGATGGAGAAATGAAAGCAGGTGTCTACGTTTCAGAAACAAAAGCCGTTATGCAGCAAAAAGCGAAACTGGTTATAAAAAAAGGAGAAGCGCTTGTAAAGGTATCTCATGCTGGAATTTGCGGAACGGATATGATGATTTATTTTGGAAAACACCCTAGAGCACAGGCGCCACTCACTATGGGACATGAATTCAGCGGAGTGATAGAGGAGATCCGAGGAGAAACGGAATTTTCTTTAGGTGACCGCGTAGCAGTTGAGCCTACGCTTAGCTGCGGAACGTGCGAAGCTTGTGTAAAAGGACAGTTTCACGTTTGTAAAAAGTTAAAACTAATCGGCATTGATCAAGATGGAGGTTTTGCGCAGTACGTGGCTGTTCCTGTGAACCGCCTTCACCTCTTGCCAGAGAAACTGTCTAGCGAGCATGCAGCCCTTGCAGAACCTGTAGCGGTTGCCGTACATACAGTGCGACGCTCGCGTTTGAAAGTAGGAGACCAAGCTGTCATTTTAGGGGCAGGACCTATTGGACTGCTAATCGGGATGATTGCGAAACGAGCAGGAGCAAAAAAAGTAATGATCTCAGATATTAGTTCTTATCGCTTAACTAAAGCGAAAGAACTTGGCTTTATACCAATTGATGCAGCGAAAAGAGACGTAGTAAAAGAAGTGCGTTTGCTTACGAATGAAGTCGGTGCAGACGTTGTATTTGAAGTAGCCGGAAATCAAATTACAGCAAAACAAATGGTTGAAACAAGCCGTATTCAAGGAGAGATTGTAGTGGTGAGCGTATACAAAAGCGCTCCAGAAGTAGATTTAGCAGCGATGCACTTTAAAGAAATTTCATTAACTACAACGAGATGTTATACAAGGGAAGATTTTCAGACGGCTATTGATTTACTGGCAAACGGTGAAATAGAAGCAGATTCTTTAATTTCTCATAAACTGCAGCTTGAAGATATTCAAGCGGGGTTTGAGTTTATGCAGCGGCCTGATGAATCACTTAAGGTTTTATTTGCACCAAACGGAGAGGAGAATGAACAATGACAGTAGATTTGTTTTCTTTAGATGGTAAAGTGGCAGCGATTACAGGAGCAACAAGAGGAATTGGAAGATCAATGGCGATTGCTTTGGCAGAAGCAGGTTCGGATATCGCTCTGCTGCAGAGATCAAAGGAATTTCTTGGAGTAAAAGAAGAAATTGAACGTCTGGGAAGAAAATGTTTTATTGTTAATTGTGATCTAGAAAACGCTTCTGAAGTAAGCGAAGCGATCTCATCGGTTGTTGCTTATTTTGGCAAGCTCGATATTTTAGTGAACAACGCGGGCATTCAAAGACGTTCACCCGCTGTAGACTTTGCAGAAGAAGATTGGGACGCTGTTATGAACGTTAATTTAAAAACCGTATGGTTGTTATGTCAGCAGGCGGGCCGCCAAATGCTTAAACAAGGAAGCGGAAAAATCATTAATATGGCATCTTTGCTTTCTTACCAAGGAGGTATTACCGTTCCAGCTTATGCCGCAGCAAAAGGCGGAGTTGCTCAGCTTACAAAGGCTTTATCTAATGAATGGGCAGCAAAAGGCGTAAATGTTAATGGAATTGTACCAGGGTACATTGCTACTGATATGAATGAAGCACTTATTAACGATGAAACGCGCAGCAGACAAATTATTGAACGTATTCCCGCAGGAAGATGGGGACAAGCAGATGATTTTAAGGGAGCGGTCGTCTTTTTAGCATCTGATGCGTCTGCTTATATTCACGGGCACTTGCTTGCCGTAGACGGAGGATGGCTAGGAAGATAACGCATGAACCAATAAATTTTTTCATATCATGAACAAACTCGATTAAAAGGGGCGTTCATGGTATGAAAGTGTGGGTATTGAATGTTGGTATTGCTGTCACAGTGCTGACAACTGCTTGGGCGGTGTATACAAAGCCTGAAGAGAAAGAGGTTTCGCTAGTTTCTTACAATCGGTTCTCCATAGCCGTCCCAAAAGAAAGCAGCGACTTTGAAAAAGAGTTAAAATCAGCTTTGACGCAGTATGGTTTTCAAGAGGTTAGAGTGCTGAATGACTATGCGGAAGCTCAAGTTCTCGTTCTTCTGCCCGCCGAACAACTTTCTTTCTATAAAAAGAAGGAGATTCAGCAAGTCGTAAATCAACTTGCCAAGCAGTATCACGTTAATCCTGATGTAGTTAATGTTCAGTTATATGAAAAAAAGTAAAAGCCTTTTAGAAAGGGGAATCCCCTCTATAAAAGGCTTTTTTTACTCTTTTTTCTTCTCTTGTTCAGCGAGCTCTTCTTGTCTTGTAAAATGTGATTTTCCTAACGCATACACAAAACTAAAAAACAAAGGAAGTAAAATAGTCAACAGCACAAGGCGAGTAAGCATATCGCCCAAGTCATTTCTCGTTAAGTAAATATTAATAGCTGCGATGACAATATAAATAAAAATCCCGAGGTTTCGTAAAAATCTCTTTAGCATAGATGCATTCATTTTTTTCACCTTACTTTTATATACTCACATTTAAGGTAAAGGAAACGATTAATAAAAGCAACCTATTTACTACAAAGCAAGAAGGAATACAGAAATTTATGATGAATGTTTATATGTTATCTGAAAATTATGTGAATAAAATTGCTAACATGAAGCTTCTTTATACAGCAGTCTGCTTTTAGTACACCGAGTCAGTATAAACAGTTGCCTTCTCTTCAATTAGCTTTATTTTCTAAAAAGGTAAGGTGATGAGATGAAAAGAGTGCTGGTAATGGGCGTTTCTCCAGGAGTAGGAAAGTCCACATTTGCCAAGAAATTAGGGAAAAAGCTTGATCTAGAAGTACATCATTTAGACAGCCTGTATTGGCAGCCGGGCTGGACGGAAAGAGACAATGATAGTTTTAGAGAATTGCAGGAGCACATTGTAAAAAAAGACAGCTGGATTATCGACGGGAACTACAGCAATTCGTATGACCTGCGAGTGAAGCGTGCAGATACCATTATTTATTTAGAGCTTCCGCTAATCGTTTGTGTGTACCGAGTGATAAAGCGGAGGATTGTATATGCAAGAAAAACGCGTGAAGATATGGCAAAAGGATGTCCTGAAAAAGTAGATTGGTCATTTTTTACATTTATTCTTACGACGTACAGAGAGCGGCAAAAAAAGATGAGAAAACGGTTTGAAAAGCTTAGAAACGATGAGGATTGCAAGGTTTTTATGCTGATGAACAGAAAGGACATCGAGAACTATATACAAAACCTATAGGTGGAGTAGAGCTGAATTTTGAACAAAAACAGCCACGTAACAAGTTCGCTTGTTACATGGCTTTATTGAAAAAACAATCATTCTTGCGTAATCTTCAGCATTCCTTTTTTATCTAACGCAACTGCTAGAGAATGATTAACCTTCACCGTTAATGGATGAACTTCAGAGTCTCGGTCCGAAAAAAACCACCGTCTTTTAGGCGCCCCTACAAGAAAAAACGCACTGCCGCTTCCTAAAAAGTTAAAGTTCTCGTTTAATGGCCTGTTGTTGCGCACGTTGATACCCGAGTTAATAAGCTGTGTCCCTACAGAGCGGACATGAGGCGTTGTCAAGTTGATTTCTCCTATGCTTAAAAGCGACTTAGAAGAAAAGGGGTCGTTGGATGGCGGGCAGTCTGAATGTCTTGAAATGTATTCAACAATATTATGAGCAGGATCTTTAAAATAAAACGAATGAGCATCAAATGCTTCAAAATAAATCTCATCTTTCTTCTCTTCTGTATTGAGGAAGACTCTTTGAGTAGCCCATTGTTTCGCTTCCATAAAGCGGTTTGCTGGAACATTAAAAGCAAAATGGTAAAAGGGCTTTGTATGTAGAGCACTTTCTTTAAAAATGAGCTCACTTTCACCAACTTTAATGGAAAAAGAACGCGGTGAAGCGGCGGTTAATGGGAAATTGAGGGAATTCACATAAAAAGCCTTCATTTCGTCCAGTAGATGAGTGTACAGGACAGCTTGATTAATCATCATAAACCATTCCTCCTCGTTTAAACGTTGTCTAAATCACATGGCATTAAACAGATGTTTCATTATCATCCCTTTGAACGCTGCTTTTCCAGTGAAGCTGAAAAGATCCTTTATGCTCAGAGCCTATAAAGTTAATACGATATCTTCTCGTTCTTTCGGGTGTTAGATAAAGAGAGTTATTAGTCATCTCAAAGAAACGTGTACGTCTTGGATCTTCTACATATAGAGAAAGGTCTCCACTTTTAGTGTTTTTAGATAGCCTGAAAACGTAGGTTACGCCTTTTTTGAGTTTAATGCTCCGAGAGTAGCGGCCTGTAAAGCTGTCATATTCTCCAAAGAAAACCTCACTTCGCTCTTTTTTTATTCTCCCGCCTACAATTTGATTTTCCTGGCCGTTAAAGTTAATAAGTAAAAAAGCAATAAGAACAATAAGAAAACTATATTTAAACATAAAAACCTCCATCTACTAAATTATAGATAGTTTTGGATTTCGTCAAATAGTGTTATAGTTTAAAAAAGGGAAAAATTAACAAAAAATATTATCCCTTTGTATGTTACGTCTAACGGAAAGGAGAAAAAATTGACTCAGCGTTTTTATTTTTTAGCAGCAAGTCAAGTAACCACAAATTTAGGTTTTGTTCTTTATACAATGGCCCTGACTTCCTATATAAATCAAAACACCGGTTCAACAGCTCTTGCATCAATGATTACGATGACGAGCTTACTTGCTCGCCTCCTTAGTGGTCTTAGCGTACCTTTACTAGCCGATACATATAAATCTATTCATATTATGCGGGCTGTACAGGTTATGCAAATAGGAATGCTCGCTGGATTGTATATGCTACTCACACAAGAATTTACAGTCACAGTACTAGCGATGTGTTTTGTCATTGTTGGGATCATTTCTTTTTTTAACGGTTTTTTTACTATTTTTAAAACGTCGGTTGTCCGTAGCTTAGTAAGTGATAGTCAAAGAATGCAGGCCAATAGTTTGCTTTCAACAATTGACCAAACCTTTCTATTTGCAGGGTGGTCCCTTGGTGGTTTCGTTTTGTCTTTAACAGGATTCACTTATTCTTTATGTATAACGGCAGGTCTTTTATTGTTCTCGTTTGTTTGCTTGCTGTTTATAAAAGAAGCTCATAGATACAAGCAGCCAGAAAAGCGAAGCGTGGCAAAGCTAATGGAAGGATGGCGCTTTTTATGGGTACATAAACGCATCAGAGCACTCGTTATAATGGACATAACTGAATCACTCGTTGGAACCATTTGGATTGGGGCTATTACTCTTTCTTTTGTGAAAGAAGTGCTTGGAAAAGGAGAAGTATGGTGGGGATATATAAACGGTGCGTATTATTTTGGAAGCATAGTCGGAGGAATTATTGTGTACCGAATGTCTTCTATGGTAAAAGGAAGGCTTTTGCTTCTTATGTTCGCAGGCTCAATTGGTTATGCTGTTTTAACCGGTTTTTACGGCTTAGTAACGAACCCGTATTTAGCTTTAGCACTTTTGGTAATGATGGGTCCTGCCTATCAGCTTCGAGACGCAGCGCAGGAAACCATTTATCAAAATGCCTGCAGCAGTTCGGTATTTCCTAAAGTAATAGCGGCAAAATCAACTCTTGTACAGGGTGCGTTTATTCTTTCTATCGCGTTTGTAGGGACAGTAGCGGACTTCTTTGGGGTGAGGTTTGTATATCTATTTTCAAGCTTCATATTGCTGTTAACGGCTCTAACAGGTATCGCCGTATTAGTGCATAATAAGCATTCTATCGAAACAAAATCATCTGCTGAACGGAGAGGGAATATATGAAAATCATCAGGCTAACGTATCTTATGGAGCAGGATATAAAAGAACTGCTAATGGAAAGTCAGCAGGAAGGTTTTGTCTTTCTTACAAAGCTAATAGCAGAATATAAAAATGCTCAAAACGTATTTAACAAAACAGGAGAAAGGCTGTGGGGAGTTTACGGTGAACAAAACGAATTAATAGCCGTAGCGGCCCTTAATCAAGACCCTTACAGTAAGTGTGCTAACGTTGGAAGAGTAAGAAGATTTTATGTTTCAGCTCAGTTTCGCAGAAAGGGTATAGGTAAACGACTTTTAAAAGAAATTATTCACTATGCAGAGAACTACTACGACAGCCTCGTTCTTTATACAGATACTGAGGAAGCGAAGTTATTTTATGAACGAACCGGTTTTAAACGCGTATATAATCAATATAAAATTACTCATGAATACAGTTTAAAAAGAGTCTAGCTGCTTTTTATACAGGTTTGGATATAAAACGAAAATATTGTCATTCGCTTAAATTAACAAATAAACGAAAGGAATGATTTGACGAATGAAAAAACGAACCGAGCGTGTTTATTTTCATGCTGCTATATTTATGCTGGTGGGAACGTTAGTAGGGTGTGCTGGAAACAAGGACGAAAAATCCATAGAAGAAACCACAAGTGAAATGAATATAAATTCCTCAGTAAAAGAAGCTACAGGCAAAACGGATGGAAGCCCCTCAACAAAAGAAGCTGCGAGTAAAACAGATGAAAGTTCCTCAAGCAGTGAGTCGAAGCAATCAGACAAAGCTGATAAAAATGACGCCTCTTCAGAAAAAGCTGTTGATGAAAATTCCGATAGCATTTCGTCTGGAAATAGTAATTCAAAGGTTAGTAAGAAGGAAGACAAAAAAACACTATCTAATTATTCGAGCAAACAAATTGAATATGCTCGAATTTGGTTACAGCTAGGACCAAATCAAGAGATAGATGAGCTAAATGTTCGCCACATTTCAGCCGGAGAATTAGTCAATATTTATGACGATACTAGTGCTAGCTATCCAAAAGACGTTGTTACATTAGAGGGTTCTCGTTCTGTTGATGGTTCAGTGACTTATAGTAGTAACGGAAATGGTACAATTAACGTGTACAACGTTCCTTCACATTGGTCCAGTTCTGCTCAGGTAGATAAGGGTTTTATGAAAAATTACACAGAGGATATTATTCAAAATACAAAGCTGGTTCACGTTGACCCAGGTGAGGATAAAAAAATCATAGAATTAATTAATATAATGAAGGTTCATTAATGAAACTAACAATCGTTTTATTCAATTAGATCAGTAAAATTTCATACGACTAACGCTCAGGTTTTTCCTGAGCGTTAGTCGTTGTCATCTATAGTGTGGATTTACTAGTAAAATAGCTTTTAGCAATTTCTCCGCATCCGTTACTCTTGTTAGTTTGCTTTTTTAAGTTTGAGAGCTGTTTTAGGAGCAGGGCTTTTTTTAACAATATACAAACCGCTAAAAATAATAAGTCCTCCAAGCAGCTGCATGGAATTGATGGTTTCTCCAATGGCTACAGCAGCAAAAACAACGGCAAATAAAGGAATAACATACATGTAAACCATTACTTTTGTAGATCCAATTTTTCCAATTCCTACATACCACATTACTAGTCCGTACACCGTCACGAACAAAACAGAGTATGCCAAAGAGCTCCAGCTGCCTACATCTGTTGGCCAGATAAGCGTTTGATAGGTGAAAAGACAGTAGACAGTAAGAGGAATAGCTCCGATCAAAGCAGACCAGGCAGTCACGCGCAAAGCAGAATATTTTACGACTAAAGGTTTTGCTAAAATCGGATACCAGCCCCACGCAACGGCCGCTACAATCCCCATGATATTTCCGAACCATGCAAGCTGCGACAGCGCATGACTAGAGTGACCAAACAGCAGTACAAACGCAGCCCCGAAAAAAGCAAGCACAGAGCCTAGCTGTGTTTTTAATGAAAAAGCTTCATGCTTATATAAGATAGCTAAGATTCCTGTGAAAATAGGAGACATCGAAATAAGTAAAGAAGCATTTGTAGCTGTCGTATACTTAACGGATACCATAAACAGCGTTTGATAGAGTGTAACGCCTACTATGCTGACCGCTATTAAACGTCCCCAGTCTTTTTTTTCGATCCGAATGCCTCGCTCTACTATTCCTGTAATAAGTAAAAGAATAGGAGCAACCATTATAAAACGCAGCGCGCTAAATTGAATGGAAGACATATGAGCAACTCCAAATTTTCCGATTGTATAATTGGCTCCCCAAATTAACGCAACGGATAATAATATCCATTCCAGCCAGCCTTTTTTCATGTCATCACCTCGTGTAAGTATAAAAAGTAAATAAGTGCGGATATCCTTAGTTACAAAGTATACAGGAAGAAATTATGTAAAAGGCCAGCCAATTCAGGTATTTTTATCTCATCCACTTGTTTATAATACAAACAAAAACGCAGCTGCAATGGCTGCGTTCATGACTGTTATCCACATTGTTCTATCTCATCTAATCGCACAAGTTCGACTTTAAAAGCATGATCAATCGGTCGAATTTCACAGTATCCTGAATCATATACGTGAATCAGTACAAAGCGTTTTCCTTTATATAGCACTTCTTTGTAGGCTGTCACGAGATACACCCTTTCTTTTCATAAGTTTGTTTTTCATTCTATGAACAAAAAACGACGTAATTGCCTAATATAAAAAGAATTTTTAAGGTTGATAAAATTGCTTGGCAAAACAAGTTCGCTTATACTGTACTGTGATTCTATTTACGTATAGGTTCTGATTAAGAACAGCTTTAGCATATGGATAACGAAACAAAACAGCAGTACATAAGGAGCAGCACATGGATATTAACTATTTATATACATTTAAAGAAGTAGCGAAGTGGGGGAGCTATACACGAACGGGCGAGGAATTAGGGTATGCTCAGTCAAGCGTTACCACTCATATAAAAAAATTAGAGGATCATTACGGTCAAAAACTATTTGAACGAACAGGACAAAAAATGAAGCTGACTCAGCCTGGTGAAGAATTGCTTTATTATGTGAATCAAGTAACCGAGTTATTAAATGAAGCAAAAGAGCGCCTTACTACGAATGAAGATGCTAGAGGAACAGTTTCAATAGGAACCGTGGAGTCGCTGGCCGCTTATTTTATTACACCGTATATTCGTGAATTAAAAAAGCAGCACCCTTCTCTAAAGATTATGCTAGAAGCGGGTTTATGTCCAAATTTAACACAAGGGATTATTGACGGAAAGTATGACGTAGCCGTTTTGCTTGATCGCCTTCAAACATCTTCAAGCTTACAAGTGATTCCTATTCGAAAAGAAAACATGGTTATGATTGCTTCGCCTTCTCATTTTTTTAGTGAAAAAAACAACGTTGTAATGGAAGAGTTTGAAGGAGAAACCATCATTTTAACCGAGAGCGGCTGCCCTTATCGTACGCTTTTAGAAGAGATGATGCGCAGCAGGGGTATTCATATGCAATCGGTGATTTCATTTAGCAGTCTTGAAGCAATTAAACAGTGCGTAGCGGATAATTTAGGTATTGCTCTTGTGCCAGAAATAGCGGTAAAACAAGAGATTGAAAATGGAAAACTGATTAAAATCCCGTTTGACCATGAAGAATTTTATCTTTATTCACAGCTCATATTCAAAAAGAAAAAATGGCTGACGGCACCCATTCAACACTTCATTTCACTTGTACAAGAAGGTTATCAAAAATATTGATAATAGATATAGAGAATCTTCAATAATGATGAAGCTGCTTTCGTGATACACTTTTTACAAGAAAAGAAAACTAGAGGTGTAGAACATGAATATATTTTTGCAGCACAATCCTACCAAATTATACTTTGGAAAAAATCAAATTACGAAGCTATCGCAAGAGCTTGCTTCTTACACTAAACAAGTAAACGTTCTGTTAGTATACGGAGGAGGAAGCATCAAACAAAATGGCGTATACGACGAAGTGAAAGCTGAACTTCAGTCTATTGACGCGGTTGTTCACGAGCTGTCTGGTGTAGAACCGAACCCTCGTTTGACTACGGTAGCTAAAGGCGTTGACATATGTAAAAAAGAAAACATTGATTTTCTCTTAGCCGTTGGGGGGGGAAGCGTGATCGATTGTACAAAAGCTATCGCAGCTGGAGCCGTGTATGAAGGGAATACATGGGACTTAATTACACGCAAAGTAGAGATTACAGGTGCTCTTCCTTTTGGAACGGTCTTAACACTTGCGGCAACAGGATCTGAAATGAATTCAACTTCTGTTATTACAAATTGGGAAACAAAAGAAAAGCTAGGTTGGACGTCTTCTCATGTATTTCCCGTCTTTTCTATCTTAGATCCGGCGTACACGTTTTCAGTGCCGCGCGACCAAACAGTCTATGGAATTGTTGATAGTATGTCGCATGCGCTTGAACACTATTTTCACCGCACAGAAAATACGCCAATGATCGACGGCTTTATTGAATCATTGCTAAGAACAGCTGTACAAGAAGGTCCTAAGCTTCTTACAAACCTGACTTCTTATCAGTATCGTGAAACAATGATGTATATCAGCACGACGGCTTTTAACGGAAGCTTAGCAAACGGAACGGATGGAGGAGACTGGGCTACTCATCGTATTGAACATGCTCTGTCGGCCGTGTATGATATTCCCCACGGAGGCGGCCTTGCTATCTTGTTCCCTAATTGGCTGGAGCATGTGCTAAAAGAAGATCCTTCTCGTGTAAAACAACTGGCTGTAAACGTATTTGGCATCAACCCAGAAGGAAAAAGCGATGAAGAAACAGCAATGGAAGGTGCAAAAGCGCTTCGCACTTTCTGGAATGACTTAGGAGCCCCGAACAGCTTGCGTGACTATGATATTGATGACTCTGAATTTGATGCGATTGTTGAAAAGACCTTTGTAAAACCAGGTGTTGGTACTTATAAAGAGCTTGATTATGCAACCGTTCGAGATATTCTAGAAAGATCCAAATAAAAAGACGAGCTGCCTGCTCGTCTTTTTTATATGTACTTAATAATCCATTAGAAAATAAAGAAAGAGAAAAAAGCACAGCAAGATGCAGCCTGCTCCTACCGTTATTTCGGAAAAACCTTGAATAAACGTATTTTTGGAAATGCCTCCTTCATTTTGTAGCTGAAATACGCGTTTTCTTTTGCGCTCATGAACGATTACCAACGAACCAAAAGCAACCGATAATAATGTAAAGAGCGGCACCACAATTAAAAACAGTTTAATAGAATACGCCCAGTACGATATATAGAGCGTATAATACATTGCTCCAGTACTTAAGGCAAAGAGTAGTAAAGAAAATAAAAACCACTTCGTAAAACGGTTTTTGCTCATGTATAGTTCACTTCCTTTTATCAAGTGCGTCTTATGATGTAGACAATAAAACACGTCTATCATTTTACCAAAACTTTTTGGTACATTCTATTTTAGCGGAAAAATAGGGTTTGCAAGTTTCTTAAAAGTGGTATAGTTCCTAAGAACTATCCGTGTATACATACAAAAAACTGATGATAAATGAGGGAGAAGATGAGCTATGGGGTGCGACGCGTGTCTGCCAATTAGGACAGGATATACGGTTTCTTTTCAGCAATCAAGGGATGTGAAGAAATTGGAAAAATACTTTAAAGATATTTCTCAAAACCAATGGAAGACTCTTGGAGAAGATATGATCTGGATGAGGGAAGATATCTTTTGGAGTTTTATGGATTATGTTCATCAGCATCTAGACCCTCGGCATGTGTGGGCTGTAGAAGCCAAGCAGCGGAGCCCGTTTGAAAACCTGCGGCGTATGGAGCCAATCACCGCTTTCCAAAAAATGAAAGATGCCTTGTGGATTGATGAGCTGATTGAAGACAAGCGAATTTGCTCGTATTATCAGCCGATTGTATCGGTTAATCATGAACGCGTGCATATCGTTGGCCACGAAATTTTATCAAGAGGATTAGAAGAAGACGGAAGTATTATACCTCCTTTTAAAATGTTTGAAGCTGCTCAAATAAGAAATAAAACCTTCGCTCTTGACCGAGCCTGCCGCTTAGAAGCTGTAAAAAATGCTAGTATTATTGATCATCAGCTGATTTTTATTAACTTTATTCCTACAGCAATATATAATCCTGAGCATTGCTTAGCATCTACATTTACATTAATTAAAGAATTGAATATAAAGCCCGAGCAAATTGTGTTTGAAGTGATTGAAACGGAGGATGTTCAAGATATTGAGCATTTAAAAAACATTTTGAATTATTATCGCTCCCACGGATTTAAATATGCTTTAGATGACGTAGGAGTTGGCTATAATACGCTGAATCGGCTTTTAGAAGTGGAGCCTGACGTCGTGAAATTGGCATTTGAATTCACAAACGGAGTCAGTAAGAATGAGAAACAGAAAAAAGTGGCCCAAGAGATGTTAGCTATCACCCATAAAATGGGGGCACAGGCTCTTGCAGAAGGGGTAGAAACAGAAGAAGATTTAAAATGCCTGATAGAGATGGGTTATGATTTGTTTCAAGGGTATTATTTTGCAAAGCCTAATCCTAAACCGTTAAAAGAGATTCATTCTATTTACGTTTAGCAGCCAAAAGCAGAAGAACAGAAACTTCTGCTTTTTGTATGAACGAAAGTAAGAATACTCAAAAAATAAACAATTCACTTTCATTTTGCTAAATAGTTTACAGAGAAAGGGAAGTGCTATAAGATGATAAATATTAATTCTTAGTATTTCTATCAGAAAAGGAGTGGATGATTTGGCACAAACGTTGCACTCATCATATAAATCAAAGCCAACTACTGTTGTAACAGAATTAAGCCCTATGCAAAAGCCGTTATTTGCAGGAGGGGTTATAGCAGCGGTTATTTTACTTCTAGCGATTGTGCTAATGACTGATTGGACGCAAGGTGTGTTATTTATTATCGGTCTAGCACTAGGAATGACGCTTCTGTACGCACGTTTTGGCTTTACATCAGCATTTCGCCGACTCGTATCTGTCGGCAACGTTCAAGGCTTGCAAGCGCATATGCTTATGCTAGCGATTGCGTCAACGCTGTTTGCTATTATTTTAAGTACAGGCTTTAGCTTTACAGGGGTAACGCCAAAAGGATATGTTTCACCTGTAGGAGTCAGCGTGATAGTTGGTTCATTTATGTTTGGAATTGGCATGCAGCTAGGAAATGGATGTGCCTCAGGAACGCTGTATTCGTTAGGCGGTGGCTCTTCTTCCATGATTTTAACGCTTTTAGCCTTTATTGTAGGCTCTATGTTCGGGGCGTATCATTTGCCATTTTGGCAAAAACAACCTTCGCTTCCTCCTATTTCATTAGCTGAATCGACAGGCCTTGGTTATTTTGGTGCTTGGATTGTACAGCTTATCGCGTTTGCAGCGATTTACTGGATTACGATTCAAATTGCCAAAAAGAAAAATCCGCCTATGATGAAGCAGCTTCCTACGACAAAAGGGTGGAAAAAGATCATTCGCGGCTCTTGGCCTCTATTCACTGCAGCGATTGTGCTGGCTGTATTAAATGCATTAACGCTGGCTGTAAGAGGAAATCCTTGGGGTATTACTTCTGCCTTTGCTTTATGGGGCGGAAAAGCAATGATGGCAGCTGGAATAGATGTATCAAGCTGGGGATTTTTCCAAGGTGCAAATGGAGAAGCGCTAACGCAAAGTGTGCTAGCAGACTCTACCAGCGTATTGAATTTTGGGATCATACTAGGCGCTTTCATTTCAGCGACGGCGCAAGGAACGTTCAAACCAGGAAAGATTAAACCCGGGGTTGCAGGAGCAGCTGTTGTGGGGGGCCTTTTAATGGGATATGGTGCGCGACTTGCCTTTGGCTGTAACATTGGCGCTTACTTTGGAGGCATTGCTTCATTTAGTCTTCATGGATGGGTATGGATGGTTATGGCAATGCTTGGCACAGGCTTAGCACTATTTATCCGCCCGTTATTTGGACTCAAAAACCCTAAATCTAATGATTCGATTTGTTAAGTTTAAATAAAACCTTCTTTGCATGAGCAAAGGAGGTTTTTATTTTAGGTGATGTTTGGAATCGCTCTGCTATTTTGTGAATCACTTGAAGTTTAGTACAGCTCATCAGTTTTCTCCGCAGCGTTTGCGCGACTTTTCTCTTAGCCAAATCCTCTTGTCCTAACCCAAAAAGAATATAAAAACTTCCTTTTTTTATAAAAATTTCACTTATTTTGCCGATATAACAGGAGAATTGTATGTATTTGGCGAAATAAGCAGTAAACACCAAGTCCAGACACAGTTATCAAAACGTAAAAAGGGGTTTTAACGTTACATGAACAAGTATTTAAAAAAAGCTGTTATTTATGGAAGTTTGTGTTTTTTACTGGGAGCGTGCGGAGGAGCAGGAGAACAAACCTCTTCTGAGCCGCAGAAAAAAGAAGAAACAGTAAAGTCTAAAGAAGAAGCGAGTAAAAAAGAGAAAAAAGACGCAATCAATACAACCATTAAAGTTAGCGCAGCAGGAGATTTTACCTTAGGAAACGATGAAAGCTTTGGGTACGATTCTACTTTTAACGACGTAGCAGCAAGAAATGGCCTGCCGTATTTTACGCAAAATGTAAAATCGATCTTTGAGCAAGATGACTTAACAACGGTTAATTTAGAAACAACGCTGACAACTGCGACGGAAAAAGCAAGTAAAACATTTCGTTTTAAAGGTGATCCTTCGTTTGTAAATATTTTAAAACAGGGAAGTATTGAAACCGTTAACTTGGCTAATAATCATACGCATGATTATTTACAGCAAGGATATGATGATACACGAGAAAACTTAAAGAAAAGCGGAATAGGCTATTTTGGCTATGAAGATACATATATCACAACGGTAAAAGGAGTCAAAGTAGGATTGCTTGGATATCCGGGCTGGGATGACACAAAAGAAGTAAGAAGTCAGATTAAAGACGGAATTAAGTCTTTAAAAGAAAAAGGCGCCAAAATTATCATTGTGCATTTCCACTGGGGATCTGAACGACACTATGTTCCTGATACAGCGCAGCAGGCACTGGCGAAGTATACAATTGATAACGGAGCAGATTTGATTTTAGGTCATCACCCTCACGTTGTTCAAGGAATTGAAGAATACAAAAATAAATTTATTGTCTACAGCTTAGGAAACTTTATGTTTGGCGGAAATAAAAACCCAAGTGATAAGGACACATTTGTATTTCAGCAGACGTTTACGATTAAAGATGGAAAGCTAACGACTAATAAAGACATCAACGTCATTCCATTCCGTATTTCTTCCACAACGGCGCGAAACGACTACCGACCTACGCCTTTAACAGGAGCAGAAAAGGACCGGGTAAAAAATAAACTGATTGATGTTTCCAATCAAATCAAACAGGAAAAGTGGACGGTTTACGATGAAGATAGTAAATGAAGCTCTCAGCACTGAGAGCTTTTTTTTATAAAATAAAGCAGAAATAACTAAAAAAATGATATAATGTAAAAAAATAGATAAAAGGTGGAACTATGGTTAATATAGGTGATATTATTTTCCAAATTCTTATGCTGCTTATCCTGATAGGAATAGCAGGAGTAATAATTGCATTTATTATAGGCTTAAAAAGGTTGATTCAAAAGCAGGGGGCAAATGAAAAAAGGCTTCAGAGAATGGAACAAAAATTAGATGATATGCTGAAAAATAAAGAGTCATGACTATACAGAAGCACTGTTAACACATCAGTGCTTCTGAACTTGACATTTTATAAAAAAGCAGTAAGATATGTATACATCGTTTATATAGGGAGGAAGTTACATGGCAAAGTCAAAAGCAAAAAAAATGCGTGATAAAATGACGCGTGAAGGAAAGCGAAATCCAGAATTAAACCGCAGCCTGTTTATATTTGCAGACATGGAAACGCGCAAAACCAAAACAAAGAAGGAAAAACTTCAGCATCAGCACACAAAACATAAAAAACGATTATCAGACGGAGCGTACAGTACCGGAGATGATCGTTTTTTTATTGCGTTTCATACATCTACAAAATGAAAAAAGAGCTTTTTGACTATCCGTCTTCACTTTGCCTCAAACATTTTTACTGTAAACTTTCACAAAAAACCCTTATGATAGGAAAAGAAGGAGATGAACTAAGAATGCTTACGATTGAAAAAGTACCTAAAAGCCAAGCGGGCGTTTTGCAAAATTTGTATTCTCTTTATCTCCATGATTTATCTGCGTATACACCTTCTTTAGATATTCGCGAAGATGGAGCTTTTCATTTTGAAGAGCTGCCCTTGTTTTGGAAAGTAGAAGGCCTCTCGCCATACTTTATTAAAGTAGATGATAAGCTGACGGGCTTTTTTTTACTTCTTGAACAGCCCGCACTTCAGCAAGAAGCAGATTACTGCATCAATGATTTTTTTATCTTAAACAAATACCGAAAGCAGGGCATTGCTTCTGAAACGGTAAAAGACATTTTCTCTCATCGAAAAGGAACGTATATGATTATTGAGCTTGCAGGCAATAAGCGGGCTATTTCATTTTGGAAACATATTTATGAAAGCTTACATATTTCCTTTCAAGAAAAGAAAATTGAACTTGACGGAGAGCCAACTCTTATTCAAACGTTTAGTGTGTAAACCCCTTCTGGAAAGCAGAAGGGGTTTTTTATTAAACTAAATATTAACAATTTTCAACAAATTATGTATAATTAAAGATGCTTGTCGACATTTATTCACAGGAGCATTCCTGTAAAGGAGGAGTAAAATGAAAGCGTTATCTAATTTCTTCACGGCGCTTGTTCAGCGTTTTTTACCTGATCCGTTTGTATTTGCTTTAATCCTGACGCTGATTTTATTTGTATCAGGTATTGTTTTTACTCCTCACGGGCCGATTGAGATGGTTCAGTTTTGGGGAAGCGGCTTTTGGAACCTTCTTGCATTTGCGATGCAAATGAGCTTGGTGCTTGTCACAGGGCATGCGCTTGCTAGCTCGCCGCTTGTAAAGAAGTGGCTTGTGAACATAGCGCTGTTAGCCAAAACTCCGGCGCAAGGGGTAATTCTGGTCACGCTCGGCGCAGCTATGGCCTGTATGATTAACTGGGGGTTTGGCTTAATTGTAGGTGCGCTGTTTGCGAAAGAAGTAGCGAAACGCGTGCCGGGATCTGATTACCGGTTTTTAATTGCCTGTGCTTACATAGGGTTTTTAACATGGCACGGAGGTTTGTCGGGTTCGATTCCTCTTGTTGCTGCTACACCTGGAAACCCAATGGAAAAAACGGCTGGACTTATTCCGCTGTCAGACACGATTTTTACAGGCTACAACTTATTTATTACCCTCGGATTATTAATTGTCCTTCCTATTATGACAAGACTGATGATGCCGACGGGAAAAGAAGTGGTAGAAATTGATCCAAGACTGTTGGCGGAAGATGAAATGGCTCCGGCTACAGTTGTTGAGACAACTTCTTCTAAGCCAACATTTGCTGTACGCATGGAAAACAGCAGGTTTTTAAGTCTAACAATTGCACTTCTTGGGTATTCATATTTAATTTATTATTTTGCTACAAACGGTTTTAAAATGGATATCAACACAGTGAATTTATTGTTTTTTACGACGGGTATTTTACTTCACCGCACGCCTTTATCCTATATGAATGCCGTTTCCAATGCTGCGAAAGGAACCGCTGGGATTGTGATTCAGTTTCCATTCTACGCAGGTATTCAAGGCATGATGGAGCTATCAGGCTTAGGCGGGAAGCTAACGAACGCATTTATCTCGATTTCAAATGAAACGACATTTCCGTTTCTTGCGTTTTTAAGTTCTGGCGTTGTGAACTTTTTTGTTCCGTCAGGAGGAGGACACTGGGTTGTACAAGGACCTTTTATTATGCCGGCAGCTGAACAGCTCGGCGTAGATCCGGGAGTCGCTGCAATGGCCATTGCTTACGGAGAAGCATGGATGAATATGGCGCAGCCGTTTTGGGCACTACCTGCACTAGCTATCGCAGGGCTCGGAGCACGCGATATAATGGGCTACTGCGTGACGACCTTAATTGTATCAGGCTTTATTTTTGCTATAGGACTAACGTTTTTTTAATACGAAAAGGTCAGCTGAAAAGCTGACCTTTTTTCATTACTTTTTTCTTTCCCAAGCGTATCTATCTACTTTATAAACCAACTTCGCGCGCACTCCAGTCCCAAAATTCTTCTGCAAGCCGTTCATTTTTTGCTCTTGAAGAAGGAGGAGTCACGCGTTTTTTATAAAAATAAGCGCCGCTAATATGCGTCACCTCAGGACTGTCTGCTAAATAAATAGCTGTTTCGGCACCTTGAAGAGGTGTTAAAAAGAAAGGGCGAAGCACGGCGTGAACGCTTTTTCCAAAACCCGTTTGACGATTAACGCCGATAGCGGTAGAAACGGCTCCGGGGTGAAGGCAATTTACGGTTACAGAGGTGTCTTTTAACTTTTTACTTAAGTGAACCGTAAATAAGTTATTTGCTAATTTAGACTGAGAGTATCCTCGCCATATTCCGAATCCTGTTGTTAAGTGAGGGTTGTTAAGGTCTATTTTTCCCGCTTTATGAGCACCGGATCCAACGTTTATAATGCGTCCCTGTTGAGATTTTTTCAGCGGATCTAAAAGTAAATTAGTTAATAAAAAGTGACCCAAATGATTGACACCAAGCATCATTTCAAATCCGTCTTGTGTCGTTTCCCGCTTAATTGTCACGACGCCCGCGTTATTAATCAGCACATCAAGTACACTGTAGCGAGACGTAAAGTCTTCACTGAAAGCCCGGATACTGTCAAGAGAACCTAGGTCACAGGTCATAAGAGATATGGAATCCGATCCGCTTTGGCGTTTCGCTTCTTCTAAAGCGGCATTTCCTCTTTCTTCATTTCGGCATACCATAATGACTTCGAATCCTTTTTTGGCTAGTTCAATCGTTGTGGCCAGCCCCATTCCTGAATTGGCACCTGTAATTAGCGCTCGTTTTGCTGTCATGAGTATGTTCCTCCCAACTACATCTTTTTTCTAGTGTATAAGATAAGAAGATATGTCGTCCACTTCTAGCTTTTTCTTTTATTTCTTTCATGCTTTAGAAAAGTATGTAAAATGTGCACAGGGGAGAAAATGTTGCACAAAGGTCAATATTTTACACCCTACTCGTCAATTAAAGCGGTTTCATAAATAACGGATTTCGCTAAAATAAGACATAGGGAGGTGCTAGTAAGATGAATAGCCAAAGTAAATTACAGGAGACAGAATATGTTCCTTTAAAGCAAGAACTTAAAAGAGAACCATCCATTAATACGAAAAAACGTAAAAATTTGAAAAATGTAGGTTTATTTGCACTATTTGTAGGGCCCGCACTTTTAGCGTTTTGTGTGATTGTACTTATACCATTTTTTACAGGGATTTATTACTCATTTACAGACTGGAACGGAGTAAATGGCACGATTAACTGGGTGGGGCTTGATAACTTTAAGTACTTGTTCACCGAAGATAAGCAGTTTCAGCAGTCGTTTTGGATCACAACAAAATATACGGTCGTTGCGATTATCTTAACGAATGTGGTTGGGTTCGTGTTAGCAATCCTTGTTACTCAAATGTTAAAAACACGAAACATTTTACGTACGGTTTTCTTTATGCCGAATTTAATTGGCGGACTTTTACTAGGATTTGTATGGCAGTTCATTTTCGTAAAAGGATTTGCATCTATCGGACAAATCACGGGAATCTCACTTTTTGAACTTCCTTGGTTAGGAGACGCAAAAACAGCATTTTGGGGCATCGTGATTGTAAGTGTATGGCAAGGAGCAGGTTATATCATGCTTATTTACACAGCAGCACTGCAAAACGTACCGCAAGAGCTGATTGAAGCAGCAAAAATTGACGGAGCAAGCAGATGGCAAATTCTTCGTCACATTACAATTCCAATGGTAGCGCCGGCAGTAACGGTTTGTTTATTCTTAACGATTTCATGGTCGTTTAAAGTATTTGATGTCAACTTATCATTAACAAACGGTGGTCCATTCAAATCAACAGAAATGTTAGCGCTTAACATTTATACAGAAGCATTTGTGAATAACAGATACGGTCTAGGTGAAGCAAAAGCCTTAATTTTCTTTATCGTCGTAGCAGCAATTACAATTATTCAAGTAACATACACCAAGAAGAAGGAGGTTGAATCGTGATGGGAAACAAATATACGAGCAAAACCTTTATTGTTGAAATTTTGGCAGTCCTGCTTGGACTGGTGTTCTTGGTTCCATTTTATTACGTGCTTTCAAACTCGTTGAAGTCATTTGCAGAAATTTTATCAAACACATCGGCACTGCCGACGACGATTCAGTTTCAAAACTTTGTTAATGCATTCAACCAAATGAATTACTTAAAGGTGCTTAGCAACTCGCTAATCATTACTGTTATCAGTAACGCAGTTCTAGTCATCTTCTGTTCAATGGCAGCTTACATGCTGGTTCGAACAAAGAAAAAAATCAGCAGCATTATCTTTATGGCATTCGTAGCGGCAATGGTTATTCCGTTTCAATCCATCATGATTCCACTTGTAAAAGTAGCAGGAAACTTAAATCTGTTAAACAGCATTTGGGGTATTGTGATCATGTACTTAGGCTTCGGTTCAGGTATGACGATTTTCTTATACCACGGATTTATTAAAGGAATTCCAGTTGAGCTAGAAGAAGCGGCAATCATCGACGGATGCTCACGTCTAGGCGTATTCTGGAGAATTGTATTCCCGTTATTAAAGCCAATTACAGTAACCGTCGTTATCTTAAACAGCCTATGGATTTGGAATGACTTCTTACTTCCGTCTCTTGTTCTGCAAGATCCTGAGCTAAGAACGATTCCGCTTGCGACATTCTTCTTCTTTGGTCAGTATACAAAGCAGTGGGATTTAGCACTAGCAGCACTTGTAATCAGTATTATCCCGCTATTAATCTTCTTCTTTGCAATGCAAAAACACATTGTTAAAGGAATTACAAGCGGTTCAATTAAATAATAGAAGCGGCAACAGGGCTGGTTTTGAGGCTGAGGCATCAAAACCAGCAGCAAATAGGGAGGAACAGAAAATGGCATTCAAAATGAAAAAATGGCCTTTAGCAGTAGGTGTTTTATCGGCTACGCTTTTATTTTCAACCGCATGTTCAAACGAAAGCGCATCTGGTAATAAAAAAAGCGGCGGAGATCAAGTAGTAGTAGACGTATTTCAAGGAAAAGTAGAAATTGCAGATCAGCTAAAAGCTCTAACTGATCAATATACAAAAGAACATCCAAACGTGAAGTTCAATATCCAAACGGTTGGTGGAGGAGCTGACGGTGCAGCAGCCTTAAAAGCGCAGTTTGCGTCGGGCAATGCACCCGACCTTTTCACAAACGGCGGATATCAAGAGGCAAAAACGTGGAAAAATAAATTAGAAGATTTATCGGATCAGCCTTGGATTGATGACGCGTACGAAAACACACTTACTCCAATGACGATGGACGGTAAAGTATATGGACAGCCGATCAGTCTTGAAGGCTATGGATTTACATATAACAAAAAACTGTTCAAAAAAGCAGGCATTAAAGAACTTCCAAAAACATATTCGGAATTAGAAGCAGCGGCTAAAAAGCTAAAAGCTGCCGGTATTACGCCATTTTCTATCGGCTACGGCGAGTGGTGGGTGCTTGGAAACCACGGCTTAAACATTCCATTTGCCAGTCAAAAAGATCCGGATGCATTTATTAAAGGATTAAATGACGGCAGTACGAAAATTGCAGGAAACGAGCAGTTCAAACAGTATGTAAAGCTGCTTGATTTAACAGTGAAATATGGAAACAAAAATCCGTTAACGACGGACTACAACACGCAAGTAACGAAATTTGCGAACGGTGAAGCAGCGATGATTCAGCAAGGAAACTGGATTCAGCCAATGCTTGATAAAATTACGCCGAACATGGATGTAGGGATTCTACCTATGCCGCTAAGCGACGATGCAGCTGCATCTGACAAGCTTGCAATTGACGTTCCAAGCAACTGGGTTATTCACAAACAAGCACCAGCGGCAGATAAAAAAGCAGCAAAAGACTTCTTAAACTGGATGGTCACATCTAAAGAAGGTCAAAAAGCGCTAGTAGAAGACTTCAAGTACATTCCAGCCTTTAAGTCAATCGAAGCAAAAGACATCGGACCTTTAGGTGAAGAACTTCTTAAATATTCTAAGGAGCAAAAAACGCTTCCTTGGGAATGGACAAAATTCCCTGAAGGCGTAACGCAAAAATTTGGAGCAGATGTACAAGAATACATCGGCGGCCAAACATCTGAAGATGAGCTGTTAAAATCATTAGATAAAAGATGGGCTGAGTTGAAGTAATGGAAAAGACAACCTTTGGGTTGTCTTTTTTGTGGAATCAAAGATATGATATTTTTGTATCTTTATCCTTTTTATAGAAATTAATTGTGTATAAAAGGTTAGATATTCCTATTTAGATAGGTTAGCTGAAACTTTATAATGGATAATATAGGGAAAAGTTAGATTAAATACAAAAAGTTTGATGGTTTTCTAATTAAAGTGATAAAAGAGGGAATTTAATGGGTAAAGTGTATGAAGCAAGTTCGCTGCTTGCTCATGCAAAAGAGCGTGTAAGTACATATAAAAAGCTTAATGAAGAACTAGGTGATCTGATGAAAATATGGCAAATGTATTGCACCGAAGAAGCTGTTCAACTGACAGTAAAGAATAAACAAAAGAATGAAGATCTTTTCGATAGGGGACTTATGGGAGAGTCACTTCAGCACAGCTGGGAATCTATTGCGATGGAAACTTTTCAAGAAGGAGAGTATAAGGACTACATAACATATAAAGGGCGTTCGAATCCCCCTATTTTCTCAGAAAAGGCTACTCAGCATTTAGGCAGTTATTTAACAGACAGTGCTGAAATACTACGGTTAGTTCACAATGACGAGAACTATTATGCAATTAATATTACAAATATTTTAGAATGTATTGATTATGACAATTCAATACCTAATAAGTTTGGCGGTTTTGAACAAATAGCATTTATAGAAAACGAATTGAAAAAGAGTCATATTTTCCGTACAAAATCAACCAAGCATCGCTTCGGAGATTTTCCAATAATCTCTCAAGAAATTTATGTATCAGATGACGTACGCGATTATATTCTTCGAAGTGATTTAACCGGTTTTACTTTCTATGAAGTATGGTCATCACAGGAAGCAGAAGCTTCAGTTGAAGAGTTAAATCCATTTGTTCGCGAATCGCTCGATGAGGATGTGGAAGCTCACTTACAAGCATATTATGGGCCGATTATCCGCCGTGTTGAAGCAGAGTCAGCTGAGGTGACAGAGGCAGCTTTTTATGAAATGGCTCCTACAGAATCAGTGCCGTTTTATACGGTAGCAACACATGGTTATAGTACGCTTCGCCTGCCGGCACCCCCTGGATTAGACAGCGCGTACGTTGAACTGGTGATGCATGCAGATCAAGATCCGTTTGAAGATAAACGGTACAGCTGGATTCCACAAGTCATGCATCAAGTAGGAAGCTTTGCGGTAAACCATATGAATTGGATTGGTCAGTGGATGGTGTTTCCAAATCAAGAGCTGGATCGCTACGTGGATACCTATGAACGAACGTTAATAGGTGAAAAAGTGAAGCTGCCATTACAGGTTCAACCGTATTCACCAGAAAGCGGCTTTTGTGGTGTTATGGTCGTGCCTCCTTTGCCGCAGTGCCAAGAGGCATTTATGATGCCGTATCTTGAAAACGGAAAAGAAACCCACGGAGAGTGGCCAGTCTATTTCCATACGCTTCTCCCTTTGTATGAAGAAGAAATGGAGTACTATTTCCAGCATGGACAAGAAGCTTTGCTAGAAAAGATGATGGAAAATGGCATCGAACACTTATTTAATTTACATAGACCTAATACGTTTAAGGAAAAAAGAAAAGGCTTTTTCGGCAGATTCAACAAGTGATAAATAAAAAGTAGCCAATATATAGGCTACTTTTTATTTTGGTTCCTCTGAACAAAAGGGGAAAAAGCGCGCTCTTTCCTGTGTGATTACTTAACTTCTTGGCCAAAGCATAACCGCTACGCCAATCAGACACACAAGTCCGCCAATCCAATCGTATGTATCGGGCATTTTTTTATCAACCCACCATGCCCAAAACAGGCTTAAAACAATAAAAATACCGCCGTAAGCTGCATATACACGTCCAAAGTCGGGGAACGACTGCCACGTAGCAATGACGCCGTACAGCACCAAAGCAATACCGCCCAGAAGTCCTAACCAGCTTGATGCTCCTTCGCGCAGCCACTGCCAAATCAAATAGCCTCCGCCAATTTCAGCAAGACCTGCTAAGATAAAAAGAAAAATCGCTTTAATCATAACCTATACTCCTTATATCATCATTTCGTCTCTTTATTCTATCTTACTTTTTTCGTTTGATGAACCATTCGTTTGCTTTAAATAAGTACACTGGAAAGCATTCCTTTATCAATTTGTCTTCAAACCTGCTAAACTATTAATAGTATGAGTTTATGTGACTGTTTGTACGAGTGCAAAGAGCTATGTAATGACTGCTCCTCAGAGTACTTTTACAGGTAGACGTTAGCAGGAAATTGACTAATTAAAAGAATAAGACGTTTAACAGTATAAAAAAGTAAAAAGAATGCAGATATAGGGGTTTGGTAAAATGAGTTTAGATCATAAAGTGATACGCATTGAACTGCCTACGCCATTTCCAATTGGACCAGTGAATGTGTTTTTATTAAAAGCAGACAAGTTAACGTTAATTGATGCAGGTATGAAAACCAAAGAAGCGTGGAGCGTTTTTGAAGAGGCGCTTCGTAAAGAAGGATATAAAGTAACAGATATTGAACAAGTTATTCTTACTCATCAGCATCCGGATCACACTGGATTTTTAGAATGGCTGCCGAGTGATATACCGGTTTACGGCCATAAGCTTGTGGAGCCTTGGATTTTCCAAGATGAAGAGTTTGTTCAGCAGCATAATGAGCTATATCGTAATTTCCTTATGGAGTTTGGAGTCAGTGATGATGTAATGGAAGAATGGCTTCGTAAAGCAACGGCTGCGATTCAAGTTTATTCACCTAAAGGGCAGAAGCTGGCAGGCTATTTAAAAGAAGGAGATACACTTCCGTATGCGAGTGAGTGGGAAGTAATTGAAGCACCGGGACATTCGTTAAGTCAGCTGATGTTTTACAATCGCAAAGAAAAAGTTGCGTTTGGCGGAGATCATATTTTGCCAAAAGTACCGTCAAACCCGTATTTAGAGCCAACCATTCAAAATCCCAAGCCAACGCCGCTACTGGACTACTTAGCGTCTCTAGAAAAAACGTTGAACTACGACATTGATTTGATTTATAGCGGACATGGTGAACCGCTTAGTGACATTCACTCTTTAATTATGGAACGCATTCAAAAGCAGCATAAATGGGCGCTGCGCGTGTTACAAGCGATGGGGGAAGGAAAGAAAACAACGCTTGAAGTCAGCGCTGCATTTTTCCCGGATATGTATCAAAAAGCACCTGACTTTATTTTCTCAGAGGTGTACGGCCAGCTTACGTATCTTGAAAAAGAAGGCTACGTGGAATTAACAAAAAATAAAGACGGCGTCTTACTGTGGGAAGCTGCACGCGTACTTGCTCCTCAGTCATAACATAAAAAAACCAGCTTCCATAAAGAAGCTGGTTTCTTTTGCTTATAGTGAATGCAAGCGCTCAATGCGTTTTTCAAGCGGTGGATGAGTAGAAAATAAGCGTGAGAATTTTTCTTTACCGCTAATTTTAAAAGCGGCAATTGATTTTTGACGGTCATC
This sequence comes from Priestia megaterium, assembly GCF_009497655.1. Taxonomy (NCBI): domain Bacteria; kingdom Bacillati; phylum Bacillota; class Bacilli; order Caryophanales; family Bacillaceae; genus Priestia; species Priestia megaterium. Next base: position 2,747,015 of record NZ_CP023317.1, on the reverse strand, counting down.
TACTAATGAAGTAGTATGACGAAGCGATTCTAATGCATAAATCATTTTTTCCTTGCCGCCGAGTTTAGCTGCAAGCTCATCAGCTTTGAATTCACGTCTTCTTGAATGCCAGAAAATAATTGGGCTGCTTAAAATACTAAAGAGAATCTCAAATACAATCGATGTAAGGAAATAAACAACCATCGCAAACTCTTCTCGCACAAAGTTTGACACCGCTTTGGCTACTAAACGAGAGAAGAAAATAACGAATGTATTTAATACTCCTTGCAGAAGCGTAGTTGTGACCATATCACCGCTTTTAATATGCGCTATTTCGTGAGCGATAACGCCGCTGATCGCATCGCGGTCCATTCGTTCCAGCATTCCGCTTGAAACGGCAACAAGCGAGCGTCTTTTACTTGGCCCTGTTGCAAAAGCATTAACTTCCGCCGAGTGATAAATTCCGACCTGAGGCATTTTTCTTAATCCTGCCACAGATGCAAGTCGGTGAGTTTCTTCTAAAACAAATCGTTCATATTCACCTTGAGGGGAACGTTCATCAATAACTTGAACACCCATCATCCACTTTGCCATTAAGCGTGACATCATAAGAGAAATAATCGCGCCGCTGAAGCCGGCAATGACGCTAAATGCCAGCAGGCCGCCGTAACCGCCGCTTCCCATATAGCTTTGAACACCTAATAAAGATGTAATCGTTGTGATTGTAATTAATACTAAAATATTAACGAAAATAAACAGTGAAATTCGTTTTAGCACAAGTCTTCCTCCTTTAACTAATACGTGCATGATAGGTATACGGTTAGTGGAGAGGAAAGGTTTCATTTATTTATTCAAATTTACTAAAAAGATTACTATGTTAAGTGGTTTAATAAAAAAAGTAAATAAATTGTTGATACTTTACCATAAATAGGTTATTATGAATGATATAAAGCTATCTTGTCTTGCAAGGTAGCTTTGCTTTAAAAATGTATCTTGTATAACAAGATAGTGAAAAGGAAGAAATCGATATGTCTTTGAGAAGTCAATTGTTAAAAGGAATTTTAGAAGGGTGTATCTTATCAATCATTCAAAAAGAAACGGTTTATGGCTATGAGCTATCCCAGAAGCTTCAACAATATGGATTAAATGATGTGAGTGAAGGTTCGATTTACCCCATTTTACTACGTCTTCAAAAGGAGGGATTAATAAAGGGAGAAATGAAAGCATCGCCTTCGGGTCCTAAACGAAAGTACTATCATCTTACGGCATCTGGCGAGAGCGCATTATGTGAAATCCAAGAGGAATGGATCAACATTCAAAACCCTGTAAATAAATTGTTGAATAGGAGTTTTTACGATGAACGCTAAGGAGTTAATTAAATTAAATAATAAGAAGCGAAAAGAGCTGACCAAGGAAAATGAAGAGTACTATGATAATATGCTTGTTTACATTCGAACGAGTGTGTCAGTTTCTGAACAGCAGGCTGAAGAGTTATTGATGGAGCTTTTAGATCACCTTATTGACGCACAAGCGGAAGGGAAGCGTGCTGAAGAGGTGTTTGGAGAGAACCTTAAGACGTACTGTGATGAAATGATTAAACAGTTACCTAAAGAACCCTTAAAAAGCACTGCTTTTTTTATAAGCTTTTTATTGTTACAGCTTGCAAGCTTGATGGCTATAGTAAGCGGGATAGGAAATATTGTTGTACATTATGTTAAGGATAGCAGCCAGACTGTTTATATCGGAACGGCAATCGTCACTTTTGTTATTGTTGCAGCTATTATTTCTCTTGATGTTTTTCTGCTTTTAAAATGGATACAAAAATCTGTTTACAAAATTACGAATAAGATTAAGGACTTTTTTCTACTCTTTGTCTTAATTTTTATTTCTCTTGCAGGGATGGTTTTTTTACCAAAGCTTATTCCACCTTTTGGCTATGTAATAGAAGTTGGAGGCTTCTTATATTTAGCTGCTGGTGCCTTAACACTCATCGTTTTAAGGTGGTTAAATAGTAAATATCAAATTACAAAATGAGATATAGGAAGCAGTAAAGTGTATTGTTTACTCTATAATCAAGAGCATTTTTAAAGAAATTTCATAATTTACGTCTATCTTGGGACAAGACGTACTAAAATAATAAAAAAGGTGTTCAACTCATGAACACCTTTTTGGCAACATCATTTAAAGATTACTAACTTTAGTACGTTTAAAAATTAACCTTAGGCTCTGTACCCAATTTAATTCGTTTGAAGTTTTTAATATGCTTCCATGTAATGAAAACAAAAATAACGGCTGCAAATACGATTAGTACAACATCACCTACATAAATTGATGCTAAAAAGGCAACCAATGCGCCAATAGGTGAAGATAAGGATACGTATTTAGAAATTTTGAGAGAAATTAAAAAAGCAAGAATCCCTAGAATGAAAGCTAATGGTGAAAATGCAAGGAATACACCAGCGGCAGTCGCTACAGATTTTCCTCCTTTAAACTTTGCAAAAATCGGATAGCTATGTCCAAGAATAGCAATAAATCCAGGGACAAGCATATGCAAGTGACTATTCATCATAAGCGGCAAACAGACGGCTAGCGAGCCTTTTGCTATATCGCCGATCAATACTATAATACCTGCTTTCTTTCCTAAAGTGCGAAAGGTATTAGTAGCTCCTAAGTTACCGCTTCCGAGCTTGCGAACATCGGTTTTGTAAAAGCCCTTTCCAATCACTAAAGCAAAAGGAATTGACCCAATTAAATAAGCTAATAAGATAATTATAGCGTTTGTCAATACGTTCATTGTTGGCACCTCAAATTGTGTTGTTAGTATTCATTAAAATATAAATGCAGTAAAAGTAGTCTTTTGTATGGCTAAAGGCTTCTAGTTTTTTCGGTGGAGTTTTTGTAAATTCGATTGGCTTTCTAGTGGGACAAGCCAATGCTTTTTAGTATGTTAAGATATTTTTGAACTTTTAAACCTTGATACGTATTAGTATAGATTGATATGTCTATTATGAATATGTAAAAAGAAGAAAAGAGGAGAAACGAAAAGGCAAAAACAAAAAACTTGTAATACAATTTTAAAAATATACCATAAATATTTAAAGGTTAAAAGATATTTTGGGTATATTGTAGTGGAAAAAAGCGTTTCGATCATTTTTTTATGAAAAACAAGACAAAAAAATTAACAAATCCAAAAAAATATAATAAAATGTAAAACAGTGTTTCGAAATATTAACTTCTTAAAATTGAAAGGGGTTCTGCACTTGTTGTGGACAGATATCAAAGAACGAGAAGTAGTTATGTACAAAAACTGCCAGGCGAAAATTTTAGAAAAAAAAGGGCCGAATAAAATAGTCGTTCGAAATCTAGAATTCCCGGAAAAAGGCGATTGGATATCAGCCGAGCTTGATTTTGAGGCTGTTGAAAAATTTGAGAAGAGTCGAGAACACTAATACAAAAAACATTTTATAATACTTCTATTTATCATATAAGAAAAAGCCGAGCTTACATTTTGAGTTCGGCTTCTTTGTTGATGTTTACTTCATTCTCTCGACGAAGAGCTCCTCGTTATTACATGTAAAACAAAGCCTTTTCCTCTCATTCATTTTCCACTACTACACTAGTCCCGTATAAAAACGTATCTTTATATGGGACTATCGATTTATTTTTAGTACACGTATTTTTACCACTTTTTTCATATACAACCGTTCAGAAACAAAACTTCTGTGCATACATTGAAGACAAAGGGGGAGGATACATTGGGAAAAACAAGTCGTATATTGAAATGGGTCAGCGGAGGATTAGAGGCTCTTTGGGGGATTCCAATTCTAGGCGGGACCTTGGTTATTGGCCTAGCCTACACGCCGCTTATTTTAATGCTCGCATTGCATATTGTAGGTTTAGTATTTGCGATTAAAACAAACAAAGTTCGGACAGGGCATATCATGGGAATTGTCTGTTCTGCTATTGCGTGGATTCCAATTGTCGGCATGATCATGCACATCTTAACGGCTATTTTCTTACTTATAGAAGCAGCCAAAGATAATGAACCATCTGAAGACGCAGCATAAAAGAAGAGCCGCCTGATTTTAGGTGGTTTTTTTATATTTCCAAATAAAGACTGGTAGGCTCTTTTGCTTTGAAAAATCCTTTTTATGTTAGAATATTAGAAGTATTTTCTAAAAAAGGGGGTAAACACAATAGATAAAGAAAATCAAAAGAAGAACAGATTTCTTGCCGTAGGAGTTATATTAGCCGCTCTTGTAAGTTTTATATTTCTACTATGGAGTATAGGCTGGGTAATTCCAAATGCAATGAGTGCCAGCGGCTATAAAGGTAAAGAAACGTTTATTGATTTAAATGTGTTTAACGGAAACCAAGCAGAATTTGAAAAATACTAGTTTACTAGAAAGGTAAGAGAGGGAGGAAAAAATAATGCCTACTTATAACAAGCTAGTGCGAGATAAAATTCCCACAATTATTGAAAAAAGTGGAAACACCTTCAAACCACGCGTGCTGCAGCGAGATGAGTATCAAAATGAGCTGAAGGAAAAGGCAAAAGAAGAGCTTCAAGAATACATAGAAGCCCAAACGCATCAAGATGCCATTGAAGAACTCGCAGATTTACTGGAAGTTATGCACGCGCTAGCAGCTGTGCACGGGGCCACGCCAGAACAGCTTGAGAAAGTGCGTGAGGAGAAGGCGGAGGAGCGCGGGAAGTTTGATGGTCGAATTTATTTAGTGGAAACAGAAGAAGCGTAGTTTGGTGGTGCAATAGTGGAAGGAGCGAGCGGTGGCAGGTGAGTTTCAATTTAAAAGTAGGAGAAATAAAAAAAACTTATTTAACAGAACAAGAAATTTGGAAGATCATTAATCAATTTTTCGCTAATGGTCACTTTACCACAACATATAAATATGGATTGATGAAAGCTTTAATTGAAAACCTATATAATGTTGACAATCGGTTAGTCCTCACGTTTGATCAAGTGTATTTTTCATTTGCTAAAATATATTGGAACTTGGTTATTCATCATGATTTAAATCAATTAAATACGTCCAACAGACAAGCTGGAATTCAAAAAGAGTTAAAGGAATTTCAGTTAATGCATGGTGTCCCCAATAAAGTAGTATTTGATCGTTTACCAAGTAATCTTCAATTGCAGTTAGTAGAAAGAACTAAAAAAGTGGGGGCAAGGTATGTAGTAGGGGCGTTATATGGAGATATGGAAGGTTCTGTTTATGAGTTTGATAAAAGAACAGAATACATAAAGTTTAATAGCAGTATATATTTTTTTTACAAAAATATAGACAAATTGTTACTCATTTAACCAATTATCATTTGGCGAAATTTTTAGAAAAGCATAATGACAAAAATAAGTTGGAAGATGTCTTGTTGAAAGTGGAAAATATATCAAAACGCGAATCGCTGCATGCATTCTATAACATCCTTTGGAAATATGAAACAAAAGAATGTTTTTATTGTGGGAAAGTTCTTTCTGATAAACGCATCGCTACTCATGTAGATTATTTTATTCCATGGAGTTATATCCAATCAGATAATATGTGGAATTTGGTGCTAAGCTGTCAAAGCTGCAACACAAAAAAGAGCAATAAACTTGCTAAGAGCTTATATCTTGAGAAGATGTTTGTTCGTAATGAGAATCTTAAATTAACAGCAGTTCACAATGATTTTAACTATTATTCGGAGCGTAAGTTAGAAGCTCTTTATGAGTATGCTGGAATGAATGGATACGTAGAAAACTGGTCTCCTTAAACCCGAGTATTTCTCTTTTCATCTCAGTTACAAAATCCCCTCTTGAAATTTTGTTCACCAAACAAGTAAACTAAAGACATAAGTTTGGTAAAATTGGGATAAGAAATTCATGAGGTAAGGGAGAACAAGTCGATGGAGATGGATCAAGAGAAATTTAATAAGGTGATTGAAGCGGCAAGGATGTATTATATTCTTGATTATAATCAAAGTGAAATTGCAAAAAAACTTGGTGTATCGAGGCCTACGGTTTCTCGATTGCTGCAGACAGCAAAAGAAGAAGGCATTGTTCAAATTAAAATTGTGGATTCATCTATCAATAGTGAAAAATTGTCTTCTCAGCTTGAACAAAAATTCAATCTAAAAAAAGCAATCGTCACACCGGTGCCTCAATATGAAAATCACATTATTAAAAGTCATCTAGGCGTGGCAGCAGCTGACTATCTCTATGACATCGTAAAAGATGGAGATATTATTGGGGTGACGTGGGGAACAACTCTTTATCAAGTGGCCATCGATTTAAAACAAAAGTATGTGAATGACGTGCAGGTTGTGCAGTTAAAAGGCGGCGTAAGCCATTCGGAAACGAGCACGTATGCTTCTGAAATTATGTACTTATTTGGAAAGGCATACAATACGCCTCCTATGCATCTTCCTCTGCCTGTGATTGTCGATCACGTGGTAGTCAAAAAAGCAATGGAAACGGATCGTCATATTAAGCGCATTTTAGATTTAGGCAAGCAAGCCAACATTGCCGTGTTTACTACGGGACCCATTAAAACGGATTCGCTGCTTTTTCAGCTTGGCTACTTTTCTGAGCAAGATGTAGAGATGATTTCTTCGCGAGCCGTAGGAGACATTTGTTCACGCTTTTTTGATAAAGATGGACAAATTTGCAATGAAAGCCTGGATGAACGGACGCTTGGACTTGATTTGGAGGAGCTGAAGAAGAAAGAGTACGCCATTTTAGTAGCTGGCGGGGATCAGAAAATCGACAGCATTTACGGAGCGCTGCAAGGGAAATTTGCAAATGTACTCGTTACTGATCAGTTCACGGCGCGCTTTTTATTAGATAAACAAGAGTAAAGGAGATGAAGACGCTGTTTTTTCAAGAGCAAAAGCTTCATCGAATTGAAATAGTAGAAGATATTGTATCTTATTCCGTGTCGTCTCTGCAGGCACAGCGAAACCGGTATCCTTTTCAAGGGGACGTTTCAAAAGACGGAGTGATTGCCAAAGGAACCACGGGCTATATCATTAAACGGTGGGGAAGAATGTATTTTTCTCCTGATGCTAATCAAAAAGGAATTGAACAATTTACACCCCCTGATCAGCCATATGTATTAATTCCTTATAAAAAGGTAAAGAATAAGTACAGAATCGTATTGTCATTTGTGATAAAAGCTGAAAAATAAGGGAAGACTTCCGAGTGCGGAAGTCTTTTTTTATTCACTAAAACAGCGGCTATAAATATTTTTGAACAAATGTAAATATATCTGTTTACAATTGTTCAAAGCTATTATATAGTAAGGGTGTAAGTTGTTGAAAACGTTTTAGTGGATGCACAATATGCAGATACTTTTAGGGGGAAAACGTCATGAGAATGGTTGACTTAATTGAAAAAAAACGTAATGGACATGAATTAAATAAAGCAGAAATCGATTTTATTATCGAAGGTTATACAAAAGGGGATTTACCTGATTATCAGCTATCGGCATTTGCGATGGCGATTTACTTTCAAGGAATGACGCAGGAAGAACGCGTAAATTTAACGCAAGCAATGGTTGAATCAGGCGATCAAATTGACTTATCAAAAATTGAAGGTATTAAAGTAGACAAACACAGCACAGGCGGCGTAGGTGATACAACAACACTTGTATTAGGACCTTTAGTAGCTGCGGTTGATGTACCGGTTGCCAAAATGTCTGGCCGCGGCTTAGGACACACTGGCGGTACGATTGATAAACTAGAAGCAGTGCCTGGCTTCCACGTTGAAATTACAAACGAAGAATTCATTCGTTTAGTAAATACAAATAAAATTGCCGTTATCGGTCAAAGCGGAGACTTAACGCCAGCGGATAAAAAACTTTATGCGCTTCGTGATGTAACAGCAACGGTTGATTCGATTCCGTTAATTGCAAGCTCAATTATGAGTAAGAAAATTGCGGCTGGAGCAGATGCCATTTGCTTGGACGTGAAAACGGGGAACGGCGCATTCATGAAGAAGCTTGAAGACGCTGAAGAATTAGCAAAAGCAATGGTTGAAATCGGAAAAGGCGTAGGCCGAAACACAAAAGCAATCATTTCAGATATGAGCCAGCCTCTAGGTTTTGCGGTTGGTAATGCGCTTGAAGTGAAAGAAGCAATCGACACGTTAAAAGGCGAAGGCCCTGAAGATTTAACGGAGCTTTGCTTAACATTAGGAAGTCATATGGTTGTACTTGCTGAAAAAGCAAGCAGCTTAGACGAAGCGCGTGCAATGCTTCAAGAAGTAATTAAGAACGGAAAAGCATTAGAATCATTTAAAACATTCTTAAGCGCACAGGGCGGAGACGCTTCTGTGGCAGACGATCCGTCTAAATTACCGGATGCAGCGCACAAAATTGAAGTGCCAGCAAAAGAAGATGGCTACATTTCAGAAATCGTTGCAGAAAAAATTGGCGTAGCAGCAATGAAGCTAGGTGCAGGACGTGCAACAAAAGAATCTGAAATCGACTTAGCAGTTGGTATCATGCTTAATAAAAAAGTTGGAGACCAAGTGAAAAAAGGCGACTCTCTTGTTACAATCCACAGCAACAGCGAAGATGTACAAGAAGTGATGGATATCGTTTATGATTCTTACAGCACGGTCGCTGAAAAAGTAGAAGCTCCAACGTTAATTTATAAAGAAATTCATTAAGAAAGAGAGAGGAAGAACAAAATGAGTCAAAACATTACGGGTATTATTGATCATACATTATTAAAAGCAGATGCAACAGAAGAGCAAGTTACGGTTTTAGCACAAGAAGCAAAAGAATATTCATTCGCTTCAGTTTGCGTAAATCCAACGTGGGTAAAAAAAGCAGCTGAGTTATTAAAAGATGCTCCAGAAGTAAAAGTGTGTACGGTAATCGGTTTCCCTCTTGGAGCTACGACTTCAGCAGTAAAAGCATTCGAAACAACAAATGCAATCGAAAACGGTGCAGATGAAGTAGATATGGTGATCAACATCGGCGCATTAAAAGATAAAAACTATGACTTAGTGCAAAGCGACATTCAAGCAGTAGTAGATGCTGCAAAAGGAAAAGCGCTAGTAAAAGTAATTATTGAAACAGCTCTTTTAACTGACGAAGAAAAAGCAAAAGTTTCTGAGCTAGCTGTAAAAGCTGGAGCTGATTTTGTTAAAACGTCAACGGGCTTCTCAACAGGAGGCGCAACGGTAGAAGACGTAGCGCTTATGAGAAAAACGGTTGGACCGGATGTAGGTGTAAAAGCTTCTGGCGGCGTTCGCGGCTTAGAAGATGCAAAAGCAATGATTGAAGCAGGTGCAACACGTATTGGTGCAAGCTCTGGCGTATCAATTGCAAAAGGTCAATTAAGCAACTCTGATTATTAATAAATGACAGCAGGTTAGTACTAGCTAACCTGCTGTAAACTAAGCAAAGGATGATGACGGTGGAGCCAAAACAATTAATAGATGAAGCAATCGCAGCAAGCAAACAAGCACATGTACCGTATTCTCACTTCCATGTTGGTGCAGCTCTTTTAACAACCGATGGGAAGATTTATCGTGGATGCAATATTGAAAACGCTTCCTATGGATTGACGAACTGTGCTGAGCGAACGGCTATTTTTAAAGCTGTTTCAGAAGGGGACAAGCAGTTTTCAGCTATTGCAGTTGTAGGAGATACGGACGGCCCAATTTCTCCTTGCGGCGCATGCAGACAAGTATTAGCTGAGTTCTGTGATGATCACACACAAATTATCTTAGCAAACCTAAAAGGAGATTTTGTGATTACAAACATTAACGAAATCTTACCAGGCTATTTTTCATCAAAAGACTTACAAAAATAAGTAAGCAGTGGAGGATACTATGAAATATTTAATTGGCATCTTAGGATTACTCGTTGTCTTTGGATTAGCGTATCTTGCAAGTAATAACCGTAAAGAAATCAAATATAGACCAATCGTTATTATGGTTGTGATTCAGCTTCTTTTATCAGCTTTACTTCTAAACACAAAGTTTGGCTTGATTATTATTAATGCGATTGCCAGCGTTTTTGGAAAGCTGCTTTCATACGCAAATGAAGGCGTAGAGTTCGTATTTGGCGGAATCGCGAATAAAGGATCAATGCCGTTTTTCTTAAACGTGCTGCTTCCAATCGTTTTTATCTCTGTCTTAATCGGGATTTTGCAGCACTTTAAAATTCTTCCGTTCATTATGAAATGGATTGGGTTGGTTCTCAGTAAGATTAACGGAATGGGAAAATTAGAGTCTTATAACGCAGTAGCTTCTGCAATTGTAGGTCAGTCAGAAGTATTTATTACCGTTAAAAAGCAACTAGACAAACTGCCGCCAAACCGTTTATATACGCTTTGTGCATCAGCTATGTCGACTGTTTCAATGTCTATTGTCGGTGCTTATATGACAATGATTGAACCAAAATACGTGGTAACAGCAATTGTGATTAACTTATTTGGCGGATTTATTATTTCTTCTATCATTAACCCTTACACAGTAACGGATCAAGAAGATATTTTAGAAGTACAAACTGGTCATAAGCAAACGTTCTTCGAAATGCTTGGCGAATATATTATGGATGGATTTAAAGTAGCAATTATCGTAGGTGCGATGCTAATTGGTTTCGTTGCGCTGATGGCTGCGATTGATAACGTGTTTGAAATGTTATTTGGTCTGTCGTTCCAGCATCTGCTTGGCTATGTGTTTGCACCGTTTGCATTCATCATGGGTGTTCCTGCTTCAGAAGTTGTGGCAGCGGGTGGAATTATGGCAACAAAGCTTGTAACAAATGAATTTGTGGCAATGATGAGTCTTTCAGATATGGCTTCAACATTCAGTGCTAAAACACTTGGAATTGTATCCGTATTCTTAGTATCATTTGCTAACTTCTCATCAATTGGAATCGTGTCAGGAGCGGTTAAAGGCTTAAGTGAAAAGCAAGGAAATACAGTAGCGCGCTTTGGTCTTCGTTTACTGTATGGAGCTACGCTTGTAAGCGTATTGTCAGCGATTGTTGTCAGCTTCATTTTATAAGTGTAATAGAAACAGAAAGAAAAGCAGTTTCCTTTTCAAAAGGAATTGCTTTTTCTTTTTTACATGTAAACCGTAACTCCGCACATCCTAAAGAAAAACATCGACACAGAGGAGGACAAGAAAAGCTGGGGGCTTTTCTTACTGAAAAATGGATCAAATTGGACTATTGCTGTCAGGTGCAGCTTTATTTTTAAACGGACTGATGCTGCTTGGAAAAGCAGATGAAAAAAATGTAGGCGTATTTAACCTATTTGTTGGAGCTTTTCAAGTTATTGCTCCGTTTTATTTAATTATTACGTCAGACCAAAGCAACTGGATTTTATATGAAAGAACGGCAATCTTTTTATTTGGCCTCACGTATTTATATGTAGGCGTGACGGTATTAAAAGGAATGCAGGGAACGGGGCTGGGCTATTATTCACTTTGGGTATCGATTATCGCTTTAGTGTACGTTACGGTTTCTCTTGTTCACTATCATGACGTAGTGAATGCCATTACATGGATTCTTTGGTCGTTTTTATGGTTTTTATTTTATGTGCTTAATACGAGCAAAAAAGATGTATCTGCATATGTAGGGAAAGTGGCGATTGTACAGTCTTGGGTGACCTTAACAATCCCAGCGCTGTTTTCGCTAACGGGCGTATGGGGAAATAAAGATATGTACAATATGTGGGGAATTGTGTTGGTAGCTTCCATCATTTATTTTGTATACGTAGGATATCGACTATTCTTTTCTCAGCCGAAAAAAATGATTTTGAAATAAAGTATTTACAAAAAATAGATAATAATGGTAAGATGTTAGAAATTAAATGCCGTGAAGAGAAAAGTAGACAGCGCGTATTCTTAGCAGAGAGCTCCGGAAGCTGAAAAGGAGCAAGAAAAACGCTGTTGAAACAAGCCTCTGAGCAGCGCATTGGATCTAACGTGATAGTGCGACGGCTGCTTCCGTTACAAAGCTAGAGTATAAGCGAAAGCCGTACTCGATAAGGTTTATATGGCGACATATGAACAAACTAGGGTGGCACCGCGATTTATAATCTCGCCCCTAAGACAGATGTCTTGGGGGTGGGATTTTTTTATTGGCAAAAATCAATAATGAAGCGGAGGCCTTTCTTTTATGAAAAATAAGCTGTTGTCTTGGAAATACCCGTGTTTATTGCTGTTTGGAATTGGCACTAGCAATATCGGCGACTGGATTTATTTAATTGCTTTAAATGTCATGATGCTTGATATGACGAATTCGCCGCTTGCGGTTTCAGGACTATACATGATAAAGCCGCTTGCTGCGCTATGTACAAATATATGGTCTGGAAGCTTAATTGACCGCATGAACAAACGGAAGCTGATGCTGTTTTTAGATTGGATGCGCGCCGGAATTATTGTTTGCCTTCCGTTTTTCTCATCCATCCTTATCATTTATGCGCTGGTATTTATCATCAGTATGGCAAGTTCGATGTTTCGCCCGACATCGATGGTCTATATCACAAAGCTTATTCCAACTGAAAAGCGAAAAAGATTTAATTCACTGCGCAGTTTGATTGACTCAGGAGGCTTTCTTCTTGGTCCGGCCGCAGCAGGTGCGTTATTTATGATTGGAACGCCTGTGTTTGCTATCTATGCCAATGCTGCAGCGCTCGTGGTGTCTGGAATGGTTACTTTATTAATGCCGAACTTAGATACAAAAACAGAAACTAAAGAAAATAAACTCTCTGTAAACACCATTCGAGAAGATTGGAAAGCGGTGATTCGCTTCAGTAGAGCCAACAGATACATTATCACCATTTATGTATTGTTCAGTTTCTTAATGGTCATGGCCACGGCAATTGATTCTCTTGAAGTTTCATTTGCAACAAGAGTCATTCATTTATCCGAAAGCGAATACGGATTTTTAGTAAGCGTAGCAGGCGCTGGCATTATGATTGGCGCAGTTGTGAATACACTGTTGGCTCAGAAGCTGTCGGCGAACTTTCTCATAGGCGCCGGCAGTGTAGGAGTATCGCTTGGCTATTTGCTGTACGCGTGTTCGTCTTCTTTTCAAACCATGGGAACAGGATTTTTTAGCTTATCTTTTGCGTTAGCTTTTGCAAGTGCTGGTTTTCAAACCTTTTATCAAAACAGCATTCCCGTTGACATGATGGGAAGAGTAGGAAGTATCTATGGACTGCTTGAGTCACTCCTGATTATTATGATGACCTTTCTATGCGGAATGGCTGCACACATTGTTTCAATTCAAGGAGCTGTAGTTGGTGGAAGCCTGATTATGCTTTTAAGTACGATTGTGTTGTTTTTGTACACGTTAAAGCCGGCGTTTTATAAAATAAGTTTAGTCAAAAAACAAGGAATCTAACGCATAGGTACTAATGTACAAATAAGCTAAGAAGCCGATAAAAAGAAATGAATACAGAATAAAGGGTGAGAAAGCACAGTGAAAATGAAAGATGCGTTAAAGAAAAAAGGAATGTTTGTTAAAAAATTATCGAATCAAGGTGAATTCTTCCGGAAGCGGTGGGAAAATGAATTTGCAGATGCTTTAAGCGCATCGCAAAAAAAGAAAATTTATATGGACCAATTTTTATGGCATGCGTTTAGCTATGAAAAGCTACCTTGTTTACAAGGAGAACAAGCGGTTCAAGCGTTTGAGCACCAAGTTAAGAACGACTGTTATTTGTTGTTTGAGCATGATGAACGAGTGCTGCAGCTATCTAAATGTAAGCATTTAACAACTGATGATTTAAGTGAAAATACAAATATGTATTTAGAAGATTTATACGTGGTGGATAAAGATTTTACGTGGACTTATGTGATCACGCATGAAAGTTCATGTGGACCTTACTTTTACCGAACATAAGTAAAGATAGCGTTTGCCGTGTTTATTGACACGGCAGTTTTTTTTTTTTTTTGTTATAAAAGAACATTTTATTAATTAAAAGTAATTATAGGTATAAAATGGTTTTTATTGTGGGATTTTTGGGTATTTAATACTAAATATTATCCATCTCTCTCCTATATCTATATTACTATTTGGAATGTTTTCAAAAAATAGGATATGAAAATAATTTTTTGTATGCTAAGGTAATTACTGCTAGTAAGCTTGTCTTACAATATTCGGTTTAAAAAGGAGGTTTTTGTATGAAATGGTATTTACATGTGCTAAAAAATTATGCAACGTTTCAAGGAAGAGCAACACGTACAGAGTATTGGATGTTTGTCTTATTTAATTTTATTATTTCTTGCGTGCTTTCAGCTATTGAATTCATGACAGAGAAGCCTACATTTTTGTTTACAATTTACGCTGTGGCAGTCCTAATCCCATCACTTGCTGTGACAGCGCGCCGCCTGCATGACACGGGAAAAAGCGGTTGGTGGCAACTCATTAGCATTATTCCAATTATCGGGGGTATTTGGCTGCTCATTCTTCTATGTCTAGAAAGTGAGGAGCAGGTAAATCGCTTTGATGTACCAAATAAAGTTGCGTAGGTTTTAACCGTTAGATAATTTAATAAATAAAGAGAGGGTTTAAAAATGCACTGGTATATAAAAGCGTTAAAAAATTATGCAACGTTTCGAGGGAGAGCAACGCGTACGGAGTATTGGATGTTTACATTATTTAGTTATATCTTTGCGCTTGTTCCATTTATATTTATTTTCATTGATTCACTTACAGTCTTTGCACCTATTTTAATATGGTTATACGCAGCAGCAATGATTCTGCCTTCACTTGCCGTTACTGTTCGCCGACTGCATGATACAGGAAGAAGCGGCTGGTGGTATTTAATTAACTTTGTTCCAGTTATCGGAGGCATTTGGCTGCTCATCTTACTTTGTCAAAGAAGCGAAGTAACGGCCAATATTTACGACACAGACACGCAGGCTTCTTAACCAGAGTGGTTTATTAGTTTAAAAGTGAGTAAACTAAACGTGTGAATTGTATCTAAATTAAAAAGTGGTTGGGACAAAAGTAATTTAGTTGAAGAAAATCCGAACTAATTGAGATTCTTGATGGAGAATCCAATTAGTTCGGATTTTTTCATAGTGTGATGGTGAACGTGAATTTTATGTGTATAGGTTCTTCTAGCGCCCGCGGAAAGCGAAGCCTCGCACGGAAATCAACGGCGGTGTCATAAGCGGTCCAGCTCATGTATCTGATTTGTTCGTCTTTAGGTTGGATTCATTTCGTTATATCTTGGCCTTGGCCTCTTTTTTCATTTTCCCACACGCTGCCGGGAATTTCTTTTCGAAGAACAGGTGCAATATCACTTGCAAAGCGCTCTAGCTGTTCGCGCTGCTCTGCTTCGCTTAGACCGTCTACGCTGATGCTCAGCACTTCGTTTCCATAAGCATAGTGATAGTCTATTATTTTTTCAATGATTTGCTCTGGGCTTCCTACTAAAGCAGGGCCGTGTTGAACGATGTCTTCTAGTGATGTGAATGGCGATTGATTAAGCTTGGCTGCTTCTGTATTGCTAAATGCGTTATAGTATGGACGATAGCGGCGAATCGCTTCTTCCGTTGTATCAGAGATATATAGGCTGCTAGCCCCCGAACCGACGATGGCCTTGCGTGGGTCATGGCCATAATAAGCAAAACGTTCCCGGTAGTGGTCAATCAGCGCTTTATATTTAGCCTGAGGGTGAAAGGAATTGGATGAAAATAGCGGCTCTCCGTATTTAGCTGCAAGTTCTGTAGACAGCGGGCTTGACGCGCTTCCATGCCAAACGGGAATAGAAGGCTGAAACGGCCGAGGCTGAGTCGTAACGTTAGTTAAAGGCGGACGATAACGGCCGCTCCACGTGACATTTTCTTCTGTCCAAAGCTGTTTTAAAAGAGCGTATCTTTCAGCAAGAGACTCCCATTGTTCTTCTTCTGTAATGCCAAAAAGCGGATAATGACGGGGATCATTGCCTTTTCCAATAATCAGTTCAAGGCGTCCACCCGACAGGTGATCAAGCGTTGCGTAATCTTCAGCTACTCGTACAGGATCTAAAATGCTTAGAACGGTAACGGTAGTAAGAAGACGAATGTGCGACGTTTTAGCAGCGATTGCACTTAGAACAACGGGAGGAGAAGAAGACAAAAAAGGAGCTCCGTGTCTTTCGCCGACTCCGTAAGCATCAAAACCTAATTTTTCTGCCAGCACTGCTTGATTTAACACATGCTGAAACTTTTCTTGAGCAGTTAATGTTTCTCCAGTAACCGGGTTCTGGATATTTTGAATAAGACTAAATAAAGCAAATTTCATACGTTTTACCTCCAAAAGATAAAATGCTGGACGACAATAAAAAAAGCAAACGTACACGTATTGTCGTGTCCATTTGCCTCCAGTTGACTGGTAGATATGTAGTTTTATTGTTTTATTAGTTGTATCTTAAGCGGTAGACACTGAGCTGTCAAGATAATCTTTTTTCTAAAACCTACTTGATTTATCGGTTAACTAGTATTATGATGTGAATAATCTTACACGAAGTAAGCCCACTGGTTAACCAGAGGCTCTTGATGAAGCAGATGCTTTATCAAGAGCCTCTTTTTATTACATAATAGAGGGATTCAGGGGAGGAACGTATGAAAAAATATTGGCTGTTTTTACTTTCAATTGTAGTAGCTGTGAGCGTGGCAGGATGCGGAACAAACGCATCTCCAAGTGCGGGAGAAAAGAAAGAAAAAGATGTTCAAACGATTGTTGTTGGAACAGGCACTCAGTTTCCTAACATTTGCTTTATTGATGATAAAGGCAAACTGACCGGTTATGATGTAGAAGTAGTAAGAGCGATCGACAAAGAGTTAAAGGATTATAAATTTGAATTTAAAACGATGGAATTTTCAAATCTGCTTCTTAGCTTAGAAAGTAATAAAATTGATATGATTGCTCATAACATGGCTCAGAACGCTGAGCGAAAGAAAAAGTTTTTATTTAATGATGAAACATATAATTATTCTCCGCTTTATGTAACGGTCCCTAAAACTCGAGATGATATTCATTCCTTAAAAGATTTAGAAGGTAAAAAAATGATTGTAGGAGCTACAAGCAATGCGGCTGTCTATCTAGACAAATACAATCAAAAACATGGTAATAAAATCGATGTAGTTTACGCTGGTCAAGGTGCTGATGATGCCACAACTCAATTAAAAACAGGCCGGGCAGATGCTACGCTTGCGACACCATTTTCCATCGACTTTAGTAATCAAGCGCTGAAATTTCAGCAAAAAACAGTTGGAGATATTGTGATTAATTCAAAAGTGTATTTTATGTTTAACAAAAAAGACGAAAAGTTAAAGTCGGAAGTCGACCAATCGATTAAAAAGCTGAAAAAAGACGGGACGTTAAAAAAACTCAGCACAAAATGGCTAGGAGAAGACTATACCGTGCAAAATTGACTATAGCAAAAAAGCAGCTGCCCATACAGCTGCTTTTTTGTATGATATAAATCCAATAGATAGAAGAAACGATCTGCAAAGAAAACAAAAATTAGTGTATAGTAGAGCTATAAGTACTATAAAAGCAGGACCGCAGTAGGAGGCCATTCATTGATTACGGATTTACAGCGCGGAGATTTCTTTCAAAAAGGACATCGTTATCGCAGAAAACAAATTCATAAGCTTTATAAAGGACAGGAACAAAGCGAAATATCAACGCCAAAAGCGCATCCATATATTTTTATTTTTACAAAAGAAAGCGGAAGTGAATACGGAACGGGACACGGATGGAACAAAGATAAAACCGCTTTTTTCTATACGGGGGAAGGCCAAAGAGGATCGATGCAGCTCATTAAAGGCAATAAAGCGCTTCGTGAACATTTTTTATCAGGAAAAGCCGTTTATTTGTTTCACTACGTGGAGCCGGGAGTGGTCGAGTTTGTTGATGAAGTGACGTATATCAATCATCAATTAGAAATTATGTGGGATTCAGACGGAAAGCTGCGTGAAGCCATTATTTTTGAACTTGAACGAAATTCCGTGATTGAGGAAAAAGCAGCACAGCTGGATGTTTCAGCTTATTCAACTGAACAGCTTCGTCATATGGCGTTAGGGAAAGAAAAAAAGACAAGTATTTATGAACAAACGGCAGCTCTTGGACAATATGTTCACAAACGCGCAGCGGGTATTTGTGAAGCCTGCGGAGAAAGCGCGCCGTTTATCGCAAAAGATGGAAGCTCCTTTTTGCAAATGTACTATCTTTCAAAGCTGTCAGAGGGCGGACTTGCTAAGCCAAAGGACGCTGCTGCACTGTGTCCCAACTGTCATAGCCGTCTACGCTACGGGAAAGATAGTGAGGTATATAAAAAAGAGCTTATCATTAAAATTAACAAAAAAGAAGCAGGGGAGAAAAATGAGTAATATCACTTCTCCTATTTTCTAAAAAACCGTCTCTAGACAGTACAACTGCCGAGGCGGTTTTTTGTATGTAGAATGACTTCAAAAAATAAAGACAGTAAAGCGTATAAAAATAATAGAAAAACAGATAATGAAAAACTGAAGCTTTCGTTTAGAAAATAGTAAAAGCTGGGGTGATGTGCTGTGGCAGACAAGTATGACTGCGTCATTATAGGTGGAGGAATTGCAGGACTTCAAGCCGCTATTCAGCTTGGAAGATATAAGCGCAGTGTATTGGTTATTGATTCAAACGATGGACGTTCCAATATCTGCAAGAATTATCAAAATATATTGGGATGGCCTGAGGGAATAAGCGGGCAAACTCTAAGAGAAACGGGAAGGCAGCAAGCAAAAAGCTACGGCATTCAATTTGCAGAAGATCGTGTCATACAGTGTCAAAAAGAAATAGAAGGGTTTAACGTCATCACAAAATCTGCTAATTACGAAGCAGCTACTTTATTGTTTGCGACCGGAGTCGTAGACCGGATTCCTTCTGAACTTCAGCAAGAGCTACATCACTGTATGGGAAAAACGGTATATGTATGTCCCGACTGCGATGGGTACGAAGTAAATAATAGAAGGGTATTAGTACTAGGCTCGGGAAAAGCAGGAGCCAATTTATCTCTTACGTTAACATATTGGACCAGCGACATTACATACATTAATCATGACAAAAAAGAGATTGGACCTTTAGTACATACCTTGATGAAAAAGGGAATTACCTATAAAAAAGAGGCAATAAAAAAAGTCATAGCCGAGGCAGGAATGTTAAAAGGAGTAATCCTTCAAAATAATGAAATCGTCTATGGAGAAAGAGGTTTTTTAGCATTCGGAAGAAATAAAGTTCGAACAGAATTAGCGCATGAGCTCGGAGTAGAACTTTTAGAAAATCAGCATATTATCGTAAATCCGCGTACAAAAGAAACAAATGTTTCAAACGTGTGGGCAGCAGGAGATATTGTGGCTCACTCTGAACAAGTTACAGTAGCGATGGGAGAAGGTTTACAAGCAGCTATCTGGATACACAAACGTCTGTTAGAACTATATGAAAAATAATTATTTTTATAAAAAAAGTAAGATTGCATGTTTTGTTTCCTTTCTGTTAGGGAACTGGAAATAAAAGAGAGATAAAACATGATTAAAAATGAGGAGAAGGAGTGGCAAAAAAGTGGTATATAGTCAAGCAGTAAGAAAACCTGAGTTTCAACAAGCAGAATCGGAAGGGTTAAATGAAGCCATTCACGAGTACATAACTCGTCGTACACGTCACAATGCACCGGTTGTGGATGCGCTTCGATATATTATGACCATTGAACATAAACACGAACGTATGCAGATAGCGGCAGAATTGTTCGGATCAGCTATTCAGCGTGTAAAAGATCAAGATATCGTTCAATATCTAAAAAAATGCGGAAGCTACAGAAGAATTTCTGATACGATGGAATAAAAACGTTTTCTTCGAAAAAGTCCTTTAATAGAAAGGGGCTTTTTTTGCTTCCTCCATTTAAAAGCGAGGGTAAATACATAGAATTCTTCCAGTTTGTGCATAGTAAATGAAGCAGATTTAATTGAGGCAGCGACAGATTTTTGTGTCTGATCATATGAACGAATGTTAAAGCAGAATACAGTCTTCATTTGTACAGATACCTACTCTTGAATAAGTAGAGCCCTATGTATCCCTAGCAGGAGGTTTAGTGTATGAGTCAAGAAATACCCTTAAGTTCAAGTGAAATTGCTACTCTTTGGATGACCTATCAGCAAAAGACAATGGTCCGAAGAATCTTAGAATATTTTATTGCACACGCAGAAGATGACCGAGCAAAAGAAATTATGCAAGATACGCATATGCAAGTGGTGAACTACATTGAAGATATCAAAAAAATTTTACAGAATGAAGGGGCAGCCATACCGGTAGGATACACAGAAAAAGACGTAAATGTCGGTGTTCCTAAGCTTTATGATAAGATGTTTGATATTATGTTTCTTCGCCTTTTAAAAGAAATTAGCATGGGGCTACATACGCTTCATTTAACCATGTCCTACAGAAAAGACATGATTTCACTATATAAAGAGCTTACCGCTTTCACGCAAAGTGGCTATGACAAATGTGTAGATTATCTTCAGGAAAAAAACGTGCTTCCAAGACCTCCAGCTGTTTCAGTACCTAAAACAGCGAAGTTTGCTGAAGGCACAGATTACATGGATGGAATCCATCTATTTTCGAGTAAACGGGTATTAAATACTGTAGAGGTAGCACATATTTATTACGCTATCGAAAGCAACATTCTTGGCATGCAAATGATTACAGGGTTCGCTCAAGTAGCAAATGAACCTGAAGTGAAGAAGTACTTTGTAAAAGGAAAAGAGCTGGCTAAAAAAGTTGTAAGTGATTATAGCAAGATTCTTTTGGAGAGCGATATTCAGACGCCTGCTACTTGGGGAGCGAAAGCGACAGAATCAAAAGTAGCACCTTTTTCAGATAAACTGATGATGTACTGCGTAAGTTTATTCTGCAGTTTCGGGCTGGGGAGCAACGCTTTAGGCACTGCGTTTAGTTTGCGTGGAGATCTTCCTCTTACACTTGTCAGTACGGCCAAAGACATTTTAACATACGGGCAAGACGGGGGGAAAATCATGGCCAAAAACGGATGGCTTGAGGAACCGCCCAGTATGGAAGACCGAAATGATTTGATTAAATAGAAAAAGCATAATACATCAAGAAAACTTCTTTTTTTAAAGAAGTTTTTTCTTTTGGATAAAAAATGTCGTTATTTGTTTATTTAACGGTTTGTTTTTTGAATAAAAAGGATATATAAACTATAAATTTACAATTATATGATAAAAAAGGAGGATTTTGCAGATGAGATGGTACATAAAGGTGTTAAAAAATTACGGGGTATTTTCTGGTCGAGCAAGCCGAACTGAATACTGGATGTTTGTGTTAGTTAACTTTGTTATTTCATTTATTCTTTCGTTCCTTCAGTTCGTTATTGATAAGCCTCTTTTTCTTCCGGTTATCTATTCGTTATTGGTTGCAGTCCCTTCGTTAGCGGTAGGAGCAAGAAGGCTCCACGATACGGGAAAAAGCGGATGGTGGCAGCTCATTACATTGGTTCCACTTATCGGCGGTATTTGGCTAATTGTGTTATTCTGCCAGCCTAGCGATCCAAAAGAAAATCGTTTTGGTACAACAGCCAAAGCAGCATAAATAGAACTCCCCCTTATATAAGGGGGAGTTTTTTAGTGCATAGGTTCCACTATAGCTCCATCATAAGCCGACTGGTAAATAGCTCGTATGTCTTTTTCATGAAGAGGCAAAGGACTGCGAGCGAGAATTCGTTTTTGCTGGACGCCATCTTCTGTCAGCTTTTGAAGGGCACTTTCTGGAATATCAAATCGGCGAAGAGTCTGAGGAATTCCGACGTCTTTGATAAGTGACTGCAGGTGTTTTACACACTGGTAAGAAGCTTCTTCTGTTGATAAAGAGGTAGCGTTTCCACCTAGTGCTTCAAAAATATCCCGCATTTTTGTCACGCAGCTGCTGCGGATATAGCCCATAACGTATGGAAGCAGTACGGCGTTTGATTCACCGTGAGAAATATGAAACTGTCCACCTAACGGATATGCAAGTGCATGAACCCCAGCAACACCGGCGTTAAAAAAAGCGAGACCTGCTAAATAGCTTCCGTAGCTCATCTGAGTTCGCGCTTCTTTATCTTTGCCATCTTCTACAGCTGCTCTTAAAGAAGAGCTGATCATGCGTATAGCCTTTAGGGCTAAGGCGTCTGTTGCTGGATTTGCATTTACTGATATATAAGCTTCAACGGCATGAGTTAATGCATCAACCCCTGTAGCCGCCGTTACTTTAGGAGGCACGCTCAGCGTAAGCTCGGGATCTACAATCGCGGCGTCCGCAAGCAAGTAGTCGTGGGTCACAACGTCTTTTGTGCTTTCAAGAGACAGCACAGAAATATTCGTTACTTCTGAGCCCGTGCCGGAAGTTGTGGGAATTAAAATTTTAGGAAGACCTTTTTTTGAAATTTGTTTTCTACCAGTTAAGTTCAAGTATTCTTCTACAGCTCCGTCATGAACGGCTAAAACGGCCGTAAGTTTTGCTAAATCTAATGCGCTTCCGCCGCCCACTCCAATGACTAAATCAAATTTTCGGCTTTTTGCGTAAGATACGAGTTTTTCACCAAGCGCTAAAGGCGGCTCTGGTGTCGTATCTGCGTATACATCTACTTCGTATCCATTTTGGATAAGAGGAGCACTCACTTTATCTACAAGTCCAATGTCTTTTAACACGGGATCTGTGACGATTAAAATATGAGCAGGGTCATATTTTTTTACTTCCGGAAGCAGTTGCTGAAGTGATCCCCATCCTGTGTAGCTGAGAGGGGTGAAAACTAGTTTTGACACAGTCATTCTTTTATCCTCCTATAGGCACTGTATTGTTGGCGGTTTCAAAGATGTGGTTTTGCTTCTACGTATATTATAATGAAGTATCGTAAATTTTTCATTGAATGCAAATTAGCCGTCACGAAAAAAATGAGCTTTACTTCATAGAGGCAAAGGATGGGGAAATGTTGAGATACGTAACAAAAGAATTAGCTCAGAAAATTGTGTGTAGAACAATGGAGATTATTGATTGCAACATTAACGTAATGAACGAAAAAGGAGTGATTATTGGGTCTGGTGACAAAAATCGAATGGATCAAATCCACGAAGGAGCGTTGATGGTATTAAAAAACGGCAGTTCCTACGAAATTACTCAGAAGCAGGCTGACACGCTGCGCGGAGCCAAACCGGGCGTGAATTTGCCTATTTTCTTTAACGGAGAAATTGTTGGAGTCGTGGGATTAACAGGACTGCCAGAACAGATTCGTAATTACGGAGAGCTTGTGCGTATGGCTGCTGAAATGATTTTTCAAGAAATGATTTTAATAGAGGAAATTCAGTGGGATGAACGATTAAAAGAAGAGGTGGTTCATCAGCTTCTTCAACAAGAAGAGCCGCTGGATTCCTTATTTTTTGAACGAGCGAATCGGTTTAATATTAACTTATACCTTCCAAGAATGGCACTAATTATTAAAGCTGAAAATCGCCATGAAGTTATGAAGGTTGTAAAGAAATACATCATAGCTAATAATGATCTATACGCTATGCTTCCAGACGGAGTAGTCATATTAAAATCTATAGAAGCGGGCAGCGCTAGCAGCTATGCTGAACAGCTGGAAAAGCAGCTTCGTGCGTCTGGTTGTCCTTATAAATTATCTGCAGGATCTGTTCAAGCTGACTTTAAAGGCCTTCATGTATCGTATCAGCAGGCAAAAGATACGCTTTCGGTTGGTTCAAAGCTTCATCCAGAAGCTGATTTCTACTGCTATTCGGATTATCAAATTCCCGTACTGTTACGTCAACGCGCCGGTTTTCAAGAAAATCATGATCTGTTGCAATACTATGAAAAGCTTAAGGAATATGATAAGAAAAAAGAGCTTATCGAAACGTTAACGATCTACATAGAAGAAAATGGCGAAGGAAGCACGGCAGCTAAAAAGCTTTTTATTCATCGAAATACGCTAAGCTACCGTTTAGATAAAATTCAAGATATTACGGGAAAAGATCCAAGGAAAGTAAAAGACCTTCTTGAACTATATGTAGCCATGCTGCTATCTAAAATTTCATAATTGTGCACGTGCATAAAAGATCTTGCGATAGCAAGGTCTCTTTTTGTTGAAATGACTAATGAAAGAATTAAAGGTAGCGCTTACAATTAGCACTGGGGATAGAAGAAATAAGAAAGGGGATGCTTTATGGACGTTCAAGTAAGCGCATTAGGCGCGATTTGTGCATTAGTAATTGCCATTATATTAATCTTAAAGAAAGTGGCTCCTGCATACGGAATGATAGCCGGAGCTTTAATAGGAGGACTGATAGGCGGAGTTAATATTGCTGATACCGTTACTTTAATGATTGAAGGAGCGCAAGGCATCATTCCTGCAGTGCTGCGGATTCTTGCAGCTGGGGTATTAGCCGGCGTATTAATAGAATCAGGTGCTGCAGCGGTTATAGCAGAAACCATTGTAAAAAAACTCGGGGAAACAAAAGCACTTTTAGCTCTAGCGCTAGCCACACTTATTCTTACGACAGTAGGCGTGTTTGTTGATGTTGCTGTGATCACAGTAGCCCCTATTGCTTTAGCTATTGCGAAACGTACGGGTATGTCAAAGCCTGCTATTTTACTAGCAATGATCGGAGGAGGAAAGGCAGGGAATTTAATGTCTCCTAATCCTAACGCCATTGCTGCTTCAGATGCATTTAATATTCCGCTTACATCCGTTATGGCCGCAGGGATTATTCCCGCTATATTCGGCGTAGCAGCTACTTATGTAGTAGCCAAACGATTAGTGAAAAAAGGAACAATGGTTCAAGCTGAAGAAATAGATACAGTGGATGCAAGCAGCTTGCCGCTGTTTTTAACAGCCATCATAGCGCCAATCGTTACCATCGTCCTGCTGGCGCTGCGTCCGCTTTTTGATATTAATGTTGATCCGATGGTTGCTCTTCCCGCAGGAGGGATTGTTGGTGCCATTGTGATGAAAAAAGGAAAACAGCTTAATACATACGCTATTTCAGGGTTAGGGAAAATGTCAGGTGTAGCCATTATGCTGCTTGGAACGGGGACATTAGCAGGAATCATTGCTAACTCTCAGCTAAAAGACGTGATCATTCAAGGCTTGTCTGCCATTGGGTTGCCTGCTTATGTTTTAGCACCGGTTTCAGGTATTTTTATGTCAGCCGCAACGGCTTCGACAACGGCAGGAACAGCAGTCGCAAGCCAAGTTTTTGGATCGACGATTTTAGAGCTAGGCGTTTCTGCTTTAGCCGGGGCTGCTATGGTTCATGCTGGAGCAACCGTACTTGATCACCTTCCGCACGGAAGCTTTTTCCACGCAACGGGCGGAAGTGTAAATATGAAAATAAAAGAACGTTTAAAATTAATCCCTTATGAATCGCTGATTGGACTCATTATGGCAATTGTATCCACGCTTATATTTGGTGTATTAAAGCTATACGGGTAAAAACAAAAAGGAGTGTTTCTATGAAAATTGTGATTGCACCGGATTCATTTAAAGAAAGCTTAACGGCTTTGCATGTTTGTGAAGCGGTTGAAAAAGGAATAAAAGCCCATTTTCCAGACGCGGAGATTAGTAAAGTACCTATGGCAGATGGAGGAGAAGGAACTGTTCAGTCGCTTGTAGACGCAACGGGTGGAGATATTATACAAGCGCGAGTAACCGGACCTTTAGGTAAAGAGGTGGAAGCTTTTTACGGAATTCTTGGAGACGGCAACACGGCTGTTATTGAAATGGCAGCCGCTTCAGGTCTTCATCATGTCCCTGTCGATAAACGAAACCCGCTTATCACAACAACGCGAGGAACCGGCGAGCTCATTCTTAAAGCGTTAGATCACAAAGTAAAGCATATCATCATTGGCATCGGAGGAAGTGCTACAAATGATGGAGGAACTGGTATGGCAAAAGCTTTAGGGGCAAAGCTTCTTGATGCTAACGGAGCAGAAATTAAAGAAGGAGGAGGCAGTTTAGATCAGTTAGCCTCTATCGATCTGACAAACTTGGATTCTCGGCTTGCTGAAGTCAAAGTAGAAGTGGCGTGCGACGTAGACAATCCGTTAACGGGTGAAACCGGAGCATCCGCTGTGTTTGGTCCTCAAAAAGGTGCGACTCCTGATATGGTTAAACAGCTTGACCGTAATTTAGCTCATTACGCAGCGATTGTTGGAAAAGAAATGGGTATTCATATTCAAAGTATTCCTGGTGCCGGAGCGGCAGGAGGACTAGGAGGCGGCCTGCTGGCATTTTTATCTGCGGGGTTAAAGCCAGGTGTAGACATCGTCATTAAAGCAACTCAGCTAGAAAGCTATATTAAAAATGCCGATCTTGTCATTACCGGTGAAGGAAGAATAGATGGACAAACCATTTACGGAAAAACACCCATTGGCGTAGCCAAAACAGCAAAAAAGCATAGCGTTCCGGTGATAGCGATAGCAGGGAGCATTGGAACGGGAAGCGAAGCTGTATATGAACATGGTATTTCTGCGTTATTCAGCGTCGTGCCCGGAGCGGTCGATCTGTCAGAAGCGCTGGAAAAAGCGAGTGAAAACATTGAAAGAACGGCTAAAAACGTAGCGTCAGTTATACGCTTAGGCATCAAGTGAAGAAGTTACAGTTTTTATTGTTCTTTTTTTAATAAATAGTAAAAGGTCTCTTCCATAAGAAGAGGCCTTTTTTTCGTTTAGTGCTGAAGTAAGCTGCTATCATTCTTTTAAATTTTATATAGGAAATAGAACTAAACGTTTTCTGAAGCGTCATAGTAAGTAAGCAGTTCCAAAGATTCTCTAGCATTCTCGTCGGCTTACTAACTGCTACTTACGGAAAGGAGAGGTAAACGTGCAAAAAAAGTTTAGGTTCTTGAGAATTTTACGAAACATGATAGTAGCTATTTTAGGGATATGCATCATTTGGGTTGTAACGAATCAAGTAATGACGGCAGTAGAAAAGAAAAAGTACCCGCCTATTGGTCAATTAGTAGAGGTTGATGGCAGAGATATTCATGTATATACAAAAGGTAAAGGGGAAAATACGATTGTACTACTAACCGGCCTAGGAACGACTGCGCCTGCACTGGATTTTGAACCTTTAGTAAATGAACTGTCGAAGGATAATAAAGTTGTGGTAGTAGAACCATTTGGATACGGATGGAGTGACACTACGAATAAAAAACGTACGGTAGAAAATAGTGTAAGCGAAATGAGAGAAGCTTTGCAAAAATCGAATATAAAGGGTCCGTATATATTAATGCCGCATTCAGTTTCTGGCGTGTACAGCATGTATTACGCTAATAAATATCCAGATGAAGTAAAAGCAATTATTGGAATAGACCCTACGTTGCCAAAAGCGCTGGATTATTTTAAAGAAGAAACGCCGAATATACCAAGTTTGATGAGTGTTTTAGCGCCAAGTGGACTTGCGCGCTTAGCCCTGCTTACTAGTCCTAATCAGTATCTACCGCTAGCCGAAGAAGGAACGTATACAGCAAAAAATTTAAAAATGACAAAAGCAATCTCCAGCTGGAAAGGCTACAACAAAAACGTCATTGATGAAGCAAAAGAGCTGAACAACAATATAAATAAAACTCTCGATATGTCGTTTCCTTCAAAAATGCCCGTAATGATTTTTACTAGAAAAATAGATAAAGAAGCAAAAGAAGGAAAATCAAATATTACGTTTTACCAAAATCAATTAAGTCACGTATCGTCGCAAAAACTAGTTGTTTTACAAGGTCATCACTATTTACACTGGACGAAGTACAGAGAAATAAGCAAATATGTAAATGATTTTATAGATACATCTATTAATTCAAGTACAAGGAAATAAAGGATATAAGAAAAAGGAGTCCAAACAAGAGGTCTCCTTTTTTATAGGAAAGAATTAAATCTAGTTAGCTGTCTAGCTATAAATGTTATAATTAACCAATCGCTGGAATGATTTATATATAAAGGAGGAAAATCATGATTAAAGCCGTCATTTTTGATTTAGATGGGACAC
Source organism: Priestia megaterium (assembly GCF_009497655.1). NCBI lineage: Bacteria > Bacillati > Bacillota > Bacilli > Caryophanales > Bacillaceae > Priestia > Priestia megaterium. The sequence continues at coordinate 2,719,018 of NZ_CP023317.1, read as the reverse complement.
TATTAGACCGAGACAGTTCACTAAAGCTTTTTATTCAAGATCAGTACGAGAGATATAGTGAAGAACTAGCACTCATACCGAAGCAAGAGTACACATCTAGATTTATTGAGTTAGATCAAAAAGGCTACGTATGGAAAGATAAAGTATATGAGCAGCTTTTGAACGAATATGATCTTTCGAATCTGACGTGGGAGGAGATGCTAGATGATTACCTTCACTATTTTCCAGCTCACTGCGTTCCGTTTTTACATATGGAGGATGTACTAAAAGAGCTAAAGAAAAAAGGGTTGTTACTAGGCATGATCACAAATGGTTTTACGGACTTTCAGTGGATGAATATTAAGGCGCTTGGAATTGATCACTATTTTGATACCATACTTGTTTCCGAACAAGAAGGCATTAAAAAACCGCATAAAGATATCTTTTTGCGAGCATTAAAAGCGCTTGATGTGTCGGCTGAAGAAAGTGTATACATCGGGGATCATCCAGAAAATGATGTGCTTGGCGCAAGAGGCGCGGGCATGCATGCTGTATGGAAAAAAGGCGCTTTCTTTGACGGAAGTTTTACAGATTCATATATAATAGAGGATTTAAAAGAACTATTGAACGTTATGAATGAGTTTCAAGAGACCTGTTGAGAAAAGGGGAGCAATGATGAAAAGTCAAGTTCGTTTACTAACCGATAAAGAATTAGAAGAAGCAGCAATCATCTATACAAATGTTTTTAGTGGGTCACCGTGGAATGAGCCTTGGAGTATAAACACTGCTTATGCTCGTTTATACGATATCAGTAAAACTCCAGGTTACATAGGGATAGGTTACTCTCACAGTGAAAATAATAAACTCATAGGATTTATAGTAGGAAATGAAGAACAGTGGGCGAACTATAAGACGTTTTATGTAAATGAAATTTGTGTGTTAAGCAGCACTCAGCAAACTGGCATAGGAACGAGTCTTTTATCTTTCCTTAACGAGTTACTTATACAAAAAGAAGTGAAAGAAGTCTATGTGTCTACTGAAAGAGGCAAAGGCAAACCAGAACGTTTTTTTAAAAAGAACGGTTTTGTTACTCATGAATCTCGTATACTGATGACAGTAAATGTAGATTGAATATAAGTGAATGGGTGTAGGGTATCCGTTTTGTTGTTCCAGGAGGAACGGTTTATAAAGCAGGAGGAAATAATTTATGATTTTTTCGCTACTAGTTTTAGCAGCTATTCTAATAGTGAGTATTCCGTTGATGATTATTATTGTTAAAACAGTTTGGCATCGAAAGCTTCCCCGTAATTACTATACGCCGTTTGATTATCTTGCTGCACAAACAGAAGAAGAGTTTCACGAAGAACAAAATGAACGAGAACTAGAAGAAAAAGAAGGAGATGTTGTAAACAGAAAGAGCTAAAGGTTGTTTTCAACTCTTTCTGTTTACAGCCCACCCCTCAACAATTTCCATAAATTCACTTAGGTGTTCTTCAAATATCCGTTTTCGATGTCCGTTTGCTCCGGATGGATGAGGAAAGCCAAATAAATACGTATGCCGAGAAAACGAAGGTTCACGCGAAAGTTTTCTTAAAACATTTTCAACTGCTTTTCCTAGCGGAACGATTAAGCACGGATTCTTTATTTCGTTCAATTCCTGTGGAAACACTTCAAAAGCATAGTGTGAAAGAAGCGCTGATCGTTTAATTGGCGGCTGATGACCCGTATAGTTTTTCCCTTTGTAAAACACAGGATACTTTAATACGGACGTTGTATGCAGCATATCTCGCTGTGAAGCAAATAACTCAGCGGCACTGTCCATACCGATCGCTTTTTGAACGCCGCACCTGTCTAACATGTCTATTAAATTGACTCTCATCGTTCCGCTAAAGCTAGCAGCTTTTTTTGTTTCGTACAGTACTTGTTTAAGCGGCTGATGATGGGACAGGCTGGAAACACATTGTTTAAAAGCAGTTTTCATTTGAAACCACCCTGGTGTGATGCCGGCAATAATAATATGAGCGTCTGGATTTATGTAATCGTTATGGGGTGAGTAGTACATGCTTAGTTCCTTTTCTTGACCGATTAAAAAGTCTTTTTGCAACAGCTGTTCTTTCGTGAAATTCATGTTATGCAATTGTTGAAGGGCAGGCAGACATTGTTGAAAATAAGAATGTTTGCTAATCATATGCGCTCTCTTTCCTTATCAGTATTTCTTCTTTTATTTTCCCCAACAAACCGTTTTATATCAAATATGAACAAATTCTTATAAAAATTAATATTTACTAAAAGTTTACTTAAGTTTTAGTGCGGTTTGATAAAAACAAGGCAGTGGTAGCGGCTTTTTTGTCACTTTAACGGCGAAACTAACAAAAGAAATGAAGAATTTTGGAGAATATTTTAATAAATTTACTGAAATTTTAAAATTATTTATTGAAAGCGTTTTATTAATGTGCTATTCTTCCAATATAAGAGATAAATATTTAGTAAAAATAGAAGATTATAATAGAGAGGTAAAAAGATGGCAACTTTAAAAGATATAGCGGCGTACGCTAATGTTTCCAGTTCAACCGTATCCAGAGTACTAAATAATGATCATACGCTTTCTGTATCTGAGGTTACCCGTGAGCGCATTCTTCATGCAGCCAAGGAGCTGCAATATACGCCTGTGAAGATACGAAAAGGAACGGCAAACGGAAAAGACATAGAAGCTCCAAGGATAGGTATTATTTTTGCTCAATCCCTTGAAGAAGAGTTAGTAGACCCTTTTTTCTCTTCTATTCGCCATGGAATAGAGAGTGAATGCGCAGAAAAAGAAATTTTTACAGTAAAGTCATTTAGACTAAAAGGCATGAAGCAAGAAGAGCTGCTGCAGGATCTTGATGGAGTAATTGTAGTGGGAAGAGTTAGTCCAGAAACGGTTCAAGAAGTGAGCAATCATTTAGATACTATTGTTTTTATCAATCACAAAGCGGATGAGGATTTGTACGATTCGGTCATGATTGATTTTGAGAAAGCTACTAAACATGCATTAAATCATTTATTTGACCTCGGTTATAAAAGAATTGGCTATATCGGAGGGACAGAAAGAGAACACTATATAAATGGAAGTTCTATTATTGAAGATCAGCGTCAAACAGTTTTTGAACGCGTTATGCATGAAAAAGGCCTGCTTGATTCCGAGAAAGTTTATATAGGGGAGTACTCAATGACTGAAGGCTACGAGCTGATGGCACAAGCGATTAAGCAAGGAAATCTTCCTCAGGCATTTTTTATCGCAAGTGATGCAATGGCGATAGGGGCGATGCGTGCCTTGCAGCAATCAACTATAAAGGTTCCTGAAGACGTAGCGATTGTAAGCTTTGATGATGTGGATGTCGCAGCATTTGCGAGCACGCCGCTCACCACAGTTAAAGTATATACCGAAGAAATGGGAAGGCAGGCTGTTAAACTGCTAGTAGATCGGTTAAGCGGCAGATCCGTTCCTTTAAAAGTCATGGTGCCGACTAAATTAATTTATCGTGAAAGCTGCGGAGCTTTACTCAAGAAGCAGTAACCTAAAAGCTATAACTCGAAAGGGGGTGATAGAAAAGAAGAATTCATACATAAAGAGTGATAAGGGGGAAGAAAAATAGAAAAAAACATAAAAAAGGCAGGTTAAAAAGCCCTAGAAACTACATACTTATTGGCAGATAAGTATGTAAATGAAAAAGCTTTTTCATCTCTAGGACTCTTTGAACCTTTGTAAAAGTATAGGATTAAATTATAAGTGACTTTATTTCGTTGTGCAATGAATTTGTCTATGTGTAAATAACTGAATATTCAGTTATTTATGTCTTGATAGAGTATAAGGGGGAAAAAAGATAAATGAAAAAGCTTACGTATCTTTTCGTTCTATTACTAGTCTTTTCTGTTGTGGCAGCAGGCTGCGGAAATAAAGAAGCAGCAACAGGCGGAAATGGGAAAACAACGTTAACGCTTTTTTCTACGATGAGTAATAAAGGCGAGAGAAAAGCGCTTCAAAACGCGATTGCAGAATTTGAAAAACAAAATCCAGATATTAAAATTGATGCAAATTTTCCGGGTAACGGCTATGAAGATATGCTTCGTGTGAAAATGGGTGCAAATGATATGCCGGATTTATTTGATACGCACGGCTGGTCTCAGCTTCGCTACGGGGAGTATGTAGCAGATTTAAAAGATATGGATTGGGTTCAGCATTTGGATCCGGCGCTAAATCAAATTTTAAAAGATAAAAGCGGCAAAGTGTATGCGTATCCTTTAAATCAAGCAAAAGACGGAATTAGCTATAATGCGACGCTGTTAGAAAAATACGGAATAAAGCCTCCTAACACAATGGATGAATTTATAACAGCGTTAGAAACAGTAAAAAAGAAAAGCAAAGGAGAAGTAGCGCCTCTATGGATTCCAGGAGGGGAAAATGGCAATATTGCTCAAGTGTTTGATCAGCTGGCTACACCTCAGCTTATTACAGCAAAAAATAAGAACTATGCTAAGCAGTTAGAAAAAGGAACATTCAATTGGTCAAACTATACGCCTCTAGCGGAAACAATGGCAGAAATGAAGAAAAAAGGGCTGCTGAATGAAGATGTATTAACCGCAAAAGTATCTCAAGCAACGGAATTAATGGCTCAAAATAAAATTGCTTTTACATTTGTGGGCGGATCTCTTGGACCGGATGCAACAGAATTAAATCCCGAAGTAAAAGTAGGAACGGTACCGGTGCCTGCTATTCATAAAGGGGGCACGCAAAGCTGGATTGGCGGAGAGCGCTTTACCCTTGCTGCGTGGAAGGATTCTAAGCACCTTAAAGAAGCGAAAAAATTTATTGAATTTGTGTCACAGCCGGAAGTTGCCAAAAAGATTGCCGAAGGAACGTCTTCAGCATCGGCTCTGACAAACAATAAAACCCAAAACTACTACTCTGAATACTACGATAAGTATAGCGATATTAAAGTTGAGCCATACTTCGACCGAAAGTATTTACCGAGCGGTATGTGGGCAGTGATGTCTTCTACAGGTCAAGAATTGCTAGCGGGAAGTTTAACGCCAAAGCAATTATCAAAAGAGATGGAAAAAGAGTACAAGCGTCTCAGTAAACAATAAAATAGTGTGCAAAAGTTCCTTGTTCGCTAAGAAGCAGGGAGATAGTCTTCTGCTTCTTTTCAACACAAGCTGAAATAGGAGTGAACACGATGAATGAAATAGTCAGGAAAGAGTCGGTTTCCGTAGTAAGAGATACGGAAAAACGAAAGAAAAAATTAAAAACAGAGTCTTCTTTATGGTGGATGTACCTTCCCGGCTTAGTAATTATCACCGTTTTTATTATCTATCCTTTTATTAACGGAATTAGACTTTCCTTTACTAATTGGAATGGATTTTCACAAACATACGATTGGATTGGGCTCCAGCAGTATAAACGTTTGCTTGCAGACCCAACGACTTGGCTTGTGATAAAAAATACGCTGCTCTACGGAATAGGCAGTACAATTTTCCAAAACATTATTGGCTTGTTGTATGCTTTGCTTCTCAATCAAAGCATTAAAATGAAAGCTGTAACAAGAACAATTGTCTACCTTCCAGTTATTATCAGCCCAATTATTATGGGGTATATCTGGTACTTCTTTTTTGCCTACCAAGGAGGCGCTTTAAATGACCTTCTTGTATTTTTAGGCTTTGAGAAGATTAATGCTTTGGGGACTCCGGAGCTTAACTCTTGGATTATTGTGTTCGTCAATACGTATCAATTCGTTGGAATTGCGATGATTATTTATTTAGCGGGGCTGCAAAGTATTTCAAAAGATTATTACGAGGCGGCACAGCTTGACGGAGCATCGGCTCTTCAGCAGTTTAAAAACATCACGCTTCCACTGCTTATGCCTTCGATTACAATTAACGTCGTTTTAAATATTATCGGAGGTTTAAAACTGTTTGACGTCATTGTTGCGCTGACAGGAGGAGGGCCTGGAGATGCATCGCAGTCAATGTCTACTTTTATGTATGATTTATATTTTAGAAGACAAGACGCCGGCTATGCTGCAACTCAAGGTGTGTGCATGGCGCTCATTATCTTAGTCATTAGCTTATCAGCACTTGTGTACTTTAAGCGAAAGGAGACAGAAGCGTGATGGACTATACAAATAAACGGAAAAAACGATTTTTTACCTTTCTAGCGCTTTGTATAACGCTCGTTCATATTGTCCCTTTTTATATTCTAGTTACGACTTCTTTAAAGGCAACCGGGGATTTTAGTTCAAAATGGGTATTTCCAAAAAGTATACACCTTGAAAATTTCACAGCGGCTTGGGAGCAAGCGAACTTAGGAAATTCTTTTGTTAATACATTTATCATTACATTCGTTTCGGCGATTCTGCTTATTTTTTTAGGATCAATGGCTGCGTATCCTTTAGCGCGACGCCAAACGAAACTAAATAAGTACGTCTATTTTATCTTTATCGCCGTGATGGTAATACCGCCTTTAACAGCACTAGTTCCGCTGTACAAAATGGTTGTGAATATGGGGATGATGAACACGTATCAAATTGCTATTTTAAATAATGTCGCAGCATTTTTGCCGCTAACGATCTTTTTATATGCGAGCTTCATTCGCTCCACTATTTCTAAAGAGCTCGAGGAAGCAGCAAGAATCGACGGGGCCGGCACGTTAACGATTTTCTTTAAAATCGTATTTCCGCTGCTAAAGCCTGTCACTGCGTCTATTTTAATTATTGCAAGCGTCTATATTTGGAACGACTATCAGTTTGCAATTTTCTTCCTTCAAGATAAGGAAATGCATACATTAACCGTTACGTTAGCGAGCTTTTTTGCCGAAAATCAAAATAATCTTAGCTTAGTAGGAGCAGCTGCAATCATTGCGATGCTTCCAATGACCATTTTATTTTTAGTGCTACAAAAATACTTTATTGCAGGGCTTTCATCAGGATCTGTAAAAGGATAAAACCAATACGAGGAAGGAAGATGACGATGTCTAAAATCACATTTATCGGAGCGGGAAGTACAGTTTTTGCAAAAAATATTTTAGGAGACTGCATGTTTGTGCCTGCTTTAGCTGGCTTTGAGTTTGCACTTTACGATATAGATGCTGAGCGTTTAAGAGATTCGGAAAATATGCTAAACAATCTAAAAGAAAACTACAAAGTGAATATTACGGTTAAAGCCTATTTGAACCGCAGAGAAGCTTTAACAGGAGCAAAGTATGTGATTAACGCGATTCAAGTAGGCGGATACAAACCAAGCACCGTCATTGATTTTGAAATTCCTAAAAAATACGGCTTGCGTCAGACGATTGGAGATACAGTAGGAATTGGAGGAATCTTCAGATCACTGCGCACGATTCCAGTGCTGTTTGATTTTGCAAAAGATATTGAAGAAGTATGTCCGGATGCGCTGTTTTTAAATTACACCAATCCAATGGCAACACTAACGGGTGCAATGCTGCGCTATACAAATGTAAAGACGGTAGGCCTTTGTCACAGTGTTCAAGTATGTACAAAAGATTTATTTGATTCTCTCGGAATGGATCATGAAGGAATACAAGAGAAAATCGCAGGCATTAACCATATGGCATGGCTGCTAGAAGTAAAAAGAGATGGACAAGACTTATACCCAGAAATCAAGCGTCTGGCAAAAGAAAAACAAAGAACAAAGCATCATGATATGGTGCGTTTTGAGCTAATGGATAAGTTCGGTTATTATATTACCGAATCGTCTGAGCATAACGCAGAATATCATCCATACTTTATTAAACATAAATATCCAAATCTTGTTGATCAGTTTAACATCCCTCTTGATGAATATCCGCGCCGATGCGAAGAGCAAATCAGCAATTGGGAATCCATGAGAGAAGAAATGGTTAACAACAGTCAGTTAACTCATACACGTTCACATGAGTACGGCTCTAGAATCATTGAAGCAATGGAGACAAACGTGCCGTTTAAATTTGCGGGTAACGTATTAAATACCGGAGGCTTAATTAGTAACCTGCCGACAAAAGCGTGCGTAGAAGTTCCATGTGTTGTAGACCGAAGCGGTATTATGCCGACTTATGTAGGAGACTTACCAGAGCAGCTTGCGGCGTTAAATCGCACGAATATTAATACGCAATTATTAACTATTGAAGCAGCTGTCACTAGAAAAAGAGAGCACATCTATCAAGCAGCGATGCTAGATCCTCATACAAATGCGGAATTATCCATGGATGACATCATTCGTATGTGCGATGATTTAATTGAAGCACACGGTGAGTGGCTGCCTGATTTTACAGGGAAAGTGAATCAATACGTGTAAGAAAAGAATCCTCGGCTGAGATCAGCTGAGGATTTTTTGTACTTAGGAAAAGAAGGGAATATCATCCAAATGGATATTGACATTTAAAAATGTTCATCATACACTGTAAGAAGTAAGTCATTTTATACTAAGAAAGGAAAGGTACCGTAGACAATGGATAAGTAATCCTATTTTTTTAGACATTCTTTTAAAACTTTATTTTAAATGAACATTTGTCTAGATAGGATTAGTCTGTACATTTTTAGGTGCCATTTCTATATGTCTTATATGAAGTGATTTCTCCCTTTTTTTACTCTATAAAAGGGTGCATATTTGCGTATGCCTAATTATGACCTCTAATCCTCTCTAGAAATCCTAGGGAGGTTTTTTTATGTTATTGTTAGAAGCTATAAATATTGAAAAAAGCTATGGAGATCGCCTGCTGTTTCAAGCGGAGAAGCTTCAAGTACATCGCGGAGAGCGAATTGGAATTGTTGGGAAAAACGGAGAAGGCAAATCGACGTTGCTTCATATTTTAATGAAGAAAATGAGTCCAGATCAAGGGATTGTGCAAACATATGGCCGTTCCTCACTGATTCCACAGCTTGATATTCAACCTACAGGAGACGTTTCTCCTGAGATGAAAAGTCAGTGGAGTGTGCCAACTGAAGCGGACTTTCTTAGCGGAGGAGAAGAAACAAGAAAGAAAATTGCATCTGCTCTTTCATCCGGCGCGGAACTGCTTGCAGCCGATGAGCCAACGAGCCACTTAGATGTAAAAGGCGTAGAAAAATTTGAAGAAGAAATGAAGTCTTTTACAGGCAGTCTGCTGCTGATTTCACATGACCGAGAATTATTAAACCGCCTTTGTACGTCTATTTGGGAAGTAGAAGGCGGCAAAATTCACTGTTATGAAGGCAATTATCAAGAATATGTGACGCAAAAAAAACACGCGGTTGAAAGACAGCAGTTTGAATATGAACAGTATGTAAAAGAAAAGCAGCGTCTTGAACTGGCGTCTGAAGAAAAAAGCCAAAAATCAAAGTCGCTTAAAAAAGCGCCGAGCCGCATGGGCAACTCTGAAGCGAGACTTCATAAGCGAGCGGTCGGAAAACAAAAAGCGAAGCTAGACAGAAGCGCAAAAGCGATTGAAACAAGAATTGAAAAGCTGGAGAAAAAAGAAAAGCCAAAAGAAATGGAAGAAATTCATTTTGACCTATCGCAGTTTCACCAAGTGCACAGCAAGCAGGTACTAAGCTTTGACAAAGTCTCAGCATCAGCTGGTAATCATATCTTGTTTCAAAACCTAAAAGGCGGTGTGAAGCCAGGAGCGAAAGTAGCGATTGTCGGCAAAAACGGCGCCGGAAAATCTACGCTGCTGAATATGATTGAGCAGCGAACAGAAGGGATTACGGTTGCGAAGCCTGTAAAACTCGGCTTTTTCCATCAGCGCCTTGAAAATCTAGATCCCGCTAAAACCATTTTAGAAAACATTAAAGAAGACAGCCCGTACACTGAACAGTTTATTCGTACGGTGCTATCGCGCTTACTTTTTAAACGTGAAGACGTGTATAAAAAAGTAGAGATGCTAAGCGGAGGAGAACGAGTCAAAACGGCATTAGCAAAAGTCTTTTTAGGAAACTATAACGTTCTTCTTTTAGATGAACCGACCAACTATCTTGATCTTCATACAAAAGAAGCGCTTCAAGAAGTGTTAAAAGCTTATCCAGGGACGATTTTATTTGTGACGCACGACCGCTATTTTGTTAAAAAGCTTGCGACGCATGTTTTGACGTTAAAACAGTCCAAAGCGGAGCTCGCGGCGATTGAAGACACGGGTAAAAGCAAAAAAGCGTCACAGCAGCAAAATGAAGCCGAGAAACTTGCGCTTCAACTAGAATTAACAAAAGTGATTAGCGAGCTTTCTATCACGCCAGAAGGAAAAGACAAGCAGCGTCTTGAAAAAAGATACGAAGAGCTTTTAGAAGAAAGAAAACGATTAAATAGAAAGGAAGGGTAATATCACTTCACCTAACAATGAATACAATGATGTTACTGAACATCAAAAGCGTATTGAAGGAAAATTAACGGATATGAATGTAAAAGGAACGCCCAAAAGAATAAAATGGATTGGCTATGGAATCATTATTTTCTTTGTGATTCTTATTCTAACGATGACCATCGGCGTATTTATCAATTAAAACAAAAAGCAGCCGCTTCAATGTTGAAGCGGCTGCTTTTTTATTTTCCTACTTTGGTAACGATCGCATCTCCATTTTTTCCAACTCGTACAGTAGCAAAACGAGCTTCGCTTTCCACTTTGCTGCCGGTTCCTTCTGGAATAAAATAATGTTCAATTCCGTACTGAATTCCCCAGTCGTGATAGCTGCCCGTAATGACAACGTCTTTTTCTTTAGAAGTATACGGCTTATTCCAGTCATCATCCGCTTGGTAGATTTTTGCGTATTTATACACGCCTTGTTTGTCAGGGCGAAGAACGAGCTTCACTTTTTCACCGTCTTTTACATGAGGTAAGGTAACGTGCGCAATGTCGTAATTCAGCTCAACGTAATCGCCTTGCAGCAGCGAGCGCGGATCGATCGGCTGTAAAGCGAGCTTAATTTCTTTTCCGTTTTGAAGAAGCACTTCGTTTTTAGTGAAAATGCCGCCCAGCATAATAAGCTGAACAAGAATGATGATCCATACAGCGGTTCGGCTGCGATCAAGAAACGACGGCTGCGGCTGATCAGGCGTTGACAGGTCCCATTTCCTGCTTAGGAAAAGAAAGATAAGACCTAAAATAACGAGCACAAGTGATTTATTAAATAAATCCCACACAAAGTCGTAATATTTCATCGCTAAAAAAACAAACCAGAAAATCATGCCAACAATAAAATCATACTTTGGCTCTTTTCGTACCGTCACAAATAAAAAGACGGTCGAAATCACAAAAAACACCGTGCAGTAAATGATATTTAAAAAAGACGGTTCGCTTAATTCAGTCAGCGACAGTAAAAAGATAAAAGCAAGAAGCAGCGCTGCTTTTTTAAACGCGTGGTGCACGTTTATCGCGTACACAGCGGCATTTAATAGAAACAAAGCGAGCAGCACATAATCTATTTTGATAGTGTCATAGTAAGCAGTCGGAACCTTTATTAACAGAAGCCCTTGCACTAGCACAAAAAGCAGCAGGCGAACGGGCGTATGCTTTGTGAATACTAAAAGCGCTACAAGTGCGATGACGTAGATAAAAAACAGAATGTCGTTCACAAAAAAAGAAGCGCCGCCGCTAATTAATACGCCCATCATTAAAAGCGTATATTTCACGGTTGGAATATCTGCTTTAATCAAATAACATGCCACAATCAGCAAAACGCCAATCACAAGCATTCCGTTTGTTGGGTACGTTCCTGTAATAAGTGTGACAAGTCCTCCTAAAGAGCTGCTGCCGATGACCGATGCAATGGCCGTAATCCCAATCACCGCTATTCGTTTGATTACGCGGAGCGAGGTTTTTTGTGCTGACGTGTTAGCAGTGAGCCATTTGACAAACCATACGCTTGCACCAATAAACAAAATCACGAACCCTAAAGCTAAAAACAGCGACCATTCAGCGTAGTGTTTAAAAATAAAAGAGAAAAACTGTTCAATAACAAATAAAGCAAATGCCACAATGGAAATCCCTAAAAACGACCTTTGCGGCTTCACTTTTGAAAAATAAAAAAAGGAGCTTAGTAGAAACAGCAAATAAAAAACAATAAGACCAATCCGTAAGCTAGAGCTGCCTGTGAAATCCGGCAGGGAAACAGTTAAAAAAATGTAGTGAAACAAACAAAACGCTGCATATATGATCACAGGAGACGAGCGCTGTTTCTTTTTTATGATCCAAAAGATGAGTAAGTTCACAAGCGCCATTCCTGCGTAAAGTAAGAGCGTCTCGTGTTCACCTCGCTGTGAAACTGCGCCTGTTGGTGAAATAAAAAAAGCCATGGTGAATTGAAATAAAACAAACGATAACACATAAAACGGCTGATACTTTGTAAAAAAGCTAAACAAAATAACCGGCACAAGCCAAATTAAAAACAGCCAGTACGATTCAGCGTGCGTGTTGTAAATTTGAGAAAGAAGCGCGATGCTTAATCCAAATGAAAGAGCGCCGGCCAAAAGCGTCCAGTGACTTAAAAACGCCTGCTGAGGAAGCAGCTTTCGCACTACAAACGCACTTCCGTAAAACAGCAGCATCAGCCCCACGCTCAGCGCAATTTTAATGTAGCGGTCAAAGCCTTGCCAGTTCGATGCGAAAAAATATAAAATGCCGGACAAAACAAGAGCCAATCCCAGTAAATAACCGAGTCTTACGAGCTTTTCTCTCATACTCAACCTCCTCTTTATATTATGTATATACTAGCGCATGTTTAAATATTTGGAAATAGAAAGAATGAATGCGTTTTAACAAAAAAATTGTGTAAAAAGGCCTTTTAGTGGCGCGGAAATAACAAGCAAAGTAGTCCGAAAATCTTGATAAATTGTCAATAGTAAGATAGTTTTGGTTATTTTATCCTGAAGAGTGGGTATTGAACTAAAAACCTACATTATTCCCAAAAAATATAAGAAAACATGCCGATGTGCTCTCTTTCTTTATTTGATAAGCTATAAAAGGGAATTACTGTTAGAGAAACCAAGAGATAGATATAAAGGAAGTGTCATCATATGAATGAGATGTTTGTTGCTCATCTGTATACCCAAGTGAAGCAGGCACATGAAGATATCCAGCAGCTTACCGCTAGTAAAAACACGTTAACGGAAGTCAAAGGAGAGCTTGAACGTGCAAAGGAAAAGGTAAAAGAACCAGAGCTTACTTCCGCCACTTGGTCAGGCAGCCTTGCTGTTGGGTTTGAAGACATCCGCACCGCTATGTTAGACGAATACGATGATTTGCTGACCCGTCAGCTGACGGACGCCATCACGACAATTGATGCAAAAATTACGGCGCTTCAATCAGATATACAAGGGATGGAACGCGCCATTAAAATGCAAGAAGACGAAGCAAAAGATAAGGTGTGATGCAATATGGCAGACGAAATTAAAGTAATAGATGGTGAAATTAATAGAACGCTTAGTGACCTAAGCGCTGCTGCGCAGCAGTTTCAGCCGCTTTTTCCGTTTCACGTCGGAAGCGGACAAGAACTAGAGGTGCTCGATGAATTAAACCAGCTGAACCAGCAGCTGCAAACGTTAATTGTGGACTACAAGCAAACGCTCCTCGATGATTTGAACGCCACCAAAAAATCCGTGCAGTCCATAAAAGAAGCAGATGAAAAAGCTGCAAACGCCGCTAAATAATGTTCATATTTTATATAAAGCTATCAAAAACAACCTTTCAACCAGCATAGATGTGGCATTCAAATAAAAAGGTTTTATCTAGCGGATGATGCAAGCCTTGTAAAGAGGAGCGTCCGCTTAGGTTTAGAAAAATGACGGGCGGTTGTTCGTTAACCGTTCGTTGTTTTTCTACATCGATACAGCTAGGAGGTTACAGATTATTGAAAACACTTGATGTCGATGCTTTTCACGAAAATATTCAAGCTATCTTAGACTCTATTAAAAGTCAAAAAGAACAAATTCAGGGCCTGGTTTCACAGGTTCAGGCATTTTCAAGCTTAGATGATGCGTTTAAAGGAAAAGGAGGAGAAGCGATTCGGTCTTTTTACGAAACGGGACATGCTTCTTTTTTAACGCTGTATCATTCATTACTCACTTCCTATGAAGCTCGACTAACTCAAATCACACATGCGCTGCGCTCATTTGAACCGAGCGAAGACGGCTACATCACGCAGCCGTTTCTGCAAGACACTATTCCCGCGCATTTAAATCAAACAAGAAATACAACAGTTTCGCTTGTCGATCAAGCGAATGCAGCAATTCAAAAAGTCAGTCATCTTGCTTCTGTTTCAGCGCTTAACGATCAAGGTTTTTTAACAGAAGTAGAACAAGCAAAAAACAAAGCGGACAAAACGATGAATGATTTAGTCCGTTTTGACGAACAGCAAACGCAAAGCCTTTCAGCCATTCAAGATCAGCTGACGTCTTTAAATTCGCTGCTTTCTAAAGTGAAAGCTGGGTTTCAAAATGGTTCCATTCAGCCGGGCAATGTAAGTGAGCTGAGCGCGTTGGCGAAAAAAGCGATGACCGATTCAGGAGGCGTGTCGGTTTTTGAAGAAGGTATTCCAACAACCTTGACAAGAAAAGAAAAACAAGAGAAAGTGATAAAGGAAGTAGGCCTTAAAAAACTGATTCAACTTCAGGCAATGACGCCTGCTGAACAGTTAAAAGAAATTCACAAGCTTGAAAAAACCTCGCCTTACATAAGAGAAGTGCTAACGCAAATTCAGCAGGATACGGCACCTGCTAACATGAAAAAACTAGCGGAACTGTCACCTGCAGAGCAAGCAGTGGAACTTGAAAAAAGCCCATACCTGCAGGCACTCAACGATTCTTCAACTGTAGGCATGCTAGCGTCTCAACAGGTTCTTCAAAACGCTACGGGCGTTGAGGGAATGCTTATGCAGTCGGTGATGAGTCAGGGGCAGATTAGGAGTGTCGGGACTAAAAAAACAGCTGAATCCTTTGACTTTACAGAAATCTGTGAAAATCCTAAAGCTAAAAAAGAAGAAACTGGTATAAAAGCTGTAGTCAAGGACGTAGGAGAAGGTGCTATAACTTTAGCAAAAGGTACAGTTACGGGTACTAAAGGCGTAGTACAAGACGTTTGGGCCGGTATGGGAGAGAGAGCAGATAAACGGTACAACTCCTTGTATGACTTTGGAAACTATATAACGATGGGCGGATTTGATGGCGCTGTTTCCTTCAAAGAAGGCTTAATTGAGCGAGGAGAAAAATCGTTTGATTCACCGTATGACTTCGTCAATCACGCAACGATGGGACTTTTAGATGTAGGGCAGCAGGCACTTAATCCGGACAAACCTCTTTCAAAAGAGCACTGGGAAAACAGCATGTTTCTGTTTGCGAGCGTAATTGGAGGAGCGAAACCCGCAGGAGCCGTAAAATCCGTTCCAAAAGTAACAAACGTTCCGCGTGTACCTGCACATAAAGCAACCAAAACATTAAGCAATATGCGAAATGTCGTCAGCCCAAAAGCAGCAAGCAATTGGTCGAAGAAGGTATATGAACCTGTTCAGAAGAAGCTTCAACCTTTATTAGATGCTGAGATACCTACTTTACGTCCTCGACCTCAACTGGTAGGAATAGGAGAGGCGTTACCTGGAAAGACCGTTGGTGAAGCGTTAAATGGATTAACGACGTATAAGATGGGGAATGTTTCGAAAGGTCAGTCCAAAGCGTTGGAGAAAGTGGAAAAACCTGGTGGTAAAGCGGATGTTGAAGGGGTTTATGATCAGGATGCGGTGGTTAAGGGGAATATAAGATATAAAGAAGGCTACTATATTGAGCATTTAACTGGGAAAGTAGAAAAGTGTACAAAACGTCACGGTGTAAGTGGCGGACATAACTATGATGAATTTAAAAAATACTTTGATAATAGTGATCAATATAAATTAGATGAAGTTAAGAAGGATGAGCATCCAGATGTTAAAGGGGTATACGATATAGAGTATAGATTAAAAGTTGAGATAAAAGATTATAGAGGACAAGGAACCGGAGAATTTAAATTTGTACCAAAGGAAGATAAACCTCCTCATAAGAAAACGGTTTATGACCCTGCTTTAATATCCAGTGACGAAATTGTTCGATTGGGGAATGAAGCAATGGAGGAAGGTATTGAATCGTCAAGAGTTAAACAATTAAAAGGCCAGACAAATAAACAAATGATTCGGGGAGTTTCAAGTAATGGATTGAAGTTTGAAGGATTTAAAAATACTGATACCGGGGAAATAGAAAATTTTTATCCAGTATTGAAATTTGGACAGAACTAAGGAGATAATACAATGAGTACTGTTTTTGATGATAAAAATAAGTTGATTCGAATGTATGAGGAGCAAGGGCTCCATAAAGGTTCAGTTATTGATGTGCTTGGTGATTTTGTAATGGAGTATGACTTTGTTAGGATACTAGAAGGCTTTTTGGAGGAATATGTCGAAAGACGGGATTATATGGGTGTAGTATATTCAGATGAATTTGATAGAGATGATGAAGAATTTTTTGGAGAAAATAGAGTTCTATTCTACTATGGTGTAGATGAAGAAATAGAAAATATTGTAGATTATGAAGAGTTATGTAAATATCTTCAAACTGCATGCCAATTTTACATTAAAAAACATCCTGAGCGTACTGAAAACGTGAAAGAACTTCTTTTTAAGATAAAAGATAAATATAATATAAAAGGTTAATTGATTCCTCTCTTTAAAAAAGAGATTATTGAAGAGTTGTTGATGAAAACTAAAGGCAAATATGCTTATTAAATAAGGGATAGTAAAAGCACTTCTGAATAAATCCAGAAGTGCTTTTTTCTTGAAAACTATAAAAACCATTAGACAAATTACAAAAAAATTTTGAAAAACTCAAAGAAGAATCTATGCATGCTATTCAAATTAAGCGAATTGAGCTATTTTTGAAGAACAGCTAGCAATAAATTAATTTATTATAAGTGGGTGAGAGCGTGGAAAATAATCCGAAAATTATTTTGGGAATACCGGGCACATGGAAAGATAGACAAGCATTTAAAGACAAATTTAACGAAAGTCAACAAGAGTTTGTATACCTAGGGGAACATATAGGCAAATTACAGACGCCTGAATATTTTTATCAAGTGGAATTTGTTAATGAACATATTCCTCATGTAGCTGAAGCGTTTGAGCTTTGTGGAAATGGGACATTTACTAAAGATGATATTGAAACCCTTCAAAATCACCGTAGTATGGCATATATTATTGCAGAAGGTGATCACTTGAGCAAGTTTTTGAAATTATAAGTGTCGGGAAGGCAGTCCTTCAATCGGGCGGTTTAGCAGTGAACGTTGAGTCATCTGGAAAGGCCACTACCAAAGATAATTGGTTAGAATACGTTAACAATGGTACAGAGAACAGAGCATTTGCTGCTTTCGTTCAAATGTCTAGAGAAGAAGATGTGTTTTACACCTGTGGTATGCATAATTTTTGGCTATAAAGATTTACTAACATCTACATCTAATACCAATCCAGCTGAAACAGTAGAGTTGTTTCAAACCCTTTGCCTATATACGTTGATCGAAAATCCTGTATTTAATAGTGGAGAAACATTTAGTGTTGATCCTAAAGCTCCGGTTTTTCAATTAAGGGAAGAATCGTGTGTGCTGTTTGAAAGTGATGACCCTTTTTATAACCCTTATGGGGTTTGGCGTTTAAATAAAATAAGCTAGTCATTTAAAGAACAAGGTTGAAAAACTTTGTCCTTTAAGCGTTAATCGGAGATGTAGAGTGTACTACTAATGGTTCAGTGGTATTACCATATCAATTTGAGGTGGATGGTAAATAATTATTGGGAGGGATTTGTATTGGCACTCAATGATCAAGTGTATGACCAAATTGTAAAGTTATGTAGTGAAGGAAATGCTTTTGTTGAAAAAGGAAAAGATAATAAAGCAATAGAGAGCTATATAGCTGCTCTAGATTTAGTTTCGTTACCGAAGAACAATTTGGAAACAAGTACATGGATTTATACAGCATTAGGAGATACTTATTTTTCTAAGTATGAGTGACTGGTTTACAGTTAAAGATATCCTTGAATTTGAATTAATAGCTCATTAAGGAAAGCCATTAAGAGATGCTATTTTAATACTAATGTAATAAGAGCAAGAATAGGAGAGGTGACGTTTTGTATTTTTACAAGAGACAGTTTTATAATACTTGCTATTTGTTTAAAGTACGTTGTGGAAATGACAATTAGTGGTGGAGTAGGAGAGATAAGATGAAAATAAATGATGCGGTTTTTGGTGAGCTTGAATATAATTATGGATGGGTTAAGTACACTACCATTGAATTTTGTGGAAAAGAAGCTGGAATAGCATTAAGGGTTAAAGGTGAAGAAGACGGTAAGTTTGATGAAGAACAATATAGTGCTTATAACTCATTAGTGCAAAATTGGGAACAATTACAGCAAGGTTTTTTACAAGCAATATTAGACTATTACAAACTAGAGCGCCAAGAACTAGGGTATGACATTGAAGTTAATGAAAATTATCCGCAAATCGAAACGACTAATCAATTACTTGAGATGATAACTTTAGTTGGAATTGTTGTTCCGTATGGAGATATTAATGAAGATCGAGATATTGGGATAACCTTCGATTGTACATGGGACACAGAAAATGGACTAGGGCTTCGTCTATTAAATGAAAAAGTAACTGAAGTGGGTTACCAGGATGTTGCAATTTGAAATAGGCTGTTAAAAAGTAAAAACTCATGATGGTTGTACCGTCAGGGAGTACTGAGCGTAATGATAGAATAGAAAAACGGAGTACGAGCTTAGGCGAGATGACATTTTACTGGGTGATGAATATAGACACATGGCCGATATACAAAAGGTGCCATCCTGTTTTTATAACGTTACGAAATTTATATCCTATATTGTATGTAATCTAATAATAAAAGCATGTGTTGCCTACCGTAGACAATCAAGTGCTTTAAGTACATATGTTTTCTAAATTTCTATGTTAGCTTTAAATTTATAGGTAAGGTTGCTGATTTTTGAAGAAAATAGAAGAAAATGATAAGTATTACCTTGATTTATTAGTAGATTGGAAATTTAACGAATATATTATTTATTCCTTGATTGGCTAAATGCCTTTCAAGGGTTTTTTATAAAGTTGCATGTGATGAGAAGGTATTCAAGGAAGAGTAGAGATAGTAATCAAGAATTAATGACAGTAGGTAATGAGGGGTAAGGCTATATTTGAAAAGTCTTGACACGAAAAGAAAAACAAGAGAACGTGATAAAGGAAGTAGGTCTTGAAAAACTGATTCAACTTCAGGCAATGACGCCTACTGAACAGTTAAAAGAAATTCATAGGCTTGAAAAAACCTCGCCTTACATAAGAGAAGTGCTAACGCAAGTTCAGCAGGATACGGCACCTGCTAACATGAAAAAACTAGCGGAACTGTCACCTGCAGAGCAAGCAGTGGAACTTGAAAAAAGCCCATACCTGCAGGCACTCAACGATTCTTCAACTGTAGGCATGCTAACGTCTCAACAGATTCTTCAAAACGCTACGGGCGTTGAGGGAATGCTTATGCAATCAGTGATGCGTCAGTTGCAGGTTAGGAGTGTTGGGACTAAAAAAGAAACTACAAGTCCTAAAAAGCTGACTATTCAACAAAAAGAAAAGCAAGTTATTAAAACAGTTGGACTAAAACAGCTAAAAGAGCTGGAAATGATGCATCCACTGGATCAAAAAAAGAAGCTCGAACAGCTTGAAAAAAAAGCTCCCCATGTTAAAGAAGTTTTTAAACATATTCAAAAGGAAAACAGTCCAAAGGTTCAGAGGGATCTTGCGGCGCTTGCTCATTCTAAAGCAAAATTAGAAAAAGAGTTGAAAAAGTATCCGTATCTATATGAGAATTACAAAAAGCCTGAAATCGCAAGAAGTGTATATGAGGAAGAAGCCAAAAAGCAACAACAGGATGGTCTAGCAGCTGTTTCTTTTGTAGCGGATATGGTGCCTGTAGTTTCCAATGTAAAAGGTGGATGGGAAGCAAGTGTAGGATACGATCCTATTACGGGGAATGAACTATCTAGTTTTGACCGTTCTGTTTCTGGAGCAGGAATTGTTTTTGGCGGCTTTACGAGAGTGCCAGGGAAAGTGGTGAAATACGGAAGCGAAGGAGCAGAATACGTACTTCGCGTAAACAAAGCAGAAAAGACCGTAACCAAGCATAAGGTTAAAGATGTTTCCAAGGGTACGGGTAATAATAGTAAGCCGGTCAGCGGAGCCAAATCAATTATCACACCTGAAATGGAGGGAAAAATCCTTTTGGGACAGAGAAAGAACCCTAATAAAAATGAAATTATTGGAGGGCATTCATCAAACATTAATAATAGCCATTCTAACTATGTTACGGAAGCTATTAAAATCAACCCTGATGGTACAAAAGATATTAAATATATAACTCAATTTCCGGATGGGAATCTTTCAAAAATAAAAAATAGTACAATATTTCCCGAAGGTTGGAGTGATATTAAAATCTTAGATAGTATAACTGATATTGGTAATTCTCCTCCAATAAGTATTAGAGGTAGAGATGGAGCAACTTTCCATAGGGGAATTGTTGAGGGTGTAGAAATTGATGTTATTAAAATAGGTGATACGGTAGTTAGCGGCTATCCAACAGGACAAATTAATGCTCCATTACCAGGTGGTTTTAGTAAATAGAGGAGGAAAGTGAATGTACGAAAAAGTAGATGCAGTATTATCTGAAAATAGCGCAGATAATTATTTTTATGACGATGAATTTATGTATGTGCAAGAATTGATGAGTGAGTTTACTAATATTGATTGGGAGAATTTAATTCGAGGATTAAAAGATAAAGATGATAAATATAAAATTAGATTGGCCTACTGTATAGATGAAGATAACGGAGTATATGGATTTAATTTATTATTAGATTTACTTAATGAGAGTGATGAAGTGGCTGAATATGCAATAGATTCTTTACGTTCTTTTTATGGAGAAGAGTATAAAAAAATAATTGCTTCTAATAAGCAAATAAAGGACAAAGTAGAGAAATTATTAAAAAATGCTCGTTTACCTATTGAAAGGATTTTAGGAGCATTTTTACAACAAAACAAATTATAAAAATTTGCAAATAATATTAAACATTAAAAAATGTACGAAATCACTTGATTCCCTAAAATTTGGACTGAGTTGATATAGTAAACTTATGGTGAAATGTCTCAAATCTTGTGAAAGCTAAAAAGTCAAAGTATAGTATTGAAAAATTAGATGATTATTTAGTGAAATTAATTGATAAGCATTATGAAAAAATAGACTTAGGTGACTAGTATATTAGTCAATAAATCTTAATACCATTCTTCATTCTTAAACCTTGATTGGATAAATGCCTTTCAGGGTTTTTTTATAAAGTTGGATGTGATGAGAAGGTATTCGTTTATAATGTGGTGAGACAATAAGAAAATGGTTAGTTTGAGAATCGAGAGCTCATGAGTAATACCATTAAGGAGTTTTAATTTAATACTTGCTATTCGTTTAAAGTACGTTGTGGAAATCACAATTAGTGGTGGAGTAGGAGAGATAAATGTGGCAGCGTTTAAGCCGGGAGGATTTGCTAATAAATAAAAAGGAGAAATAAGATGAAAATAAATGATGCGGTTTTTGGTGAGCTTGAATATGATTTGGTGTGGTCTAAGGATACTAGCATTGTCTTTTTAGGCCATGAAGTTGAGATAGCGTTAATGGTAAAAGGTGCTGAGGATAGCAAGTTTGATAAGGGACAATATGCAGCATATACTTCACTTATGCAAAATTGGGAGCAGTTACAACAAAGCCTTTTGCAATCAATATTAGACTACTACAAACAAGAGCGTCAGGATCTAGGTTATGATATTGAAGTAAATGAACACTATCCATTCGTTGAAACAACTGATGAAATAGCAGAGATGATACGTTTAGATGGAATAGTTGTTCCCTATGTAGGTTCTTTTGACGGTCGGGATATTGGACTTACATTTAATTGTACATGGGATATAGAAAATGGGCTAGGGATTCGTTTATTAAATGAAAAAGTAGCTGAAGTAGGTTACCAGGATGTTGCAATTTGAAATAGGGTGTTAAAAAGTAAAAACTCATGATGGTTGTACGGTCAGGGAGTACTGTGTGTAATGATAAAATAGAAAAACGGAGTACGAGCTTAGGTGAGATGACATTTTACTGGGTGATGAATAGACACAATGAAGATGGTGATAATTTGTAAAGGAAGAAGACGAACGATTACAAAAAACTTGATATACTCTTTTCAAAGTTTTTTTGAAAAGTGAATATATAGAAATTCTAGAATGGAATGTTCCCTGTCCAGCCCTTATTGAATCAATTTTTGTTAATGAAGAAGATTTATGACCAGAAGACATAGTGGAGATTGTCTCACCCTATGAAGAAGAATTCCCTATTATTAATTAAAGATATAATGTTACGGGAGGGCGAAAATGAGTAGAGAATATCAAGTAAATGAAAGTAAAGAAGAGATTGATAAATTGATGGTAATCTATTTTAATTTCATAAATGGAAAATATCTAGAAAAAGCATTAAAAAGCTTTGCTGAAAGAAAAGGTTATGGACAAGAGATTGTCTTTGCTCTTTTTCAGTCTGATTTAGATGAATATGATATGGCGCAACTGCCTAGACTACTAGATGAAAAACATGTTTTGATAGAGTTGGGGTATCCAGCTGTTAAAATTGAACAAATAGCTTTTTTAGATTTTAAAACATTTTATGATTATTTAGATATAAATGTACATAAGGAAATGGAGAAAAAACCAGAGAAAACTGAGCTGATAGATTTATTGGCAGAAGTGAAACGTAGTTTATGTATATAATTTTTTTATCATTACCTAAAAAGGCACTCTATCACCTGAATGGGGAATTAAGTGACAAAGCGTTGTAAACTCACTACTGAGTTTTGGATATATGATAAAAATCTAGCTTTTATAAACTGGTAACGATCCCCTGAATATATAGTAAAGCAATTGAAGCACAGCGATCAAGCACCATATTTTGAAAACATAAATCGTAGTAGTGTCTGTTAAAGGAAACAGGTCTTGAAAAACTAATGCGACTTCAGATAATGACGCCTGTTGAACAGTTACAAGCCATTCACATGCTTGAACAAACATCACCTTACATAAGAGGTAAAGAATATATTTATTCCTATAAATAGTATGGGCATAATGGTTTGAAGATATTTGGCAAGTTAAATTACCAATGGATAGAAAGGGAGAAAAGCACCATGAAATTTCAAGAGGATATTTCTATTTTATACAAAATGCGTTTTCTAGATAATGAAGGAGATAACATTGAAGAGTTTGAAAATATTCTTAATGAATTATCGCACAGAGGAACAAATGATATAATCCCTGACCTTTGTACAGTTTTTGAGGAAGATATTGCTGAGCCATCAGCTGGCGATTACCTTATTGAAACGATATTTTATATTGCTGACCGTTCTGGGACGGAGGAAGGACTATACAACTTGGCTATTGGTATTCCTAAAATGTTACCTCATGCAGAATTCTGGGCGGAAAGAATTCATCGGAGACTTTTAAATTCGGAAGGTTTAGTAGCATCTTATATTAACGCGTTAGAAGATGTAGATAGCTCAACAAAACAAATAATTAAAGGAATTCTTCTTGAGATAAGAGAGGACAATCCAGATGTATATTCAGAAAAAGTTAATTCAATCTTAGAGAAATTAAATGAAAATCAATAAAACAGAATCTGTACATAAAGCAACTAAAATATTACTTGATATCGGACCTGTCATCAGCACAAAAGCAGCAAGATCTTGAAGATGTTAAGGTAGCGGGGTTATATGTAGGAGTAGATTTACATAAGGAGCATCATACGGCTGTTATGATTAATTGGTGTTAAGAGAAACTAGGAGAAATACAACTTGAGAATAAATCATCTGCATTCTTTTTGATACTAAGGGGGATTTAAATGAAACCTCATTATTTTACAATCGGTGTTTACGGAAGAAATGTTTACAGAAAGTATAATTAATAGATGATTATATTCCATGTGGATGAACTGGAGAATATCCTAAAAGAGATATAAAAATTATATGATAAGGAGTGAAATTTTTGGAAGAAAATAAAGATTTCCTCAATGAATGTATAAGTATTACAAACACTACTATAGATAAGGTTTTTAAAATAGACAGCAATGATGAACAAGAAAAGCAAATCTTGGGTGCGTACCTTTTTGGAATGTTTAATGGGTTGGGGCATGAAAAAAATAGTACACCTGTTGAGATACAGGGTGCTATGATTCAGGTTGCAAATGAAAAACTAAAGTGTTCTTTAGAGTCTGATAATGCTAAACTTTGTTACAAGAAATAATAGTCAACGTAAAAAGCTGTTCGTACGCTTTGTTGAAGTTAAATTTCAGGCTGCATTATTAAAAGAGAAGGGCGTACAGTCTTGCTGTTCGGTAGTGGACTTGTGAAACTTTTTCCCCTTTATCAAAAATAAAAATATGAGACGGAAATGAAAATGGGATATGCTTTTAAATTTAGTGAAGATGGCTATTATATGCCAAGGCTAGGTGCCGAGCTTAGACTAATGAGCAAACAGTGGTGATGATTATGATTATTGAAATTGACGGTTTCTTTCATCAAGTTCTACTTACGGGTAAAAAGTGTTCAAAACAACAATTGAAGCAAATGTATCTTCAAGCCAAAGAGATAACCATTGAGTCAAAAGACTTTTCTAACGTATTTTGCAGGCTCCACAACTTTGAGCAAATCCCCTATTCGAAGGATATTAAGGTTGACTTCGTGTTAGATACTAATACCGATAGAATTTACGCTCTGTCATATTAACAAATGGTAGTGCTTTTAGGTGGGCTTTTAAAAACAAGGGCTCCCTAAGGTGTATACAAGAATCAACGTTTTATATTATTTAATATCTCATAAGAAAAGAATTAGAACGTTTTTATCCTGTTTCCAACAAAGGAGAAAGATACGGAATACAAATTGGTGGAAGAGTATGAAGGAATAGAAGTTTTGTTAGAAGCTATTTTTACAGAAATAAATATAAGATAAAACGAATTTATATATTAAAGAATTAAAAGCGTTAAATCATGAAAATAATAAAGATATTTTGAAATTGGAACCTTTGATACTAGAAATAGAAAAATAAATTAACACAGTATGAGTCAGATAAGGTAGTTACTACGCAATTTGTGTCAACAGAAAGAAATGCCAGGGGTTTTTGTGAAAAATGGGGGGATTATAAAATGACAATAAACGATAAAGTTTTTGGAGAACTTGACTACCAGTATAAATGGGTAGGGTATAGAACTATAAAATTTTTAGGAAAGGATACGAAGGTAGCATTATTAATAGGTGGAGAAGATGATGGAAGCTTCGATGAAGGTCAATACGTGGCATACAGCTCGTTAATGGATAATTGGAACAATGTCCAACATAATATATTGCAGCGAATTCTAAAGTACTATAAGCAAAAAAGGCATGAGCTCGGTTAAGATGTTTCATTTAGCCAAGACTATCCATTAATTGAAACCGTTGATCAATTAATAGAACATATAACACTAGTAGGCATTTCGGTTCCCTATGAATTCCTTCGCGATGGACGTGATATAGGAATCTCATTTGATTGTTCATGGAATCAGGAAAATGGTTTAGGAATTCGTCTTATAGATGAAAAAGTAGAAGAAGTAGGTTATCAAGATGTTGCCATCTAAAGTAGGCTCTTGAAAGTATAGATGATAAGGTTATTAAATCAAGCTTTGATGCAACATTAAAAATTTGATACATCCAAAACAAAAACAACACAATAGTATCCTTTTGTGACTTAAAGGAGTGTATGCATGATTAATTCAAGTAGGATAATGAATGCTCAAGCCATTACTGGCATTTTTGGAAGGATGCTAACGTTTAATGGTTCTGAATTATTAAATGTCCAAATAAAAAGAGATGGTCCAACACTATTCATTGAATTATCTACTAAAGAGATGGTCAAAAATAAGCCTAAACGATGGAATGAATGGGACATAGTATATGTTGAGATGTCGTTTTTTGGTGTAAGAGACTTAGAAATCAATTCATTTGGAACTATGAATGAAATAAAACAGTTCGCAATGGAAGACATTGGGGAAGAGGGATCTATAAAAATTCAGTGTAGTAATAAAATGTCTATTGCGTGTTTATTTGACTGGGCAAGGGTTGAGAAAATAAATCCTGGTTTAATAGGTACACCATAAGAACGATGGTAGAGTGGGTGGATTGGTATGAATGTATATGAAGAATTTATTGAGGTTATGAAACAGAATAACTTGAATAAAGAAGCAGTTATTGATGTTTTGAATAGATATGTAAATGGACATGATTTTTTACAACGCTTAGAAGATTTTAAAAATAAAGAAGGAGAGCGTCGGGAGTATAGTGGAGTAATTTATTCCGATGAATATGAACAAGATGATGATGGGTATTTTGGACAACATCACGTTTTATTTTATTCAGGAAATGGTGATGAAGACTATGATATTGTGAATGATGAGGAGTTGTATCCGTATATCAGTGCTGCATGTGAATTTTACATAAGGAAACACCTTGAAAAGGAAAAGATTATTAAAGAATTATTATTGCAAATAAAAGACAAATATAATCATAGTAACAGCCCTTTAGAATAATTCGAAAAGGCTTTTTTACGGGCCATTATAAGCAGAGGGAGGAATTTTTATTCTTGCTTTGTAACTTTAAAATAATAAGTTGTTTCGTGATAAATTATGCTAACGATAGAAAAAATGAGTTGCGGAGCTTATATTATAAAACCACTCAATATCCCTGTTTCTTGTATCCCCCAAAGGAGGAGAAAAATTGGCTTGATGTGTACTTTCCTGCTCTTGGATTAGAACCACTTCAGTGGCTCTATGAAGTAGTTGAGCAAATAAAAGAAGCTGTTAAAACAAAATAGAGTCATGGTGATGAAAACGGTAATTTGGTCTACAGCTTTTATGGGTTATTGATTGGGTTAATAAAGGTATGAATAATCGTACAAACATTGAGGTGGATGGAAAGGTAGCGATGATTAAATATAACTATAGATTTAAGTATATAGAGGAATTTAATGTGGTGGTAATGGATTTTGATGAAGAAAAGTCTCTAGAATTTGCTAATATGATAAATGATCCTTTAGGATCTGATATACCTTGGAGGTTAAGCGAGTTAAAAAATGATATTGAACATTTTATTGATTTATTAAAAGGGAACATACCTCACTATAAACACGGAGGAAATGCTTCTAGCATAGTAGCCTATAAAGATTTCACTATCATTGAAGATCCATTTTACGACGAAGAGGAAGATGAGGTTGAACCAGTATGTAAATTAGAAACAGTTGAGTTTGTTAAAATCATATTGGTTTGGGCTTATGAAACATATAAGTATAAAAGCCAAAAAAGAGTCATTTCTCAAGAAGATGCAGAAATAGCTATGAATTGGATTGAGGAAAAAATGGAATCCATCACTTAGCCATAAGAAGTGTGAAGTGTACTAAAGCCTGAAACCACAATGGGTGAATGCTACTCAAACTCAGCAAATCAAGCTATTGTTGAAAAACTGTTAGTGCTGGTTTTAAGGCTCCGGTTTTTCTAAATTACTAGTTTAATAAAATAAATCAGTAATCAAAGGACAAGGTTAAAAACGTTGTCCTTTAAACGTTCAGTTACCTATTAGTAAATGTTATTTTAAACTATCTATATAGTAGAAATAGCAATGAAATGGTGAAGAAGCTAATCAATAAGGAGTGAGTTTTAGTGAAAATGGAAAGAATGCATGAAAGTTTATCCATTGAAGATTTAGAACGATTTGAGCATAGTCATTCTATTACAATTCCAAGAGAGTATAGAGATTTTTTACTGGAATATAACGGTGGTTATCCAAATCCAAGTGTTTATAAGATATCTGAAAAGCTGGGTGAAAGTATAGTAAACATTTTTTATGGAATTGGAACCATGTATGACAATTTAGAGAAAAAGTTTGATCTTTTCGACGAGATTGTAGAAGCGGGGTTTATGCCAATAGCAGATGACCCAAGCGGGAATCAAATATGTATTGGGATCAGCAACCAGTATTTCGGACAAGTCTATCATTGGGCTCATGGTGAGGAAACTGAAGAAATGGAAAATATATATTTTTTGTCAAATAGCTTCAACGATTTTCTTAATTGTTTATATGAGGACTGATCATTTTACATATAAAAAAAGAACGGTTGTAACAGGTGACACGAAAGGAGAAGTAACATGAAAAAAGAAAAAAACATAGAGGTTACAAACGAATATAATGATTCTGTCTTTTTGACTGATGGAGTCAGTATTGATGAAATAAAAAAGAGAGAAGATACGATCAACGTAAACTTGCCAGATAGTTATCAAATGAATGTAAATGCTTTTGGTCAAGCAACGGAAGAATCAATTGGCAAATTAGAAGAACTTTTGGGGTTTTTACTTCCCGAAGATTATAAAAAATTTTTAGGTGAATATAACGGAGGAACTTCGAAAGTAAGATATAGTAAATTTTTTGTTGAAGAATTAAAGCAAGAAATTCCTTTAGATGTTTTGTATGGGATAGGTGTAACTTGGTAATAGGAGATGATCCTGGTTCGGGACTTATTGTACTTATTACTGATACGGAAAGGCACGGTGTGTATTACTGGGACCACTCTCTTTCTTTCCCCCAATCTCGTGAAGAAGAAAATACATATAAAGTAGCCCATAGTTTTAAGGATTTTTTAAACGAATTAATTCATCCGAGATAACAGGGCGTGAAGAAACAGAACTAACATATGCTGAACGATTAGAAAAAGTCTTAAGTGAAGGTGATGTTATTGGTAATGAAAGATGCTATGAGCAACTATTTTAAGGTAAGAAGAGAATATTTTGAAAAAGGTTTGGATTTCCTATTTAAAACATCCTACAACGAAAATGTTCAATCAATGATTTATCAAGGGGAAGTGGATGAAGACGAAGAAATTTTATGGAACCCTGTTCAAAAAAATAATCATAGCGATATAAAACCACTTGAAGAAAGGTTTCATATTGAATTTCATTCTTCAATTGACTGCTATTTTAATTCCTACTGGTTTGCGGAGTTAGATGGTTTTCTGGATAGCCATTACATCACGTTAGAAGCTGTATTACCAAATATTGAATTGGATACGTTTGAAAGGAACTTAAAGGGATATAAAAAAAATCGCGATAAGCTTGATAAGGTTCCTATAGGTATAGAAGGCAATGGTTTGGTAGTTGTGATTGATAACCTCAGCGGCAGAGTAGAATTAGAAGATTTTGAACGAGGTTGCTTTAAAGAAATTGCAAACTCCTTAGAAGATTTAATTTCTAGCCTGCGTTTACAAAGATAACAAAAGATACTTTTATGGATTTTTTAAGTAAATTACATGATTGAAAAGCTTTTTGTAAGTGCACGTTGATTTGCTAAAGTCTCCAAGGGGTATTTTTGTGGAAATGCTTCATCGAAAAAATGCTCGAGCGTATAACAATATGTCACTCGTCCAAATTTGGAGGGTTTTCTTTTAAATATTCAAATATAGTCTATGTAAAAGTCAACATACATGTTAGGTTTTATAACATAAATTTCTGAATAATCATTTACTTATTCACTTATTTCATGGTATGTTATATGACATAGATATTGTAACTTGCAATATGGGCTGGAAATTAGCCATTGCAATATATACTTATTTTTCTAAAAATGCACCTGGATAAGCTGGTGCTCTATACATATATGAATACATCTACGTATAACTAGTCAAAAGAATGAAGGCATTTCTAATTATAGTGCTGTTTGTTCTTTCAAATGAGTATAGTTATAGTAGGTGAAACTTTCAAGGCAGTTATTTTGGTTTTTAAGCTGAATTTTTGGAATAGTTTGTTATTTTATTGATCGATGCTTTGCCACTTAGAAGTAGGTATAAAAGTTTACTAATAAAAGAAAATGCAGACGGAATTTAATAAGTTTTTTGGAATTTGTGGGCGATTTTCTCACTTTTTTATCATTTTTGAATAGTTTATAATCATCAGACAATTATACTGTGATATAGTTATAAGTGAGACAGAAAAAGGTGTGTTCTTAGGTCGCACCTGAATTTTTTTACTACGTAAGCAGGAGCGCCTACATCTTTTTACAAATATAGGGGATGAGGAAGGTTATAATGAGCAACGTACAGAAAAAAACAGACGTTATCTTAATTGGTGCCGGAGTCATGAGCGCAACTTTGGGATCATTACTCAAAGAGTTAGCACCTGAATGGGACATTAAAGTATTTGAAAAACTCGCAGACGCAGGGGAAGAAAGCTCGAACGAATGGAATAATGCAGGGACGGGCCATTCTGCGCTGTGCGAACTAAACTATACATCAGAAAAAGCTGATGGATCTATAGATATAACAAAAGCGATCCGAATTAACGAGCAGTTTCAGCTATCAAGACAGTTTTGGTCTTATCTGGTAAGCAGCAAGTTGATTCGCAATCCGCAAGATTTTATCATGCCAATTCCGCATATGAGTTTGGTACAAGGGGAAAAAAATGTATCGTTTCTGAAAAAGCGTTTTGAAGCGCTGTCAAACAATCCGTTGTTTCAAGGAATGGAGTATTCCGACAGTCCTGACAAACTAAAAGAATGGATTCCGCTAATCATGAAGGGGCGCACGTCAAATGAACCAATTGCCGCAACTAAAATTGATTCGGGGACAGACGTAAACTTCGGTGCTTTAACACGCATGTTGTTTGATCATCTGAAGAATAAAGGGGTTCACGTTCATTACAAACGAAGTGTAAAAGATATTAAACGTAAAAGTGACGGTATGTGGGAAGTAAAAGTCGCAGATGTAGACAGCGGCAAAGTTGAGTACCACACGGCAAAGTTCATCTTTATCGGTGGTGGAGGCGGAAGCTTGCCTTTACTTCAAAAAACAGGTATTCCTGAATCCAAGCATATTGGAGGCTTCCCGGTAAGCGGATTATTTATGGTATGCAATAACCCTGAAGTGATTGCGCAGCACCACGGGAAAGTATACGGAAAAGCCAAAGTCGGAGCTCCGCCAATGTCAGTTCCGCACCTTGATACACGCTATATTGACAACAAAAAGACGCTGTTGTTTGGTCCGTTTGCCGGCTTTTCACCGAAGTTCTTAAAAACAGGTTCAAACCTGGACTTAATCAGTTCTGTAAAGCCGAATAATATTTTAACCATGCTAGCAGCAGGCGTCAAAGAAATGGCGTTAACAAAATATTTAATTCAGCAAGTGCTGTTATCAAATGAAAAACGTGTCGAAGAACTGCGTGAGTTTATCCCGAACGCGAAAAGCGAAGACTGGGATATCGTTGTAGCAGGCCAGCGTGTGCAGGTAATCAAAGACACGGAAGCCGGAGGAAAAGGAACGCTTCAGTTTGGTACAGAAGTTGTAAGTGCCGGTGATGGTTCTGTTGCTGCACTTCTTGGCGCTTCGCCTGGTGCATCAACGGCGGTTCACGTTATGCTTGAAGTATTGGAAAAATGCTTCCCAGAAAACATGAACAAGTGGGAGCCAAAAATAAAAGAAATGATTCCTTCCTATGGCATGTCGTTAGTTGATCATCCAGACTTCTTTAACGAAATTCATGCGTCTACTTCACAGACGCTTGGTTTAATTAAAAAAGAGTCTGTTTATAGCTAAACATTTTACGCCGCAACAAACAGTACATGTGTATGTGAAGAAATCTACAGGCGTGCACAAACACCACCTTTTCTTGAGGTGGTGTTTTAATGGTCTTTATATGTAGAGTTTGATTTAAGAGCGGTATTGATTGCTTCCAGGCTGAAGTTTCAAATGCTTCCATGCCGCAATTGCATCATCGCGGCTTTTTCCATTGTTTTTCGAATCGTTAAAAAAATCGCGAATAAAGCGGTTGTACTCAAACTGAGGCGCAATTTCTTTTTGATAAGAAGGCTGCTTTTTTCGTTCTTTTTCCTCATACCACGCTTCTGCCACATCTCGATAGGTTTTCCCTACATTTTCTTTAAAGTAGTTTTGAATATACGTGGAAAAATGAAACGTGGAATGAATGGCTTCTTTAAAAAAGCCCGTACTTCTTGACTGCAGCGGTGATTTTCCCCAATGACGGTATCTAATGTTAGCGGCGCTTTCGTTTTAGAGAATGAGCGTCTTTTAGAAGGTAATTTTGATTGTTGAGTGTCACCGGTTGTTAAAAACACTTCAATTCTTTTTGAAAGTTCCATTTTAGATCCAGACGGGCTCATGTTGTTTTCACGGCAAAGTTGCTGCAACTCGGTTTTAAGCCAATATAAATCGGTAAAGTCTTTTGTAAGTTCAGGTCTCATTGTTTTCACCTCCATATATTCGTTATAGAACGTTTGTTCTTATTGGTCGATTGTTTTTAGAGAAGTACGAAGGAATGTCTTTTATGTTTCTTCCTACATAGTGAGAAGAAATAGGCCGTTTATTCACTTCTCTTGCCCAAATAGAAAGCTGGCCGATGTGATGGATTTCATGAATGATGATGTGATGCAAAATGTCAGCTTCCGTGTAAGAAGTAGAATCCCAAGGGACTGTTACGTACCTTTTGTTGGAAAAATTCAAATGACTTAGAAAGTCGGCAATTTCGGGTCTATGTGCGGAAGAGAGTGCTTGAAGCTTTTCGAGCGTATCGTGTTCTTCAAAAGAAAGAACGATATCTGGTTTACCTTGGATGGCGCGTATCCAACTGTCTTCCACATCAATAATATGAAACAGAGTTTGTAAAATGCTGCCCGTTCCTCCAGTCCGCTTCTTCAACAGTTCTTCTCTAGAAAGTTGATAACACCAGCTAAACCATTCATCTCTCACTTGCCAATTATATTCAAAAAAATGAATCATCTACCACACCTCACATGTTTTTTTACCTCTTACTAAATTAGATTAAGGCTTGTAAATTCCTTTGTAAAAAGAAGAAAAAACGTCTAGGCAAGAGATCTCTTGCAAATTCCAAAATCAAACAATTACAATAATAGAAAGGAGTTGATCACATGACGCTACATAAAAAAGTCCTTTCTACGATTCTAGGAGGAGCTGTCGGAGACGCTTTAGGCGTTCCAGTTGAGTTTAAAAAGCGCGATTCATTTCGAATTACAACTATGACCGGCTACGGTACATACAACCAGCCTAAAGGAACGTGGTCC
Organism: Priestia megaterium; assembly: GCF_009497655.1. Classification (NCBI taxonomy): domain Bacteria; kingdom Bacillati; phylum Bacillota; class Bacilli; order Caryophanales; family Bacillaceae; genus Priestia; species Priestia megaterium. The sequence goes on along the minus strand of NZ_CP023317.1, from coordinate 2,685,793 downwards.
GATGATACGTCTTTAACGATGTGCTTGATTGATAATTTAATAGACAAACAAGATGAATATGATTTGATGCAAAAGTTTGCGAACTATTGGTCGAATGGCTACTGGACGCCGTACGGAGAAATGTTTGATATTGGCATCGCAACAAGCGAAGCGATTCGCCGCTATAAAAGCGGGCTTCCTAAAGAAGAGTGGGGAGGAAAAGGTGAGTATGACAACGGAAACGGAGCGCTTATGCGTATTGCTCCGCTTGCGTTTACACTATGTGATGAACCTAGCTTTACAAAAAGAAAAGAAGAAATAGAAAGAATTGCTCACGTCACGCACCGCCATGTGCGCTCTACGCTTGGTTGCATTATATACGTGGAGCTGCTTATTCGTCTTCTTGACGGCAACGAGCCTTTTGAAGCATATGAAAACGCGGTAAATCTCTGTCAAAAGCAGTTAACAGGTACGGAGTATGAAGCAGAGTTTTCTGCGTATGAACGAGTGTTAAACCTAAGCTTGCCGAACGCAGCGAGAAATGAAATCGGGTCAACCGGATACGTCGTCAGCTCGCTAGAAGCATCGCTTTGGTCTTTTCTGCAAAGTGATGACTACGAAGAAGCTGTACTTACTGCTGTGAATTTAGGAGAAGACACGGACACAATAGGCTTTATTACGGGTACTATGGCAGGAGTATATTATGAGCTGGATGGCATTCCTAAAGAGTGGATTTGTCAGCTTGCTAAAAAAGAAGAGTTAGAGAAAGCGTGTAAGAAGTTTGCGGATATATGTTAATGGATAATAAAAATTACTTTAAAGAGCAGAGGAGATAAAATGAAATTTTCTATGGATTTTGGCGATACCAATTTTATCGGAGTGGCCAATGCAAAAGAATATCAATCATTTGTCGATGAGGATTGGGAGCTAGATCAGCTTTTGAACCATTTTGGCAGTGAAATGAAAAAGAGAAATATCCTAGTATGTCAAATGACAGAAGAAGGAATTGAACACTCCTGGAACGTAGAAGTGAAGATTGGAACAGAGTCGGATATAGGTACATACTTTAGAAAAGCAACAGGTTATATAAATGTAACCAATCATCAGCTTTATCTCGTAGATTATGACTGCCTTACGATGGCCGCCCAGTTTGAAGATCAGTCTGTGCCTGATCAAAACTGTTCTAAGTATAGAATTGATATTAAAAACGGTATGTACAAGGTCGAGCTTATTCAATTTTATAATGTTGATCAAGATGAGTATACAGGAAATGACCAAACGGATCTTTTATTGAACTTTATTAAGATGGAGCATGTTGAAGAAACAGCCGATAAGGTATTTTGGTGTACGTATTAAGTAGTAAACGTACCGTAGGCTACTAACTTAGAGGCGTAGTGTGCCGTTCTAAGGCATCCTATCTTATTTATATATTTACTGAAACCCTCTGGCTTTGCGTCAGAGGGTTTTTATGGTCAAAATCATTTATAATATACTTTTACATAACATACAAACTAAACGTTAAAGAAAGGTGATCACAGTGCCAAATGCATGGGATGCAGAACAAATCGTATCATCAGCGCTTGCCAAAACGCTAATCGAGACGCAGTTTCCAGAACTTGCGCCCGCTACAATTTCGCTGCTTGGCTACGGCTTTGACAATACGGTTTATCAAGTAAACGACCGCTTTGTGTTTCGGTTTCCAAGAAGAGAACTCGCAGTGAGACTATTAAAAACAGAAAATCAGCTTTTACCAAGTCTTGCTTCTCAGCTGCCTCTATCGATTGCAGAGCCCATTTTTTTCGGTAAGCCGAATGCAGGCTATCCTTGGCCGTTTACGGGCTATCACTACGTGCAAGGAACTCCGCCTGCAAGATTAACAGAAGAAGAGCGTGTACAATCGGCTTCTGTATTAGCAAGGTTTCTTCGTGCGCTACATCACTATCCTCATCTAAAAGCGCAAGAGCTTGGCGTGCCGTTTGATGAGCTAAATCGGCTTGATATGATGAAGCGAAAGCCTGCGCTAGAGAAGTATGTCAAGCAAATGAAAGAGCGTAATCTTTATTCAAAACAAGAGATTCTTGAAGACTATGTAAATGACATACAAGAAATTAAGTATCAAGAAAAACATGTACTAGTTCACGGAGATCTTCATATTAAGAACATGATTGTTGATCAAAACAATATGGTTTCAGGCATTATTGACTGGGGGGATGTTCATATTGGTCATCCGGCAGTTGACCTAGCGATTGCCTATAGCTTCTTACCATCTAAAGGAAGAGCTCGTTTTTTCAAAGAATACGGAGAAGTAGATGAAGAAACGCACAGGCTTGCAAAATGGAAAGCCGTATTTACAACCGTAGTGCTTGTGGCACATAGCTACGATCAAGGAGATAAACAAACGTTAGAAGCGGCTCTAGAAAGCTTGAAGCTGATTTTTCAAGAGTAATAAAACTGTAATAGAATTTCTGTTCAATTCCTGTATAGTTAAGAAAGGATAAAAATAAAAACAACAGGTGAAGCAAACGATGAATACAAGCCACTGGAATGAATCAGCAGCACATTTACTAGAAAGGTGGATACAGCTATATAAAGAAAAGGAATCTCTTATTGGAGAAAAGGAATCTTTAAACATGCTAAAAGAAGAAGTAGACGGGATGGATAAAGAAAAATTTCTCTCCATAGTAGAACGTCAACTGCAGAAACTGTATGACGAACTGGAAAAAGAACGGACAGAGTACAATATGAACAACAGTGAATATACAATGGTGACGTTTCTTTCAAGCGACTATCCGGAGTACATAAACAAGCGTCAAAGCAATATGAGACAGATTGAACAGTTAACAAGCATACATAGAAGTGTTACAGAGCTTTTCGGAAAAGAACTTTCTTCCGAAGCGGATATGGTGGCGTTTAGAAATGACTTTTTTCAACTAACAGAAAAACATGCTAACACGTCATCGTTAAAAGAAATGAAGGAAAACTGGAATACGTATTTGTCAGCGTTCGTTGACTTTCAAAAAAAGCATGAACATGTAAAACAAGCGACAGCCACAGTACTCGAAGAAGACAAGAGTTTAAAGCAAGAATGGCATCAGCTAAGCAAAAATAAAGTAGTGACCAAACAAAAAACGACCGCCTTTCGCACAAAGCAGCATGAGCTAAATGAAAGCATTCGAAAAGCCACGACTGCACAAAAACAGTTACTCGAACTGCACTGGCCGGATGTTCGCAGTCAGTTTGATGCGCTACAAGAAAAAATGAGCGGAAGTCTTTCTACCGTGCTGAAAGAAACGGAACGCAGTATGGAAGTGATTAGCCAAAACGATGCAAATGAACATGCCAAGTTAAAGCAATCACTTACCGACCTACATGCAGTCCACAAAGTCGACGCTCATCAAACGTGGTTAGCGGCTTTTATTAAAAAATCACGACCATTTTTTAACGAACTGAGTGAAGATATAAAGGCTACTCGATGTCGAGAACTGTGGAACCGAATTTACGGCATGTATAAAGGAATAGCAGTAAACGAGTTTATTGTTACCTACGAAGAATTTTTAGCACTTCAGCCGCTTAATAGTATAAAAAGCACGGAGATGCCAAAGCCGTTAGCTCGGTTAAAGGTAGATATAGAACCTGTTACACTGCCATCCTACGCAGACTTTCCCGTGCTCAAAAAGCAGCAATCATCACGGCGCACTTTTCCTATTTTAATAGGAGGAGCTATCGTCCTTGTCTTGTTACTGACGATTGTATATATGAATCGTGACAATCAAACGGCAGAAACAAGCTCAGATATAAAAGAAACGACCAGCACGACGTCGTTAAAAAATGAACAGACTAAACCAGCTGCTGTAAGTAAAACGGATCTTGAAAACTTTTTTATCTCCTATAAAGCTGCTTACTTTTCAAGTTTAAACAGTGGAGACTTTAGTGGGATGGCGCCTTATATTGACTCGAATCAGCCAGTGTATAAACAGTTAAAAAGCTATATCACATCACTTGCCGGCAAAAACGTATCGTTTGCTAACGATCAGTTTCTTGTGACAAAAACAGAGTCACATGATGACGGAACCTACGACATTTATACAAACGAAGTGTACACGTTCACCGACTCATATGATGCAAGCACGCAGTTTAAAAAAGAACGAATTTATCATGTGAAAGCTGCTGGCAAAGACAAACTTCAAATTACTAAAATTGATACACTAACAGATGAACAGAAGCCGGTGGAAGAGTGAACGGTTTCTGAGAGATTATGAACAACCGCTAGTTCCTTTTGGGGGCTAGCGGTTGTTGTGGTTGGGTGGTGTGATTGAGGTTAGGGTGATTTCTACGCTGCCAGCGTGGATATCTTGTTATATAAACTTTTAAATCTTTCCATATAGAAGCAAGAAATTAGTCTAAAGTACAGTCATATTAATTCCAGTTTTTTTCAATGAAATGAAATGCAGGCCGTAAATTTGTTTTATTAGCAATTGAAATAAGAGCGGGCACCACCGAAGGATCTGTTTTAGAGAAATTAGGAATCCGTGGATTCAACCTGAAAAACTGATCGCCTAAAAGTTCAGAGCTAACCATTGATTCATAGTAGCTCGATCCACCAGAGATAATCTGAAGAAACGGCAGCAACGGTTCATTTGGAGATCGGTCTAAAAGCACCCCCCAATTCGGCGGAAGGTCCTCTATATCTTCGGGGCGTATGTTATCGGCACTCACCATTCCCCATCCCTTTGTATCTCTTCTTAATTGAGTTGGCTGTTCACCTGTTCCAATAGATAATACGGCAATTTGATCTAACGGCTGCTTTGCTTTTCCGACTGCAAACGCGATACTAGCTGTACTGGTGTTAGTTGCTACTGTATACCCATCCACATAGTTTTGATAAGCTCTTTGCGTTGCAGGTGCAGCGCTGCTCCTAAGTATTACGTCACTTGCTTTTTCATTAAGATAGGGAGAACCAGGAAAATTATGAAATAACACAGGATTCCAACGATTCAGCTCCGGTGAAAATAAGTGAAAGGATGGCACAACAATTCGTTTCTTTAAGTCTCTAAGGCGAAGGTCTCGGGGGAAAAATGTTCGTATGGCTTTAATAAAACCAGAATAGGGTACTTGTTGGTTAAAAACAGGTCCGCCCGGTCGGGAAACGCTGAATGCCGGTAAGATTTGATCTTTAAAAAAATCAAACGTTTCTTCTGGTGATCTTCCGCTTGCTAACGCAAGAGCAGTAAATGAACCAATCGAATTTCCTGAAAAAACATTGGTTTCACTAATTAACTTAGGGTTTTGATAAGCCAATCTATTCAAAAGTTGTAAACTTAAAGCACCTAAAGTGCCGCCTCCATCAAAGGTCATAATCCGATATTTTGTCAAAGGTGATTTCTCCTTTCGAATCCCATCAGAGGTATCATTCTGTATATGTTTATTTGATGTGTTGCAGAGGTATGAGTATCTCTTTTACCCCTCCTTTAGAAGCCAGGTTATGCAGATGAACATTCTTAGAAATAAATAAAGACTCTAACGAACCAAACCATCGGCTAAATCTTAGCCGATGGTTTTATTTGAGTAGATGTTGTTAATAAGGAACATTTCCTTGCTTAATTACAAAAATAAGAACAAGAAAGAGTATGAAAATGGAGATGAAGCTGAAAATATTATACTCATAACATTTCGTTCCTTCTTTTAATCTTTTCGCTCCCTTTATAAGTGCAGGCCAAATCTAAAATAGCCCTTTTAAAGAAATTAAAGGAAATATAGTGCCCGTTTATACAACATTTTATTGTAAGATAGATTAGTTGCATATGAATCGAGTATTAGTAGGTTCACACTAACTTACCTATTATTAGTGTAAGGAATCAAGAAAGAGTGAGGGAAAGGTCAAAATGTCTAAGACAAGGTATAAGAACCAAAAAGAATCCAATGAAGCAATTGCAAAAGCTTATATAGAGAACGATTATACAAATAGTCAAAATAAGCTGTTGCTAGTATCAAAAGCTAATTACAGGAAAAAAAGTTCAAATCTATGCTACTCGTCAGTAGACGATAAAGGTATGAATTTTTATGAATTTAACAACAACGCTGAACAGAATTTAATGTTAATTGAGCGGTATGAATGGGCTGATTTCTCTAGCGTTACAATTGACCATAGCATTGCAAAATCAGTATTTACATTTGTAGGTCATGGTGAAAATAGGGATATTACAATAGAGGTAAAAGGAAAGGAAGTAGAGCAAGTTATTCGTAACCACTCTTCTATGGAAGTTAACGTAGTAAAAAGACCTGTCTGGACTAAGGTATTAGGATATCGTTCACAGACAACTTGGAAAATGTTTATGGCTTCGACTGTTTATACATTAATTCTTTTATTTATTTTAAATGCTTTGTTACCAGCATCTACTCATAATTTTATTACGGGACTATCTTTATTCCTTTTCCTTCTAAGCATCATAGGTTTCCTTGTTGGATTAATAAAGCCAAAATGGGTATTGCCTAAATTTAAAGTCAAAACAAGAAAACGTGTATTATTTTCTTATCTATATTTAATTCTTAGTTGTTTATTTATTGTTGGAATCTTTAGTGATGAAGAATCAACATCTACTCCTGCTTCAACTCAAGTAAGTTCTTCGCAAAACAGCGTCACTGTTGCATCTAAAAAAGATGTTGCTGATAGCAGCAAGCAAAAAGTTGAAAAGAATGATAGTGATAAAGCAGTAAAAGAAGAGAAAAGACAAAAAGCTGAGGAGCAAGCGGCAAAAGAAGAAGCAAAACGAAAAGCTGAGGAGCAAGCGGCAAAAGAAGAAGCAAAACAAAAAGCTGAAGAGCAAGCAGCAAAAGAAAAGGCAGAACAAAAAGCTCAGGAGCAAGCAGCAAAAGAAGAAGCAAAACAAAAAGCTGAAGAACAAGCAGCAAAAGAAAAGGCAGAACAAAAAGCTCAGGAGCAAGCGGCAAAAGAAGAAGCAGAGCGTAAAGCTCAACAACAAGCAGCTAGTCAACAGGCTACAACAAGCAGTTCTACTAGCAGCAGTGGAAATTATAAGCCATTTGAAAATGATCCGAGTGATGATCAACAGTCTAATATGTCTTGTTCGGGTCAAATCAAAGGTAACAAAAACTCGAAAATTTACCACGTACCTGGCGGAGCTTATTATGACAGAACTCAAGATAACATTGTTTGGTTTTGTTCAGAAGCGGATGCACAAGCAGCTGGATATAGAGAATCCCAACGATAAAAAATGTATGCAACCTTTAAAAGCTCTCCTATATGTTTCTTGGAGAGCTTTTTTCTTTATGAGAGGATTAATATAACGTATGTATTAAAGGCACAGGACGAGTAAGTTTTAAAAGCAGAAAAGATATGAAAAAAGAATACTTTGAACAAAATAATTTGGGTAAGAAAGCTTAAAGTAGAGTTTTGTAAACGCGTCTGTAAATAAAGTTCACTGGCCCATCTAATGCTGTCATATAATAGAATTAGCTATTATACTTACATTTATTAATACTTTTTCAAAAACGGTCTTAGCTCTAAGGTTTTAAATAGTTTTATAGATGGGAGTTAAAGCAAGCTTATGAACAGAGAAGAAGTACTACAAAAAATAAAGAACTTAAACATCTGGAAAAAAAGGGATCAACGAGCTCCGCACAAACCATTGTTGATACTGTATGCCCTAGGTCAGCTACAGGCCAAGCAACGAATGCACCTGCCGTATAGGGAGGTGAAAATCCCTTTAAAAGAGCTGCTTATGGAGTTTGGACCTTCTCGGAGTTCCTACCATCCAGAGCATCCTTTTGTTCGTTTGACAGGAGATGGAATATGGGAGCTAAGCGAAGCAGTGGATAAGCGTAGCTTTACAGATAAATATTTACTAAGTACAAATATAGTAGGCGGTTTTAGACAGGATGTTTATAACCTTTTTGCAAATGATCCTACGCTGCTTCAAGACGTCGCGCAATTTTTATTAAATGAACATTTTCCGGATACGATCCATGAAGATATATTAAGAGCCGTAGGCTTGGATTTTGAAACACAGTTAAAGCGAAGAAGAGATCCAAAGTTTCGAGAGAAAATTCTGCAAGCTTACGGATATAGCTGCGCTGTTTGTGGGTTTAACGTTCGTCTTGGACATAATTTAGTTGGTGTAGAGGCCGCTCATATTAAGTGGCATCAAGCGGGAGGGCCAGATATTGAAAGTAACGGAATCGCGTTATGTTCAATGCATCATAAATTATTTGATCGAGGAGTTTTTACTTTTTCAGATCATAATGAGCTGTTAGTGGCAACTCAAGCGCACGGGACGAATGGATTTGAAGAATGGCTTATGAAGTTTCACGGGCAAAAGCTTAGAGATCCTATTCATCCGGCGTATCAGCCGAGTGAAGATTTTCTTGGGTGGCATGTTAGAGAAGTATTTAGGGGACCTGCTAGATATCAAGCAGGTGATATAAATTAATTTTTGTGAATGATAGATTGCTGCGTCTATAATTAGGAAGTGATTTACATATTGTAATGTCAGTTAAAATACGTTCAAGAAGATATAGACGGAGGAAGAAAGATGCTACGAAAAAGCGGTGCGAAACGAATACAGACTTGGTTTTACGATGAAGATCCAAATGGGATTAAAGTATTTGAGGTGCCGAATACAACGATACAGGCTGTATTCATTCCCAGAAATAGTTTGAAAGATTTAAAGGGTGAAAGCGAAGTAGAAAAGCCCGGCATTTATTTTTTATTTGGAGAAGATAAAGAGGCATATATTGGAGAGGCAGAAGTGGGATATGAACGTTTAAGACAGCATGCTAGTCCATCAACAGGTAAAAGTTTTTGGGATGTGGCCGTGTTAATTGTCTCTAATGCTTCTCAAGATCAATTAGATAAAGTTGATGTAAAATACTTAGAACATATTTCTTATCTAGCAGCCATGCGCTCTGGTACATATGATATTAATCAAACCGTTCCCACAAAACCGTTTGTGCGTGAATTTAGACGAGACGACCTGACAGATATTTTTAATGTTATTAAAGTTTTACTTGGTGGGTTAGGCTTTTCCATTTTTGCGGATGCTTCAAATGGAATAGAATATGAAAGCGAAGCTGTACAGTCTGGTGACATACCAAAGATTGAAGCAGAGCAAGCGATAGAAGAGGTTGTTCAAGTTGAGACACATTTGTCAAAAGATATAAAATCAGTAATAGTAGAGGACGTTCTATATTGTAAGCGCCGAGATGCGTATGCGACCGGGAAATATGTTAGCGATGGATTTCTTGTCTATAAAGGAGCTTTGCTTGCGAGCGAACAACAGCTAGAAGGAGCTAAACTTAAAAGGCAGCAAGACCATATTAATACTTTTCTAGAAAACGGTGTACTAGAAATAAAAGATGGTAGATACATGCTGGTACAAGATCAAATTTTTTCTTCTATCTCAGCTGCGGCAGTGTTTGTGACACAGCGAAGAAGCAGTGGAACTTCTGAATGGAAAGATAAGAACGGGATAACAGCGCGTAATAAAATCGATCAAATGTTAAGTGCAGAAACAAAATAACTTAGATCTAAACCTTTGGATTTCAATAAGGATTTTAAAACATTGACATTCCCTTCCAAAGCGCATAAAATAACTACTAATAAAAGCACACAAATTCGTTGAAGAGAATCAGTACGCTGCAAGTTTGTTCCACAGAGAGCTGGTGATAGCTGAAAGCCAGTGTTCAAGCTGCAGGGGAATATCCTCTCTGAGAAGTCAAACTGAACGATAAGTAAGTTTGAACGGTAGTCTACCGTTAAAAAGAACGCGTATGATTGTACGTTGCTGAGTGCTATTGATGAACGGATCAATAGAAGCCAGGGTGGTACCGCGGTTAAAACCCGTCCCTAGTCATAGGGACGGGTTTCTTTGTGTGCTTTTAACTTTAAAAGGAGTGGTATCACATGAAAGAAGTGAATGTAAGGGAGTCTTCGCAAGAGCGCGAACAGCGTATCCAGCAGCAGTGGCAAAAAGGAAATGTGTTTCAGCAGTCGGTTCAAAATCGAGAAGGGCATCCTTCGTTTGTATTTTATGAAGGGCCTCCAACAGCCAACGGTTTGCCTCACGTGGGGCATGCGCTAGGCCGGACGATTAAAGACGTGGTGGCTCGTTATAAAACGATGACAGGGCATCAAGTGATCCGAAAAGCAGGCTGGGATACGCACGGACTGCCGGTAGAGCTCGGTGTCGAAAAGCAGCTCGGGATATCGGGGAAGCATGACATTGAAAAATACGGCGTAGAAGCTTTTATCAACAAGTGTAAGGAAAGTGTGTTTGTGTATGAAAAACAATGGCGCACGTTCACGGAGCAGCTTGGCTATTGGGTTGATATGGAAGACCCTTACATCACCTTAGAGAATTCCTACATTGAAAGCGTATGGAACGTGCTTGGCACGATTCATCACAAAGGACTTCTTTATAAAGGCCACCGCGTATCACCTTACTGCCCGAGCTGTCAAACGTCGCTAAGTTCGCATGAAGTAGCGCAAGGGTATAAAGATGTAAAAGATTTAACGGTAACGGTGAAATTTAAAGTGAAAAACCGCGATAATGAGTATTTTTTAGGGTGGACGACAACGCCTTGGACGCTTCCGTCAAACGTGGCGCTTGCGGTGCATGAAGAGATGAACTACGTTCGCGCTGAGCAAGGCGACAGCGTGTATATAGTGGCAGAAGCACTTGCAGACAAAGTGTTAAAAGGAGAGTATACGGTTTTATCTCATCATAAAGGAAATGAGTTAAAAGGGATGTCATATGAGCCGCCGTTTGATTTTGTGAAAGTGGAAAAAGGGCATGAAGTCGTAACGGCTGATTACGTAACGGATCAAAGCGGAACGGGTGTTGTTCATTTAGCACCTGCATATGGTGAAGATGATTACAGAGTCGTAAAAGAAAACGGCTTTTCGTTTGTGAACGTAGTGGATGAAAAAGGACAGTACACGTCTGAAGTGCCGCCTTTTCAAGGACGTTTCGTGAAAGACTGCGACGTTGATATCGTTCGTCATTTAGCAAATGAAGGCGTGCTGTATCATAAAGAAAAGCATGAGCACAGCTATCCGTTTTGCTGGCGATGCGACTCGCCGCTTCTTTATTACGCAAATGAAAGCTGGTTTATCCAAACGACGGCGTTGAAGGAACAGTTTTTGAAAAACAATGAAAGCGTGACGTGGTACCCGAATCATATCAAGCACGGTCGCTTTGGCAACTTTTTAGAAAATATGGTGGACTGGAACATCAGCAGAAAGCGCTACTGGGGAACGCCGCTGAACGTATGGGAATGCGGGGAATGTGCGCATCAAGTAGCTCCGAAAAGTATCAAAGAGCTTCAAAATCATGCGTCTCATTCCGTTGATGACAGCATTGAACTTCATAAGCCTTATGTAGATGACGTGCGGCTGACGTGTCCGGTCTGCAGCGGAGAAATGAAGCGAACGCCGGAAGTGATTGACGTTTGGTTTGACAGCGGATCGATGCCGTTTGCGCAGTATCACTATCCGTTTGAAAACAGCGAACTGTTTCAAAAGCAGTTCCCGGCAGACGTTATCGCAGAAGGAATTGATCAAACGCGCGGCTGGTTTTACAGCTTGATGGCAGTTTCAACGCTGTTTACTGGAAAAGCGCCTTATAAGCGCGTTTTGTCTCTTGGCCACGTGTTAGATGAAAACGGTCAAAAGATGTCTAAAAGTAAAGGAAATGCGCTAGACCCTGTTGATCTTATTCATACATTTGGTGCGGATGCGCTTAGATGGGCGCTTTTAGCAGACAGTGCACCTTGGAATCCGAAGAAGTTTTCAGAGCGGGTCGTGCAAGAAGCGAAATCAAAAGTTATTGATACGCTTGTGAACGTGTACGGCTTTTACGTTCTGTACGCCAAGCTTGACGGCTATGACCCTGAGCAAACGTATGAATTGAAAAAAACAAAATTGGATGAATGGATTCTTTCGCGTTTGCATAGTACGGTTAAGCGAGCAACAGCACATCTTGAAGATTACGGATTTACAAATGCCGCTCGTGAAATCGCAGCATTCATTGAAGAGCTAAGCAACTGGTATGTACGACGTTCTCGCGATCGTTTTTGGTCAGAAGGGATGGACGGCGAAAAAGCAGCGGCTTACGATACGCTTCATAAAGTGTTAGTCACGCTTAGTCAGCTGTTAGCGCCGTTTACGCCGTTTGTTGCGGATGATATTCATGAAAATCTGACAGGAAAAAGCGTTCATTTGGCAGACTATCCTGTGTGTGATCAAACCAAAGTGAATGAAAAGCTGGAAAAAGAAATGGCAGCGGTGCTTCAAGTGGTGGAACTAGGCCGAAGCATCCGAAATACGCATTCGTTAAAAGTAAAGCAGCCTCTGCAAAGTCTTTCGCTTGTGGTAACGGAAGAAGATGTAGAGTGGAAAGCATATCGTGATGTCATCAAAGATGAGCTTAATGTAAAGAACTTTAACGTGGAGCAAGACGACGACAAACTTGTTTCATACGTATTAAAACTTGATTTTAAACAGGCTGGACCAAAGTTCGGGAAACAAGTTAATGAGGTCAACCAAGCGCTGAAAAACCTTTCAGAAGAGAAAGGAAAAGAGTTTGTTGAACAAGGCAAGCTAAGTGTTACGCTTGCTTCAGGAGAAAACCTAACGCTTGAAACGGCAGACGTACTTGTTGAAAAAGTGCCAAAAGAAGGTTTTGCGGTTGCTTCAAACGGCATGTATACTGCGGTGTTGGATACGGCGTTAACCGAAGAACTTGTGCAGGAAGGAGTCGCTCGTGAAGTAATTCGAGCGGTTCAAGACTATCGTAAAAAGCTGGATTTACCCGTGAATTTACGTATCGATTTGGAGCTTAGCGGAGACGAAGAAGTGCAGAAAGCTGTCGAGAAGTTTGAAACGCTGCTTCAAGAAAATCTTTTGCTACACAGTCTTCATGTGACAGAAGCTACCGAAAACGGAGAGACGGTAAAAGTCGGAACAAAGCAAGTTACGCTTAGCGTTTTAAATCAGAGCTGATAAAAAGCACTTACCTCATAGCAGGTAAGTGCTTTTTTACCTTTAATCAAACTGTCCGAGAACATTTTTAAGACTCGGCCAAACGATTTCAAAAGGAGCCGCTAGTACATACTCTTTTCCGTTTTCATCTTTAAAGTGTTGAACAAAACGATATTTTCCTACTTTGTAGTTAGGAGTTGCGATATCTAATTTGAGTGATTTCCCTGGCTTCAGCGTGACAGTTTTATCAGGAAACTCCAATCCGTTTAGCACAACTTCGTACCACTTTCCGTCTTTTAAGTGATCCGCCGTATTTTCATAAGGAATCGTTAAGGTATGCGTCGAATTGTTTTGAATAACAAAAAAGCCAAACTGCGTTTTATCGTACTTTTCGCTTACAGCAGATAGCGTAATAGTTCTCCCGTCAATGCTTATGGAAGATGGGATGTTTTTTTCTTGTTTGGCTCCTAAATCCATTTTTTGACCGTTATAATCGATATAGCCAAAGATACAAAACAAGATAATAAAAATACCTAGTATTAGTAAAAGTGTTCGTACTATTTTCAAAAGCTTTGCACCACCTTTTTTACTCTTCCATTATACGGAAAACTTCTTGTTTGAAATAGTATGAATTTACATTTTCTATATCACTTTTTTGAAAGGAAGAATTGAAATGAGACAAATTATAGCCATGGGCGGCGGAGGTTTTTCGATGGAGCCGGATAACTTGCTTCTGGATCAATACATACTTTCACAAGCTCATATAGATGTGCCGAAAATCTGTTTTATCCCTACAGCCAGCGGAGATGCCGATAATTATATAGAAAGGTTTTATGAAGCGTTTGAGAAGTTGGTATGTACACCGTCTCATTTATCGCTGTTTTCACCAAACTTTATAGATTTAAAAGCATATGTGCTGCAGCACGATATTTTGTATGTAGGCGGCGTTAATACAAGGAATATGCTTTCTTTATGGAAAGAATGGGAACTGGATACGATTTTAAAAGAGGCTTATGAAAAAGGAGTGATCTTAGCGGGAATAAGCGCAGGTTCGATTTGCTGGTTTGAAGAAGGCGTCACCGATTCAATGAACAATAAACTGTCTAAAATCGACTGTTTAGGATTTTTAACGGGAAGCAACTGTCCTCACTACGACGGAGAAAGCAATCGAAGACCTTCGTATCATGAGTTAATGGCAAGCGGGGAAATGAAAGAAGGCTACGCTGTAGATGACGGAGTCGCGCTGCATTTTAAAGATGAGAAGCTATCCACGTCAGTTAGCTCAAGGGCAACAGCAAAAGCGTACGCTGTTGATCGAAAAGAGGAAGAAGTAATTGAACGTGAACTCCCGGTGACCAATTTGGGTAATCACAAGCAATAAATGGCCGCTTTTCATGTTTCTCTGTATAAAATGGAGCTTATTCGTACATACATAAGCAGAGATTCTATATAGGAGGGTGCTTCAGTGAGTTATAAACAATACTGGGGAAACATACATGAACAAAGCGATAAGCTCCAGGAGTTATTATCGTCGTATTGGCATCAGTACTCAGATTTCGGAAACTGGCAGTTTTGGGTGGTGGTTGCTTCGCTCGTTCTTCCTCTTGTGTTGTTGTATTTTACCGTAGATCGGACGAGGATCTTTGAGGTGTTTTTCTTCGGTTACACAGTGCACATGCTCTGGGCATATATTGATATTGCACTTGGGAGAAGCGGTCATTTAACGCACACGTTTTTTTTAACGCCGCTGCTTCCAAACGCAACGAATATTACCGCTTCTATTTTGCCGGTAGGCTTTCTGCTGCTTTATCAATATTGTACGAATCACCAAAAGAATTTTTATCTGTATACGATTCTGCTGAGCGCTGTTTTTTCATTTGGACTGGCGCCCCTTGAACACCATTTTAAATTTATTGATTCAGGAAAAGGAATGAGCTTGTTCTATATTTTTCTGATTGATATAGGGATAACGTTAGTAGCGTATTGGTTTACAAGGCTGCTTGTAAAAGCAAAAGCCGCAGCCTATCGTAAAGCGGAAAAAGAACGTTGAAAAAATGTTTGAATGTTATTAGTTAGGGGTATACATGTATTTAAGATAAATTGAGGTGAAAAAATTGTATTATTACCGCATTTCAGAAGGACAAAATGAAACGTACTCTGAGACAATTGTTATTCATGAAGAACAATTTGATCAAGGTACATTTGAAAAAATGGTGAAAGAAGCGATGGTCGATAAGCCTGGCAAAATCGATCAAGTGGATATTGTGAAATATTTAATTGGACATTATCATTTCCAAGTTGCATATATTGAAGCCGCTTTTCACAGTACATATACAGATTAATAACGTTATGTATTCGTTAAAAAACCCCGTTGCACTGGCAGCGGGGTTTTTTTGTCTCTACCAATATCGATAGTGATAGGGATTTTGAGGAGAGTAATAAGGATTTTGAGGCGGAGGATACGTATAAGTAGGCTGCTGGTGGTGTACAGGGCCTACTTGTTTTTTCTTTTTATAGTGTTCTTTTTCTCCGCATTCGTCCGTTGGTCCAATCACGATGGTTTGATTTTTTAGCGGAGCCAGCGTTTTCTTTAGCTGCTCCGGATCTAAGCAGTACGTGTGAGCAAGCACTTCAATAGGCGTTTTATTTAAAATATCAGATCCAAAAATGTATTCCGGGTAAGGGGCGTCAAAAATGGCAAGTAAATGCGTATTGTCTTCAGACGCAATTTCCCAGTGCCACCAGCCTTGAGGGATATTGGCTACTTGACCGGGAGTAATCGGAATATTTGTGACTTCGTTGTTAAACGGATTGATTAATGAAACGACGGCTGAGCCTGAAATGCAGTAGACAAGCTCAGCGGCATTTTGGTGATAGTGCGGTTCGACTACACGGCTTTTGCTTAAGTAAATATCAAGTAATGATACATTTCCTAATGTGTTGAGCACATCCCGGCCCAATCGGTTAATGTAATTTTGATCGTTTCGCGTATTAAGTCTGTTTTTGTTCACATCAGAAAAGTATTGTACGTTTGGATTATTGTAATCCATATAGGGCGTTGACAAGGGTCTCCAGCTCCTATCCTTGAATTTTTTATGATGCTGTATCGTATGTAGAGAGTTTTATTTCGTGACAGAAGCCTAGGAGGATATGTAGGTAAGGCCTATTTTTGATAACGTGTACAAACATTTGTCCACTGATTTTCATACACTGTAACAGGTTCTTTTTTTACAGAGCCATGATCAATGTCAGACGCATAAGACGGATCATTTTAAGGAAAGTGAGTTGCAGAGCTGTTGCTTGATCAATATGAAAAGATAAATAGTACGTATGAAAAGCTGGATGAACTTCAGCTGCCGTTTGATAAGCCCATTTTAGTAGGAGTCGAGTGGAACGGAGTGCTGTTTGAGTTTTTGGTGAGATTAAAAAAAGAGTCTTCTCATTTGCTTGTGTTTGGTTCAGGAGGAGGAGCAAGTCAAGAAATGCCGGCAGGTCCTCCATATTTTCAGCGCCATTCGTGGATGAATGAATTCCAAGATTCAATTATTTATTATAACGATCCTACGCTTTATTTAGGAAAGGTGTCGCTTGCGTGGGGGCAAGGGACAAGCGACCGTTTTTATTTAAAAGACATTGCGGTTTTAATTGAAAAGTTCATGAAAAAAGTACAGGTGAGTTCGTCTAATGTGCTATTTTACGGATCTTCGGGCGGCGGCTTTATGTCAATGTTTTTAGCGGGGTACGTAAAAGGAGCAAAAGCGCTTGTCAATAATCCGCAGACTTGCTTGACCAAGTGGCTGAAAACGCCGGTTCGGCAAGTGTTTAATTTATCTTATCCGAACTTGACAGAAGATGAAGTGATCGCCTCATACGGTGAGCGAATTAACGTAGTGAAGTTTTTTCGCCATATTAACTATGTGCCAAAGGTGTATTACTTGCAAAACGGGGCGTTTGAATACGATATGAACAATCACTTGCTGCCGTTTTTAACGGATTTGCAGGACATGCCAGACGACTGTGAAATCAATAATATAAAAGTGGAGCTCTATTATGACCCAAAGCTGAAGCACGCAGCTGTTAGTAAGCAAGAAACGATTGATTATGTGAATATGGCGAAGAAGATATAAGAAAAAAGGCAAGAGTTTATCCTTTAAGGAGCTCTTGCTTTTTTATGTCGAATTTTCTAACTCAATAGATACAAGTAGGAAGTTATGTTGCTTTTTCTTTTGAATATGATAGTGAAGATGAGGTGTAAGGAGGGGAAGTATGGCCGATCAAGATGAGAGAAAAAGATACTTGATGGAAGTTCAGACCTGGCTTGAACAAGTATGTGATCCTGTATTTGAAGAAGCCTTTACAGAAGTAGATATAACGTCATATATCACGCGCACGCAAGAAGACGTTCTTGAATATTTAAGTGAAGAAGATGTGAACGAATATACGTTAGAAGAAATCAATAATGCGGTACGGCACATTGATAAAATCTTAAAAGAGCGGCTTGGAGACGACGGCAGGGAGAGGGAATCGATAGCGCCGGGGCAGCATGAGCTGCCGCCACTTGGTTATAGTTACTCAGCTCTTGAGCCGTATATTAACCGGGAAATTATGCGCCTTCATCACAGCAAGCATCACCAAAGCTATGTCGATGGATTAAATAAAGCAGAGCTCATGCTGCAGCAAGCCCGTAACACAAACAATTTTGACCTCATAAAACATTGGGAACGGGAAGCTTCTTTTCATGGCTCCGGTCATTATCTGCATACAATCTTTTGGGAAATCATGAGTCCAGAAGGAGGAGGAAGGCCGAGGCGCCAGCTGCTGCAGCAGCTTCAAAAAGACTTTGGCAGCTATGAGAAATTTGTGATGCACTTTTCTCAAGCCGCAAAAAAAGTAGAAGGTGTGGGCTGGGCTATCTTAGTATGGTCGCCGCGTTCGCGAAAGCTTGAAGTCTTGCAAGCGGAGCGCCATCAGCTTCTTACGCAGTGGGATACCATTCCGCTTCTTGTATTAGACGTATGGGAACACGCTTATTATTTGCAGTACAAAAATGAACGTGATCCGTACGTTGATAATTGGTGGAAAATCGTTTACTGGCCAAATGTAGAAAAAAGGTTTGAGGCAGCTAAAATGCTTCAGTGGCAGCCGTATTAACAAGTATTGCAGGTATTTTAATTTCAAATAAAAAGGCTATGATAAAAGCATTTTAGTTGAAGAGAAATCCGAACGATGAATTGAGATTCTTGATGGAGAATCCAACGCGTTCGGATTTTTTATTGTTATGGCGGTTGATATATGTATACGCTTCTAGCAGTTGATTGGAGAGCAAGACGAAGACTCCTGTAGAAATAGTGGAATAGATGAGACCCCGCAGGAGCGCAAGCGACGTGGAGGCTCATCGGCCATCCGCGGAAAGCGACGTCTTGCACGGAAATCAACTGCGGTGTAAAAAGTGATTTATATTAAGATCCTTTAACGCATTTATTAATTTTAAATAAACTATGTTCTAAATAACCAATTTAAAATAAAGTATAAGCCTCTAGAACCAGTTAAATGTTACAAATGAAATAATCTAATATCAATGTGTGTAAAAGCACCGTTATATGCCTAAATATGTATGTTTTTAAAATGTTAAGGTGATTAATTTACTAGTTTAAAAGGAAGAATATTTATTTTTACTGTAACTAAACTATCAAACTATTGACATGTTATTGAAATATAACTGTAATATTCATGTGTTATTTTTTATGTATTGGTAGATAAAGGGGAAATCAATTACATGAAAAAGACAATGATTACGTTCAGTTTAGTTCTAATGTCACTGTTCGGAGTGGCAAGTGGTGCATCAGCTGCAACAAATACATATACAGTAAAAAGCGGAGATTCGCTATACAAAATTGCAAAGACATACAAAGTATCGGTTAGTCAGCTGAAACAGTGGAATAACTTAAAGTCAGACAGCATTCATCCGAAACAAGTATTAAAAGTATCACAAGTAAAATCAAGCACGCCTGCTAAAGCAGCGCCTGCGAAGTCTTCAAACGTTGTGAAAGAATTTAAAGTAACAGCAACAGCGTACACAGCGAACTGCAAAGGCTGCAGCGGAAAAACGGCGATTGGAATCGATTTGAAAAAGAATCCAAATCAAAAAGTGATTTCTGTCGATCCAAAAGTGATTAAGCTTGGTTCAAAAGTATACGTAGAAGGTTATGGCACGGCAATCGCAGCTGATACAGGCGGTGCGATTAAAGGAAATAAAATTGATGTTCTTCTTCCTTCTCAAAAAGAAGCGTTAAAATGGGGAAGAAAAACAGTGAAAGTTCAAATCTTAAAATAAGTATTCCTTAAAGAAATGAGAGCCTTCGTTGAAAGGCTCTCATTTTTTTCTTCATTAAAGGGCATCCTACTTTATATATACTGATGGAAAAGTTTTACGAAAATGATCATATTTGTTGACAAATATTTCGGAAACGGATATATTTATCCGGTATATAATTAAGTTCATTAAATATTCGTGACATAAATTAATAGAATGAACACATAAACTATATTCTTAACCTGTTTGTCATCTGAAGATTTACATACAGATAATTTTAAAAGGGAAAGGTCTTGTTAAAATGAATACACAAACACAACAGTCCGATCAAGCCCGAACTCGGTCTATTTTTGGCGTAATGATAATGGGAGCGCTCGTCGCTTTTTTAAATCAAACGCTGATTAACATTGCGCTTCCGCAAATGATGGATCATTTCCATGTAACGGCGGCTACGGGGAACTGGTTAACAACTATCTTTATGTTAGTAAACGGAATTGTTATTCCAATTACAGCATTTTTAATGAATCGATTTACGACAAGGCAGCTGTATATTACAGCAATGGGTCTGTTTACAGTAGGAACACTCCTTTGCGGTATCGCACCGACATTTTCTGTTATTTTAGTGGGACGCGTCGTGCAAGCAGCAGGAGCAGGAATTTTATTTCCGTTAATTACAAACGTTATTTTTACGTTATTCCCGCCTGACCGACGCGGTTTTGCGATGGGGATTTTTGGAGTAGCGATGAACTTCGCACCGGCAGTAGGTCCGACGCTTTCTGGTTTAATCGTTGAGCACTACTCATGGCGCGTTTTATTTTTTATGATGTTTCCAATTGCACTTATTAACGTAATTGCGGCAATTATTTTAGTGAAAAACGTTACGGAAACAAGCCGACCTAAGCTAGACGTGCTTGGCGTTATTTTATCAACAATTGGATTTGGCGGCTTACTGTATGCGTTCGCTACGGGCGGTACAAAGGGGTGGACCAGCACCGAAGTGTTAGCCATGTTTATTGTAGGCGGTATTTCGATTCTGTTCTTTATTTTCCGTCAGTTAAAAATTGATCAGCCGCTTCTTGAATTCCGTATTTTCCGTTACCGCATGTTCACGCTGACAACAATTATTAACGTAATTGTGACGATGGCAATGTTTTCAGGTATGATTTTAATGCCGATTTATATGCAAAACGTACGCGGCTTTTCACCGTTTCTTTCAGGCTTGCTGTTACTGCCAGGGGGAATTGTAATGGGGATTATGTCTCCTATTACAGGAAGACTGTTTGATAAGTTCGGCGCAAGATGGCTTGCTGTTATTGGTTTAGCGATTACCGTTGTGACAACATATGAATTAACAAAACTTGAAACAACCACAACATTTATGTATGTGATGATTGTCTATACTGTTCGTATGTTTGGGATGTCACTGCTCATGATGCCGATCTTTACAGCAGGATTAAATGAGCTTGCGCTTAGTCTAAATAAATACGGCACGGCAATGGTTAATACGCTTCGAATGGTTGCTGGAGCTGTAGGAATGGCGTTCTTTGTATCCATTATGATGAATCAAGGTGAAAAACACGTGAAAAACATCGTAACGAATCAGCAAATTTTGCCGACAGATAAAGGCAGTATGGCTGAAGCTGTGAATCAAGGTACAGCAATGGGTATTAACGATGCGTTTATGATCGCAACGATTTTAAGTGTGATCGCGTTTGTTTTAGCCTTCTTTATTCGCAAAACATCACCAAAAGAAGATACCATTACAAATCGTGTAAAAAAAGCAAGCTAATAAAAAATCCGTGCCTTATATGGTACGGATTTTTTTTATGAGTTAAATTTATCTTTTTTATAGTCAATATAAAGCGATCCGTCCGACTGAACCTCAGCATAAAAGACGTCATCAACTGAGTTGACTCCCGCTTTTTCGAGCTGCTTATGCAGCCAGTTGTTATCTACATGCAGGTCCTTCAACGCATCTTCATTCGCTTTTCCGTCGTAAATAACGCCGGTTGAAGTGGGAAATAAAAGCGTTTTTGACCACGCGTTTGGCTTTTTATCTTGTTTTTGCATAACGGAAAGATTTCCATTGATTTCTAATATGGCGTATTCGACATCTTTTATGGAAAATACGTTTTGCTGCCTCAGCATGCCTAAAAGAGATTCAATATCTAGCCGCACTTGTTTTAACGCCTTTTCCATCACTTTTCCTTGCTTAATCACAATTTTAGGCTCACCGGTAATAAGATGCCGTGCTTTTTTCGATTTCATTCCAATATAGCCCATAGCGATTGTTAAAAATGTCCAACCTAGCAGTGAATAAACCCCTTTATCAATCTCCACTCGCTCATCGGTGGAGAGGGAAGAAGCGATATTACCAATCGTAATTGCCGTAATAAATGTAAATACATTTAACTGGCTGATTTCTGTTTTTCCCATGAGCCGCGTTAAAAGAAGCAGCACAAAAAATGAACAGGCGATTCGAAACGTCGATTCAGCATAGCCCATACATTTCACCCTTCCTTCATTTCATTGTTTTATGTTGTGAAAAAATAGAAATTTTATGCAGTTAAAAGGATAAATTCCATGCTTGTCTCCCAATCGCTTTTGCTTTTGCGCTACAATAAAGAAGCAACGTGTTTAACTAGACAAAAGAAGGTGAAAAGATGAAACCATTTAAAGCCTCAGCCCTACTAGATGTTATCAGTGAATTGTTCTCCGATGAAGCGTCGATTGCCGTTTCAGATCTAGAAACGTACGTGTATTACCGAGCAAGCAAACGAATTAATTTGAAAATCAGCCCTGGAGATCAAATAAAAAAAGGAACGATTACATATAAAGCATTAGAACGAAAGCAAAAAGTATCGGAATTTATTCACCGAGACGTGTTCGGCACACCTTACTACGGCATGGCCGTGCCTTTTTTAGATGAAGGAGATGTTCAAGGATGCGTAACGGCGATTTTTCCTGCGTTAACGAGCGGAAAGTCAGTTGTGACGTTAAAGGTGAACGAAGGATGGATACCGGTTCCTTTCTCAAAAATCATCTACGTAGAAGCGCGTGACCGAAAAACCTATGTGTACGCACAGAAGTATACGGGTACGCATAAATACACGTTAAATGAATTTGATTATGTGCTTCCAAAAGAAGAGTTTGTGCGCTGTCATCGTTCCTTTATCGTCAATGTGACACAAATTCAAGAAATTTACCCTGATACACATTCGACTTTTTTATTAGTGATGAACAATGGAGAAAAAATTCCGGTCAGTCAGTCGTACGCCAGTTATTTTCGAAAGCTGCTTGGGTTTTAACCGTCATTTAGCTTCATTATCATCAAATATGCTGTTTTGTCGCTATTTTTGTCCATTTCATTCCAAAAACTCTTGTGGACGCTTTCTTTACAGTAAAATGGTAAAAAGAGCAAAAACAAGGAGTGAAGAGAATGGAAAACGTACGTAATCGAATTAAGCATGAAGCATTACAGAATCGCGTTGTCTCTGCTGAAGAAGCAGCGTCTTGGATTCAAGATGGAATGACGCTTGGTCTAAGCGGTTTTACACGCGCGGGCGATGTCAAAGCTGTGCCGTTTGCGCTAGCGAAACGAGCGGAAACTGAGGCAATAAAAGTCAGCGTGTATACCGGTGCTTCACTTGGGTCAGATGTGGATAAGCTATTTGCAGAAAAAGGCATGTTAAACAAACGCCTGCCGTTTCAAGCGGATCCGACGATGCGTAAAAAAATTAATGAAGGTGAATTTCAGTTTATTGACCAGCATTTATCGCATACTTCTGAATGGGTGCGTTCAGGCGTGTTAGATTCAATAGATTTCGCTATTTTGGAAGCGGTTTCTATCACAGATGACGGAATGATGATTCCAACAACGTCAATCGGCAATTCAATGGTGTTTGCCGAGCATGCAAAATCAATTATTATTGAAATAAACACAGCGCAGCCAGAGCTGTTAGAAGGTATTCACGATCTGTATGATCCGGGCGCTCAAGGAAAGCGAGATGCAATTCCTTTGAAAAAATCCGATGATCGTATTGGTTCGTTAGGCATACCAATTGATTTAGATAAAGTAAAGGGTATTGTATTTACAAATCAGCTAGATTCACCGTCTACAATTGTAGCACCTGACGAAGAAACGGTTGTGATGGCTCAAAATTTGATTTCATTTTTACGTCAAGAAATTAAAGAAGGGCGATTAACTGAATCGCTTGCCCCTTTACAATCTGGAATTGGATCCGTGGCAAATGCCGTTTTCCACGGTTTGTTAGATTCGGAGTTTCATGATTTAGAAGTGTATTCAGAAGTATTGCAAGACGCCGTGTTTGATTTATTTGATGCAGGAAAAGTTACGTTTGCTTCTTGCTGCTCAATTACGCTTTCAGCGGATAAAATGAAACAAGTTTTCTCTAATTTTGAAGCCTATCGAGATAAACTTATTCTTCGTCCGCAGGAAATTTCCAACCATCCCGAGATCATTCGTCGTTTAGGGCTGATTTCTATTAACACTGCACTAGAGCTAGACATTTACGGAAACGTCAATTCCACGCATGTGATGGGAACAAAAATGATGAACGGAATCGGAGGCTCAGGGGATTTTGCCCGAAATGCGCGCCTTGGTATTTTTGTAACAAAATCCATTGCTAAAAACGGTGATATTTCAAGCATAGTGCCGTTTGTTTCGCACGTTGATCATTCGGAACACGATGTGGATGTCATTGTAACAGAGCAAGGATATGCAGACTTACGCGGACTTGCTCCAAGAGAACGAGCAAAGCGCATTATTGAAAATTGTGCACATCCAATGTACCGCGACCAGCTTATGGCGTATTACGAAGAAGCGCTCACGCGAGGCGGCCAAACACCGCACGTTCTTGAAAAAGCCTTTTCTTTTCATACGTCTTATCAAAAAAATGGAACGATGAGAGAAACCGTAGCACAAACAAATTAAAAAAACGCTTTGTCTCATGAGGAGACAAAGCGTTTTTTCCCTGAGTCAGAAACTTGTGTTTGGTATCTCTTTGAATTACGATGAAAGGGAATACATAAAGAAAACGAGGTAACTTATCTATGAAAGCATTAGTATTTGAAAGATTTGGAGGACCTGACGTTCTTCACTATCAAGATATACCGAATCCCTCTATTGGTCCAACAGACGTACTAGTAAGAACAAAAGCAATTGGACTTAATTTTGCGGATGTGTACCGAAGAAAAGGGAACTACCACTTAACGGGTACACCTCCGTATATTTTAGGATATGAAGGAGCAGGTGTGGTAGAAGAAGTAGGAGCAGAAGTAAGTCACGTTAACGTAGGAGACCGCATTGCTTTTGCTGACGTTCCTTTTGCAAATGCAGAGCTTGTTGCCGTGCCACAGGATAAAATAATTGCTGTACCTGACGATATTTCCTTTGATGCAGCTGCTTCTGTGCTTTTGCAAGGGTTAACGGCCCACTATTTAACACAAGACAGCTACAGCATTCAGCCGGGCGATTATGTGCTTGTTCACGCAGCTGCTGGAGGCGTAGGGCAGCTTTTAGTTCAAATTGCCAAGCTATTAGGCGGACAGGTTATTGGCTTAACGTCATCTTCTGAAAAAGCAAAAGCAGCGGCTCAAGCAGGGGCTGACTATGTCTTTTTATACGAAGATAACTGGGTGGAACAAGTGAAAGAAGTAACGAAGCGAGGCGCAGATGTTGCCTACGAATCTGTAGGAGTTACGCTAGAAAAAAGCTTTGAAGCCGTAAAAACAGGCGGAACCGTGGTATTTTACGGAATGGCAGGAGGCGATCCGGCTCCGGTCGACCCACGTATGCTGATGGATACCTCTAAAACGCTTACAGGCGGAGATCTGTGGAACGTGCTTGTATCTTATGAAGAACGCAAAGTACGCTCACAGCAGCTGTTTGAGTGGATCAGTAAAGGTCAGCTTGTGCTAACCGATCCTGTGGTATTTGACTTAAAAGACGGAGCGAAAGCACATGAGCTTCTTGAAAGCCGAAAAAGTACAGGTAAAATTTTGTTAAGACCGTAAAAGAAAAGCCCTTTCGTCAAGGGCTTTTTTCCGTTAGTAAAGGAGAAATCAAGAAGCTGTCTAATATATATAGTAGAGAAGTAGAGTAAAAGAGGTGAAGGTCGATGAAACATGCATTAATTACAGCAGGTCATAAAGGTATCGGCAAAAAAGTAACAGAACAGTTTCTAAAAAAGCAGTATTCCGTTACCGTCCATTTTCGCAGTGATAAAAATAAAGTGCGAGAACTGCAAGAAGAATGGCATCAATATAGTGATAACGTACAGTTTATAGAAGGAGACATAACAAATAAAGAAGATATTGAACATGTCGTTGCGCAGGCTATGGAGCGGTTTGGACGTATTGATGTTTTAATTAATAATGCAGGTCCGTATGTATTTGAAAGAAAGAAATTAATAGAGTACACAGACAGTGAATGGTATGAAATGGTGGAAGGGAATTTAAGCTCTGTTTTTCACTTTGTCAAAGCTGTTGTTCCTATTATGAAAAACCAGCAGTTTGGACGGATTATTACATACGGCTTTCAAGATGTAGAGCATACCCCTGGATGGATGTACCGCGCGGCTTTTAGTGCCGCTAAGTCAGGGCTAGCTTCTCTGACCAAATCGCTTGCTCTAGAAGTAGCGGAATACGGGATTACGGCCAATATGGTCTGCCCCGGAGATATTGTAGGAGACATGAAAGAAAGTGATATTATAAAAGCAAGATTACTAGAAGACAAAGCAACGCCTGTCGGTCGATCAGGGACAGGAGAAGACATTGCGCGTATTATTGAGTTTCTTTGTGATGAAAACTCAGATATGATTACAGGCAGTATTATATCCGCTTCGGGTGGAGTAGACGTTGTTCATAAAAGCAAAAAACAAGCCCCTGGCAGATAATGCAGGGGCTTGTACGTTACAGCAGCGATTCTCCGCCGTCAATAAACATTTCACTTCCGGTAATATGTTTGGACGCGTCAGAAGCTAAAAAGGAAATTAAATCTGCTACTTCTTCGGGCTTAGCCGAGCGTTTAGCAAGCGGTTGATTGCCATTTGGATATTCAATTGGAATCGCGACTTCTTTTAATTTGTCTTCTTGACGGAATGTATTGCTTTCAATATTTGTATCAACTGCTCCTGGACAAATGACGTTAACCCGTATTCCGTATGTAGAAAGTTCAAGAGCTGCCATTTTGCCGAAGGCCATTTGGCCAGCCTTTGAGGAACTGTATGCGCTCATGCCGATGTTTGAAAATGTACGGTTGCCATTAATGGAGCTAGTAATAATAACGCTTCCTCCCTGAGCTTTCAAATAAGGAATAGAATGCTTCACGGTTAAAAAAGTACTCGTTAAATTTGTATCAATTGTTTTTGTCCAATCTTCTGGTGATAGTTCTTCAATAGAAGAAAACGTACCGTTGATGCCTGCGTTAATAGAAACAATATGTAATTGACTCCATAAGCTGCTAATCGTTTCGATACTCTCTTTTATACTTTCAGAGTCAGATACGTCTGTTTTAATGGCTATACACTCTCCGCCGCTCGCCATGATGGTCTCTTTTACTTCTTGTAATTTTTCTTCCTCTAAGTCTAAAAGAGCAACGCGCGCTCCTTGTTCAGCTAAGGTAATGGCTGAAGCGCGTCCAATTCCAGATGCCGCTCCCGTCACAAGCGCAACTTTTCCAGTTAATGCAATCATTTGTAACCCCTCCATATAAAAATGTTGTTTCCTTTCTTTAACCTATAAGAAGGAAATAAAAACCTCTTTTAAACTATTTGTGTTTAAATTTGCTAAAAGATGCCAAAAGGAAAAGAGAAAACAGCGGCGAATTATTAATATGACGCCAGAACACGAAAAAGGCTAAGGTCAAATGAGCTTACTTGAGTAGCTAAAGATATACTCTGTCTTTTCAGAAGAATGTTTATATAAAATTTTACATCAGAGGGACTTGCAAATCGTTCCTTGAAAGCTTACACTAGTAAAGCACAGAAAAAGGACGGTGTTTTATGAAGAAGAAAGATAATGTGATTCCATTCCCGCAAAGAAGGGAAGCAGCTGCTTATGTTCCTGCTGCTATTAGCTTAGATAAGGATATTGTGGAGTTTTTAGAAATTATGAATTTTGAAGATCGAAATGATTTTTTAAATGAAATGATTGATTCATTTTTTAAATATGTAAAAGGTGAAGAAGACGAAGTAAGATAAAAAGTAACGTAAAGACATCCAAAGAGATGTTTTTTATTTTGTGACCAATTGCTTAAAATGCATGCTTAAGCCTCGTATAGTTATTTATGGTATAGTATACATTAGATACTATCTAGCAGGTGCAAATGCGAGGAGTGATAAGATGAGTGGATTTAAAAAAGACATTCGTGCCGGATTAGAAGAACCACACTCACTAGAACAATTAAAGCATGAAATGGAGCAAAGCCTGTGGAATTTAAGAAAAGATTTGCGAAATGAAAATCGTTCGGAAACGGAAATGGAAATGATTAAAATTTCGCTGCTGTCACTATTTGAGGAGCAGGCCAATAATTTGAGCAAAACGGAGCTCTCTGATTACCTTGCGGACTATCACAAAAGAGTCGAGCAATTATTCGACAGGTATAGCTATAAATAAGACAAGCATCCTTGCGGGGATGCTTGTTTTTATTTGAGCAAAATTCGCTTGTATTCGCTGCGCTTCAGAGGTTTGGATACATATCCGTCAGCTTCTAGCTGATAAATAATGGTGGCAGCTGCATACACGCTAAAGGCATGATCAAGACCAAAGTAGTCTTGCAAGGCGGCGACGCTCACTTCCTCTTGAAAGATTTTACTGCGATTCGATAAGACAATAGGGTAGACGTTTTTAACGATTTGCTTTGAAATTTCGAGTGTTAACATATTGAATCCCTCCTGTGTGAGTGTACATAACTAAAGGTATTCAGCGGGGTGTACATTCATGAAAAAGGGAGCGATTACATTTTTAAAAGGTACAGAAAAGAGGAGTAAATGCCCATAAAATCAGATATTTTATCACTTTGTGGAACTTGTTTGAGAAGCTCAGTATTTTAGTGTATGACAAACATTTTCAAAAGTTCTATGGAATTATTAGGAGCAATTTAACTAAATCCACATATCTTAAAGTATAGCAAATGGAGGTGAAACACATGGGATACTACGGAGGTTACGGATACGGTTGTGGTTATAGCGGCGGTGGCTGCGGCGGCGGTTTCGCTTTAATCATTGTACTTTTCATCTTATTAATCATCATCGGCGCTTCTTGCTTCGGCGGCGGCTGGTGCTAATTATTAAAAAATGAGGACGACGCAACATCCACACTTTATTTCTTCAACTATTTCTTCCACAAAAGGTCTCTTCGGAATGAAGAGACTCTTTTAGTTTACTATTTATAATAACGTGTACAAACTACATGTTAAAAAAATTTATGCGTAGCTCTACATAAAAAAAAGACTCTGACTGAAATCAGAGTCTTTTTACTACTTATGCTTTTTGAACGTTAGCAGCTTGAGGTCCGCGTTGACCTTCTTCAACGTCGAATGTTACAGCTTGACCTTCGTCTAAAGATTTGAATCCTTCGCTTTGGATTGCTGAGAAATGTACGAATACATCGTCGCCGTTTTCGCGCTCGATAAATCCGAAACCTTTTTCTGCGTTAAACCATTTTACTGTACCTTTTTCCATGAATGTTGCCTCCTCGTGTGCTATGCACACATTGTATTACTATCCTTGCTCATGATCAAAATCTTTAAGACGAAAGTATTCACCTATCGATTGTTGCCGAACAAAAATAATTCTTCTTATAGAATAGCAAAAGATAATGATAATTGCAAGGAATGAAGAAAATTTAACGAAGATGTTGTCTTCCTTTAACGAAAGAAAACGAAAATTATACGACTGAAAATAAGTAAGAAAGAGCGTATCAGGTCACACTATCTCTATATATAAGAAGAAAGGGGTAGTCATATGTTTAAACAAAAAGCTGGAGAAAAACTGATTGAACTGCTAATTGAATGGGGCGTTGATCATATTTACGGCATGCCGGGAGACTCCATTAATTCAATTATTGAACCGCTTCGCAAAGCCCAAGATAAAATTAAGTTTATTCAAGTGAGGCATGAAGAAGCAGGAGCTCTCGCAGCGGCTGCATATGCAAAGCTAACGGGGAAAATTGGAGTATGCACGGCTATTGCCGGACCGGGAGCAATTCATTTACTAAATGGTTTATATGATGCCAAATTAGACAAGGCGCCCGTTTTAGCACTTACAGGGCAAGTAGAGTCAGATCTCATCGGCAGCGATGCGTTTCAAGAAATTAATTTAGAGAGAATGTTCGATGACGTGGCTGTATATAACCAGCGAGTCATGTCCGCTGAGCAGCTTCCGACTGTTGTCAATCAAGCGATTCGAACAGCTTATGCTAAAAAAGGTGTGGCTGTGTTAACCATTCCCGATGATATTCCTCGTTTTGAAGTTGGATCGGAAGCACGAGAAACATCAAGCATCATTGTCAAGCAAGACATTTTCCCCCATAGAGAAGATCTTGAAAAAGCAAAAGATTTGATTGGTAAAGCGGAAAGTCCGGTTATTCTAGCCGGTCGAGGCACACATGAAATGAGAGAAGAGCTGCTTGCATTTGCAGAAAAAATCGCAGCACCTATTGTCCTTACGCTTCCTGGAAAAGGCGCAATACCGGATGAGCATCCATATTGCCTCGGAGGACTTGGATTAATCGGGACAAAGCCAGCGTATGAAGCGATGCAAGAAGCGGATACGCTCATCATGATTGGGACGTCCTATCCGTTTACAGGCTTTTTGCCAGACCATGCAAAAACGATTCATATTGATATTGATCCTGCACAAATTGGCAAAAGATATCCTGTAGATGCAGGGCTTGCAGGAGAAGCGAAAGCAACGGTTCAGTGGTTTTTAGAAAACGTTGGCCGCTCAGAGCATCGCCAGTTTTTAGAGCAAAGTCAAGAACGTATGAAAAAGTGGTGGAATCAGCTTGATACCCAAGAAGCCAAAGAAAGTGTACCTATCAAGCCTCAGCGAGTGATTCGAGCGCTTCAGCACGTAGCGGATGATAACGCGGTCTTGTCTGTAGATGTAGGAAACGTCACTGTATGGATGGCGCGTCATTTTCGTATGACAAATCAGCAGTTTGTGATTTCAAGCTGGCTAGCAACTCTCGGCTGCGGGCTACCGGGCGCAATTGCTGGAAAAGTTGCTTATCCCGAGAAGCAGGTGTTTGCGATATGTGGAGACGGCGGCTTTGCGATGACGATGGCAGATTTTATTACAGCCGTTAAATACAATCTTCCGCTAGTCGTAGTGCTATTTAATAATCATAAAATCGGCATGATTAAATTTGAACAAGAAGTAATGGGAAATGCTGAATTTGGGACGGATTTAACAAACCCGAATTTTGCTAGGTATGCAGATATCTGCGGAGGTGTTGGCTACCGAGTAGAAAAGGAAGACGAGCTGCTTCCGGCTTTTGAAAGTGCAGTTAGACAGAATAAACCGTGCATTATCGATGTAATCGTCGATGCAAATGAAGCGCCTATGCCAGCAAAGATTACGCTAGGGCAAGCAACAGGGTATGCCAAGCACATGGTGAAAGAATTGTTTCAAGAAGGCAAGCTAGATTTACCGCCTTTATAAAAAAATAGGCTGTGACGAAAGTAGTTTAGTTGAAGAAAGATCCGAACGATGAATCGAGATTCTTGATGGAGAATCAACTTCGTTTGGGTTTTTTTTTATTGGCATGGTGAATGTAGTTTTCATGTATTTCGTTGCTTCTAGCAGTTGATTGGAGAGCAAGGCGAAGACTCCTGCGGGAAAAGCGGAATAGGTGAGACCCCGCAGGAGCGTATGCGACGAGGAGGCTCAGCGGCCGCCCGCGGAAAGCGAAGTCTTGCACGGAAATCAAATGTGGTGTACCAAGCAACCCATATGAGCTCATGTATCCCATTTGTTCGTCTTCAGATTGGACTGGTGTGGTTATGTCTCAATCTCTTTTTCATGGTGAAATTCATTCAATATGATTAACTATAAAATTATTATGTAAACTAAAATACCTAAAAATGAAAAATAGCTACTATTATAATTTTTGATAAAGTGGATGAGCAAAAAAACACCGAATTGGATGGTCTTTTTTTATAAAACTGCTTTAAGATAAGAGAGATAAAGGATAAACTACTAATTAAGAAAGTTTAAATGTAAGGACTGACGCCGCATGAACTGGAGACCAGATCGCGCTAGCAAAAAAGCGATTTATAAACAAATTGCAGAATATATTGAAAGCTGTATTTCATCGGGAGCGTTTCCGCCGGATTCTATGCTGCCATCAGAACGAACGCTTGCCGCTGAGCTCAACGTGAACAGGAGCACGGTAGTAGCTGCTTATGAAGAGCTGCAGGCACTTGGAATCGTAGAACGTAAAAAAGGAAGCGGCACGCGAGTTAGTTCGAGCATCTGGGGAATTTCCCGAAAACGTATTCCAAACTGGGGGAGATATGTAGAAGACGGTTCATTTCTGCCTAATTTGCCGCTCGTACAGCGAATCAGAAGCGAGGCTTTGCGAACAGATTTTGTGAACTTAGCCAGCGGAGAATTAGCGCCTAGCTTATTTCCAAGTGAAGATTTTCAGCGAATATTAGCGGGCATGCCGTTTAATGAGCATTTAGGCTATGAT
The DNA here is from genome assembly GCF_009497655.1 of Priestia megaterium. NCBI lineage: Bacteria > Bacillati > Bacillota > Bacilli > Caryophanales > Bacillaceae > Priestia > Priestia megaterium. Next base: position 2,653,784 of record NZ_CP023317.1, on the reverse strand, counting down.
CATCCTCACGGTAATGAACGTCTGCGTGACGCTATTGCTGCTCATGTTCATGAGTACCGGAAAATCTCCACCGATGCTAATTCCATTTTAATCACATCAGGTGCACAGCAAGCACTTCATTTGATTGTTCAGTGTTTGTTAAAACCAGGAGATGCAGTAGCGATTGAAGATCCGTCCTATAGCTATTCATTGCCGCTTTTTCAATCAGCAGGTTTACGAACGTTTTTGCTGCCTGTAGATAAAAATGGAGCCAACCCGGAGGACTTAGTAGAATTACATAAAAAGCATCGCATTCGAATGGTTTTTTTAAATCCGTATTATCAAAACCCGACCGGTATTGTGTTATCAGAAGCGCGCCGAAAGCGGTTTTTAGAGCTTTCTTCAGAATACGGCATTCCGCTTATTGAAGATGATCCTTATTCACTCACGGCATTTGACGGAAATGTACATCAAACGCTGAAATCGATGGACGAGAACGGAAATGTCCTCTATATCAGCTCGCTTTCTAAAATTGTTGCATCAGGCCTTCGAATTGGCTGGATAGTGGGGCCAGAGCAAGTGATTCAGCGTCTGGCAGACGCTAAGCAGCAAATTGACTTTGGCCACAGCATCTTTCCGCAGTGGATTGCTTATCAATTCTTAGATTCTCCTACGTTTTCTTCGCATATTGAAAAGCTCAGACAAGAGCTCAAAAAGCAAGAGTATGCCCTGTCGTCGAGTCTGAACGAATTGCTCGGATCAAAAGTATCTTTCGATTCACCTCAAGGCGGGATTCACTTATGGTGCAAAGTGAATCAGCCGGTCGATGACTATCGTCTATTGGAAGAATCGCTTAAAAGAGGAGTAGCCTTTGTCCCAGGAAGCGTGCTGAGTTCTCAAAGCGGAGCTATTCGCTTTACGTTTGGCAGAGGGGAAGAAGAGGTCATTCGAGAAGGAATTAAACGATTTGCGAGCGCCCTAGAGAGTCTGGAATAGCTATAAACATAGGTAAACGTACCGGATGAAAGTTTTATTTTATTATTTCGTATAGATTGTTATGATCTTGTGCTATACTAAGAGTACCATTAACTTTACTTCTGTATTTGTACCGACTGGCCCTGTTGAAAAACAGGGCTTTTTTATGTTTGTACACAAAAAAACAGATCCTTTAAAGGATCTGTTTCTGATATGTTGTGTTTCTTATGCTTTTTGAACGTTAGCAGCTTGAGGTCCGCGTTGACCTTGTTCTACGTCAAATGTTACAGCTTGACCTTCGTCTAAAGATTTGAAGCCTTCGCTTTGGATTGCTGAGAAGTGTACGAATACATCGTCTCCACCTTCGCGCTCGATGAATCCAAAACCTTTTTCTGCGTTAAACCATTTTACTTTACCTTGTTCCATAATTGTTGCCTCCTCGTGCGGACTCGCACATTGTGGTACTATTCTTGCTCAAATCTAAAGACGAAAAGTGACAATACTCATACATCCCCACCGAACAAAAATAATTCTCTTATATCTTAGCAGAAATTTCCTATGCTTGCAAGCGCTTTATTTAAAAACTATCCGTATTTTTTTGACAAGTTTTTCATAAGACACGTCTAAAAAATGTCACATTTTGAACATTTTAGAAAGGCTATTCTTTGTATTCGCTTTTACTGTAGTTATATAATAATGAAAATATGGTTTTTCTAAAGGTAGAAAACAAGTATAAATGTACATACTGAGCGCTGAAATGGAGTGGTAAGGATGAAAGTGGGTTTAATTGGTTTAGGAAATATGGGATTACCGATGGCGGAAAATATGATAAAAGCGGGTCATGAACTTGTGATTTATAACCGAACTGCTTCAAAGGCGGAAAGTCTTGTGAAAAAAGGAGCAAAGGTTGTAGAGACACCTGCCCAAGCAGCACAAGAAGCGAATCTTGTCTTTACGATTCTTTCCAATGACGAGGCTTTAGAAGAAGTAACGATGTCACAAGAAGGTATACTTGCAGGCCTCCAAGAAGGCGGTATTCACGTTTCTGTGAGTACTATTAGCGTAGATTTGTCCGAAAAATTAACAAGCGCACATGCTGCATCAGGACAGCATTTTGTTGCAGCGACCGTTTTAGGGCGCCCCGACGCAGCAGCTGCTGCGGCTCTCAAAGTAATAGTTGCAGGTAATAAAGAACCAAGAGAGCACGTTTGGCCGCTGTTTGAAGCGATTGGTCAAACTATTTTTACTGTAGGAGACGAGCCTTACTTATCAAATGTAGCTAAGCTTGGCAATAATTTTTTACTAGTATCGATGTTAGAAGCTGTTTCTGAAGCAGTAGTCATGGTAGAGCAGTACGGGATGCAAGCGGAGCAGTTTCTTGAAGTGGTTAACAGCTTATTTGCATCTCCTGTGTATAAAAATTACGGCAATTTAATTGCTAAAAGAGACTTTGATCCAGCCGGATTCAAGCTGGAGCTTGGACTAAAAGATGTAAACTTGGCTATTGATGCAGCCAAAAAAGTGTCCGCTCCGCTTCCGTTAGGAGATCTTGTGAAAGGTCACTATGAACAAGGGGTCGAAAATGGCTGGGGTCATTTAGACTGGTCCGCTTTACTAAAAACAGTTGAAGCTCTAAAAAAAGATAACTAAAAAGACGAAAAGGAGTGCAGCCAGTGAAAGCGAAAGGAAAGTGGGTATGGATTGTATCCTTTATTTCGATTATTTCGTGTCTGCTGTTTGCAGCAGGGCTTGGAATGTCTATTTATGATTATGTTAGCGCCTCAAAAGCTATTGTAAAAGAAATGCCAAAGCCGAAGCAAGAAACAAGCAGCAGTAACAAAAGCACCAAAAATTATACGATTGTCGCTTTAGGAGATTCACTGACAAGAGGAACAGGAGACGCAGCGGGAAAAGGATACGTTGGGTATTTAAAAGATAATCTTGAAGAAAAAACGAAGAAAAAAATTCTCTTAAGTAACTTTGGAATAAAAGGTCAAACGTCTTCGCAGCTGGCAAGTCAAGTAAAGCAGCAGCAAATTCAGCGGCAGATTAAGTCTGCAGATACCGTGTTGATTACGATTGGCGGAAATGACTTATTTCAAGGCGGACAAACGCTGCAGAACTTAAATAAAAACAATATTCAAAAGCTAGAAAATGACTATTTAAAAAACGTAGACAGCGTCTTAAAAAGCATCCGTTCGGCAAATAAAGACGCAACGATTTTTTTAATTGGTTTATATAATCCGTTTAGTAACCTGCAGGATGCAGAAACGACAACGGCTATTGTACGAGAATGGAATTATAAAAGCAGTGAATTAAGCGCTAATTATAAGCAAACTGTTTTTGTTCCGACCTTTGATTTGTTTCAGCTAAAGGTAGATGACTACTTATATACTGATAAGTTTCATCCGAATGCAAAAGGCTATAAGCTGATCGCCGAGCGTGTAGCATCGCTTATTACGTGGTAAGGGAGGGAATGATATGAGTGAAGTAACACTTTCAGTAAAAGGACTGAGAAAAGTAATAGGAAAACGTGAAATCATCAAAAATATTGATTTTGAACTAAAAAGAGGCGAAGTATTTGGTTTTTTAGGGCCAAATGGAGCTGGTAAAACAACAACGATCCGAATGCTTGTAGGCTTGATTCGCCCGACGGCTGGTTCGATTTCTATCTGTGGATACAGCGTATCGAAGCAGTTTACAAAAGCGATGGAGCATATCGGCTGTATTGTTGAAAATCCTGAGCTGTATCCATACTTAAGCGGCTGGGAAAATCTGCAGCACTTTTCACGTATGATTCCTTCTATGACGGAAGAACGCATTCATGAAGTTGTGGCATTAGTTGGCTTACAAGAGCGTATCCACGACTTAGTTCGCACGTATTCGTTAGGTATGAGGCAGCGTTTAGGAATTGCGCAAGCGCTTCTCGGAAAACCCAAAGTGCTCATTTTAGATGAGCCAACGAACGGACTCGATCCATCTGGGATTCGGGATATGCGTAAATTTATTCGCTTTTTAGCTGAAAGTGAAGGCCTAAGCGTCTTAGTATCGAGTCATTTGCTGAGTGAGATTCAGCTGATGTGTGACCGAGTAGCGATTATTGCAAAAGGCGAAGTTATTCACACAGAATCGGTGAAGACCCTGTTAACTCAGCAAGAGCGATTACTGTGGAAGCTAGATCCGCAGCCTGCGGGAATAGACGTCTTAAAACAAGTGACGGACTTTGTGCAAGTGCAGGGAGAATATGTTACGACGTTTTATGAAGAAGCGGAAGTGGGAGAGTGGAACAAACAGCTCATTCAAGCAGGAGTAACGGTAAAAGAAATGAATCGAAAGCTTCCAACTCTTGAAGATTTATTTATCGAAATGACAGGAGGCGAATCGATTGATTAGTTTGGTTCAAAATGAAATGATCAAGCTCGTTCGAAAAAAGCGCCTGTTAATCGTTACCCTTATTATGGGTGTTTTGATTTCCATGTTCACCTATGCTCAGCTTCGTGAAACGCAGCGCCTTCAAGAAAAGCTAGGAACGACCGATTGGCGCAGTACGCTACAGCAAGAAATTATCGATACGCAAAACCGGCTGAGCGGAAGCCAAATTTCAGATGATTGGCGCAAGCAGCTTGAAATTCGCGTGGCGCAGCAGCAGTATTACTTAGATAACGATATCAATCCTTCAGAACCAGGAGCGCCAACGTTTGTGCGAGGGTTCATTGAAAACGCCATTCAGCTTCTGTTGCCCCTGATGATTATGATTATTGCAGCGGATTTAGTGTCTTCAGAATACAGCTTGGGATCCATCAAGGTACTGTTGACGAGGCCTGTGAAGCGGTGGAAAATCCTGCTTAGTAAATACATCACGCTCGTCATGTCCGTCTCGTTTTTAATTTTAATGTTTGGCGTTTTGTCGTATCTCATTTCTGGCGTTGTATTTGGATTTAAAGGCTGGACAGCGCCTATTCTTACGGGATTTAGCGTGCAGGGTAATGATTTGAATACAGCGGACGTTCATTTGATTTCGCAGTGGAGATATATTTTAATGGAGTTTGGCCTTGCTTGGTTTGTATCACTGGTGGTTGGAACGCTTGCTTTTATGCTGTCCGTTTTAATTAAAAGTACGGCTGCTGGTATGGGGGTGATGCTTGCTTGTTTGATTGCAGGTACGATTTTAAGCAGTATGGTTTCTTCGTGGAATTCAGCTAAGTACTTGTTTATGGTCAATTTAAATTTAACTTCTTACCTGCAAGGCACAGCTCCTCCGACTGAAGGAATGACACTAGGATTTTCCTTAGGTGTTTTAACCATCTGGGGACTTGCCGGGCTGCTCGTGTCGTTTCTGGTATTTACCAAAAAAGATGTGTATTAATTCCATATAAGTTGACGATAATCAGGAACATACGTTATGATTGTGTTAACAAAAAACGCTGTTTTGCTCAAAGGGGAGTAGCTCTTGCAGTAAAGTCGTCATTTCGAGATTATTATCTCCGGCTTTATTGACAATGCAAATTGTTAGCGAGACCTTTGCCAATGTTGCCATTGGTAAAGGTCTGGATACAAACACCTTTACCACATATGGTAAAGGTGTTTTTTGTTATTTCAAAAGAAGAGAGGAGCTTAAAAATGTCAAAACTATCGAGACTGTTAAAAAGCCCCGCTGTAAAAAAAGGAATAAAAAAAGCTGTACCCATTATTATGAAAGAGTTAAAGAAACGAAAATCGAAAAGAAGATAGCAGAAAAGAAATAAGAAAGGTTGAGTGCTAAGTGAAAAAGTGGATGCTAGTCATATCAACTGCTGTTCTTTTGATGGTCAGCGGCTGTTCTTTTCTTGAAGATACAAGCAGTACGTTGAACTACGCAAACGATGCGAAAGATTACGTGAGTGAAGCCCAAAAGTTTGCTGAAGAAATACCGCCTCTAGCAGAAAAAGCTGTTAATGACGACGAGGCAATAAAAAAGCTCGAGCAAAAGCTGCAGGAAATGAAAGGGAAAGCCGAAGAATTTAATCAAACCAAAGCTCCTGACATCGCTTCTGATGTGCACGATCAGCTTGTTCAGCAAAACGAAAAAATCATTAGTGGAATTGAAGCGTATGAAGCCAATATAAAGGATGGCAGCTTCAATCCAGAAGCGCTAAAAAACAGTGAATTGTTTCAATCAATTCAAGATGTATCAAGTATTATGAAACAAATTAAAGAATTAGGTCAGTAAAAAAACGAACCTGGGACAAAAGTGTGTTAGCTGAAGAAAATCCGAACGATGAATCACGATTCTTGATGGAGAATCAACTTCGTTCGGATTTTTTTATTTGTAGGGTGAATGTAGGTTTCATGTGTATAGATGATTTAGATTGGATTGATGTAGCTATGTCTTATGACTCAACCTCGTTTTCCTATTATAAATGTAAAATTATATAAATATATCTATTTATTAGAAGGAAAAAACCTTCTCTTTCTTTTTTATATCTACGAAATTTTGTTAGAAGCTGTGACAAACTTAATGTCTGCTTTTCATATCCTATGTATAGTACATATATACACACCGCTTGAAATAAATTTTTTTTGAATGAAAAGAGAACGTGTGAACGTTTATGCACTAGGTAATAAGGCTCATTTAAAAAGGAGGGTTCATCCAATTAATAAAAACTATAGTCCTTTGTTTTAAAAAGAGAAACTAAAAAAAATTTTTCAGTTTACAAAAAGTTAATAAAACGCATACAAATGGTTTACTAAAAAATCAAAAAATTTACATCCTTTATAAATCTTTTCTGCTATACTATTTTTGAACAGTTGCTAGATTTATAGCGATGATAACTTACTTGAAAGGTGAATGGTAGATGAAAAAGAACAAACGCAGCAAAACGAAGAAAATACTAACTACATCACTGGCACTTTCTTTATTATCAATGCCGCTTCTAACTACACAGGCAGGAGCAGAAGAACGTCACCCTGGACAAAGCTCACAGCAAAGCAAGCATCAAGGCCACAATAAAAAAGATGCGCTTGTGAATATACGCCTGATGGAAACAACTGATGTTCATACGAATCTATTAAACTATGATTATTTCAAAGACGCCCCTTATGAAAAAGTGGGTTTAGCTAAAACCGCTACCTTAATCAAAAATGCTCGAAAAGAAGTAAAAAACAGCTTATTAGTAGATAACGGAGACCTCATTCAAGGAACGCCTCTAGGAACGTATAAAGCCAAGATTAATCCGCTGAAAAAAGGCGAAGTTCATCCTGTATTTAAAGCGATGAATCAGCTAGATTATGATATTGCAACGCTTGGAAATCATGAGTTCAACTACGGATTAGACTTTCTAAAAGAAGCGTACAACGATGCGAACTTCCCTTACATAAATGCCAATGTCTATGTTGACGATCATGACAGCAACCCGAAAAATGACAAAAATAAATTTACGCCTTATAAAATTATGAATAAAAAAGTCGTTGATGAAAACGGTAAAAAACGAACGATTAAAGTCGGTTTCATTGGCTTTGTGCCGCCTCAAATTAACGATTGGGACAAAGCAAACCTTGATGGAAAAGTCATTACAAAAGGCATTGTGGAAACAGCCAATAAGTACATTCCAGAAATGAAGAAAAAAGGCGCGGACGTAGTTGTCGCGATGGCTCACTCCGGGTTTAGCAGCAACAAGCAAAACACGGAAGATGTCATTTACTCATTAAGTGAAGTAAAAGGCATTGATGCTATTACGTTTTCGCATACGCATAAAGTCTTCCCTGCTAAAACGGAAGCTTCGCTAGACGGTTTGTTCCTCGGAGCAGATAAAAAGCCTCTTCCTGGCATTGATAATGCAAAAGGAACAATCAACGGCGTTCCCGCTGTTCAAGCAGGTTACGGCGGAGGATCACTTGGCTTAATTGACTTAACCTTAAAAGAAGAAAAAGGAAAATGGAAAGTGGTAAGCTCTCAATCGTCTACGCGTGAAACGTATAAAGACGTAAAAGATGCGTCAGGGAAAACGGTTACGCAAAGTACGGTAGAACCGGATAAAGGTGTTGTTAAAGCAGTTCAAAAAGATCACGATGCAACGGTTAAATATGTGAACACACCAATCGGTAAAACGACGGATGATATTCACAGCTATTTTTCTCTTGTAAAAGATGATCCATCTATTCAAGTAGTAACAAATGCACAAAAAGATTACGTAGAAAAGTACGTTTCTCAAAACAAGCCGGAATATAAAGACCTTCCGATTTTATCAGTGGGAGCGCCTTTTAAAGCAGGAAGAAACGGCGTTGATGAATATACGGAAATTAAAAAAGGTGACTTAACGATCCGAAGCGCTGGCGACCTGTATCTATATGACAACACGTTAAAAGCGGTTAAAGTAAAAGGTTCTGTTGTAAAAGACTGGATTGATATGTCTGCCGGTAAATTTAATCAAATTACACCGAACAAAACAGAAGAGCAGGAATTATTAAACCCAAGCTTCCCTGTTTATAACTTCGACGTTATTGATGGCGTTCAATACCAAATCGACGTGACAAAACCAGCAAAATACGATGTGAATGGAAACGTGATTCACGCAGATTCAAGCCGAGTTGTTAACTTAACGTATAACGGTAAACCAGTTGACCCGAATCAAGAGTTTATCGTTGTGACAAATAACTACCGAGCTGGCGGAGGCGGAAACTTTCCTGGTCTAAAAGGAAGCGAGCTTGTAGTGGATTCAGCGGATGAAAACCGTCAAATTCTAATGGACTACATCACCGAACAAAAAGAAATTACGCCTACAGCTGACGATAACTGGTCCATTGCACCAATTAACGGAACGGCTAACGTGACGTTCACAAGCTCACCGCGCGGAGAAAGCTATTTAACTGAAGGAAGTAACATTACGTATACAAATAAAACGGACGACAAAGGATTCGGCATTTACAAAATTAATTTAAACGGCGAATCAAAAGATAATACAAAGATTCAGCTGTTAGGCATGAACGACCTTCACGGTCAGCTCGATACAGATACAAAAATCAATTCAAATGGCCAATCGCTGTTAGCTGGAAATATGAAATATACAGCAGCAGCTATTCGTAAACAAGAAGCTGAAAATCCGAATACGCTTTTAGTTCATGCAGGAGACATGATTGGCGGAAGTCCGCTAGTTTCAGCGCTGTTTCAAGACGAGCCAACGGTTGAAGTGATGGAATCGCTTGGGTTTGATGTAGGCACGCTTGGAAACCATGAGTTTGATGAAGGTATTGCTGAGCTTCACCGCATGATTGAAGGCGGAGACCATCCAAAAGGAACAAAAGGATACGACGGCATGAATTTCCCAGTAGTAGCGGCAAATGCTTATGATACGTCAACGAATAAATTAATTACAGAACCTTATGCGATAAAAGAAGTAGGCGGCAAGAAAATCGGCTTCATCGGCGTTGTAACACAAGAAACGCCAAGCATGATTGTTCGTAAAGGAAATGAAAACTTAAAAATTACGGACGAAGCAGAAGCAATTGATAAATATACGGCAGAGCTGAAAAATAAGGGTATTAAAGCAATCGTTGTACTTGCTCATAATCCATCTAATCAAAATGGAGCGTCTACCGAGTTTGATGCAGCAGATATCGCTAAAAAAGTTGATGATGAAGTTGACGTGATCTTTTCAGCTCACAATCACGTATACAACAACAAAGTAGTAGATAACAAACTAATCGTTCAAGCTTATTCATACGGCTCAGCGTTTTCTGACGTAGACGTTGAAATCGATAACACGGGTGACATCGTGAAAAAAGATGCAAAAATTGTGACCGTATACCAAAAAGACTATACGCCAGATCCTGAAGTTTCAAGCATTATGAAAAAGTACGAAGATTTAGCAGCGCCTATTAAAGCACAAGTGGTTGGGAATTCATCTACAGATTTGGCAAAAGGCTATCCGTCTAGCGGGCCAACAGGTGATATCGCGCTTGGAAACTTAATTGCTGACGGTATGAAAGCAGAAATGAACGCTGACTTTGCTTTAATGAATGGCGGAGGCGTTCGTTCACAGCTTGATGCTGGTGATGTGACATACGGTGATTTGTTTGCGATTCAGCCGTTTGGCAACGTCTTAAATAAAGTAAAGCTAAGCGGAGCGGATTTAGAAACGGTGTTAAATAATCAAATTACATCATCTGGACTAGATTTCCATATTGCAGGCTTTAACTATACGTGGGATGGAAGCACAAATAAAGTAGTCGATATTACGCTACCAGATGGAAGTAAAATCGACAAAGAAAAAGAATATACGGTAGTAGTGAATAACTACATGTACGGAAATGAAAAGTATGGTATTGGTGCACTTTCGTCAGATATGGAAGTGGGACCAGAAGATTTACAAGCAACGGTAAACTATATTAAAACACTTAAGAGCCCGTTTGAATACAAAGCTGAAGGTCGTATTCAAAACGTGGCAGCTGCTAAAACAGCTGAACAGCAAGAACCGACTTTAAAAATAGCTCAATAAGCCAAAAAAGGCTGTCTCATAACTCGGATTTCCGGTTTAGAGACAGCCTTTTTTTAATAGTTTAACTTAAATTTTAAACTCTCAGTCAATGAATTTACGTTATAAAACATAGCTTAATTTTTGAAACAATCACCAAATTGTGGTATTCTCTCCATAAGAAGACTTACGTAAACGTTAAAAATAGTATCAAAGATTTCACTATTTTTTCATTTATCTACGCTATTATGTAAAGTTATATAGAACCTGTAAAAAAATGTGTTCGCTATAGTAAAGGAGTAAATAAACGTGGCTATTAATCTACAAAAAGGGCAGAAAATTGATTTAACAAAAGGAAGAGAAGGGTTATCTTCTATTACGGTTGGATTAGGATGGGATCCTGTAAAAAAACGCAGCTTTTTTGGTTTTGGAGGAAGCGGCCCAGAGATTGACTGCGATGCATCTGTTCTTATGCTCAATTCGAACGATAAACTTGTAAGTAACTCAGCCGTTGTGTATTTTGGAAATCGTCATAGTAACTGTGGAAGCGTCAAGCATTCAGGCGATAATCTTACCGGAGCAGGTGAAGGGGACGATGAACAAATTTTTGTTAATTTAAAAAATGTTCCTGGAAACGTACATAAACTTGTGTTTGTAGTCAACATCTATCAGTGTGTTGAGCGAAACCAAGATTTCGGTATGATTAAAAATGCTTTTATCCGTGTTGTGGACAGTGCTAAAAACGAAGAGCTTGTACACTTTAATCTATCTGAAGATCATTCAGGAGCAACAGCTTTATTTGCAGGTGAAATTTATCGAGACGGAAAAGAGTGGAAGTTTTCAGCAACTGGAGATGCAACGAGAGATACTGGATTGGCTGAAATTGCAAACAAATATACAAAATAAACAACTAGAAAAGAGGGAAACGAAATGGCTATTAATCTTTCAAAAGGACAAAAAGTAGATTTAACAAAAACGAATCCAGGATTAACAAACGTAGTAGTAGGTCTTGGATGGGATGTAAATAAGTATGACGGTGGAAACGATTTTGATTTAGATTCATCTGTCTTTTTATTAAACGGAGCGGGAAAATGCGCTTCAGAATCTGATTTTATTTTTTACAATAATACGACGGGTGCAAACGGAGCGGTTGAGCATACCGGAGATAACCGTACAGGCGTAGGTGAAGGAGACGATGAGCAGGTTCAAGTAGATTTGAAAAATGTGCCTCAATCTATTGAACGTATTGCGTTTACCATTACGATCCATGAAGGGGAAGCACGCGGTCAAAACTTTGGCCAAGTAAGCAACGCCTACGTTCGTATTTTAAATGCAACAAACGACGAAGAGTTAATTCGTTATGATTTAGGTGAAGACTTCTCGATCGAAACAGCGGTCGTGGTAGGCGAGCTGTATCGACACGGTGGAGAATGGAAGTTCAATGCCATTGGCAGCGGCTATCAAGGCGGCTTGGCGGCACTTGTAAACGACTTTGGTTTAAACGCCTAATCATTAAAGTAAGAAAATGTACGGAGGATGTTTTTATGTCAATTTCTTTATCAAAAGGTCAGCGCATTGACCTAACCAAAACGAACCCAGGCTTAACAAAAGTAATAGTAGGTCTTGGGTGGGATACAAATAAATATGCTGGGTCTCAGGACTTCGATTTAGATGCATGTGCATTTTTAGCCAATAAATCAAGCCAAGTTGTAAATGACGAAGAGTTTGTTTTTTACAACAATTTAAAAAGTCCAAACGGAGCTGTGGAGCATACCGGTGACAACCGTACAGGTGCAGGAGATGGAGACGATGAGCAAATCGCCGTTGATTTTTCTCTTCTTCCTGACCACGTTGAAAAAATCGGAATTAGCGTCACGATTCACGACGCAGATGCTCGCGGACAAAACTTTGGACAAGTATCCAACGCGTTTGTTCGTCTCATTGACGCCCAAACAAATGAAGAAGTTCTTCGTTATGATTTAGGCGAAGATTTTTCAATCGAAACAGCTGTTGTGGTATGTGAGCTATACAAGCACGGAAACGACTGGAAATTTAATGCCATTGGCAGCGGTTTTTCTGGCGGATTGGCCGATCTTTGCCGCAACTACGGATTATCCGTATAAAAAAGGCATGCGATAAATGAAAAAGAAAGGGTGCTTTAACGAGTACCCTTTCTTTTTAGCATGTATATGTCTGAAAAGAAAGGAGCTGTAAGGTGTGAGTAAATTAATTGATCCTCATATGATTAATCTTAACGAGGAGGATGGAACTTCTCTTTTTTCTAAAGATGTTTCTCTGCGAGGTGACTTTATACAAAATGAGCAGCAAACTACCTATAAACAAGTGGCAGGCAGATATTTAGGCACTCATCTTGATGAGGACGAGTACGCAGATTTTCTTTATGAACTTGCGCATTCATCACCATCAATTATTGTCTTGCAAGATAAGCTTGATAAGTCCATTTCTAATGATAGATTAAAAGAAGTACAAACGATCCTTAAAATTAATCAAGAAGAGCACGGCCTTTCTGTCAATCGGCTATTTGCTTTTTTAGAAGGAAAAAAGCTGATCGTGAAGTCAGAAAATCCCGCTATACATAGAAGAGTACGTGAAAAATTTATTGAAACGTTAACGTGTTTTAAAGAACAGCACGCAGAAGGCTTTATGGACGGGCATTTTCAACGCGTATTAATCGATTTAATAAAGTGGCAGTGGAATCATGTAAAACCTTGGATGGTCGATAAAGCATTTCCTGAGCACGCGCCTCGCATCATGTGGTATGGGGATGCGAATAAAAGCGAGCAGTATTTTCTCCATTATTTAATTTTACTAGGTTTTGACGTCCTTACCTTTCATCCAGAAGGAAAGGATAATTTAAAAGAAGTAGATAAGAATCAGCATTTAACAACGGTTTATACGTTTCCTTCTACTAGCTCGCTTGTACCTTTTCCAACGGATAAACCGGTTCGAAAAGGTACGGTAGCATTTAGAGCGTCTCAAGAAATTGAGCAAGTGCTTCATTCAGAGGAGTCCATGCTGTATAAACCTTGGCAATTTCGTTCGTATTTTCCAACTTCAGTCACTCTCAAAACGACGTATGATGAAATCTTTTTATTAATGAGAGAACGGGCGTTTATTCGTCCTAATTTTCAAGTGTCCAAGCCATATGTACACGTGCCGGTCTTGTTTTCAAAAGTACTGGGTATCTCTAAAAACCGAAAAGAGTACTGGAGTAAAGTGCATGAGCTCATGCAAACGGAAAATGAGTTAGCTCTGACGATTGATTCTGTTCCTTTTGCTGAAAAAATAGAAGGAAATAATCACTTTCACTATCAAGGAGCTCTCGGAAGTGATGGCACGCTCAGTCCTGATAAAATGATTGAAAGCAACTGGTGGCGCTATAAAGAGCTGCCTATCGGGCTTCAGAAAGGGCTCGCTGCAGCTATTTCTAGGTATTGTGCACATTCAAAGCTCCTTCGCTTGGATCATGAAGATGCGTATCAGCATCAAATGTATTTGTTTAATCAGTCTTTGAAGCTTCCAAACAACGTGCTTCGCATGCTTCAAAAGTTTGATTATACGCAGCATGTACCCCGTCTCATTATTTATCATGGAAATGAACGAGAAGCGTTTACGCGTGAAGATGCAGCTTTACTGCTTCTATTAAATGAATTCGGCGTTGATATTGTTCTCTTTAATCCAACCGGTCAACTGGATATAGAAGCGTTCGTCGAAGAAAAGTATTTCGATATGCACTGGCTAGAAGATATTAGCTTTAATGAAGAATTCAAAGAGCCGTCGCTCATTCAAAAATGGTTAAAACGAATCTTTTAAAGAAAGAAGGGTTTTTAAATGGCAACAAACGAATTACAGCCTTTAGATGTAAACGAAGCCGAAGAAGTTTTAGAAACAAAGCCTAACGAAGTAAAAGCAAAACTGCGAGAAGAGCCGGAAGTACGTCGCTTAGCAGAACAAATTGATTATAAAAATCAGCTGGCTTTACTTGAGTATGGGAAAGAAACAGCCAATGAAATTTCCTCTTTTTCCGGAAAAGTGCTTAGTACAATTAAATCGTCTAGCATGGAAGAGTCAAGTCAATTATTAAAGCAGCTTGGAAAGATTATGGACAAATTTGATGCAAAGGATTTTGTTGAAGATAAAGGGTTTTTCTCTAAGCTTTTTAAACGCGGTCAAAAAATAGTGGACAAGCTCTTTCAAAAATATGAGACGATGGGCTCTGAAATTGATAAAGTATATGTTGAAATCACAAAATATGAAACCGAAATGAAGCATTCAACCACAACGCTTGAACAGCTTTACGAGCAAAACTATCAGTATTATATGGAGCTTGAAAAATACATTGTAGCGGGCGAAGTGAAAGTAGAAGAGTTAAAACAAGAGCTAAAGGTGCTTGAAGAAAGAGCGTCGAGTGGAAATCAGCTGGCGGCAATGGAGCTTCAAACCTTAAAAAATGCAGTTGAGCTGATGGAGCAGCGATTATATGATTTAGAAATGGCAAAACAAGTATCTTATCAATCCGCTCCTCAAATCCGTATGCTGCAGCGAGGAAATACAAAGCTGATCGGGAAAATCAATTCGGCGTTTATTACAACGATTCCTATTTTTAAAAATGGACTCATTAACGCAATCGCAGCAAAGCGTCAAAATTTAGTAGCGGAGTCTATGAACGAATTAGACAAACGCACAAATGAACTGCTCATTCGAAATGCAGAAAATATTTCACAGCAAAGCGTTAAAATCGCCAAAATGTCCGGTGCCCCTAGCGTAAAAGTAGAAACGATGGAACAAACGTGGAATATTATTATGAAAGGAATGCAGGAAACAAAAGCAATTGAAGAAGAAAATAAACGCCTTCGTGAAGAAGGACTTGTTCGATTGGAGCAATTTCAAGAAAACTTCAAAGCGCTTGAACATAAGATGTAACGAAAAAGCGGGAATCTTTACGATTCTCGCTTTTTTTGCATATACGTTTGCTAGAAGCCTAAACCATAAGCGATTAGTGAAAAGCGTGAAAGGGTATCAGATATAAAAGAAGTATTATCCAAAATAAGATAGTTATTTCCAGAAGACGTTTGTGTACTTTTATAATTTAAGTTAAAAATGCAAAAAACTTAATTATTTTAAGTTTTTTTGCTGGTTTTTAACTTTTCTTTGCGCTACAATTAGCTCATATCAAAGTAAAAAAGGAGGGTATTCGGGTGTATCAAGAGCAGCGCATGAGTGCGATTATTGAATACCTTCACACACACTGCACGATTACATTAGACGAAATTTGCGATATGTTCACCGTTTCAAAAGATACGGCGAGACGCGATTTAGTCAAGCTTGAAGAACACGGTGAGGTTATGAGAATCAAAGGCGGAGCGACGCTATCGTCAAGTCATATCATCGATTACAGTGAGCGAACGCCTACCAAAGCGAAAGAACAAATTGCTAAAGAAGCAGCTTCGTTAATGTCGGAGGGGTATGACGTGCTTTTAGATACGTCTTCTACCATCGCACTGATGGCGAAGTATATGGATGTAAAGCATGTAACCGTTATTACGAATTCCATCGATAATGTGGATTTGCTCGATCAATATACCCCGTGTGATACGTTTTTGCTGCCGGGCAAGTTTAACGGGAAAAACCGTAACGTCACCGGACCAAGAACGATTTCTACGTTGCAGGAATACAAAGTAGATCAGCTGTTTTTAGGGACGTGCGGCGTTGGTGCAGATGGCATTACATCTCCAAGTGAAGAAGAAGCGTTTTTAAAAAGACAGATGATTCAATGTGCAAGACAAGTGATTATGCTTGCAGATCATACGAAGTTTGAACGTGAATTTTTACATCGAGTATGTGATATGAGCGACATTGATATCTTAATCACAAACAAAGAACCAGAAGCGGATGTAAAAGAAAAAATAGAGCAAAATCAAGTGCGGCTTATCGTCACAGATTTTGATAAAGGAGAGGAAACACAATGAAGAAAATAAAAGTAGGATTAGTAGGGTACGGATTTTCAGCAACGGTCTTTCACACGCCGCTTTTAAGCGTGTTAGACGAATTTCATATTTCAAAAGTAATGAGTTCAAATCCTGAAAAGGTGACGAGCGACTTAGAAGACGTTGAAGTAGTGAGTACTTTATCTGAACTTCTAGAAGATGACAGCATTGATTTAGTTATTATTACAACGCCTAGCGGCATGCACTATGAAATGGTGAAAGACGCACTACGCGCAGGTAAGCACGTAATTGTTGAAAAGCCGATGGTCGTATCAGAAAAAGAAGCAAATGAATTAATTCAATTAGCAAAAGAACAAGGTGTTCAACTAAGCGTCTATCATAACCGCAGATGGGATAATGATTATTTGACGGTGAAACAGCTGATTGAAGAAGGGAAATTAGGCGACGTTAAAATGTATGAAGCGCATTTTGACCGCTATCGTCCAGCTGTTCGAGACCGCTGGAGAGAAAATGAAGGACCTGGTTCAGGAGCGCTTTACGATTTAGGATCTCATTTAATTGACCAGGCCTTACACCTTTTTGGAATGCCTGACTTTGTTCAAGCTGATGTGTTTGGGCAGCGAGATCATGCACGCACGGATGATTACGTCCACTTAGTGCTTGGATACGGTTCTCTTCGTGTTATTTTACATTCAAGCGCCATTGTGCCAAGCAACGGGCCTCGCTTTCAAGTTCATGGAACAAAAGCAAGCTATATCAAATACGGAATTGACGGCCAAGAAGATATGCTAAGAGCCGGCAAGAAGCCTGTGGATGATACGTGGGGAGCCGACAGCCCTGAACACTACGGTAAGCTGACAACGGGCGAAGGCGAAACAACAGAAATTGAAACGCTGCACGGTTCTTATGTGACGTATTATCAAAAAATCGCCGACAGCCTGCTTCGAGGAGAAGAGCTTCCGGTTTCAGCAGAAGAAGCTCGTGACGTGGTTAAAGTTATCGAAGCGGCATTTGAAAGCAGCAAAGAAAAACGAGCGGTTTATTTTAACTAAGGAGCGAGAAACAGTGAGTAATCATTCGGTAGAGACGCTGCTTGAAAAAGTAGTTCAACAGGAAAAAGAACTGATCTTTCATCAATTTACAAATGACCAGGCTTTACAGATCGGAACGGCCATTATTAATGAAGCGAAAAGCAAAGGTAAGGCAGTAACTGTCAGTATTAAACGAAATGGTCAAACTCTCTTTCAACATGCGATGGAAGGGGCTATTCCCGATCATGAAGAATGGATTAAACGAAAATCAAACACCGTTCTTCGTCACCATCACAGCTCGTACTATATGAAGCTGTACTGCGAGTTAAAAGATCGTTCTTACGCGCAGTTTTACGCAGCGAATCCTCAGGAATTCGAAGCAGTAGGAGGGTCATTTCCAATTTCGGTTAAAAACGTCGGCGTAATTGGAACCATTACCGTATCAGGCATGTCGCAAGAAGAAGATCATGCACTTGTGGCAGATACGATTCGCAGCTTTATTTCGTAAAGAAAGAACTTAGGGTAGGAATAGTTTAAGGAAGATCCGAACGATGAATCGTTCGGATCTTTTTATTGGTTTGGTAAACGAAGGTTGCGCCTACTTAACTATGTCTCAAGCTCTATTTTTGCGGAGCCACTATCTGCTGAAGTGCTTAATGGCAGAATCATTTAAAGAAAAATCTTCTTTAGTAAGCGCCGTTTGATTCTGTGTTTCGCATTCTTTAGTAGGATGCTCTTCTTTTTTAGAAACAGTAGAAACTTCTTCGTTATTTTCATACGTGTAGTTTGTTGACATTATGTTTCACCTCTTGTATCTAGTGTTTGAGGTACAGAAAATAAAATAAGAAGAAATATCAGGAATACCTTAAAAAGAAGGGTACCCTTTAAATTATTTGAACTTATGCAAAAAATTGTCTACACTAAACACTGATACATAAATCAAGTGAGGAGAACGTGGACAGTTTATGAAGTTGATTTCCTGGAACGTAAATGGCATTCGTGCGTGTGTGCGAAAAGGATTTTTAGATTATTTTCAAGAAGTGAATGCGGATGTATTTTGTATTCAAGAAACGAAGCTGCAGGAAGGCCAAATTGATTTGCAGCTAGAAGGGTATTATCAGTATTGGAATTACGCCGTGAAAAAAGGCTATTCCGGAACGGCTGTTTTTACAAAGCAAAAGCCTTTATCCGTTTCATACGGTGTAGATAAAGAATCGGAAGACGAAGGGCGTATTATCACGCTTGAGTTTGAACAATGCTATGTAGTAAATGTGTATACGCCAAATTCTAAAAGAGATTTAGCAAGGCTTGAAGAAAGGCTTCAATGGGAAGACGATCTGCTCGTGTACTTAAACAAATTAAATAGCCGTAAAGCGGTGATTTTGTGCGGAGACTTAAACGTAGCACACGCAGAAATTGACTTGCGTAATCCGAAGCCAAACCGAGGAAATTCTGGTTTTACAATAGAAGAGCGAGGAAAAATGACGACGCTTCTTGCTAGCGGATTTCTTGATACATTTCGTTATTTGTATCCGAATCAAGAAGAAGCCTATACGTGGTGGTCGTATATGAACAAAGTGAGAGAACGAAATATCGGGTGGCGCATTGATTATTTTATCGTATCCGAGAGAATCAAAGACGTTATTCAAGAAGCTACTATTCATCCGCATGTAATGGGAAGCGATCACTGTCCTGTGATGCTAGAATTAAATGTACCTCATCTATGATATCTTTCTATATAATAGAAGAAAAACGGAAAAAAGGTTGGTTCACGCGAACGGTTGCGGTATAGTAAACATATTAAAAAGTACAGAATGTTTCATGAGATAAAGGGGGAGACAGAGGTGAAGCGAGACTCGCTGCAAACCATTGAGCACGAAATTGCGCTGCTTGTTCGTCTAACAACGACGCACAGTCCGAAGCTTGGAAGCTTGGACCGTTCTGAATATTTACTGTTAAGCGAGCTAGATCAGCGCAGTCCGCTCGGGATTAATGCATTAGCTGAAAATTTAAAGCTGAGCTTATCTACAGCTAGCCGGCAAGTATCTGCGCTTGAGACTAAACAGTTTGTTCGTCGCTTTCCAAGTCCGGAAAATGGACGGATTAGTTTAATTGAAATGACGGATGCAGGGAAAGATATTTTGCAGCATGTACAAAGCAAGCGTAAACAAGCCTATGCTGAAGTGTTAGAAAATTGGTCGGAAGAAGAGGTTTTGGCACTGGAAAAAAGTTTATCACGCTTGAATCTCGATTTTAAAAGATGGCGCAGTAATGGATGTTAAAGCGAATACATATAGATGAACAAAAAGGCTATTGAAAAATAGTCTTTTTAAGTTGAAACAAAGAAGTTGATTTCTTCTTTAAAAGATGTATAATATGTAGTGCTGCTATAACTTGCATGATACAACTTGTACAATAAAATATGTAAGGAATTGTTAGTCTTATGAAAAGAATTTAATAAAAGGAGGAATAAATATGAGTCAGAATAATCCAGCAGTAGCCTCCGACAAACAAGGTTTAAGCGTACCTAAATACTTAATTATGGCGATTTTAACGCTATTTTCAATTGGCCCTCAGTATTTTTTGAATTTATCTTACACGGTCAATCAAGTATTAATTCAAAATCGATTTGATGCGAGTACACAAAGCTTACTATTGCCATCTATTATTTCTAACTTGGCATTTGGACTTGGGGTACCAATTGGTCCGATGCTTGCGAAAAAATATGGCGTACGTAAAGCATACTTAACGTTCGTTTTAGTCTTTTTAGCAGGTTCGATTATCAACGTTTTTTCTGAAAATGTGGCGTTTTTATCCCTTGGTCGTCTGATTCAAGGCTTAAGCTCAGGAATGCTGTTTTTAACCATTATTCCAGCCGCGCTGATTTCGTTTCCGAATAAAATCCGAAACTTCTTTTTAGTGTTAGCAATCGGTGGACTCTTCGGTTCAACGGCGATTGGAGCCTTTTTAGGTGCTGTATCTCTTAGCATGGATAATTGGCGCTGGGTTTTTGTTTTAGGAATACTTGCTTCTCTTGTCTCTCTGTTTATCGGATATAAGGTATTACCTGCTCATGATCCAACTCAGCAAGAAGATCGACCAGTGGATAAGAAAAGTATCTTTATTCTTAGTCTTATTATGATTTTATTAGTGTATCCACTGTATGAACTAAGATACGAAGGATTTGCTTCTATTCAAGTGTGGCCGTTCTTACTGGCTGCAGCAGGATTAGTTGTCATTTTTGTCTTAGTTGATTTAGCGGCTGAAAATCCGCTAGTACCATTAAAATCGCTGCTAGCCGTAAAACCAGTTGCGGGTACAATTATGGCAATTGGAGGTCATATGGCTTATATTCTAGCCATTGCAGGTATTAATGGCGTCATGCAAAATGTGCAAAATGCATCGTACACCACGCTTTCTTATTTTTATTTATACTTTTTTGTTGGGGTACTGATTTCAGCATTTGCAACGACATTCTTATATGACAAATTTGGTCCAGGTTACCTTGGAGCAATTGGATCACTTCTTATTGTCATTGTAGGATTTAGCTGGGTGAATGTATCAGCTGATACATCACTAGTAAGTTTATATGTTCACATCATGCTCTTTGGTATGGGTGTTAGTATGGCACTGGTATCCGGTGCGCTAGGAGCGGCACTAGCCGGAGATTTACATCAAGCTTCGATGCGTTCCATTTCACTGCACTCCATTCGAAATTTATTAGGAGCCATCGTGGCACCTGTGATTGGGTGGTTTGTTGTTCGACAAAACGCGATTTATTATGAAGATTTCCGAGGACAAATTAGCTCAGTAGATCCTCAGGTGAAGATGCAGCTGTCTGAAATGATTAAACGCTATATGGGTATGGGAATGAGTCAAGCAGATGCAAAAACATCGGCTGTGACGGCTGTTGTAGCAGGCGCTAAAAAAGCGTCAATTTTACATGCGTATCACAACTTATTTTTCATGCTTGGTATTTTAGGCGTAATTATGCTCATTGCTTCACTAAGTAAAGCGTGGAGCGGTGAAAATAGAATTCTTGTTCAAAAAGAAGAGGTTCAAGAAGAAGCTGATCCGCAAGAAGAAAGAAAAATGCTGCCGGCACCTCAAACAGAAGAAACCTCTGTATAATATACTAACTATAGAAAGAAGGAATTCCGATGAGTAAAAGTCGTTTATTGGTTACTAACATTGTTGGAATCATTGTGATTTTATTACTAGTAGGCTTTGGTGGATATTATTTCTACGAAAAAGCAAATTACGTTAAAACAGATGAAGCGCAGGTAGAAGCACCGCTTTCACAAGTCATCGCTTCAGCTAACGGTCAGTTAAGCGAATGGAATGTAAAAGAAGGAGATAGCGTTTCACAAGGTGATTCTGTTGGAAGCTTAAAAGAAGGCGAAAAATCAACAGACGTAACGTCTATGATTGACGGAACAATTATTAAAAACAACGCATCTCAAAATCAATTAGTAAAAGCTGGCGATGTGTTAGCACAAACAGCTGATTTATCTAAAATCTACATCAATGCAAACATTAAAGAAACAGACCTAGGTGACTTAGAAGAAGGAGACAGCGTCGACATTACAGTGGACGGAGATTCAGGTAAAGTCTTTAAAGGCCATGTTGAAGCAATCGGTCGCGCAACAAACTCAGTGTCTTCTATGCTTCCTGCTCAAAATACAGGAAACTATACAAAAGTAACGCAAAAAGTACCGGTGAAAATTTCAATTGATGATGCATCAGATAAAGTTCTTCCAGGTATGAACGCAGAAGTGAAAATTTCAATTTAATAACGGAAAAAAAGCTGCTTCCTCTAAGGGAGCGGCTTTTTTTATGCCTAAACAAATAAAATAAAAAATGTGCTAAAAAGAGGATGTATACAAAGGAAATGTGTGGTAAGATACTTCTTGTTTGAAATTGGATATCGGTAAAGAAGGTGATGGGATGACCGCGGTCGAAACAAAAAAAGGGCCAAAAGAAAAGCTGAATTTGTTTTTCTTAACGTGGCCGATCTTTTTAGAAGTGTTTCTTTTTATGTTAATGGGGATTGCTGATACCTTTATGCTAAGCGCGCTGTCGGATGATGCCGTATCAGGAGTCGGAGCAGCCAATCAATACCTTCACATTGCGATTTTGGTGTTAGAGGTCATTGGTAACGGAGCGGCAATTGTTGTCTCTCAGTATTTAGGATCAAAACGGTATATGGAAGCGTCAAAGATTTCTGCTTTGGCCGTTACGTTAAATTTAGGAGTCGGGCTAGTCATTAGCGCGGGTTTTCTTTTGTTTTCAAGACATATGATGGAAGCGATGAACTTACAAGGTGACGTGCTGTTGTATGCACAAAGCTATTTATCCATCGTTGGAGGAGCTATTTTTCTTCAAGCGATTATTAACTCTCTTGCAGCGATTATTCGCGTACATGGCTTTACGAAGCAGGCAATGTTTGTTTCACTTGGAATGAACATTTTTCATATTGCAGGAAACTATGCTTTAATCTTCGGGAAGTTCGGCTTTCCGGAAATGGGCGTACAAGGAGCAGCAATTTCATCTGCGTTCAGCCGATTCGTTGCCCTTATTGTGTTCTTTTGGCTGCTGTATCAAGTGATGGAATATAGAGTGAAATTTCAATACTACATTACGCTTTCAAAAGAATATATCGGTAAAATTTTAAAAATTGGTATTCCGTCGGCTTTTGAACAAGTGATGTATCAAGGCTGTCAAATTGTCTTTTTATACTATGCAACCTACCTAGGAGCAGAATCACTTGCTGCGAGACAGTACGCAATGAATATTTCAATGTTCATTTACTTATTTGCCATTGCAATTGGAATGGGTACAGCGATTATTGTCGGCCGTTTAGTAGGCGGAAACGAAAAAGATGAAGCGTACCATCGCGTATGGAAAAGCGTCAAATGGGCCAGTGCCGTAACGATGATGATGGTTGTTCTTGTGATGACATTCAGAACACAGCTGATCAGCGTGTTTACAGACAATCCGCATATCATTGAGCTTGGGGCGACGGTGCTGCTTCTGAGCATTGTGCTTGAAACGGGAAGAACGATGAACATTGTGCTGATTAACTCGCTGCGGGCAGCGGGAGATGCCAAATATCCGGTGTTAATTGGTGCGATGTCGATGGTCATGATGAGCTTGCCGCTCGGTTATTTCTTCGTTTTCCATTTAGACATGGGGCTCGCTGGCATTTGGCTTGCCATCGCAGCCGATGAATGGACGCGCGCAGTTATTATGTTTTTTCGCTGGAAAAGCCGAGCATGGGAAAACTACGGACTTATACAGCACGAACAAACAGCTGAAGAACCAACGCCGGTTCAAGTATAAAACAAAACCTCTGCAGAATGTGCAGAGGTTTTTTGCTGTGTAAAAAAACGAAGTAAAGTTGGTCTTTTTACGCAAAAAGCTTTAATTTGTGGGAAAAAACGGGTATGGGTACAAAGAAATGGTTTTATTCTACTTATTCTTTGTTTTAGATAACGGTATATGGTTGGATGACGTATTTAGACATGAGTCTTTTTTCTCTGATTTTCCATTTTTATCTCAATTCATGAAACTAGAAGCATAAAAAAGAGAGTTTTTTCCTATTTAGCTATAATGAGACAAATTTTATACTTATAATTATTGGATTAAACTCGAAATGTGCGGAACAGGAGGAACGATATGGGGTTAGGAAGCGTATTAGACGGACTGCTGGGTGAAGTATCTGGAAGAGTCTCAGATGTAGAAGGGAAAATTTCTAAGCTAAGAACGGCTAAAAGTAAAATTGAGCATGAACAAGCTGTTTCATTAAAAGAAATTGAACACATCAAAAAGCCTGAGCTGGGAGACAAATGGACGGGTACGTTATCGGATGATTTTGACGAAAAACGTACGGCAGCCTACGACAACATAAAAGGCATTTTAGACGGTGATTACGATGGATACATTCGTGAAATTGAAACAAAGATATGGGCGCTAGAAGCTGAAAAAGGAGCTTTGAGTGGCTTGAACGCCGTTATTGGAGAAGCGGATTCTTTATTAGCTAAAGGTGAAGAAGCCTATGACGCAGTAGAAAACAAGATTAGTGAAATTAGAAGGGGGCTGTTTTCATGACAATTAAGCTTGATCACGCTGACGTTATCAAAAAGCTTGAAGCAGTCAGCACAGCGATTGGAAATTTATCCATTAGCAAAATGCCTGACCTTGGAAAAAACAGCCTTGATACTACAGAGAAATGGGAAGCGCGCGAAGAAGAAATTCAAACGCTTATTTCTACTTATATAAAAGCACTAAACAAAAACGTAAAAGATACAAAATCTAATGTAGACTTACTAAAAGAACAAGACGAATCTATTATCCATTCGTAGCAGCAAAGGGGGATGACTGTGGGAAAGGTATACGATGCAAAAGCGCTGTTTGATGTAGCAAAAGACAGGGAAAAAGCCTACGATGAGTTACTAAGCCAGCTGGGTGAACTGAAAAAAGCGCTGCAGGGCGTAGCGGACTTAGATGGCAGCTTAGAAGGAAAAGGCGCTGACAATATAAAATCTTTTTATAAGCAGCACGCCGATACGGCCGGACAGTGGGAAAACTTAATTAAAATGCAGCAAAGCTATTTTTCAACGCTTCACGTTAAAGCTGAAAAAGCAAAGCTATCAGGAAGCACGATTGTAACTGAATCATTTTTAGAAACAGAGCTAAAAAACGCCAATAGCAATGCTAAAGAAATGGTTGCGCAGCAGCACGACGATCTGCAGAGTATTTTAAACGGCATCGATGATATCGTCTCTATTTCAGCGTTTTCAACGAGTGAGTTTAACGATAAAATAGAAGAAGCAGAGAAAAAACGCACCGATACAATTGAAGCAGTGAACCAGCTTGACGCTGAATGGTCAAAAGAATACAGCGAAATGGATGACTTCTATGCGGTAGTGGATACGCTAGTAAGCGGCTTAGAGCTTGCTACGAGTCAAGGAGGAAGTGTCTATCAGCTTGCCTTTGACGAAAAAGCCTATCACGACAGCGAACTGTATAAAGTTCAAACAAAGCTAAACGACTATGCAACTTCATATGTTGACTACAACAAGCAGCAAGAAGAAGTATACGAGCTGGAAAAAAAGCAAGAAGAAGAAGCAAACAAGCCGTGGTACGAAAAAACGTGGGACGCGGTTTCTACCTTTACAGGAGAGGTCAGCGGATATTATGATTATAAACGAGCAGCAGAAGGCGTGGACCCTGTTACGGGTGAAAAACTTTCTACCTCACAGCGCGTCGCAGCAGGAGCCATGGCAGCAGCCGGCTTCATTCCGGTTGTCGGCTGGGTAGGAAGAGCCGCAAAAGGTGGAAAAGCCATCTACAAAACGGCTAAAGGCCTAAGCGCAGCGGATCACGCCCTAGACGCCTACAAATCCGCCAAATCCTTCAAAGTCCTGGAGCAAACCGAAAAAGGCCTCTACGGTCTTGTGGCTGCAAACGGACTAGGAGAATACATGACCGGACGCGACATGTTCGGGAATAAAATCAGTGAAGAGCAGCGTAAAGCAAGTCTTCTGCAAGCATTAGGAATTGCTGGAGCTGGAGCGCTTTCTACGAAGGTAGCGGGGAAAATGGGACAAAGCCTTGCGACCAAAGGAACCGAAAAGCTCAACAACATGCGCAACACGCTTCGCACAAGCGCTGTTGCCAACGTCACAAAGCAAGCCTACCAAAGCGTCAAAAATGCACCGGCCTCTTGGACACAGTCGCTACATAAAACGTATAACAACATCCTAGACAGCAGTATGCCAAGACTGGGGCCGGAGCTAGCACCTGCAGGTCCAGCACTTGCCCAGCAGACGGTGAGAGAGACCTTGCAGAATGTGAAGCAGCAGACGATGCAGATGATTGGTAAGGTAACCTACGATCCTGTTCATAATCGCTATCGCAGAGCTGATGGAAGGTTTATGTCCAAGCGTGATGTGGAGAAGCTGGGTGATTCGGTTAAGGTAGAGACGGTCAAAAAGGTTGATGAGCCTGTAAAAGTAGAGCATGTGAGTGAACGTTCAATTCAAAAGGATACTGAGGGTACTGGTAATGGTAATATCCACTTTGGTAAGACAGATTTGGACGCTTTAAGAAAAAAGTGGAATGTTCCAGAAACTGATACAATAGCGGTAGGTAAAACTGATGTAAAGGAACTTGAAGGGTTGATTTTTGAAGGAGGGTCACCGAAAGTTAGGAAAGAAGCTGGGCTTCCAGACCTTGATGTATCAAATCCAAACAGACCAATAAAATCTTCGGGGAAAATACCATCTGCTACAAGACATGCTGAAGAGGGAGTAGCGAATCAATTTGTTGAGGCAGTCGAGAAAGCAGGTATACAACCTCAGGATGTAGTTGGGATTTTTAAGCTACATCAATCTAACCCCTCTGGGGTATGTCCAACTTGTCTTAGTGGGTTAGGAAATCCTAAAAAAGATCCAGGTATAATAAAACAATTAAGTTTAAAATATCCTAACTTAATTGTTGAGGTAACCTCACAGGCGGTAGAAGGTACTAAAGTCACTGGAAGGTTAAATTTTAGAGTGAAAAATGGTGTATATATTGATTAGGAGTGGGTTAAATGAATCGATTTAATAATTTGAGTGAGGATGCCAAAGTAGTTTATCTATTGTCGCTATCGGACTTGATTATTGACAAGATTTCTAAATCTGAAGGATTTGAAGTAGCTGTTGAGTCATTAGAAAAAGCTTGGGAATGGTTAAAATTTAAGAATATTGACGCATCTAACCTTTATTTATATTTAGAAAACATGGATGAAACAGATATCATGACTTATATGCAACTCGATAATGATGAAGATAATGAAAAAGTATGGATATGTATAGGAAATGCTTTGGCATATACAATTTGGGAGGCGTATCAATATGAACAAGGTAAATATCTCCCACAGACTATTGAAAGTGTTGATTACGAGACTGTCGAAAGTTTCATAACAAACTTTGAGAAGGTTTATGAGAATAATAGCTTGTCAGATGGATTATTACACTTTCTGGAAGAAAATTATCCGAAAGATACTGATAAAAAGGTGGATTTAACTTCAGTAAAGATTTTTATTAATGAATCTATTGAGAAATAAATAACTAAACAACCCCAAAAAATTCATAATTATTTAGTAATCTAAGCACACTTGTTATACTTTTAAAGACTGATTTTACCTTAAATGATAAGAGAGAATCAGCCTTTTAGGTAACAAGTGTTTTTGTTTTTTTGAGATAGTCATACTTTGTGTACTTAAATGATGATTTATTGAAGTTCATAACCCATTAAGGTAGTACCATCAAGGAGTATCGATTTAACTTCATAATGGTGGTACTCCTATAATGGTAAATACTCTTAGAACCCCATAAATTGAATGATGCTTGGGAAGAGGGGGATGAGAGCTACGATACATCCGCACCACGAATTTTTATGGTATTAGATATTTTAAATGAGGATATTGGGAAAATTAAAGTATTGTATCAAGAGCATCAAAGAGATATGCTTACTAAGATGAAATTAATCTATGATGTAAGGATCAGCAATTTTAAAGCTGAATACAAGTATGACTTATATACGCATGATGATATTAAAACAACAAGTCATATTGCTGTTGAATGGTTTGAAAACGTGAAAGATAATAAGTTTTAATTTCGTATTGATATGTGAGCTTAGTAGAATTCAGCTTGGTTTGAATCAATAGATCATCATATTTGATATTCTTTTGAAGTTTTTTGGTATATAACGACTATAAAAGTGCAAGTATCTCTGTGAAAATACGGATGGTGCTTGCATTTTTTATATGAGTATGAAATTGTGAAACAAATTAATTCAATCTATGGAAACCGAAAAAGGAATCTACGATATTGTTACCATAAATGGCTTGAAAGAATACATAACCAGACGCGACATGTTGAGGAACAACATTAGTGCAGGTAAAATAGATAACAATCGTTCTAATGGAATTTGTTTTATTATGGAGAAAGATAAAGGTTGGGCAAATGCTTTGAAGAAAGCTTTTCTAAAAAAGTATTGGTAAAAATATTTTTCTGTTAAAAATGGCATTCAATACGCCCTATTAAATTTAGAATATAGTATCAAATTGAAGGTGAAGAATTAGAAAGAGTAACAATTAAAAATCAGGCGGGAGGATAAATTTTATGCAAATGGAAAGCCAGTTACAGGAATTGTATCAAGAAATAGCAGAAACGGTTAATAATATGATTCCAGAAGAATGGGGGGAATTTTATTTTTATGCACAGATTGATGAATCAGAGGGGCGAGTTTACTTTTTTTATAAATCAATTAGAGATAATAGCTACACGTATAGTCTAGATATACCAAAACAATTTAACATATCGGAACTAGAATTTAATAATGAAGAAGATAAGCTTTTTGATCTTAGTGAACAGCTCAGGGAAATCTTTAAAGAAAATAACCAGGAACTATGGTATTCTTTTACGCTAATGTTAGAGCAAACAGGGAAGTTCTCTGTATCATTTGATTATACAGATTGGTTGAATACAGATTACGGATTTGTAGCACAGAAAAAGATTTGGAAGTACAAATATTTAGATGAAGTACCAACAGATGAAAAAACTAAGAATTTAATAGATCAATATTTAAAAGAGTATCCCAGTAATCCCATTTAAATAATTATTAAAGTTATAAGTAAACACACTGTATTTTATGAAAATCAGTGTGTTTTTATATTATAGAAAAACTAAGACTTTTAATTTAAGCCTTTCTCACTGATGTAAAACTCTTCAAATCTCAACTCACTATAGCAACCGCCTTGATAAGGAATAAGGAAGAGCTGCAAACGGGCTAGGAGAATACATGACCGAACGCGACATGTTCGGGAATAAATCAGTGAAGAGCAGCGTAAAGCAAGTCTTCTGCAAGCATTAGGAATTGCTGGAGCTGGAGCGCTTTCTACGAAGGTAGCGGGTAAAACAGCGAAAGCAGGCGCTAATGCCGTGGCAAACGGAGCGAAGAAGCTTAGTGATATGCGGAATGTACTTAGCAAACAAGCGACTCAACGTATTATGCCGCCGCTGCAAAGCGCTCAAAAAGCTTATCGTTCTTCTTCGAATTACGTCAAAAAGAAAATTAGTCAAGCCGGAGATATTAAGCTGGCTCCTAAGAAGGTCCGAGTAGTAGAAGAGCCGATCACTGGAACGCGTATGCCAGTGGTAGATGAGTGGATTACTGGAAAAGATGTTGGGCGGATGTTTTCGGTAGGAAGTAAGCAAACTAGTAAATCTGATGCTAAAATAATTACGCCTAAATATAAACCAGGATTTGATGAGCATCTCATAAAAGTGGAAGGATTCTCTCAAAAAAAAGGAATCATTGGGGGGCATAACCTAGAAGAATTTCATTCCTTTTTGAAAAAAGAGGGGATAAATATTAATATAGTATCTAAGACACCCCATGAAAATATCAAAGGAGTTTATCAAATAGAGTACCAAATTCCTGCGCGTGACAGCGCAGGAAATGCAATAGATGGGGAATGGAAGAAAAAGGTGTTCACCAAAACTGTATTTAACCCATCTGAAATTTCAAATGAAGAAATTATAAAGCATGGGCAGGAAGCTATGATTGAGGGGATCGCGTCGGGCAAAATAAAACCTCAAGTTAACAGTAATGATATTATAAATGGAAAAGCAGGAAATGGATTGAGTTATACAGGTTATAGAGATCCAACGAGTGAAGAAATATTAAATTTTCATCCAGTAATAGATGAATAGAAAGAGGAATATAAATGGAGAAAATAGTAGAAGTATTTAATGGTATAGATAGTTCTTTGTCTCCCATGGTAAGTTTTTATAGTGCTCTATCAGATAAAAAATTTTTAAGAGTATTAAACTATTTTTCAGAAGAGATTGGTTACGGCAATGAATACTACATTTGTACATTCCCAGGTGATTTAGAACCATGGGAAGAAGGTTATTTTGAAAATGGCATTGAATTTTTGGACAGTACGGGTGGTATTGACAAAAGTGTTAATGTTGATTATCAAACTTTTTTCAAGTGTTTAAAAAAAGTTTGTCATGTATATATTGAGAATAATGCAGATGATGAAGAAAAGGTAATGGCTCTTTTAAACAAAATTAAACAGAATTATAATGTTGAAGAATAACATACGATAGCTAATTACTAGAGTATGTGAATAAATAAAAAAGATGCTTAGCGTACTAGTTAAGCATCTTTTTTATTATCTAATTGATTTTAATTTAGAATAAATCTACGCATTTGTCTGTAATATGTACTTCAAAATTGGCAATGAGTAAAGTCTTTGTTTTAAATATTTATTGTTGATAAAGAACTTTCTACATCATGGGGCGTCGCAACAGGAACCCCAGAGCCATGGAAGCAACTGGCTTCATTCTGTTTGGCGGATGGTGAGGAAGAGCAGCGTAAAGCAAGTCTTCTGCAAGCATTAGGAATTGCTGGAGCTGGAGCGCTTTCTACGAAGGTAGCGGGGAAAATGGGACAAAGCCTTGCGACCAAAGGAACCGAAAAGCTCAACAACATGCGCAACACGCTTCGCACAAGCGCCGTTGCCAACGTCACAAAGCAAGCCTACCAAAGCGTCAAAAATGCACCGGCCTCTTGGACACAGTCGCTACATAAAACGTATAACAACATCCTAGACAGTAGTATGCCAAGACTGGGTCCAGAACTTGTGCCGGCAGGTCCAGCACTTGCCCAGCAGACGGTGAGGGAGACCTTGCAGAATGTGAAGAAACAGACGCTGCAGATGATTGAAAAGCCTGTAAAAGTAGAGCGTGTGAGTGAACGTCAAATTCAAACGGGTACTAAGGGTACAGGTGAAGGTAGTAGGATTATTTCTGGTACTCCGGGTATTGTAACAGGAGGGAATTCTACTAAATTAGGAAAAAATATGATGACAGAAATGGGACTTAAACGTTCAACTAAATGGAGTGGATATCAAGCACAGCATATTATTCCTTCTGAAATGGCAGATAATCCTGTAATTAAAAAGATAGGTATGAATTTCGATGACTCATCAAACGGTATTTTCCTAAGAGTACCAGATGATAATATAAGTACAATGGCTAGACACAGAGGATATCATTCTGTCTACAATGAAGTAGTTGCAAGAGCATTAAATAAAATGGATATTAGCCAAAGTATTAATAGTTTACAAAATCAGGTATATGATTTACAAAAAAATTTAAGAAAACTACAGGGAAATGGTTTACCATTGTATCCAAGCCAAGGTGCAACAGTAGAACTTTGGGAAAGAAAGCTAAAACAATTGGAAATACAAAATAAGTAAATATTAATAAGGTGGTAAGGTGTAATGGAAAATAAAGATATTAGTTTGCTTGAAGAATTACTTTATAATACAAATAAAGAGGATACAATTAACCGAATAAAGAATATAGATAATCCAATAATCCTTCATTGTTTTGCAGCAAATTATAATTGGAATAGTGGATTTGATATACCAAATGCAATTCTTGAAAATGAAAATTGTGACTTAGGAACGGGATTACTAATGTTTCATTATGCGGATGGATATCGACTATTAGGAAGTCCGGAGGAAGTTTCGGATTCTCCATTGCAAGAATGGAAGGTTTTTATATTAAAACTTCAGAATAAAATTATGAATTTAGAGTTTAAAACACAAAATATATCATTTAACCCTGAATTGACAAAAATTCAAATATTCAAGTTGAAAAAAAGTAACCCAAATATTTCAGATATTCTCATTAGTGAGTCACCAGGAAATACAATTGATATTCCTAAAATATAAATAAACATTAAAAACTCATTACAGTGAATAAATGAGTTTGGTTATAGTAATTTTATAAAGCTTACTATATTATATTTTGTGTACGGATATCATAAAGTTTGTGG
This sequence comes from Priestia megaterium, assembly GCF_009497655.1. Classification (NCBI taxonomy): domain Bacteria; kingdom Bacillati; phylum Bacillota; class Bacilli; order Caryophanales; family Bacillaceae; genus Priestia; species Priestia megaterium. The sequence continues at coordinate 2,621,474 of NZ_CP023317.1, read as the reverse complement.
TGCTAAATTTAAATACCCACAAGTATGTATGAATAAAAAATAAGTAGGAAGTAGATAGAAAAAACAAAAGGGTATTTGAAAATATATACTTCATGATGGTTGTACCATCATGGAGTACTGTGTGCAATGATAGGATAGAAAAATGAAGTACGAGCTTAGGCGAGATGACATTTTACTAGGTGATAAATATAAAACCATAGAATGCATATCAACCTAACGAACTCGTACAAACTCGTAAGTTTTAACGTAGTTGTTGTCACGACATATAAAATGGGTTATACCGTCACTACAAAACTTACAAATTTATGCTACTTAAAAAAAGATGAACTTAAAGCACTTGATTGTCACTTATGGCAACGAGTGCTTTTTTACGTTTTAACCCAAAAATATGCTGGTACGCGTATAATTTTATAAGTGTGCTAAGTGTTAAATTTATAGATTATAATTGGTTTTGTACAATGTGTGACACTACTAGAGAAAAAAACGATATAAAAAATTAAGTGGTGTATTCTTTTTTGAAGTCACTAAATAATTATTCAGGTCACAAGTAAACACACTTTTTTGTGAAAAATCAGTGTGTTTACTTGTAATGAAGCAGCGGATCACTTCTTAGACTCCTACAAATCCGCCAAATCCTTCAAAGTCCTGGAGCAAACGGAAAAAGGCCTCTACGGTCTTGTGGCTGCAAACGGCTTAGTAGAATACATGACCGGACGCGACATGTTCGGGAATAAAATCAGTGAAGAGCAGCGTAAAGCAGCGTAAAGCAAGTCTTCTGCAAGCATTAGGAATTGCTGGAGCTGGAGCGCTTTCTACGAAGGTAGCGGGGAAAATGGGACAAAGCCTTGCGACCAAAGGAACCGAAAAGCTCAACAACATGCGCAACACGCTTCGCACAAGCGCCGTTGCCAACGTCACAAAGCAAGCCTACCAAAGCGTCAAAAACGCACCGGCCTCCTGGACACAGTCGCTACATAAAACGTATAACAACACCTTAGACAGCAGTATGCCAAGACTCATGCCAGATCTTGTGCCGGCAGGTCCAGCACTTGCCCAGCAGACGGTGAGGGAGACCTTGCAGAATGTGAAGCAGCAGACGATGCAGATGGCGCAAGCTCTCTATAACCCAACTGCCAAGCGATACCAAGATCCAGAAACCGGACGATTTGTGGCTAACCCGAATGTGGAGAGAGTGGAGAAACCGGTTGTTAAAGAAGTTGAGAAGGTTCAAGAAGTTACTAAGGGTACGAGTGAAGTTTCGAAGAAGAGTGCAACTAGAACCTTTAACAGCACTTATGAAGAAAGACTTGCACAAACACCAGTAAATAATGGAAAATGGACTGGAGAACGTGGTGAATCTACATTTATTCATGAGAATGAGAAAGTCAATGAAATCCTAAGTCAAGTTGATAAGAAAGGCATTGATTACTCAGATGCTGTCCCTGATTTTTCTCCTGTCTCGAAAGGAAGAGTTGAGATAGAAGGTATGTCTATTGATAGAGATATTAATTTTAAAAAAGCTGATGAACGGTTAGCTGAAAAATGTGGGGTAACCCCTAAGGAAGTAAGGAAATGGCGTAAGCAAAATAAATATACTTGGCACGAGGATAATGATTTGAAGACTATGGACCTAGTGCCTTCTGTAATAAATAGTAAGTTTGGTCATTTAGGTGGAGTTTCCGAGGCAGGTAAAGCCGAAAAAAAACTATAATAGAGGGTGGAATCAATGGAGACAATTAAACATGAAACGTTTGGAGAATTAGCCTACAACTATGGTTGGAAGAGGAATAATAACATTACTTTGTTTGGACATGAAAAGACTGTAATATTAAATATTGAAGCAGAAGATGATGCAGAATTTGAAGATGCACAGGTCAATGCTTATCATAAATTTTTTAATGACAAAGAACGTCTTTTGAACTTGGCTGAGGATGCTATATTGAACTATTATTTAGAAGTTTACGAAGATTACAGACAGCGACTCGGTGAGAAATTCGCTGATAAGATGGCTCCTGTCATATCCACAAAGGACGAGATAGCTACTATTGTTGAACCTAAGCAACTGATATTTCCTATGGTCTTTGATGAAGATGTAAGACAAGTTGGTTTGTTACTTGAATGCACGTGGGAACCTGAGCATGGTCTTGCGGTAAAATTTGAGGATGAAGAAATAGTCGAGGTTGGTTTTCAAGATATTGTTTTATAATTTGGGGACTACCCAGTGCCGAATGGACCCAACGGTTTTTATGAGATAAAACTAATAAATAAGGTAGTGGTTAAAGAGTTCATTAATTATTTAAAGGATAGTAATACTTCGCTAAAAAAAGATGATATTATGAACTTTTTAAAAGGGTTACAGTAGAATTTAAAGCACTTGATTGTCTACTTTAGGCAACAAGTGCTTTTTGTGAGAAATTTATGCTTTGGACTACATAAAAAATGCTAATGAAAATCAATAGCTTATGATGGTTGTACCATCAAGGCATTATGTTTTAATACTTGGTTTGTGAAAATAATATAATAATTAGGCGATAAACAATGGATAAAGTAAAAGGATGTTCGAACTCTGCTTTGGCTTAATAAATTATGAGTTGTATTTTTATTAGATACGGCCGTATAATACTCGCTATTCGTTAAAAAAGCGTTACATAAATTTTAATTTCGTAATGGGGGCTGAAAAATTAAACGTTGTTGGGTATACAGAATTCTCAACTTAAGGACAGGTAAGTTGAAATATCAAAAAGACGAAATCAAAGTATACTGTAAGGAACAAGGCTTGAACTTGATACATATTGTTAGAGATTGAAGTGATAGAAGAGATGGCTAAAGATATGACGCCTGAACAACTCAAAAACACGTATTTAAATGTAAAGCTTATACACTAGGGAGGAGTAGGAATTGAATATATACAATGATTTTCGGCAAATTGGAACAGTAGAAGAAGAAACAATCAATAAATATAAAGAGTATCTTCCAAAAGAATTGATTGAAGCGTGGAAAACATATGGATATGGAACTCTTCTGAATGGTTATTTAAAAGTAATTAACCCTGATGATTTTAGGGAGTTGATAACTGACACATATTTAAGAAATGAAGGGACCATTCCAATTTTTGCTACATCCATGGGTGATATTATATTATTTGAGATGGATGAAAATAATGAGTCTTATGTAGTGATGGTTAACTATCGTAAGGCTAAAACGAAAGTGCTAGCTTCAAAATATTCTTTATTTATTAGATTTTTAGAGGAAGAACCATTTAGACAGAGATCATTAGAATGGTCACCTTATACTGAAGCAGTAGACCACTATGAGTTGCCAGCTTATGATGAGTGTTTTGGTTATACTCCATTATTAGGGCTTGGTGGAGCAGAAAAAGTAGAGAATCTAAAAAAAGTCAAATTGAAGGAACATATTCTTATTATTACTGAATTCATGGGACCAGTTCAGTAATGTTCAAAGCTATATTACAAAATGAACTATAAGCACTTGACTGCCTTTTAGGCAACAAGTGTTTTTTTGTGAACAATTTTTTGTTTTTAAATTATCCGATGTGAATGTGAAAAACATCAGAAAGTTAAAGAGAAATGAGGTTGAATTTTGAAAAAAACATTTCAAAAAAACAGGTGTTGATGTTAAAAACATTTATACTGAGAGTAATATGCAAACAAAGAAATTTATAGTTAAAAACATTATTGATGGCAAGCATGGCCTTACAGCATTTTATTAGTGTTAAAGAAGTAAAAGTAGTATGAAAGAATTTGAAGATTTATTAAGGAATTGCAGGCTGATATGACATCTAGTATGGAAGGAGGATATAAATGAAACCTAATTATTTTTCAATTTCAATGTACCCCACAGTAGCTTTTAACGAAGAGGAGCTATTAGGTCGTCTTTTGGATGTGTTTGAGTCAAATGAAAAATTTGCTCCTACTCATTGGGGGAACGCTGAAACGGTACGGGTGGAATATAATCGTGAGGAAATTCTAGAAGAAGTAATTTCGGGACGTAAAGTATCTGAAGTTCACCTGTATCGTGATAAATCTGTGCACTATAGAGGACGCTTTGAAGTTAACTTGAACTATGGTTCATTTCTGAAATTTGAATTTCAAAAATCTATTCCTCAAAAATTTTGGTCAGATTTTTTTGTGCTATCTGATCAAATCGCAGAAGTTACAAAACCTTGTTTTGGAGTAGCTCAAATTTGTTGGCCAGTACCTAATCCTTGGAATACTGAACGTGAACGTTTACAAAAGTGGATGAATATCTCATCTCTACCTATACCGGTTAGATTTCTTCCTAACGGTCCTTTGGGGGTAGGAGCTAGAACATATTTTAGTGGTCAGGTTTTGGAAATGTTTGGTAAAGAATTCTTACTAAATACTCCCGCTGTCGTATCAGAATTAGAATGGGGCGGGGTTTGTATGGATCTTTTACAAAATCCATTAGAAGCTGATAGTGATACATGGCTAGATCGTTGGTTACATGTAATGAAATACTTAGAACCAGCTCAAGTAATAGCTGTGCCAAGTTTTCATGAAAGTCGAATGGTTGTCACGTATTCGCCCAATGTTGCTTGGAAGAAGTATCTAGAAAATTAAAGGAAAGGAATTTGTAATCATGGATGAGAAAAGTAATGATCGAATAAGGGTTATGGAAATAGTAAATAGATCTCAATATAATGATGAGGTTATAGATCAGGTAGATATGAGTGATTTAGACCTTAGTTTTTCAGACCTGTCAGAAGTAATGGCAAGGCGTATTATGGCAAAACGTGTTGTGTTGAGAGCCTCTTCACTAATGAGAGCAGCTTTTCATGACTGCGATTTTGAGTTAGCTGATTTCAGAAGTTGTAATTTAGAGGAAATTAACATGGCAGATTGTAGGTTTGGCGAAGCGGATTTTTCTAAAGCAAATATGAAATATGCAAAGATAAATATAAGTAGTTGCTTTGAAACTCGTTTTGATGAGGCTGATTTTTCACATGGAGAATTAGTTGGAACAATTTTAAATCATGCTACATTTCGCCATGCAAATTTGTCAGGAATTGATGCGGAACAGGCCGACTGTACGGGAACGGATTTCAGCGGTGCCAATCTGACAAATAGTAAATTTGAAAAAGCGCATTTGGAAAATGTAAATTTATCAGCGGTAGATGCTAGAAATGCTAATTTCACAGAAGCGGATTTTACCGGAGCAATCCTTTTAAATGGGGATTTCACAGAAGCGGATTTTACCGGTGCTAAACTCGACAATGTAGTTTGGACAGGAGCAAATGTAGAAGGAGCTAAGTTTGACGAAAATGTGAAAGAACAAGTGTTGAAAATGATATAGAAGTTGATTTTAAATTGTATGTAAAATTGGCACCTACGTTTTAATGTATGATTTGTCACAGCATGTAAAGGGTGTCACACTCTCACTATGAAACTTGAAACTAAAAGAAAGAATCTCTAGGGATGATATGGGTTGCAAAGTTATGGACTGAGATAATTTATAGAGGGAGGTTAATATTTATTTATGAATATAGAGATTAAAAATAATAGTATGCCTGCAAATTTGCAAGAGATTCAATCATTTGAAGAAGAGTGGAATATTGAATTGCCCGATGACTATAAAGAGTTTTTACTTAAAACCAATGGCGGCAACCCTACTATACGAAGGTTTCAAACCTTAGACAAAAAAATCACGTCATCTTTAACATCCATACTTCCATTCACTAAAGAAGTGCATAAAAATGTACAGAATGTATTTTTGGCTTTTCATAGTAACCATGTAATACCTGATAATTTTCTAATTATTGGCGAAGATCCAATTGATAACAAAATTTGCTTGTCATTATCAGGAGAAAATTCTGGAGCGGTTTATTATTGGAGCTTAGACATGGAAGACATCTACGAAGAAGAATATGAACCTTCTAACACGCACTTTAGCCTTATTTCTTATAGCTTTGAAGCTTTTATAAAAAGCCTCAAAGACAAATAACCCTAGAGGGCTGCTAAACTTATTTGTTTGTTAATTTTATTGGGAAACTTATAAAGCCTAAGTTCGTAAATAGGTATAAATTCTTTTATTCCTGAATTAATGAGATTAATTTGTGAATAAAAAATTTGCAAGAGTAAGTGGGAGAACCGATTGCATTTTCTAGGCAATCGGTGCTTTTATTAAACGCATTTGCGCATTTCAGTATTTATTTTCTATTTTATAAAAGTTACGGCTTATAAAATAGAATAGCGCCAAAATAGCTTATCGCAATCGCTAGTCATTGCAAGTATCTAAACAAATAAGGTGGGTCACTCTATGATGACTAAAGGAACGAAAAGATTTTTTAGGTAAGGTTAACTGGAATTCTTGAGAGTTAATCTAAGGAGTGAAAACAGCAAAATGAAAGAATATGAAGATAAGTTCAGTGAATTACAAGCTGATATGATATCTATATGTATGGAGTACGTTGAAGATAGAGCTGATAAAGTATATGTTTATGCTTCACGTGAAGGAGGAATTGTTTCAGGCAGTTTCTTTTATTGTATCAATAATAAGTATGTAGAATGTCATAAAGTGAATGATGCATTGGAGAATGGAGACGAAAGATATGATGTGTCTCAAAAAAGAATCCTTATGGTGTTGCGAATAATATGTGAAGATATCGAAAAGATTGAAGAATTATGCAAAGAATATGAAAGAGATATGCCAACGGAGATGAAGTTAATCTATGATGTTAAAAGTGGCAATTTTAAAGCTGAATACAAGTATGACTTAGTATATACTAATGATGATAGTAAAACAGCCGATTATGTTGCTGATGAGTGGTTTGAAGAAGTGAAAAATAATAAGCTTTAATTTCGTATTGATATGTGAGCTTAGTAGAATTCACTTTGGTTTGAATCAATAGATCATCATATTTGATATTCTTTTGAAGTTTTTTGGTATATAACGACTATAAAAGTGCAAGTATCTCTGTAAAAATACGGATGGTGCTTGCATTTTTTATATGAGTATGAAATTGTGAAACAAATTAACTCAATCTATGGAAACCGAAAAAGGAATCTACGATATTGTTACCATAAATGGCTTGAAAGAATACATAACCAGACGCGACATGTTGAGGAACAACATTAGTGCAGGTAAAATAGATAACAATCGTTCTAATGGAATTTGGTTTATTATGGAGAAAGATAAAGGTTGGGCAAATGCTTTGAAGGAAGCTTTTCTAAAAAAATATCGGTAAAAATATTTTCCTGTTAAAAATGGCATTCAATACGCCCTATCAAATTTAGAATAGAGTATCAAATTGAAGGTGAAGAACTAGGGATAGTAACACTTAAAAACCAGAAAGGAGGATAAAACTTATGCAATTGGAAAGCCAGTTACAGGAATTGTATCAAGAAATAGCAGAAACGGTTAATAATATGATTCCCGAAGAATGGGAAAGATTTTATTTTTATGCACAGGTATCAGAAGATGGAGGAGGAACGTATTTCTTTTATAATCAGCCTTCGAATAAAAAAACGTATCATTATAGCTTAGATATTACAGAAAGATTTGTTGTTTCTGAATTAGAATTCTAAGAAAAAGAAGATAAACTTTTGGACCTTAGCAGTAAAGTGAGAGAAGTGTTTGAAGAACATAATCAGGATTTGTGGTATTCCTTTACAATGAGCCTTGATCGAGAAGGAGAATTCTCAGTATCTTTTGATTATACAAATTGGTTTCAAACAGATTATGTTTTTTTAGCGCAGCTCAAACTTTGGAAGTGCAAATATTTAAATGAAGTACCAATAGATGAAAAAACTAAAGATTTAATAGAGCAATATTTAAAAGAGTATCCACATAATCCTATTTAAATCATTAGATGAATTCTGGAAGTGATTTGAGAGAACTAAAGGGATCTCTCTGATACTATGAACTAATGAAGAAGCTGTATAAACAAAGATATCTTAGGAGGTTTCTATGGATAATAAGGAAAGAGCAGTTAAAACTTATGATTTAATTAAGAATGGTGATACAGAACAAGCAAAAGAGATTCTGATTACAGATAAAAGGCTGCTTGAGTTTATAACTCCTTTTGGAACGTGGCTACACGTGGCTGCTAGAGCTGGTAGCCTTGATATGATAAAGTTCCTAGTTGAATATGGGATGGATATTAACACAAATGAAGGTGTACCAAAGTCAGCGCCAATTGCACATGCAGCGAGTGTAGGTGAATTTAGCATAGTTCAGTACTTATACGATAGAGGTGCAATATTAGATGTAAGCGATTCGAGTAGAAATCCTTTATTTTCAGCGATTTATGGTGGTCATCTTGATATTGTAAAATACCTTGTTCAGAGTGGTATTGATATTACTGTAAAGTATACGGGGGATACGATGAAAAATATGGATGCCTGTGAATTTGCGATTGAACGAGGACAAATAGAAATTGCTGAATATTTAAAGCAGAAGGTGGACAGTAGATGGAATTAAAGCTTAATAATATTTATCAAAAGGTGGCCGATAATTTAAAGGAAATGATACAAGAAGACTGGCGAGAAATCTATTTGTATGCAGAAGTAGGAGAAGGTTCTCAAACAACGTATTTCTTTTATTATCCAAAAGGAAGCGATGAACCTATATATAGTCATGATATACCTGAACTATTTGAGGTGTCAGAACAGAGCTACTTAGTGTTATTAGATAAACAGTTAGAGTGCTTTCGTGAGTTGTTAGATGTATTTATAGAAAACAAGCAGGAGATATGGACAAGTTTAACTTTGCATTTAGATCATGATGGGAAATTTGAGATAGACTACGGGTATGAAGATATTCTTACTGTTGACCCGTATGAACAACAGGTGATTTGGGAGTATAAGTACTTAGGGATTATTTCAGAAGATGAATATGATAAAAAGATCATAAAAAAATTTCTTTCCTAATCATAGAAAAGCAAAAGATATATAGACGGAGGAGTTAAGCTCATCATAGTGAGAGAAGTGGAAACGGAGTTTAAGAATGACTAATGCTAATTTCAATAGTTTAACAGAACATGATAAAGTGATATTTTTTCTGGCACTTTCAGAAAAAGTAGTACCGGTACTTTCTCGTAAGGAAGATCAAATTTCAGCCCGGAAAGTTATATGTAAATGCTGGGAATGGTTAAAAGACAAAGAAAATAGTGGAGATACTCTTTATGAATTATTAGATCACGAGGAAAATGGTATCACAATAATTCAAGAGATGTCAGATAATAAAACAGATGTTATAGCCTGGGACTGTATTATTTATGCAGTTGCTTATACTAGTAGAAAAGCATTTGAAAGAAAAGGCGTCGAATATTATCCCGAACCCATTGCTTTAGTTGATGATACATTAGTAGAGCATTTTGTAAATGGTTTTGAAAGATGTATAGAGAATGCGGATAGTTACATAGAAAGACTAACTTCTTTATTAAATGATGATACGAATAGAAAAATCGTGAATGATCTGCGAACAAAAGTGTTAAAAGAACTACGAGTATGACAGTGAAGTTCACTGACCACAACTATTTAAAAATAAAAACGGTAGAAACAGCTAAATTATTGAGGAAGATGTCTATATTAAAAACGACAATAATGGGCAACTAAATTAAGGGGGATATGCTTTGGAGAAAAACAGCGTCAACAAAGCAATAAGAAATGCAATTAAACTTGGTGACATTAACTCAGTCAAAGAATTAATAGGTAGTAATAAAGCAATTCTACACACCATGACTCCATTTGGTAGTTGGTTACACGTAGCAGCAAAAAAAGGACAGATGGAAATAGTAGAGTATCTAGTGCATAAAGGAATCGATGTAAATATAAAAGGTGATATATTTGATGCTTCTCCCTTACGAGTGGCAGCAGGTGAGGGGTATGTAGAAATAGTACAGTATTTAATCCAATCTGGAGTAAAATTAGATGTAAGTTCGGCAAAAAGAAATCCATTGTTCGCAGCAATTTACGGTGGTCATAAAGAGGTAGTTGAACATCTAGTTGGTCAGGGTATAGATATTTCCGTTCAATATACCGGTGAGAATATTAAAGAGATGGATGCGTACCGATATGCTAAGGAATTTGGACAAATAGAAATTGCTGAATATTTAAAACGAAAGCTGAATGAAAAAGTACAAAAGAGAGTGCTTAAAGATTAATTAAATCGTATATAACAGGCCACAAAGCTAATAAAAGCAAGGAGGTCCATCTCATGCTAGAACCCATATATGCTGAAAACGTAATTGTCGGAGTAGTACATAAAAAGCAGTTTCAATGGTATGTAACCGATCGAGAGCTATGGTATTTGGATTATGTAAAGTTTGCACAAGCTTTTGAAAATGAAGGTGATTCAGCGGTTAATGAATACATCGAACCTGAACGAAAAGGGATCGAAGTTCTCAGCAATGAAAATGCTGAGCTTTTTTTAAAACGTATAGAGTCGTATCAAGCAGATACAACTACTCTTTTAAAGCTGTTTGAAGATAAAATAGAAAGCGTAGATGAAGAAGACGTATTAGATTTTAGCCCTTCGTTTTTGGTGGATTTTGATCAAAAGACGTTTTACTCACTGTTTCCTGAGCCGGCTTCATTTGAAGAATATGTTCCAAGCGATTGGAAAGGAACGTATAAAGACTTTACAGGTTTGATTCCAAAAATAGAAAAGTATTGGGTAAATAAGGACGGAGAAAATTTATTTGAGCTGTGAAAGCAAACAGGGCATGGAGGGATAATGTTGTTTCGTGTTCAAACATTCATTAAGCGTCCAGGTATTTTGATTACGGATTTATCATCTCTATATGAAAAGGAATCGCACTATTTTATCGATATATCGAACGAAGAAGAACTCATTCGTTACGGTAATCAGTTTGATTTTACTTGCCTTGAAGGAGCTATTAAGCTTGAATACTACGGTGAGCCGCTTCTTGATGCATCTGCATGGGATGTTATAGATGGGATGTGGCTTTATTTGTTGGATGCAATGGAGAGTTTAAAAGAGACCGGATATGGAGAGATGAATTTTCCAGATCAACCGTTAGTATTAACCTTAAAATCGGCTTCTGAACAGTTTGTACTGTATACCTTGCATACATCTCCTCCCGTAAAAGCAGTGCTTCCAAAACAAGACTTTTTTATGGTGGTGTTAGGAGGAGCGGAGCAGTTTTTTAAAACGATGGAGAGATGTTTTAAAGGGAACTTTCGGTATTTCAGTGAAATCAAACGTATTGAAGCGTTAAAAAGGCAGTAAGGAAGACGAGGTTACTAGTAAAAGATTACAGGAACTATGGCCACATTGTGACGGCAAGTGTAATTACTCGGCGTGCGCTTCCTTTTTCGAGCTGTTGTCCGATAGCACTTGATGTTTGCACCCAATTCACTTCATCAGGATAATTTGTAATCACTCCGTCACTTTTTGTTTTCCACAAAAATGAAGCGGGAAGCCGCTTGGTTCCAGACCACGGTGATATTTTCATTCCGGCAGAATGGACTTGGTGGATAAGAGCAGGCGTTAGGATGTCATAAGACGGGTTAAAGTAAGTGGCAAAAGCGGCGAATTGCTGGATTGAATTTGGGCTTGCGTCTCGCTGTGAAGAAGTTAGTATCCCTATAGGAACGTTTGGGAGAAGCTCATGCATTTTTTTCATGGATGAAACGTTAAAAGACTGAATGATAACGTGATCGAGCTGTCGCTTGTTGATTTCAAAAGCTACTTTTTTTTCAATTCCAGGATAAAGTTCCGGCGCTTTTAACTCTATTAATATACCGATTTTTCCTTGAAATTCATCTAATACTTGCGAAAGAGTTGGAATTTTTTCATTCGTAAAAGAATCCCCTTTCCAGCTTCCTGCGTCCAAGCGCTGAAGCTCCGCGTACGTTAACTCTCGAATGTGTCCGCTTCCGTTTGTCGTTCGGTCTACGGTACGGTCATGCATAATAACGAGTACACCGTCTTTGCTTTGCTGCACGTCAAGTTCAATGTAATCCGCATTCATTTCTAACGCTTGGTGAAAAGCAGCCATTGTATTTTCAGGTGCGTAGGCAGAGGCTCCTCGGTGCGCGATATTTGTGAGTTTTTCTTCCGTGCGTGCAAAAGCAGAAGAGGCGATTGAACAGCATAATAAGGCGACGGCGCTTAAACCAGCTAAATATTTTTTCATCACATTTCTCTCCTATGCGTTGGTATAGAAATAGCGTAACGAAAAAATGTGATGCTGATATAGAGGAAGTGTGTAGAAAACGTTGACATTTCGTAAAGAAAAATAGGGATTTTTTCATGATGATGTTTACAAAAAATGCGTAAACGAATAGCGATTTTAATCAAACGTTAAGGAAACAGCGCTATAATAGAAGGTGTGAAAAAAAGAATAGGAATTTCTTAGAAAATAGTTGTATAATAGGTGAGTCAGTCAATGAAAGGAATGGAACATGGATATTCAGTACATACATGCGTTTACGATGCAAACGAAAGAGGAGTGCCGGACGCTTCAGCAAAAGCTAAAAGCACAAATTGATTTAACATCACGCGTCAAAATGACGCATATACATAACTGTGCTGGTGTTGATGTTGCGTACTGGGAAGAAAACGGCATATCTCACGGAGCGTGCAGCATTGTAGTGGTTGATTATCAGACGAAAAACGTTGTGGAAAAAGTGCACAGTGTAGGAGAAGTAACGGTTCCTTATCTTCCTGGATTTCTAGCTTTTCGAGAGCTTCCTTTAATTCTTGAAGCGGTTAAAAAACTTCAGGTAGAGCCCGACGTGTTTTTATTTGATGGCAACGGATATTTGCACTATGAGCACATGGGAGTAGCCACACATGCTTCGTTTTTTCTCAATAAACCTACCGTTGGAATATGGAAAAGCTATTTAAAGATCAAGGGACATGATTACATTATGCCTGAAGATACAGAGGGCGCTTATGAAGATATCGTGATTGATGGCGAAGTTTATGGTAGAGTAGTAAGGACAGCCAAAGGGGTAAAGCCTATTTTTCTGTCGTGCGGAAACTATATTGATTTGGACATGTCATATCAGCTTATGATGCATTTTATTTCAAAAGAAAGTAAGCTTCCGATTCCGGTCCGCCTAGCGGATCTGCATACGCATGAGCTGCGGAAAAGGTACCGGCAGTCAACGGGGAAGTAAGCTGTTCATAATGAGTTCATAGTTTCCTTTTATACTGATGGTTGGAATATAGTAGTAGTGTAAAATTATTAAAGAATGAGTAAGGTGATTAAAGGTGAGTTCATTTATTACGAGTATTTTGGATTTTTTAACGAGCCTTGGCTATTTAGGTATTGCGCTCGGCTTAATGATTGAAATCATTCCAAGTGAAATTGTACTAGCCTACGGGGGGTATATGATTTCTCAAGGCATGATTAGTTTTCCAGGAGCAGTCATTGCCGGAATTATTGGCGGAACGATTGCACAGTGGTTTTTATATTGGATTGGAGCCTACGGAGGACGTCCGTTTCTTCAAAAATACGGCAAGTACTTATTTATTCATGATAAGCATATCGACCTTGCGGAAAACTGGTTTAATAAATACGGCGCGGGCGTGGTTTTCTCCGCTCGTTTTGTCCCGGTTGTTCGACACGCGATTTCGATCCCTGCAGGTATTGCTAAAATGCCGTTTTGGAAGTTTACGTCTTTAACCGTGTTAGCGATGATTCCTTGGTCGATTTTATTTATTTACTTAGGCGGAAAGCTAGGCGAGAACTGGGCGAACATTGAAGACGTAGCAAGCAAATATACGCTTCCGTTTGTAGTTGCGGCATTTGTGATTATTGTTCTTTATTTCGTATTCAAACGCACGCGTACAAAGCGCGTATAAGATCGTTTTTGGACTACAAGCATGGCGAAAAGCCATGCTTTTTTTGCATGCGCAACCAGAAGCTCTTTTATTTGCTCATGACTTCTTCAAGTGCTATTATTTTTCATACGCACTAAAAAAGGAGACGATTTAACGTGGTACAAGAAATTGTATTAAATGATACGCCTATTCAAATTTACAGCTATGAACAAGAAATTGTAAAAGGCAAAACAAAAGTTTCAGTTGATTTTAAGGTAACAAGTGAGGAATATCATGATATTACTACACTTTTATATAAAGGTACTTTTCATGTAAATGTCCCAGAAGAAGATCTGGATTTCCAAGGAACGATTCATCAGTACTCTACGTCTTTTACAAATTTATATGAAAAAGGCCAGGTAGGGGATTTTTCATTAAGTTTAATTGAAGTGAACGAATAAGGAGCAGATGCGTGATGAAAGTAAGTATACTTGACCAATCGCCCGTTTCATCCCATCAGACCCCAGCGGAAGCGTTAGAAGCATCGATGCAGCTGGCCAAGGCTGGTGACAAGCTTGGCTATGAGCGCTACTGGATTGCAGAGCACCATGATTTGTCTGGACTTGCCTGTTCGGCTCCTGAAGTGATGCTTGGCTATATCGGCGCACAAACTAATAGAATTCGAATTGGATCCGGAGCGGTGCTGCTGCCTCACTACAAGCCGTATAAAGTAGCGGAAACGTATAACATGCTCGCAACGCTGTTTCCAGGGCGCGTTGATTTAGGGATTGGGCGCGCGCCGGGTGGATCGGCTGAAGCAACAAATGCGCTGTCGGATAACTTCTTGCAGCAAGTATTTAAAATGCCTGAACTTGTTGAAGAGCTTCTGCAGTTTTTAGACGATAAATTTCCGGCTGAACATGAATACGCCAAGCTTTCAGCTTCGCCGCTTCCGCCTGTCTCTCCAGAACCGTGGCTGCTTGGCACAAGTAAAAAAAGTGCCGAGCTCGCTGCTAGAAATGGAATGGCCTATACGTTTGGACAGTTTATGAGTGAACAAGACGGTTCAGCTATTATTGATCAGTACAAGCAGGCTTTTCAGCCAAGACAGAGCGGGAATCAGCCCTATGCGATTGTCACTGTATCGGTCATTTGCGCTGAAACAACTGAGCAAGCGCATCGCATCGCAACGAGCTCACTCGTATGGAAAATTCAACAGGATAAAATGGAAGCAAAAGGTGTGCCTTCTATTAAAGAAGCGGCCAGCTATCCGCTTACAGAAGAAGAAGAGAAAAAAATGAAGAAGATGAAAGAAGCTATGATTATCGGAAACCCGGAAGAAGTACACGTCCGTCTTCAAGAAGTTCAAGCACGCTACGGAGCGGATGAACTCATGCTTGTCACCATTACGCACGATCCGGCTGACCGATTAAAATCATATGAGCTTGTCGCAGAGAAATGCAAAAAATAAGAGCCAAATGTCGGCTCTTATTTTTTATGCCCGTAATAGTACTCAAATAAGTGCTGAAATGCTTCTATAGCACGTAAAAAAGAAGCGGCGTCTTGGCGGTCTTCTATTAACCAGCACGTGGCTAATACAGAATGAGCGTATCCCCACAGTAAAATGCGTTTTTTACTTACGTTCAGTTCTTTTACAAATATATTGATTCGATGGTCAATTGCCTCTGCTACGTTTGTCTTAGGCAGATGATTTAAAAGAAAAGGGATAATTTCGTACTCTTTTTCTCCAATCAACCCTTTTGGATCAATTATTTTCCACGCTTCACCAGACTGTAAGATGTTATCATGATGCAAGTCTCCGTGAAGCAAAAAAAGCTGCTGAGAAGTCCGGTTTAATTCAGAGAAAACGGCTAGCGCGTGTTGAAGCGTTTCGGAAGAAAGAAAATCAATGCCGCTTGGATACATTTGTGTATACTCTCGAAGCTGCTTCTCTCTTTTAACGGCTGTTTCTTCGATAGTGGAGTCTGATTGAGGCATGCGCCACAGAGATTTCATGAGCCGAGCAGCGATTAACGCAGCCTCTTCTTTAGTTGATAAAGAGGAAAGCGGGCATCCGGGAGACAGCTTTTCAAGCAGTAGAATGCCTTTTTCAGCATCGCTGTCCACTATTTTTACCGTGTTCTCACCAGCTATTGCTGTCAGTGCTTCTTGCTCATGAAGCAGCTCTGAAGGCTCTACAAAGAGTTTTACAACTAGTTCGCTTCCATCTGCTTTGCGCGCAGGAGCAACAAAGTGGTAAGAAAGAGGGAAGTGACTGTGAATGGTGATATGCCATCGCTGTTCGCAGTAGCGAATCAGCTGAGGAAAGTCAGTTAGCCACTTTTGGCCTTTATGAGAGTGAAGGTGAGTAATTGTATCACAAAATGTTTGAGGCAACGTATGCATGCGTTTATCTCCTTTGTCGTTTCCAATTTTTTCTGATAAACTCATCATATACAGCCTACATAGAATCTGTAAAGAAGGAGGAGATCCTATATATGAAGACAAAGAAGGTGAAATCCCCTTGGGCTCTCGTTGGGTTTCCGGTTTATATCATTGGATTTTCACTTTTACTTGCTGAAGGTGCACCGGAATGGGTAGAAACAGTGAGTAAAATCATGATCGCTCTTGGAATCATTTTGCTTATTATTGCAGGAATTGATCTTAAAAAACGAAAAAAATCAGCACAAGCCTAAAAAACTGCCGTTTGGCAGTTTTTTTATTTGGAGAAAGGGTAACAAGATAACTAGATAAAAATGTTGAATTATTATTCTTTTTGATGTATAAATATAATATAGAAAGCAACGGTATTGAGAGGAGAATGAACGTGTCTTACGTAATAAAAAAAGAGGTTCCGTTATTTGAGCAGTTTGCTGCTTTGCATGAAGCGAGCGGATTACATAAAAGTAAAAAAGGCAATTATACAAAAGAACAGCTGTTTGAAGCGGCAGCCAACAGCTGGTTTAGAGTCGGTATTTATGATAATGAACAATTGATTGCATTCGGTCGTATGATTTCAGACGGAATTTACCAAGCGCTTATTTGCGACGTGATGGTTGATCCCTCGTACCAAAACAAAGGACTTGGAAAGCAAATTATTCAAGAGCTGTTGACGAAATGCCAAGAAAGCGGAATTGAATCGATTCAGCTGTTTGCAGCAAAAGGAAAGCATCATTTTTATAAAAAATTAGGATTTCAAGAAAGAGAAGAAGACGCGCCAGGCATGTCGCTTGTTATGTAAAAAAGCTCAGTGATCAATCATACTCACTGAGCTTTTTGTATTATGCCGTTTTTAAAACCGTACTTTTTTGGACTAAATTCCAAGCAACTTTTACTAAATAAACAACAAGCAAGACGTTTAGCATCGACGTAGCAAACATAGAAAACGGGTATGACGTGCTGTTTTGCATATTACTGTCGCCGTATAAAACAAAAAAAGTGTTCATAAAAATACTGATGCTAAATCCAAGGGATAAGTAAAGCAAGTTTTTGTCTTTTAAATAAATATAAGCCACTAAAGCAAGCGCTGCTGCTGGAAATAAGTAGCGTTCATGCATGCTTGAAGAAAACGTAAATACCCCTGAAATTTGAATAAGCGCTGCAAGAGCGGCGTATTTAAAGCTCCGTCCTTTTATATAAATAAGCCAAGAAAAAATAGTTGTCGCGACGATAAAAATAAGTCCCCACGTATGATAGCTGAAAAACAGCAGCGTTGCAGAGCTGTCTTTATAGTTTGCGCCTATTAAACTATAAAAGTTGTAGGCGTTAACAGAAGCATACGGGTACTCTCCAATGGTGGATGAAAATAAATCAATAATCCACGTTGGACTTTTTCCGACTGAAAAAGGCAATAAAATCACCCCAGCAGTGAAAGCCGCCGTTAAAGCAATGCCGAAGAAATGCTTCACTTGCTTCAGGCGAATGAGCTCGAAAAACAAAATAGGCAGGATAATAATCGCCTGCGGCTTCATTAAGACCGCTGCTGTAAAAATAACGGCCGACGCGTAAATTCGTTTTTCCGTAATCATTACAATGGCTAGGACAATAAGTAAAGTGAAAAATGAATCCACTTGTCCCCAAAACGTTGAATTAACTAAAATGGCCGGATTAAATAAATACCCAATTGCTAACAGGTATGCAAAAGAAGGTGCCAAGTATTTACGAGCTAAACGATAGAGTAAATAAGATGTGACAACATCTGCTAAAATAGGCGGAATTTTAATCAACAGCGAAAAATACTGCTGAAAATCCGGTAAACTGCCAACTTTCCCAACGATAAACAAGATATAAATATAAAACGGCGGATAATCGCTTCCGCTTTTAGCGTAGAAATTTGAAAAATGATTAGCCGCAACCGATGCCCAGTTTTTGAAAAGCGACGCATCCATATGAGAGCCTACCCACGGAATCAGCGCAATCCGAATAAATAAACCAGTGCCAAGTAATGACCATAAAATAACGCGAGAATGCCCTATCGAATGATGCCATTTCTTTTTCTTTACTAATCCGTAAACGAAAGCTGCTGCTATAAAAAAGCCCGCCGTATAAAGAGCTAGCGGCGTTTCATAATCTTTATTAGCTCCTTGACTTCCGGCACCGTTATCCATAGATAGATTATGAAAAGGCGTTACGTGTTCTCCGGAATTGCTGGGTGAAGCAGGACCGTTTCCTGAAGGAAGACGATGATCTCTTGAGTTATTATCAAGAGCAGATATACCATTCGTAATCTTTTTTAACTGATGACTTTCTTGAATTGAAAATAAATGTTCTTCTCCTTTATAGTGTGATAGTGAAACGATACTGAAAACAAATGCTAAAAGAAAAGCTGCCGTTACGATAAAAGCCGTTCTTTTTTGTAGTATGTTCATATAAAATCCTCCGATGACAATGTATCGAATAAGTAGTAGTGTGTCTCCATACTATAAGGGGAGTTGGTGAAAATAAAGTGAAACTTCTTTAATAAAGAGCGGAAGAGAGAGCATAAAAAAACAAGGCCTTAGAAGACCTTGTTTTTTATATTGCTTATAGTACAGCATCAAACTTATTTACTTTCCACTGTGAACCAGATTTATAAAATGTAACGGTGCGTTTTACACTTCCTCCGTCAACTGTTGGAACCGTAAATTGATAAGAGCGAACATCGGCGCGCTGATAAGTTAGTTTTGCTTTTGCTTTGTTCCACTCTAGCATGCTGAATCCGTCACCGACAGGACGAGCAAGCTTTCCGTTATATGTGATGTAGCGATAATTTGTTAATCCTTTTTGAATAGCACTGTTTGTAAACGTTTCAGATAAGTAGCTTACTAGTTTGCTTTTTGTATTAAAATCTTGACAAAGATATGAGTACTGAGTGCCTTTATAATTAAATGTTTTTTGAGTACATAAATTACCTTTAGATCCATGAAGTGCATTCCAGAAATGGTTGCTTGCGTTTGCTGCAATTTTTACCGCATTAGTCGTTGATAGATTTTGTGATGCTGCTTGAGCTGTAACTCCTGTGCTTAGTGAAAAGAAAAGAGCAAGTGATGCTAAGATTATTCCAAATTTTTTCATTTCCATTTCCCTCCTACTCATTCATTGAAATATATGTAACATTCATGCTGTTAATATTACAATTGTTACATTTATATTACAATACTTCTTTAAAGAAATAAAGAGTATTTCTTATATATGTTTGAATTATTCCCGTATTTTCTTAAATAAAACGTAGAATTAAAAGAAAACATATAAACAGTATGTCAATTATGTGTCACATATTTCGTCGCTTTACAAGTTCGTATATAATAGGAATAAACCGACCAGTATGCTGATGCAGGTAAATAGGTCAGGCACAAAAGGAGAACGTAGACTAATGGGTGTTTCAGAAGTAACATCAGGAATTATTATTACCACTGCTGTAATTGCTATTGTGATTATTACAGTCGGTGTTTTAGCTACAATGATTGCGATTGCGAAGAAAGCAAATAAAAAGTAAGTGTGTAGAGGAGAGTTAGTATAATAACTAATTCTCTTTTTTTTGGAAAAAACCTATCGCTATTTTTATAATAAAAATGCATAAATAACGCGTGCATTATTCATAGAAAAAAGCAGGAAATTTACGTTTTGAAGCTAATAGATACATAAGGCAAGCTGCGCACTTTCATTACAAAAACAATGGAAGGGGTTCTAACAGACTTCAAGTGATATCGCCTATTTTATGTCATAATGAATGATATTCATTAACACAGCATCTTAGACGCACTTTATAACCAAATAATGAGGAGAGTGGTTGAGTTGCAACGACAAAAAGTAGCAGTGAATGGAGAAAGGTTAAAAAATACGCTTGAACGATTTGCCGATTATGGACGAACACCTAATAACGGTGTAACCCGCCTAGCGCTGTCAGAAGAAGATCGCCTAGCACGAGATTATTTTTGCTCATGCTGCCGGGATCTTGGAATGGATATTAAAATCGATGACCTTGGATGTATTTACGCCACGCTTGAAGGACTAGAAGATAAGCCGCCTGTTGTGATTGGCTCACACATGGACAGCGTAAAAAAAGGCGGAAGGTTTGATGGAATCCTCGGTGTAGTTGCAGGGTTAGAGTTAGTAAGGACGCTGGTTGAACATAATATTAAGCCGAAGGTGCCGATTATGATTGTTAACTTTACGAATGAAGAAGGAGCGCGTTTTGAGCCTTCTATGATGGCTTCAGGTATTTTATCGGGCAAGTTTCAAAAAGACGTTATGATGAAGAAGACAGATGTTGACGGCGTGACGTTTAAGCAAGCCCTTCAATCATGCGGATATGAAGGCGATAGAAGTAACCGTCTTACTGAAGCATCGGCATTTGTAGAATTACATATTGAGCAAGGGCCTATTTTAGAAAGAGAAGCCAAATCAATTGGTGTAGTCGAGTGCGTGCTCGGAATGGTATGCTATGAAATTGAAGTTACGGGGGAGTCAGATCACGCCGGTACGACGCCGATGGATATGCGGAAAGATGCGCTATTTGCAACTAATAACCTGATTGCTGAAGCTCGTCATGAGCTCGGCAGATTGGATTCAAATTTAGTCTATACAATGGGGCGTATGAACGTACTGCCTAATATTCATACCGTTATTCCAAATAAAGTGATTTTTTCGCTTGAAGCGAGACATACGGATGAAGATGTCATTGCATCCGTGGAAAAAATTATTCAATCACTGCCTGATCAAGCGGAGCTGTTAGAAGGGTGCGAAGTGCGGGTGACCAAGCTTTGGGGACGCGATACCGTGTGGTTTGATAAAACGGTTTGTGATGAAGTGGAAGAGTCGGTTCGTTCGCTAGGGTATTCCTACAAGCGAATGGTCAGCGGAGCTGGACATGACGCACAGTTTTTAGCTAGCTATATTCCGACGGCTATGATTTTTATTCCGAGCGTAAACGGAAAAAGTCATTGTGAAGAAGAGTTCACTCCTTGGGAAGAATGCGAAAAAGGTGTAAACGTACTTTTAGAGACGGTGATTAAGTTAGCTCAGAAGTAACAGGACGAAAGAGTAAACCTGCGGAGGTTTGCTCTTTTTTAGTGCTTAGAAAGACTGCAAACTATCGCATTGAACTTTTGGTTTATTATGGCTACAATAAATGAGAAGCATCCAGATGGATGTGAAAAAAGGATGTGAAAAAAAGTGAGATCTTCTCACTTGCAGAAATGAAAATTACTATTATTATTGCAGATGATAATTCGTTTATTCGAGAAGGAATGAAAATTATATTAAATACATACGAGGAATTCGACGTTGTCGCTACTTTAAAAGATGGTCAAGAAGCCGTTCAATATTGCAAGAATCACTCCGTCGATATTGCATTGTTAGATGTAAGAATGCCTGTTATGGACGGTGTAGAGGCTACAAAGCTTATTTCAGAGTCAACGAAAGCAAAGCCGCTTATTTTAACTACGTTTGATGACGATGAATATATTATTGATGCTGTAAAAAACGGAGCTAAAGGCTACTTGTTAAAAAATACAGAGCCAGAGCGCATTCGAGACGCAATCAAAAGCGTGTTCAACGGACATACGGTGCTGCAAGATGTTGTGCTTGATAAAATCAAATCGAGTTTAAACGCTGCAACTGAGCGCGAGTCAAAAGCGGATATGACACAGTTTACCGAGCGTGAAACAAGCATTATGACACTGATTGCCAAGGGGCTTTCAAATAAAGAAATCTCTAAAACCCTTTTTATTTCAGAAGGTACCGTAGCAAACTATATTAGTTCGATTTTAAGTAAAACGGGACTTGAGCACCGTACTCAAATTGCTATTTACTATTTAACCGGTAAAGGGAAGTAGGACTATGGAAGTCGGATTAATGATGACCAAGCTCATCCTCATGCTGTTTTTGGCTATTACGTACATTCAGTTTAATTATGTACACTCGATTTCAGCTATTGTGTTAGCACTGCTTCTTTACAGCTGTGTTAATATCGCCGCGTCTATTGTGAAAAAGAGCGCGTTCAAGCGCATGCTTATTGCTTTTTCAATTGTCCTTATTCTATATTGTGCGTATCAACTTCATCCTTTGTTTTTTCTTCTTTTGCCGCTAAACCTTTGTGAGCTTATTGGAGAATCAATCGTAAAAAAATGGATGGTGCTGCTTGTATTGCTTCCAGTGCTGCTAGTTCCCTCTGATATTAGAGCTCTGTATGTGTTAGTCGCTGCGTTTACTTTTTTTATTTACACAGGAGCAGCTATCTATCAAAAGCGGACAAACAATTATGAACAAAAGCTTGATGAAATGAGAGTAAGTATGCAAAAGCTGCAAAAGCACGTGAATGAAAATAAAGAGTATGTGAGACAGTCTCAATATGCTTCAAAATTAGAAGAGCGAAATCGACTATCGCAGGAAATTCATGATAAGATTGGTCATTCAATGACAGGAGCACTTATTCAAATGGAGGCAGCAAAGCACGTAATGAAGCAAGACGAGGAAAAAGCGCTGTCTCTTCTTCAAAATGCGATTACGATTTCGAAAGAAGGCATTGAAGAAATTAGGTTAACGTTAAAAAGTATAAAGCCTCCCGCTGAGCAAATAGGAATCAGCCGTCTTAAATTATTTATTGGTGAATTTGAGGCTAAGCATAGTATCGCAATGCCTCTTGTATACAAAGGGAATTTAGATCTTATCACGCCTCTTCAGTGGAAAATTATCCATGAAAATATAACAGAAGCTATTACGAACGCTTTGAAATATGCAGAAGCAACGATGATTGCCATTGAGCTTCACGTACTAAATAAAATGGTTAAAGTAGAAGTCAAAGACAATGGAAAAGGCGCTCACTTGTTTCAAAAAGGACTTGGCATAGCAGGAATGGAAGAGCGCGCTGCTTCCATTAACGGAACGGTGATTGTCGACGGAGCAAACGGATTTTCTGTTACCACACTGCTGCCGATAGGTGAGAAACTTCATACGTAAATAATGAGATTTCTCATGGGGAAAAGGTGAACTTATGCACTGACGTAAGTTTGCCTTTTTTTCATAAAATAAGGATATACCAACATACTAGAGGTGAAATGATGAACGTATTATCCATTCAAAAATTAACAAAGAAATTTGGAGATTTTATTGCGGTAGATAATTTATCTTTACAAGTAGAAGAAGGAGATATATTTGGGTTTTTAGGAACAAACGGAGCAGGAAAAAGCACAACGATTCATATGGTAGCTAGTCTTCTTCAAAGCAACAGCGGCGATATTGAAGTACTTGGGAAAAATATAAAGAAACACCGAAATTTCGCAAAGATGAACATCGGAATTGTTCCGCAGGACTTAGCGATTTATGAAGATTTGACAGCCTATGAAAATGTGAAGTTTTTTGCAGGACTCTACGGATTAAGAGGATCACTTCTTAGCGAACGAGTCGAAGAAGCTTTAGCGTTTGTAGGGCTTTTAGATAAACAAAAGGCGTATCCGAAAAGCTTTTCAGGAGGAATGAAAAGAAGGTTAAATATCGCATGCGCAATTGCTCATCGCCCTAAGCTGATCATTATGGATGAACCGACGGTTGGCATTGATCCTCAGTCGCGAAATTATATTTTAACATCTGTAAAAAAGCTAAATGAAATGGGAAGCACAATCATTTATACGAGTCACTATATGGAAGAAGTAGAAGAGGTATGTACAAAAATTGCAATTATTGATCACGGCAAAATTATTGCTGAAGGAACAAAAGAGCAGCTGAAAGCGATTATCACCGATACAAAAGATATTTGGATTGAAGTAAAAGAAGCAGACGATATAGATTGCAGCGGTCTAAAGGAAATTCCAGGCGTAACAGCCGTTACGTATGAAGATGGAATCATTAAAATTAATTCAAGCGCCGAAGTGAATAACTTAAACAAGGTCATTCATTATTTAATGACGCATCATATCGAAATTAAAGCAGTTAAAGAACAAGCACCAAATTTAGAGACGGTCTTTCTGACGCTCACAGGACGCAGTCTAAGAGATTTATAAAAGAAAGGAGGAATAACGAATGAATATTATTGCAATTGCTTTGAAAGAAATGAAAAGTGATCTGCGAGATAAGCGTGCATTTATCTTTATGATTCTTTTTCCGCTAGCTCTTGTCCTTATTTTAGGAACAGCTTTGTCCCAAGCCTTTAATAACGACATGACGATAGACGATAGCTATGTTCTCTATAAAATCGATACGAGTAATGAACAATCTGCCGCATTTAAGCAGTTTGCTGCACATGCAGAAAAATCGGGCATTCACTTTAAAGCGCTGAAAAAAGATCAAGATGGAAAAAAAGAAGTAAAAGAGCAGCATTATACAGCTTATGTAGAAGTGAAAGACGGAGGCATTAATCTCTACGGAAATGAAGAAAACAGCATTGAATTTAACGTGGTGCAAGGTATGTTAAGTACATTTGTTGATAAGTATAACGTGGCTATGGAAGTGGCCAAAGTAAATCCTCAGCAAGTCGAGAACCTGCTGCGTGCGTCTAAGCATGACTATATTCAAGAAACATCCCTTCATTCTCAAAAACAGCCAAATTCAATAGACTACTACGCTATTTCAATGACAACCATGATTGTTTTGTACGGATCTATCTCAGCGAGTTATTTAATTAGAGGAGAGCGTATGCGAAATACGGCCAATCGATTAGTAGCCGCACCGATTAAAACCGCTGAAATTTTTGTCGGGAAAATTTTAGGCACTGTTTTGGTTCACGCTATTTGTGTATTAGTGGTCATTATGTCGACTAAATATTTTTTTGATGCGAATTGGGGAGATCATTTACTCTTAGTACTCGTAATGTTAGTATCTCAGATTCTTTTTGCCATTAGCTTTGGATTAGGAGTTAGCTACCTTACGAAGACGGAAGCGGCGTCAAGAGCAATTATTATGGTTGTGATTCAAGTGTCGTGTATTGTGGGAGGAACCTATTTTCAAAATGGATCTGGAGAAGGCTTCGTCAATGTATCACCTTTAACCTGGATGAATAATGGACTTATTAAATTGATTTATACAAATGATATCGGCGCTTCTCTTTCAGTTATCGGGTTGAATGTAGGCTTCTCTATTTTATTCTTGGGCACAGCCATTGTGCTTTTGAGAAAAAGAGAGGGGTTATAACATGAAAAATATCATGTGGCTTGTCACAAATATGCTGAGAAATATGCTGCTTAGAAACAAAAGGACGCTTGTACTTGTTATTGGTTTGCCTATTGCAGGTATTTTGATGTCCGTTCTTATTTATGGAAATACAGCAGGGACTTCGGTGAATATCGGAGTTGTCAATCACGACTCAACGGATATCTCAAAAGACACCGTTCAGTTTTTAAAAGGTCTGCATAAAACAAATGTTAAAATGCTCACTGACAAAGAAGTGGATCATGAGATTACGTCAAAGAAAGTTGATGCTGTTATTACTTTTGAAAAAGGGTTTTTTGAAAGCGTCAAAGCGAACAAACCAGATCATATTACGATTACTTCGATAAAAGGAGCAGAAGTAACGAGCTTTATTAAGTCTTATTTGTATCAATATATTGATAATATTTCTGCACTGAATCAAGCTGCTGAAGGCGACGATGCTGCGTTTAAACAAATGTATGAGAATTATCAAAAAGCGCCATTCCACGTCTCTACGCACGCCCTTGAAGACAAAGGAACCGATCAAAATATTGTCAAGCAGACAATTGGGTATTTAATTATGTTTATGCTTTTTTCTGCCGTAAATCTATCGGCTCTTATCACAAAAGAAAAAGAGCAGCGCACGTATTTTAGACTGCTAGCTTCGCCAGTTAGCGCAAGGCAATACGTGATATCTAATGTTATGACAAATATGATTTTATTAACTTTGCAAGTAATGATTACACTTGTTTGTATTACAACTCTTTTTCACGTAGATATGAACATTCCCGTGTGGCAGCTGTTTTTCATTTTAGTTTTGTTTGGTCTAGTAGCCATCGGCTTGTCTCTTGTAATTATCGCTTTTACAGAAAGTTCAAAAGCAGCGAATGGTCTTCAGACGCTTATCATCACGCCAACTTGTTTACTGTCCGGCTGCTTTTTCCCGCCTGAATTTATGCCGGATGTGATGCAGAAAATAGCCGACTTTCTTCCTCAAACGTGGGTATTAAGTACGTTAAAAAGTGTTCAACAAGGAGCTGATTTAAGCAGCCTATGGTTAAATATTAGCATTTTACTAGCTTTTGCACTTGTTTTTTTCCTGCTATCGATTTATAAATTAAATCGAAATAATACTGTTCAAAAGTTTATTTAAATGGTAAAGTCAGAGAATACCTCTGGCTTTTTTTGTAATTTTTAAAAAGTTACAAAAAAAGATTGAAAAATATAAGATGAAATTTTAGAATGAAAGAGGAAAGGGGTATACAAAAAGAGAATAAATAGGGGAGAAAAACGAAGTTCATGTTGGTTTTTTGCACAAATAAATGAAATCGCTTACATAAGTCAGCATGAAAAGACGGAAGGAGAGATTGTCAGCGAGATAACAAAGGGGGAAAAAACAGTGGCAATTTATGAATTACTTGTACCACGCACGGTTTTATATGGAGAAGGATCATTTTCTAAAATTGGAGAACAGGCTGCACTGCTTGGGACAAAGGCATTGCTTATAAGTGATGACGTTATGGCGAAAGCAGGCAATGTAGAAGCTTGCCGTCGTTACTTAGCAGAAGCTGGCATGGACTGTGCCGTGTATACAGGCGTAAATTCAGAGCCAACGGATATTCATCTAGATGAAGCGCTTGCCGTATGCAAAATGGAGCAGTGCGATGTGGTTATTGCTTTAGGGGGAGGCAGCTGTATCGATACTGGGAAAGCGGTTGCCGTGATGATGACTAATGAAGGGCATTTACGAACGTATTTTCAAAATCAACAAGATTTTCAAGGTAGCCCTCTTCCTTTGGTTGCCGTGCCTACGACTGCCGGAACGGGCTCAGAAGTGACGAAAGCGACGGTTATTACAGACACGGCGTACGATGTAAAAATGATGCTCGCAAGGCCTCAATTATTGCCTGATACAGCCATTGTTGATCCGTTATTAACTCTATCATGTCCAAAACACGTAACGGCAGCTACAGGAATTGATGCACTCAGTCATGCGGTCGAAGCGTATTTATCTAAAAAAGCGCATCCTTTTACGGATTCACTTGCGCTTCAAGCAATTGAGTTAATCATGAAAAATATTCGTCTAGTGTACAGAAATGGAGAAAACGTTCAAGCAAGAAACGAAATGGCCTATGCTTCTATGCTTGCGGGGATGGCGTTTTCAAATTCATCCGTTGCGCTAGTGCACGGTATGTCAAGACCTATTGGCGCGTTATTCCATGTGCCGCACGGTATTTCTAACGCGATGCTCCTGCCTGCGGTTTTGGACTATACAAAAGAGGCTTCAATCGATCGTTTAGGTGAAATAGGACAAGCTCTTTTTCCGAACGTATCATATACAAAAAAAGAAGGAGCAGATGTGTTAATTGAAGCCATCAAGCAGCTTTGTATCGACTTAGAGATTCCTAATCTTCAATCGTGGGGCATTGATCGCCAGCTATTTTACGCGGCGGTTGAGAAAATGGCAGCGGATGCGATTCAAAGCGGAAGTCCTGCTAATCATCCGATCGTACCGACGGCAGAAGAAGTTATTCAGCTTTATTACACGTGCTATGAATATGAGTTTGAGTCTGCACTTTATAAAAAATAAGACAAATTGAATAAGGGATGAAAGGGGAAACGTTATGGATTTGCTGATTATTTTGCTGTCTCTGGGGCTTTTGATGCTGGTTGCTTACCGCGGATTTTCAGTTATTTTGTTTGCTCCACTTTGTGCGCTGCTAGCCGTTATTTTAACGGAACCAAGCTATGCACTCCCATTTTTCTCAAACGTTTTTATGGAGAAAATGGTTGGATTTATTAAAAACTACTTCCCTGTCTTTCTATTAGGAGCAGTCTTCGGGAAGATGGTTGAAATGTCTGGAGTCGCTGAATCGATTGCGAAAACAATTGTTAAAGTCGTGGGGGCTAAACGTGCGATCTTGGCGATTGTTTTAATGGGAGCAATCTTAACCTACAGCGGCGTAAGTTTATTCGTTGTTGCGTTTGCAGTTTATCCGTTTGCGGCTAACTTATTCCGCGAAGCGAATATTCCAAAACGATTAGTACCGGGAACGATTGCATTAGGAGCTATTTCGTTTACCATGGATGCACTTCCGGGTACACCGCAAATTCAAAATGTTATTCCAACGACTTTTTTTAAAACAGACATCTATGCTGCTCCGACACTGGGGATTATCGGATCAGTTATTGTTTTTAGCTTAGGTCTTTGGTATTTAGAAAGCCGAAGTAAAAAAGCAAGAAAAGCTGGAGAAGGCTACTACGGATTTAATAATGAACTAGCAGCTGCTGCAGAGCTAGAAAAAGAGTCTGTACCTTCTACAGAACCTAAATATGAACCTAGCGTAGCAAGACAGATTTTAGCGTTTGTTCCGCTCGTGCTTGTAGGGGTTGCAAACAAATTTTTTACTGTTTCTATTCCAAAGTGGTACCCAGACGGTTTTGATTTTGCCAAAATTGGCCTTGAAGCGTTCGGAAAAGTAGATTTAACCGCAGTTGTTGGTATTTGGTCAGTGGAGTTAGCACTTGTTATTGGAATTATTACGACGATTGCGTATGACTGGAAGAGAGTGACCACCGGTTTCCAAGCGGGTCTTAACGCAAGTATTGGCGGAGCGCTTCTCGCTGCGATGAACACGGGAGCTGAGTATGGCTTTGGAGGCGTTATTTCATCTCTTCCTGGCTTTGCAACCGTTCGCGATGGTATTTCACATACCTTTACAAATCCGCTTGTCAATGGAGCCGTTACGACAAACATTTTAGCCGGTATTACAGGATCCGCTTCTGGAGGTATGGGAATTGCGCTTAGTGCGATGGGAGATAAGTATGTAGAAGCTATTAATCAATACAATATTCCTCCTGAAGTTATGCACAGAGTTGTAGCGATGGCATCAGGCGGTATGGATACGCTTCCTCATAACGGAGCCGTTATTACCCTGCTTGCTATTACCGGGTTAACCCACAAGCAGTCTTACCGAGATATTTTTGCCATCACTGTTATAAAAACGCTTGCATGTTTCTTAATCATTGGAATCTACAGCTTAACTGGACTCGTATAACAAATAAAGAGGCTGAGTGTAGTTGAAGAAAGATCCGAACGATAAATCGTTCGGATTTTTTTATTGTTGCAGTGATTTTGTATATCGAGCCTTTTGCTCTAAAACAGATTCTTTGACTTTCTAAACTGTAAGTATTATGATTACACTACTTTCTAGAATACTATATGCCGTTACATTAATTCTTAGCATGTTTATGAAGAAAGGAGAATGACTGTGAAGCTATTTGAAGGAAATTTAAAAGTAGGCGACTGGGTCAAAGGAAAGTCTCGCGACGGTGAACTTATATACGGATATATAAAAACGATTAATCCATCTAAAAAAGCCGCACTAATCAATGTAGTGAAAAGTGATGATGAAAAAATGGTCGGCACAACCATTGGCATGATGGATGAAAAAATAGAGAAGCTGCCCCTTCAAAAAACGGCGCACGAAGAGCAGATTCTTTCATTGATTGATCTTGCGCTGCTAACAAAAGACGAAGCTTGGTTTATTGAATTAACAGCTGAATTAAAAAGAGTACAAGATAAAAAGCAAGGCTGACATTCCTAGTAAAGGAATGAAGGCCCTGCTTTTTTTATTATTCCTAGGGGAAAAGCAGGAATGGAAAGCAGCTTGCGAGAAGAAGTAAATGACGACATTAAAAGAAAAGGTGATAAAAGATGAGTAAACGTATCTTGATTTTAACAGGAGATGCCGTGGAGGCTTTAGAAGTTTTTTATCCGTATTATCGCTGTTTAGAAGAAGATATTCAGTGTACCATTGCCTCTCCCGTGAAAAAGAAGCTCCAAACGGTTGTTCATGATTTTCTTCCAGAAATGGAAACATTCACAGAAAAAACGGGATATAAAATTGATTCTCATGCTTCTGTAGATGAAGTGGATCCCGCTGATTTTGACGGACTTATTATCCCTGGAGGACGAGCGCCTGAATATATTCGAATGAACACAAAAGTTCAGGAAATTGCCGCTCATTTTTTAAAAGAAAACAAACCTTTAGGCGTTATTTGTCATGGTCAGCTCGTGTTAACGACGGTTAGAGAGTATCTGCAAGACAGAGAAGTGACAGCGTATCCTGCTTGCCGTCCGGAAGTAGAAGCGGCGGGTGCTATATTTGTTGAACAGACGCTCCACGTAGACAGAAACTTAGTAACCGGACAAGCTTGGCCGGATTTACCTAAATTTATGAAAGAGTTTTTTAACGTGCTAAAAAAAGCTGAAAAAGTGAACGCATAATCAAAAAAGCGGGCTGAGAGAAAACCATTCTTTCAGCTCTTTTAATTGATGATAGGTGAGGTGTAAACAACGTGCAGCTAGTGTCTGAACTGTCGAAGAAAATTATAAAAGAAGTACAGCTGGTGATGAAAGAACATGTAATTGTAACGGATACACGCGGAATTATTATTG
This sequence comes from Priestia megaterium, assembly GCF_009497655.1. NCBI lineage: Bacteria > Bacillati > Bacillota > Bacilli > Caryophanales > Bacillaceae > Priestia > Priestia megaterium. The sequence continues at coordinate 2,590,636 of NZ_CP023317.1, read as the reverse complement.
CGTCTACAGAAGAAAAGCGGGTTGGTTTTTTTCATGAAGGCGCGTGGAACGTGATGCAAAAAAAGCAAAAACTATATATTTCCAAAAAAGAAGCAGCAGATTTAAAAGGAGTTAAGCCAGGAATTAATTTGCCTATCAGTTATCAAGGAGACATTATTGGCGTTATTGGCATTACAGGTACCCCAGAAGCTGTTGAGCCTTTTGCAGATATTATTCGAAGATTAACAGAGTTAATTATTCGCGAAGCATACTACATAGAAACAAAGGAATGGGAAAATAAAGGAGTAGAAGCTTTTTTTCGTGAATGGATTTATAGCCAGCAGGTAGATGCAGAATTTATTGAACGAGGTCATATTTTAGGAGTACAAGTAGACAGTCCTTATTGCTGCACGCTGTTTCAAATTGACTCATCTCTTTCGAAAAAGAAGCAGCAGCAGGTACAAGAAACAATTCGCTACTGGTTTGAAAGTCATAAAGGTGAAGGAGATTATATCGCAAATTGGGGATACGATCGCTTGCTTTTACTGAAAGAAGCTGTAGATGAAAAGGCAAGACAAGGATTTAAAGAAGAACTAAAAAAATGTCAGCAGTACATTCAAGCAAATAATCAAGTTATGATTACTATTGGCGTAGGGAAGCCAGCGGAGCAATTTGATTTGCATGCTTCATATGAAGAAGCAAAAAAAGCGCTTAAAGTAGCTTCAAAACGTCAAGCCGTTGTTTTTTATGAGGAACTGCTGATGGACATGATTTTAGAAGACGTTTCTGAACCTGTAAAAAAGGAATTCTTAAGTCGAGTGCTTTCCGCTCTTTTAAAAGAAAAAGAGCTTCTCGAAACGCTGAAATGCTATTTAGCCAATGATCAATCGTTAAAAAAAACGGCGTTTGATTTACATATTCATATCAATACGCTTCATTACCGCTTGAAGCAAATGAAAGAACTAACAGACATTGATCCTAAAAGTGTAAAGGGTCTCACGCTTTTTTACCTTGCGCTGTCTCTACTAGAATAAGTGCGCTATTCATTAGATAAACATACAAAAAATGAGTTTTTAAAGCGCTTTTTTTTAGTTTTTTATCTATAGTCCCTCGTGGCTTCTGCAACTATAATAAGATTAAGAGATATATAAGGAGGAACGTTATGCTTAATGAACGAACAAAAGCAAAGCTCATTGAAGTTGTAGGATCGGCCAACTTTCAAGATAGCAGTGAAGCAAGACTCGTATATTCTTATGACGCAACCCCTAACTTTCAGTCGCTTCCTGATGCAGTTATTATGCCTGAAAACAAAGATCAAGTGAAAAGAATTTTAACGATATGCAACGAAGATCACGTTCCTATTGTGCCAAGAGGCTCAGGCACAAATCTAAGCGCAGGAACGTGTCCAACGCAAGGCGGAATTGTTCTTACCTTTAACCGAATGAATAAAATTTTGGAAATTGATGAAGAAAATTTAACCGCTACCGTGCAGCCGGGTGTTATTACGTTAGACTTAATTAATGCCGTAGAGGCAAAAGGTTTATTTTATCCTCCTGATCCAAGCTCTATGAAAATATCAACCATTGGAGGAAACATCAATGAATGCTCAGGAGGATTACGAGGCTTAAAATACGGAGTAACAAAAGATTACGTTCTTGGTCTTGAAGTAATTCTTGCAAACGGCGATTGTATTAAGACAGGAGGCAAGCTGGCTAAAGATGTAGCTGGCTACGATTTAACGAACTTGTTTGTCGGGTCTGAGGGAACGCTTGGCGTCGTGACAGAAGCCATTTTAAAGCTCATTCCAATACCTGAAACAAAACAAACTCTGCTTGCGCTGTTTGAAGACATGGACGCAGCTGCTAAGACGGTTTCAGCAATTATCGCCAATAAGATTATTCCGGCTACGCTTGAATTTTTAGATCAGCCGACGTGTGAAGTAGTAGAAGATTTTGCCCAAGTTGGGCTTCCAACTGATGTAAACGCTGTCTTATTGATTGAACAAGATGGCCCGCCAGAAGTGGTGAAGCGCGATATTGAAATGATTTCACGCATCTGCAGTGAAGGAAAGGCTGTATCGGTGAAAGTAGCGGCTTCGCAAGCAGAAGCAGAAGCGTTAAGTACAGCAAGAAGATCAGCTCTTTCTGCTTTAGCACGAATGAAGCCAACGACGATTTTAGAAGACGCAACCGTCCCGCGGTCTAAAATTAGTGAAATGGTCAAAGCGATTAATGAAATTGCTGTAAAATACAACGTTAAAATCTGTACGTTTGGTCATGCAGGAGACGGAAATCTGCATCCGACTTGTTTAACAGATGCGCGTGACGAAGAGGAGCTTCACCGAGTCGAACAAGCTTTTGAAGCGATTTTTCATAAAGCCATTGAGCTTGGAGGGACGATTACAGGTGAACACGGAGTCGGAGAAATGAAAGCACCGTATTTAGCATTGAAGATGGGCGGAGAAGGAGTAGCTGCGATGAAAGCAATTAAGTATGCTTTGGACCCGCAAGGAATTATGAATCCAGGGAAAATTTTTGCTAAAGACACGAGAAAAAGAGTGGTGGTTCGTTCATGACGGCAACAAAAGACATTCAGCAAGCGTTTAAAGAACGGTTAGATTATGACGAGTTAATGAATTGTATGAGATGCGGTTTTTGTTTGCCGAGCTGTCCGACGTATGGCCAAACCAATCAATATGAAGCAGCGTCACCGCGCGGAAGAATTGCTTTGATGAAAGGAGTTGTAGATGGGCTTATTGAACCGGATGAATCCGTTGAAAAACAATTGAACCTTTGCCTTGGCTGCCGAGCGTGTGAGCCTGTTTGTCCTTCGGGTGTGAAGTACGGACACTTATTAGAAGAAGCGCGTGATATTATTCAGCAGAAAAAACGACATAAATGGCCGGTAAAAGCGCTCAGGCATATGGTGTTTGAACAGCTTTTTCCGCATAAAGAACGATTAAAAAATGTACATTCTCTGCTTGCTTTCTATCAAAGAAGCGGCTTGCAAAAAGCTGTTCAAAAAACAAATATATTAAACGTCCTGCCCGGTAATTTAGCACAAATGGAAAAAACGCTTCCGCCTGTGCCAACAAAAAAAGAAATGAAGAAACGTCCTTTTTTATTTGAAGCAGAAGGAACAAGAGAGCGTACGGTTGCTTTTTTTACAGGGTGTTTAATGGACACGATGTTTATGGAAACAAACAACGCGACGATTGCACTTTTACAAAAAGCGGGGTGTAAGGTCGTTATACCAGAAGTGCAGACGTGCTGTGGCGCCCTGCATGCGCACGGCGGAGAAAAAGATCAGGCAAAAAAGTTAGCAAAACAAAATATTATGGCGTTTGAATCCATTCAAGCGGATGATATTGTTCTTAATGCAGGCGGCTGCGGTGCGCTGTTGGTGGAATACGATCATCTATTAAAAGATGAGCCGGAATGGAAAGAAAGAGCAGCGGTCTTTTCTGCAAAAGTCAAAGATTTTTCAGAGATTTTATTGCAGCAGCAGTTTGTGGAAAAACAAAAGTTATCGCTTCCAAGTCAAATTATTACGTATCAAGACTCGTGTCATTTAAGAAACGTGATGAAAACGTCCAGCGCACCGAGAAAACTGATCCAAGCAATTAACGGCACGGTGTTTAATGAAATGGAAAATGCGGATCATTGCTGCGGCTCAGCTGGTATTTATAACTTAACGGAACAAGAGATGTCTATGCAAATTTTAGATTATAAAATGGAAAAAGTGAAAGAAGCCCATGCCCATACAATTGTAACAGCAAACCCGGGCTGTCTCATTCAAATGAAGCTAGGCGTAGTCAGAGAAGGAGTAGAAGAAAGTGTAAGGGCCGTTCATCTTGCAGATTTACTTCTTGAAGCAGTAGAAAGCAAATAAAAAGGCCGGACGTGTCCGGCCTTTTTATTATTTGAACAGCTGAGAAACAATTTCGTACGAACGAAGGCGAGCTTTGTGATCGTAAATTTGAGCGTTAATCATCAGTTCATCTGCTTCTGTTTCTTCAATAAACTGTTCAAGCTTGACTTTAATCGTCTCAGGACTTCCGACAATAGAAGAGCCCAGCTGCTGTTGAAGAGAAGCTTTTTCAAAGTCAGTCCATAGTTCATCCATATTATCCACGGGAGCTTTTAGTTTACCCGGTGTGTTTCGAATTAAATTTAGAAACTGCTGTTGCATAGAAGTAGCCAAGCGTTCAGCTTCTCTATCTGTATCAGCAGCGATTACGTTTACACCTAACATTGCATATGGTTTCTCTAACACGTCGGACGGCTTAAAATAACGACGGTACATGTTAAGAGCTGTCATTGTATTATTAGGCGAAAAGTGACTTGCAAATGAAAATGGCAAGCCTAGCTGTGCAGAAAGCTGTGCGCTAAAACCGCTTGAGCCAAGGAGCCAAATCGGAATATTTAAACCTTGACCGGGAACAGCTTTAACACGCATCTGACTTTCTGAAGCAGGTTTAAAGTATTCTTGCAGTTCGGCCAGCTGTTCTGGGAAGTCACTGCCGTCGCTTCTGCGGTCGCGTCGCAGCGCCTGCGCTGTCAGCTGATCTGTCCCTGGCGCTCTTCCTAAGCCTAAATCAATACGTCCTGGAAATAGTGATTCAAGCGTACCAAAATGCTCAGCAATAACAAGCGGAGAATGGTTAGGAAGCATAATGCCGCCAGAGCCTACGCGAATGCGTGACGTGCCTCCGGCGACATGACCAATTACAACAGATGTAGCGGAGCTTGCGATACCTGTCATATTATGATGTTCAGCTAGCCAATAGCGGTTATACCCCCATTTTTCAGCGTGCTGAGCTAAATCTAATGTATTTCTAAGTGAGTCAGATACAGTTCCTCCTTCAACTACAGGAGAAAGATCTAACACGGAAATCGGAATATCTTTTAATGCTTTACTCATCAATTTCATCTTCTTTCTTTAAAGACTTCATAGGCCTTGTTATTTCAATGGAATACAAGTATTTTAACAAGAATCTTTCGAGTTCCAAAATATTTTGCTTCGGTTGTTTTTTTAATTCCTTACTCTTTTATTACACAAGCTCCTAAAACGCAAAAAGCTTGTACGGTATAAGGCAGAAGCCGCCTCTTTCTATAAAAGACTGTCATATTTTATAGAAGAAGGGAGGATGAATATGGTTACTTTAAATGAACTAAAAAGCAAGCAGTACGATATGATATACAGTTTAGGCTATAACTGTTTTCCAGGGATATATATGAAAAAATATTCTTTGCGAAAACAAGCCGGGGTGATTGATTGGTGTATTAGCATTTCTCTTTCTCATGTCAATCAGCTGTTGAAAAATCGCTGTAAAGACTTATTTGTATATGAACACTTAACCTATATCAGTTCTTTCGGAGATGGTTCCACGCTTAGACTGCGTGATAAGGTGTATCAAATTGATTCTGCTCATGATTTTCCGTCGTCTATTAATACGGAGACTAACTGGCTTTCATATAATGAAGTCAAAGAAAAATATGAACGGAGAACGGAGCGATTTTTAACGTCAATGGAGACCAGTTCTTGTATATTGTTTATTCGTATGGGCGGAACGTATGAAGAAGCGAAAGAATTAGAGCATGTTTTAAAGGGAATGGTCAAAAACGATTTCTATATACTGCTGCTGACAAACAGTGAAAAAGAACTTTTATCCGAAGCTAACTGGGACTTGCCTTATACATGTGTTTTACATGCACCTATTTTTTCAATGGACGTGCTGCGCGATGATAAAGTATGGGAAGAGCTCTTAAGCGGGCTTGTTATAAAATAAAAAAACACTTTTTGTATAATACGGGAATGAAAAAGCTCGTTTTTTTCATAGACTTTGTTATATCTGTGTATCAAAGGAGATGAAAAGATGGAGTCCAATGTGCGGAAGGCGATAAAAGAAATTGTATGGCTGCTGCTAGAACAAGATCAGCGCTGGAATGAGTATCTAGTACAGCTGGAGGATTTGAAAATACAAGTGGATTTGAATAGTTCCGCATATGAAGTCCTGAGAAAGATGACGGGTAATTACGAAGTGCTGCTTGAACATATGGATCTCATTCAGCAGTTTGAAAATCATTCTAAAAGTGAAACGGCGCTGAATGACTTAGTTACTATCGTTATGAAGCATTACTCATTAAAAAATTCATAAGCCTGCTTTGTGCAGGTTTATGGAGTTTAAGCTCTCAATGGAATTCGGTAGAGATAATCGTTTATAATAAGTACATATGGTGATGAAAGGGTGATCGATATGGAAGAGAAACAAGAAATTGTACCCGTTCGTACAGAGGAAACAGCCAAATATTATTCGGAAGAAAAATTTTGGGACAAGCTTAAAAAGTTTGGCAAAAAAGCGGGAGCAAACGTTGTTTATGCCGTACTGCTTTTATACTACACGCTGCAAAAGCCTGATATTCCTCCAAAAGCAAAAGCAGTGATTATAGGAGCGTTAGGTTATTTTATTCTTCCTTTAGATTTAATTCCGGACTTTGCAGCAGGAGTTGGATTTACAGATGATTTAGGAGCTCTGGGGCTTGCATTGATTCAAGTTGCCATGTACATTGATGAAGATGTTAAACTGAAAGCAAAAGAAAAAATCAAAACGTGGTTTTCAGAAGAACACAATTTTTCCATTATTGATGCTAAAATAAAGTAACATTATGATCTACATGTAATTATTAAATAAAGTAAGCAAAAGAAGGTGATAGATGAATCATCTTCTTTTTAACCGATAATATATAGGTCTTTATGACTATTTTAATCCGTTTTATGTAAAAAAAACAGGATTAAAATATTTTTTTCACTAAAAGTTTAAGCAATGTAATTGAATAATTCCCCTACAAATGTTAAGTTAAAACATGTTCATAAATTCGTCACAGAAAGCAATATACAAATAAGTAAGATAGTTTGTAAAAACTTTGTGAAATTATGGAACTTTTTAACTGAGAGTTTCAAACTCTTAGAGATTCTTCCTCATCAATCAGAAGTAGCTTTCTTTCGTCACAAGATTAAGCATCTTTCATTTGAAGGTGTTTTTTTTCAGCCTAAGTAAGCCAACAACATGATTGTATGACAAGTTTTTGCTAAGGTTGTAGAGTTACTGTATTGTATGACAAGTTTTGTGTGATTTGATTTAACTAAATGAACAGCTTCGAAGTAAATAAATGATTGTAGAAAAACAAAGTCCATGCGTTTTCATGAACCATTATACGTTACTTCATATTTGTAGAGATGTTTAGCAAAAAGGGAGATGAATGGCCTGACGTAAACAATATCCATAGACAAGCCTTAGAAGATAATTATCTTTCTAAGAAAGCAAATTTATATGATTGATTCTAATCTAAACAATGGAGTGTTCAAAAATGGAAATTAGTCAAATCTTTATTATTTTAACCCCAATCTTTTTCGTTATTTTGCTAGGTTATTTAGCAGGGTATTTTAAAAAGTTTGATGCAACAACATCTAAAGGGTTAAATACGCTTGTAACAAAATTTGCGTTACCTGCACATTTATTCGTTGGTATTACAACAACATCAAAACAAACGCTTATTGAAAAATGGCCGTTTTTATTAGCATTAGTTCTTGGTATTATTGGATTTTATGTTCTTTTCTTACTCGTTGCAAAATATGTATTCAAATACTCACTAACAGGCGCGTCTATGTTCTCTTTAAACTCTACGCAGCCAACGTTTGCGTTTATGGGTATTCCCGTTTTAGGTAGCTTGTTTGGCGCGGATGTAGTAGCAATTCCAATCGCTATTACGGGTATCGTAGTAAATGCGATGCTTGATCCTTTAGCAACTATTATTGGTACGGTTGGACAGCGCGAAAGAAGTGAAGGGGATTCTGAAGAAAGCTTATTTAAAGTAACGATTAAATCAATCTTACACGGTCTTTCTGAACCGTTAGCGTGTGTTCCATTAATCGCAGTAGTATTAGTACTATGTGGGTTCCAATCTCCAGATTTATTGTCAAGCAGTTTAAATCAAATTGGCTCAATTACGTCAGGTGCAGCGCTATTCGCAGTTGGGGTAACAATTGGTATTCGTAAAATTCAATTTAGCCCATCAGCATTTGGTATTGCGATTTTAAAAGTGGCTATTCAGCCGCTTGTAATGTTAGGAATTGCAACAGCAATGGGTCTATCATCAGCTGACATCGTAAAATTAGTGTTATTAGTAGCGTTCCCAGGTTCAGCTGTAGCAGCGATGATTTCAGTGCGCTTTGATAGCCTAGCTGGTGAAACAGCTTCAGCATTCGTACTTAGTGCCATTATGTCACTTGTTACATTACCGCTATTAATTTCTTGGTTAATGTAGTCAAATATATCAATATAAAATAAAAAAGGCTTTGCTATTTTAGCAAAGCCTTTTTTGTGCATCTATACTTAAAAAAGCTTTAAAAATTCTTGAGCGATTTTGGGGAGATAACTATCGGTACGCCACGTAACTAAAGGCTCAATTACAAATGGATTATCTTCTATGCTTAAAATTTTAATATGTTCTAGTGAAAAAGAAGATAGCATCGAATAAGGAACAATAGCAGCACCAAGGCCACGACATACTAAATTAAGAAGCATCGCTGAGTCATGGCATTCGCATAAAATGGTAGGTGTTATATCCATCTTTTTAAATTCCTTTATAATGCGATTGTATATGCTTATTTCCCGATTTGAACGAAGAAGAATAAGAGGGAGAGAAGCGATTTCAGCGACTGAAATCTTTTCTGTTGCATAACTACTTTCTTTGGGAACTGCTACAACAAAGACATCTGGTGCAAGTGTTTTTGTTTTTACCTGTTGACAAGGTAAGTCTGTAGTGGTGACTGCTACATCAATCTTTCCATCCGTCAACAACTCGTTTAAATGAGCTGGTTCGTTTTCATAGATATTAAAAGTACTGTTTGGATACTGTTTTTGAATAAGAGCTAGCTTATCGAGAACCGTTGATGCACAGTAGATTGTACATCCGACTTCAAGCTTTTCATTTGTTACGTTTTTACATTCCTGTACTTCCAATACTGATTTTTCGACCCTTTGCACAATTTCTTTCGCTCGTTTTAAAAAAAGCTCTCCTTCTGCCGTTAACAATAAGCGCTTGTTATTGTTTCGTTCAAAAAGCAAAAGGCCCAGCTCATTTTCGAGCTGCTTTAGCTGTCTGCTTAAAGGAGGCTGAGCCATGTGCAGACGCTTGGCTGCTTTAGTTACATTTAATTCTTCAGCTATGACAATAAAATAATGCAGCTGTCTTAATTCCACTATATTCAACTCCATACTTTAAAGGTATTATTATATACTTTATCAATATTTTAATTGTATGGAAAATAAGTGTAAAGTTAAATGTGTAACCAAAGCAGAGAGGAGGAAAAGAAATGAAAATAGCTGTAGGAATAACAGGAGCCACAGGAGCTATTCTAGGTATTCGAATTTTAGAGCTTTTGAAGAAGGCTTCTGTTGAAACGCATTTAGTCATGTCGTCTTGGGCTCATGCCACAATTAAGCTGGAAACACCGTATAGCGTTAGGCAAGTAGAAGCGCTAGCAGATTATTGTTATTCATATCAAGACCAAGCAGCAAAAATTTCGAGCGGTTCATTTCGTATAGACGGAATGATTGTAAGTCCTTGCAGCATGAAAACATTAGCATCTATTCGAATGGGACTAGCAGATAACTTAATAGCAAGAACGGCAGATGTGATGTTAAAAGAAAGAAAGCCACTGGTGCTACTTCCTCGCGAAACGCCTTTGAATACGATTCATTTAGAAAACATGCTGGATCTCTCAAAAATGGGAGCTATCCTCGTGCCTCCTATGCCAGCTTTTTATAACAAACCTGAGACAATTGATGATATTGTCACGCATATTGCTGTTCGAACGTTAGATCAATTAGGAATTGAGCTTCCTGAGGCAAAAAGATGGAATGGAATTAAACATTTATCACAAGGAGGAAAATAAACATGGCTTATAAAGACTTTAGAGATTTCCTTGATACGCTACATAAAGAAGGGCAGCTGCTGACGATTACAGATGAAGTGCAGCCAGATCCGGATTTAGGTTCAGCAGGTCAAGCCATCAGTAATTTAGGAGATCAAACGCCGGGATTATTATTTACAAATATTTATGGATATAACAACGCAAAGGTAGCTCTAAACGTAATGGGTTCCTGGTCAAATCACGCGTTAATGATGGGACTGCCTAAATCAACTCCTGTAAAAGAACAGTTCTTTGAATTTGCTCGGAGATATGAAAAATTTCCTGTTAAAGTGAAAAGAGAAGAAACAGCGCCATTTCATGAGTGTGAAATTAAAGATGATATTAACTTATTCGACCTTTTGCCATTGTTCCGCTTGAATCAAGGAGACGGAGGCTATTATCTAGATAAAGCGTGCGTTATTTCTCGTGATCAGCATGATAAGGCGCATTTCGGCAAACAAAACGTAGGTATATATCGTATGCAGGTCAAAGGGAAAGACCGTCTAGGCATTCAGCCCGTGCCACAGCATGATATTGCCATTCACTTGAAACAAGCCGAAGAAAAAGGTGAAAACCTCCCTGTATCAATTGCTTTAGGATGTGAACCCGCGATTGTCACAGCAGCTGCTACGCCGCTTCATTACGATCAATCAGAGTATGAAATGGCAGGAGCTATTCAAGGTGAGCCGTACAGAATTGTGAAGTCTCAGCTTTCTGATTTAGATGTACCTTGGGGAGCAGAAGTGATTTTAGAGGGAGAAATCTTAGCTGGTGAACGTGAGTATGAGGGTCCTTTTGGTGAATTTACAGGTCATTACTCCGGTGGCAGAAGCATGCCTGTTATCAAAATCAATCGCGTATACCATCGCAAAGATCCTATTTTTGAAAGTCTATATATCGGTATGCCTTGGACAGAAACAGATTATTTAATTGGAATCAATACAAGCGTTCCTTTATATCAGCAGCTAAAAGAAGCATATCCTGAAGAGATTGAAGCGGTGAACGCGATGTATACTCATGGTCTTGTTGCTATCATTTCAACGAAAAGCCGATACGGAGGATTTGCTAAGGCGGTTGGTATGAGGGCATTGACTACGCCGCATGGATTAGGATATTGCAAGCTAGTTATTTTAGTAGACGAAGATGTGGATCCGTTTAATTTACCGCAAGTCATGTGGGCGCTATCGACAAAAATGCACCCAAAACATGATGTTATAACAGTGCCTAATCTCTCAGTTCTGCCACTTGATCCAGGATCTGATCCGGCTGGTATTACAGATAAAATGATTTTGGATGCTACAACACCGGTTGCACCAGAAACAAGAGGCCACTACTCGCAGCCTTTAGATACACCACTTGAAACTGAAAAATGGGAAAAAATCTTAACGAATATGATGCAAAAATAAACAAGGAGGAATCGACATGCATACTTGTCCAAGATGTGAAGCCAAACAAGCGAACTTAGTATCTAAATCACCAGTTGAAGGAGCCTGGGAGATTTACTTATGCAACGTGTGTTTGTTTACCTGGCGTTCTTCTGAACCCGAGACGATCACCAATCCTGAAAAATACCCTCGACCATTTAAAATCAATCCAAAAGACGTACCGCTGGCAACGCACGTGCCTCCTGTGCCACCCCGGTCTTAATCAGCAAAGGTGGCAAGTAAAATGAATAAAGCAGAGCTGCCAAAAGCCGTGCGCGTATTTTTAAATGGAAAAGACTTAGAAAGAAAACAGCGTGATGCGATGTTGCTATCTACAGTGACATCCGAGGGTTTTCCTCATGTAGCAATGATTAGCGCAGGAGAGCTGGTAGCTATTAGCTCTTCACGCGTCAAGCTGTTAGTATGGAAGGGTACAACTTCTGCAAAAAACATGATACAGAATCATAAGGCAACCGTTACATTAGTTGTTGAAGGGAAAGCTTATTACATTAAATTTTGGCTGAAAAAAGAAGCTCCTGTGTTATCAGGCTATGAGTTATTTACAGGAGAAGTAGCCGCTGTTAAAGAAGATTACGCAAAATATGCCGTTCTAACATCAGGAATTCAATTTCAGCTTCATGATTCCAAACAGGTACTAAGCCGCTGGAAGCAATCAATTGCAGCTGTTCTTTCTACTGAAAAAACCGATTCTTAAAAATAAGAATCGGTTTTTTAGCTGTAGTGAAATTTTTTCAAATAGCACGCTAGCTGCACTTTTAATAGATGTTCACTATTTGTAAATGATATGTTCATTTTATCTTCGATTTTCTTCAACCGCTGATAGAGTGTATTAACGTGAATATGAAGCTGCTTAGCTGTAAGTGAAGCAGAACGGTTGTTATCAAAATACGCTTCTAGCGTTTGCTCTAAAGGTTCATCATTCAAATGATTGTTTTTAAGAGGGACAAATACTTCATCAATAAAGGTTTTGACTTCTTCTTTCGATTGATTAATAAATAACCGGTTAATTCCTATTTCCTCATACAACATGCATCCATCTTGCTGCTGAGACAGAAGGTAAGAGACAGCTTTTTCAGCTTCACTATAACTTTTTTCTATTTGGGTAAAGTGAGAATAACGACTTCCAATCCCTATTTTTACATGACATTCATTGTAGTAACGCCATTTTGAGAGTGAATCTTCTAATTGTTTGATAATAGCATGATGGTCTTCATAAGAATCAAGCGTGAATACAATGGTTACTTTCGTGTCGAATCCGTATACGACCGGCGCTTTTGAACTGAAAACCGATTTGATGTCAGAGACAAGGCGATGAAGATGTAAGTTTAAGAGCTGCAGGTCCTCGTGTGAACGAATGGTAATAAGAGCGACTAGAATATGCTTTTTTGTATCAATGTTTAGCTCATTTGCTTTTTGATACAGTAAAGTGGTGTCATAACATGATAAGTATTCACTAAATAGTTCATGCGTTCGCTTGTAAAATAAATCGACTAACGTTTGTTTTTTCAGCATTTCTAGTGCAATAACAGAGCTGCTTTGTTCGAGTGCCACTTGATCTAGAGAGGAAAGATCTCCTTGATTTGTCTGCAAAATAACTAAACCTAAGAGCGTGTCAATACCGTGTATCGGTTGAATGTAGACGCTGTGCTTCTGGTTGTGTGACTCAATAGTATAAAAGCAAGCTTTTGTATGTAAAAGAAAATGCGTGTGAAATTCAGCTGTTTTTGTGTCTACATCAAGAAATTTTAAAAAGCCATAGGTCTTATTATCAACAAAATCTACAATGGTGACGGGAGATGTAACCATTCGGCGTAATTCGGTAAGTATCGGTTCAATTCCTTTACTTTGAAGTGAAACGTTCATGAATGTGCGATGAATTTGATCGCGGCGTATTAAAAGTTCATTTTGTTTTTTTACATCTTCAAAAAGCGCTGAGTTTAAGAGAGCAATCGAAACTTGATCGGAAAAGCTTTCTAACAATTCTTTATCCTCTTCATTTAAAAGAGGAGTTGTACCGTTTTGATAAATAATGAGTACGCATACCGTTTGTTCGTCCATACAAATGGGGACAGAAATAATAGATTGAATGTGTGTAAATGTATAGGACTGATTAAGATAGTGAATATTATCGTCAGTCATAGTAGAAGAATCGCGTACTATATCCTCTAAGTTCGTATACATATAGCTTTTATTATGCTGAAATGTCTTTCCGATAATTCCTTCGCCAACTTTCATTTTCATGTTTTGAATTTCATTGTTTGGCCCCCCTGACCAGGCGCGAGGCAAAAGAAATTCAGTGGAAGAATCAAACATCCACAGCACGCCCATATCCGCAACAGAAATAACTGAAAGAGCATTTTCTAGAATTCTTGTTAATAGATAGTCAGAGTCTTGTAAAAGCGAGATTTCCTTAATGCTTTTCATAAGTACGTTCAAAATGTGCTCACGCCGCTCTAACTTTTTTTGCAGCACATAAGGAGAAAAGTTAGCGGATAGCTTCTTTATTTGTTGTGGTGTCCAGTCATGCTTAGCAAATATGCGAACAACAAACGCATACCGGTTTGGAAAGGATAAGTAAATTTCTTCGAACTCTTCATATGCGATATGCTTTTGAAAGGAATCACTGCCGTTATGTAGGCTAGTGGGAGGAGTGTAAGTCAGGGATGAGCATAAAGAACTGGAAAAAAACATGTTAAAATTTGCAGAATCAATACTTGTCCAAATTTGATAAGAACTGTTTTTAATAATAGATGTAAGATAACCTTTCATATTAGCTAATAAATCACTCATATTAACAACCCCTTATAGACTACTTAATGTAAAAACATACATAGTTATAGTTCTTATTATATAGAAATACACATTGAAAAAATAGTCAGAATTTTTTAATATTTATGTAACGAATTGATTTGTTATAAAACATTACATTAAATGGAATAAAAAGGAGATGAGCGCATTTATGCTAGCAAGGTCGAACTGGAAATACATCATTTTATTTTTATTATTTTTAGGCTGGTCGCTTGGAAACTTAGATCGTTTTATTATTAATTACGCTATTTTAGATATCTCGAAAGATCTACACCTTAATGCTTCTTCTACAGGTATCATCTTAAGCAGTTTTTTTGCAGGATACGCACTGATGCAAATACCTGGTGGGTGGCTGGCAGACCGCTTTGGGTTTAAAAAAGTCATTACAATTGCCGTGCTTTTATGGTCTTTGTTTACGGTTTTTACCGGAATGGCCTGGTCTTTTGCTTCTATTATTATCATTCGCTTTTTATTTGGATTAGGGGAAGGGAGCTATTTTCCATCTGCGTCAAAAGGAATCGCAGGGTGGTTTCCTCAGCAAGAACGCAGTAGAGCCATGTCCTTTTTGTTATCGTCAGGTACGATCATGGGCGTGGTGACACCGATTCTAGCGACGCAGCTGATGCAAACGATAAGCTGGAGAAGTATCTTTTATATCATAGGAGCCATCGGGCTTGTTATTACAGTTCTGTTTGTTTTTTTACTAAAAGAAAAGCAGCAGGGGGAAAAAAGAGAGGCTTCTGCTATTCCTGCTAAGCAGATGACATTAAAAGAAATTATCAAAACCCCGATGATTTGGAATTTATTTATTGCCTATTTCAGTATTTACGCTATTAACTGGGGGCTCATGTCGTGGATGCCTACATATTTAGCCGAAGTAAGACATTTGAATTTAACAGACATCGGTTTTCTTTCCGCTATCCCAGCATTTGTAGGCATTATAGGAATGTTTGTTAGCGGCTTTATTTTAGATAAGCTTCCAGATGGAAAAGACAAGATGATAGCGGCGGTTTTTGGTTTACTGATGGGCGTTTTTCTTTGCTTAATGGCTATTTCACCTAGCGTAGGCATGTTTATCGTTTTTCAAAGCGCAGTAACTTTACTGTTTTCATTTAATGTGATTTTAATCGCTTCAGCTCCTTTAAAAATGTTGCCTGAATCAGTGGTCGGTTCAGCAAATGGTTTTATTAATACAGGGGCTCAAGCAGCCGGCGTATTAACACCAATGCTTATTGGTTTTTTAGTACAATCGTTTGGCGGGTCGTATAATGCAGCGTTTGCTTTATTAATTATCTGCGCTCTTGTCTGTGCTATTTCGTTGTTTTCGATTCGACCTGCAAAAGTGGTAGTGAACGCACAAAATGCTGTTAAATAATGAGGGAAAAAGGAGAGTGTCTCATGGGTATTGTCAAAAAAGTCGAACAACTTATTGAACAAAAGCGACACGAGCTAACTCAAATCAGTGATCAAATATGGGAATATGCAGAAACGAGGTTTGAAGAGTATAAGTCGGCACAGCTAATTTGCGACATGTTAGAAAAAGAAGAGTTTACGCTTCGTACACATATTGCTAACCTTGAAACAGGTTTTATTGGAAGTTATGGGCACGGTTATCCGATTATCGCTATTCTTGGTGAATATGATGCGCTTACCGGGCTGAGTCAAAAAGATAAGTGTGCAGTAGCAGATCCAGTCAAAAAAAATGGAAATGGCCATGGGTGTGGACATAACCTACTTGGCGTAGGCTCACTAGCAGCTGCGCTTGCAGTCAAAGAATACTTAAAAGAAAAAAATGTTCCGGGAACCGTTCAATACTATGGATGTCCAGCTGAAGAAAGTGGCTACGGAAAGACGTATATGGTACGAGAAGGATTTTTCCAAGATGTAGACATCGCGTTTTCGTGGCATCCGGCTACCGTTAATGGTGTCATGCATACGTCATCGAATGCGGTTATGCAAGCAACTTTTAAATTTAAAGGAAGAAGCAGTCATGCAGCTGCTAGTCCTCACCTTGGCAGAAGCGCTTTAGACGCTGTAGAGTTGATGAATATTGGTGTGAATTATATGCGTGAACATATGATAGATGAAGCGCGCGTACACTATGCCATTACAAACAGCGGAGGCATTTCTCCTAATGTTGTTCAAGCAGAAGCGGAAGTCATGTACTTAATTCGTGCTCCGAAGCCATCTCAAGTAAAAGAACTTTATGAACGGGTTGTGAAAATTGCAAAGGGAGCGGCTTTAATGACTGAAACACAAGTGGAACAGGAAATTCAAGGAGCCTGCGCTAATCTAATTCCAAATCAAACAATGGAGCAGCTGATGCATAAGCAAATGATGCAGATAAATTTGGCTGAAGTGAAACAAGAAGACATGGCTTTCGCCAAAGCTATTTACGAGTCTACATCCGCTGAAGACAAAGAAGCAGCAAAAAAACAAGTCGGTTCACTGCTAGACAGAGCTTTAGCAAATCATCCAGTCTTCAACCAAATTGCTCCTATGTCTAAAAATGTTTCCTTCATGACGGGATCAACCGATGTCGCAGACGTTAGCTGGAATGTTCCAACTGCACAGTGCGTGACCGCAACGTGGGCTTATGCTACGCCGTTTCATACATGGCAAGCTGTTGCTCAAGGGAAAACAGAGTATGCTCACGATGCGATGTTGTTAGCTGGAAAAGCCATTGCGGCTACGGCGATTGAAATGATAGAAAATCAAGAGCTGATTAGTCAAGCGAAACAAGAGCTAGAGGATAGGCTAGAAGGGGAAAGCTATGAATGTCTTGTGCCTTCCCATATACAGCCGCCTAATTACTCAGAAAGTGAGCACGAAGACTATAGCATGGTGTAAAAAACGTATTTTCGTGTAAGGAAAATCCGAACGATGAATCGTTCGGATTTTTTTATTGTTAGGTTGAACGTAGATTTCATTTATACCGTTTGGTCGTCTTTAGATTGGATTGATGTAGTTATGGCTCAATCTCTTTTTTGTTTTCATTAAAAATAAATGGTTAAAAATATATCTCTTTGCTGAACCTAACCCTATCTAATTGTTCAAGAAAAGAGGTAAAAACATGAGAGCGTATAAAGTAGAAAGAGATGGGTCAATTTCAACTTCACTAAAAGGAAAATCAGTTTTATCCACTTCTTATTTAAATAAAGGTTCTGCTTTTACTGAAGAAGAAAGAAAAGAGCTTCATCTGCAGGGACTTCTTCCTCCAACGGTCTTAACGTTAGAAGAGCAGGCAAAAAGAGCATATGAGCAGTTCAAAAAAGCACCGAATGATCTTCAAAAAAATAATTCGTTAAATGATCTGCATAACCGGAACGTTGTGTTGTTTTATCGTTTATTAACCGATCATTTAAGTGAAATGCTTCCCATTATTTACACGCCTACTGTAGGTCAATCTATTCAAGAATACAGCCATGAATACCATCGTCCTGACGGCTTATATTTATCCGTAAATGAAGCGGACAGATTAAGTGAGGCGATTGAAAACTTAGGGCTCGACAGCGAAGATATTGATTTGCTTGTAGTCACGGATTCAGAAAGTATTTTAGGAATTGGGGACTGGGGAGTAGGAGGGATCAATATCGCAGTTGGAAAGTTAGCGGTCTACACAGCTGCAGCAGGAATTGACCCAAGCCGCGTACTGCCTGTTGTTCTTGACATGGGGACCAATAATAAAAAGCTTCTTGAAGATCCTTTGTATTTAGGAAATCGTCATGAACGAGTAAAAGGAGAAGACTATAATCGTTTTATCGCTCAATTTGTAAAAGAAATAACGGCCAAGTTTCCTAAAGCGCTTCTTCATTGGGAGGATCTTGGGAATATTAATGCGCGTCACATTATGAAAGAATACGGAGATAAAATTTTAACATTTAATGATGATATTCAAGGAACGGGAGTAATTACTCTTGCAGCCGTTTTAACAGCCGTCCGTATTACAGGTACGCCTTTAAAAGATCAGCGGGTTGTTGTATTTGGACCGGGATCTGCTGGAATTGGGAATGCTGATCGTATTCATAGTGCGATGATGCTTGAAGGGTTATCTGAAGAAGAAGCATATGATCGTTTTTGGGCATATGATTACAGAGGTCTGTTAACGGAAGATATGGAAGATTTAGCTCCTTTTCAACAGCCATATGTTCGCCAAAATGAAGAGATTAAAGAATGGGAAAAGGGCGATGAAAATAAAATTTCACTGTTGGAGCTTGTCAAGCAAGTGAAGCCAACGATTTTAATTGGAACATCAGGCGTCACGGATGCTTTTACCGAAGAAATTATTAAAGAAATGGCAAAGCATGTAGAGCGCCCGGTGATTATGCCGCTTTCAAACCCAACTAAACTTGCTGAAGCTGTTCCAGAAAATATTATAAAATGGACGGAAGGAAAAGCCCTTATTGCAACGGGAAGTCCATTTGAACCCGTTGAATATAACGGGCACACTTACGAAATCGGACAGGCTAATAATGCATTTGTGTTTCCAGGTCTTGGTTTAGGTGCAATTGTGGTTCGCGCTCAAAAGTTTACTGAATCTATGTTTGCAGAAGCAGCCAATGCAGTAGCGCGTATAGCAGAAACAGATACAAAAGGAGATACGCTTCTTCCAAATATTAAAGATCTTCAAAAAGTATCAAAGGCGGTTGCTGTGGCAGTTGCCGATGCTGCTGTAAAAGATAACGTAGCAACTGTTACCGAAAAAAATGTAGCTGAACTTGTAGAAGAAGCGGTATGGCAGCCTGTTTATAAACCTGTTAAGGCAAGAAATGAATGAGGTGAATGATAAATGAGCATAGGTCAAATTTTTCTCATTCTCGCGCCTATCTTTTTTGCCATTTTGCTTGGTTATTTAGCAGGGCATTTTAAAAAATTTGACAAGCAAACGTCTAAGGGGCTTAACACATTAGTAACGAAGTTTGCGCTTCCTGCACACTTATTTGTAGGTGTGACGACAACGCCAAGAAAAACACTCATAGATGAATGGCCGTTTTTAGTTGCGCTGATTTTAGGCATCGTCGGGTTTTATCTCATTATATTGCTCATCGTGAAGTATGCAGGGAAGCATACGCTAACTTCTTCTTCTATGTTTGCTCTAAACTCAGCTCAGCCAACGTTTGCTTTTATGGGCATTCCGGTACTTGGAGGCTTGTTTGGTGCAGGTGCAGTAGCGATTCCAATTGCCATCACAGGAATCGTGGTGAACGCGATTTTAGATCCGTTGGCAACGATTTTGGGAACCGTTGGCCAAAGGGGACGAAAAGAAGGGGAAGAGAAAACAAGTTTATTCAAAGTAACGGTTCATTCTATTTTGCATGGTCTATCTGAGCCTTTGGCATGCGTCCCGTTAATTGGAGTGATTTTAACGCTTTGCGGCTTTCAGTCACCTAAACTGTTACAGGATATGCTTGATCAAATTGGAAGTATCACATCCGGAGCAGCTTTGTTTGCGGTAGGAGTAACGATTGGAATTGGAAAAATTAACTTCAGTAAAGGCGCGCTCGGGATCGCTGTCTTAAAAGTAGCAGTTCAACCGATCGTTATGCTTGGAATTGCAGTATGGATAGGGTTGTCTTCAGATGAAGTGACAAAAGCTATTTTACTGGTAGCTTTTCCTGGATCTGCTGTAGCTGCGATGATTGCTTTGCGGTTTGAAAGCATGGAAAACGAAACGGCCTCTGCTTTTGTTATTAGTGCTATTTTATCGCTGGTTACGCTGCCGCTTCTTATTTCTTGGCTTATGTAAATAAAAAAAAACGAAAGAGGAATTTCCCTCTTTCGTTTTAAGACGGATTAATAAGCTAATGCGAATAATCCTTTGATATGAGATAAGTAACGAACGTTACTTGCTTCTTTCATAAGTGATGCTGGTAAACCTTTTAATTGCGTTTTGTTTCCGCCGATTGTACCAATTGCATCTTTGCGTCCAAGACTTCCTAGTGTACCAGAGAAGACAGGAACGAATGATTCCATTGCTCCGCCGCGAATAGCTACTGCTAAGTTCACGCCTACAACTTCACCCATTTGCCAAGCTAATTGAGCAGTAGGTGGGTAAGGGCGACCTTCTGGACCCATTACAACCGCTGAGTCACCAGCAAGGAATACATCTTTATGAGATGTAGATTGTAAGAATTCATTTACAAGTGCACGACCGCGGTTTACTTCGATACCTGAGTTAGCAACTACAGAGTTACCTTGAACTCCGCCAGTCCATACCATTGTTTTTGTTTCAATTTTGCTGCCGTCTTTAAGTTCAACAGTTGTAGCATCCATTTTTGTTACAGGTGTACCAGTAACAAATGTAACGCCACGTTTTGTTAAGCTTGATTGAGCACGCTCTACTAATTCAGCAGGGAAGCCTGGAAGAACTGTAGGAGCTGCTTCTACACAGTATAGAGAAATTTCTTTTGGATCCACACCGTGTTTTAGGCATAGGCTTGGCATTAAGTCAGCGTATTCACCAACAAGTTCGATACCTGTTAATCCGCCACCGCCAACTACGATTGTACCGTCAGCTTTATTTTTTGTTTTGCTGTATTCAGCGATACAAGCTTCTACGTGTGCACGTAAACGGTTTGCATCATTTACTGATTTAAGAACGAAGCTGTGCTCTTCTAAACCAGGGATACCGAAGTAAGCAGTTTCACTACCTAAAGCTGTAACAAGGTAGTCGTAGCTTAATTTTGTACCATCTTCAAGAGATACTTCACGTTGATCTGGTGAAATTTCTTTTACCGTTGCAATTTTTAAATCAACGTTGTAGTTTTTAAGTAATTTATCAAGTGGTAAAGCTACCGCTTGTTCAGAAACGCCGCCTACAGCTAGACGGTGTAATTCTGTAATGATTTGGTGAGTAGCAAAACGGTTCACTACTGTAATTTTTGCTTCATCCGCACTTAGGTGTTGGCGAGCTGTCATTGCAGTTAATAAACCACCGTAACCGCCGCCTAAAATTAAAATATGTTTTGACATAGTCGATCCTCCGTCCACACTTTTTAATGAAAATTATTTTTGTTTTTCGTTTGTAATGTCTAAATACGCTTGTGCAAAGCGGAATAGTTTTTGAGCTTGTGGATCTTTAAGCATGCGTAATAAACCGAATAAACCGATTGAATTAGAAGCATTTGCTTCTGCACGATCGTTTGCTTCGATTGCAGTAGCTGCAAGACCTTTTACTGTTCCTTCTACTGGCTCGATAAATTCTTTTACTCCACCAAGTAGATCTTCTTTTAATACGTCGTCAGTTAATAATGATTGCGCAACGTCGTAAGTTTTTGTAAGCACCGTTACCATTTCAGATAATTTTGGTAAATTATCTACAAGAACAGTAAGAGCTTCTTGTACTTCAGGCTTTAACAATTGATCTAACACATCCGCTTGACCTTTGTTAACCGCCGCTTCTGTTTGTACAGCAGCATTTTCCTCTGCAGCTGATTTTTGAATAGTTGATTGAGACATGAAAAGTCCTCCTTTGCTGGATACTGTTGCATATGTAGTTCCTAGTTATCTGCTAGACTTTCAAACTACATTGTGAAGTTGTGAAATCTTGCACATAATTCTATTTTAATTTTAATACGAGATAAAATCAACTCATTTCGTTGAAAAAATAAGTGAAGAACCTCGTAACCCTTTGTTTAATAAAAGTTTATAAAAAATAAAGCGAATAATTGCCTAGGTAAATAAAATTAAAATAGGGAACTAACATAATTCCTCTTCCTACGATAAAACAAATAACGTCATATTTCAACACATACGAACTTAATATTCTATAAGTAGTAAAAAGATAGGGCGCATTTACTATTTAAAGAGTTTTCAAAAAATTACATTGACTTACTATAGTGTTCTACATATAATCTAAATATAACATCTTATGTAAGGAGATATAACATGGTTATAGTGGATGAACTTTATCATAATGTGGTCATTACATTGCCTCAATTAAAATTAATTGAATTTATAATGAAGTTAAAAGAAGCTAAAGCACAAGAAATAGAAGATATAAAAGCGAAAATTAGTAAATACGAAGAGAAGAAACGTGCTGAAGAAGCTTGGTACCAATCACTATCACCGTTTCGTAAATTTTTTACCGGGCGTCCTTTAAGTCAGCATCAAGCGGTCGAGTATATGGTATACGTAAAGGAACGCTTTAAAAAAATTGATCACCTTAAAGCACAAATGCGAGAACTTCATGAAGTTCTTGAATTAATAAAAGCGGAAAATGAAGAAACAAGTGAAATTACGCTTTCGCCTGCTATTGTACAAGAAATAAAACGACTAAAAAGCAGTGGAGGCGTTGGGATATGAGTGTTAATGAACTAAGTTTAGGTATAAATACGACGTGGGTTGTATTAACAGCGGCGATGATTTTGCTAATGGAAGGCGGCTTTGCCTTGCTAGAGGCAGGTTTTGTCCGATATAAAAATAGCGTCAATATTATTATGAAAGTATTCGCTGATATTACAATAGGAACGCTTTGTTTCTATTTAATTGGGTTTGGATTAATGTACGGAGATGATTTAGGCGGAATCGTCGGTAAAAGCGGTTTTGCGCTCTCAGGTAATTTATCGCACCTTGACATTCCAATTGGGCTTGAAACATTTTGGCTGTTTCAATGTGCGTTTGTTATTGCGGTCATTTCTATCGTTTCTGGAGCGGTGGCAGAACGAATTAATTTCCGCGCATACCTTTTATATGCGATTTTAATGACTACATTTATTTATCCTATAGCCGGCCACTGGATTTGGGGAGGCGGATGGATTAGTAAGCTAGGAATGCTTGATTTTGCCGGTTCGGCAGTTATCCATGCTCTTGGCGGTTTTTCAGCTTTAGCAGCTGCAATAATGATTGGACCGAGAAAAGGGAAGTTCACGAAAAATGGAATTAGTTCTGTTTCTCTTCCAAGCAATTTGCCGCTTGCATCAGTTGGTGCTTTTTTATTATGGTTTGGATGGTTCGGGTTTAATGCAGGAAGTACGCTAAGTGCCACTGACGTTAGAATTGGTCACATTGCTATTGTCACAATGTTATCAGCAGCAGCAGGCGGAGCAGCTACTTTATTTTATACTTTATTTCGCTACAACCGTTCAGATGCACCTTCTGTAATAAATGGATCGCTTGCCGGACTGGTTGGCATTACGGCCGGGTGCGCTTTTGTTAACACACCATCTGCTATTTTTATTGGAGCTGTATCTGGCTTATTAATGATGGCAGCTACAAACTGGCTCGAAGCACGTCAAATCGACGATCCTGTAGGAGCTTTTCCTGTACACGCTGCTTCGGGAATATGGGGCACGTTGGCTGTGGGCTTGTTTTCTACAGACGGCGGTGTGTTTACAGGAGGGGGCTGGACGTTATTAGGTGTTCAACTTCTCGGATTAATTGCTCTATGCGCTTGGGGATTTGTTACGACGTGGATAGGGTTAAAGGTTATTTCCTTGGTGGTTCCGCTTCGATCTACGGAAGAAGAAGAAGAAGTGGGCTTAGACATCAGTTACCACGGTATCATGGCAGCTCATCAAGCTCCTGAATTTATTGAATATGAAAACTACTATGCGGAAGTAAAAGAAAAAGCCGCAGATTCGTAATAAAAGGCCGCGCCTTATAACAAAAGGGCGGCCTTTTTATGTGGAAAAAAATAGATGTAAAATACTTGGTTTAAATGATTGAAAAGTCAGAATATTTGTGTTATATTATAAAAAAGCCAAGGAGTTGATTTCTTATGAAAAAGAATTTACTTAATTCACCGCAAAAATCCAACGGAAAGGTGCTTGATGCATTATTCGCTGAGATGATTTTAGACAAGGCGATTGCAGAATTTCGTAAAGCACAGCTAAAAGAAGAAATCGACCGCACGCTATTGATGAAAAATAAAGAAGAGTTTTTAAAACTCTCATCAGAACTTAAACAAATTTCTTAATTACTTACTATACTTCACACACCATCTATTTTAGATGGTGTGTTTTATTTTTGAGACCTACTAAAAGGGATTAATTAGTAATAATTATGGACTTCCATGTACGCTTAATGGGTTTACAGGATCTCGAAACGGGGAAACCGTTCCAGAGTTCAAATTTGATAACTATTATCCACCAGCAAACGGAGCGGAACTATATCAAGTGGTAAATGAGGAAGAAGTACTTTTAGCTACCTACGTGGCAGAAGAAAAACGATTTGTACCAGCGGTTGCTAAACCAATGTAAAGGAATGTTTTTTATGATTCGAAAAGGTTTGTATGCAGCATATAATGAACGAGACTACGAATGTTATGAAACGGAAAACGGGTGTGTAAAGCTGATTAGCTATGATAAAGGCGATGTAGCAAATGGATTCATTCCATACAATGACACGACTTTTACAAAAGAAGTTCCTCGTGATGCTGTTGAAGAAGTGTTTTTTGTAGCTCCGTATGCTACTTATCAAAATGAAACGTTTGGTGTGTCAGCTGCTTCTGATGGTCAAGTGCTTTTGACCACATCTGAAAAAGAAAAAGCTGATAAATATCATTTTCAACGAACGGATAAATATCTATATGAAAAACGTGTGTTAAAGGAAGAAGTGAAGTTAACGGAGAAAAAAACTCCTTATTCATAAGACGCCAAAATAAAAAGAGGATGCACTCGCATCCTCTTTTTATTTAATCAATTTTCTTGAAGTGTTTCTGTTCGTATTATCATTTGTACGAAGGAAGGTAATGCCAAGACCGATTAATCCTCCTACAATAGCAGGAACTACCCAGCCGAGACCCACTCCATACATAGGTAGAATCGATGTAAACAGATCGTTTACTGCGGCAATTTTGAATCCAGCAGCATTTAAGCCATCAAATAAACTAACGATAAACGTGAACAGAAGGCTTACTTGGTAAACTTCAGAACGTCCTTTAAATAAAGGATGTAAGAATGTTAAAGCAATTAACACAATAGCTAACGGATAAATAGCTGTTAAGACTGGAACCGAAATAGCGATTAATTCCGTTAGGCCAAAATTTGCTACAACGGCACTGAAAGCTGATAAAATGACAGCAATCAACTTATAAGAGACCTTTGGAAACAGCTTATGGAAAAAAGATGAACAAGATGTTACAAGACCTACACTTGTTGTTAAACAAGCAACGGTAATCATCAGACCTAAAAGAATTCCTCCGTAAGAGCCAAAGTAGTAATTTGATACTTCAGCCAAAACCGTACCTCCGTTATCAAGACGTCCAAGCTCTGATACGCTTGAAGCACCCATATAGGACAATGCGCTATAAATAAGAGCTAAAATAACGGCAGCGATAGCCGTAGCTTTTGCACAAATTGTAATAATTTGTCGGTTGGTTTTTGCCCCTTTTTCTTTAATTGCATTAATAATAATAATTCCAAAAACAAATGATGCTAATGTATCCATTGTTAAGTAGCCTTCTTGGAAGCCTTTGAAAAATGAGTGTGTTGTATAAGCTTCGCTTGGTGCTTCGAACTTTCCAATTGGGTTCACAACGGCTACAACTACCAATATTCCAATAAACGTTAATTTAATAGGTGTTAAAACTTTTCCTACTAAATCGACAATTTTCGCAGGATTTAGCGAAAAAAAGCACGTAATCGTAAAGAAAATTACCGTGAAAATGATAAGGGGAAGGTGACCTGAATTTTCTGATAAAAAAGGCTTAACGCCAATTTCAAACGAAACACTTCCCGTTCTTGGCATTGCAAAAAGCGGTCCGATTGCCAAGTATAAAATCGTAGTAAAGATAATACCGAAAGCTGGGTGTACGCGACTAGCTAAAGACTGCAGATCCTCTTTTCCGGAAAAACCAAATGCGAGAACGCCTAGCAGAGGCAGACCTACACCCGTTACTAAAAATCCAGCATTTGCTGACCAAATATTGCTTCCAGCAGACTGACCTAACATTGCAGGGAAAATTAAATTACCTGCGCCGAAGAATAGGGCAAAAAGCATAAAGCCAATAACCACTATAAATGAAAAAGGAACTTTGTTTGACACATTAAAACCTCCAAAATTATAAATGCTTTTTATTATCGTGTTGAATAATTAAAATTTTCAGAATTTTATATTCGAATAATAAAAATAAACATGTATCGTATTATACTAACCTAAAATGCATATTTCAATATAAAATTTTATTTTTTTTATTTATTCGCTGAAATAGCAAAAATAGAAAAATACTTAGCAAAAAAATCTCAGTGTACAACAATTATTTGATATGATAAAACAGAACCGTGGCTTTTAAAAATTTGCATGTGCGGCCTTACATCCTTATTAGTAAAGAACTGTTTACATAAGGTGCTGTAAGGATGTATATTTATACACGGTTCGTTGAACCGCATATGCTCGATGGGTGAAAGTCAACTGTGCGAAAGGAGCAAGAAAGTGAAAAGGTTAGGTCTAGCAACTCAGATTCTAATTGGACTGATCTTAGGCGTAGCTGTAGGTGCTATCTTTTACGGAAGCGATACGGCCATTTCTATTTTACAGCCAATTGGAGACATATTTATTCATTTAATTAAGATGATTGTCGTACCGATCGTGATTTCAGCATTAATCGTAGCGGTCGCAGGAGTAGGCGATATCAAAAAATTAGGTAAGCTTGGCGGAAAAACAATTCTTTATTTTGAAATTGTTACAACCATTGCGATTGTAGTGGGGATTATTGCCGCGAACTTATTCCACCCTGGTGCAGGGGTTGATATGGGACATATTGAAAAAAGCGATATTTCTCAATATGAGGCAACGGCAAAAACGTCTGAAAGTACAGGGATTGCTCAGGAGCTTCTTCATATTGTTCCGACAAACGTCTTTCAGTCGGTAGCAGAAGGCGATCTTTTACCAATCATTTTATTTTCCGTACTGTTTGGTGTAGGCGTAGCTTCGATTGGACAGAGAGGAAAACCTGTTTTAGCCTTTTTTGAAGGCGTCTTGGATGCAATGTTTTGGGTAACTAATTTGGTGATGAAATTTGCTCCAGTAGGTGTATTTGCACTTATTGGTGTTAATATTATAAAGTTTGGTGTCGGATCACTTATTCCATTAGGGAAATTAGTGTTCGCCGTTTACTTCACCATGATTTTCTTTGTGCTTGTGGTTCTTGGAATTATTGCTAAAATGGCTGGAACAAGCATGTTTACGCTCATAAAAGTGTTAAAAGACGAGCTGCTTCTTGCTTTTACAACAGCAAGTTCAGAAGCCGTTTTACCATCTCTTATCAAAAAGATGGAAGACTTCGGTTGTTCTAAATCGGTTACATCGTTTGTTATTCCAACAGGCTACACGTTTAATTTAGATGGTTCAACCATTTATCAGGCGCTGGCATCGCTGTTTATTGCTCAAATGTACGGCATTGACCTTTCCATTATGGATCAAATTCAGCTCCTTCTTGTGCTAATGTTAACCTCAAAAGGGATGGCTGGTGTACCAGGGGCATCGTTTGTAGTTGTACTTGCTACGCTTGAATCTATGGGCTTCCCTCTTGAAGGCATGGCATTTATTGCAGGAATTGACCGCATTCTTGATATGATGCGTACCACAGTTAACGTAGTAGGAAATGCTTTAGCTGCAATTGTAATGTCCAAGTCTGAAGGCGAGTTTGATAAGCAAAAATCATTAAATTACACAAATGAATTAAAGAAATCAAACATAGCTTAAAACAAAAAAGCCGGGCAGCTGCCTGGCTTTTTTGTTTGGAGCTGCCTGTTATCTTTTTTGAAACATATGGTAAAATAAAAGAAATGAGAGACAAAGGAAGTGTCATAATGACGGAAACTGTTCAGTTAATTAAAAAGCTTGTTTCGATTCCCAGTCCTTCTGGAAATACAGAAAAGGTGATTTCATTTGTCGAAGACTATGTAAAAGAGCTAAATATTCAAACGTATCGCAATCGAAAAGGAGGCTTAGTCGCTACTATTCCCGGTAAAGATACGGATCATCACCGCATGCTGACGGCTCATGTCGATACATTAGGTGCTATGGTAAAAGAAATCAAACCGAGTGGACGTCTGAAAATCGACTTGATTGGAGGGTTCCGCTACAATTCCATTGAAGGAGAATATTGTGAAATCGAAACGTCAGCAGGAGAAGTATTTACAGGGACCATCCTTATGCATCAAACATCTGTTCATGTGTATAAAGATGCAGGTAAAGCTGAGCGAAATCAAGATAATATAGAAATTCGATTGGATGAAAAAGTACATAGCGCAGAAGATGTTCGCAGTCTTGGAATTGAAGTCGGCGACTTTGTTTCGTTTGATCCTCGTGTAGAAATAACAAAAAGCGGTTTTATTAAATCTCGTCATCTCGATGATAAAGCAAGCGTAGCTTTATTGCTTCAGCTCATGAAAACAATTCAAGAAGAGCAGATCGAACTGCCATACACTACGCACTTTCTTATTTCAAATAATGAAGAAATTGGATACGGAGGAAATTCTAATATTACGCCTCAAACGGTAGAATACTTAGCGGTTGATATGGGTGCCATGGGAGATGGACAATCTACTGATGAATACACCGTGTCTATTTGTGTAAAAGATTCAAGCGGCCCATATCATTACGGTTTGAGAAAGCATTTGGTGGAGCTAGCTAAGCAGCATGATATTCAGTACAAATTAGATATTTATCCGTTTTACGGATCAGATGCTTCTGCTGCTATTCGTGCCGGGCATGACATCGTACACGGCTTAATTGGTCCAGGAATTGATTCTTCTCATGCGTTTGAGAGAACGCATCAAGATTCATTAAACCATACGTACAAGCTTCTTTACCACTATGTGCAATCGAACATGGTTCTGCTTTAAGAAAGGAATATTTAATTAGTGTATTTTTATGCAAAACAAAGAGCAGTACGGGACTGTGATGTCTGTACTTTCCTTTCCTAAAAAAGAAGCCGGCTGTCCGGCTTCTTTTTTTAATAAATACTATATATTTTTTTACTGGTGAAGCAACAGTTGGTAAAAAAAGCACCTTTTTTAAAGAGGTATAATACGGCTTAAACCTTTTGTACATTTTGTTCATTTACAGAAGTTAAAATGTTTTTAAATTTTTAAAAGTTTCTTGTGACAAGTTTTGTAGAATGGGTTTTCAAAAGGATATGGTTTCGTCATAATGTGGATATAGCGATCACTACAATAATCGGAGGCGAATCTTTTCATGTGGGTACTGACGGTATATGCTGGAAAAGAAATGAAAATGTTTGAATTTGAAACTGAAACGCAGGCGAGAGAAGCTTTTGCAAAAACAAATGGCTGTAAAGTTCTTTCAGAAGTCGTGTATTATAATGATCCTCATTTAACATTAGTAGCTATATAATGAAAAAACAAGAGCTGACTTTATGCTCTTGTTTTTTCATAGCTTCTTGTATCTTACGAAAAGAATAGAGTTGAAATAAAAAAAAATGTACGCTATGATATGGTAGTTACTTCTATTATTCTGATAGTTTAAAAGGTTCATATATATCAAACAGCAACAGTAAAGATGCCAAGAAGGCTTAATAGGGAAACTGGTGAAAGACCAGTACTGCCCCCGCAACTGTAAGTGTGGACGAACGAGTATAACCACTGTGGAAAAATCACGGGAAGGTTCTCAAGTAGAATGATACACAAGTCAGGAGACCTGTCTTTATTGTGAAGTTTCTATTTCTCCGGGGAGCGGGAAGGGAAACGTTGGCTTAAAGTGGCATTCGTGTACACTTTTATTCTGACGTTTTACCCGCTCGCATATTAGCGAAGCGGGTTTTTCTCGTAGCACAAAACTACATATCGTGCAAAAAAGGTGCGCAATGTTCACATTGCGTTAAATGGGAAGTCTGGTGTGAAGCCAGCGCGGTACCCGCCACTGTGAAGAGGAGCTGATTGCATATGCCACTGTATTCGGGAAGGCGCAATCAAGTGATGAATCGAAGTCAGGAAACCAGCCTTTTTCTAATGCGAAGCTTACCCTACGGGATATAGGTGGAAGTGCAAAAACTTAGTTTGAATTTTTCTGCGCCTCTATCATTGATAGAGGCGTTTTTTTAGTAAAGGAGCGAATAAGTGTGACGACGTGGAACTTAAATGGAACAAAACATCACGTATTGATTTGTAATGGAAGCAGCTGTATGAGAAAAGGTGGAGAAGAAGCCACTCAAGCTATTCGAAATAAAGTGACTGAACTGAATCTAGATGAAGCGGTTCACACAACCCGTACGCGCTGTAACGGAAGATGCAAAGATGCTCCTGTAGCTATCGTGTACCCTTCAGGAGATTGGTACAAGCAGGTCACTGAAAACGTAGCTCATCGAATTGTTGAAGAACATTTAGCAGGAGGCTGCAGTATAAAGGAATCACTTATTTATGAATATGATCAAAACGGTTTTGTTTCTCCGGAAAAGAGTGACTCCATAGAAGGAATTGACAAAGTAAAAAGTAACGCATAAAGGAGGAGCTAGCATGAAAGGTAAACTGTTAGTTATTGGATTCGGCCCAGGAAGCTTTGAACATATTACACAGCGAGCAAGAGAAGCCATTCAAGAAAGTGATATGATCATTGGTTATAAAACCTATGTGGAATTAATTCAAGGACTATTAACGAATCAGCAAATTATTAGTACAGGAATGACCGAAGAAGTAAGCCGTGCACAAGAAGCCGTAAAGCAAGCTGAAGCGGGAAAAACCGTGGCGGTCATTTCAAGCGGAGATGCAGGAGTATACGGAATGGCCGGCCTTGTGTATGAAGTGTTGATTGAAAAAGGATGGAAAAAAGAAACGGGCGTAGAGCTGGAAGTGATTCCTGGCATTTCGGCTATTAATTCATGCGCATCCCTCCTTGGGGCGCCCGTGATGCATGATGCCTGTACGATTAGTTTAAGTGACCACCTTACGCCTTGGGAGTTAATCGAAAAACGAATCGAAGCAGCTGCACAAGCAGATTTTGTAGTAGCTTTTTATAATCCGAAAAGCGGAAGACGCACAAGACAAATTGTGGAAGCGCAAAGGATTTTATTAAAATACCGTTCCCCCGATACGCCTGTTGGTCTTGTGAAAAGCGCTTATCGTGACCGTGAAGAAGTGGTAATGACCAATTTAAAAGACATGTTAAATCATGAAATAGGCATGCTGACTACCGTTGTTGTCGGAAATTCATCTACGTTCTTTTACGATGACTTAATGATTACACCGCGCGGGTATCAGCGTAAATATACCCTCAACCAAACAGAGCAGCCGCTAAGACCGCATCAGCGACTTCGAAAAGAAGCAGAACCATGGGCTCTTGATCAAGAGGAGACTGTAAAGCAAACGGCTTCAGCTATTGAAGATGTTCAGAACACAAAAGAAGAAAAAGCAGCTTCACGAGCTCTGGCAGAAGAAGCGCTTCAAGCAATTTTAGGTGAAACTACTTCACCGGTCGTACACCAGCCAATTGAGTCTATTTTTGAAGTGGCAGTTAGTCCAGGGCTTGCAAATAAGAAGTTTACGCCCGTTCAAATGACAACACTAGCAGAAGTTGTTGGTGAAAAAGGTACGATGGAGTATACGCCTGACCATCAAATCAAACTGCAAATTCCAACGGCTCAGCCAGATGTGATTATTAAAAAGCTCCAATCAGCTTCCTTTTTACTATCTCCAGTCGGAGACGTGTTTACAATTAAAGCGTGTGATTTTTGTGATGGAGAAAAAAGTGACGCCATCCCGCATACGGAACAATTACAAAAGCGTCTCGGTGGAATGGACATGCCAAAAGAGCTGAAGCTTGGTATTAATGGATGCGGTATGGCCTGTTACGGTGCTGTTCAAGAAGATATCGGCATTGTCTACAGAAAAGGTGCGTTTGACTTATTTTTAGGGGCTAAAACGGTTGGACGAAACGCCCATTCAGGTCAAATTGTGGCGGAAGGCATAGCGCCCGATGACATTGTTGAAATAGTGGAGAACATTGTCCATGAATATAAAGAAAAAGGTCATCCAAATGAGCGGTTTCATAAATTCTTTAAGCGTGTGAAGAATGTTTATGGATTCGACTATCAAGATATAACACCAAAAATAAAAGTAGAACCAGCTCCGTGTGGAGATTAAAAATGGGAGGGCATTATATGAAATCAGTTTTATTTGTCGGTCATGGAAGTAGAGATCCTGAAGGGAACGATCAAATTCGCGAGTTTATCTCGACTATGAAGCATGATTGGGACCCATCTATTTTAGTAGAAACGTGTTTTCTAGAGTTTGAACGTCCGAATGTAAGTCAAGGCATTGATACATGTGTGGCAAAAGGAGCGACAGATGTAGTTGTAGTTCCAATTATGCTCTTGCCAGCTGGCCACTCAAAAATACATATTCCGGCGGCTATAGATGAAGCTAAGGAAAAATATCCACACGTAAACTTCGTGTACGGACGTCCCATTGGCGTTCATGAAGAAGCCCTTGAAATTTTAAAAACGAGATTACAAGAATCAGGAGAAAATTTAGAAACTCCAGCTGAAGACACGGCTGTTATTGTCTTAGGGCGAGGAGGAAGCGATCCTGATGCAAACAGTGATTTATATAAAATTACGCGCCTTCTTTGGGAAAAAACAAACTACAAAATCGTCGAAACTTCTTTTATGGGCGTGACCGCTCCATTGATTGATGAAGGAGTGGAACGATGTTTAAAACTGGGCGCTAAAAAAGTGGTTATTCTCCCGTATTTCTTATTTACAGGAGTACTAATTAAGCGTTTGGAAGAAATGGTGAAGCAGTATAAAATGCAGCATGAAAACATTGAGTTTAAGCTAGCCGGCTATTTCGGTTTTCATCCAAAACTGCAGACAATTTTAAAAGAACGTGCTGAAGAAGGATTAGAAGGCGAAGTGAAAATGAACTGCGATACATGTCAATATCGCCTCGGCATTATGGAGCATATTGATCACCATCATCATCACGATCATGATCACGGGCACCATCACCACGATCACCATCACCACGATCACCATCATGACCATCACCACCATGAAGATAAGGTCGGCGAGTTAAAATGATTTTATTGTTAGCGGGAACTAGCGATGCACGTGCATTAGCTGTTCAAGTGAAAAAAGAAGGTTACGACGTTACGGCGACGGTTGTAACCGACAATGCAGCAATCGAATTACAGCGAGCAGAAGTGAAAGTGAAAATTGGACGTCTCACACAAGAAGATATGATGACTTTTATAAACGAACATGGTGTAAAAGCTATTGTGGATGCAAGTCACCCCTTTGCCGAAGAAGCATCTAAAAACGCCATCGGTGCGGCTGCTGAAACATCGATTCCTTACATACGCTATGAGCGGGCTTCGCAGGCTTTTACCTACGACAATATGACGATGGTTTCTACGTATGAAGAAGCAGCTGAAGTAGCAGCTGAGAAAAAAGGAGTTATTATGCTGACAACAGGCAGCAAGACGCTGCAGGTTTTTACAGAAAAGCTCCTTCCTCTTTCAGATGTACGGCTTGTTGCTCGTATGCTTCCAAGGCTGGATAATATGGAAAAGTGTCAGCAGTTAGGATTGCCGCAAAAAAATATTATTGCTATTCAAGGTCCGTTTACAAAAGAGTTTGATCAAGCACTGTATAAGCAATACGGAGTGACGGTCATGGTCACAAAAGAAAGCGGAAAAGTTGGATCTGTGGATGAAAAAGTGGAAGCAGCTAAAGAGTTAGGCTTAGATATCATTATGATTGGGCGACCGAAAATTGAGTATGGGACCGTGTATTCCACGTTTGAAGAAGTGGTTCATGCTTTAGTAAACCAAACTAGGAGTTGATTGAGATGGATTTTCGTACAGAATTTAAACCGTTAACTGTTCAGCCTCAGCAAATTGAAGGAAAAAGTTTTGAAATGATTACAGAAGAGCTTGGACCTCATCCGTTTACAGATGAACAGTACCCAATTGTTCAGCGGGTAATTCACGCGTCTGCAGACTTTGAGCTTGGACGCAGCATGCTGTTTCATCCAGATGCGATTCAAGCAGGAATTAAAGCCATTCGCAGCGGCAAGCAAGTGGTTGCAGATGTACAAATGGTGCAAGTAGGAACAAACAAGCAGCGAATTGAAAAACACGGCGGTGAAATCAAAGTTTATATTTCAGATCCGGACGTAATGGAAGAAGCAAAGCGCTTAAATACAACGCGTGCAATTATTTCTATGCGAAAAGCAATTAAAGAAGCAGACGGCGGGATTTTTGCAATTGGGAACGCACCGACAGCGTTACTTGAGTTAATTCGTTTGATTAAAGAAGGAGAAGCGAAGCCTGGACTTGTTATTGGTCTGCCGGTAGGGTTTGTTTCAGCGGCTGAATCGAAAGAAGAACTTGCCAAACTTGACGTGCCGTTTATTACAAACATCGGGCGAAAAGGCGGCAGTACGGTAACGGTTGCTGCATTAAATGCAATTTCAATTCTTGCAGATCAGGTGTAACGCATGAAGGAAGTACCAAAAGAACCTAAGAAACTCAGAGAAGGCTATACGACGGGCGCTTGTGCAACGGCAGCTACGAGAGCAGCTCTGCTTACGCTAATTTCAGGAGAAGTGCAAGAGGAGTCAACGATTTACTTACCTGTTGGTCGCTTTGCTACGTTTCATCTTGAAGAATGCGAGTATCGCACAAGCAGCGCTGTAGCCAGCATCATTAAAGATGCTGGAGATGATCCCGATGCCACGCACGGAGCGCTGATTATTTCTGAAGTTTCGTGGTGTAATGGTGCAGACATTATCATTGATGGAGGAGTGGGAGTAGGGCGTGTGACAAAGCCCGGTCTCCCAGTTCCTGTCGGTGAAGCAGCCATTAACCCTGTGCCAAGAAAGATGCTGAAAGAAACGGCTGAACAGCTTCTAGCCCAATACAACATACAAAAAGGCGTTAAGATTGTCATCTCGGTTCCTGAAGGAGAAGAAATGGCGAAAAAGACATTAAATGCGCGTCTAGGTATTTTAGGAGGCATTTCGATACTGGGGACGCGGGGAATTGTTGTTCCGTTCTCAACAGCTGCTTATAAAGCAAGTATCGTGCAGGCCATTAGCGTTGCTAAAGCGAGTAATTGTGAGCACGTTGTCATTACGACAGGGGGACGAAGCGAAAAATATGGAATGAAACAGTTCCCAGAACTTCCGGAAGAAGCATTTATCGAAATGGGAGATTTTGTTGGATTTACGTTAAAACAATGTAAAAAGCAAGGAATGAAAAAAGTGTCGCTCGTAGGCATGATGGGAAAGTTTTCAAAAGTCGCGCAAGGCGTTATGATGGTTCATTCAAAAAGTGCACCTATTGATTTTAATTTTTTAGCAAAAGCAGCTTCTGAGTCAGGCGCTTCTGCTGAACTGGTAGAGGAAATAAAAGGCGCAAACACAGCTTCTCAAGTGGGAGATTTAATGACGCAAAGCGGTCATCATCAGTTTTTCGAAAAACTGTGCGAGTACTGCTGTTTATCAGCATTAAAGGAAGTAGGGGACGGAATCGATGTCGATACGTCTCTTTACACATTAAAAGGAGATTTTTTAGGACAGGCGGTGCAACATGGCAATTAAAATTATTGGAATTGGTGACGACGGGAAGTTAAGTCTACTTCCTATGTATGAACAGTGGGTGTATGAAAGTGATGTGCTAATTGGAGGAAAGCGTCACCTTGACTTTTTTCAAGATTTCGAAGGAGAAAAAGTAGCCATTGAAGGAGGTCTTTCTTCCCTTGTTGAACGTTTAAAAAACGAAGAAGGAAATGCGGTTGTGTTAGCCTCAGGCGATCCGTTATTT
The DNA here is from genome assembly GCF_009497655.1 of Priestia megaterium. Taxonomy (NCBI): domain Bacteria; kingdom Bacillati; phylum Bacillota; class Bacilli; order Caryophanales; family Bacillaceae; genus Priestia; species Priestia megaterium. Next base: position 2,554,700 of record NZ_CP023317.1, on the reverse strand, counting down.
TACGGAATTGGAAGCTATCTTTCTGCGAAGCTAGACGTTGAAATATATCCTTATTTAAGTTCTATTCAGCTTGCATTCTCACGTCTAAAAGAGCGATGGCAAGACGCTTATTTTACAAGCGTGCACGGCAGAAGTATAAAAGGGCTGGCTCAGCGCATTGACGGTTATAAAAAAGTGGCGATTTTAACCGATGAGCAAAATTCTCCTAGTGCTCTGGCAAACTACTTGTTATCATTCGGCATGACAGAATACAAGATGTTTGTGGCAGAGAATCTAGGTGGAGAGGCGGAGCGCTGTCAGCTGCTTTCGCTGGAAGAGGCGGCGAATCAACTCTTTTCTCCGCTTAATGTCGTGATATTAAAACAGGTAGAAAAAAGTCCAGTCTGGCCTCTCGGAATAGAGGACGATGAATTTATTCAACGCAAGCCGGACAAGGGACTTATTACTAAAAAAGAAGTTCGTACACTTAGTATTAGTGCCCTGCAGCTAAAGAGAGACAGCGTCGTATGGGATATCGGAACATGTACAGGTTCAGTCGCGATTGAAGCAGCTAAAATTGCGCGTGAAGGACAAATTTTTGCTGTGGAAAAAAACGAAGCAGACTTGGAAAACTGCAGGGGAAATCTAGCGAAATTTCGAGTAGATGCCCATACTGTGCACGGAAAAGCACCGGAAGGGTTAGGTGAGTTTGCTGATCCTGATGCGGTGTTTATTGGAGGGACAGCAGGAGGCATGGAAACCATTTTAGACGTGTGCTGCAGCCGATTAAATTCAGGAGGGCGCATCGTATTAAATGCCGTAACGATTGAAAATTTGGCAGAAGCGATGAAAGCTTTTAAAGAGCGAGGATTTGAGACTGCTGTTACCCTTGCACAAGTTTCAAGAAGCAAGCCCATTTTACACTTAACACGATTTGACGCTTTAAACCCCATTTATATTATTACAGCCAAAAGAGGAGAATGAACATGATTGGAACATTGTACGGACTTGGAGTTGGACCAGGAGATCCAGAATTGATTACAGTAAAAGCATTTCGTAAATTAAAAGAATCACCCGTTATTGCGTACCCAAAAAAGCAAAAAGGAAGCAAAAGCTATGCCCAAAAAATTATTGATGTCTATTTCAGTGCAAATGAAAAAGATATGCTGGGCCTTGTGTTTCCAATGACAAAAGATCCTGCTATTTTAGAGAAAAAATGGACCGAAACAGTGGAACGAGTATGGGAAAAGCTCCAGGAGGGAAAAGATGTAGCATTTGTGACAGAGGGAGATCCTATGCTTTATAGCACGTTTATTCACATGATGCGCCTGATGCAAGAACGTCACCCTCAAGCTCCTATTCAAGTAATTCCTGGTATTTCATCTATTAACGGGGCTGCGTCTCGCTTAGGCATTCCATTAGCAGACGGTGATGAACATGTGGCCATTGTTCCTGCTCGTGAAGATTATGAAACAATGAAAAAAGTATTGGTGGAAAACGACTGCGTTATTTTTATTAAAGTGGCTAAAGTCATCGATTTTATGGTCGGTCTTTTAAAAGAGCTTGATCTGCTTGAAAAAGCATCGGTGGTAACAAAAGTAACGTCAGATGAAGAAATTATTTGGAAAGCTTCAGAACTAGAAGGAGCCGATTTACAATACTTAACGCTAATGGTGGTGCGAAAATGAAGTTATACATAATCGGAGCTGGACCCGGAGATCCAGATTTAATTACCGTAAAAGGCTTAAAATTACTTCAGCAGGCAGATGTTGTTTTATACGCTGACTCACTAGTAAGTGAAGAGCTAGTTGCTAAGTCTAAACCAGGAGCTGAAGTGTTAAAAACAGCTGGTATGCATTTAGAAGAAATGGTCAGTACGATGCTTGATCGCATGCGTGAAGGAAAAATGGTTGTAAGAGTTCATACCGGAGATCCGGCTATGTACGGAGCCATTATGGAACAAATGGTGCTTTTAAAAAGAGAAGGCGTTGATATTGAAATTGTTCCGGGAGTCAGCTCCGTATTTGCTGCAGCAGCAGCGGCTGAAGCAGAATTAACCATTCCAGATTTGACTCAAACGGTTATTTTAACTCGTGCTGAAGGAAGAACGCCTGTACCTGAGTTTGAAAAATTAACTGATTTAGCAAAACATAAATGTACCATTGCTTTATTTTTAAGTGCGACGCTCACAAAAAAAGTAATGAAAGAATTTATAAGCGCCGGTTGGAGTGAGGACACGCCGGTTGTAGTAGTCTATAAAGCAACGTGGCCAGATGAAAAAATTGTTCGCACGACGGTAAAAGACCTGGATGATGCTATGCGAACAAACGGCATTCGTAAGCAGGCGATGATTTTGGCAGGCTGGGCCCTTGACCCCCACATTCATGACAAAGATTATCGATCAAAACTTTATGATAAAACATTTACCCATGGCTTTCGAAGAGGAGTGAAGTCGGAATGATTCAACTCCAAGAAGGAAAAAAAGCTCTCATTACACAGCGCGGGGATTATGCTGTCGTGGCCATCACGAAGCATGGCGTAGAAATTGCAAGAAATCTAGGCCGCACTTTTCAGCAGTCCGATGTGTATTACATGAGCAAGTTTGAAAAAGGAGACGAAAGAGAACAGAACATTCAGCTGTTTTCAGGAAGCGTGCGGATGCTCTTGCCTTCTCTTTTTGAATCGTATAAAGGACTTATTATTATTATTTCACTGGGAGCAGTTGTACGTATGATTGCCCCTATTTTAAAAGATAAGAAAACGGATCCTGCGGTTGTTGTGATTGATGATAAAGGCGAAAATGTGATCAGCGTGCTTTCAGGTCATATCGGAGGAGCAAATGAGCTTACGCGTGAAGTTGCGGCAGCTCTTGAGGCCCATCCTGTTATTACAACAGCATCTGATGTTCAAAAAACGATTCCCGTTGATTTATTTGGAAAGCGTTTTGGCTGGGTATGGGAATCCGCAGAAAAGCTAACGCCTGTCAGCGCTTCTGTGGTAAATGAAGAAGAAATAGCAGTGGTTCAAGAATCAGGTGAAAAGGGCTGGTGGCACTATGATCATCCTGTTCCAGCTAACATTAAAACGTACTCATCGATTCAGACAGCTCTCGAAGCATCGCCACATGCAGCCTTGGTCGTAACGCATCGCAATTTAAAAAAAGAAGAAGAAGCGATCTTAGAAAACGGTGTTCTTTACCGTCCAAAAGTACTGGCGATTGGGATGGGGTGCAACAGAGGAACAAGCGCAGCGGAAATTGAAACCGTTATTGAAAAAACGCTTGCTGAACTTCAGTTTTCAATGAAAAGTGTAAAAGCATTATGTACAATAGAGTTAAAGAAAGATGAAGAAGGGCTGCTAGAAGTGGCGTTTAAGTACGGCTGGGAGTTTGTCTATTATTCGCCCCAAGAGCTAAACAGCATAAGTATAGAACAGCCTTCCGATACAGTCTTTAAATATACAGGTGCATATGGCGTCAGTGAACCTGCTGCTATGTTATACAGCGGTGCTGATACGCTTGAACTTGTGAAGAAAAAGTCAGGGAATGTCACCATTTCAGTGGCGCTTATTCCATATGACTAAAGGAGAGAACAACATGTCAAACAGAAGACTCGTCATTGCCGGTACCGGAAGTGGCGTAGGGAAAACAACACTTACAATTGGGCTGATGGCGGCATTAAAACAAGCTGGTTATAGAGTTCAAGGGTTTAAATGCGGACCCGATTATATTGATCCAACGTATCATACGGCTGTTACAGAACGAGCGTCTCGTAATATAGACAGCTGGATGCTTGAACACGATATGGTTAGGGAAATTGTAGCTCGAGCTAGTGAAGACGCTGATATTTCCATCATGGAAGGAGTTATGGGATTTTTTGATGGGAAAAATCCGTTAACGAACGAAGGGACAACAGCAGAAATCAGCTTAATCACCAATAGTCCTGTCCTTTTAGTTGTCAATTGTGCTAGTATGGCTAGAAGTGCAGCGGCAATTGTAAAAGGGTTTCAGCAATTTTTACCGGAAGCGAACATTGTCGGTGTAATTGCTAACCGAGTTGGAAGTGAAGGGCATTATAAACTTGTTAAGGCAGCGATTGAGCAGGAATGTCATATCCCTGTAGTAGGCTACTTGAAAAGAAACGATGATCTTACGATTCCTGAACGTCACCTCGGGCTGATCCCGTCGATTGAACGAGGAGAATTAACACCGTTTTTTGAACAGTTAGGGCAGCTTGTTCATGATACAATTGATATTGAAAAAGTATATGAACTGGCTTTAGCTCCTAAAATAGAAATTAATGATCCTATCTTTACAAAGCCGTCCGTACCTCAAGTGAAAATTGCTGTGGCAAGAGATGCCGCTTTTAACTTTTATTATGAAGAAAATTTCGAATTGTTAAAAGCTTACGGAGCAGAGCTTGTAGAATTTTCGCCTTTAAAAGGAGAGACGGTTCCGCAAGATGCTGATGGCCTTTACATAGGAGGCGGATTTCCAGAAGAATTTGCTGAAACGCTGGCTCAGCAAATTGACGTTAAAAATTCTGTTCGAGCAGCCATCGAAAAAGGGATTCCTACACTTGCTGAGTGCGGAGGCTTTATGTTTTTAACAGATGCTATTGTCACAACAGATGATACATGCCATGAAATGGTGGGGCTTATTCCCGGACAAGTAAGAATGCAGACAAAATTGGCTGCTTTAGGGTACCGAGAAGTGACGGGAAAGCCAGGGAATTTTTTATTTAAAGGCGATATACAAGCTAAAGGCCATGAATTTCATTATTCAACCTTTCATTCAGAGAAAGAGTTTTCGCCTGCCTATGATACAAAAGGGATGCGAGGAATGAAAGAAGAAGGCTATATGAACAATAATTTAATTGCCGGCTATACGCACTTTCATTTCGGCTCTTCTACGAAGATGGTAGAAAACTGGGTGGAACAGTGTAAAGCGGTAAAAAAAGAAAGAAGAGATGCCGTGTGACAGTTGGAAAAGTATATTTAGTAGGAGCCGGACCAGGAGATCCGAAGCTAATAACCGTATATGGAATGGAGTGTATTCAAGAGGCGGATGTCATTTTATATGATCGCTTAGCTAATGAACAGTTATTAAACTATGCTAAAAAAGACGCGGAGCTTATTTTTTGCGGGAAATTACCGGGCAAGCACGGAGTCATCCAAGATCGTATTCACGAACTGCTTGTTGAAAAAGCACTTCAAGGAAAAGTAGTGACGCGCTTAAAAGGAGGCGATCCTTTTGTGTTTGGCCGCGGAGCAGAGGAAGCTGAAGTACTTGCTACTCAAGGAATTCCTTACGAAGTCGTGCCTGGTATCACGTCAGGAATTGCAGCTCCAGCTTATGCAGGAATTCCTGTTACCCACAGAGATCATGCCACTTCTTTTGCGATTGTAACGGGGCATGGAAGAGAAGAAAAAGGAAAAGATTATTTAAACTGGTCAGCGCTTGCTCAAGGAATAGATACAATTGCGTTTTATATGGGCGTTGGAAATTTACCTCATATATGCAAGCAGTTGATGGACCATGGACGAGATAAACATACGCCAGTAGCGCTTGTTCAATGGGGAACGACGAAGTATCAGCGCACCGTAACGGGAACGCTTGCCACAATCGAAGAAATAGCAAAAAAAGCAGAAATTGCTCATCCTGCCATCGTGCTTGTAGGTGAAGTAGTGACAATTAGAGAAAAAATAAAATGGTTTGAAGAAAGAGCGGAAAATATTCTGCTTTAACGTTAAAAGGAGGAGACAATATGACGATTATTTCACAGCTAAAAGAACGAAGAGCGGTACGAGATCATGAACCGCGTGAAGTCGAACAAGAGAAAATCGAACAGCTGCTTGAAGCAGCGACGTGGGCTCCAAATGACAGAATGAGAGAGCCCTGGAGCTTTTATGTGATTCAAGGAGAAGCAAAAAAGAAGTATGAAGAACTGGCTGAAGCGTATCTAAAGGAGCGCTTTCCGACAAAGCCTCATTTAGTAGAAAGTTCGTTAAAAGCAGTGAAAAATACACCTGTACATATTGTTGTAACAGCTGATACAGTTGAAGGAGACGAAGAAGCCACGGAAGATAACAAATATGCGGTTTCGTGCGCGATTCATTCCATGTGGCTAGCAGCTAAAGAATTAGGGCTTGGATTCGTTTGGAGAACAAGAGGAGTTGGTCTTGTTCGAGACGAGCGACTGTATGAGTTTATCGGAAAGCCTGCAGGTAAAGTCGTGGTAGGAAACGTATTTTTAGGCTACCCAAATGAAGAGTCTCTTACAAAAATGAAAGAGCCTGCTAGAACATCGTTTACAGAAAAAACAACATGGCTGTAAACTGAAATTCGAAGAAAAAGAGGTTTTTAGATTGAAAGACAAACGGGGTCTTACGTTAATTTATACCGGAGACGGTAAAGGAAAAACAACCGCTGCTTTAGGTCTCGCTCTGCGCGCTACGGGACGCGGACAAAAAGTATTAATGATTCAATTTATTAAATCTCCTCAGCGTACATATGGCGAAAAGCTGATGTTTGACAGAATAGGAATTGAAATGATTCAAACAGGAGTCGGCTTTACGTGGACAAAAACACCGCCTGAACATCGTGAAGCTTTGCAAAAAGCCTGGGCGCTAACGAAGGAAAAAGTCTTCTCAAACGAATATGATGTGGTTATTTTAGACGAGTTAAATAACGCACTGGCTATCGAGAAATTTCCTATTGATGATGTGCTACCGCTACACGAAGTAATTGACCTTATTCAAAAGCGCCCTGAGCATATGCATTTGGTCATTACGGGGCGTTCTGCCAAAAAAGAAGTGATGGATGCAGCAGATCTTGTGACGGAAATGAAGCCTCATAAACATTATTATGATGAAGGAATTCCTGCTGTAAAAGGAATTGAATTTTAAAAAGCCCTCAGTTAAGAGGGCTTTTTTTATGGAGCAGGGGCATCTACTTTTTCAGCTTGCCAGTAAAATTGGCTAATGACATCAGACAGTGCTTTTGCTGTGTTGGTTAATTCGTCAAAGTTATTATCAACTCCGCCCACTTCAATTAAAATCGCATTTTTAGAAACATCTTGGTTATATACACCGTTACCGCTGGATTTGTTTTTACCAATAACTCCGCGGCTTAACCCAGGATATTTCTTTTCAAGACCTTCATGAAGCGCTTTTGCCATCTTTAAGTTTTGTTCAAAGTTTTGATTTGCTTTCCCTAAAACAAACACAACTTTTGCATACGATTTATTGTTAATCTTAATGGTTGTATTATCTTTTCGAAGCGAATCTCGGTGCAAATCGATAAAGTAAGTTAAATCTCTATTCTCAGTCATCGCCGTTTCAATGACTGTACGAGACATGGCGTACGATTGATTGGTGTTCCAACCTTTTTCTTTTAATTTCTGTCCAATATTGGTTTGATCTACTTCTGTTCCAATTCCCTGAGCCTCTAAATCTTTTCCTAGCATATTTGCGACTATATTAATATTGGTTTTGCTATCTACAGCTTTATTAGCATCTGGATCACCTTCAAGTCCTAACAGAGGCAAGTAAGATTCCCAGCTGTGCGTATGATAAATATAAAATACCTTTTTTCCGCCAGTTGTATTATTTGGAGCATTCGTACCATTGTTTTCTTTAGGTTGCTGAACTTTTGTAGTAGAATTTCTTTCTTTTAGCGTTTCATCTAACGGCGGTGCAGATTCTCTAGGGAAGTTTGTGAAATTTGTGCCTTCACCGGCGATGATAATATTGGAGTCATAAATACTGAATCCAGGAAGTTCTGAACCAAACAAGCTTCTCGCGTCTTCTGCTCGAATACTTGTTGATAACTCTAGCAGTGTAGAAGAAAGACCTGGAGGCGAGTAATTTTTATCAAAAGCCGTTGAAAAATGATGATTTTCCTGGCTCATCAAATAATAAAGGCTTTCTGCTTTATGCCTCGATAACGTTTGATAGACAATAGAAGAATTGAACTGTTCTTTAAATGCTGAGTAGCTCACTAGAACAATGATAGATGATGTCATTAAAACAATGGATAAAATAACAAGAACCATCTTATATGTTAACACTACAAAATTGGCGCGATTACTAGATTTCAATGGCGAAATCTCCTCTCTATGTCAGCATCAGGCTAATAGGTATGAAGGACTTTGCTAATCTAGTAATGATTATATGAATGGAGACTTCTAATTATGATAAGCATTTAATAGAGAAAGTAGTCTTCAAAATCAAAAAAGAAGAATCACGCGAGATATAATCTCATATTCTCCGTGATTCTTCTTCAAATAGACGTCGGATGGCTTCGCCTTTTGGAGTGAGGCTGAATCCTTTTTTCTCTTTTTTTAGCAGCTGATAGTTTTGTAATTCTTGTAAATACGTAACGATGCGCTTGCGCTTTACGGAACTTAACAATCCAAATGCGGGTATTTTATCGAGCTCTTTTTGACGAATGCTGTTAGTAGAAACACCTTCTAAAATTTGTACGTAACTCTGCTGAGTTTCCGTGTTCTTTAAGGTATCTATAAGTGTTAGTAACCGTAGCATTTGGTTTGAATCAAAAGTTATTTGACCGATTTTTAGCGGAGTCGAAAGCAGATCCTGACGCTGCTTATGAAGTTCATTTTCTATCTTAGCGCTTATTTCTGTCAGTTTCTTTTCTATTTCGTTTGGATCCATACAACATGTAAATTTGTTTGTTTCCTGCAGCAGGGTGACATCTGGAAAATTCCATTGTGAAAACCATTGAATGGAACCAACTTCGAGCTTTGCATTCGGTGTTTTTACTTGTAATACCTTTTGAATGAAGGAAAGAAAGGGATCGTTTACCTGTAAAACTTGTCTTTGATTAAGTTGATAAGTGGTTAGGCTGCACAATTTGTCTTGGATTTCTTTGATGTGCACTTCATGATGCTTTAAAAGACTTTTCCATTTAAAAAAGACAAGAAGTTTTTGAATCACTTCTTCATTTTCATCTATAATCTCTTCGAACTGCCGCTGAGTTGTAGCTAAGCGTTTCGCTGCTAGCACTACATTATACTCATCATCGAGTGAAATAGCATCATTTGCAACATCATATGTTACGGCGAGACCTCTGTTTTCTGAAGTTAAGCGAATGATCTCGTTTTCTCCGTGAACAGTTAATACCGTATCTTCCGTATCTGAAAATCCTCTCTCAAAGGCGGTGTAAGGAAGAGATCGAAAAGGTCTCATAATGATTTCAATCCGATTGCGCCAAAAAGCAATTTGCTCAGGGTTTTTCATAATAAAAAGCAAAGGTGATTTTTTTGATTGTTCAATTGCTTCAATCACATCTGCATTTCGGTGATAAAGGGAAATGAGCGGATGTTTGAAGAAACACTTATTAATATGTTGAATCCATTCTTCTTTGGAAGAATCATGTATCCTAGCGCAAAACATGTAATCTTTCATAATACTTCCGAGGTAGTTTTCCAACTCGTTTTTAGTTAAAACCGTAAAATCTTGAGAATAAAACTCATCATGATGAATAGGAATGCCGCGATTCTTATTATATTCTTTCCATAGAAATGAAGTTGGTTTCCAAAAGTGAGGATAAACGTCTTCATTTTTATCAATTGCGACGGGAAAACCGCCCCTATGACTTCCATATAAGAACGTTTGAAAAAGGACTATATCTTCTTGAGATAACTCATTCATTGCTCGCTCAAAGTAGTCATTTAAACGTCCAAGTAGCCCTTTAGTATGTTTACTTCCTACGGACCGAATCGATTTATTTTTGCGTCCGAGCGGAAGGAATGTTAAGTGGTTGTAAGCTGTAAAATCAACAGGCAAATTTTCTGGTAAAGTCATTTGTCTAACTCCTTTCATTTATTGAGTATTCTACCTATTAAAGAAGAGAAGAAAAAGTTTTAGTGTGTCTTGAATATAAGAGTTATTTTTTAAAATTTTCTGTTAATTAATCTGTAGAAATCAAGAAAAGGGATTCAAAGTAATTTTGAATGGGTATAGTAATAAAAATTTTGACACATATTATCGAATATATATGAATGTTGTCAAAAAAAACAACAAAAGTGATGATTCATCCAAAGGAGGAAGCTTATGGAGAATAAAGGTCCGTTTAAAAAGACGATATCCCTATTAGATTTAACATTGATTGGATTAGGGGCTATTTTTGGCTCCGCTTGGCTGTTTGCCGTTAGTAATGTCGCTACGCAAGCCGGTCCTGCAGGAAGTTTTTCTTGGATTATTGGTGGAGTTATTATTTTATTGATAGGCCTTGTATACGCTGAGCTAGGGGCTGCCTTGCCTCGTACAGGAGGAATTATTCGATATCCTGTTTATTCACACGGTCATCTTGTAGGCTATATGATTTCGTTTATTACGATCGTAGCTTACACTAGTTTAATCGCTATCGAAGTAACAGCAGTGAGACAGTATGTGGCTTACTGGTTTCCAGGTTTAACAAAATCCGGATCTGACTCACCAACGATATCTGGATGGATTCTACAATTTGTGTTGCTTTGCTTATTCTTTTTACTCAATTACTGGAGTGTAAAAGCATTTGCGAAATCGAATATTATCATTTCTATTTTCAAATATTTTGTACCGCTTACGGTAATTGTAACGTTGGCATTTTATTTTAAGTCAGGAAACTTTACGATGGGAGAGTTTGCTCCCGGGGGATTTGATGGTATCCAGGCCGCCATTGCTACAGGCGGGGTTATGTTTGCTTACTTAGGCCTTCATCCGATTGTATCGGTAGCTGGAGAGGTGAAAAATCCTCAGCGCAATATTCCAATTGCTCTTGTGATTTGTATCATTCTAGCAGCTCTCATTTATACTGCTCTACAAGTATTGTTTATCGGAGCTATTCCATCTGACATGATTAAAGGCGGTTGGTCCGGCATTCAAGATAAATTCTCACTGCCGTTTAAAGATATCGCTGTTGTTCTTGGCCTTGGCTGGCTAGCAACACTTGTTATTTTAGACGCTATTTTATCACCGGGTGGTAACGGTAATATTTTTATGAATACAACATCTAGACTTATCTATGCTTGGTCCCGTAACGGTACGTTATTTAAAACGTTTGCTCATGTGGATAAAAAAACAGGGATTCCACGATCATCTTTATGGCTTTCATTAGGACTTTCGATTTTTTGGACACTGCCATTTCCTTCGTGGAATGCACTCGTAAACGTATGCTCTGTTGCGCTTATTCTATCTTACGCGATTGCACCAATTTCATCAGCGGCCTTTATGGTGAACGCAAAAGATTTGGAAAAGCCTTTTAAATTAAGAGGAATGAGTATAATTGGTCCATTATCCTTTATTTTTGCTTCCTTTATTGTGTACTGGTCAGGATGGAAGACTATTTCGTGGCTACTAACTTCTCAACTGGTCATGTTTGTTATATATTTGATTTTTGCTAAATATGTGCCTAAAAATGAAGTAAGTCTTCGTCAGCAGATTAAATCAACATGGTGGCTAGTTGCTTATTATATCATCATGCTCTTTATTTCTTATATCGGTTCGTTCGGCGGAGGGAAAGGTTTAATCGATACGCCTGTAGACTTAATTATCATAGCCGTCGTATCTATTGGGATTTATTATTGGGCTAAATATACCGGTCTTCCAAAAGCGCTTATTGATTACGATCACCATCCTGAACAGGAAGAAAAAGCACCTGTATAACCTGTAAAGCAGCGATATTCGCTGCTTTTTTCTATGTTATGCAAACATGAATTTCTAAAGTTTATCGTATAATTGAGTAGGAAAGAAGGAATTAGCACATTATTGTTTAATTAATGTAATGTAACCGTTTTAAATCCAACGCTTGGAGGAAGAGTATGATTGAAAAAATAATAAATTCACTTCGAAAGCGGCTGTGGGAAAACAATAATGTTATAGAAGTGTGTAAAAATGAAGGAGAAGTATACAGAACCACTTGTACTTTTTTTGATGGAGTAAGCAAGAACCAACTGAATGTTTTTGAAGAAGAAATGCATGTATCACTTCCTGAAGACTATAAGCAGTTTTTGCAGCTAACAAATGGGTGTAATTTGTTCATTGATGCTGACAAACAAATAACAGGGAATCTTTATAGCTTAGAAGATGTAAGAGAAACAACTTATAGAAGTCAGAGTCTCTATATGACAATTGGGTCTGTTGGAGAAGAAGAGATTATCATTGACTCCAAAAAATCAGCGCATCCTGCATATATAATAGTAAAAAAGCGGAACGCATCGTTTCAAGATGCACATGTATTACATATGAATTTTCAGAAATGGCTGGATTGTTTTATAGTGAGTCAAGGGAATTGTTTTTGGCACTGGAATGGGCTTTGTAATAAAGTTCATTCAACGGATAAAAAGACGACGGCTCAATAATATTATCTTCTAATAAATAAACGAGCACACTAGTGTGCTCGTTTATTTATTAGAAGGAAGACGTTCCCAACCGTATGCTTCGTCTTCAACTTTAGTTTCTCCAAATTGACTTGTGCGATTCAAGATTTTTTTGCCGCCTAATTTTTTATAAAACTGAACGGCTTTCTTATTTTTCTTCATAGCCCAAATAATCATAGACGTATAGTGCTGATCAGTAAATTCTTTTACTGAATGAAAAAACAGAAGATGACCAACTCCTTGGTTTTGCACTTCCTTGCAAACGTATAGCGCGTATATTTCAGCACCGGACAAATGAGGCTTACCTGCTGAAAAGCCGACAATCTTTTCTCGTTCATCGATAGCGAGCAAAATAAAATGAGAAGGATCGGTAAGAAAAAAGGACCATTTTTCTGCACTTTGTTTATAAGACAAGCTGTTTAAATAAGCATCAGGTACTAACCCTTTGTATGTAATGCGCCAGCTGTCTACGTATAAACGGGCAACAGAAGGGATGTGAGAGGAAGTAGCTTTGATAATCTTCATTAAAAAGTCTCCTTTTTTTAAATATTAAGACAGATAGTATAACTTTCAGCCTAAGAATATTATGAAAAATAGATCATAATTTTCCAGTAATTCATAAAATGGTAAAAAAGGTGGTGTTCATTCTCACTCTATCACGGTAAAGTGAGAATATACATTTGTTTTGTTGTTTTAATTTTTGCTATATGTATAATGTCTAACGATCTATTTGTTATTCACCTTTACTAGTCTATCAAATAGTTTTGTTAAAGCCAAAGGGGCATAGGGTAAGTCATGTCAATTCAGCTGCGTTTTGTTTTAACGTATATCAGTATTGTGTTTGTCTTTATTATTTTGCTTTTTTTATCGGGCTTTCTCATTTTCTTCTCTATTACTGGAGACGCCGATTTTGTAAGAAAACTGTACAGTCACTCCTATGAGTATAAATTGTTAACGCCAGAAGAAGAAAATGCATTCTTAGATTTAAAGTTATTGAGTGAAAAAAAACCAGAACAGCTGCTGCGGCCGGAGACGGTTAAAAAATATGAATTTGAAAATATTGATATTGTGATTCAAAAAAACACAGAGGTTGTATATGCTTCAGAATCCATTAAAGGAGAAAACCTTCGTAAATACTTGCCAAAGCATCAAAAAAGTAAAGGAAATCATTCGTATCAGCAGGACATGCTGCGAATAGGCAAGCAGTACTTTACATATATCAACCTTGATTTTCCTTTCTCAAATCAAGAAAAAGGAAGCATTTACGTTTTGCGAAAAATCAGCCCTTATGTAGGCATTATTAATCGAATTTTCCCTTTTTTAATCTTTCTACTATTAATTTTAGTGATTGTGATTATTGGATTTTTAAACTATCTTGTTTCAAGAAGCATTATTAAACCCATTCGTGAATTAAAAGAAGCGGCTGAAAAAATAAAACAAGGTGATCTTCACTTTGAGATCTCTGCTAATTCAAAAGATGAAATTGGCGAATTAACGCAAGCTTTTGAAGAAATGAGGCAAAAACTAAAATCTTCTGTTGAACTGCAAATTCAATATGAAGATAACAGAAAGCAGCTACTTTCAAGTATTTCACACGATTTACGAACTCCTATTACTTCCATTGTAGGATATGTAGAAGGAATTCAAGATGGCGTAGCTAATACGCCAGATAAGCTTTCTAAATATTTGTTAACGATTTCAACGAAAGCAAAAGACATGAATGCGTTAATCGATGAGCTGTTTTTATTTTCTAAATTGGATTTGCACGAAATTCCATTTGTATTTAAAAAACTTAATCTTTCTGCTTTTATGAAAAGTTATGTGCAAGAGCTTCAGTTTGAAATGAGCGAACATGATATTGATGTTTTATTTTCCGATAATTCTCTAACCACACTGTATGCAAAAGCAGATGCTGAGCAGCTGCGAAGAGTTTTAATAAATTTAACAACCAACAGTATTAAATTTATGGATAAAGAAAGAAAAAGAATCGATATCGTTCTTTCCGCTACCGAAAGCGAACTCATTATTGAAGTGAAAGATAACGGCTCTGGTATTTCACCGGAAGCATTAGCGCATATTTTTGACCGGTTTTATCGAGCAGAACAGTCCCGCAATAGCAATACTGGAGGAAGTGGACTTGGACTAGCCATTGCAAAACAAATTGTTGAACGCCACGGGGGAGACATCTGGGCACTAAGTAAGCTTGGCGAAGGAACAAGTATTTTCTTTTCTTTGCAAAAAATGAATGAAAATGGTGATACACATGAAGAAGATATTGTTGATTGAAGATGAAGTAAGTATTGCTGAATTGCAAAGAGATTATTTAGAAATTAACGATTTTGAAATAGACGTTCAATATAGTGGTGATAAGGGATTAGAAAAAGCGTTAAATGAACATTTTGATTTGGTTATTTTGGATATTATGCTCCCTAAAGTGAGTGGATTTGAAGTGTGCAAGCAAATTCGAGCTGCAAAAGATATTCCAATCATTTTAGTTTCAGCTAAAAAAGAAGAAATCGATAAAATTAGAGGGCTCGGGCTAGGTGCAGATGACTATATTACCAAGCCATTCAGCCCTGGGGAGCTGGTCGCAAGAGTCAAAGCGCATTTAGCGAGATATGAAAGACTCTCTGATAAGCAGGAAAAGCGTATGATTCGTATTCATGGCTTAGCGATTGACACGCTGGCTAGAAGAGTATTTGTGAATGACAAAGAAGTGTTTTTTACAGCGAAGGAATTCGATTTGCTGAAGTTTATCGTTTCTCATCCAAATCAAGTATTAAGTAAAGAACATCTATTTGAAAAAATTTGGGGGTTTGATTCTTCAGGAGACATTTCAACCGTAACAGTTCACATTCGAAAACTAAGAGAAAAGTTAGAAGAAAACCCAGCAGATCCTCAGTACCTAGAAACGGTTTGGGGAGCGGGGTACCGGTTTAATATTTAAAAAAGAGATCCGAACGATTAATCGTTCGGATCTCTTTTTTATTACGTAGTAACGATTCTATGACGAGCTTTAATCTTACTGACGGGAGGTTCGGAGGAAAATATATTTTTTTCACCGATCTTATCGTATAGACCGGTTGACTTTAACATTTCTTTCGGCTGGTGCTGTAAGCCAGAAATAACGACTTGGCTATGCGAATCTTTCAACCGTTCGACCACCTTTGATAGTAAAGCTTCTCCAGATGTATCAATAAAGGATACTTGGCTCATTCGAAGCAATAAAACTTTCGGTTTCGCTTCGACGATGTTATCAAAAGAATCTTCCAGTACTTCAGCCGATCCAAAGAAAAGAGATCCTTGCATGGTATATTCCATCAGCTCAGATTTGTGAGCGTTTTCAGATGTTTCCGCTAAAACCTTTGAAATCTTCAGTGATCCGCTCATTCGTTTCACGAACATAACAATAGCTAAAAGTAGACCTACGCCTACACCTGTTGTTAAATCGATTGAAACTGTTAATAAAAACGTAGCTACAAGTACAAATGAATCAGCTGACTTGGTTTTTAAAATATGTGCAAATTCTTTACGTTCACTCATATTCCAAGCCACAAACATTAAAATAGGTGCCATACTTGCCAGCGGAATGTTTGATGCATAAGGAGCCAGCATCACAAGGACCAATAAAACAACTAAGCCGTGTATAACTCCTGATAACGGAGAAGCCGCCCCGTTTTTAATATTAGTAGCTGTTCTGGCAATGGCACCAGTTGCAGGAATTCCGCCAAATAGCGAGGTAGCGATATTAGCAATTCCTTGACCCACAAGCTCTTTATTGCTATTATGCTTGGTTTTGGCCATATTATCAGCAACAACAGCTGATAGTAAAGATTCAATACCTCCAAGCATCGCAATTACGCAGGCAGCAGGAAATAGCATCACGATGTTATCCCATGTTAAATCTGGGAAGCTAAAAGATGGTAGTTTACTCGGAATGGCACCGTAAGTAGAGCCAATCGTTGCAACTTTTCCTGGGAACAGTGTAATGGCTACAAGTGTGGAGACAAGAAGACCTAGAAGGGCACCGGGAATTTTAGGTAAAAACTTTGGCGTTATAATCACGATAGCTAAACAAATAGCGGCTATGATGACGCTGTAAATGTTAATCGTTGCAATTTTTCGTAGGATTTCAATCATATTTAAATGAAATTCCTCATGTTTTGCAATTCCCTTTAGGCCTAAAAAGTTAGCGATCTGACCTGAGAAAATAATAATCGCAATTCCTGCTGTAAATCCAATCGTCACAGGGCGCGGAATAAACTTTATAAGTTTCCCTAGTTTAAATATTCCGAGAAGCGTAATCATAATTCCAGCCATAAAGCCGGCAATAATGAGGTTCTCATAACCATATTGCATGACAACTCCAAGCAGCACCGGAACAAATGCACCTGTTGGGCCTGCAATTTGAAATTTCGATCCGCCTAATATTGAAACCATAATCCCTGCGATAATGGTTGTATAAATTCCGTATTCAGGTCTTACACCAGAAGCGATGGCAAAGGCCATTGCTAAAGGAATAGCAACGACCCCAACAACCAAACCGGCGATAATGTCTTTTTGTAAATGCCCTGCTGAATAGCCTTGAAATCGGTTATCTTTTAGCATTCGATAAAACCCTCCTTCATGAGCTTACGGTTTCAGCTCGGTCTTGGGAATAGCCGTTTACAACGACGTCAAGTTTTCCTGTTGAAGGATGAATAACCATTCCAGAAACAAGCACGTCTTTTGGTAATAAAGGGTGATTTCGAATCATATCCACACTGTTTTCGACACTATCCTCTACACATTCAAACCCAGTCAGCCATGATTCTAAATCAATACCAGCATATTTTAGATTACGAATCTGTTCCGTGCTAATCCCTCTTTGTTCAGCAGAGGCTAAAATAGCTTCAGCTTTCATGCCCGTCATTCCACATTCATGATGACCGATGACACATACTTCATCAGCTTGCAAAGCGTAGACGGCAACTAAGATACTTCTCATGACGCTACCAAAGGGATGGGAGATAACAGCTCCGGCATTTTTCACTATTTTTGCATCTCCATTTTTTAGCCCCATAGCTTTAGGAAGTAATTCTAACAAACGTGTATCCATACAAGTTAAAATGACTATTTTTTTGTTAGGAAATTTGGATGTTTGAAAAGCCTCAAATTGATTATTGGTTACAAATTTTTCATTAAACTTTAAAACTTCAGATAGACAAGTCATTGTTTTCCTCCTGCGTTATTTATTTTTAACTTATTTTTTAGTCTAAAGATAAAGTTTAAAAACGAACTAAATAAAATATTAAAATTTTCTTAAAATATTCAGAAAAAACTTATAAATAAACAGAAATTATATGCGTGAAATTATGTAAGCGTATTCTTTGTTTGTTTTCGCGAAAAATAGGAATTATATGTTAAAATGGTACAAAGTTGGAATTTTATAAAAGAATGGTAGAGAGGAGGAAGGCAAAAGTGAAGGTTCTTATAGTAATAGGCATTATTTTCTGTTGTTTAGTAGGGTGCAGTTCTAATGCCCAAGTCACCAACGACAAAGAAATGGGAGAGAATATTCAGCAATCATTTGAAAAAAAAGGTGTAAGCTCAGTGGATGTATCGAAGTTAAGTGATTTTAAATGGGAAAAAGGATATTTATTCACAAACAAAAGCAAGAAAGCCGACGTAGAAAAACTTGTAAACGCACCGGTTAGTGAAGAAGTGATGAAAAAAATATCTGCTGCTGATCAAATGCTTGTGTTTGTACACGAAGGAGAGGTTGTCCGCTATGTAGAACTACCCCAAGATTTCATAGCGCATGATAAAAACCAACTTGAATTTTCATCTTCTCATTCGGAACTAAAATTTAATAAAAACAGGGAGGGCAAGCCTATAAAAGCAGGAGATAAAACGTTAAGTTCAGAAGATGCTTTAACTGTAGAATCAATTATGAAACAAATTCAATGGAAAAAAGCTGATTACAGCGTCGCTCTTGACCCAGATGTACAGCTTACTTATGAGGGCGCTGTATACAATGTACGATTCACCTCCGATAGTGCGGAACTTACTTCTAAAAAAAGAGGAGTGTACGGTAAAGTAACAGGAGAAACAGCACAGCAGCTATATGACATATTGATGTAACCTATTGATTTTTCAATAGGTTTTTTTGTGCACATATTTTTAAGATTTACATAAAATACCTTAATATTGTTGACATTAACGTTAACGTTAATCTATAATGAGTATATAAATGATTAACGTTAACGTTAACGTTAATGTTAATGAGAGGTGAGGTGAAACATATGTATTTAATCGATGACGTGACGAAAATGACCGGTTTGACCAAGCGAGCTCTTCGGTATTATGAAGAGATTGGACTCATTTTACCCCCGCAGCGCACAAAAGGAAATGCACGAATTTATTCCGAAGAAGAGGTAAAAGAACTAAGAAAAGTAGCAGAAGCAAAAGAAGTTCTCGGTTTTTCTCTACAGGAGCTGCAGCAGTTTATGTCGCTTAAAAGAATGATTGAAGAAAGAAGTGAGCGGCAAGGATTGTCAGTGAAAGAGATCACGCAAATAGAAGATTTGCTAGAAAATCAAATCAAGATGATTGATTTTAAAGTTGTAAAAATGCAGGCATTTAAAACAGAATTAAAAGAAATGCGAGAATCTGCTATGGCAATACATGAAAAAACAAAAACAAAAGGAGAGATGAAAGAGTGGAAGGACAGCATTCAAATAACCGATTAGGTCAAATTATTACGGTAGTAGCTACTTTTTTAGCATTTATGGGAATTGGAGTAGTAGATCCGATTTTACCGGAAATTGCTAAGCAAATTGGAGCTTCTCATTGGCAAGTAGAAATGTTATTTACTTCCTATTTGTTGATGATGGCTATTATGATGATTCCAGCAGGCATTCTAGCGTCACGTGTAGGAGACAAGCGCTTAATGGTAACAGGACTTATCATTGTGACGATTTTTGCAGCCCTATGCGGGTTTTCTAACAACATTCCTCAGCTTTCCATTTTCCGAGCAGGTTGGGGACTTGGTAATTCGTTTTTCTTTGCAACAGCTATGACGCTGCTTATTGCATTATCAGGTGAAGTGAAAAAAGCAGTAGGATTATATGAAGCTGCAATTGGTTTGGGGATGGCCGGAGGACCGCTTGTAGGAGGCGTGTTAGGAAATGCTTCTTGGAGATTGCCGTTTTTCGGTACAAGTGCTTTAATTTTTATCGCCTTTATTTTAGTATTAACGATTGTTAAACAGCCTACAAGCACTAAATCTCGTAAAGCAGCAGGTTTTAAAGACATGGTTAAACTTTATAAATTAAAACCATTTACTCAAGGCGCTGTATCAGGCATGCTTTATTACTACGGATTTTTTACAGTGTTAGCTTATACGCCGCTTATTCTATCGATCGGAGCTCTTCAAATTGGCTTTGTTTTCTTTGGATGGGGATTATGTTTAGCTTATGGCTCAGCGGTTTTAGCACATCAGTTAGAAAAAAGATATCAGCCAAAACAAGTGTTACATGTTAGCTTAATTGTTTTTTCACTTATTTTAATTTGTTTATTTGCCTTTGATGCAACATGGTTGCGCATTGTTTTAATTATGGCAGCAGGTCTTGTATCAGGACTTAATAATGCATTATTTACGAGTCATGTAATGGAAGTATCTCCTTATGAACGAGGAATTACATCTGGAGGATATAATTTCTTAAGATGGTTAGGCGCAGCGTTTGCTCCTTTATTATCAGGAGTTATCGGCAATGCCGTAGCGCCTCAAGCTCCTTTTCTTGTAGCAGCGATTCTTGGATTGCTCGCTTTTGTTATTATGGTTATAAAAGTAAAAACAACTTCTCAAACGAATGAAGCTGTTTCTAAATAAACGTTGAAATAAAAGGCTTTTTCCTGTAAAAAGCCTTTTATTTTGTTTTATGTTATAATAGTAAAAACGTTTTTAATCATAAAAATGAAACTCTTTACCAACTTGTACGTATACTTTATATGTACATAAATTCTTTTTAGGAGCGTGATGCCCATGGCCACCTGTCAAAATTGTAATCATAAATGGAACTGGAGGACAACCTTTAAACAACTGTTAACATTTAGAAACGTTTTAGAATGCCCACACTGTGACAAACAACAGTATATCTCTGCAAAATCCCAAAAGCGATTATCAATCTACTCATTTGCACCCCTTATTATTTGGCTTATTCTCTCACTATTTGACTTTTCCTTTCCATCCATTGTTGTCGCGGAGCTTATTTTCTTCATAGCAGCGGTTATTATGATGCCACTTTCTTATGAAGTAAGCAGCGAAGAAGAACCCTTGTGGTAATAAAAAAACCTTCCGTTAAAACGGAAGGTTTTTTTATGCGGCTTTACCGTCTAGCTGTTGTCCGTGATGACGCTGATAATATACCCACCCAGCATTCAACAGTAGAAGAACACTCGTTGTTAAGAATACGTAAGGAATTCCTTTAGCTCCGGCAATTTGTCCGCCAATGACTGGACCGGCTAAATTCCCAAAGTATTGCGCTGTTTGATTATATCCAAACATTTTACCTGTAATCGAGTCCGGCACAATTTTCTTTAAATAAGAATTAATAGAAGGTAATAATCCTCCCATTGCAAAACCGAGTAAAAAACGCAGTAAGAATAGCTGCCAAGTACTATGCACAAAGGCCTGCAAGCCGCAAATAACCGCTACGATAAGCAAGCATATTTGAAGCACATTTTGAGGACCCACGCGATCGCTGACTTTGCCAAGTTTGGATGCAGCTAAAATATTTGAAATTCCTGTTGCCGCTACGACAAAGCCTGAAATAAGGGCAAGATGGTCGGTATGAGTAGACAGTTGTTTTACATACAGTGTAACAATTGGCTGAATAGCCATAACCGCAAGCTGCAGTAAAAAAGTTGTAACAAATACACCAATCACGGCCTTTGAATTCTTAAGAGAAAGTAACCCAATGTTAGACTCTTTCGTCGTTTTCGCCGTCTCTTTTTTGTCTTCTTGAATTAAATTTACAATTAAAAAAGACAAAAACATAAATGCGCCTGTTACGAAAAAGACGTGACGCAATCCAATTGTATCTCCTAAGTAGCCGCCTACTAGCGGTCCTAATAAAGATCCTGATACAGCCCCTGTAGACAACGTCCCTAATGCTTTACCGCTGTGCTCTTTAGGTGTTTGAGTCGCTACTAACGTAATGGCTGCAGAGATGAAGCCGGAAACGGCCCCCATTAAAAAGCGCAGCCCGACAAGCTGATAGACATTTTGCACAAAACCAATAGAAGTCATAACAATTGCCATACCCAAGCTTGCGCGAAGGAGCATAAGCTTTCGCCCGTATTTATCGGCCAAACTCCCCCATAAAGGAGAAACAATAGCCGCCATTAAAAAGGTAGCTCCAAACGCAATACCAGCCCATCTGCTGATGGAGCTTGTATCGTGAACTCCCAGCTTTTCAATATAAAGCGGTAAAAACGGAATAACTAAACTCATCCCGGCTGTGGTGCAAAAAGAACCGAACCAGCAAATGTACAAGTTTCGTTTCCATAATTCCATTCTATTTCCTTCTTTCGTCGTGCCGCATAGCGTAAAAACAACAAAAGAGCGAAACCATACGGCCTGCTCTTTTAGCATACATGCAGCATCTTTTTATCAGCTTAAATTATACCACATATCAGAAATATTTAAAAATAAAATGATTCACTTAGTGAACTATTAACATGAAATGAAAACAGAAAGATGTGCTGCGGTTACACTCCGCCTAGAACATAAAGTGACCCTTAGTTCACTCATTACCTTATGCTGTAACAGTAGGGGATATGTAAAGAACTTATGCTTCACTGAAAAAAGCGTCAGATAATCTGTCTAAAATATACGTTATATCCACAAATTTTGTCTATTTATCAAATAATGTGTAAAACAACCTGACAAAAAGAGTGAATTTTCTGTTTTTTAACTCTATATTAAAACTATGTTCTCATTATTCATAATGCGGAAACGACCTTAGCTTACGTAATGAAAGGCAAACAAAATAAAATAGTATCCATGATCCTTAAGGCAGCTCTTTTAGCCACTACTTTGTACGGGTCTATCCGAACAGCTGAAACTGCATGGGCATTAGCAGACATCGGAGTTGGAATAATGGTTTGGTTCAATTTAATTGCAATTTTGATTTTAGCTAAGCCTGCTTTAATAACCTTAAAAGATTATCGCGAGCAGAGAAAACAAGGGATAGATCCTGTCTTTTTTCCTGGGAAATTAGGAATTCAAAACGCTGATTATTGGGACGAGGAATATCAGCATAATCAAGATAAAGAAAATGTTTCATAAACTAAAAAAAGCCAACTGGGGTTGGCTTTTTTTAGTTTGTGAAGCAGCTTTTTCGACCGCTTGAAAATGGTAATGATTCGTTTTTTTTGGGTATAATGTGGCATGAAGCGTCCTCAATTTATTTTCGTTTGAGCATTTATTTATAATAGAAGACATATAAAAGGACGGTGGTATGTGCATGACTAAAAAAGAAAATGAATCTATTTATATTCAGCAGCATTTAGCAAATGAACGAACGTATTTAGCGTGGATTCGAACGTCTATTGCTACACTCGGCATTGGTTTTGTTGCAGGTGGTTTGCATTTTAATTCGGGGAAAAATTTAAGTGAAGCAGCCGATACTCTTATTATTGCTGTTATCATCTTTTCTTTAGCTGCAAGTGCAGGGTTGCTTCTTTTCTCAACTTATCATTATTTTTCAACCCGCAAAAAAATTAACAGCCAAACGTATCAATCATCTCACGCTTTGGTTATTTTTGTTTTAATGATTATGCTGATGCTGATCGGCGCTCTTATGTTTTATTTTTTTAACATAGCGTAAAAAAGTTTAAGATATAAGAAAAAAGGGAATCAGTCCCAAAGAATTTACGGTTTTATAAAAGAAAAAGAAGATCTATTAATATGGTGGTAATGGCAGAGGCAATGATAATAATATCTTCTTTTACAAACCGGCTGTGTGATTTTACAGGTTAAATTCTTTGTTATCCGCGGATAATGGAAAAGGAAAGCTGTATAAGCCAAAACTTATCCAATACATGTTGAACATAAAAATTGAATATGAATTTCACTACACGGTGAATCGAAAGTAAAGGAGAACGCTGTATGATTCAAACATCCAAGACCGTTGCCGCTCGTTTTTTTACGGAGCGTTTCTTTGATCAGGCTGCTCAAACAGCCTACTATTTTTTGTTATCTTTTGTACCGTTTATTATTTTTCTTTTTTCACTGCTGAGTTTCTTTCCAATTGACACAAACAATTTGCTCGTCTTTATTGAACCATTTACCCCTAAAAGCGCCTACGACGTAATTGAAAGATCAATTGAAACAGTTAACAATAGCGGGAAAAAAGTTTTGTCTTTTAGTTTATTAGCAACTTTTTGGCTCGCATCTATGGCTATACAATCTTTGGTTCGCTCGTTAAATGATGCGTATCATATTCAAAGAAAACAAACGTTTTTGCGCGGTTTAATCAATGATTTAATTTTGACCTTTGGCTTTATGGTTGTGGTAGCTATTTCATTGTTTGTGCCAATTATTGAAGAAGTCATTCGACATTTGGTGTTAACAAAAGTCCATGTTCCTGACATATGGTTTCAAAGCTGGACGACAATTAGATGGGGAATTGGGACATTATTTTTATTAGGCTTTTTTATTCTTTTTTACAAACTGATGCCAAGCGCAAGAGTAACGTGGAAAGATGTACTTCCAGGAGCTGTTTTCTCCACACTAGGATGGCAAGTTGTATCTACCGGATTTGGATACTATGTCCAGTTTGGAAGCTACTCGCAAATCTATGGTCAGCTTGGAAGTATTATTATTTTAATGGTCTGGTTTTATTTAACGGCCGCTATTTTATTAATTGGCGGTTTAATAAACGGTAATAAGTTCATCAAAGCTCACAAGACAACGTATAGAGACGTGGAAAACGACTAGGGAAACCTAGTCGTTTTTTTATATTCAGTTTTACAGTTAAAAGGTTTATTAAAAAAATATCGCGGGTAACTATTGAATATCTCGTTGCCTTTCCTATACACATAACTAAAAAACAGTAGGAGTTCACGTTGAGATGAGGTGGAAAATTGAATAATTTTAATCGGTTTTTAATCGCAGTTATTGGAATTGCAGGACTGATTTGTTCCGGTATGTTAGCACTGATGGTTTATAAGGTTCCTCACCTTTCGAACTGGGTAGAAAAGTGGCAGCATCAGGAGTGGTTTTACTACACAATATTGTCAATAAGCGCATTTTTAGCTGTTATTTTTATTATTTTTCTTTTAACAGGCATATTTAGCAGGCCGCCTAAAAAGAATTTAGCAATTGTAACAGGCGAAGGCAAAATAACCATTTCTAAAGCCACGATTGAATCTACAGCTTTGCGAGCAATTAGAGGCTTTCAGGGAATACGCTCTCCTGAAGTCCAAGCATCTATTCATTCTCGTAAAGAAAGAGTTAGTCTATATATTAACTGTTCGCTGTTTGGACGAGATGGACTACCAACACTAGGAAAAGAGATGCAGCTTGAAACGAAACGTGCCGTAGAGGCTTTACTTGAGCTTCCCGTTCACTCCGTCCGCATCGATTTAACAGATACACAAACGCGAAAGAAAGAGCGTGTTGTGTGATGAAGGAGGGACATAATGGGTACTCCAGATAAATTGATTCCATACCGTGGCCGAGTACTTGGTATTTTGGCAGGTTTAGTGTTGGCAATTTTACTATTAACAATTGGTTTTGGCCCCACGCTGCTAATTGTAGCTTTTATGGGAATTGGTTATGTAATCGGGAAGTGGCGAGATGGTCATTTAGACTTAAATAATTGGGTAGGATTTTTTACTAAAGGAAGATAGAAAATCACTTTAAGGGAGATGTTCGTTATGGCAGTTAATGAAACAAATACAGCAGTAAAATCTCAGGAAAATACAAATCAAAATACATTAACATTTGAAGATCAAGTCATTAAAAAAATTGCTGGAATTGCAGCTAACGAAATTAAAGGGATTTTATCAATGAGCGGCGGATTTATGAGCGGGTTAACAGATCGCTTCCGCAGCACGGAAGATATCACAAAAGGGATTAACGCTGAAGTAGGAGAAAAGCAAGTGGCCCTTGATTTAAAAGTAATTGTCGAATACGGAAAAAATGTTCCATCCATTTTCTCTGAAACTGTTAATAACGTAAAAAAATCAGTTCACGATATGACGGGATTAGAGGTAGTAGAAGTAAATATGCATGTAGAGGACGTAATGACTCGATCTGAATTTGAAGCGAAAACGGATCGAGACAAAGAGCAGGAGTCAAAGCGTGATCTTGAATAAAATATAAAAGGTAAACACTTCCATTCGTCATATATTCTTTGTATGATGAATGAGAAGTGTTTTTTTATGGGAGGGAGAATTCTGTGATATTGGTTAGTTCTTGCTTAGCAGGTCAAGCTTGCAGATATAATGGAAGTAGTGCCTTAGTTAAGGAAATGGAAGCGCTCGTTAAAAATAAAGAAGCGGTGATGATATGTCCGGAACTGTTAGGTGGATTTCACACGCCTAGAGAACCGGCAGAAATTATAAAAGGAACGGGAATAGACGTAATAAACGGAAATGCGCGAGTTATTGAACGATCGGGAAAAGACGTGACAGATATATACATAGACGGGGCCTATAAGGCACTGAACATCGCAAAAGAAATAAAAGCTACTGTTATTGTACTAAAAGAAAACAGTCCTTCATGCGGAAGTGAACATATATATAACGGAGCATTTCTAGGTGTTAAAATAGCCGGTGAAGGGGTAACGACTGCGTTGTTAAGAAAGCATGGTTTTATCGTTATATCCGAATCTCAATTTGCAGCTAAAATGTATTAAGAGCAATCACAATGACAAGAGGATGGGACAGAACGAAATGAATCCAACTCAAAGACAAACAATTTGGATGCATGATCTGGACTGCTTGCTCGACCGCTGTTGATTTCCGTGCAAGGCTTCGCTTTCCGCGGGCGGCCGATGAGCCTCCTCGTCGCTTCGCTCCTGCGGGGTCTCATCTGTTTCGCTGTTCCCGCAGGAGTCTTCACCTTGTCCTCCAACCAACAGCTATAAGTACCTGCGTTCACCATGATTATAAAAAAACACGAACTATTTATCCATTTTTGATAGATAGTTCGTGTTTCACTTTTATGAAATTATTTTTATCCAATCTCTTTTTGTAAAAGCTTATTTACTGTGAAGCGTATCTGCTGTGCTTTCTGTTCGTGTTACCGCATAAAGAGAGAAGCAAAGACCAAGCAATACAAAAATAGACCCGACCCAGCCGTTATAAATAACAGAGTATTGATTAACGACAATTCCTCCGACATAGGAGCCGATCGCAATTCCTACGTGTGAAATCGCTGCATTGGTGCTGATTAAAATGTCCGACGTGTCGCGTGCACTATGAATAATTAAATTGCTTTGAGCCGGTGAGACCGCCCAGCTGAGCGCACTCCAAATAATCATAAGAAGCAAGAACACAACGAATGGCAAATGAACGCCAAACGGCATAGCAATCATGCTAACAAAAAAGAGAGCAATCATGGTGATAACAGACGAAGAAGGGTTCCATCTATCAGAAACAGCTCCTCCAAGTCCTCCTCCTGCCACTGCAGCAAGACCGAAAATACCATAAATAATGGTTACCATCGTTGTATTTAATCCTAGCGTTTCTTGTAAAAATGGCGTGAAGTACGCATAAAGCGTTAAATGGCCCGCCAGTACAAACAATGTTGCTAGGTGAATAGCAAGCATTTTTTTATTGCGTAAAGCTTTTATCTGAGTCTTTAACGGTACAATTGGAGCGGGAGCTAGACGCTCCATTGTAAACCAAACGGTAATCATAATAATAGCAGTTAAGATTGCAATCATAACAAATACTTGACGCCAGCCAAGCGCATTTCCAATCAAAATACCAAGAGGAATACCCAAAACAAGTGAGCCGCTGATTCCCATAAACACAACGCCAATTGCTCTGCCTTGATATTCAGGCTTTACCATTCTAGAGGCCATTGTGGTAGATAGGACAATAATAAAAGAGCCGCTCGCAGCAGCGAGGATACGCCCGATTAATAGCATATAATAGCCCGAACTGTAGGCTGAAAATACATTGCTCAATAAGAAAATAAATAATGTCCACATATAAACTTTTTTACGCTCTATCTTAGCCGTCACATTTAGTAAAATCGGCGCAGACAAGGCATAAACAAACGAATAAATAGAGATTAAATAACCTGCTTTTGCTAGTGATACATGAAATGCATCGGCAATTAAGTCTAAGATGCCTCCTAGAATTAATTCGACTGTTCCAACAACAAAAGAAGCAATCGCAAGTATGTAAACTTTTTTATTCATCAAAAAACCCCCTCTTTAAAAAGTTACAACTAGAATAGTAACCTTTTTTAGAGTGGATTTCAATAGGTAATATTAAAAAGGTTACTAATTCATTAGTAACCTTTTTAATATCGCAGTCGAGTAAGCAGCTCCATGATCTCAGAATCCTGAAGAAGCTGCTCTTGATATTTCTTTGTAATATGGGTAAGTGCAACGTCATGGTAAAAGAAATCAGCAAAAACTTTTACAAGCGGCTGCGACATGGTTTTTATTGCTTTCCATGTCTCATGTTCAATGCCCGCAAATAAAAGGTAAGCATCGTCAACAATAATCAACTGCGACGGCTCAAGGTTTTTATGATCATCTATTGGATTTAATGTATGTAAATGTTTGAGGGCAGTCTGCAAGTTTCCTATGGTTAAGACCTCGACGTTTACGCCTTGTTTCTCTTTTTCTTCTAGCAATGAGCGGTAATGTTCCAACTCATCATTCCAAGCCGATAAAATAATAGAAGATTCCGCTTCGTGAATCAATTGTTCAATGTGAGCAGAAATAGAGGATTTATCTTTTAAACTCCAAACATGATCATCTGTAAACGTTCTTTTAATTTTATATGTTTTTAATTCATTAATGTCATTTTCAAAATCAGCAGTAAGTTTTTGAATGACGGTTTGAAGGGCTACCGCTGAATAAAGTTTCTTTTTCCCGGACAATGTATTTACTACAATGCCTTTATCAATTAAACGATTAAGTACTTCATAAATCTTTGCTTTTGGAACATGCGAATACGTGACAATCGAACTAGCATCCAGCGGACCTTCATTCGCAAGCAGCGCTTCATATACTTGACTTTCATACTGAGAAAAACCAAATTTTTGCAGCATAATTCTCTATTCATCATCCTTTCTTTTTTTTTAGTATATCACGGTTTGTAAAAGTATTACTAATTGTAAATATATCTTATTAAACTATGTTCTAAATAATCAACAAAGATAAAAAATAGGCTATTAAAGGGTCTTTACTACAATAAAACTATTTTTAATCACGTGCTTTTCATACTAAAACACTCATCATCGGGTAAAGAAAAGAAAGAGGTGAAAAAAATGAAGAAAAATGAAAAACTACTGTTGAAAAAAATGAACATGAAACAGCAAAGAGAAGTTGCTGCTCAACTTGAAGACGTACTGGATTCCTTACTGTCTCTTGAAGAAAAATTATGCTCAGCACCTGATAATAAGGAGTGGCTTTCTTTACAAGCTCAGCTTGAAAAAAGAGAACATGAGCTGAGATTTAAGCATAAAATGCTGTGTGAGGAATGGACAGCGCTATAAAAGACAGGCATTTTGTCTGTCTTTTATGGCATCTAAATTTTCATGATCCGGATAGGACTCACCATCAAAATGGCTAAAATAATCATAAGATAAGGATTCACATAATAAAACATGCCGAGCAGTGCGATAATTAGAGCTGGAAAAGGAATAGGCAGTCCTATAAAGTAACCTACAGTTGGATTTGCGCTAAATTTAGCTAACCTTAATGCACCCATGCTTGGATAAATCATAAAAGCGAGTACGGTTAGCCAAGAGTGGGGAGAAAGAGTATGAAATAGCATTGCAGGCGCTACGCCAAAGCTTATAATATCAGCCAAAGAATCTAGCTCTACACCAAACTCACTGTTAACTTTTAGCTTTCTGGCAATTTTTCCGTCAAATAAATCGAAAAAAGCGGCTAAAAAAATAAAAAGAGCAGCTAAGCGTTCGTAGCTGTTCATATTAAAGGCTATGGAAAATACGCCGCTTAGCAAATTTCCAATCGTAAAGAGATTCGGAACCCATTTTAACAGTCGAAGCATCAATGTCATACAACCGCCTTTCACAGTGTGTACGATTAGTGTAACTGTTAAATCGTATTATTATGTGAGATGCAAGATAAAAAGAAGGTAGTATTGAAAACTGGCTGTCGTTTCTGTAATATATATCGTATAATACGATAATAACTAAAAATACGATATAAAGGAGCATGATCATGAAAGTAGAGGAGTTAAACGGCTATTGGACGTCTATTTATTATCATTTGCACTATACGCATCAAGAGAAAATTACGCACCAAACCATACGTCTTTTGCAGCATATCGACAAATCATCTTCGGTTGGAATAAGAGAAATCGCAGATTATTTAACTATTTCACATAATACGGCATCTGAACATGTAAAGAGAAGCATCGAGAAAGGATATGTGTATAAAAATAGAGATATACAGGATGAAAGAAAAGTAATTCTGCATTTAACAGAAGCAGGAAAAGACATCTTAAAACGGAATTCAAGCTTGGATGAAGAAAAAGTATCAGCTATTTTACGCGAAATGACAGCATCTGAAAAACAGCTGATTCAACAGGCTTTTCAGTTATTGAGCGAGCGTGCAGAACATGTATAGTATCATCAAAATTTTAATGTCGGCTCTTATTATTGCAGGGGTAACAGAAATGGCCAAAAGATTTCCGGCATACGGTGGAATCGTGGCTGCTCTTCCAATTGTGAGCTTACTAAGTATTATATGGTTGTCAGTGCAAGGAGAAAAAAAGGAAGTGGTCAGTCAGTTTACACTTGGCGTTCTTTATGGACTCCCAGGCACTATTTTATTACTTGCTGTCGTCTATATTTGTGTAAAAAACTCCCTTCATTTGTTTGTGAGTTTATCCATAGGAGTTATGTGTTGGGCCTTGTTTTTAGTGCTTCAAAAGATGGTGATTAACCTAATTACTACATAAACTATTGGAATTTAATCCAATTTTCTGTAAAATAAAGGTCTGAGTAAAAGATAGGAGCTGAGTAGAGTTGAGTTTAGCAGAGAAAAAGTTAGGAATTGACCGAGTTGTTTTTATCGGCAGAACGTTTGAAGAGTATAGAGCTATGTTTAATTTGAATGACAAGCGTTTAAAAGGAAAAAAAGTGTTAGATTGTGCTAGCGGAGCCTGTTCTTTTACTGCTTATGCCTTGCAGCAAGGTGCGGCGGCTACTAGCTGTGATATTGCCTATAAATTTACGGCAGAAGAGCTTGAAAAGAAGGGAAGCCTGGATTTAATTCATACGATGAATCAAATGCAGCACGTACAGGAGCAATATGTGTGGAAATATTTTTCATCTATTGATAATTTAACTGAACATCGAAAAAGAGCATTAAAAGATTGTATTGCTCATATGAAAAAGAGCCCCGAAGCCTATCAGTACGGAGCGCTTCCTAATTTGCCGTTTCAAAAGAACGAATTTGATTTAACGCTTTGTGCAAACTTTTTATTTATGTACAGCGACCGGTTAGATTATCCGTTTCATTTAGAGGCTTTAAAAGAACTGATACGCGTTACAAAAGAGGAAGTGCGCTTGTTTCCTTTAACGGACCTGAGCGGCAAGATTTCTACCTATTTGCCGCAGCTTTTAGAAGAGATTGCGCCTCTAGTAAAAGGAACAGAAATAGCAGATGTCCCGTATGAATTTCAAAAAGGTGCCAATCAAATGCTGAAAATATATGTATAACAAATGTAATGAAGAGGCTGAGGAAAAAGTATTTTAGCCCAAGTGAAAAACGAACCCTTGATCAAACATGTTAATCAAGGGTTCGTTTTTTTCTTTTGTTAGGGTGAACGTATGTTTCATCTGTGTCATTCCTTTTAGCAGTTGATTGGAGGGCAAGGCGAAGACTCCTGCGGGAAAAGCGGAACAGGTGAGACCCCGCAGGAGCGGAAGCGACGAGGAGGCTCAGCGGCCGCCCGCGGAAAGCGAAGCCTTGCATGGAAATCAACTGCGGCGTCACAAGCGGTTCAGCTCATGCATCCCATTTGTTCGTCTTTAGATTGGATTCATTTCGTCATGTCTTAACCTCTTTTAACATTCAAACGTTTTTTAGCAGTTTGAGTATGCTTCGTTATGGTTTCAGATCCAAGCGCTTTAGCTAAGCCGAACGAAGGCATATTCACATATACTGATTCATAATTTCCTGCAGGAATGACGTACGTTTCATGATAAATGCCAACTGCATTCGTTTTTGAAGCCTGTTTATAAAAAGAATTCCAAGCTTTTAAGTGCTGAGGACCTTTGGCATAGGAGGTCAATTGATCAACTGACTCCCAATATTGAATCAGCGTAATGGTTCTTAAATTAAAAGATCCTTGCAAAGATAAAAAGCCAAGATTTTTGTTTGCATACAATTCGCGAATCATAGGAGGCATTGCTTTAAATACAGGGAGCCATTTGTGTACGGCTGTCCATTTATTAATACGCATTCCTATAACAAAGACGACCAGATCCTGACCGGGCTTAGCCATTACACGATTGGAATGAATCATAAATTCTGCGCCTCCTCATCATATAATTTATTAATCGTATCTTTGCACCATTCCATCGAAGCACGAGTTGTTCGTTTACCGTAGTCTAGGGTAATAAGCCAATACGTTCTGTCAGGAGAAGGGCTTTTAGAAATGCTGTCTTCGATTCCGCAATACATGTGATAGCGTTCAGTTAGTTTCTGCTGAGCGTTTTTTAACTGCGAAATTGTGAGCTGCTTTTCTTGGTGACTACTAAAAAATAGTTTTAACAAAAGTTCATTTCGTTCTGAGGGGAGCTGCTTAATAGGTTCACGCAGCCAATCTTGCAGAACTTCTTTTCCTTTAGTTGTTATTGCGTACACTTTTTTATCCGGTTTATCAGTTTGAGTAACGGAATTTACCGTTGCTAGTTCTTCATTCACAAGCTTTTGTAAAGTGGGATAAATTTGACCATAGCTAATTTTCCAAAAATGATTTAAACTTCGATCCATTAACCGCTTAATTTCATAACCAGTTCTGCATTCAGTGGTAAGCAGTCCTAAAATCGCATATGTTGTTTGATTTTCCTTCATTTACTTTCCTCACCTATATCTTTTTGATATATATTACCATAAACAGGATATTATTCAATAAAAAAACGCGAGAGTTATGCACTCTCGCGTCTAAAAAAAGGTTTGTATTGCTGAACCATCATTTGCGAAGCAGCAATAAATAAAAAGATAAAGCCTCCACACATTAGCAACATGACAGCACCTATTCTCCATAAAAGCTTTGGCATCAGCATATCTCCTTTTTTGAAGTTATTACCTATAGTGTAAAGAATAGCTTGCAAAAATTCTAGTCATAACTAAATATAATTTTATAACTTTTTTAGACTGACTCTTCCTTTGGATCATCTTCATCAAAAATAGGAACTTCTGTATACGCTTCTTCTTTTTCGAAAGCGGAAGAAGAATTCTCTTTATCCTCTTGTGCAGGCTTCGGTTTACCAGAAGAAATATCTGATTTAGCGTTTTTTAACTCTTCCATATCTTTTTGGATTTGGTCCGTGAAATCCTTTGGTATAGCTCCGCTTCCGTATGTAGCTCCGATGTTTAAAGCACCTCCGAGCTCCTTAATGCCCACTTGGCCAATATTGTTGTTTTGTTCGTATTTATCAAGAAAAAATTTATCAATATGAATAGGAGGGGGAGCATTTTCTAAAAGTGCCGCTTTTTGATGAATCAATTTTACTTCTTCTTGAAGGGAAGACGTTCGTTTTAGCATGTCCACCTGTACTTCAGTTAAAAGCGACATACTTCGCTCTAATGCTGAAACTCTGTTATCTAGTTCGTTCATTTTTTCGAGATAAGGAGCCATTTGTTTCTCTACATATTGTTCTACTAAGCTAGCTATATCCGGATAAGGCACAGCTTCTTTCTTTTTATCGCGAGGGTTTTGCGTGGAGATGATTTGTTCCAATTGTGCTACTTTTTCTTTTAAAAAATGAAGCTGCCTAGCAGTATCCTGCATGTCTTTTGTATATGATTGTTCAGTGTTTTTGTGAGCACTTCTTTGTGAAGATGAAGAATCGTTGGAAAGCGCTGGCTGAGACTCCAGCTTTTTTTTGAGCATTATGAGAGAACCCATTTGCGGTTCGAGTTTTAAAAAACGGTTCATGTGAACTTCAAGCGTGTTAATACGCTTGATTTGATGTTTGAAGTCCGCTAGCTCAGTTTGAAGATGTTGGTTAGTCTGTTTGGGGTTAAAAAATCCTTTCATAGACATTTCGCTTCTCCTCATCTTGGGCTTATTTCCTCTGTAATCACAGTTAGATAAATACATATTGATTCAGTTTGGGAGTTAATATTAAATTTTTTGCATTTATAAATGCTTATGTGCAGCATTACGTTTCATTCGTAAAACTACTAAACCTTATTCAATATGAATACGCTCTTCTTGAAAAAACTTCCTGTGATAAGAAAGAATAAGCAGTCCATTTTCAAATTTTGCACGCAGATGATGCGCATCTGTAGGCTCAGGCAATTCGATAATTCGGTTGAAATCTCCAGAAGGTCGTTCTTGTACAACAGGCTGCCCTGTAATGAGAGGGTGGGGCGAGCCTTTTAATAGAAGCCGGCTGCCTGAAACAGAAACGTGCAAGTTTTCTTTTAGATAACCAGGCAGGTCAGCGATAACAATGATCTCGTGAGGAGTAACATAAATGTCGATAGGTGGAAAATTACTTCTAGGAGGTTGAGGAGCCTGATGCGAATCCTGAGCAGTCATATCCATATTTTCTTTCATAAATTCGTTAAAAGCAGTTTGATCAAAAACACCGTTCCAAAAGTCGTTTGTTTGATATTTTTTAGCGAATTCCATCCACTGCATAAGTTTATCAAAGTCCATATGGTTTCCTCCTTACCACACATCATAAAAAGATGGAATTTGAATATAGTTTGAAAAGGGGGTGGTTTAAATGTCAGGTGCATCTATAAATATTAATATTTTAATGCTAAAGATAAATTCCTTTGAAAATGCGTCTGCGGTAAATATCGGACAGAATTTACTAGCAGACTGGAATAATTCAGATAAAAAAACACAGGGGTTTGGGCAAAATTTCGGTGATGATAGCGGGTTTATAGGAACGAGAAGCTGTGTTGATGATCGTGATCAAATTGATAGCCCATCGTCTTTTCAAAAAGTACCCATTTCATAGAAAGAGCCTAATAAATATAGCCAGTTCAGACGCAGGTTATATTTATTAGGCATCAGGTTGAATACTAGTAGACGAATAGATGAAGGTATGCTGCTAGTCATGCTCGTTAGAGGCGGTGTAGAAGCTTAAATTACGCTGTTTTTAACTGAGTTTGAATCGTTTACATCTGAATCTATAATCCATGAGAACGGAGTTACGTTTGGAGAAAAATCTCCGTTTGATTCTCCTAGTCCTTGATTACGTTTATAAGATACGAACACGTCAAGCTGCTGATTAGGTCCTATGCTTAAAACGGATGAATTATCCAGAACGTTCACTTTGAAGGCTTGTAAGTTAATGACCATAGGTGAAAAAATCATATGGTTTCCTCCTTATTTATCATTTTTTGTTGCAAATGCATCCACATAATCATTATCTACAGTTTTGTAAGCAGATTCTGCTGAAAAACATTGATCAGCGAGCTGCTGTCCGAAGGCCTGATTTTTCTTTGCTGTTACATACCTTGTAACTTTTAACGTATTTCCAATAGAAATACTGCTTGCTTGATCAGCACTGCGAACGTTCAATTTTCCTAGGTTGATTTTTGTTGAGTCAAATAGCATACTATTCTCCTTTCAAACGACAGTTCTTCTAAGTCTTTAAAAGCTTATTGTAACTTCGGTGAAAATATGAATAATACATGGATTCATTCCAAGAGCAGAAGTAGTCTACTGTAGCGTATTTTAGTTCTCCACAAAACGTGAAAAGATTTTAAAAAATCAGTAGTAAAAGGAGGAGATAATAAAAATGCATGACATTTTACATGCTGTAGAAAGATTAACAGTAAAAAGCGTGTTGGCAACGATTATTCATGTAGAAGGATCCTCTTATTTAAAGGAAGGAACGTCCATGCTGTTTCAAGAAAACGGGGAGAATATTGGGATGTTAAGCGCTGGTTGTGTAGAAGCAGATCTTGCTGAGCGCGTAAAAGAGTTGTTCCACACAGAACATGTATTAACCGTTACGTATAATTTAAAAGAAGAAGGTGATGCAGGGTGGGGACAAGGAGCAGGCTGCAATGGAATCCTCTATATTCTCCTAGAGCCCGTAACTGCGAGGATGAAGCAAAACCTTTTGCGGGTAAAACGTCAGTTAGATAACCGAAATCCTGTTTTACATATTAAAAAATTAGAAAAAGACTTTATTCAAACAACTTCTTTTTATGTAGAAAAGACGGGCGAAACATTTGGTGCAAATAGCGACCAATCATCTTTTGCAACAGATGATTGGAATGGGAAAAAGAGCGGTATTCAACTTTCAAATTGCTCTCTGCTCACATATGCTCATCTATATAAACCGAAGCCTCGTCTAATTATATGGGGGGCAGGTACCGATGCAAAATATTTAGTATCACTTGCTGCCAATACGGGTTTTCTTGTTACCTTATGCGACTGGAGACCAGCTTTATGTAATAAGGAACATTTTCCGCTAGCAGAGGAAATACATATTGGATTCCCAGAGGAAGTAGACAAACAATTGTCCGTGCAGAGCGATAATTTTGTTGTGATCATGACGCATAATTTTTATCGCGATCAAGAAATTCTCTCCCTATTAAAATCAAAACCTGTAAAGTATATAGGAGTTTTAGGATCTAAAAAGCGAACGCTTCGATTATTGAATACTGATATTCCTTCCCATATTCATTCCCCGGTGGGACTTTCTATAGGAGCGGTAGGACCGCAGGAAATTGCCGTTAGTATTCTTGCTGAATTAATTCAAAACCTCCGAATGTATGATGAAAAAAAGGTGTGAAAATATCCGGATTAAATATTGTTGCTGTTTATCTTGCCGCGGGAGCTAGTAAAAGGATGGGCACCAATAAGCTGCTGCTGCCTTTAGGGAATGGATGTTTAGGGAGTAAAGCTTTACGAAAAGCGGTTTGTTCAAAAGTAAATCATACGATAGTAGTCACAAAGAAAGGAGATTCTCTTGAGTGGATTGACCCTATTCTTTTTTCAAAAGCATATCAGCAGAAGTGGAGTCATACTTCTTGTAGTAGCGCCTTAAAAGGTCAGTCTGCGTCTTTAAAGTGCGGATTAAAAAAAGCAAAAGAATTAAGCGCTGATGCTATTATTGTGCTGCTGGCAGATCAGCCTCTTATAAGTATCGTTCTGATAGATACATTTGTTTCTCTGTTTGAAAAACATTTTTCCGTTCCGTTTATTTCATCTTTTTATCAAGGAATTGCCAGAGCGCCGGTTTTATTTTCAAAACAAATGTTTTCAAGCTTGGATAAGCTCCAAGGAGATCAAGGAGCAAGAAAAATTATAAGGCAAAACGGACCTGGAAATGGAATGTTTTATGAATGTACCGACGCTTCCTTTTTTATGGATGTTGATACAAAACAAGCGTATGAAAGCATTAAAAAGATATATAAAGAGAAATGTAGACGGGTTTGATTGATGGAGGTGAAAAGAGTGGATGTTATTGGGAAAAGCGTGATTCGAAAAGATGCGTTAGAAAAAGTGACGGGAACAGCTCGGTACACGAATGATTACAGTTTTAAAGGTTCCCTTCACGCCAAAATAGTAGTCAGTCCTTACGCTCATGCAAGAATTCAAGCAATAGACATTCAAGCAGCGATCGCTACTCCCGGTGTTCATGCAGTTGTGACGGGTGAGCATTTGCCGTTAACCGGAGAGGGAGTTCGTGACCGGCGACCGCTTGCGTTTGAAAAAGTGCGGTATCACGGAGAAGCCGTAGTCCTTATAGTAGCAGAGACTCCTGCACTCGCTGAGCGTGCGGCGAGTGCTGTCCATATTCAATATGAGCCGTTACCTGTCGTTCATTCTCCTAGCGCCGCTATTGAGCCGGATTCTCCTTTAGTGCATGAACATATGCACATCTACAAGCATGATGAAACGGTGTATCCAGAGCCCGGCACCAACGTAGCAAACAGAGTCAAAATACGAAAAGGCAATATGGAAGAAGGTTGGCAAAAAAGTGAGTTAATAGTTGAAGAAACGTTTTCTCTATCTCCTTCAGATCACGCGGCAATGGAAACAAGAAGTGCCGCTGCTGAAATTCTTCCGAATGGATTAGTTAAAATTATCACTTCTTCTCAAGCTCCTTTTATGGTGAAAAAATTAATCAGTGAGTACTTTGAAATTGAAGCGGGAAAAGTGATCGTTGAAACACCGCTAGTAGGAGGAGGCTACGGAGGAAAAGCAGCTGTCCAGCTGGAGTTGCTTGCATATATAGCTTCAAAAGCTGTTGGTGGAAGACTGGTTAAAATATTAAATACAAGAGAAGAAGATATGCTCACTTCGCCTGCTCACATAGGTCTAGATGCCAAAATCAAGTTAGGTTGTTCTAAAGAGGGACTCTTGCAGGCTGCTGACATTCTTTATTTGTTTGACAGCGGTGCTTATGCAGATAAAGGAACGGACCTGAGTAAAGCTGCAGCAGCTGACTGTACAGGACCTTATCGTCTTGAACATATTTTTTGTGATTCATTATGTGTATATACAAATCACCCTTACGCTTCTCCTTTTCGAGGATTCAGCCACTCAGAACTATTATTTGCGTTCGAGCGCACGATGGACATCCTTGCTAAAAAAGCAGGTATAGATCCTTTGGAGTTTAGAGAAAAAAATGCTATTTTGCCGGGCGATACTACGCCTACGCAAGTACGTTTAACGTCTAGCAGCGTGGGTAACTTACCAGAATGTATTCGTCGCTTGAAGCAGCTGATCAAATGGGAGGAAGGACAGAGAACGGTGCATGAAAACGGCCTTATTACTGCTAAGGGGATTAGCTGCGTCTGGAAAACCTCTACCATTGAAACAAACGCAGGTTCCGGTGTTATTCTAACATTCAATCCGGATGGAAGCGTGAATTTAATGTCTGGCGTTATTGAATTAGGCACGGGAACGAAAACCGTGCTCGCGCAAATACTGGCTGAAAAATTGCAGATGCGCGTGGAACGCATTCATGTGCGAATGGAAGTAGATACTCAAACGACTCCTGAACATTGGAAAACGGTGGCTAGCAGAGGCACTTTTATGGCAGGAAGAGCGGTTTTAGAAGCCGCTGAAGATGTGATTAATCAATTAAAAAAGATAGCTTCTTGTATATTTCGAGCTTCTGAGGAAGATATCGAAATAAAAAATGAAAAAGTTTTTTTACGGGATGAGCCTGAAACATCCTTGGCCTTTAAAGAAATTGTATATGGCTATAAATATCCGAACGGAAATGCAATTGGAGGGCAAATTATAGGGAGAGGCAACTATATTTTAAGAGGGATGACCTACTTGGATAAAGAAACGGGAGCTGGGCGTCCGGGGCCTGAATGGACGGTAGCAGCTGAAGGAGTTGAAGTGGAATATAATCCTAGAACGTATAGGTATCGTATTGTAAAAGCTGTCTCTGTTATTGATATAGGAACCGTGCTAAACGAGAAAATGGCACGCGGGCAAGTCATGGGTGCGATGAGTATGGGGCTATCGTTTGCAGGCAGAGAAACATTTTGGTTTGATTCAAATGGCCGTATTTTAAATCCTCAGCTTCGGAAATATCGTCCTCTTCGCTACGGAGAGCATCCGGAGTACGTAGTAGATTTTATTCATACGCCTCAATTAGATGCGGCGTACGGAGCTAGAGGAGTCGGAGAACACGGGCTGCTTGGTATGCCGGCTTCTTTAGGAAACAGCTTAACGGTGGCGGCAGAAACAGAATTAAACCAACTTCCGCTTATTCCAGAATTGATTTGGAGAATGAAAGAAGGGAATGCTGATGATTTCATTTGACTTTGAATATCACAAACCTGGAACTGTTTCAGAAGCAGTTGCCTTGTTTCAAGAGTTAGAGAATCAAGGCAAACAGCCGCGGTATTATGCTGGCGGTACCGAAATTCTGACATTAGGCAGATTGGGTTTGTTTGTTACCCATGCTGTTATTGATATAAAAAATATACCTGAATTTCAACAAACCGAAGCTAATGAAGATTGGATGATTTTTGGTGCAGGAGTAACGTTAACTGAACTGGAAGATAAAAATTTGTTTCCTTTATTAAGTAAGTCTGCTAGCGAAGTGGCTGATCACACGGCTCGAAATAAAATAACGCTAGGAGGAAATATTTGTGGGCATATTTTTTATCGAGAAGCGGTATTGCCGCTGCTTTTAACAGATAGTCAACTTGCAGTGGCAGGTCCGGCTGGAACCAATATCTATTCGATTCACGCCCTTTTTAACCGGCGTTTGCAGCTGGAAAACGGAGAACTTCTTGTTCAGGTGTTTGTTGAAAAGAAGTACGCTGCCCTGCCATATATGAGTATAAAAGAACG
Source organism: Priestia megaterium (assembly GCF_009497655.1). NCBI lineage: Bacteria > Bacillati > Bacillota > Bacilli > Caryophanales > Bacillaceae > Priestia > Priestia megaterium. The sequence goes on along the minus strand of NZ_CP023317.1, from coordinate 2,514,594 downwards.
CCAGCAGTGGGATACAGGATATCCATTAGTGACAATAGCAGCGTTAAAAATAGAAGGAGCCATTCGAGTAGCTTTCAGCGGAGTCTGTTCGTTTCCTTTTCGCTCAGCAGAAATAGAAGAAATGCTAAATCATAAAGAAACGCCATTAGAAGCTCGAATTCAAAATGCTCTTGATTATATACCGGCTCCAATTTTAAATGATGGGGAAGGGTCGAATCGCTATCGCAAATTTGTGATTAAAAATTTATTGTTTGATATTTTCACAGAGCTGGGGGGAACGTAACATGCTAAAAGATGAACGGTATAGAATAACAATTAAGCTAAAGGTTAATGGTGAAGAAAAAATGGTTGATATCCGAACAGCAGATACGTTGCTTTACGTATTAAGAGAAAAGCTGGGCCTTACCGGAGCAAAACCAGGCTGCTTAAACGGGGACTGCGGAGCTTGTACAGTAGGGATAAATCAGCGGCCAATGAAATCTTGCCTCATGTTAGCGGCAGAAACAGAAGAGAAAGAAATAATGACTATAGAAGGGCTGAAGAGTTCACCTATGCAAAAAGCTTTTATTGAACACTTTGCTTTTCAGTGCGGTTATTGCACATCGGGTTTTATCATGAATGCTCATTTGCTTTCCAAACACCATCCTTCAGGCAGTGACGATATTATAAAGGAGTGGCTTGCTTCCAATATATGCAGATGTACAGGGTATAAAGAAATTGAAGACGCAGTAAAATCTGTTTTACACTTTTCGGAGCGGGAGTGAGACGGGAAAAAGAAAAAATAGAATAACATTTACACGTGTTTAGAATAGTATGTGCTAAGGGTGTGGAGAATGTGGAATGGAAAAGCGGCTTTGACAAAGAAAGGGAACTGATCTTTGCCATTCAACGAAATCTGGATGTAGTAACAGCTATATTATTATTAACTGGCCAAATAACAATTATAGGCGTATTTGTGACACCCGGAGCTTTTCGTATTTCAGTAGGGGGACCTATTACAGGAACTAGCCGAATAGAAGGAAAGGACGGAGATGCGGGAATTAATATCATTATTGATATGATTGATGTGATTCTTGCGGCGTTGCTGCTTAATAACCAGATCAATGTGTCGGGCGCCTTTATTTCTTCTGGAAGGTTTACCATTAATGTAAGTGGACCTATTTTTGGCGTTCCTAAAACAGAACCTGCATTAAGTGAACTAAATCAATCCTCTCAGTTTTTTCATCGTACCGTATCAAAACATTTTTATGTAAATCCTGACTTAGTTGAAAAATTTACAAAGGACTGATTAAGATGTCATTAACGGATATACCTACAGTAAGACCTTCAGAGACGAGTATTTTTCTTATCGCGCTGCCGCTTATTATTTTTATTTTTTTCTTTACTCAGCCAAAAGCATCAGACATCAAATAATCATGTAGCATAATGGCGATTGTATCACTTTGTACAGAAGCTGCCTATTTTTCTGTTCGTATCATTACCTCTTCATTCATTAAGCCCCTAACGCTTTTCTTTTCGGTCATGTTTCATTAAAATGAACATAAACATATATGTAGAGAAAAGAATAATGTAGTGTTTTCTAACGTTATAAAATAGCTTACGATACGAAGAAAGCGTCTATAATAAAAGAAACGAAACTTTTGCGTGGTCAGCTGACGATGCTTTTTATTTTTACAAACTGCAGTGAAGGCAGAAAGGAGAGAATTCGATGAGTTTGCGCGATCGGCTGCTTTATGTAGCGGAACATTATAAACAAATGGGTGGAGACGTACTTGTAAAACATGAAATAGAAAATATGCTTACACGCCGGCTTCCGATTTCTCTTTATCGATTGGAGCATATAAATCGAGAAGAAATGCGTATATCGGGCCACCACGCTGAAACATTTCCTTACGTGACTCTTGCCAATAAGAATATAGAGAGTGATGTGATAGTAGCATATTTATTCAGTGAAGACGGTCAGCGCATTTACTTAGTCATGATGAAAGGAGATGCAGGGGAAGGAACTGATCTGAAAGACATTCGTTTTTTTACTCCTGAACATGCCCGCGTATTGAAAGATAATCATATTGTCATTGGTACAAGCATGGAAGCGAAAAGCTTTGAGGATAGAGTAGCTCTTTACCTTCCTTACAATATAGCAGACTTACCTAATAATGATCAGCTTCAAGATGATTTGCATTTACTGCTGAGTATGCATGAACAGTATATAAAAACATACGGAATGAGCAAAGAGATGATTGGCGATAAAGACGCCATCGTCCACATTCATGAGTATATTAAGAAATCTGGATTTACATACGAACGACAAGATATAGCCAACGCCTACTTTGCTTTAAAGACCAAGCCTTTTATTGTTTTATCAGGAATGAGCGGGACGGGAAAAACAAAGCTTGCGCAGCTCTTAGCAGATAGTATCGGTGCCACGATTGAAAATGGCAGACAAGTGCTTATTCCAGTTCGGCCCGATTGGCACGATAGTTCAGATTTATTAGGGTATATTGATTTAAGAGGAGATTTTCGCAGAGGATCGTTTCTGTCGATTATGCAGCAAGCCATTCAGCATCCAGCTTACACATATGTTGCCATATTGGATGAAATGAACTTAGCTCGAGTTGAACATTATTTTAGCGATATTTTAAGCGTGATGGAAAGCAGAAGCTGGTCAAAAGGGAAAATCAAAACAGCTCCGTTATTTCCTGGACATAAGATGTTCCGAGATATTTATTTGCCATCTAACCTTCTCATTATCGGTACCATTAATATGGATGAAACAACTCATGGGTTTAGTCAAAAGTTGTTAGATCGTACCAACACCATTGAGCTGAATAAGATTCAGCTAGATTCTTTTGATTTTTTAGATGAGAGAGATCCACCTCGGCACAGTATTGAAAATGTACAAATTCAAAGTCAATACGTTCACTTAAAAGATGCGTATGTTGAACATGCTGAGCTCATTCACGAAGTAACAAATGAACTGCTAACCGTCAACGAGATGCTTACAGAAGTCGATTTGCAAATAGGTTACCGCGTACGCGACGAAATATGCTTTTATCTAATTTACGCAGTGAAAAGCGGAGTGTTTACATTTGATCAGGCGTTTGATTTTCAGATATTGCAAAAAGTTTTGCCTCGTATTTCAGGAAGCGATGCTTACACATTTGACCTATTAAAAAATCTTTATTATTACTGTACAAATACGCTGCTCGATGATGAATTTGAGACAGCTGTTGTCAACGCAGACGGGATGAGATTTCCTAAAAGTGCACGCAAAATAATGGAGATGATGAGACGTTTTGAAGTATACGGATACACGTCATTTTGGATTAATACCGTACGTTGAAATTGAAACCGATACGTGTACGGTGGTTATAAAAGGAAAGAATAAGAAAAAAATAAAATCTGCAGAAGAAGTGATGTTTTTTTCTTGTACGGGAAAAGGAATCACACATGTAAAAGTACTAAATCAAACAAAAGGCATGATGACTTCCAAACCGCCGCTTGAGCCTTTATTTTTTGAAAATGAAACCTATCAAATTACAGTTGTTTCAAAAAATGAAACAAGTCTGTTTGTTAATCACGACTCAAAAGCAGTTGAACAAAGTTTTCAAACCGTAGGATTTCCCTACATTTTAACAGGAAATATAAGCTTTCAAAATGAGGTAGGGTATTCTACGTTTCATGTCTACAGTGAAATAGAAAAAGAGCTGTCTTTTACTCTTGAAATTTTCCCGTCAAAGATGAGCTACAAGACAGATTATGTACGCATGGTTGATGAAGTGAACGGATACATTCATGATTTGGCATACGATATGCTCCGTAAAACGTATATTGAAGCAAAATCGGTTTGGTCTAAACAAGCAACATGGACGGAATTTTATCATGTGCTCTCTCACTATATGAAACCCTTTCTTCATTCTGTTCGTCAGATTGAGAATCAGCCGTTTCAATCGGTAAAAGTTGAACATGAGCTCATGAGAGGAGATCAAATAAAAAAACAAGATAGCCAGGCTATATCATTTGTCCGAACACACCCTACCTATCTTGCATCTTCAAGCAGAGGAATTAAAATTAATCGGCATATAAAAGTAGTACCCACAAAAGCAATTGGCACAAGACATGTAGCTATCTATGATAATTTGGAAAATCAAAGTGTTAAATGGATGATGACGCAGCTGTATCACAAGCTAACTACACTAATTGACAAATTGATAGAAGATAGATATGTAAAAAAAGAAGCGGTGTCGGCTCTAGAAACCAATCATACCGAATTAAAAAGGCTGCTAAACAATGTGTTCTGGCAAAGAGTGAAGACCATACAAGTTTCAACTCTTCCTTCTACACTCCGTACGGCACCCCGCTACCGGGAAGCAAGCAGATACTTTATGTTCTTAACGCGAGGGTTGGCTCTTAACGGAGAGTTTTACCACCTTTCATTAAAAGATATCGCAACTCTCTATGAATACTGGACGTATGTTAGTCTTTTAAAGAAGTTGCAAATTTACGGCAAACGAATAGAACAAAACATCATGACAACGACAGAACAAGGGTTGAATGTCAGAGTGCAGGCCTCTTACCATCGTTTTCAGGTGGGAAAAGCAGAAGTAACGCTATGGTATCAAAAAGAATACCATCATACTCATACTGTTATCCAAAAGCCGGACTTGCTGCTTGAAGTAAAGCAAGGGGAGAAAAAAAGTGTATATCTTTTTGACGCTAAGTATCGTATCAAACCAAATCACGATACGCCCTCTCCTAGAGAAGAAGATATTAATACCATGCACCGTTACCGAGACGCTATTGTAGAGGAAAATGGAATAAAACCGGTACAAACAGCGGTTGTGCTGTTTCCAGGGAAAGCAGAAGGCTATAAGCAGCATCATTTTTATAAAAGTATTGAACGCGTTGGAGTGGGTGCGCTGCCTTTTTTGCCGGGAGAGGAAGGGCTAGTAGAAGAATTTATTAAAACTATTTGTACGGAAGAACCAAATCTTTTCAGCGCTGATTAGGTAAATAGGTAGAACGTGAACAAGCCCTTTTTTTATGCGTTGACATAGTGTTAAGTTTTTTATGTTTTGATGACATTTCGAGATTTTAGTTGTATTTTCCTGTTGAATTTTCTAGAATAGTAGAGAATAAAACCGTATCGAAAAGAAGTCGTATCATGTGCAGAGAACGTATCAGGAGGACAACGAAGTGAAAAAGATTCTACTATTCACGTTAGTAGCGCTATTGGCAACTTTTTTTATTGACAGGGTATACAGCGAACGCAACCAAGCGCAACTTCAGCAAACCGTAATTAATGAAATTAAAAAAACAAATCAAAGTAAAGAAGAAGCTTCCATCCTTGATTTTAATGAATTATGTGATTTTAGATGGGATAAAGTATATGTTTTTGGACCGGAAATGACCCGCAGTGAGGTAAATGAAAAGCTGGGCTTCAATTGGTCTGAAGCAAAAGCAAAAGGTATTGGAAAAGATAAAAAAGATAACTTTATTGTTTTTGTGGAAAATGATCAAGTAACGCAATATTTAAAAATACCGGCGTCATATGGAGCTATTGTTCCTAAGACTTCTGTTGCAAATGAAAGCTAACGAACTTCTTCGTTAGCTTTTTTTATGCTTTCTTTTTTAAGGATGACGTTTTTTTCTCTGCTGTTGATTTTGTCGGCTGTAAAGTAGAAGGATCTATGCTCACCTTTAAAATTTCCATTAAATGTCGAATATCTCGTTCTTCGCTTCCGCTTACTTTTGTAACTTCGCCTTGATTTATTTTTTGTTGAATGACGCTTTGTAAGGCATCTCGGTAGTTGTTTTTGTAAATAGATGGATTAAAAGAAGTAGATAGCTTATCAATTAATTCCACCGTCACTTGTGTATCACTTTCATTAACAGAAGAAGTAGTAGATAAGTTAGGCACATCTGTGACTGAACGAAGTTCTTCTTCAAAATGCATCGTGTGAAGAACGAGAGAGCCGCCCACGGAACGAATAATGGCGATTTGCTGTTTGGAATATAAAAATACATTGGCAATACCGACTTTATTCGTTATTTCAAGTGCATTTAATAACGTATAATAAGCTTTTAGGCTCGTTTCTTCAGGAGAAATATAGTAGGGCTTATCAAAAAACAGGGGATCAATGTCATCTAACGAAACAAAGTGCAACAATTCAACAGCTTTGTTTGCTGCAAAGGGCTCTTTGACAAGGTCAATTTCCTGTTGTGAAAGTACAACAAACTGACCGGTCGCGGTTTCGTATCCTTTAACCAGTTCATCGGATTCTACTTCTCGTCCACACGTTTGGCAATGTTTTTCTTGATGAATGGGTGTATGGCAAACGGAGTGCAGTGTGCGCAGCTTTACATCTTTTTCTTCAATTGCTCCGTGCAGTTTAATAGGGATGTCAATTAATCCAAAGCTGATTTTACCTTTCCAAGCAGTATGAAGCATAAATGTTCTCCTTTTACTCTTTTTTAGTAGTGTGCCGTAAAACAAATGAGATATCCAATTGTTTTGAAAAGGAAAACTTTCTAAAAAAACTATGTGCTAAATAAACAATTAAATAGTTCCAATAAAGCTGCAGAGACAACATCTGCAGCTTTATTGGAACTCAATAGGAACTATTTGCTGATTAGATTCATTTGTCTCATGTTTGGAAATCGTAATTTCAAGGATTTCGTTACTAAATGTAGCGGTAATCTTTTTATTCAACAATGAAAATGGAAAGTCAATTGTACGTTCAACGCTTTCTTCCATTTGTTCTCTTGCAAGCGTTCCTTGCTTTTCATCATGAAATTCTCTAAGGCAGTATTTCTTGGCTGTCAGCTGTAAGTGGTCAGCTTGTATCTGAACGATAATATCCTTAGGGTGATACCCTAATAATTCAGCTTCGACAATAAATGATTGTTCTGTTTCAAATAAATCTATACGAACGGAATCATAATCTAAATAACTCATAAAGGGATTTGAAAGCATGACTTCTAACAAATCTTGAAAGCCTTTTACAAACATTTGGTCTGCTGGCAGACGCTTGTTTTTCATTTCTGCGTTCCTCCATTATTTAAACTGTTCACTTTACTATCATATGCGCGTTTATGTACTTAGTGAACTCCTGTGCAAAGAATAAGCTTGAAGTACTAGCTGCCTTTTCTATGCATAAAAAAGCAAGCTCTGTAGAGAGCTTGCCGCTGTTTTACATATCATGTCCGCTATTGTGTTTTTGGCGAGAATGCTTACGGTTCTTTACTTTATGAGATCCGCTTAGCGGTTCGGGCTGTCCAGAATTGCTTTTTGGCGCATTTCTTCTGATGTCTTTGCTGCTGTTTTTGTTCATAGTTAAACCCTCCCTTTCATTTATTAGGGTGGGATAGTGACAGGGGATTTATCCGATGAAAAATTCCCCTTTCTAAAAATAGGTTTAGCAAAAACAGGAAATGGGAACAGAAAAAAAGCGCCATATATAATGACGCCTTCTCGTTAGATTTCATGGAGTTAAACGATTTTGCTTTTCTAACTAGTGATTAGTATATCCAATAAGAGAGTGTTTTATTGATTTTTTTTGCGTTTTTTATTATTTTGTTTCTGTTGTTCGGTTAATGGTTCATTTGAAAATTCTTCATTATAACCCGCTCCTTTTCCTTGAGCGCTAGCCGCGTTAGCTCCAGGAATGACGTGGTTTGACTTGCGTTTAGCCATGTTGAATCACCTCCGTTTCTAGCATGCGTAAAAATCAATGAAATATGAATTATTAGAAAAATAAAAGGCAGATGGAAAAAGGTTATAAGTGAAACTTATGTTAATTAATAACATTCTTTTTATTTACTTATGTATAATATTATATTAAGATAGATGGTGAAGGGAATAGAGGATGGGGTAAGTAAATCCTTTATACATAGAATTTTAAGGGGGTAAAAGCAATGACTAAAAAAGACGTTTTTAACGCTCGTTCGTCATTCGATCTTAATGGCAGCACATATAATTATTACCGCTTACAAGCTTTAGAGGAAGCAGGTTTAGGTAACGTATCTAAGCTGCCGTATTCAATTAAAGTATTATTAGAATCTGTTCTTCGTCAGGTAGATGGCCGTGTTATTACAAAAGAACACGTCGAAAACCTTGCAAAATGGGGAACAAAAGATATCAAAGATATCGATGTTCCTTTCAAACCATCTCGTGTTATTCTTCAAGATTTCACTGGAGTTCCAGCGGTTGTAGACTTAGCGTCACTTCGTAAAGCAATGGCTGATTTAGGAGGAGATCCTGACAAAATCAATCCAGAAATTCCAGTAGACCTCGTTGTCGACCACTCCGTACAAGTTGATAAAGCAGGTACAGCTGACTCATTACGAATTAATATGGACCTTGAGTTTCAACGTAATACAGAGCGCTATAATTTCTTAAGCTGGGCTCAAAAATCATTTAATAACTATCGTGCAGTTCCGCCAGCTACTGGTATCGTGCATCAAGTAAATTTAGAATATTTAGCAAACGTTGTTCATGCTGTTGAAGAAGATGGCGAATTCGTAGCTTTCCCTGATTCTCTAGTAGGTACTGACTCTCATACAACGATGATTAATGGTATCGGTGTTTTAGGATGGGGTGTTGGCGGTATTGAAGCGGAAGCAGGCATGCTTGGTCAACCTTCTTATTTCCCAGTTCCTGAAGTAATCGGTGTTAAACTTGTTGGTGAATTACCAAACGGTACTACAGCTACAGACTTAGCGTTAAAAGTTACGCAAGTGCTTCGTCAAAAAGGAGTAGTCGGAAAATTCGTTGAATTCTTCGGTCCTGGCGTAGCAGAACTTCCATTAGCTGACCGTGCAACAATTGCTAATATGGCTCCTGAATACGGTGCAACATGCGGGTTCTTCCCAGTTGACGCAGAGGCATTAGCATACATGCGTTTAACAGGAAGAGATGAAAAAGACATTCAGGTTGTCGAACAATATACAAAAGCAAACGGTTTATTCTTTACACCAGAAAATGAAGATCCAATTTTCACTGATGTTGTTGAGATTAATCTTGCTGAGATTGAAGCAAATCTTTCAGGTCCAAAGCGTCCGCAAGATTTAATTCCACTTTCTCAAATGCAAACAGAATTCAAGAAAGCTTTAACAGCTCCTGTTAGCAATCAAAGCTTCGGACTTGATGCTAAAGACGTGGATAAAGAAGTTACGTTTAAGCTTGCAGACGGTTCAGAAACAACAATGAAAACAGGTGCCATCGCTATTGCGGCTATCACAAGCTGTACGAACACATCAAATCCTTACGTATTGGTAGCAGCTGGTTTAGTTGCGAAAAAAGCGGTAGAAAAAGGATTGGATGTTCCAGCTTACGTGAAAACTTCTTTAGCACCAGGTTCAAAAGTAGTAACGGCTTACCTTCAAAATTCAGGATTGCTTCCATACTTAGATAAAATCGGCTTTAACATCGTAGGCTATGGCTGTACGACTTGTATCGGTAACTCTGGTCCATTAGAAGCTGAAATTGAAGAAGCGATTGCAGACAACGACTTGCTTGTAACGTCTGTTCTTTCAGGAAACCGTAACTTTGAAGGACGTATTCATCAATTAGTAAAAGGTAACTATCTTGCTTCTCCGCCGCTTGTTGTAGCATATGCACTGGCTGGAACAGTAGATGTAGATTTACAAAAAGATCCAATCGGTATTGATACAGACGGAAACGAAGTATTCTTTAGTGACATTTGGCCTTCACAAGATGAAATTAAAGAAGTTGTTAGCCGTACGGTAACGCCTGAATTATTCCGTAACGAGTATGAGCGCGTATTCGATGATAACGAGCGCTGGAATGAAATTAAAACAAGCGAAGATGCTCTTTATACGTGGGAGAATGATTCAACGTACATTCAAAACCCACCTTTCTTTGAAGGGTTATCAGAAGAGCCAGGTGAAGTAGAAGCGTTAAATGATCTTCGCGTAGTAGCGAAATTTGGTGACTCAGTGACAACGGATCACATTTCACCAGCGGGTTCAATTGCAAAAACATCACCTGCAGGTCTTTACCTTCAAGAAAACGGTGTAGAACCAAAAGACTTTAACTCATACGGTTCTCGTCGTGGTAACCATGAAGTGATGATGCGCGGTACATTTGCAAACATCCGCATTAAAAACCAAGTAGCTCCTGGTACAGAAGGCGGCTGGACAACGTACTGGCCAACAAATGACGTAATGAGCATTTATGATGCTTGTATGAAATACAAAGAGCAAGGTACAGGTCTTGTTGTACTTGCAGGTAAAGATTACGGCATGGGAAGTTCTCGTGACTGGGCAGCAAAAGGCACAAATCTTTTAGGTATTAAAACAGTAATCGCTGAAAGCTTTGAGCGTATTCACCGTTCAAACCTAGTATTAATGGGTGTTTTACCTCTTCAATTTAAAGATGGTGAAAGCGCGGATACATTAGGTTTAACTGGAAAAGAAACAATTGCAGTAGCAGTTGATGAAACAGTAAAACCACGTGATCTTGTAAAAGTAACAGCAACTGATGAAGCTGGAAACAAAAAAGAATTTGAAGTACTGGTTCGCTTCGATAGTGAAGTTGAAATTGATTACTATCGTCACGGTGGTATCCTTCAAATGGTGCTTCGTGATAAATTACAGTCTAAAACACATGCGTAAGGTATAAAGAAAAAGAGCGGTTCTCGTGAGCCGCTCTTTTTTTATGCAAACGCACCGTTTTCGACAAAAAGTGAGAGGGAAATATGCTATATTATAAAAGAAAATGCCCTGTAAAAGGATTATTTTAGTAGATATTGCACATATCTATTAGTACATAGATTATCACTTTTTAGAAGAAATAAAGGAGCCGATCATATGGTTAAAAAAATAATTGCGGTCTTGCTTCTAGTAGGCTTTCTTAGCTACGCACTTTGGGAAGGGCTTTCTCCAAATGAAGCATCCGATAATTCTAACTTAAGCGAATACAAGGATTTAAATATTAAAAAAGGCGATAGTGCTCGTCAGGCTTCTGGTCAAGCTTATGGGTTAGAACCGAAAGATACAGCACCTCCGTTTACACTTTCAGATACGAACGGAAAAACTGTTCAATTATCGGACTTTAAAGGAAAAAAAGTTATTTTAAACTTTTGGGCCACATGGTGTCCGCCGTGTCAAAAAGAAATGCCCGATATGCAAGCGTTTTATAAGAAATATGGAAACGACGTACAGCTGCTTGCGGTTAATTTAACTTCATCAGAAGGTAGTAAACAGGCAGTATCTAAGTTTCTGAAAGAAAAACAGTTTACGTTTCATGTATTATTGGACGACCAAGATACTGTGGGAAGTAAAAAATACCGGGTGTCCACCATTCCGACATCTTACTTTATAGATGAAGAAGGGAAAATTGTTCAGCGAGTGAATGGTCCAATGACGCTTAAACAAATGGAAAACTTTGCTCAACAAGCAGCGAATTAACTTCGCTGCTTGTTTTATTAAAAATGAAACTTATTTACTTTACCATCGTATATATAGATAAGTCAGTAAATATGTCAAACTTTCTTACAACTTTTCAAAAAGTATGTTTACTTATCTGACAAATTGGTTACAATATAGATAGCTATATGATATCAGTTTCTTTTGATTTTTCAGATTTTTCATAAAAATTACATAAAGTAGGTGTTGGAATCATGAGAAAATTACGCAAACGTTCATTTGAAGAGTTAGTGCAAGAAAATAAAACGCAGCTGTTAAAAGATCAGTCAGAAATTGAACGCATTGAATTGGAAATTGAAAAGCGGTTAGAAGATCGTATGCTTGAAAGAGCTGAATAACTTTAAAGTAAGTTGGTTAGAGTAACGGTGAGGAGGGGATAAGCATGGGAAATCCTAAAAAACAAAGCAAAAGTTTTGTTCCGAATCACATCGGCACTCAACCGAGAGAAGCTGGTGGAAATAACGGAAAACAAATGCAAGATACATCCGGCAAGCATCCTCAAGTTATTCAAACCAAAGGTGAATGAATAAAAAGTCGCTGAATTCAGCGACTTTTTATTATTTGAATTCTACTGTGAATAAATAAACGTAAGGGTTGCTCGAAATAAGCTCTTTAACAACTTCTCCGTCATCGGTTGAAAGCGGAGCAACTCGTATGCCACTGCCATCGTCACCAAATAAAGCAGCAACTGGATATGGTTTATTCATTTTCACTTTTTGTTTTTTCTCTAATCCAGTAAAGGAATAGCCGTTCATTTTCTTTGGCTTTTCCGCTTCTATCCCTAGGTTTGTATCGTTGCTTCCCACATTAAACATTACTTTGTGAGTATCATCATCGATTTTATATGTAATAGCAAACATGTCAAATTCTTTTGAAACAGTCAACCCTCCTGAGAATAAAGGTTGTTTGGCTTTTCCCTTTTCATAATAAGTAGCTTTTACATAAGCTTCTTTTGCTCCATTAGGAGCTTTAACATCGTATGCCATGATATTACTTTTGTAGTCTAAGTTTGTCACGGCTAACATTTTTTCTTCATGTTTTGAGTAATGGTGAGGCTTGATAGAGGCACTTATTGTCAATTTGGATGCCAATGAAGTTTGCGACATAAAAAATACGGCAAGCACTGCAATAAAGATGACGCTTAGTAATGTTATCATTCGTTTGGTCATAGCGATTCCCCCTTTGTATGTATATATTACCATATTATGTATGTTTTATATATACATTTTAACTTAATTATAATTATATTATGTAAACTAAAATCATTTTTTTCCACTTATAGAGATGAACAAATCCGGCATACTACAATTGTAACAAAGTTATTTTGAGGAGGAAGATACAATGGCATGGAATAAACCGAATCCAGACGATCGCAGTGATAACGTTGAAAAATTACAAACAATGGTACAAAATACAATGAAAAACATTGAAGAAGCAGAAGAAGCTGCTGTATGCAGCACTGAAGAAGAACGTCAGCGCATTCAGCAAAAAAATCACAATCGCGAAGTAAGCATTGAAGCAATGCGCAGCGAAATAAAAGATGAATCAGAAGCTCGTCAAAATGGTTACGAAGGTACGATTTAATAAGTAAAACAGCGACAATAAGCAGCTAAAAATAAACGGTTTTAGCTGCTTTCTTTCTATATTTTTTTAGTAAGGTGAATAATAATATAAACTAGCGAAGAGGTTTATGTAGGTGAAAAAGCACGTGAAAAAGAAAATAGTAAGGATTTTGGTCAGTTTACTTGTCGTTTTGATTATTGTGGGCTCTTATCACACGCATAAGCCCTTGCCTAAAGGAGTTTCATACGAAAGTAAGCCTCACAAAGTAGAAGATGTATTTCTTTTATCGGACCTAACGTATCAAGACCAACAGACGTCGGTTTCCGAACAACATATTTTTCAAGCAGTTACGAATGCGATTGATGACGCAAAAGCTTTTATTATTATGGATATGTTTCTATTTAATGGCTACTATAACCAAGGTGAAACGTTTCCTCACCTTAGTGATACACTTGCAAGTAAGCTGATTGAAAAGAAACGAAAACATCCTACTATCGAAATCGTCTTTATTACAGATGAAATCAATACAACCTACGGCTCACATGATTCAAAGTGGTTAGATTCACTGCGGCTAAACGGAATCAAAGTGGTGCAAACCAATTTATCTAAGCTCAGAGACTCCATTCCACTATATTCTTCAGTGTGGAGAACTTTTGTTCAGTGGTTTGGTGAAAAAGGAACTGGATGGATCACGAATCCTTTCGGAAATAATGCGCCTAACGTGACGGCCCGTGCTTATTTTAAGTTGTTAAATGTAAAAGCTAATCACAGAAAAGTAGTAGCAACCGATCAAAGCGTTATTATCTCCTCTGCCAATCCTCATGATGCAAGCTTTTATAATTCCAACATGGCCTTTGAAGTAAAAGGGAATATCATTGGAGATGTTGTAAAAAGCGAACAAGCCGTGTCTGATTTTTCTTACGGAGGAGATTTACCTCGGTATAAGAAGAAAGAAAAAGAAAAGGGAGACCTCTATGTTCAGCTGTTAACAGAAGGCAAAATTTATAAGCACGTATTACATGATTTACGTCATGCTAAAAAAGGCGACGATGTGTGGCTTGGCATGTTTTATCTTGGAGATCGAGACGTAATAAAGGCGCTTTTGAAAGCTTCCGAACAAGGGGCAAACGTACGATTAATTTTAGACCCTAATGAAAATGCGTTCGGAAGAAAAAAGTTCGGACTGCCTAACCGTCCAGTCGCAGCAGAACTTGTGAAAAAATCTAAAGGCGATATTAAAGTTCGCTGGTATCATACGGGAAAAGAGCAGTATCATCCCAAAACTTTATTTATTCGAAACAAAAGAAAGGCAATGATTATTGCAGGAGCAGCAAATTTCACAAAACGAAATTTGGATGATTTGAACTTAGAAACGGATATTAAAGTATCAGGACCTCCTAACAAAAAGGTTATGACGGAACTAAACGCTTATTTTGACCGCCTATGGACAAATAAAGACTACACATACACACTTCCTTATAAAAGGTATGAAAATAAGATGACGAGGCTGGAAACACTGATATATCGTATTCAAGATGCGCTTAGTCTTACAACATATTGAGTAATAACCAAACTAGTAGGAGTATATTCTCCTTATATGGTAAGATAAAACAGGAACAGTGCAAGAGGAGGTAGAATCATGCTAGTATCGAAGAAAGAAATCGAAGTGCGCTATGCAGAAACCGATCAGATGGGCGTTGTGTATCATGCTAACTATTTAGTATGGATGGAAATAGGCCGAACACAGTTTATCAGTGATTTAGGTTTTAGCTATGCACAAATGGAAAGAGACGGTGTGCTGTCGCCAGTTATTGATATACAGGCATCATATAAAAAGCCGCTTCATTATGGCGAGACAGCTGTGGTACATACTTGGGTTGAGAACTATGACGGTCTACGCGTTGTGTACGGATACGAAATTTTTAATTCAGATGAAGAACTTGCGTTAACAGGAACATCGTCACACGTATGTGTAAAAAAAGAAAACTTTAAGCCTATTTCGATTCGCCGTAATTATCCGGAATGGCATAAAGCCTATGAAGACGCCAAAAAGCAGGGTTAAGCGTAAGAATAAAAAGCATCGATAAATCGATGCTTTTTATTCTTACGCTTCGTAATGAAAGTCAGGTTCTTTTGTTTCTTCATTATAATTTACGGTCAAATCATGACCATCAAAGTACCAAAGGTCTTCATCTTCTACGAAAAATGTTAAACCGTTAACTTTTGTTTCAACGCCAACGTTTTTAGGAGAATCTGTGTTTACACCTAAAGAAAAACCTTTTTGAACGTTGCTGCATCCGCCGTAGCGAACAAAAAAGCGAATTGTTTCGTTTCCTTCTAGCATCATTTCGTCTTTGTACCATGTAGCTGCTGCTTCTGTTACTGTTAATTTCATTAATTATGCTCCTTCCAATACTGCGGATACATTTATTATAGTAGAAAGATAGATAAATTACCAATATATACGAATCCAGCTAGGAAGGAATAAGATAAAATAAAATAAAACGATTTAATATAGAGGCGAATGCTTCATTTCTATATTAAATCGTTTCATTCTTTCATTTAAAATCATATTGTTTTCCAATGGTTTCCCAGCAGTGAACGCAGTAGCGGCTTCCTTCTAGCTGTGAATCCATTTTCTTATTACGTTTGCAAATGGGGCATTTTTTCTTCACATTATTCACCTCCTTATTTTAGTATCAGTATAACTAATAAACAAGAAATGTATTCGCTTACAAAGCGGTTATAAAAAAAGAAATAAGAGGCTCTTCCTCTTATTTCTTTTTACCTGATAAAAATGTGACTTTCGGTTCTGTTTTGTTAAGAATTCGCGTAATGTTTGCGCGGTGTCTGTAAATGACAAAGGCTACAATTACACCAATAATCATAATAAGCATGTAGTCTTGTTTAAATAGCGTGTAGATAAAGGTTAATACCCCAGTAACCATTGATGACAGTGATACATACTTCGTTATGTATAAGCAGATAAAAAAACATAATAGCACGAAAACAAATAAAAGAGGTTCATAACATAAAATCACTCCGGCGGATGTGGCAACAGCTTTCCCGCCTTTAAATTTCGCGAAAATAGGAAAAATATGACCAATGACAGCAAATAAACCAATGAAGAGAATGTTTTGATTTGTATCAAATAAAAGCGGTAAAGAAGCTGCTAGGGTGCCTTTTAGAATGTCTCCAAGTGTAACGATAATTCCGGCTTTTACACCCAATGTACGAAATGAGTTGGTGCCGCCTAAATTGCCACTTCCATGCTCTCGTATATCGATGCCGTATCCTAGTTTTCCAACAACTAGTCCAAAAGGAATAGAGCCCAAGATATAGGCAAGAATAGGTAATAAATAATTCATGTTTGAAAGCTCCTTTATTTCTATATCGTTTCTATTTTACCATGAGATACTTAAAAAAACATAGTTAGTTTTGGGTGAGAGCCAATTATTTTTAAAAAAGAAGACGTTTACAAAAATAGAGAAAACGGGTACTATATGCAGGAAATCAACTGTAAATCGCGAATGTTGTTCAGTACATATTATATAGCTAAGAGAGGTAATAGACATGTCCATTAAAATTCCTTCCCGTCAAGAGCTTGGTAAAATATTAAAAAAAAGCAAGCGCATTGCTGTAGTAGGTTTATCAGATAATCCTCATCGAACGTCTTATATGGTTTCAGAAGCCATGCAGCAGCAAGGTTACGAGATAATTCCGGTGAACCCAACAATCAACTCAGCGCTCGGCGTAAAAGCCGTATCTTCATTAAAAGAAATTGAAGGGCATATTGATATCGTTAATGTATTTCGTCGCTCTGAGCATTTGCTTGAAGTTGCAGAAGAGTTTTTAGAAGTAGATGCAGACGTATTTTGGGCACAATCTGGTTTAATTAATGAAGAAGCATATGACCTGCTCGCTAAAAAAGGGTATACTGTAGTTATGGATCGTTGTATAAAAGTCGAGCATGCTTTAACAAAGTAAGATCTATAAGCAGAACAACCAACCCATGCACACTGCTTGCATGGGTTTCACCATGCGTTGAAATAGTAAGAGAGTTTCCGCTACAATAGACGTTAGACAGCTAGCTTTATAAGGCTTATAATCCATGAATACACAAGATATTGCTTTTATAATACGGAAATTTGTGCTAAAATCTTGTAAGTACGCAAAAATAGAAACATACGTTCTGTTGATGCGAACACTATAAAATTAAAAGATAGGATACATGATCATTTATTCTTAGACACGAAGCGCAAACGTTTGTGTTTCATACATAATGTAGTAATGTTCGTTGTGATGAAAGGGGTAGTATGAATGGCTCGGAAACAACAATTTAATTATAATGAAGATGCAATTCAAGTACTAGAAGGATTAGATGCCGTTCGTAAACGTCCTGGTATGTATATTGGAAGTACGGATACACGAGGTCTGCATCATTTAGTATATGAAATCGTCGACAACTCTGTCGATGAAGCTCTAGCAGGCTACGGAGAAGAAATTATTGTAACCATTCACAAAGATAATTCAATTTCTGTACAAGATAAAGGTCGAGGTATGCCAACTGGCATGCATAAACTAGGAAAACCAACGCCTGAAGTTATTTTAACCATCTTGCATGCAGGAGGTAAATTCGGACAGGGTGGATATAAAACAAGCGGAGGCTTACACGGAGTAGGTGCATCTGTTGTAAATGCGCTGTCTGAATGGTTGACTGTAACTATTCATAGAGATGGATTTATTTATGAACAGCGTTTTGAAAATGGAGGAAAGCCGGTTACGACGCTAGAAAAAATAGGGAAAACAAAAAAAACGGGAACAACGATTCATTTCAAACCGGATGCCACGATTTTTTCAACAACCGTGTACAATTATGATACGCTTTGTGAACGGCTCCGCGAATCGGCTTTTCTGTTAAAAGGATTCAAAATAGAGTTAATCGATAAAAGGCATGATCGTCAAGATATCTTTCATTATGAAACAGGTATTCAAGCCTTCGTTTCATATTTAAATGAAGAAAAAGATTCACTTCATCCAGTCGTCTTTTTTGAAGGGATTCATCATAATATTGAAGTTGAATTTGCGTTTCAATTTAACGATGGTTATTCTGAAACCATTTTATCATTTGTTAATAATGTTCGTACCAAAGACGGGGGAACGCATGAGTCCGGTGCAAAAAGCGCTATGACGCGTGCGTTTAATGAATACGCCCGTAAAGTAAGCCTGCTAAAAGAAAAAGACAAAAACTTAGAAGGAACGGATATACGAGAAGGATTAGGAGCCATCGTTTCCGTTAGAATACCTGAAGAGTTGCTTCAGTTTGAAGGACAAACCAAAGGAAAGTTAGGTACAAGTGAAGCTCGTTCGTCGGTAGATGCAGTTATTTCTGAAAAACTTGCCTATTTCCTAGAAGAAAATCCAGACGTAAGCTCTCTTCTTGTAAAAAAAGCAATCAAAGCTGCTCAAGCGCGTGAAGCGGCACGTAAGGCGAGAGAAGACGCAAGAAACGGGAAAAAACGAAAGCGTCAAGAAACCGTTCTAAGCGGGAAGTTGACGCCTGCGCAATCAAGAAATCCTCAGCGAAACGAACTGTACCTAGTCGAAGGGGATTCCGCCGGAGGTTCAGCAAAACAAGGAAGGGATCGCCGCTTTCAAGCTGTGCTGCCGCTGCGAGGGAAAGTTATCAATACCGAAAAAGCCAAGCTTCAAGATATTTTTAAAAACGAAGAAATTAGTACGATCATTCACGCGATAGGCGGAGGAGTAGGCGCAGATTTTACAATCGATGATATTAACTACGATAAAATAGTCATCATGACCGATGCGGATACGGATGGGGCTCATATTCAAGTGCTTCTTCTAACGTTTTTCTACCGCTATATGAAACCGCTTGTGGAAGCAGGAAAAGTATTTATTGCTCTTCCACCGCTCTACAAAGTAAGTAAAGGGTCAGGTAAAAAAGAAGTGGTTGAATATTCATGGAGTGACGAAGAGTTGCAAGGTGCTATCGATAAGGTAGGAAGAGGGTATATGATTCAACGCTATAAAGGTCTCGGTGAAATGAACGCAGATCAGCTTTGGGAAACAACAATGAACCCAGAGACGCGTACGCTGATTCGTGTTCGTATTGATGATGCTGCTCGCGCTGATCGTCGTGTGACCACTTTGATGGGCGATAAAGTAGAACCACGCAGAAAATGGATTGAAAGCAACGTAGCGTTTGGATTAGAAGAAGATCCAAATATTTTAGATAATGAAAATGTATTAACGGTCGCAGAGGAGGACGTACAATGACACAAACAGAACGCTTTTTAGATTTACCTCTTGAGGATGTACTAGGCGACCGTTTTGGTCGATACAGTAAATATATTATTCAAGAGCGTGCACTGCCGGATGCAAGAGACGGGTTAAAACCCGTTCAGCGTCGTATTTTATATGCAATGCACGTAGATGGAAATACAGCAGAAAAAGGGTTTCGTAAGTCAGCCAAAACTGTAGGAAACGTAATTGGTAACTATCACCCTCATGGTGATTCATCTGTATATGATGCCATGGTTCGAATGAGTCAAGAATGGAAAGTTAGAAATGTATTAATCGAAATGCACGGAAACAACGGAAGTATTGATGGAGATCCCCCAGCAGCAATGCGTTATACAGAAGCTCGCCTTTCATCGATTGCTGCAGAACTTCTACGAGATATTGACAAACAAACGGTTGAGTTTGTGTCTAACTTCGATGATACAAGCAGCGAACCAACTGTGTTACCAGCTATGTTTCCTAACTTGCTAGTGAATGGATCCACGGGTATTTCAGCTGGTTATGCTACAGAACTTCCTCCTCATCATTTAGGTGAAGTAATTGACGCAACGATCATGCGAATTGATAAACCAACGTGTACAATTGAAGAATTAATGACGGCTATCCAAGGTCCTGATTTTCCTACAGGGGGAATCATTCAAGGTGTAGACGGGATTAAGAAAGCCTACGAGACAGGTAAAGGGAAAATTATTATTCGCGGAAAAACGGAAGTGGAGTCCATTCGCGGCGGAAAACAGCAAATTGTCATTACGGAAATTCCGTTTGAAGTAAACAAAGCCAACCTTGTGAAGAAAATGGATGAGCTTCGTTTAGATAAAAAAGTGGAAGGTATTGCTGAAGTTCGCGATGAAACGGATCGTACGGGTCTGCGCATCGTAGTAGAATTAAAAAAAGACGCAAATGCTCAAGGAGTACTTCACTTCCTTTATAAAAATACGGATCTGCAAGTACCGTATAATTTTAACATGGTTGCCATTGCTAAAAAGCGACCAAAGCTTATGAGTTTGGCTAACATTCTTGATGCTTATATTGATCATCAAAAAGAAGTAGTAACAAATCGTTCTAAATACGAACTGCAAAAAGCACGTGAACGTGAACATATTGTAGCGGGATTGATTAAGGCACTGTCGATTTTAGATGAAGTTATTGCGACGATTAGAGCTTCTAAAGATAAGCGCGACGCTAAAAATAATTTAATTGGCAAATATGAATTTACAGAACCTCAAGCAGAAGCGATTGTGTCGCTTCAATTATACCGTTTGACAAACACGGACATTACAGCTCTACAAGCAGAAGCTGAAGAGCTAGGTGCTAAAATTAACGAGTTAGAAGAAATCTTACATAGCGAGAAAAAACTTTTTAATGTAATCAAAAAAGAATTACGCCGTGTAAAAAAGCAATACAGTACAGAACGCCGCTCAAAAATTGAAGCGGAAATCGAAGAGATTAAAATTAATCTAGAAGTGATGGTTCCATCTGAAGAAGTGATGGTAACAGTCACAAAAGACGGATATGTAAAACGAACAAGTCTTCGTTCTTACGCCGCGTCTAACGGGCAAGACTTCGGTATGAAAGATACGGACCGAATTTTAGCCAAGTATGAAATTAATACAACCGAAACGCTGCTCATCTTCACAAACAAAGGGAATTATTTATATATGCCAGTGCACGAACTTCCTGATATCAGGTGGAAAGACATGGGTCAGCATATCATGAACATTGTTCCAATTGATAAAGAAGAGCAGATTGTACGAGCGATACCGGTAAAAGAATTTAAAGAAAATCAGTATCTGCTTTTCTTTACGAAAAATGGTATGGTCAAAAAATCAGAATTACTTCAATATAAAGCACAGCGCTACTCCAAAGCTCTTGTCGCCGTTAATTTAAAAGGCGATGATGAAGTAGTGGACGTATATCAAACGGATGGTAAAAAACAAGTGTTTATTGCCACTCGCTCTGGCTACGGACTGCGTTTCCGGGAAGAAGAAATTAATATTGTAGGAACTCGCGCTTCTGGTGTAAAAGGAATTAACTTAAAAGACGATGATTATGTTGTAAGCGGCGTTATCTTCGATGAAGATGAAGCTCTATCAACTGAATTATTTATCGCCACGCAGCGAGGAGCTGTGAAAAAGACAAAAATTGCTGAGTTTGAAGAATCAGCACGAGCAAAACGAGGGCTAGTGATGGTCCGAGAACTAAAATCTAATCCGCATCAAATTGCAAAAGTAAAAGTAATCTCTAAAGAACATTACATGATAGTGGAATCATCTAAAGGTCAAATCGAGCAGGTTGATCCATCTACAATGCGAGCTAGTGACCGATATAGCAACGGTTCATTCGTATTGGACCAAAGCGAAGCTGGCAATTTAGTTGATATGTGGCTGGAAGAAAAATAACAAAAAAAGTAGTAAAGTTTTTAAAGCTTTACTACTTTTTCTACCCAATATTTTTAAAATAAACTATGTTCTAAATAAACAATGTAAAATGATTTTCCTACTCCTCATTCCAAATGAACATCATGCATCTCCTACACAAGCCTATAAGAAACTTTTGAATGTTCAAATTGTCCAAAACATATATATATAAGAACATCTAGGAGGTGTTATATATGAACTATTTTATTCACGTAACTCCTAAGACTAAACTTTTTGTTCGGGATATTGGAAAAGGGGAACCCGTTCTTTTCCTTCACGGGTGGCCTGTTAATGCTAAAATGTACGAATACCAATTTACAACGCTGCCGGCCTGCGGTATTCGGTGTATTGCTCCTGATCTTCGAGGATTTGGAAAATCAGATGCGCCTTTCACCGGCTATTCTTACAATCAATTAGCGGATGATATTCGTATGTTAGTAGAAAAATTAGGACTTAAAAATTATACTCTAGTAGGCTTTTCTATGGGGGGAGCCATTGCCATTCGATATATGAGTAGACACTTAGGATATGGTGTGAAGAAGTTAATTTTATTAGGGGCAGCGGCTCCAAGCTTTATTCAAAAAACTGATTTTCCATACGGACTTCCTTCTGAAGAAGTAAATACAATTATTCAAAATACGTATAGAGATCGTCCTAACATGCTTGAAGACTTTGGGAAAAAATTTTTTAATCAGCCTGCCAGCGCAGCTTTTAGAGGATGGTTTCAAGATTTAGGTTTAGAGGCATCTGGCCATGGAACGATTAAAACTGCGGTGTCTTTACGAGACGAAGACTTACGGGAAGATTTGAGTCAAATTTTCGCTGAGACATATATATTACACGGAAAAAAAGATCAAATTTGTCCATTTGATCTTGCAAAAGTAATGAATCGCCACATTTCATTTTCTACACTGATCCCATTTGAAAATAGTGGACACGGTCTTTTTTATGATGAACGTGAGAAAGTAAACGACACCCTTATTGAACTCATCAATAAAAGCTCAGCCGATAAGTAAGGATACACATTTAAAACCGAATTGGCAGCCAAATAAAAAAAGTAAAAAACCAGCACCTAATGTAATGAGGCGAAAAAGCTTAGGCGTGATAAATTTTCTTGTAAAATGAATGCTGCCCGCAATATTTAAATTCCAAAGAATTATGCCAAAAATAATAAAGAAGCTATGAAAAAAGACGGATAGCCACGTTTGACTTTGAAGACTTTCGCTTAAGCTTGATCCAAATACACCGAACCAAAACACAATATTTAAAGGGTTCATAAGAGCAATAAAAAAACCTGTAAAAAACGACTTATCTTTTTTAGCAGAGGGGTTATTTACATCTACTGAAAAGGAACGAGAGACAGCTTGTTTCATACTTTGAAAGCCAACAAATGTGAGCATGACAAAACCCGTTGCATACAGGACAACCGTAACAGCCTGCATCTGAACAAAAGGGGTTAACCCTATTAAAATGAGAAGCATAAATAAGATATCGGCTGTCATTCCTCCTAAACCAACTAGCCAAGAAGCCCAAAATCCTTTTGTCAGACCTCTTTTAATCATCTCTATATTAATTGGGCCTACCGGTGCTGCGAGACTAATACCTAGAATTATTTGTTTTATAGCAATCAAAAACCACTCCACAAACACAGCCTCCTTTCTAACTTGTCCAATAGTAGCTTATATATATATAGATTAGAATTTTATAATTTAGAAGCGAGATTTAGTTAAAAATACTCATAAACTTTCTTTTTTTTAATACACATGTAACGTTGAGTTCCATAAGGAGGGTTTTAATGGTATCAAAAATGCTTTTTCGAGCTAATGAGATTTTAGAGTCAACGCACGTCCCGTTCTGGGGGAAAGATGCTTTTCAATATTTCCAAAGCGATATATTATCAGAAGAAAATCCATTTCCCTGTATATTAGGGGTAGAAGGCTTTAAAAAAGATTTACTGCGTTTTTCATTTGTGACGACTCCTTATAACTATCAAGATATTAAACATGCAGCGGCGGCACTTAGAGAATACATAGATACATTTAAGACCATAGGTCGCTATACATCCTTTGTGTTATTCTTTAAGCCTGAACATAAAGAACGGTCAATGGAAGAGTACGAAACGATGTTTTGGGATACGCTGACGTTTCTTCATCAAATTGATCAAAAGAAATGGCCGCAAGATATTCCGAAAGACCCAAAAGATGCATTATGGGAATTTTGTTTTCACGGAGAACCTATTTTTGTCGTCTGTAATACGCCTGCTCATTCTCTACGTAAAAGCCGTAAGAGCAGAGGATTTATGATTACATTTCAGCCGCGGTGGGTGTTTGAAGGTATGACAGGAGATTCAAAAATAGGGAAGCATGTACAAAAAGTCGTCCGCGATCGGTTAAAAACATATGATGACGTATCAGCTCACCCTGAGTTAGGCTGGTATGGACAGCAGGAAAACAGAGAGTGGAAGCAATATTTTTTACACGATGATAATAACCATACTACCGGACAGTGTCCATTTAAATTAAAAAGGAGTGAGCAGCATGGACGTAAAAAAAGCCTCTATTAAAAAAGGAGTTGGCGGAAAGTTTGAAGAAGTAATTAAAGAGCTGCTTCCGGCGTATACTGGATACGTTGAAGTACAGCACGATATTGCTTTTCAAACACATCCGTCTCATACGCATCCAACTGATGAAATTCTTCATATCCTTGATGGATCTATTTACTTTACAGTTGAACGTGATACGGTTCTATGTCAGGCCGGAGATCGGATACATTTACCGAAACAAACGGTTCATTCTTCAAAAGCCGGTCCTGATGGATGCACATACGTTATTTCCATTTTAAAATAAAGATGAAAGAAGATGATGCTTATGCTACGTTCCCGACCAGTGCTGCTGCTTATCGATGTACAAGAAGGGTTTTATTCACCCCAGTGGGGAGAAAGAAACAATTTAGATGCAGAAAAGAATATGCTGACGCTACTGCAAGCATGGAGACGCCAAGATTATCCTGTCATTCACGTGCAGCATGCATCAGAAAATCCAGATTCTCCTTTACACCCAAGCTCGAAGGGGTTTCAGTTTAAAGAAGGATTTGGTCCACAAGAAGATGAATACTTAATTCGCAAGCACGTGAACAGCTGCTTCATTGGAACAGAGCTAGATAGCTATTTAAAAGCAAATGGCTATGATACGCTCATTTTAATAGGACTAACTACTAATCACTGCGTCTCTACGACTGCCCGCATGGCTGGGAATTTAGGGTACAGGACGTACGTTGTAAACGATGCAACGGCTTGCTTTGATTGTATGTCCTACGATGGAAAAACCAGACTTCCTGCAGAAGATGTACATACATTCGCACTGTCTTCTTTGCACGGAGAGTTTGCAACGGTCATTTCTACAAAAGAGACTCTTCAAGTCCTTCAAACCTTTCAATATGCCCAAAACCAATAACCGATGTGCATGCGCACATCGTTTTTTTATGTAGATTATGTTTATTAAAAGAAGTAAAATAAAGATAATTCTATACTATAAGGAGTTTGTACATATGATCATTCGTTATGCTAAAGAAGAAGATTTACCTATGCTTGTTGAAATTTATAATCAGTCCGTTCAAACAAGTGCTGCTACTTTTGACTTAACGCCTGTAACAGTAGAACAAAGAAGGGGCTGGTTTAATAATCATATTAGCAATGAACTCTTTCCGCTTATTGTCGCGGAAAAAGATGGAGTAGTAGCGGGCTATGCTTCGCTTTCTTCTTATCGAGATAAAGAAGCGTACATTCAAACGGTAGAGCTATCGATTTATATTGATAAAAATCAGCAGGGGTATGGCATTGGAAAACAGCTTATGAAGCGGATTTTGGAATTGGCTAAAGAACTCAACCATCACGTTGTCATTTCAGGGATTACAAAAGGGAATGATATCAGTATCAAAATGCATGAGCAATTTAATTTTACATTTTGCGGAGAATTTAAAGAAGTAGGCTGGAAATTCGATCAGTGGCAAGATGTGCTTTTTTATCAGCTTATTTTATAAGATGTATGACACCTTTACACATTGTAACGTTTTAGTTTCATGTGTAAAGGTTATTAAAATAATAAGTCATTTTATTATTTTAATACGAAAGGTGTTAGCTATCATGAATACAGCATATAAGAGCTATTCCAAAAAGATGGTCCAAAAAAGAACTGCATATCCAGCTGAATAGAATCAAACACAATTCTGAACTATCTACTATAACAGCAGATCCGCTTTTTCACCTGTTACAATGTACTCGTTCGGGCCTTCAAACTAAGCAAGAAATCATAGACTACATCCAAACCATTCCTAATCACCAACTTCCATCTTTTGCAACTCGTTTAAGCAGGTTAAT
This sequence comes from Priestia megaterium, assembly GCF_009497655.1. NCBI lineage: Bacteria > Bacillati > Bacillota > Bacilli > Caryophanales > Bacillaceae > Priestia > Priestia megaterium. The sequence goes on along the minus strand of NZ_CP023317.1, from coordinate 2,488,467 downwards.
TCAGCGTATTTATTATATCGAAGCTGCTGATTACTATAACCGTCCCCTCAAAGGTTATATGCTTGTTATGAAAAACCAACCCGCTTATATATCTCTTCATTTTGCCGATCAGCTCATATAAAAAAAGCTCTCTATTCTTTTGAATAGAGAGCTTTTTTTATTCGTATTTTTTCACTGTTACTTGACATTCTTTTAACGGGATAAGCTTCGACTTTTTCGTCCATTTGTATCCTAACCAAACAATTAAGAATAAAGGAAGTCCGATATAAGAAACAAGTACACCGTACCAGTCAATCGAGTCACCCATAAACGCCGAATAGTTTTGGCCTAAAATAACAACGGCACATAAAATAAAGGCAAAGATAGGGCCAAATGGGAAAAGTTTTGCATGATATGGAAGTTCACTCAAATCATGACCTTGAGCAACAAATGCTCTTCTAAAACGATAGTGGCTGATCGCAATTCCTAACCAAGCAATAAAACCAGACATACCAGAAGCATTAAGTAACCACGTATATACCGCACCGTCTCCAAAAAATGAAGCACCAAATGCAAGTGTACCGACAAGTGCCGTTGCGATTAAGGCATTAACTGGAACGCCTCGTTTATTCACTTTTGCTAAGAACCTTGGTGCTTTTCCATCTTTCGCTAAGTTCCACAGCATACGCGTAGAAGCATACATACCTGAGTTACCAGCAGATAAAACAGCTGTTAAAATAACGGCATTAATCGCTGATGCTGCAAACGCCAGACCTGCTCGTTCGAATATTAAAGTAAACGGACTTACTCTCACGTCATCACTTGCTAATGAATTCGCTGTGTATGGAATAAGCATTCCAATAACAAAAATAGCTAAAATATAAAATAACAAGATGCGCCAGAAGACTTGTTTAACTGCGCGAGGAACCGTTTTTTCCGGATCTTCACTTTCTCCAGCTGCGACTCCAAGCAACTCTGTTCCTTGGAATGAAAAACCAGCTGCCATAAATATACCTAGTACAGTGAAGAATCCACCGTGAATCGGTCCATCACCAAGCGTGAAGTTTTTGAAACCTGGTGCTTCATTGTTAAAGATACCAAAAATCATCATAATACCAATAACTAAAAAGATAATAACCGTTACTACTTTAATTAACGAAAACCAAAATTCAGATTCACCAAATCCTTTTACAGAAAGGTAGTTAAGCCCAAACATAATTAATAAAAACAGGGCACTCCATAAAATAGAAGAAGAGTTCGGGAACCAAAATTTCATAATAAGGGCTCCAGCGGATAATTCAGCTGCAATCGTAATAGCCCAGTTATACCAGTAGTTCCAGCCGAGAGCGAAACCAAAGGATGGATCTACAAAACGAGACGCATACGTACTAAATGAACCAGCTTCAGGCATATAAGCTGCGAGCTCTGCTAGGCTGGTCATCAAAAAGTAAACCATTACGCCAATAATAGCGTAAGCTAAAAGCGCTCCCCCAGGTCCTGCTGTGTGAATTGCTCCACCACTTGCTAGGAATAAGCCGGTTCCGATGGCTCCTCCTAATGAAATCATCGTTAAGTGGCGAGATTTCAACCCACGTTTTAATTCTTGCTGCTCTTGCATAGATAAATACTCCTTTCGAATGTACGGAAAGAGACGGGATAACATAAAAAAAGCCCGCAGTATATGTGCGCGCTTTTAAATCTGAAAACCGCGTCAACCTTCCGTGAAGATAGCTCTTCACATCACTCGCATGATGTGACAGTTCTGTTCCTGTTCGGAGACAGCCCCAGCTTAAATCAACCGAGAAGTGATTTAAACTTCGGCAATTTTTCCTTTCAAGCAACATCCTCAATGTTCTCTGCATTTCCGTTACTTTACTATTAAAAACTGCGACCTCTACCTCATCGATTAGGATGAGGGTTTTTTATATTCAATTGACATAAAAGAAGTATAACAAATACTAAAACGATTGTCATTATAAAAAATAGATTCAGAAAATAGAAACATCTTTGAAATCTCTCGAATCTATTTTGTTACGTATGGTATAATAAACATTGTCTTTATACTACATAAATATCCAAACGTACCACAGGGGGAGCCGCCGTGCTGAGAGTGAACGAAATGTTCAGACCCTTAGAACCTGTTAGTTAACGCTAGCGTAGGAATGTGGGAATAGTAGCATATAGTTGCTTACTCCTGTGTAAACCGTTTGATATGAATGATTCAAAAACAGGAGTGAGAAACGTGAATAAAGCATTACCTTTACAGGCTAAAATTGAAATAGCTATTTTTGCAGCATTGGCACTTCTACTTGACCTTTTGCCTTCCATTAAGATTGCAACGGCTGTAAGTATTTCGTTCTCCATGGTGCCCATTTTTATTATGTGCTTTCGCTGGGGAGTAAAAGGCGGGGCTCTATCTGGTCTATTATGGGGGCTTTTGCAGTTAGCGACAGGAACGGCTTATATTTTAACAGCGCTACAAACATTTATTGAATATATTGTGGCTTTTGCTTTTATAGGTTTTGGAGGTATTTTTTCACAATCTATTAAAACAAATTTAGCTACCAATAACAGATCAAAAGCTTTTGTTTTGATTGTTTTATCCCTTATTATCGGAAGCTTCGCACGTTATTTCTGGCACTTTATTGCTGGTATTATTTTCTGGGGATCGTACGCACCAAAAGGTATGTCCGCTCTGTGGTATTCTTTTTCAATGAACGGTGTTTCAATGGTAGGGTCACTAATAGCCTGCTTAGTCATTCTTTCATTGTTAATTCCATCGGCATCAAGAATGATTGTAACTAAATCACATTCATCATAAGAAAAAAGACTAAATCTACCAAGATTTAGTCTTTTTTTTCATTTGTCACCTTTGTTTACACAAAAGTGTGTCAGGTTTGATAACATAGTTAGTGAAATATTCAAAAAACTGTTTTATGATAGTCAACATATTCAAACGAGATAAGGGATTGATAGCATGCTACAGAAATGGATCACGAGCATAGGTTTAGATATTGGAACAAGCACAACAAAACTGATTGTAAGCAAGCTGTTAATAGCAAATCAACAAAATCAGTTTACGCTGCCAGGCTGTCAAATTATTGATCGTCGCGTAACGTATGCAAGTTCTATCTATACCACACCTATGGTAAACGAGGTTGAAATCGATGTTCAACGATTAACGGTACTACTAGAACAAGAGTACAAGAATGCAGAAATCTCCTTAGATCAAGTGGAGGCGGGCGCTGTGATCATCACAGGAGAAACTGCTAGAAAGCAAAATGCAGAGAGTATCGTTCACTATCTAGCCGAACATGCTGGAGATTTCGTTGTTGCAACAGCCGGTGCTGATTTGGAAGGAATATTGGCGGCAAAAGGATCAGGAGCAATCCAACATTCCGCTGAAACAAATGCAGTAATTGCCAATATTGATGTAGGAGGAGGCACTGCTAACATCGCCTTATGTCAAAATGGAAAAGTGATAGAAACATTTACCCTGCATGTAGGCGGGAGATTAATTCGGCTGAATTCAGACGGTTTTGTAACCTACATTTCACCTTATTTAACTGAATTTTTAAAAAATAATTCTTTAATACTGCGAGAAGGTGAAAAAGCAACATTTGAAAAACTCTCGTCTATCTGTCAATTACTAGCTGAAGAAACCGTGAATTATGTAAAAGCGCTGAAGCAAAATTCCACGCTGCTCGTTTCTCCTCATACAAGATCTTCTATCCAACCAGAAACAATCATGATTTCAGGAGGAGTAGGGGCAATGATGGAGAAGCAGAAGCCAAAAACAGTGAGGAAAGTCGCTGTACATGGAGACATTGGTCCTCTGCTAGCGTATCAGTTTCAATCCATACACGTATCTCAAGCCGCTGAAACAACGCGCGCTACTGTCATTGGGGCCGGCATGCAAAATACAGAAGTTAGCGGATCAACCGTATACATTAAATCAAAGCGGCTGCCGCTAAAAAATATTCCGATTATAGAGATACCCGTACAGCAAGAGGAGGAGTGGAATCCGCAGCTGTTTCAAGAAAGAGCTCGAACGGCATGTATGCAGGCTTCAACTGTTTTCAGCGCAGAAGATCCTCCCGTTGCTATTGCTTTATCTCATTTCCCTTACTGCAGCTATATAATGCTGCAAGAATTAGCAAAAGTAATAAGCGCTGAATTTGGTGCTTGTTTTAAAGGAGCTAAGTGCCTCGTTGTTTTATGCGAGCAGGATATTGCTAAAGCTTTAGGACAAGCACTAGCCAAACAGGAGAAAGAATTAGAAATTATTTGTTTAGATCAAATTGACTTTACCCACGGAGATTATATCGATCTAGGGTTACCCGTAGCTGGAGAGGCAATCTCTGTTTCGATTAAAACACTCGCTTTTTCATCATAATCAACTGAACATACAAGGAGGAAAAGATGTTTAAAACTACCCGGTTGTTAGGAGAAACATTTTCATTTTATAGCTTGAAAGAAATTATGGCCAAAGCAAACGAAGAACGTTCTGGAGATCAGCTCGCACGAGTTAGCGCTGAGTCAATGAAAGAACGAATGGCAGCCAAACAAGTGCTAGCTGATATCACACTTGCTGATATTCGAAATTACCCGCTGCTAAGCGCAGATGAAGACAACGTCTCGGCATTAATCGAAAGTCAGGTTGATTCATCGGTTTACGACATTATTAAAAATTGGACAGTAGGGGAGTTAAGAGAATACATCTTATCTGATGAGCATACCGGAGAAGACCTTCTTGCGCTTAGCAAAGGATTAAACAGCGAAATGATTGCGGCAGCTACTAAAATTATGTCCAATTTAGATTTAATTCAAGGAGCTGCCAAGATAGAAGTGCAAACTACTTGTCAAACGACTATCGGTCAAAAAGGCGTATTGGCTTCAAGAGCCCAGCCTAATCATCCTTCAGATAACTTAAAAGGAATGAGAGCATCTCTCTACGAAGCGTTAAGCTATGGAATTGGAGATGCGGTTATCGGAATTAACCCTGTTATTGATACAACGGATAATATCTACGCGCTTTTAAATGAAACAAAAAATATAATCAACGAATGGTCGATTCCTACTCAAAACTGTGTATTATCACATGTGACGAGCCAAATGAGAGCAATCGAAAAAGGAGCAGCTGCTGACTTGATTTTCCAAAGTTTAGCAGGCACAGAAGCCGGTAATGATTCATTTGGGATTTCACTGTCTATGCTCGATGAAGCGACAGCGTTAATTCATGAAAAAGGGACAGCAAAAGGTCCGAACCGCTGGTATTTTGAAACAGGACAAGGTTCTGAACTGTCAGCAGAAGCCCACTATAATATTGATCAAGTAACGCTCGAAGCTAGATGCTATGGCTTAGCTCGCCACTACAAGCCTTTCTTAGTTAACACGGTTGTTGGATTTATTGGACCTGAATATTTATATAACAGCAAACAAGTCCTGCGAGCTGGGTTAGAAGATCACTTTATGGGCAAAATGCACGGCTTGCCTATGGGAGTAGACGTATGTTACACCAATCACATGGATGCTGATCAAAACGATATGGATAATTTAAGTATGCTTCTAGGAACAGCTGGGGTGAACTTTGTAATAGGAGTGCCCATGGCTGATGACTGCATGCTAAACTATCAGTCTCTTAGTTATCATGATATCGCAACCGTGCGCAATGTACTCGGCCGTACCCCAACTCCGTTATTTCAAAAATGGCTTGAAGATCAGCGTATTATGGAAAACGGACGCTTCACATCAAGAGCTGGAGACCCAACTATTTTTATGAATTTGATTTAAGGAAGGTGCTTACTATGATACCAAAGTCAAATCGCGATCCGCTTGAAACACTGAAACGATTTACCCCTGCCCGCATAGGTGTTGGCCGTACGGGAACAAGGCCGCTAACAAAAGACGTTTTATCTTTTCGCACAGATCATGCCGCAGCCGTAGACTCTGTATACGGCTCAGTTTCAGAAGATATTCTATCTGAGTTTAACCTTTTTTCTGTGAATACACGCGCGGAGTCAAAAGAACATTATTTAAAACGGCCGGATCAAGGGAGGTTATTAGCAGATGGCGCTAAGAAAGAGATTTTAAAAAACTGCGTGCCACAGCCTGATGTACAAGTAGTGGTATCAGATGGACTGAGCGCTAAGGCAATTGAAGAAAACATGAGCGACGTGTATCCTGCTTTAATTGATTCACTGGAGTCATATGGACTTCGTATCGGGACTTCGTTTTTTGTAAAAGGAGGGCGAGTTGCATGTATGGATGAAATTGGTGAAATCATAAAGCCAAAAGCACTTGTGCTATTGATTGGAGAGCGACCTGGGCTGGTCAGTGCTGAATCCATGAGTGCTTACATGTGCTATGAACCTAGCAAAGGCAAAAAAGAGTCTGATCGTATGGTTATTTCTAATATTCATAAAAGAGGAACGCCTCCTATTGAGGCAGCCGCACATATCGGTACCATGATTGACAAAATGATTAAGCAGCAAACAAGCGGTGTACATCTTATTGTCTAAACATCAAAAGGAGGAGAACGTATGGCGTTACAAAAACAATTAAAACCTATTCATTTATGGGCTATTTCAGTTGGTATGGTTATTTCAGGACAATACTTTGGGTGGAACTACGGGTTTGAACAAGGCGGGATTATCGGGCTTGCAATTGCAACCTTAATTGTAACGGTGTTTTACACAACGTTTATGTTCAGCTATGCAGAGCTTTCAACATCTATCCCGCAAGCTGGTGGACCTTCAGCTTATGCAAGAAGAGCACTTGGACCTTTTGGCGGATATATCGCCGGAATTGCATGCTTGCTTGAATTTATTTTTGCTCCTCCTGCTATTGCGGTATCAACAGGAGCATACCTGCACTTTCTTGTCCCAGCCGTTAACCCTGTATATGCAACGGTAGGTGCCTTTATTTTCTTTGTTTTACTAAATTTAATCGGGGTAAAAGAAGTAGCGGTGATTGAGCTTACAGCTACCATTGTTGCACTAATTGGTTTATCTATTTTTTATGTAGCTGGTTTGCCTCATGTACAAACATCAAATATTTTCAACGCTCATTCATTTATTAACGGGCCAACAGGGGTACTAGCGGCTATTCCATTCGCTGTTTGGTTCTATCTTGCAATAGAAGGCGGAGCAATGGCAGCGGAAGAAGTGGAAAACCCTAAGAAAAACATTCCTAAAGGATTTATTGGAGCGATTATTACTCTTGCAACCGCAACGTTGTTTACGCTATTTGTAACAGCAGGACTTGGCGGAGGAAGCGGGAAGCTAGCCGATTATCCACTTCCGCAGGCACTGTCTTCTGTATATGGAAACGGCATTTCAACCGTTGTTGCTATTATCGGGCTATTCGGATTGATTGCTAGTTTAAATGGAATCATCATGGGATTTTCAAGACAAACCTATGCGCTTGCACGAGATGGTTACTTCCCTAAATTTCTTGCTAAAACGAATAAAAAAGGAGTTCCTGTCGGCGGTTTGTTGATTCCGGGAGCAATCGGTGTGATTTGTGCTGGATCTGCCACGTTTGCCAATGCCCTTATTATCTTATCTGTATTCGGAGCAATGATGATGTACTGCATCAGTTTAGTTTCTCTTTTTATTTTACGCAAAAAAGAACCTAACTTGTCTCGTCCTTTTAAAGTAAATTACCCGGTAGTGCCAAGCGTTGCTTTAGTATTAGGGATTCTGTGCTTATACAGCATTATAAAATACAGTGTGCTTACAACAAGTTTAATGCTGTTTGGTGTTTCTCTACCTTTAATGTATGTGATTCTTGGCATTTTCCTTCTTTCAATTATTTACTATGTTTTTTATGGTTCAAGACAGCTTAAAAAAGAGGCATCCAATTCATATCAAGAAGCATCTATTAAATAAGAAGAAAAACGGCTGCTGTAAAGGCAAGCCGTTTTTCTTGTGAAATTAAAGGGTTGAGCGTTTTTTTGTAGAATGATATACTAGGTCTGTTTGTTGGAAGAATATACATACATTTATATTAGATAAAGAAGGGGCAATTATGATGAACAAACGTAATACAATCATTATCACGGTTGTTTCATCTATTCTGTTATCAGCCTGTCAGCAAGAAGAGACAATAAAAGACGGAAATACAATGATAGTAGAAAAAGATGCAAAAAAAGTACTAAATGAACCAAAAACACAGGTAGAAAGCATTCAATCAATTGATTTGAATAAAGAAGCAATGAGCGGAAAATTTATCACAGCCTGGATGACTGATTACTTTTCAGCGTTTGGAAAAGCAGTTGATGACAACTCTTTTAATGATCTAAAAGCTTTTTTGAAAGCGGACAGTTCTTTTTATAAAGAACAGAACCTTCTTGTTGAAAATTTCACACGACAAGGCATCGAGCAGAAGAAGCAAACGTTTCATATTGTCAATTGGTATGAAGAACCTAACCATGTGTTCAAAATACAAACCCACGAGGAAAGCTTATTAAAACAGCCCGGCAAAGATCCTTACAGCAAAGTTTGCGACCGCCTTTATACAGCTGTTTACCAAAACGATACGTTAAAGCTATCGAGTGTAGAACCATTCGACTTTTCATCTAAACCAAATACACACACTGAAACTCCCACTACACAAACAACAGATTTACACGACTACGATGGAAAATGGACCACTGGCAATGATAACGGATCTCCTATCATTCAATTTCTTGCTACATCCAACTCGGAAGCGACGATTAAAATAAATTCGTACCAGCCACCTAGCAAAATCCGCGTGTCAACCGTTGAACAAAAAAATATTCGCTTTGAAAATAACCAAGCCGCCATTGAATATGAAAATGATGGGCAAGGAAATAAAGGAACCATTGTCATTACGCTTAAAGAAAACTCCATTTCGTTACTTGCTAAAACAGTTCAACATAAAAAGGCAAAATGGGGAATTCCAAGCGGTGATTACGTACTCGATACGTTCGAAAATTAAAGATCCTTTTAAGAATAGACTAAATTCGGCATTGAGGAGGACACCTTATGCATAAAAAATGGACGATTGCATTCGTTCTACTGCTGCTAATGGTTTTGACGGCCTGTGAAGAAAAAGAAACAGTTAAGTTATCCAAACCAACCGAACCTTCCTCAGATGAAGTGATTCCAAAAAATCAAGCTAAGTCATCTATCAAGCCTGATCTTGTATCAGAAAAAAAAGCAGAAAAAACTGCAGTTGAGACGATGAATAAAATTTCAAGCACCTATAAAGAATTAGGTGAAGAGTATGAATGGGATAATGAATCTAACCCTGCTGATTATGAAACGTTAAAAAAAGCGCTAACGCCATATGCAACATCATCTTTAATTGCAACAAAGTTAAAAAGTATCTCCACTAACTATTACTGTAAAGAATGTAATATGAGCTTTTTCCCTGATGTTAATCATCTTATTCGATTTGAACTTATTAACAATCACGCCGGGCAATTTTCGGTGTCAGCCATTGAACCAATTAGTAAAGAAGGAAGCGGCGGACTGACCATTTACATGAATTTTAAATACGTTAATAAGCAATGGAAGTTAAATGAATGGGATGAAGTTACCTATCATCAAAAATACCTCAACATTACGGCTGATGAATATATGGAATACGTGAAGTCAATTAATCCTTCTAGTGATATTTCATACCAAGGCGAAACAACCCGCACAAATGAAAAAGGGGAAAAGGAAGAAATCATGGTTTTCAAAGAGAACCATACAAAGTATGCCATCAGCAAAAACAGCTCTCAGCGAATCGACGACTTTAAAGAAGATGAAAAAGAAAAAGAAGAGAAGGAAGAAAAAGAGTTTAATTTAAAAAATATCCCAAAAGTTGATCAAGAAACGGCAGATATTTTTATTGAACATTATTTGCGAGATTTAACAAAGTCCATTAACACAAATAAATTCGAACACGTACAGCCTTATATCCAGCGTGACAGTGTTTTGTGGAATGATCAAAAGCAGCTTGTGAAAATGCTGTATGAAAGAGACATTCGAGAAGAACTTGTTGATTATTCGGTATTAGAGGTTGAACCCGTGAGTGAAGAAGAAGATGATGATGAAACGGTCTATACAATCCAAACAAAAGAAGTTATTTCCATTACAACGAACGGTCAAAGTCAAGAAAAAGAGTATTACCGAACGTATACCGTTTCTTACAGCAACAAACAGCTGCACCTGACTAAAATTGAATCACTTTAAAAAACATCACGCCAAGCGTGATGTTTTTATTTGTAAAGAGGCTCCTTTGAGGACGTCAATCTAATTTACTGATTATCCAAAGTCAGTACCGCTTAAACTTCTAATAGTGTTCTACTGTATAACACAAATAGAATCCTTTAGTTAACTAACGCAAGATAACTCTTCCTTATCAAGCGTTCATATGATAAAGTAGAGTAATAAGCAGAAAATAGAATTTATTTTACATATAATGGATGTTTTTATTAAAATCTTAAAAAAACGGCTTTCTAAATTGAGTTTTGAGAGGTTTTTGAAAAATTTTAATGGTATTTGTTGCGAATGAATAAAAACTCGTTATATTTAATTCTGGTTCGTTTAAAAAGTATATCTTCGTTTTTTATAATTAGGAGGGGTAAAATGGAAGAATTTGAATTGTCGCCTGCGAAAAATTCGTTTCGCCAGCTAAAAGAGCAGTGGGAAGAGGCAGAGCTGTTAGATGAAGATAACAACTTGAATTTAAAGCACGTTTCAGATGAAGAATTTATTCAGCTCTTTTTTTCAATGCGTATTATTAAAAAATCACTTTCTCCTCATACGATCAGATCTTACAATCAAGACATGAAAACGATTCTGTCTTTTTTCTACGAACGAGAGATTACATTAAAATCGATTGGATTTATGGAAGTCAAATTATTTAATGAAGAAATGATAAATCAATATGCCAATCGCACTGCTGCAAGAAAACTAGAATTTTTTAGAAGAATGCTAGAGTTTGGACACGCTACTCATTTTTATCCTTCGCTGTATACGACGTGGATTGAAAAACCATCTATCTCAAAAGGACATTACAGTGATAAGGAAAAACAAAATCGTACCGAATACCGAGAGCTAACCGATCGCGAAGCACAGGTGATTGTAAATGCGTTAGAATCCGTCGTGCGCATTCGCCAGCATGAAAAGGAATTCAAAGCGCGCAATCGCTTAATAGGAATGCTTTTGTATATGAGTGGAATGCGTTCAAGTGAGCTGCTAAGTTTAAATTGGGGAAGCTTCCGCGAAGACCGCCGCGGAAATTTGGTTGTAGATGTGATTGGTAAAGGAAAAAAAGAACGCACTATTCCTGTGTTTGATGATGTGAAAGAAACGCTTTTCACTTATCGGCAAGCGTTAAATGAAAGCACCGAACTAAGTCCTTTTGACACTGAACCGCTTTTTTATTCTATTAAAGAGTATTATCGTACCGGCGAAAAGAAGCGATTATCCTATACAACGTTGTATCGAACGATTAAGTCAGCTGTTTATAAAGTAAAAGGAAACGCGTCTATTTCTCCTCATTGGTTTCGTCATACCTTTATTACAAACAGTTTAGCTAATGACGTTCCGCTTGCGGTTGTGAAACAAGTAGTAGGGCATTCTTCTATTGCTACAACGAACGTTTATCTTGAAAAACTTCAAGAGGATACGGTATACGACGCGTTTCGAAAGTCGGGCTATCGCTAATTACTTATAATATTTTTATGTAAACTAAAAAATATATATTTTCATTTTTACTGCTTATGCGTATGAAATAAGTTGTATAAATGAATAAGTTACTTTTCCTACAATATAATGGTAGAAAGTCGATAAAGGAGGGAGCTACCTATGACGGCTAAACATCCGCTTCACTACCATTTCGGAGAAGTAACGGAGCTTTTTCATTACATATACGAAGTTTGTGAAACAGCAGGTATTTATATTGACTGGAGCGGAACAGCCCAAACCGTTCAGCTATATCGAAGTAAAGAATCTTTTTTATCCGGAGAACGCTACATCGGAGCGATTCAATATGAAGGGAGCAATCAGTTTCAAAAAAGATGGCCTTCTACCGTCAGTTTGAGATTTCGACGTGCAAACTTGTCGTTTATTTTAAAATATTGTTTAGAACAAATTGAAGACTACCGCAAAGACACAAATAAAGAACCCTTCATTAATCCAAATGCAGAATCCATCGCGTTTAAATTCACCTCTTTAACAGATGAAACCAAACAAGTGATTTCAAAAATTAAAGAAGTATTATGTATTGCCAACTACGTATAAAACCCCGCAGAATGTTACCTGTGGGGTTTTGGGTATTTAACGCAGGTTTTCTGCGTCTTGAAGCAATTGTTCGGCGCGGAGTTCAAGTTTTTGTAAAGTGTCGGTATAAATCTTTACCTGCTGCTCGTTTAGCTGGGACGTTAATTCGGAAAATACCTGTTCTACAGCAGGCGTCACTTCTGTTTTTAAACGCAGGCCGTCTTCTGTTATTTGAATAAAAAACGAGCGGCGATCTTCTGGATTTCTAACACGCTGAATCCAATTTTGTTTTTCTAGTAAATCTAAAATTTTAGTCAGCGTCGCTTGATCTTTATCTGCTCGCTCAGCTAATTGCTTCTGTGTACTATATTCAGCTTCTGATACGCGCTTTAAAACGGTCCACTGTTCTGGCGTAATCCCAAAAGGACGTAAGTGTGCGGCAACGACTCTGCTTAAGCGCTTACTTGTACGAACGGTGGGAATGCCGAATATTTCTTCTAACGATTCCATATAAAACCTCCTGCATATATACCTGCTGTGATTATATCAGCTGTTTTTATTTCTGTAAATTTGTTTGTAAAGGTGATCCTTTATAAAAATAAATTTACACAATAAATCGCAAATACACTAGACTTATTGTGTGTATCCTTGTAATCTAGTGTAAGAATAGTTAAACTTTTTCAAAAACAGTAGGGGGTACACACATCCATGATTAAAGCGGTTTTTTTCGACCTAGATGACACGCTACTTTGGGATCAAAAAAGCGTAAAAGAAGCATTCGTTGCAACATGTACATATGCAAGTGAAAAATATAATCTAAAACCTGAAGAACTAGAAGAAGCGGTGCGTAAGGAAGCAAGAGAATTATATGCTTCGTATGAAACCTATGAATTTACGCAAATGATTGGCATTAATCCATTTGAAGGGTTATGGGGAAATTTTTTAGACGATCATGATGAATTCCGCAAAATGAAAGATATTGTTCCTACTTATCGCAAAGAAGCTTGGACTCGAGGCCTTCGTGCTCTAGGAATTCACGACGATGCTTTTGGAGCGGAATTAGCTGAACGTTTTCCTTTAGAGCGCCGCAAAACACCGTTTGTATACGAAGAAACGTTTGAAGTGCTTGATCAATTAAAAGGAAAGTACAAGCTGCTGCTGTTAACAAACGGTTCACCTGACTTACAAAATACCAAATTAGATATTACATCAGAACTAGTTCCATATTTTGATGAGATTGTGATTTCAGGGGCATTTGGCCGGGGTAAGCCTGATCCATCTATTTTCGACCATGCTTTATCACTTATGGATTTAAAGAAAGATGAAGCGATCATGGTTGGAGATAATTTAATGACAGATATACTGGGTTCTTCTCGCGTTGGAATGAAATCTGTATGGATTAATCGTCACGATAAAGAGCGAAATGAAGTCATTCCTACTTATGAAATTACCCATTTAAGTGAACTGCATTCAATTTTAGATGAACTAAATTCGTAATACGAACAAACAAAAAGAGGCGTAAATCGTCTCTTTTTTTGTTGTAAAAACAAGAACAAAAGTCTCTGAAAGTCCTATATCCGTTCCAAATCTCACTGACTTCAGTCACTTTTTCTTCTTCCTGCATAATAAACCAATCTTATCCTCGATTCCCAGATAAATACCATGTAGCATAGTATATAGACTAGTCATTGGAGGAATAACATGAAGAAAATAGTTACCAGAAGCCTTGTAGCGGCTGTTTTGTTCACAAGTCTCGCCGCTTGTGAAGACAAACAAGGCGATACGCACGTCACTTACAAAAACCCTCAACCTAAACATGCCCCTGGAGCAGACACCATTTCAGCAACAGATGAAACGATGGCGCCTGTAAGCAGGGTAGCGACAGAAGATGAAACCGATGATCGATTAGCATTTGGCGAACAATCAAAACACGGTCAATATTATGTTTCACAACGGATGCACAATTTTATCCTGTTAAAGGAGCTAAACAAGAGTATTAATTACATATAGAAAAAACGCCTTTCTTTTGTTTTATAGAAAAAGAAAGTAGACATTAAACGTGTTAATGTAGTCAATTTTAAAAAGAACGTGTATCATTGTAAGTGCTGGTAACAAAAGTTGGACATAAAATGTGGATAAAAAGTTACGAGAAAGGAAAAGGTGCGTACATCACGTTAAAGACATATGAATCATAAACATACAAAAACAAATACTGAATTCAGTAATAAAAAAATAAACATGCATTTAAATAGAAAACTATCAGCGGCTATCATAGCTGCCTTTCTTTTTGCTTTGCTTTTTTGTTTTATACCAGGGATAAAAGAGTCAATTCCCAATTTTACTATAAAGAAAAACAGTTCGCATTTCAGCGAATTATTTCCTTTATACCTTTTATTTTTTACACCCTTCTTTTTAATAATGGGGACGTTAGGCACGGTTATCGTTGATTTATTAGTCAGTGCTTTTGTAAAAGACCGTAGTAAAAAAATTGATTTTATCATGTCATTCATATTTCACGCCATTTTTGGGTTATTAATGTTTGAATTCGGAATGTTGGGCGTCATTCTTATTTTTATTGTGGATCGCCTTCTTTCAATCCGTAAAGAAAACTATTCTTATTTATATCCACTGGGTTGCTTAGTACTGTCGGCCATTATTGGAACTCTCGTCTACTTCATTTTTACTATCGTTTAATAAAAAAATAATAAAAAAGAGACCCAATTGTTAGACTATATCTAACTTTTCAGGGTCTCTTTTTTGTTTTTTCTTGAAAGTTTGATTTATTTACTATGCTAACGTTTGATAAATCAAAAAGATATTTAAACAAATGACTAATGCAGCTATCACCCAAGCTACAGTAGTTGTTGCTTTATGATTAACCAACCCGCCCATGATTTTTTTATTACTTGTAAACATGATAAGAGGTACAAGCGCAAATGCAATTCCGAACGATAAAATAACTTGACTGACAACTAGTGCACTTGTTGGATTTACGCCAAGTCCGATAATCAAAAGCGGCGGAATAATTGTAATGAAACGACGAAGATATAAAGGAATTCTGCGTTTAATAAATCCTTGCATGATGACATCTCCAGACATTGTTCCGACCGAAGAACTTGAAAGTCCTGAAGATAATAATCCAACACCGAACGCAATAGCTGCAAAAGGACCAATTAAATGTTCAAATTGTGTAAAAGCCACGTCCAAATCTTGCACGTTTAGTCCGTTTTTAAAGAATAGAGCGGCTGCGACAATCAGCATGCTTGCATTAATTGCACCAGCGATAATCATGGCAATCACAATATCGATAAATTCAAAGCGGAAAATCGCTTTTTTCTCCGATTCTGTAGTTCCTACCACGCGGCGCTGCGTAAGAGCTGAGTGCAAATAAATCGCGTGCGGCATAACTGTAGCACCTAAAATCCCAGAAGCTAACAGCACGCTGTCTGTCCCGTGAAACTGAGGGACAAATAAGCCCTGGACAACACTTGCGCCGTCTGGATGCGCAAGAAACATTTGAGTCCCAAAAGCTAATACCACAATAAAAACCATTGCCGCAATCGCTGCTTCTAGCAGTCGAACACCTCGTCTTTGTAACTCTAAAATAGCAAAAGAACCTACCGCTGCGATGAGTGCAGCTGGGAACAAAGGAATATGAAATAATAAATAAATTCCAAGAGCAGCCCCAATAAATTCTGCTAAATCCGTCGCCATAATGACTAATTCCCCTTGGATCCAAAGCCCAAAAGAAACGAAGGACGGGAAGTGTTCCTGTGCTATCTCGGGTAAATTCAAGCCTGTTGCAATACCTAATTTAGCTGATAACGATTGAATTAAGACAGCCATTAAGTTAGAAATTAATACAACCCAAAGCAACATGTATCCGTATTGAGAGCCTGCTGCGATGTTAGTAGCAAAATTACCTGGGTCAATATAAGCAACCGCTGCGATAAAGGCAGGCCCTAAGAAAGGTAATAATCGCTTAATTCCTTTTGTTTTACCCGACAATACGTCTTGAGCACTTAGCTGCATAGCTGATAATGCTTTACTGCCGTTTTGATCTTTCATGTCTAGTGCTCCTTTCTTTGATGAACAATAAATAGCCCAAGCTAATTTTTTTATATGAAGTATAAAATGTTTCCTTAATGCAAATTATATGCTAGTAAAGGTTCTTTTGACAATAAAAAAGTTTAGCAAAAAATATAAATCATCTTCAGCTGTTTTTTATCCCGTTTGGCACAATTCTTTAAATGCACACCCGTGACAGGAGGAAGGCGTATCTGCTTGAGGGAAATGCTCAAGCGGAAGAGGTTGATTTACCTCTGAGTGTTCCAAAAAAGTTTTCATATAGTCAATGCTTGTATCGACTTGCCGAAGAACAGCTTCAATTTCGTGAAGAGTAAGCTGATACGTACGCGCACTGCCTGAAAGCAAGTATTCGTTTCGGACTTTTATCTGATCAACGGAAATATTATATTCAGCTAGCACGTAGAGAGCGTAAATTGCCAGTTGAAACAAATCATCTTTTGTTTGTTTACTTGTTTTCCAATCAACAATCGTAAATTCGTCTGTGACTGGATTTTTAAAAAGGGAATGAAAAGGCGCATATACTTTATGGTCATACACATTTATAGAACGAAACGACTGAGGAGAATCTACTTCTAAAGAAGGTGAAGACACCACGTCGCAAAACGATTTACTTTGTAAAAAGTTATGTACACAAATGTGTACCCGCTTTTGCATGTCTTTAAGATCTTTTTTAGAAATATAGCCGTTTTCGTAGAATTCTAAAAGCATCTTATACTGAGCAGGCTTATGATACCAAAGCTCTCCATAGTCAGTAGAATCACGCAGTGCGTTATTTAGTAGCTGCTGTACTTTCTTCACTAAATTTTGTTCACCCGGGACAATCTGTGTAGATGTATAGTCAGAAATGGATTCTGTAATCACCTGACGGACGGCTTGTCCTGCGTACATAGATAAAGTAGAAACCTTTTTTAAACGATAAGCGCTTTGAGACTGTGCAGAAGCGCTGTCAAGCCATCCGTTGTGTGAGACATAATAATGATATGCATACTTTCGTTTGCACTGTGTGATCATTTTATGCCTGGAATAGGACCATGAAAATTCAGGGAAATCAGTGATTTGAAACAAGCTATTCACATCCTTTTTCAAAAACTGCGCATAGGTTGGTCTATTAGTGTATTCGTATATGAGTTAAAATAGACTAAAAATGTAGAGAGTGAATAGCTACGCATGCATATTATTTTGTGGATTCTTGCGAAATATGTATAAATAGAAAAAACTATTTAAAAATGGGTTGCTTTTTTCTATGGCAGATGTTACATTAATAAAGCGATGAGCTAATTTGTGTAAGTCGAAGGACATGCTTTCGAGCTAAACGTGTGAATGTGGTCACACGGTCCCCGCCACAAACGCATCAAAGACGTCCTGCGTGGACGTCTTTTTCATTTTATAAAAAAGGGAGCATATTGCTCTCTTTTTTTGTAATAACTTTTTGATCCCTTCTATAATTTCTGCCCCTTTTATTTACTGCAGCTAAACTTACTGTATTTGCACATTTGCCGCATATTGCATTGTTCCTCTTGTAGAGTTAATCACGATATCTACAACGTAAAAACCTTGATTTTCAGGAATCTTAAATTCATTATTTTTGACAAACAGCTTGGTTTTTTCACCGTTATTTTTCCATATATGCACGCTCACGCCGCGAATATAAGCGCCGTCTAGGTTGGAAAAATGGAGCTTAACCAATTGTTGCTGCTTTAAAGGGATACTTTTTTGCTGCGATATGTATGTATATAAATCATATACATTTATTTCTTTTTTTGTTGTTGAACGGCCGTTTGACCAGTTAATAGAACCTTTGTGAAGGTGATAGGTATGTTCGTTGACCGCAAGCGCAGCTTCAGGTTTGTTTTGATCGTATTCTTCCTCTAGAAAGAAAGCACTGTTCTTAAGTAAAAGTAAGAAGAACACCGTAACAGCTCCTAGACCGCTTAAGACATATACACCACATTTTGCGGGTTGTACTTTCATAATAATTTCCTTTCACAGACCAATAATTAAGGAGGATAGGTACATAAAATTTCCACTTTTTCTATTCTAAACGATTACAAGTGAAATTACATTTATTGCTTTCTTTCTTCACAAAAAACAGGATAATAGTCATGTGTTTTCTATAAAAGATCCCCTTAGATCAAAATCAACCCCGCAGAAAAGGAAAATAAATGGAAATTAAAAGAGGGAATCTAAAAAATTTACAGAAGTTGATAAGTGATTTAAAATTATACAGAGGAAAAAAGCATTTCAAAAAAAGGGAGATTAGTAGGTTTTTTGTTCTACTTCCACTTCTTAAAAAGTCGTATTTTTCGTAAGAAACTGTAAAGTTATATTTTATAAAGGTGAACCAATACATATACAAACAAAAGGGACACAAAAAAGGGGGATCAGCATGGAAATTAGAGAACTAGAATTACATGATGCTGCAAACTTTGTAGATTTGCTTAAACAGATTGAAGAAGAAAGTAAGTTTATGCTGTTCGAAAGCGGAGAGCGAAAGCTGAGTACGGATCAGCAGGAGAAAAACATCGAAATCTTTAAGCAACAGCCAAACTCTACGATTATTGTAGCAGAAGAAAGCGAGATGCTTGTGGGATATATAGCTGCAACAGGGGGTGAAGCTAACCGAAACGCTCACATCGCTGCTCTGACATTAGGTATTCGAAAAACGTTTCAAAATCAAGGGATTGGTACGGCTTTATTCGCTGCGCTTGAGGAATGGGCAAGAGAACACCATATTCACCGTCTTGAGCTCACAGTCGCTGTACAGCATGAAAAGGCTCTTTCTTTATATGATAAAGTAGGATTCGAAATTGAAGGAACGAAAAAACATTCCCTGCGAATTGGCGGTTTGTTTATTGATGAGTACTATATGTCTAAATTGCTGAATTAAAAAGAAACGACGTTTAAAGACGCCGTTTCTTTTTTTAGCTTCCTCTATAAATTTGGTATCCCCACGGTGATACAAGCAAAGGGATGTGATAATGTTCTTGTTCAGAAGACAATCCGACTCGAACAGAAACTTGATTTAAAAAGGGCGGATTTGTTGTTTGGACTTCTTGTTTTTTATAGTATTCCCCAATATGGAACAAAAGTTCATAATCTCCTGATTCAAACGCTTCAGAAGAGAAGAGCGGGTTTGCTAATCTTCCGTCTTCATTTGTAGTACCATGAGAAAGCTTTATTCGTTTACTTTCTGACTGGATGTGATAGAAATCAACTTTGACGAAAGCAGCCGGACATCCGTGAGTGAGGTCTAAAATATGCGTTGTAATTTTAGTCATGCTCGTTTCTTTGTCTCCTTATCTTCAGTAATTTTATCAGTTAAACGAAAGAAAGCAATTTTATATACTTCTTCTAACGCTGTAGCAAACTCC
The DNA here is from genome assembly GCF_009497655.1 of Priestia megaterium. Lineage (NCBI taxonomy): Bacteria > Bacillati > Bacillota > Bacilli > Caryophanales > Bacillaceae > Priestia > Priestia megaterium. Next base: position 2,468,786 of record NZ_CP023317.1, on the reverse strand, counting down.
GTTTGTTTGGTATTCTGTAAGCGACTTTGCATTGCCTCGTAAATATCTTCTTTTTGTTTACCTCGTACTGCCAAAATAAAAGGGAAAGGAAACTTTTCCATATACATTCCATTAAGAGAAGAAAACTGTTCATACTCATTTTGTGTTAAGTTTTGTAAGCCTGCTTTTGTTTGTTCTTCAGTAGAAGCAGATGTCATAGCGATATTTTCACCTAGATTTGGATGAGCTTTCAGCAACTTAAGCTGTTTTTCTACAGATGCTTGCGCTACAATTTCTTTCATCTTTCCGTGAAGTTGTTCAACGGACGAGAAAGGGCGCTTAGAATAAGCCTCTTCTGCAACCCAAGGTGAATGTTCAAATATATCACCAACTAATGAGACAAAATGCTGCTTGCTAAGCTGATTTACATACTGCACAGATACATTATTCATACTAAATAAACCACCTTTGCTTTACTTCTGAATAATCTGTCTTCTCTAAAGAGACAGAAGGTACTTTTCGTTCAGCCGATGCGTTAAAAAAGAGATTTAATAAAATGGCAGCTAAACTTCCAGTAATAACTCCATCGCTTACAATCACACGCAAAGCATTTGGGAGCTGGGCGAATAAATCGGGTACCACCGTTACACCAAGACCCAGTGAAAGAGAGCACGCAATAATCAGCAAATTTTCTTGTTTAGCCAAATCAACAGCGCTTAGCATTTTGATGCCTGATGAAATAACTAAACCAAACAACACGACCATTGCTCCTCCTAAAACAGGAGTAGGAATAATGGTTGTAAAAGCAGCTATTTTAGGAACAAGTCCCAATAATACGAGAATAAAGCCGGCTACTACCACTACATTTTTTGTTTTTACTTTCGATAATTGAACCAGTCCTACATTCTGAGCGAATGTATTGTAAGGAAAAGCATTAAATAGCCCTCCAAGAACAATGGCGATTCCTTCGGCGCGGTAGCCTTTTGTAAAATCTTTTTCAATTAATTCCCGATCACACAGTTTTCCTAACGCTAAAAATACGCCTGTAGACTCAATAATAATGACCAAGCATACGAGAATCATCGTTAAAATCGGTCCAATTTCAAAAGTGGGCATCCCAAAATAAAAAGGAGTGGGAATGTGCAGCCAAGAAGCTTCATTAAAGTTAGTGAAATTAACTTTTCCCATTAATACAGCGGCTATTGTTCCGGCTACAATTCCAATCAACACAGAAAGAGAACGAAGGAAACCGCTGAAAAATCGATTTAAAATTAAAATAAGCGCTAGAACACCAAAAGATAGAAGAAGATTAGAAAGAGAACCAAAATCTTTGCTTCCTACTCCTCCTGCCATATTTCGGACAGCGGATGGTACAAGTGATAAACCAATCATCGTCACAACCGTTCCTGTGACAACTGGAGGAAAAAATTTAATAATTTTGCCTAAAAAACTTGCTGCCAGTACGATGAAAATACCACCGGCAATAATCGCTCCGTAAACAGCGCTAATTCCATATTGAGTTCCAATCGCAATCATAGGAGTCACCGCTACAAATGAACTTCCAAGTACAACAGGAAGACCAATCCCAAACCACCTGTTCGTCCAAGCCTGCAGCAGCGTAGCTAGTCCGCAGGTCAGTAAATCAATGGCTACGAGATAGGCTAAGTCATGTGGATTTAAATTTAATGCGCGTCCTACCATCAGCGGAACGAGAATGGCACCCGCATACATAGCGAGTACGTGCTGTAATCCTAATGAAGCTAGTCGAAACGGCCGATTTTGGTTATTCACCTAAAAACCTCCTTTAATTATATCACATGTAATGTTAATAAATATTACATTTAGAATGATACATTAATAGTAAAATGTTTTTTAAGGGATGTCATTAGTCAAGTTGACCAAAAACAGAGGTTTCAATATCTACTTTTTTACAATATATAGAGAAGTAGGTAAGCTATCGTGTAAAAAGATGTTACATTTAGTTTTCAGTACCAGATATTAATATCAAGTGATATAATTTTGTATATATTTTCAAATAATAGAGGGAAGAGGAAATGTTTATGTATAATCTTGCGGCTCACGCATGTAAATTTTTATTAAAAAGAAGAGGCAAGCTTTACATAAGGAATAAAGAGTCTTTACCAACAGACACAGGTTTTGTGATCGCTTGTTCGCATAAGGGATGGGTAGACGTTGTAGCGCTTGGTGCGGCTATTTTGCCTCACCAAATTCATTTTATGGCAAAAAAGGAGCTTTTTAATCATATACTCACTAGTAATGTATTAAAAAAACTTAACGCATTCCCAGTAGATCGTAACAACCCGGGACCCAGCAGCATTAAAACACCTATTAAATTAGCAAAAGAAGGACATATCGTCGGGATTTTCCCTAGCGGCACGCGAACAGAGGAAGACGTTCCCTTAAAAAGAGGAGCAGTCACTATAGCGAGCATGGCAAAGGTTCCTATTGTACCCGCAGTTTACAAAGGACCCGCAAATGTAAAAGAGATATTTTCAAAGGAGCCCGTTGTCATTTCCTTTGGGAAGCCCATCTACCTTGCTGAAGGAAAGCTGACAAAAGATCGGCTCGCCGACGTGTCAAATCACTTAATAGCTTCAATTCGTACGTTAGAGGAAACAGAAACATAACTTCATAGCGGAGGTGCATCATGAAGGATTGGGTACAGAGAAAGCTAAACGATGTGATTAGTGATGATGTGCAGGCAAAAATGAAAGAAAAGATGGCTGAAAGCGGTGTAACCGTTCCTATATCCGCTTCTATGCTCATGCGGATTTTTCAAAAGCAAATGACAAAGCAAGATCAAATTCAGCAATTTTCTATTTCATTTCAAGACTCCTATATTCACGTGAATGGAATTATTAAAAAATTTCTGGTGAGAATTCCATTTTCTATTGTGCTAGAACCTCTTGAAGCCAAAGAACGTACGCTTGTATTCAAAATCCATGAAATGAAACCTCTTAATCAAAATTGGATCAACTATCGAATTTTTCATAAGCCGCCTGTTACTACGTATGAAGAAAAACAAATTCATATCAACCTCAATGAAATTGATAAAGTGAAAGTCATTCCAGTAGGGAAAATCAAACATTTTTCAATACAGGATGAAAAGCTTCGAGTGAAAATTGGTTTATAAATGGTTGTAAATAAAATGTAGAAATAATTTTTTTAGAAAGAAAACCTTTTCAATTCAGCACTTAATTCGATTAGGTGCTATTTCTTTATAATTTTTATAAAATTTTTAGAATTTTTCGTCTCTAACTATTGTGACACGCTTCCCTAAAGTTGTACAATGTAACTTATATAGAGGTTTAAGCGAAAAACCCGTAAATATAAAGAGCAAGGAGAAACAACTATGACAACTTATTCAATCGATGTAACACTAAGTCAAACAAAAAAAGAAAAGCCGCAATCTGATCAATTGCAATTCGGGAAAATCTTCACGGACCATATGTTCATTATGGATTATACAGAAGGCCAAGGATGGCACGATGCTCGTATTGTACCTTATCAACCTATCACATTAGATCCGGCATCCATGATCTTTCATTACGGGCAGTCTGTTTTTGAAGGACTAAAAGCATATGTAACAAAAAAAGAGCAAGTATTATTATTTAGACCAGATGAGAATTTCAAACGTTTAAATAAATCAAACGATCGTCTTTGTATTCCTCATGTTGACGAAGACTTAGCGCTAGAAGCGTTAAAACAGCTGATTAAAATTGACCGCGAATGGATTCCTACTGCTGAAGGTACATCACTATACATTCGTCCATTTGTCATCGCGACAGAGCCTTACTTAGGAGTAGCGCCATCTGACCGCTACCAATTTATCATTATTCTATCTCCAGTTGGCTCATATTATAAAGAAGGGATTGCTCCTGTAAAAATTGCGGTTGAAAGCGAATTTGTTCGTGCTGTAGCCGGAGGGACAGGGACAGCTAAAACAGGCGGAAACTATGCTTCAAGCTTAAAAGCTCAGCAGCTTTCTGACTCAAAAGGCTATTCACAAGTACTGTGGTTAGACGGCGTTGAACGCAAGTACATTGAAGAAGTAGGAAGCATGAATATTTTCTTCAAAATCGATGGAGAAGTAGTAACGCCATCTGTGAACGGAAGCATTTTGGAAGGAATTACGCGTAAATCCATCATTGAACTGCTAAAACACTGGAATATGCCTGTAACTGAGCGCCGTATTTCTATGGAAGAAATTAAGCAAGCTTATTCAGAAGGCAAACTAGAAGAGGCATTTGGAACAGGTACAGCTGCAGTTATTTCTCCAATTGGCGAACTATTTTGGAATAACGAGAAAATGGTCATCAACGGTGGAAACACGGGAGAAGTATCACAAAAACTGTATGACACTCTAACAGGTATTCAAAATGGTACAGTGGAAGATCCATTCGGCTGGGCAGTGGAAGTGGAATAAATTTCGATAATCGAACATCTTTTTACGTAAAAGAAGCGGGAGCTGTCCCGCTTCTTTTTTTTGTTTGTTGCCGAATAGTCCAAAAGAAACAAATTATATTTTGAATATTTAGAACTATTTATATACTTTTATTGTAAAATAAAATATAATTATCCTTATAAAAGCAAGACTTTGTCTTTATTAGAATTGGCCGCGTTACTTATTCGTTATAAGGGGGAGAACAAAATGCTTTTTTTATCACATGATGAAAAAATTAAACAGCTGGCTTCACATTTAGCTGAACGACTCGAAAGAGAATTAAACCAAGAAACTTCAGATGAACAAATGCACGTGCTCATCGGCTACTTATTTGCTTCTCATTTAATCGAGCACCGTCCTACGGGTTATTACGTAAGGTCTCAATACCCTGAGCAGCTAAAAGATTTATATGAAACTTTACACGTCCACCAATAAATTATCTCTTCCTCTTTTGTCCTATATCGTGTAGAATTTTAGAAAATATATGATTTTCTAGTTGATGGCAGAGCTAGGACATAGCGTGGTGTGGCATTTACCTTTAAATGATTAAGTAATGGCTTTAGAGGTGAATAATGTTAGCGCAGATCAAAGAAATGAGTTTAGATAAAAATCGTCGTAATCCACATTACCGCGTATTGTTGCAGTGTCCAGACGGGAGTGAACTATTCATTCACTTTAATTATACATACCGATCAAAAACATATTGGTCAAGAGATGTATATCACAACAATGTTCATAAAAAATCTCAGCTTGCTTGGTATACCCAAAGCGTAGAGGAAATGACTGCTCAGCAGTTTCTTGAAGAGCTAGGAGCTATAGTAAATGAACATTTCAACTTTACACTGCGACGATAACCAAGAAAAGCACCCTTTAACAAGGGTGCTTTTCTTGGTTATTTTACATAAATAAGGACAGAATAATATATATTCTCTTTTTGAAAGTGAAAGGTGGAAAGCTCATGGCGCAAATCGTAATGTGGGTGCTTTTTATCGGTCCTTGGCTATTGCTTTTTGCAGTTGATAAAGAGCGAGTAAAGCGGTATATGGCTGTATCGCTATTCGGAGTGGTATTGTTAACGGTGGTTTTTCAAATTGCAGATCGCTTTAACTGGTGGGAAGTCAATGAAACTCTTTTTTTCTTTGTTAATATGACGCCTTTTCCTTTTGGCATATTTATAATAGGAACGCTTTTTATTTTTTATTTTACCTATCCTGGCTTTTGGATGTTTATGATTATCAATGCAGCGTTCGATTTATTTCAGGCATTTATCATGAGTCCTATCTTTGAAAAACTAGACATTTATACACTGAAGGGAATGAATCATTTTTTATTATTTGTACTAATGATGGTTATTGCTGTTCTACTTTTTCTTTATCAAAAGTGGCAAGATACTGCGTTTAAGTTATCTATCAAGTGATAGAGAGACAGGTTGTGTTTTATCGTTAACTTTTATATAATGAACGTATAAAACCCTCTATTTATATCGGAAATAGAGGTGTTTTTACTGTGAAAAAGATACAAAATGGCAAAATATCTGCGGATGAACATCATTTTTCGCAAAAAAATTAAAATAATGTAAAAGTTTATGTTAAAATGGCAATGTTGCGTGAACGAATTAACTAACTTTACGCAAGAATGCTATTTACATACGTAAGAAGGAGAGAGATTTAAGATGGCAAAGACGTTAATTTTTGGACATAAAAATCCTGACACAGATACAATCTGTTCTGCAATTGCATACGCTGATTTAAAGAATAAATTAGGTGTAGACGCTGAACCAATTCGATTAGGCGATATTAACGGTGAAACGCAATTCGCTCTTGAAAAGTTCAACGCTGAACTACCACGTTTCGTTGATGAAGTATCTAAAGAAACAAATGAAGTTATTTTAGTGGACCACAACGAACGCCAGCAAAGTGCAAACGATATTGATCAAGTTCGTGTGCTTGAAGTAATTGATCATCACCGTATTGCTAACTTCGAAACAGCAGATCCTTTATACTATCGTGCAGAGCCAGTTGGATGTACGGCAACGATCTTAAACAAGATGTATAAAGAAAACGGCGTAGAAATCGAACCTAACATCGCAGGTCTTATGCTATCAGCTATCATTTCTGATTCTTTATTATTCAAATCACCAACTTGCACAGACCAAGACGTTGCAGCTGCTAAAGAATTAGCGGAAATTGCAGGCGTAGATGCAGAAGAGTACGGATTAGCAATGCTAAAAGCTGGAGCTGACTTAGGTGATAAAACAGCTTCACAATTAATTTCATTAGATGCTAAAGAATTCAGCATGGGCACAAGCAAAGTTGAAATTGCACAAGTGAATGCAATTGACGTAAACGACGTTTTAGTGCGCAAAGTTGAATTGGAAGAAGCGATTACTAAAACAATCGAAGAAAAAGGATTACAATTATTCCTTTTAGTTGTTACAGATATTTTAAACAGCAACTCTACTGCATTAGCATTAGGTTCTGCTGCTTCAAAAGTAGAAGAAGCATACAACGTAACGCTTGAAAACAATACAGCTGTCTTAGAAGGCGTTGTATCACGTAAAAAACAAGTAGTACCTGTATTAACATCTGTATTTGCTTAATAAAAAAACGGTTCGTGTCTACACACGAACCGTTTTTTTGTCTATTTGCACGTTAAGCCAATTTAGTATATCTTCTATCACTTCATCTTTATTTAATTCATTCAGCAACTCATGACGGCACTCTTTAAAAAAACGGTAACTTACATCCTGTAATCCTGCCTTTTTAAAGTCGTTATATACTTTGACTACGCCTTTTGTATAGCTGCCTACTGGATCATGTTCTCCAGATACCAAATAAATAGGCAGGCTTGATGGAACTAGCTTTATATTAGCTAAGTTAGAGATTTGTTTGATTCCTGTTAGTAAGTCATAGAAAAACCCCGCTGTGAAAACCCCACCGCAATAAGGGTCATTTACATATAAATCTACAGCTTCATTATCTTGACTTAACCAATCAAAAGGTGTCCGAGCAGGATGAAATGATTTATTGTATTGTCCAAAAGAGAGTTTATCAAGCAAAGGGCTAGGAGATCGTAACCCTTTTCTCTTTATCTCTATTTGCGCAGCTAATATACCGCCCTGCAGTGAAAGGGAAGGAATGCTGCCAGTACCTGAGAGTATCACACCATGAATGTGCTCTGTATCCAATTGAATATATCTTCTCGTTAGAAAAGACCCCATGCTGTGACCGAAAAGAAAGATCGGTAGGTCGGAGTGTTCCGTCGAAATGTGCTTAGTCAGAGCAATCATGTCGTAGACTACTGTATCAAAACCATTTTCTTCAGCAAAAAAACGCTTGTCTTCATCTTTTAAAGCTGTTTGACCGTGACCTCGGTGATCATTCCCATATACGATATATCCATGTTGCGTTAATACATTAGCAAAGTACTCGTAGCGTCCAATATGTTCGGCCATCCCATGGGCTATTTGGACAACGCCTTTTGCAGAATGGTTTTCAACATTCCATTTTTGTGCAAATATTTCTTTTTCTTGATGACCTCTGTAATAAAAGGATTGTTTCATGCTCAGCATCCACCTTCTGTTTTCCTGTAAAATAAGGGATATATGTATATATTATACTAATTTATGCAGGTGATTTTACTATTTTAAAATAAAAAATGATTATTTTGTCATAAACCTTTACAAACCTTTGTGTGATTTGTTAAATTAGTATTTATATTAAAAATTATTAAACAATTTAAAAAGATTTAGTTTTTAATAGGTTAGATGAATACGGAGGGAATTATTGTGGCAGAATTAAGAAGTAACATGATCAAAAAAGGATTCGACAGAGCACCACACCGCAGCCTACTGCGTGCAGCTGGTGTAAAAGAAGAGGATTTCGGCAAACCGTTTATTGCGGTTGTCAATTCATATATTGATATTGTACCAGGTCATGTTCACTTACAGGAGTTTGGTAAAATCGTAAAAGATGCGATTCGCGAAGCTGGTGGCGTACCTTTTGAAATGAACACTATCGGTGTAGATGACGGTATTGCGATGGGACATATCGGTATGCGTTATTCATTACCAAGTCGTGAAATCATTGCTGACTCAGTTGAAACGGTAGTATCTGCTCACTGGTTTGATGGAATGGTATGTATTCCAAACTGTGATAAAATCACGCCTGGGATGTTAATGGCTTCATTACGTCTGAATATTCCGACAGTTTTTGTTAGCGGCGGACCAATGAAGGCTGGCGTAACGAGCGACGGCCGTAAGATTTCTCTTTCTTCAGTATTTGAAGGCGTAGGAGCTCATCAAGCTGGTAAACTTGATGATAAAGGATTACTTGAATTAGAACAATTTGGCTGTCCGACATGCGGATCTTGTTCAGGAATGTTTACAGCGAACTCAATGAACTGCTTAGCTGAAGCGTTAGGACTTGCTTTACCTGGAAATGGTACAATCTTAGCAGTTGCTCCTGAACGTAGAGAATTTGTTAAAAAATCAGCTAAACAGCTTATGGAATTAATTAAATTAGATTTAAAACCACGTGATATCGTAACAGAAAAAGCAATCGACAACGCATTTGCTTTAGACATGGCGTTAGGTGGTTCTACAAATACAGTTCTTCATACGCTAGCTCTTGCAAATGAAGCTGAAATTGATTATCCGTTAGAACGCATTAATGAAGTAGCGGAACGCGTGCCTCACTTGGCAAAACTCGCTCCGGCTTCGGATGTATTTATTGAAGACTTACATGAAGCAGGAGGCGTATCTGCTGCTTTAAACGAGCTATCTAAAAAAGAAGGAGCTCTTCATTTAGATACGATGACGGTTACTGGAAAAACGCTAGGCGAAAACATTGCAGGATGCGATGTAAAAGATTATAACGTTATTCATCCAATCGATAAGCCGTTCACAGAAAAAGGCGGACTTGCTGTATTGTTTGGTAACTTAGCTCCAGACGGCGCGATCATTAAAACAGGCGGTGTTCAAGACGGCATTACTCGCCACGAAGGACCAGCAATTGTATTTGAGTCTCAAGACGAGGCGCTGCATGGTATTGCTAACGGAAAAGTAAAAGAAGGACATGTCGTAGTCATTCGTTATGAAGGACCAAAAGGCGGACCGGGAATGCCTGAAATGTTAGCTCCAACTTCTCAAATTATGGGAATGGGACTAGGTGCAAAAGTAGCACTATTAACAGACGGACGCTTCTCTGGCGCTTCACGTGGATTATCAATCGGCCACGCATCTCCAGAAGCTGCTGAAGGCGGACCGCTAGCATTTGTCGAAGATGGCGACCACATCGTGATTGACATTGAAGATCGTTCAATGAATGTTCAAGTTTCTCCAGATGTTTGGGCAGAACGAAAAGCAAACTGGAAAGGCTTTGAGCCAAAAGTGAAAAAAGGCTATCTTGCAAGATATTCTAAACTTGTAACTTCTGCAAGCACAGGCGGAATTATGAAAATCTAATAGCACAAAAAAGGCTCTCTACGGAGAGCCTTTTTCTTTACTAAAGCAACTGTGCAAAGAAGCCTTTTTAACACGTAAACTCTTTTTTCATAATAACGTGTGGAATACCGTCTTCCATAAAGACATCAGAAGCAGTCTTATACCCTAATTTATGATAAAAAGGTTCAGCTTGAACTTGACCGTGAAGCTTAGATTGAGTTAAGCCTTCTTTTTTCGCTGCTTCTTCTAAGCTGGTCACCACTTCTTTTCCGAGCCCGTATTTTCTAAATTCCTTTAATACGCATATTCGCTCTATTTTGGCGTAATCGTCTACTATGCGGAATCTGCCAGAAGCAGCTGGTTCGTTGTTATAATAAATTAACATATGTTTTGCCGTTTCCTCATGTTCATCAAATTCGTCTTCTAACGGCACTCCTTGTTCTTCAACAAACACTGTTTTACGTATATGGAATACTTCTTCAAGCTGCTCTTTTGTTGTAACATGCTTAATTTTCATTAAAATCCTTCCTTTTCTACGAATTTAGGCTTCTTTTTTGTATAATAAAAATACGTGATATAAAAAGAGTATAAAGGAAAAATAAAATGTTGTAAATGCAACAAAAAGCAACCAATGAACATTTTACACAAATTTGTGGTCATTACTCACTGTTTAAACGACCTCAGCAATAGTAAGATCAACTGAAACATGTTAAAAAAGCAAAGAAAATGGATTATGAAGCGCTGTGAATCTACATAAATTGTAAAAAGAGAACTATTCACAATAGTAGTGGGATGAAAAAGGGGAATGTATCATGCAAATAACCTTAGTGTATAAAGATGAGCAATCGAATAAATTTTGGAAAGTTGAAAGAAGAGACAGCAAGTTAATCATTCACTTTGGAAAAGTTGATACAGCCGGTCGCATGCAAGTGAAAGAGTTTGCTTCCGCAGAGGCTTGTGAAGCAGAAGCTGAAAAGCTGATTCGTGCAAAATTGAAGAAAGGATATAAGCCTTTAACTTGTTCGATGCAAGTAATGAAAGACAGCACGATGTCAGAGTCTCTCTTTTGGGAACTGATAAAAAAGGCGAAGACAAAATTAGATGTCGATGAGCAAATGGAATGGCTCCGCTCCACGCTAGCGAAGCGTTCTGAAAAGGACATTTTTCGCTTTGATCAGCTACTAAATCAGCATTTTGATCAATCCTATACTTCTTCATTGTGGGCAGCAGCTTATATTGTAATGGGCGGTTGTTCAGATGATTGTTTTGATTATTTTAGAGCGTGGCTTTTATATCAGGGAAAAGACATATATTATAAAGCGGTTGAATCTCCTGAGACGATGATTTCTGTACTTAAACCATTAGAAGCAGAAGGCTATGCTCCTCAATTAGAAGAATTACTTTCTGTAGCGTGTGAAGCTTACGAAGAAAAGACAGGTTTAGATAACGACTATTATTATGATAAATATGACCAGTTTGATCCAGTGTGGTACGATGAGCAAGAATTGGATCTTGATTGGGATGAAGATGATGAGGATGGTTTACAGATGCGATTCCCTGTGCTTTGGAGCCGCTATTGGAACAATCATCTCGAATATTAAAAAGAGGAGATGAAAACCTTTAAACAGATTTTCATCTCCTCTTTTTTTATTTTGATAGAGTACGTGACGGGGCGGCCGAAGACAGTTTTGTTTTTTTGTTTAGCATACTGTTCATAATCATTCCAATTACGATTATCGTCATACCAGCTAACGCAATCCCTGTTGGCATACGTCCATTTAATAAAAACACTTCGCCAAGCACGGTAAAAATCATGCTGCCTGATTGAGTTGCTTCAACCGCTCCAAGCAAACCTAAATTTTCTTTTGCCAAGTCTGTTGCGTAAAAGAACGTCATCGTAGCAATTACACCTGAACTCATTGCCAAGATGAAGGCTTGAGAAAATTGGGGAGAACTTGGGATACCTGTAGTAAAGAAGCCGTATATGGCGTAAATAATACTTAACGGAATACTTGCTAATGCCATTCCTAAAACGCGTTGAAACGTATCGAGCTTCCCGCTGCATATTTCCATCATTTTACGATTTCCAAGCGGGTATAAAAAAGCAGCGACAACCACAGGTAGAAACCCTAAGATAAACTGCATAGGCGTAATATTTTCTGCTTCTTTCACCTGCATAAGAATAACGCCTACTAAAATAAACGCTGAAACACTAAGCGTTTTTAGCGGGATTTTCCCTCTCACTTTTTTATATCCTTCCGCAGTTTGAACCTTTATAAAAAACAAGGGCGAAAGAAGAGCTCCTGCTAGAATGGTCACTTGCCACGTTCCCGCCACCAGCCACGATGGTCCGAAAAGCGAGGAAAAACTTAAGAGAGAATAAAAACCTACTCCTGCAAGTGTTCCCCAGCCAAGCCAAGCCCAAGGGTGTTTTTTCATTTCCTGCCATAGAGGCATAAATTTCTTTTGCAGCAGCACTAAAATGAGTAAAATAGGAATAGCGAATAAAAAGCGGAGGGATGCAGTCCATGCCCAACTCGTTCCAGATACATTCATTGCTCGGTTAACAATAAACGTAGCCGAAAAGAACATGGAAGATAATAGTCCCCATATTATTGCTTTCATTGTTTACCCTCCTTATTAAATATATTATAATATGTTAATCACTTAAAAAAGTTTATCATAATATACAAAAGAAAGGAAGGAAGAAATGCACACAGAAGAGATGATTAGAAAAGTAGGCAGTGAATTACGAAAAATCAGGGTGCAAAATCATTTGACTCTGGATGAACTAGCTGAAAAGACAGGAGTCAGTAAACTTACATTAGGAAAAATTGAAAGAGGAGAGACCAATCCCACTTTAGGGGTGATGTGGAAAATAACCACAGGTTTAAATATTCCTTTAACCAAATTAGTATCAGTGGAGCCTTCAGTATCCCTATCTAAGTGCGGAGAAGGATTTTCTCTCAAAGGGCCAGATGAAGCTTGGAAAATTGAATTTATGTTTCAAAACCAAATGGATTCGACGATTGAAATGTACCGAGCCTTTCTTGCGCCTCTCGCTACATACCGTCCTGAACCGCATCACAAAGGATTAATTGAAGTAGCAACGGTAATGGAAGGAAGAATCGAAATGAAAATAGAAGAAGAGCTATACGAGCTAAAACAATTTGACTCTATAAAATTTGAAGGAAGTCATGTACACTCATACAAAAATCTTGAAGAACGTCCCGCTGTTCTGCATTTACTGCTAAAATATGAGGAGTAAAACGGCAGAGCCGCAGTAAAACGAACCATAAAAAATGATTCGTTTTACTGCGGCTCTAATAGCTGTTTATTCATCAGCTTGTTTTGATAGCTAATATATTTTTTTACTCTAATGATAATTAAGGAATATTCTTCAATCAAACGGTGGATGGATTGAACCATACACTCTGGATAATGATGTTTCTTCTGTAAGTACCCTTTATACTTTCGAATTTGTCTTTCGAAATATAAAATAACTTGCTCAGGCGTTTTCACCAGTAAAGATTGCATGTATTCATCTACTTGCTTTTCGAGAAACGAATAGCGATTTGTGATAAAAAATGTCTTCATCTTATTTTCCTCCCTATATGTTAGTGGTACAAAAAAGAAACCCTTGTGCTAGGATTTCTTTTTTGCTTTTTATTTGAATCAGCTGTGCGCACCTTTTAGGCGCTGATACTTGAAATCGAAGACTGTCTATATTTTTTTATTTTGCATTTTATATATGTAGGCGTTTCGCCGAAGAGATTTGCTACATGTGCAATAGCTCCGTAATACGTTTTAGCATCCATCATTTCTTTATTTACAATATAGTCATACAGGGATGATTCGATATCATCAACAAAAGCTAAAATGTGACGCTTTTCGAATAGGAGTTGATAAAGTTCATTAATTAAGTATGGGCTTTGATCAAATTTGTCTTGAAGCTGCTCTACTCGGTACTTTGTCATAGGCACTTCACACAAGATAATGTATCGTAACTCTTCTAAAAATAATTTATTCATCTTTCTCACATCCCTATTCTGTTAATAATTATATAATAGCACTATGCCTTCATATTTGGAAGCGTTTTCAATGGATTAATTTTAATATTTTTTTCTTCTCATTTCCCTTCATTTTTTCTGTTCTTACTTGAATTATCTGTAGTATAGTTCGTTTTACGTAAAGACTCTAGCTAATTGTTAAACTACCTGACATACTTTTTGAAAATTTTATTATTGATGTTAAAAGGTCTTACATATCTAAGCGGAAATGCTTTAAAAATAACGTTCTGTGAGTCGGAACCAGCTTTAATTGTGATAAAATAAAAAATGGAAAATACATCATATAATATAGGAGAGAGGCTATGGAAAAAGATCATATTTCAGAGCTGAAGATTTTAAAAGACATTGCCGAGATTTTAAATGAAGGCACTAATTTACATACCATGCTTCACGATGCTCTTTTAAAACTGCTGCAAATCACAGATTTACAAACAGGATGGATCTTTTTTATTGATGAAAATGGAAAGCATGAGATGATTGCCGCTCAGCATTTGCCGCCAGCTTTATTAAATAAAACCGCTCAGCCTATGTGTAATGGAAGCTGCTGGTGTGTTGACCGGTATATGGATGGCCGGCTTCAAAAAGCGTCTAATATTATGGAGTGTAAGAGACTTGAAGATTCCGTCATTCATGAGTGGGGAGATACACATGACATTACTCATCATGCAACGGTTCCTTTACAAGCAGGGGATGAACGCTTTGGATTATTAAATGTAGCTGCCCCTCATAAAATTCATTTTGAACAGCGAGAGCTTGATTTATTAGGATCCGTCGCTCTTCAAATTGGCACGGCTATCAAGCGGATTAAGCTGACTCAATCTCAGCAGGAAGTAAAACTTATTGAAGAAAGAAACAGGCTGGCAAAAGATCTTCACGATTCTGTTAATCAGCTGTTGTTTTCAATTAATGTCACAGCCAAAGCCGGAAGCAGCTTAGCAAAAGATGTGCAGTTAAAAGAGACTTTTTCCTTAATCCAAGAAACCGCTCAGCATGCTCAAGTGGAAATGAAAGCTTTAATTTGGCAGCTTCGTCCTCAAGGATTAGAAAACGGCATTGTCAGTGCGTTAAAAAGCTATGGTCAAATGCTAGGGCTTAACGTAAAAGAACAAATTAAAGGAGTGTCCGTTTTGCCTGCTGTGATTGAAGAGACACTGTGGAGAGTCGGACAAGAAGCTTTTAATAATTGCCGAAAGCATGCGGGTACGGCAGAGGTACATCTAAACGTAAATATAAGCAAAGACCAAGTAATTATGAAAGTCCGGGATAGCGGCAATGGATTTATGTATAGCCCTTCAGCAGAATTGCCGACGCTTGGGCTAAAAACTATGCACGAGCGAATAAAAAGATTAAATGGAAAACTATCTGTTACAAGCAGCATAGGAAACGGAACGATTGTGGAAGTATCTATTCCTCTTTCATAACGGAAAGGAGCGCACATGAAAATAAAGATTTTAATTGCAGATGATCACCACGTTGTCCGAAAAGGACTTGTCTTTTTCTTACAAACGCAGCCTGATTTAGAAGTTGTAGGAGAAGCTTCTAACGGGGAAGAAGCTATAAAGTTAGCGACATCTCTAGAGCCTCATATTGTGTTAATGGATTTATCGATGCCGGTTCTCGATGGAATCGAAGCAACAAAAGAACTAAAAAAACAAGCACCGCATATACAAGTCATGATTCTAACAAGCTTTTCAGATCAAGATCACGTGATACCGGCATTAGAAGCAGGAGCTTCAGGCTATCAGCTAAAAGAAAGCGATCCAGATGAACTTGTAACGGCTATTCGAAAGCTAATGAATGGAGAAAATCAGCTTCATCCCAAAGTCACTACGCACTTGCTAACACGGTTAACCAAAAGCAGAGAAAAGAAAGTCAATTTTATTGATCACTTAACAAAACGAGAAAAAGACGTATTAAAAGAAATTGCAAAAGGCAAAAGCAACAAAGAAATTGGTGCTGCCTTACATATTACAGAAAAAACAGTAAAAACACATGTGTCTAATATTTTATCGAAGCTTGGGGTTCAAGACCGCACGCAAGCTGCTCTATATGCTGTTCAGCATGGAATTTCCTAACCTACGACTTTAGTTGTAGGTTTTTCTCTGTTCACCTCAGTCTATATTGGTAGCTTTCTTTCTATCAATAGCATGACGAAAAAAAGTTCAATCATCCCTATACTATACATATAACCAAACGACAGAGGGGTAGATAAATATGAATATACTTATTATTAACGGAAGTCCTAGAGAAACAGGCCGAACAACACAAGTAACGAGAGAACTTCACAAAAGCTATCAAAGTTCTTTTCTAGATTTAAGTCAATTATCACTTCCTATATTCACCGGTGAACCTCATCAGTATGAAATAGAAGAAGTGAAAGTGCTGACTGAAGCAATAGAAAAAGCGGATGGTATCTTACTTGCGACGCCTGAGTACCACGGCGCTATGAGCGGAGCATTAAAAAACGCGTTTGACTTTTTAAACAGTGCGTATTTTGCACATAAGCCCGTCGCACTTGTAGCCGTATCAGGAGGAGGAAAAGGAGGTATCAATGCTTTAAACAACCTTAGAACCGTTACACGCGCTTTGTATGCGAATGTTCTATCTAAGCAATTGGTATTAGACCCTGCAGACATCGTGGAAAAAGGAACTTTACGAAAAAACGCCGTTGACGGAATTCATGAATTAGTTAATGAGCTGACTCTGTATACACAAGTGTCTAAGCAAATTTTAGAAGCTAAGCAAAATGTTTGATGAAGGCGCTTTATAAGGACCGTCGCTTTCAAGCCGTAGTTGCTGCGAATGTTTTATCCTCTATTGGTTCCGGTATTACGATGCTTGCCATTCCTTTACTATTAGTTGCATCTCCAAACGGAAATAGACTATTTGGCACGATTATGCTGATTATGACGGTGATTAGCTTTGTTGCTACTCCGTATATCGGCGTTCTTATTGATCGAATGTCACGAAAAAAAATATTGCTAACAGTAGAACTTATCGGTTTTACCACGGTTATACTATTTGTGGTCCTTGGTTTTATGACAGACTATTCAACGATTCACTACATCATTTTGTACGGAACCGGAAACCTTTACTACACGTTTTTTTATCCAACGATTTTTGCGTTAAATCAAGAAGTTTTTTCAAAAGATGTGTTTCAATCATTAAACAGTATTATGGAAATACAAGGCCAGCTATCGAGTATGCTGGCAGGGGCTGCAGCGAGTCTAGTCATTACCCGGTGGTCGCTTCAATGGATTTTAACAGTAGATGCAGCTACGTATATAGCTGCATTCCTTTTTCTATTGAGTATTCCATATAAACGAAGTAGTGAAAGAAGCGATAAAAAACACACTGCGATGAAAGAGGGATTAGCATTCATAAAAGAAAATCGCTCGGTATCTCTTTTTTTACTGCTTTTTTACTGCTTTCTTTTATGCCTTTCATTGCTGTGATGATGACGAACTATTTGTTTCCTATTTATCTGACTCAAGAATTGAACGCAAGTCCAGCAGCATACGGGATTGAAAGTGCTGTATATGGTTTCGGGGCGTTAACGGCAGGGATATTGATTGTATCTATTATGAAAAGAACAGGCACTGAACTAGCCATTATGCTTAATATAAGCCTTTTTGCACTTGGAATATCGATCATCTTCTTTATGAAGCTTCTGCCCGTTTACTTTTCTATTGTGTTTCTTCTTGCTTTTGCAAATGCAGGTACAAGAGTAGCTCGAAATACGTTTATGATGCAAAAAATACCGAATATTATCGTGGGAAGAGTCGACAGCTGTTTTCGCTTTATCACGTTAGGGATTCGTATTTTATTGATTTTTTTCTTTACGTACGTTACGGCTAATGATCGTATAGGACTTGCTTTTTTAGGACTTAGCCTGCTTTTATTATCAACCGCCGGAGCAGGCTGGATACTTTACAAAAGAAAACAGCGAAAACAGTCTGCACTGCTTAAGAGTGTTTTATAATGTCTGTTGCATGTTATAATAGAAGAATTGACAAATAATGTTCAACGTTTATGACGTTGGACATTATTTGTTCTGAATAGAAATTAAACAGCAACAGCATTGACTGTTATGCGATTGGAAGATTGTGAAGCGATGATAAATAAAACATTAAACAAAGAACAATTAAAAGATTCGTACTCAAGCAGAACGTACTATAGAGGACACACGTATTACAAGCAGGGGCGTGTGCTTGATTTGGAATACAATGAACAGACCACTACGTGGACAGCATCCGTTCGAGGTGCAGAAATGTATACGGTAATGGTTGAACAAAAAGGAAATTCTTTTTATTCATTCTGCGATTGTCCTGCTTATCACGAGTTTTCAGAATGCAAACACGAAGTAGCTGTTTTATTAACCATTTGCGATGAGCGCGCAAAGCCGCAGCCAATTAAAACAAAGCCTTTTCGCCAAAGCAAAGAATACGAAAATGTAAATCATTTTATCGACTTATTTTCGAGCTATCAGCAAACCATAA
This sequence comes from Priestia megaterium, assembly GCF_009497655.1. Taxonomy (NCBI): domain Bacteria; kingdom Bacillati; phylum Bacillota; class Bacilli; order Caryophanales; family Bacillaceae; genus Priestia; species Priestia megaterium. Next base: position 2,450,330 of record NZ_CP023317.1, on the reverse strand, counting down.
GCGACCATAAGAAATATGCAGATAAAGATCCGTTGAAAGTAGAATTTATTTGCAAGTCTTACTCAGAAGAATTTTTACGTTCAGAAGGAATGTACGTAGCGCTTGAAATGAAAGTAGGCGTCGACCGGACGTATGTAGTAAAAAACATTCAAGAATTTTTAACAGACGCTAAAGAATTCCAAACTCACGAATTTACCAAGCGCTTCGAATATGATCCTGCAGAACATTTTTTTATAGAAGAAGATAAGAAAATCATTGAGCTGCTGATGGATATTATGACGAATGAATCGTTTTATAAAAATTCCTATTCTATGTATCGTTCGTCCGCAAATAACAGAGAACTAATCGTTCCATCTATCGTAGCCAAAGAGTTATTTCAACTCCTTAAAGATCGGAACTTTACATTTATTCATGAAGAGCATTCATATAAAAATATTATCTTTGCTGAAAGTTCAGCTCCTTTTTCATTTCAAATAAATAAGCACTCGGCAGCTGGATTTGAGCTAGACTTTACGGAACTTCATCAAGCTTCATTTTTTGATCGATACGGTTGGCTATTTTTAAAAGGGACGTTTTATGAGCTATCTCAAGATCAGCGTATGCTTCTTGAAGGCCTTCGGAAAACGGCTCCTTTGAAGCCAGTCGTACCTATAGCAGAAGAGCAGATGGGCAATTTTTTATCTCACGTCGTTCCGGGACTGAAAAAAGTGGGGAAAGTGGATATCGCAAAAGAAGTATCCCATCAAATTATTGCACCTGAACTAAAAGCAAAAGTATTTATTGACCGTGAGGATGAACAGCTGTTTGTGACGCTTCGGTACAACTACGGAGAGATTTCGATTAATCCATTTTCACCCCAGTCTGAAAAACACGATAAAATCTTGATACGAGATTTAGAAAAAGAAGACCGCGTTATGGACTTAATTGAAACGGCTCCTTTAAATATTTATAAAAACCAGCTGTACTTAAATCAAGACGAATACTCTCTATATGAATTTTTGTTTCATATTGTTCCAAATCTTGATGAAATAGCGGATGTGTATATTACGGATGAGATGAAAGATTATGCTTATACGGATTTTTCTGCGCCAGTAACAACGGTTGACATTCAAAATAGCAATGGGCTATTAGAAATTAATTTTGATTTAGGAGACATTGATCATCAGACCGTTCAAGATGTTTTAAAATCTGTCTTAGAAAAGAAAAGCTATCATCGTCTAGATAACGGTGCGTTTATCCCCCTTGAAAATGAGGGCTTTGAACATATTCAAAATCTGTTTCGGGAGCTGAACGTAACGGAAAAAGATTTAAAGGATAACTCATTGCAAGTACCTTTATACAGAGGAATGCAAGTGGAAGAAATTATGAGTGCAGGTGATAAATCAGCGGCTAAGTTTGGCTCAGCATTTAAAACATTACTTACACAGCTCAAATCTCCAGAGGAAATGGATTGGGAAGTACCGGAATCCTTACAGGCATCCCTGCGTGATTATCAGCGTAATGGATTTAAGTGGTTTAAATCTCTGTCTCACTACTCTTTAGGAGGCGTACTGGCTGATGATATGGGGCTTGGAAAAACGCTTCAAAGCATTGCCTATATCTTATCTGAAAAAGAGCTTGATGAAGACAGCAATGCCTTTTTAATTGTTGTGCCGGCTTCCTTGATTTATAACTGGCGCAACGAATTGGAGAGATTTGCACCGAATTTAACGGTTCAAACCATTACAGGAACGCCGAGTGAGCGTGAGGAGAAGCTAAAACGCACAGCTGACGTATGGATTACATCTTATCCAACGCTGCGTCAAGATATTGATTTGTATCAGCACCTTCATTTTCATGCTTTAATTCTAGATGAGGCTCAGAGTATTAAAAATCATACAACAAAGACAGCAGTAGCTGTTAGGACTATTTCAGCTAAAAAACGTTTTGCGCTGAGCGGTACGCCTATTGAAAACTCACTTGACGAGCTTTGGTCAATTTTCCAGACTATTCTTCCGGGTTTATTTCCAGGGCTTCGCCAATTTAAAAACATGTCATCGGAGCAGGTCAGCCGAATTGTAAGACCATTTTTACTGCGACGAGTAAAAAAAGATGTGTTAAAAGAACTGCCTGATAAAATTGAAACCACTCATTTATCTGAGCTAACTAAAGAACAAAAAGAGTTGTATGTAGGCTATTTAGAGCAGTTAAAATCATCTTTAGCCGGTGAAGATTTTAATAAAAACCGAATGAAGATCTTGGCGGGATTAACAAGACTTCGCCAGATTTGCTGTCATCCGTCTTTATTCGTTGAAAATTACGAAGGGTATTCAAGCAAATTAGAGCAGCTGCTTGAGATTACAAGAAATGCGGTTGCCAACGGAAAACGCTTGTTAATCTTTTCTCAGTTTACAAGCATGCTTCATATTATTCGAGAAGAGCTTCAAAAAGAAAATCTCTCATACTTTTATTTAGACGGTCAAACGCCATCAAAAGAACGAGTGGAAATGGCGGATCGGTTTAATAATGGAGAACAAGACATTTTCTTAATTTCATTAAAAGCCGGAGGCACGGGTTTAAATTTAACGGGAGCCGATACGGTTATTTTATACGACTTATGGTGGAACCCCGCGATTGAAGAACAAGCGGCAGGCCGTGCACACCGCATTGGACAAAAAAATGTTGTGCAGGTCATCAAGCTTATTTCTCAAGGAACCATCGAAGAAAAAATTTACGCCTTGCAGCAAAAGAAAAAAGAACTCATCGAACAGGTTATTCAACCGGGAGAAACAATGCTTTCTAGTTTGACAGAAGAAGAGCTCCGAGAACTGCTTAGTATGTAGCAAAGGATGTGTGAGGAATGAAAAAATGGGCGTTTGTATCAGATTTTGATGGAACGATTTCAAAAAAAGATTTTTACTGGATTGTGATTGAAAAGTATTTTCCAGAAGGTGAAGAGCTTTTCCGCCGGTGGAAAGCAGGAGAAATGAAAGATATTGATTTTTTATCTACTGTTTTTCAATCCATTCACCAAGAAGAACCGAAAATTTTAGAAGAAGTAGCGAATATTCCAATTGATAAATACGTGCCCGCTTTTATTAAAGCTGTTCAGAAAAACGGCGGGGATTTTTATATTTTAAGCGCTGGAACAACGTACTATATTAAACCGCTGTTAGATAAATACGGTGTTGAAAAAGTGGAAGTTTATTCGAATGAAGGATATTTCCATCAAAACAACGTTCACTTGCGTCTAGATCCTGCTCACAGATGGCATTCAGAACGCTACGGCATTGATAAATCTGTTGTTATTCAAGAACTAAAAGAGGCATACGAAACGATTTATTTTGCTGGAGACAGCGAACCGGATTCACATCCCGCAAAACATGCAGATGTTACCTTTGCGAAAGATTCTTTGCAAGATTTACTGCGCGAACAAAACGTTTCATTTGTTCCGGTTGAGACATTTAAAGATATTGAGCAATATTTGATGCAACATAATGTAATAAAAAAGGCATAAAAACAGCGGTATTATTTGATGACTTCAAATAATACCGCTGTTCCTATTCCGCCTCCGCTTCCTAAAGCTGCTATGACATATCGCACGTCACGGCGCTTGCTCTCATAAAAAAGACGCGTAGCTAAAATAGCTCCTGATGCTCCGTAAGGGTGTCCTAGGGTCAATGCTCCTCCGTGAATATTCACTTTTTCTTCTGATATTCCCAGTTCTTGCATGCAAGCGACAACTTTAACAGCAAATGCTTCATTGATTTCAAATAAATCAATATCATCTACCGTAAGAGAATTTCGCTTCAAGATATTTTTAATCGCAGAAACTGGTGCAATAGCAGGGTAAAGAGGTGACACTCCTGAAATATCAGCGTCAATAAAACGCAAAACGGGCTGAAAGCCTAAAGCGCGTGCTTTTTGCTCTTCCATCACAAGCGCAATGCAGGCTCCGTCGTTAATTCCACAGCTGTTGGCTGCGGTGACGGTGCCTTCATTTTTTAAAAAGACGGGGCTGGCTTTTTGCAGCAGCTTTGTTAGGTTTCGTTTTTTCATAAATGCTTCATCGTGCATCACGTTTGGAAGAGGAAGCGTTTCTTCTTCAAACCATCTTTTTTCAAAAGCCTCCCAGCTTCTTTTATGACTTAAAAGAGCATATCTGTCCTGCTGATCTTTAGATATATTGTATCGCTGAGCTACGTTTTCTGCTGCAATTCCCATGTCAGGGTCACCAATTTTATCAGGAGAAAAACGTGCTCTTTTTTCAAATGGAGAAGTACTTGTACTTTCAACGCCTCCAGCTAAATAGCACGTTCCTGCACCTGCTTTTATCAAATAGCTGGCCATTCGAATCGCCTCTAAGCCAGCTCCGCACTGACGATCAATGGTCATTCCCGGGATAGAAAAAGGGAGGTCCGCTTCTAAAGCGGATAACCTGGCTACATTTCCTCCTGGACCTACAACATTTCCTAAAATAACGTCATCAATTTCATGTTCAATTCCAGCGCTAAGCTGTTTTAATAAAGGAGCTGCTAGCTCTTGAACATGAAAATCTTTCAGTAGACCGTTTTCTTTTCCAATGACCGTACGCTTCGCTTTTACAATTGCTGCTTGATAGATAAGTCATCACTTCCTTACATAGAATCCGTGTTCGAACGGCCAGGTACCGCTACTGCTTTTCGAACTTTTGTAATTAAATACGCCGCGACCACTGCTTTTATACAGTCACCTGGAAGGTAAACGAAGCTTAGCTGAAGGGATTTTAGAAATGGAATGTGAAGCTGCATTGCCTGTATAGGAATGCCACATGCGTATACTAACACAATCCCAAATATCACATTTACGGCAAATGCCTTTGCAACCGTTACATTTCTTAACCTTGATAGTGTCCAGCCAATAAAGAAAGCTGCAAACACATAGCCAATGATATACCCAGCACTCGGACTCAAAAATACGCCAATTCCTCCGCGCCCTCCAGCAAGTAAAGGAACGCCAGCTGCTAGCAAACATAAAAAAAGAAATTGACTTAAAGCTCCTAATCTAGCGCCAAGAATTCCTCCCGACAGCATAACACCCATAGGCTGAAGAGTAATTGGAACAGGTGTAAAAGATAAAAAAATAGGAGGGACGAGTCCTAGAGCTCCCATTATAGCCGTGAATAAAGCAACGTACGTCATATCTTTTGTTTTCATCGTAAACCTCCGCTATGTAGGATAAAACATGACTATCGTATCTTATTAAACTTAAATTAGTCAACTTAATTTTTATTAAAGTTTACATTTTTCTTTTCTCAAACCCGTATTTACGGTACACTAAAAGTAAAATAAAAAGGAGCTTACGGAGTAATGAATCGAATTGAAGAACTAGTTTTTAATCAGTGTCAACAAACGCCGGACAGACTCGCACTATCGGATTCTGTTAATAAACTAAGCTACGGTCAAATGTGGGATCATGTATGCAAAGCCGAAAATCAGCTGAAAGAAAAAGGGATGGAAAAAGGAGAGCTCGTTGCGTTAAGTATGCCAAACAATGCAGAAGCTGTTGTGTCATTTTTAGCGATTTTAAAAGCTGGTGGAATTGTGATGCTTTTACATAATGAGCTAACAGAGGCTGAAGTGGATACCTATTTTTCTATTCAGTCCCCGAATTGGCTATGGAAAACGTCTTCTTTAACTAACATAACAAAAGAAAAACCAATCCTGCCTATACGGCAAGTGAATGCACTGTCCGATCTATTTTTATTTGGATTTACCTCTGGGTCAACAGGGAGACCGAAAGGATTTGTAAAATCGCATCATTCTTGGTCTTCATCATTTCAAGAATGGTCGGACGTATTTTCTTTACAGAAACATGAAAAAGTACTTATCCCCTTACATATTTCGTATTCCGCCCAGCTTTATCCGGTTTTGCACGCGCTTTGCACCGGCATGCATGCTATCATGCTAGAAGCGTTTACACCTTCTGCTGTTTTTAACAAGGAAGCTAGCTGTATGTCTATTACACCCGCGTTAATTTCTCCTTTGCTTCGATACATACAAAGCAGACCGAAAGAAAAACGACTTCTTCCACAGACCGTGATTTCAGTAGGCAATAAATTATCGCCTTCCGTTCGAAAGAAATTTTCACAAGTGTTTCCTAACTCCTCTCTTTATGAATATTACGGATCTTCTGAAATGGGATTTGTTACGGTACTTTCACCAGATACAGCTGAAACGTTGCCTCATACAGTAGGCTATCCTGTTGACAGTGTAGACGTTTTAATCCTGAACGAACGTGGAAAAGAAGTAGAAAAAGGAGACAAAGGAATACTGTTTGTAAAAACAACTCAAGCATTCGAAGGATTTGTTAAGGACAGCGAAGAAACGAACCGCTCATTTTTTAACGGATATGTTACATCGCATGATATTGCGGTTCAGCTTCCAGACGGAAACATTACCATCGTAGGAAGAGACAAAAATGTAATCAAAAGCAGCGGAAGCTTAGTATATGCTGAAGAAATTGAAGAGCTGCTACTACAAATACCGGGCGTTAGCGAAGCAGCTGTCTTTAGCATAGTAGATGCTGAACGTTCAGAAGTCGTAGGTGCAGCAATTGTCTTAGAGAACATTTCTCTTTCTGATGTGAGACAAGCACTGTCAAAACGAGTATCCCCTTATAAAATCCCGCGTGTATGGAGAATTTTAACGTCCTTTCCGCGAATGAAAAATGGTAAAATTGACAAAGCAACGATATACAGCTACTTTGCAGAGAAAGAAGGGAAGACATATGATTTCATTTGAACCCGTTACAGCTGACACGATGTATATTGTGTCAGAGATTATCAATTCAAACGAAGCTTATAACGTGTTAGAAAACGGCAAGAAAGAGCGGAGGGAAGAAGAGCTTTTTAAAGAATATATGAATGAAAAAACAGACAGTTATTTTATAAAAGCCGACGATACATACGTAGGGGTTATTGATTACATGAAACAAAATCCTAACGATGATCATCCGTGGATTGGAGCTTTCATTATTCATAGCGCCTATCACAATTTCAGTTTCGGAACGCAGGCATATTTAGCATTCGAAGACAAGCTAAAAGAAGAAGGAATTTCTGTTCTACGCCTTGGTGTCCTGTCTCAAAATCCTAGAGCCAAGCTGTTTTGGGAGCGCCTTGGTTTTACACAGTATGCCACTAAGCCGCTGCATCATAATCAAGTTAACTGCTTGGAAAAAGAACTGTAAGAAAATCCGTGGATTATATCCGCGGATTTTTTACTGTACTGGAATGCAAATGGAAGAGGTCCGCATTTTCACGTGGTAGATGGGTTAAATCCTTATAAAAAAGGTAGATATGATCAAAGAAGCACCCATTACCCAGAAAATCGTTCAGGATACAAAAAGCGAGGGAAGAACAATAGATAACTATTTAAGAAAAGAATAAAAGTTGAATTAGAAGAATTTCAAAACAAAATAAAGGGTTATCTCAATCAAAAAGTTGTAATTTACAATGGTAGAAAACATGAACAATTGCCTAATTTAATAATTAAATTAAAAGATTTTTATGAAAACTTAGAAAGTGTATTATATTATACAGAAGCTAATAATTCTGAAGCTTATTTCTGGTTCATACTTATAAATGTTGATGAGAAATTTGGCATTTTCATCAGTGAAGATGAGTATGGAATGCACTCAATTTTCTATCAATTTTCTATTGGGGAATTGAATAAAGAAGATTAAATTACAATGTTTAATAAAAACTGTACCTTCGATTATTTTAAATCTAGGTGCAGTTTTTTTGCACTTATTGGTTTCCACATGATTAAGGGTGTTTTGTTCTAACGCACTATCAAGATTCGATTTGAATCCATCATTTTTTTCTAACAAGAACGTTCGCAAAGTTTTATGTGTTTTAGAGAACGTTCGTATAATATCTCAAAACTTAAACGAACGGTGAAAATGATAGATTTTCTATATAAATCAAAAGTTCGCAAAAGTATACTTTTACGGACTCTCTAATGTTTAATATTATAAATTATTGAGGATAGTTAAAAACATAAGCGTTAAAGTCTCATATTCCTTTGCTATTCACTTCAATTAATATAAGAAAAAAGCGTCAGAAACGCTTCTAACGCTTTTTATTTATCCATTATCCTTCAACCTTTAGAATCTTAACTTCAGTGCTCACCGAAAATGTGATAACCACTGGGCCTTCAGGTGGGTTATGTGGGCCTGTAAACGTATCGTATTTCACCTTCACCACGAAATCATAGTTTGAAAACCCACCCGAGACACGCTTCACACTTAAAATATCTGCATTCCACAAACTGTAACTACGATCAGGGTATCTCGTTCGAATCGCTTTCTCCGCATAGGGATTCAGAAGCATCAAAAAGGCATCATAGAAATCCGTATGCTTCTGCTTGATGGACAATTGGGGCGCAGCTTCTGTATAGGTGCCCATTCCTCCTGTTAAGCATAGGACAAGAGTTGTGACGGCCATGAATCGTTTCATCCGTTGTCCTCCAAATACTTGTTTTAGTTAGTTTCCCCATTAAGAATGCGAACGATGCAAAATGGTAACAAGCAACTGGTGAGGGGGTAATTTTATGCAAAGATACGCACGTTCATTGTCACCAAAAATCTTGCTATATCAACGATGTATAAAATTCTGCATAAACAGTAAAACGAAAAGGCAAACGAGCCCTTATGCACCAAGGCATCGTTTTTGAGTGTCTTCCGGAAAGAGGTATTATGTAAACTTAATTTGTATACGATATGCATATTATAATAGGTCAATTAATGCAAAGATAATACCTAATATGAGTGAAAGGGTGAGTATGAATATCCATTTAGTTTTCTTCTCTAACTGAAAGACATTCAGTTTTTCAAATGCAAATAAAACAAGCCACCCATAAATTATTGTTTTAATAAATTCAACTATAAAATTAAAAATAAAGTCCATTTGTTCTCACTTTCTTATTTTGGAATATTTACATTTTCTATTAAACCAATTATAGATAAACATTAAAATACTTTTGTTCCTAGAATTTGTTTTATGGTAACTAGGTTTGTATATGGTGTACATAGAAATCTACGTTTTCAGATGTACGTGTATCTTTTTTCTTAATAAACTAACGCTGCAGGATAACCCAATGAATTTGTTGTATAGATATGTAGTGAGAGTTATGACTAAATCAAACGTGAGTTCTTTTTTCATCTAACTGTGATTTAGTAAAGTCTAACTAAAATTTTAAAAGAGGTGTTTTTAATGGTTTTAGGAATTTATCCTTATTTAGTTATGAACGGTAATGGACAAGAAGCTGTTAAATTTTACGAAAAAGCATTGGATGCAAAAGTTATTGGAGTTCAAACGTTCGGAGAAATGCCTGGAAATCCAGAATTCCCTACTCCTATAGAAGCAATAGACCGTGTAATGAATGCGCACTTAAAAGTTGGTGATAATGATTTGATGCTTTCTGATACATTCCCGGGTCAACCATACCAAATTGGATCACAAATAACGGTAGCTATCACTATAGACAGTGTAGAAAAATCAAAAGAAGTATTTGAAAAACTGAAAGAAGGTGGTCAAGTAGGAATGCCACTTCAAGAAACTTTTTGGAGCCCATCATATGGCCAAGTAACAGATAAATTCGGTGTTACTTGGCAAATTTCCACACAACCTGCTGATAATGAGTAATCAATGAAAAGCTGTTATTCTTATTATCTCAAGAATTCTTCTCCTGCAAGCTTTTCTTGGTTGGGTTCCTGAATGTGTTTTATATTAACTAAGGATGTGCATCACATACATTTAAAGAAGAAAAACCCACCTAATTTGAGAGGTGGATTTTTCTTTTAGTTAAATATTAAGGGTGTAATTGCTTGTTACTTACATATCATTTAATATTTTTGTAGGCATTTATTATAACCTATCAAATCATTTTGAGAAAGCAAAAAATGAAAACGATTACTTTTATATTTCCTACCGATAAAATCCATTATGAGAACTTAACATGTATAAAATAGAAGGACACAGACAGTAAGATAATACAGAATAGAACACATGTATAAAGTCAGGAAGTGTTTGTTGTTTCCATTAACATTAGTGAATATTCTTTTAAAAGTTATAGAAAAAAACGCCCCTTATTTGGGGCGTACTCTATTATCATTATAAAACATAACCTAAAAACAGTCTACAATTTCATTTTTTTTAGGTTATAGTTTGATTACTGAATTCAGTAAGACCCATGGGTACATTTAAATTTGAAAGGAAAATTTCTATGATACACAAACATGTTCCTGTTTTAATAGTAGGTGGTGGTCTTAGTGGACTTACCTCTGCTCTCTTTTTGGCACGTCATAACGTTGATTATTTACTGATTGAAAAACACACTGGTACAGCTATCCATCCAAAAGCTGGAGGGATTACATTTCGTACGATGGAAATATTTCGACAACTTGGATTGGAGGCAGCTATCCGGACTGCTAGCAAACCATTAGATAATATTCGTGGAAGGATTGCTGTAGAGACAATCAAAAGCATAGACCCTGAGAAATTAGAAACTGCGGAGAATTCCCAAAAATCTCTTGAAAAAGAGAGAATAGAAAATTTTGAAAAGGTGAGCCCTTCAAAGCCAGCATCTTGTTATCAAATTGAACTAGAACCTATCCTTCTTCAAGCTGCTAAAGAGGGAAAAGGGCATATACGCTATAATACTGAACTTATAGAGTATCAACAAGACGATTTAGGAGTTACAGCAACTATAATAAATAGAGAGACAGGAACGAAAGAAAAAATTCGAAGTGATTATTTAATTGCGGCAGATGGTGCTAAAAGCACAATTCGTCAACATACAAAAATTCCAACTACAGGAAGAGGAGTGATCGGCGGACATTATATCAACATCTATTTTCAGGCTGATCTAAGTCGCTTTCTGAAACCTAGCCAGTTTGGCTGGATTCAAATCCTAAATCCAGAAGTATTTGGTGCGCTCATCACTGTTAACAATCGTGATGAATGGATTTATCATGTGGCCTATAATCCCTCAACTGGAGAAAGTCCAGAAGATTTTTCTGAAGAGCGATGCTGTGAGATTTTAAAAAAAGCTATAGGAGTTTCAAATCTTGATATTGTCATCTTCAGTATTTTACCTTGGGCAGCTGCAGAACAGACAGCCACTCGTTTTCAAGATAGTCGAGTCTTTCTAATTGGAGACGCAGCTCATCTTATGCCACCTACCGGAGGATTTGGTTCGAATACAGGTATTCAAGATGCTCATAATTTAGCTTGGAAACTTGCTGCAGTGATACACAAACAAGCTCATCCACGATTGCTCCAAACTTATCATAATGAAAGACACTATGCTGCAGAAGTAACAACGAAATATGCCAGTGATTTGTTATTTAATGTTATAAAGAAAGGTGTAAGCACCCTCAATAGTATGGACCATACTGCAGTTACTGTAGGGTATAAATATAACTCAACAGCAATTATCAAGGAAAACTCCGATACACTGCATAGAATGGATCAATTAGAACTAAACGGAAGGCCAGGTACTCGTGCTCCACATATGTGGTTGAAGTACCAAGGTAAGCGTATATCTACCTTAGATCTAATAGGTGAAAATTTCGTCTTATTCACGGGAAAAGATAATAGCCTTTGGCGCACTGCTACCCGGAATGTATCTTCTCACTTAGGTGTTCCTATTAATGTTTATGGGATCGGTTTACAAGGAGATTGTGTTGAGTGTGAGGATGAGGATAGCTGGGAAGCAGTGTACGATGTTACCTCTCAAGGAGCTGTATTAATAAGACCAGATGGTTTTGTAGCATGGCGTACAAAAGAGGGCGAATCAAATCCTCATCTAACTCTTAAGCAGGTCATGACTAGCGTACTATGGTAAATAAACTAATACGCATGCTCCTGACTTAAGATTAGTTAAAAATTAAAGAATATAACACCTCAAAAGGCATACGTGTTAAAACGTATGCCCTGTGAGTGAGCTTTCATAAAAATTACAAAATATCAATATCAGATATTGCAGACAGATAATACATTGTATCTCTTATCTTTTGATCAACTGTTATATTAACTAGATATTAAATTTAAAAGTATTTACCTTTATTATTTACTCTTATCGACGGCAAATTAGCAATTTTTCTATAAAGTATTACACTTCTAAATTAAAGAATATGAAAGTTTATTCAACTACAGCTAGTGCAAAGTACACGTTTTTATGCGCCTTTAAGTTCACATTTAATCCTGTCATATATCGTTTCTCAATATCCGTCGGGCTTAAATTCTCAAGCAAATTCAATCCGAGTTCTGCCATTTCTTGCTTCATACTAGCTGGATCAAAACCTGTTTTCATTGGCTCTCCTATCTTATTCATCATTTTTTCTTTCTTTTTCAAATCAGTGGAAGTAGTTTCCTCATCAAATTCATCTACACTGAAGTAATCAAATACAATCATGCTCCCAGAGGGAGTTACTTTAGGTATATTAGCTAGTGTTTTATATACTTCTTTTTTGGATAAATACATTGTAACTCCTTGCCAGCTAAAAAAACTTTTGGATAAGGCAGAATAGTTTAGTGATGAATTGAGTTTATTTACTATATCCTCCCGAGTGAAGTCAATAGAAATGTAATGTAGGTTTTCTGGATGACCCCAACCCACCTTATCGACACGTTGACGTTTAAAGCTTTGCGTCGCAGGATGATCTAGTTCAAATACATTAAGACTCTTTAACAAATCAGGATATCTAAATGCAAAAGTATCTAAGCCAGCACCCAAGATTACATACTGTTCTACACCAGTTTCAATCGCCTTCATAAAACAATCTTCTGTGTATCGAGAACGGGTGATAGAGGCTGTAGAATTCATTAAGGCTTCTTTTGGCATAATCTTCTCTATTAATTTTTTTTGTTCTTCAGGAACTAGTTCATATGCCAAAAAGTCATTGAAAATTTTGTGGTTTGCATATTTTGAGTGAATATCTCGAATATAAGCTGTCATCATCGCGGTAAAACTGATTTGGTTTTCTTTCATCTATGAATCTCCTTTTGCAATTACATTTGATTTTAACATTCAAATACTGTTTTACCTTTAAAGGGTTATTCCAGAAAATGGACCGTTTGTGGCATAATCTTATATTACTTTTACTATAGGAAACCCCTTCAGATGTAGGATTTAATACAATCTGGTCACCAAGTGCTTCAATTTTTAATTCTATAACTTCTACTTCACTAGCTACCTTTAAATTCTTCCCCAATTTCTTTTATATGAATACCAATCCTAATCTGTATTTTATTGAAAAAAGATTTAAATACTAGACTGAAAAAAAGTACAAAAATATGGTATTATAGAGGTAGGAAATGAATGATTTTTAATAAAAATAATAAGTTTTAAATAGATATTTTGAAGAGAAATATGAAAAAACCCGTATTTTAAAATACAGGTTTTTTTTCTTCTTATAAAACCTATTATGTTAACTCGCTTTCCATATAATATGCCTAACTTTGATTATTGGATTGTTTCTACCGATAGCTTATAACACATATGCTTGTTCTGATAAAAATCCTTAGTTATCCAATTTTTATGGAAATTACATATTATAAAAAAGAGCAAAGCGTCATTTGATTTTAGACTTTGTTCTTCTTGTTTATCATTTAAAGTATAGAAGGTAGACAGTTCAGACAGATTAAAAAGTCAAAAAGAGCATCTAATTAACTTTTAGCAAGTCTAAAAAGCTTTGATAGCAAGTCTCTTTGTAATATTGATGGGAATTTATATCTTCGTTCATTAGCCATTGAATGAGCAATCCATCTATAATAGCGCGCATGGTTTTTGAAGTGTTTTCTATATTAATATTCTGTTCAAACACTCCTGTTTTCTGACCAGAAGCAATAATGTCAGATGTAATGCCCCAACAGTTTTGATAAAAATGATGATTAATTTTTCTATATGTTTCATTTTGACCTGCCTGAGACAAGAAATCTAAATAAACTCTATAAAATTTTGCATTTTTCTCAGGGGCGACAAACACTGAGTTTACATAAGCTTTTAATTTACCCAAGGGAGTAGACTCTGAATTCACTGATGCAAGCTCATAGTTATAGATTTTATTTGTAAGCCACTCAAGGAGTTGAGATAAGGTATCTTCCTTATTCTCAAAATAATAATGGACGACTCCTTTACTAACTTCTGCATGATCAGCAATACTCTGTAAGGTAACCGAATTATAACCTTGTACTGACATAGATTGGAAAGCTGCTCTTAATATTTGATTCTTTCTCTCTTCTGCTTTTTTCTTCATAATAAACCTCCAGCAAACTAAACGTACAAATTAGTATACAACATTTTATAAAATTTGAACAAAAAATTATTCTGACCGGCCAAAAAAAGTTTGACCGGTCAGAATAATAATGTATACTAGAAGTAGTTTCACAAAGGAGGAATGACAAAATGAAAGATCAATTCAAAGCGCTAGTAGTAGACAAAGTTAATGATGAATTTTCAATGAATGTAAAAAATATTTCTCTAGAATTTTTGCCTAAGAGTGATGTCTTAATCAAGGTACATTATTCAGGGATTAACTATAAAGATGGGCTAGCAGGTACTCCTGATGGTAAAATCGTAAGAAATTATCCATTTATACCAGGAGTAGATTTAGTAGGTGTAGTCGTTTCTTCTAATGACCCTCGCTTTCATGAAGGAGATGAAGTCATTGCAACAAGTTACGATATAGGTGTTTCCCACTTTGGTGGATACAGCGAATATGCCAGTATTCCAGGTGATTGGATTGTACCTTTACCTGAAAATTTGACTCTTAAAGAAGCCATTGTAGTAGGAACAGCAGGCTTTACGGCAGCCCTATCTATACAACGTCTAGAGGAGAATGGGGTGTCACCAGACAAAGGAAAAGTTCTTGTGACAGGTGCAACCGGTGGCGTTGGCAGTTTTGCGGTCTCATTTTTAAACTCTCTGGGTTATAAAGTAGAAGCTAGCACAGGGAAAGAATCGGAGTATGAGTATTTACGAAAACTCGGAGCTCATACCATTATTTCAAGGGATATGACGTATGGAGGAAAGGTTAAAGCTTTAGGGGCACAAAAATGGGCTGCAGCCGTTGACCCTGTTGGTGGAGATCCTCTGTCCTCTGTTTTAAGTCAGATTCAATATGGTGGTTCAGTTGCTGTTAGTGGGTTAACAGCTGGGACAAAACTGGCCTCTACTGTTTTTCCATTTATTTTAAGGGGCGTCAACTTACTTGGCATTGACTCTGTATACTGCCCAATGGAAACACGTTTGAAAATATGGAAACGTATAGCAACAGATTTCAAACCATCAAATTTTGAAGATTTTATCTCACAAGAAATTAATTTAAATCAGCTTCCTACTGTTCTTCCTAACATATTAAAAGGGCATGTAAGAGGAAGAACGATTGTAAAATTAGTCTGATAAGAAATTTATATTGAGATTTCTTAATGTCAAAAATCACGCACTATAAAAGATTTTTAAAATATTTGAGAAATACATCCAAAAAAATACATTATGTTAATAAGTATACAATCAAAGAAATGGGGTGCTATCAGTTCTTAAAGGATAAGAACTAATAGCACCCCTTTCTTACTTGCTAAAAAGGTTGTTTTCTCTGAATGACTGAAGGTTTAGATTAAGTTAATACCCTCCTTTTTTAAGACCAGCAAATAACGTTTGCTTTCAGATTCTTTATAAAAGTTATCTTTTCATAAGTATTTCTTAAGAATTGTTAAGGTTTTTCCTCGTATCTTATTAAGGTTTTGGCATTAAACTACTGCTTATAACCTATCATCTGAAGAAACGAGGAGAAATACATGAATGCCATGCATTTCATTCAAGAATATATGAGACACCCGCGTGCAGTTGGAGCGATTATGCCGAGCTCTAAATCATTAGCTAAGAAAATGATGAAGTCTATACCATTTAAGGAAATAACGTGTATCATTGAATATGGTCCAGGAACAGGCGTATTTACAGAAGAAATTGTTCAAAATAAACGGAAAGACACCATTTTCTTAGCGATAGAAGCCAATGAAACATTCTATAACATATTAAAGAAGAAATATGGACATATCGAGAATGTGCACATTATTCATGACTCTGCTGAGAATATAAGTGACTATTTAAAACAATATGACATTGAAAAAGTAGACTATATCGTATCTGGATTGCCTTTTACAAGCTTACCAGGAACTATTTCTACACAGATCTTACATGAGACAGGATCTTTGCTGGGACCAGAAGGCAAATTCATTACATTCCAGTATTCGAAAGTAAAACGCTCTTTCTTTAAATCCTTTTTTACTACGATTCAGTATGAAAAAGTGTATAGAAATGTTCCACCAGCTTATGTATTCGTATGTAATAACTAATCCTACTCCTGTTCTCTAGTTTATATTGAATTTAAGAATAGAAAGCGTGAAGAAACATGTCAGAAAGAACCATCCTTATTGTCGACGATGAAGACGAAATCAGAAATCTTATGTCCATTTATTTAAAAAATGAAGGATATCAAGTAGTAGATGTACCGGATGCTGCAACAGCTATGGATATGTTAAAAAAACAAAAAATTGACCTGATTATTCTAGATGTGATGATGCCAGGGATGAATGGGATAGATACTTGCTTAAAAATCAGAGAAGAATATACCATGCCCATTATTTTTTTATCAGCTAAATCAGAAGATATGGATAAAATTCACGGTCTGGCCAGTGGAGCAGAAGACTATGTTACAAAGCCCTTTAACCCATTAGAACTGATGGCGCGTGTAAAATCTCAACTTCGTCGATACTATATGGCGCCTGAAAGAGAGGTTTCTTCCCACTTCTTAGAAAAGGGAGACTTAAAAGTGGACGGAAGGACAAATGAAGTGTTTGTAAGAGATCAAGAGGTTCGTTTAACTCCTAAAGAATTTCAAATTCTCTCTTTGTTACTTCAGCATCAAGGACAAGTATTTAGTATTCAACAGATTTATGAAACTGTATGGAAAGAACCTTTTTATAAGTCGGATAATACGATTATGGTCCATATGACAAAAATTAGAGACAAAATAGAAGAGAACCCTAAAAAGCCAATCTATATTCAGACTGTATGGGGCGTAGGCTATAAAGCATGAAAACGAGAAATAATGCAGACAAAATTGGACGACCATCAGTTAATTTGAACACAAAATTATTCCTTATTTTTATTATCTCCTTGATTGTATCTATCCTTAGCTTTTTTCTTTTTATCTTCATAAATCCCCAATTTGGGGATATCCGTAACCAACAAATAGAGCAACAAAAAGAGGAAGAGACGATTAGAAAGCTCCTTGTTCAGCTCACTCATTCAATCGAAGAGAAGAACATGAGCTTAGATGATATAGATAACATTGCTTCAACGCTAAATCCTATAACGGATGCTCATCCTAATTTAGGGTTCTTAGTAGCAAATGCCAAAGGAGACGTTCTTTTTCATTCAAATAACAAAAAAATAAAAAGTACCAATATAAAGTATTTACTCAAACAAAAGCTTGCAGCTGAATCTACGGGTAATCAATCATTTAATGCACATTATTCTTCTTTTATATCGCTCCTTTCCCTTCAAGATGATATCGGATACCTCGTTATTGAAGGACCTTCTTTTGATCCTATTTTCAGTCCGAATAGATATATTTATCAAGTCTATATGGGACTTGGAGGTAGTGTGCTCATCTTTTTTGTCTTGTTTTTATTATGGACAAGGCCTATTACACGGTACATTAAGCAGATTGAAGAGGGAATCAACAGGATTGTGAACAAGGACTGGACGTATTCCATTCCGGTGAAAGGAAAAAATGAACTGTCATTCTTAGCTAAAAACATCAATTGGATGACCGAACAAATGAGGCAACGTTTTGAAAAAGAACGTAAAGTGGAACAAGCCAAAAATGAATTAATTACAAATCTCTCGCATGATTTACGAACTCCATTGACCTCTATTATTGGATATCTAACACTCTTGAAAGATAAACAGTATAAAAATAGTGAAGAGCTGGAGCAATATATTCAAACCACCTACGGTATTTCATTCAAATTGAAAAATTTATTGGATGAACTATTCGAATATACGAAGTTGTCCCTACCTGACGTAGACATGCAATTTCAAGAAGTCGATTTAAGTGGGGTGTTATATCAGCTTGTAGGAGAGTATACCCCTATGTTTGAAAATCGTGGGCTCTCTGTAAAAGTAGATATTCCCAATGATGCTGTCTTTATCTCCATAGATATTGAGAAAATGATTCGCGTTTTCGATAATTTACTTTCGAATGCTGAAAAATACAGTCATGAAAGTGGAGATATTGAGATAGTCCTCTATACTAACGAAAAACAAGTCATTGCACGTATTTCTAATACAACTGATCAAATTGCTTCTGAGGAATTAAACCATCTGTTTGATAAGTTTTATCGAATGGATAAAGCACGCTCTAGCAAAGTCGTAGGGTCGGGAATTGGCCTTTCCATTGCCAAACGAATTGTTGAACTTCATCAAGGCGAAATATGGGCAGAAAGCGAGCAAAACAAGACAACGATGTATGTTGCATTGCCTTTGCACCAAGATATAAAGGAGAAAGAGACCATTTATGAAGATTTATGAACTAATTAGACTATCAGTAGAAATTATGTTTACGCCTATTTCTGATGATGTTCTAATGCTAACTCAAGTCGGTATCTGGGCTTCTAAGGGCATCAACCCTTATGTAGTGTGGATATCGTCTTGGATTACACTCTTTATAGCTTTTCTATGGTTCTTTCTAGTAGGAAGATTCTTTAGACAGGTGCCTCTAATTGAAAAATGGATGGCGAAGAAATGGTTACAAAAAGCCGAAAAGCTACTTGATCGTTTTGGGGCTGGGGCGATTATGTTAGCTTTTTTTGTACCTGGAGTTCGACACCCTATTCATTATATAGCCGGAATTTTAAAGTTTCCGATAAAAAAATACTTGCTAGCTAACTTTTTAGCATCTTCCTTATATTCGGGCGGTTGGACTTTTATGGTTTATAAGTTTAACCAAAAAATTGGAATCAAATTAGTGTTAATTTGGTTACATCAACACTTGTCTATCGTACTACCATTAGTCGCTATTCCCCTTTTATGCTTCATTTTCTACAAGGTGAAAAGAAATAAAAATGAGTCGTGATATTATTTCTACTTCATACTGCTCATGAAAAAACTTGTTTTATAAAAGACCTAAGTGATACGGGACTTATCTAATTAAAGGAGCAAAGTGATGTGAAATTGATACAACAACTTTTCTCTTCAATTTGTTTATTTTTGTTGATATTAGGCGTGGTATTAGCGATTTGGGAATTTATAAATTTATTATTACATGTTAAAAGTAACTTACAATAACCATTAATTAGGCTTAAGTAGCTATATGGTTGTAAAAGACTGCATACCACAAATAATAAATCTTAATCAGAACCCTAATTTTACAAGGGTTCTTTTTTTATTCCTAAAAGTCACATTATGGTAACTCCACTTGTAGAAGATATACAGTTAAAATAAAGATCTTATGATTGTATTGCTTCAGTCAAATTTAACTTTTTGATCAATTCTTCAGTTGTTAAAACTTTGGCAAACTCATTATCTAAAGTTGCTAATGACACAGTATGTATTTGTTCAGCTGGATAATATGCATTATCTTCTCCTTTTATTGCAAATGTAGCTGTGGCATCTGATACGAGCTACGTTTCAAATCCTAAATTATCACTCATTGGAGTAGTAGTTGATACATAATGTGGAGTTGTTAATCCTACTATTAAGACTTTTTCTATTTTGTTTTCTTTCAAATGATTCTCAATCCTTTTAATTATTTTCTGAATATTTTAATTTTTTATAAATATATGTCTTTGAAATGGTATAATATAGAGAACGTCAGTTCTGGAGGCTTAGTATGCAAACTAAAAAAGTTTATATTTATGTATTTAACACAATGTCAGATTGGGAGTATGGATATTTAATTGCTGAACTAAATTCAGGAAGATATTTCAGACAAGGTTTAGCCCCTTTAAAAGTAATGACGGTAGGAGTTAATAAAGAAATTATTAAAACAATGGGGGGGCTGAGTATACAGCCGGATATTTCTCTTGATGAGTGCACTCTTTTGGATAAAGATCTTTTAATTCTACCGGGAGGAAATACATGGAGTGAGGAGATTCATCAACCTATATTGAAAAAAGTTGGGGAAGTTTTAGAGCTTGGTACTATTGTAGCTGCAATTTGTGGTGCTACTGATGCCCTTGCAAATAGTGGATACTTAGATTCTAGAAAGCATACGCTTAATAACTTAGAATATACAAAAATGGTCTGTCCCAACTATAAAGGGGAGAAGTTGTATGAGGGTGGACCTGTAGTATCCGATAATAACATGATTACTGCTTCAGGAATAGCACCTCTAGAATTCGCGAGGGACGTATTAAAAAAATTAGATGTATTCGCATCAAATACATTAGATTCATGGTATATCTTAAATAAAACTCAGAAGTCTGAATACTTTTTTCAGTTAATGAGCTCAATATAGATCCCTAATTATATACAAGGTCGATTACAATAATCTTCTTTTTTATTTTTGTAGATACCTATATTCTGTTTTATATTAACTAAATTGATTGTTTGTTTAAGAAAGTAATTGCCTAAAAAGCAATTACTTTTCTTTTTTTATAGAAAAATATGAAATAATTGTATACTTTTTCACTGTTCAGACGTTATAAGACAGGAAGGAGGAAAAACATTTGAAAAATCGGTTATCAAACGATCAACTAAAAATTGTCATGAATCAACTTTACTCATATTTAATTAAACAAGGTGCAAACCAAGAAACAGCTAAAGATATTTTTCAAGAAGCTGTTTGTAAACTACTTCTTCATCTTGAATCGATTGATACCGATAAATATAAATCATGGCTTTTTAAAGTAGCTATAAACTTATATTACGATCACTGTCGAAAGAACAAAAAATCTCAGTACGTGGTAGTAGAAGATTACCTTATTACCAATGAACGATTAATTGAAGAGATAATGATTGTACAAGAAAATCAGCTTCTAGTAAGAAGTATACTTCAAAAGTTGTCTCCCACCTTTAAGCAACTGCTTCTTTTAAAATACGAGCTAGAGTGGTCATATAAACAAATTGCGGAATATGTAGATATGAAACCTGAGGCTGTGAAAACATATTTAGCTCGTGCTAGAAAAACATTTAAAGAGATGTATAGGAGAGAATGTAATGAAGAAAACGAATGATGAGTTAGATTCTATTTTTGATGGAAAGTCTTTACATAGAACACTTAGAAAAGCAAAGTATAGAGCAATTTCACGAACAATTTTTATCTCCGCACTCGTAGTCAGCTTTATTATTGGTATATTTGTAAAAGGGAATAATTACTTTATTAACACACAAGGAGAAAAAATTGCTGATCGGTTAATCACAGAAAATTATGTGAGGATGTCTCCAAATACATTTACTAGTACAGATACAATTTCAATTGGAGTTTTAAAGGGGACTATTAAGAGTGAAGTATTTAAAGTTATTGAAAACAAAGTGATACCTTGGGATACAGAAGAAATAACGTATGATTTACTCGGAAACTTGAATGCATCATTCTCCATGAGTAGTACAATTGTCAATGAAACGACAGTTTATCATATTCCTAATGGGCAACGTGAGATGTTATTTTACGTACCCAAATACAAATATAAGTTGTATGCGAATGACTTTGACATGATTAAAAAATATCCAAATGATAAATACATGGAGATGGCCATATCTCTCAATAAAAATTACACATTGAAAGAAGTACAAAAGATGCTGCCTACATCTACTCACCAAACGTGGTATTGGGTAGATAACTATGGAAAGTCTACTGGTTACAGAAACAATCCAGAAAATGGGCGATGGCTATTAGGTATTTCTAAACCATCACCACAACTAGGAGCAAAACTAACGACTACTAAAATTAAAACAGAAGCAGACTTTTTAAATGAGCTCCAAAAAACAGATCCAGGAGAAGTGAAAAATTTAAAAAACAGACAGAAAAATGGATTGATTATAGGCGTAGTTGTTACAGGAACAAAAGAAGAACTGCTTTCTTTGAAAAACAAACTATATGTTAAAGCAGCTAGTTTGGGAGCAGTGGTAGATAAATATTGAATTTTAGGGACTTGAAATGAAGGAAACCCGTTGTATATTAACTGATAGATAAATAAAAAGAATCTTTTTTTTATTGCTTCTAGGTAAAAAAACCTCTAAGTGACTACCTGGTAATTACTTAGAGGTTTTTTGAATTATTTTACTAAAACCGTTGTATTCGCCGGAATCAAAAGCTGATTTTTGACCTTTTTAGCACCTTTTTCACTAGCAAAAATTAATTTACCTTTCGCTGCTACAGATACTTTTACAGGTTGATTTGAAATATTATGATACACACTAATGGAGTTGCCTTTATACGTACGGCTATAAGCAACAACTTCTTTACTGTCTACTGAAATAGATTGAAGCGTTCCTTTTACTAACTCTTCGTGCTGCTGACGCACGCGAATCATTTCACGGTAATGATTTAACAAAGAGTCCTTTTGTTTGGTTTGTGCTTCTACAGACACGCCGTTGCCACCTGTATTGTATACAGGTGTTTCCCAACTAGTTTGTCCAAGTCCGTTTCCTTCGTACCAGCGGAACGGTTCACGGATTAACTCATCAGGCTTTTCACCAGTCATGCCGATTTCTTCACCGTAATAAATATACGGGTTGCCAGGAAGCGTAAGTAAGATAGAAGCAGCTGATTTTGCTTTATTGACATCGCCGCTCAGCTCACTCATGACGCGATTTTGGTCATGGTTGGTTAAGAAAATGCCGTCAATTTTATTTGGATTGTATGATTTGAACAGCTCATCCGTTGCCGCTGCTGCAGTAGCGATTCCTTGATCATTTCCTGCTTTTACAGAGCTGACAATTTTTCCTGCTAAATCAAAGTTAAATAGGGAATCAAGCGACTGATAATAAGGAGCTACTACTTCCGGCTGATCCCATACTTCACCCGTTAGATATACGTTAGGTTTTTCTTTTTTCATTGCATCTCTAAACTCATTCCACCACAGGAGATTTTTCTTAGCGCCTTCAGGTGTTTGACCTTTAAAGATATGAAGCGCAGCATCTAAGCGGAAGCCGTCAACGCCTTGCTTTAGCCAAAACTTTCCGACATTAATCATTTCTTTTCTTACTTCAGGGTTATCGTAATTTAAGTCAGGCATTCCTTCCCAGAACGTTCCATAAAAAAACTCTCCGTTTGGAGCTTTATGCCATACTTGCTGCCCCCAAGATCCTTTTTCATTCAAGTCGGTATCTTTATCAGCCCAAATATAGTAATCTCTGTACTTGCTGTTTTTATCTTTTAACGCAGCTTGAAACCAAGGGTGTTCGCTGCTCGTATGATTCACAACGAGGTCCATAATAACTTTTACATCTCGTTTATCTGCTTCTTTCATCAGTTTGCGAAAATCTTGCAGATTTCCGTACTGAGGATCAATGTTATAATAGTCCGTTACATCATATTTATGATAGCTAGGAGAAGGGTTGACCGGCATCATCCAAATCCCGTTTACTTGAAGATCATTCTTTGTATGAGAATTGCCATCATTTAAATAGTCCAGCTTTTGTGTAAGACCTTTTAAATCACCATGTCCATCTTTATTTGCATCGTAAAAAGAGTTTACATACACCTCATAAAATACACCGTTTTTATCTGCAGCTGGAGATTTACCTTTATGTACGGTTTCGGCGTGAACGCCTGTTGATAAGCTAGCAGCCAGCGGCAGTGTTAGAGCTAAAGCTGTCCATTTTTTCCCTTTCATCGTTTCATCCCCTTTTTTTGCAATCGTTTGCATAAATTGACTACAATTGAAATATAGCACCTCTTTGAAAACGATTACAACGAAAATTTTATTTTGATTATTTTGAACTAGTAATTATTCTGACAACCTAGTTATTTACTGTGTCCAATGGCATTAAGAAGCTGCATTATATTAAGGCTATAGATAGAAAACATCAATAAAATAAGGGAGTATTATCCAAATGAAAATAATGACTATGTCAAATATTCTGACAATGTTGTTGTTCAATTCATCATCTCGTGCTAAAATCCAAATATAACTGAAAAACGGTACTACAGTTCCGAAAAACGGAACTTGAAGTATTGATGCAGATAATTCAGCTTGGATTTTATTTACTATCTGCAAATGATTACGCTTACAATGAAGTTTTTAAGGGGGAAGAACGCATTGAGTAGAGTGGATTTAAACTGTGATTTAGGGGAAAGCTTTGGTGCTTATCGCATTGGCAATGATGAAGCCATTTTAGAACACGTGACGTCTGTAAACGTAGCCTGTGGATTTCATGCAGGGGATCCAAGCGTCATGAGAAAAACGGTAAAATTGGCCGCTGAAAAAAAAGTGCAAATTGGTGCTCATCCTGGTCTACAGGACCTTATCGGTTTCGGACGCAGAAACATCAATATTTCACCTCAGGAAGCCTACGATATCGTAGTCTATCAAATTGGTGCATTAAACGGTTTTTTGCAAGCAGAAGGGTTATCAATGCAGCATGTAAAACCTCACGGTGCACTATATAACATGGCTGCTAAAAATAAAGCGTTGTCTGAAGCAATAGCAAAAGCTGTTTACAACGTAAATCCTGAGCTGATTTTGTTTGGATTATCTGGAAGTGAGCTGATTCAAGCAGGTAACAGAATTGGTTTGAAAACGGCCAACGAAGTATTTGCAGACCGTACCTATCAGTTAGACGGTTCTCTTACGCCTCGTACAGAACCAAATGCTTTAATTGAAAATGACGACGAAGCTGTTTCTCAAGTTATTACAATGGTGAAAGAAGGGAAAGTCAAATCTCAGCAAGGCAAGGATGTAGAATTGCAGGCAGACACGATTTGTATTCACGGAGACGGGGCTCACGCACTTGAATTTGCTCGTCATGTCAACCGTTCTTTACAAGCATCAGAAGTGGTAGTTAAGGCTATTTCACAATAAAAACTACATACAATCAGGAGGAAGATGATATTGGAGCCAATAAAAAAATCAACACCTCAGCAAAAGCTTTCGGCTGCACCTAAAGTAAACTGGACGTTAATGCTTGGAGCCGCTTTTTTAATGGCCACATCGGCTATTGGACCAGGCTTTTTAACTCAAACTACCGTATTTACACAAAATTTAGCCGCAAGCTTTGGATTCGTTATTTTAATTTCAATTATTCTTGATATCTTTGCTCAAACCAACGTATGGAGGATTATTGCCGTTTCTGAAAAACGCGGACAAGAAATCGCCAATATGGTATTTCCCGGATTAGGATACGTGCTCGCTATTTTAATTGTAATTGGAGGACTTGCATTTAATATTGGAAATATTGCCGGTGCCGGTCTTGGATTAAATGCGATTACAGGTATTTCTCCAACAGCCGGAGCTGCAATTAGTGCAGTTATTGCCGTGCTAATCTTCGTTGTAAAAGAAGCTGGAAAAGCAATGGATCGCTTCACGCAAATTGCAGGTTTTGTCATGATTGGGCTAATGCTATATGTAGCAGCTACTACTTCACCTCCCGTTGGAGAAGCTGTAGTGAAATCTTTTAAACCTGATCAAATCGACATCATTGCGATCGTTACGCTTGTTGGAGGTACTGTTGGTGGTTATATTACCTTTGCAGGCGGACATCGTCTTTTAGATGCCGGGGTAAAAGGCATCGATTCTTTACCTCAAGTAACTAAAAGTTCTGTAACAGGAATTCTTATCACTTCCGTTATGCGAATCGCTTTGTTTTTAGCTGTACTTGGCGTTGTATCTAAAGGGTTACAAATTGATCCGGCCAATCCTCCAGCATCCGTGTTTCAGCTCGCAGCAGGAAACGTCGGTTATAAAATCTTTGGTATTGTCATGTGGTCTGCCGCTATTACGTCTGTAGTGGGAGCTGCTTATACATCCGTTTCGTTTATTCAAACGTTTAGTGAAAAACTTAATAAAAACTCAAACTGGATTATTATTGGATTTATTATTATTTCAACTCTGTCGTTTGTCTTAATTGGAAAACCTGTAAAAGTTCTTCTGTTAGTTGGAGCAATTAATGGATTAATTCTTCCGATCGCCCTTGGAACATTACTAGTTGCTGCGTACAAAAAAAGTATCGTTGGCGAATATAAGCATCCTTTATGGCTTACCATTTCTGGTGTACTTGTCGTTATTGTGATGGCTTTAATGGGTGGCTATACGTTAATGGATCAACTTCCTCAATTATTTAAATAAAACAAGGTGCCCGCACGTAAGTTGCGTGCGGGCAATGATGGGAGATAGAAATATGACAAACCTTTCACAACTAACTCCAGCTGAACTTCGTCAGCAAATCCGTAACAACCAGCTTATTCACCCAACGGCAGGCATGGCAAACGGCTATGCTCAAGCTAATTTAGCTATTTTACCAAAGAAACAAGCCTTTGACTTTCTATTGTTCTGTCAGCGTAATCCTAAATCTTGTCCTCTTTTAGATGTAACGGACGTTGGATCTCCTGTTTCAAAGTTTGCGGCTCCGTCCGGAGATATTCGTACAGACCTTCCAAAGTATCGAATCTATGAAAATGGGGAACTGGTAAAAGAAGTAACCGATATCACAGACTATTGGACAGAAGATATGGTAGCTTTTCTCATCGGCTGCAGTTTTACATTCGAACACGCACTTTTAAACAACGGCATACCTGTTCGTCACATTGAAGAAAACTGTAATGTTCCTATGTATAAAACAAATATTTCATGCGCTGAAGCGGGAATATTCCACGGCTCGACGGTCGTTAGTATGCGCCCAATTCCTCAGCAAGACGTAGTGCGGGCAGCGCAAGTAACTTCACGTTTTCCAGCTGTGCACGGAGGACCTGTTCACATTGGAAACCCCGCTGCAATAGGCATTGAAGACCTTCACTCTCCGGATTTTGGCGATGCTGTTTCCGTCAAAGAAGGCGAAGTTCCCGTGTTCTGGGCTTGTGGCGTAACTCCTCAAGCTGTAGCAATGGAAACAAAACCTTCTATTATGATTACACATGCTCCTGGACATATGTTTATCACAGATATTCGAGATGAAAAACTAGGTGTTTTATAAAAGAAAGAGGTGTAGATATGAATCAAACCATAACAAAAGCGCCAGCTGTTATTTCTCCGCTTGGCGACTCAGCGCTTGTTATAACGTTTGGAGATAGTATTCAGTACGATATTCATAAACAAATCAAAACGTGTAAAGATTCAATAGAATTAAATCCTTTCCCTGGGTTTATTGAATGCGTGCCGGCATTTACGAACCTTACGATCTTTTATAACCCTCTTGAAGTGGTAGCAGCCGTGAAAAAGAAGGAGAAAAAAGAATTTGTGTCTCCTTTTGAAGTAGTGTCTTCTATCCTTCAAAGTAAATTAGAGAACGAACAGACAGAAAAAGAGTTAGACCATCGTACGGTTTCCATTCCAGTTTGCTACGGAGGAGAGTATGGACCTGATCTTGAATATGTCGCTCGTCACCATAACTTAACACCTGAAGAGGTAATAAGTATTCATTCTGAAGGCGAATACTTAGCGTACATGATTGGATTTGCTCCTGGATTTCCGTTTCTCGGAGGACTATCTGAAAAAATTGCTACGCCTCGCCGCTCGTCTCCTCGCACCTCTATTCCTGCAGGTTCGGTTGGTATTGCAGGAATGCAAACAGGAGTGTATCCTATTTCCACTCCCGGAGGATGGCAGCTAATTGGTCAAACGCCGATTAAACTGTTTTTGCCGGAGCAAAATCCTCCAAGTTTGCTGCAGGCTGGAGATATTGTAAAATTTGAGCCTATCTCTAAAGAAGAGTATCAAGAACTACAGGCAAAGGAGGGAGAAAAATGAGTATAAGAGTTAGTAAAGCCGGGTTATTAACAAGCATTCAAGATTTAGGAAGAAAAGGATTTCAGCAGCACGGTGTAATTGTAAGCGGTGCAATGGATTCTTATTCTCTCCGAATTGCTAATTTACTAGTTGGTAACGATGAAAAAGAAGCGGGACTTGAAGTTACGCTAATGGGGCCTACCCTTGAAATAGAAAGTGATTGTTTAGTAGCGATCACAGGTGGAGATTTAACTCCTTCGGTCAACGGAAAGCCAGTCCCGATGTGGAAACCTTTATTTATTCCAAAAGGAGGCACTTTATCATTTGGGCCTTGTAGAACTGGTTGTCGTTCCTATCTATCTGTAGCTGGAGGATTTTCTATTAATGAAGTGTTAAATAGTAAAAGCACGTATTTGAGGGGCGAAATTGGTGGCTATAAAGGAAGAGCATTACAAACAGACGACGTTTTACCTCTATCTGTTCCTGCTGCTTCAAAGCCTGCTTTTCTTTCCAATGAACTGATAAACGGAGTATATACTTCTTCATGGTCCGTAAATTATAAAGAATTTGTCCATTTTACAAAGAAACCAAGTGTCCGTGTTATAAATGGGGGTCAATTTGATTTATTTACAGCTGAAAGCCAAAGTCATTTTACTCAAGAACCCTTTAAAGTATCAAATCAATCAGATCGAATGGGTTATCGAATGGATGGACCTTCTCTTCAGCTTCAAGAAAAAAAAGAGCTATTGTCTGAAGCCGTCTCACAAGGTTCTGTTCAAGTCCCGCCAGATGGAAATCCCATTATCCTGTTAGCAGACCGTCAAACTACAGGAGGATATCCTAAAATCGCTCAAGTCATCACAGCGGATTTACCGCTTTTAGCTCAAGTAAAGCCCGGAGAATCCATCTATTTTTCTCACATTTCGCTTCATGAAGCAGAAAAAATCTATTTAGAAAAAGAACAGCTGCTTCAAGAATTGAAGATTGCTATTAACCTTGCGTCAACTAAATAACATAAAACGGGAGTGACAAGAAATGATAAACGTACGTGAATTGCAAGAAGTTGTTTCATTAATGAATGAATCTGGTATTCAAAAGCTCCATATTGAACATGAAGGAACAAAAGTTGTCATTGATAAAGCGGGAATTCCTTTAGAAGACACAGCTGTTACAGAAGTAAAAACAGAGGAAGTAAAAGCCGCTGTTGCTGAGCAAACGCCTCAAGATTCTATGTCTGTAAACGCAACAGAGAATAATGAAAAACAAATCTTATCACCAATGGTTGGAACCTTTTACGCCAAGCCAGAAACAGACGCTGATCCGTTTGTTCAAGTAGGACAAACTATTGAACGTAAAGATGTTGTATGTGTAATTGAAGCGATGAAGCTGTTTAACGAAGTAGATGCAGGAATGGAAGGAGAAGTGCTTGAAATTCTTGTGAAAGACGGAGATGTTGTTGAGTTTGGACAGCCTCTATTTACCGTAAAATCATATTAAAGTATACATATTGTCAGGAGGAGCCACTATGTTCAAAAAAGTGTTAATCGCAAACCGCGGTGAGATTGCAGTTCGTATCATTCGAGCTTGTAAAGAGATGGGAATTTCAACCGTGGCCGTGTATTCAGAAGCAGACAAAGATGCACTTCACGTAAAGCTAGCAGATGAGTCATTTTGTATTGGTAAAACGTCTTCTAAAGAAAGCTACTTAAATATTCGGAATTTGCTTACCGTAGCACAAGTAACCAAGGCAGACGCTGTTCATCCCGGCTACGGATTTTTAGCTGAAAATGCTGATTTTGCTGAGATGTGTGAATCCTATGATATTACCTTTATTGGTCCAAAAGCAGAAGCCATCCGTAAAATGGGAGCAAAAGCTGTAGCAAGAGAAACAATGAAACAAGCCGGTGTGCCTATTGTACCTGGCACGGAAGGACTGATTGAAGATAGCAGCACCGCTATTCCAGTAGCAAGAGAAATAGGCTATCCAATCATTGTAAAAGCTACAGCGGGCGGCGGCGGAAAAGGAATGCGGCTAGCTCATAGCGAAGAGGAGCTAGAAAAAGCGATTCGTCAAGCTCAGCACGAAGCAGAAACAGCTTTTGGAAACGGCGGAGTATACCTTGAAAAATATTTAGAAGAACCGAAACATATCGAAATTCAAATTATTGCTGATGAAGAAGGTAATGTAGTTCATTTAGGTGAACGAGATTGTTCGATTCAGCGGCGTCATCAAAAATTAGTAGAAGAAGCTCCGTCTCCTGCAGTAGATGAAAATCTTCGTGCGAAAATGGGCAAGGCGGCAGTCTCGGCAGCTAAAGCAGTCGATTATACAGGTGTGGGAACGGTGGAGTTTCTGTTAGATAAACACGGACATTTTTACTTTATGGAAATGAACACACGGATTCAAGTTGAACACCCTGTTACAGAACTTGTAACAAATATCGACTTAATTAAAGAACAAATTTCAGTAGCAGCAGGCTACCCGCTATCATTTGCTCAGCGGGATGTTCAGTTAAAGGGATGGGCAATTGAATGTCGAATCAACGCAGAAAATCCGGCTAAAAACTTTATGCCTTCTCCTGGAAAAGTCGAGATGTATTTACCTCCTGGCGGCTACGGCGTTCGTGTAGACAGCGCGGTTTACCCAGGCTATGAAATTTCTCCATTTTATGATTCAATGGTGGCGAAATTAATTGTAACAGGGAAAGACCGAAATGAAGCGATTCAACGAATGAAACGTGCGCTCGAAGAATTTATCATTATAGGTATTCACACAACTATTCCTTTTCATTTAGAATTACTGAATCATCCTTCTTTTAAAGAAGGGGATTTTACAACCAAATTTCTAGAAAGTAACCCTATTTCAATTAAAGAACTAGAAACGGTGTAAGAAAGGAAAGTGCTCTTATAAGGGAGTGCTTTCCTTTTTTTCTTCATGTATAATAAAAAGAACATATGATTAGCTAGTAAGCTATACTTCTATCAAATACATGTATTCGTACAAATAAGGGAGAAGGTTTTATGCAAGCTAACAATAAAACAGTCGTTAAATCCATGCAGATTCTCACGCTTTTTATCAACCACCCTAAGCTGACCTTCACAGAAATGATGGAATATTCAGGCGTTCCGAAAACTTCTTTGCATCGAATGGTTGGTTCGCTTGAAGAGATGGGATTTTTAACAAAAGACGCGCAAGGATACTATTCGCTAGGACTTTTATTCTTGCAATTTGGTCAGCTAGTGGCTAATCGCTTAGATATTAGAAATATCGCAAAGCCCGTAATGGAAACGCTCCGAGACGAAGTAGAAGAAGCGGTTAATCTAATTGTACGAGATGGGGATCAAGCCATGTATATTGAAAAAGTAGATACGCTTCATCCCGTGCGTCTCTATACATCAATTGGAAGGCGTTCACCTCTTTATGCAGGAGCTTGTTCACGCATTATTTTGGCGCATTTACCCGAAAAAGAACAAGAGGCATATATTACTCAAACGGAGCTAACTCCAATAGGTATTGGAACCATTACAGATCAAAAGAAACTAAGAAATGTATTAAAAGAAGCAAAAGAAAAAGGGTATACCATTAGCACCTCTGAATTAGAAAACTTTACAACATCCGTGAGCGCGCCGATTGTAAATCATCAAAATGAAGTGGTTGCAGGCATTAGCGTAGCGGGAATTGAAGCGAGATTTCAAGGAGACAGACTGCCGTTCATTATTCAAAAAGTAACAGAAGCGGCGAGCCTAATTTCTGAAAAACTCGGTTATCAAGGTTCATTAAAGTAGCATACATAGAAAAATGGAGGTAAACCATTGAAACGATTAGAAGGTAAAACAGTCGCACTCGTAGGTCAGCGTAAAGTAGAAGAAATCAGCAAAATTGTTGAAAACCTTGGCGGGACACCGCTTGTACGACCTGCACAAGGAACCATCTTTTTAGATGACACACACTTAGAAGCAGATATTAAAGAACTGGTAAAAGGAAATTATGATTGGTTTATTTTTACGACAGGCGTCGGGACGGAAATTTTATATAAAACAGCAGATAAGCTAGGACTAGCTGATGAATTCCTTTCTTCTTTACAAGCAGCTAATATTGCTGCACGTGGGTATAAAACCGTAAATATGTTAAAAAAGCTCGGTGTTACTCCAACCGTTCGAGATGATGATGGAAGTACAGCGGGCCTAGTCAGAGCGCTTCATTCGTTTTCTTTTGAAGGAAAGCATGTAGCGCTTCAGCTTCACGGAGATCCTGCACCAAAATTGATTGATTTTCTTTCGAATCAAAAAGCCCAATTTAAAGAGATTTTACCGTATCAGCATATTCCTCCAAAAGCAGAAGTCATGGAACAGCTTATAAACGAATTAACAAGCGGGAAAGTCGATGCTGTTAATTTCACAAGCGCTCCCCAAGCCCGCTTTTTATTTTCGTTTGCAAAAGAACACGGACAAGCTGATCACATTCGAGAACTCTTTGAAAGCTCTGTAGTAGCTGTGGCCGTTGGGAAAGTAACCGCTGCTGCTTTAAAAGAAGAAGGAGTAGATCGTATTGTTATTCCTGACCAAGAAAGAATGGGAAGCGCAATTGTAGCTTTAGAACACTATTATCAGCAGCGTGATTAAAAAAACCTTCTCGCCTCATGGCGAGAAGGTTTTTTGTATGGCTTCATCCAAGCGTTGTCGAATATTGTTTGAAAATTGCCTATTGTCCTCTTTTTGAACTTCTTCAAACATCGAATAGAAATAAATTCATTGTTATTCCAGAAAATCATTTTCAAATATTGTAAAAATGGTAGATAAAGGGTAAAAATAGACGAATATGTTAAAGAGTTGTTACGTTTCTTTTAGAAATATCTTAAATCTAAACAGCTTAAACAATAATAATTATCTACTTTATAACGCTAAAAGCACTGCTGTTTGAAGCTTGATAGATTTTTCGCTTGTATGGGGAAATAAAGGTATATTTTTGCAGGCAAGAAGGGAATGTATACACAAGCGTTAAATGTTACATTACTGAAATACAATTGTAATATTGTTATTCTTTTTTTGAACGTTTATCGTGGTATAATTTTCGTAGATTTTCATTAGCATATTTAGCTATTTATCGACAAATACAGTGAACTTTACATAAATTGTCAGACTTTTATACATATTGATACATAATTAGAAATTACTAGTTTAACAGAGCGAGAAAGCGGAGGAATTCATATTGAAAAAGAAAATGCTTTTACTTAACACAACGGTTTTATTAGGCCTAGGAGGAGTTTTATCAACTCCAGCGTATGCCTCTACCATTCAGGATATGGAATCACAAAAATCTCAAATTCAAAATCAACGCCAAGATGTGCAATCTAACATCAAAGCAGCTTCTGATGAATTAACACGCCTTCAAGCAGAACAAGATCAAATGAAAGCACAGCTTGAGCGATTAACATTAGCAGAAGAAGAAAATAATAAAAAAGCCCAAAAAACAGAAGCGGATATTAAAGAAACGTCTAAACAAGTAGACCAGCTTGAAAAAGAAATTAAGCTGCTTCAAGAAAAACTTGAAAAGCGAAATGATATTTTAAAAGATCGTGCACGTTCCATGCAAGAAAGCGGCGGTAACGTAGAGTATTTACAAGTTTTACTCGGTTCTTCAAGTTTTGGTGATTTTGTAGACCGCGCGCTAGCTGTTTCGACTATTGTAGATGCAGACCGCGGTATTTTAAAAGAAACTAAAAATATGCAAGACGAACTAAAAACAAAACAAGCAGATGTTAAATCTAAGCTTGCCAGCTTAGAAGATATGAAGGCAGAACTGGATGAAATGACTGTCCAGCTAGCAGCTCAAAAGAAACAAAAAGATGCGTTGGCAAAAGAACTAAAAGATAAAGAAGCAAAAAATGAAGAACTAAAAGCTTCTCTACAATCAAAAGACAGCTCTCTTGCGAATGAACAGTCTACGCTTGAACAAAATATTAAAGATCAAAAAGCGGCGGAAGAAGCAGCAAGAAAAGCAGCTGAACAAGCAGCTAAAGAGGCAGCTAAGAAAGCAGCCGAACAAGCTCAAAAAGCAGCGGCGGAACCAGCTGAAAAAGCTGATTCGCCTTCTCCTAAAGCAGCACCAAAAGCAAGCAGCAATGATGTTGCACCTACAAGCGCTCCGGCTCCAAAAGCTAGCAATGTTGTAACGGTAGGAAACCGCTGGATTGGAAACTCTGCTTACGTATTTGGCGGAGGACGCAGCCAGTCTGATATTAACCACGGTTTATTTGACTGCTCGTCATTTGTACACTGGGCATATTCTCAAGTTGGTGTTAACCTTGGGCCTCTTGGATCTGTAAGTACAGAAACGTTAAAGCATGCTGGAACGCAAGTGTCTTCTAGTCAAATGCAGCCTGGAGATCTTGTTTTCTTCGATACATATAAAAAAGACGGACACGTTGGTATTTATGTAGGCGGCGGCAAGTTCATCGGTGCTCAAAGCTCAACAGGTGTTGCAATTGCAAACATGAGCAGCGGCTACTGGAAACAAAAATTCAACGGACGCGTAGTTCGTATTTAATAGGGTATAGTAAAAAGAAAACATCCAATTTGGATGTTTTCTTTTTACATTGTAAGGAGCGTATGACTATGAACTCTATTTTTGATCATATACAGCCCAACTTAGATATTTTATTTGTCGGTTTTAACCCAAGCATCCGTTCCGGTGAAACGGGTCATCATTTTGCTAATCCAACCAATCGTTTCTGGACGATTCTTCATAAAGCAGGTTTAACAGATCGTAAATACCATCCCGAGGAAGATCACTCGCTGTTACAGCTAGGATACGGTTTAACAAATATTGTGGAGCGTCCTACAAAGGCAGCTGATGAGATTACAAAAGAAGAATATGCGGAAGGCAGAGAAATCCTAAAGAAAAAAATCGCTACATACACGCCTAAAATCGTTTGTTTTGTTGGAAAAGGTGTCTATCAGCAGTACAGCGGACGCAAGCAAGTAAAGTGGGGCAAACAAGAAGAATCGATGGTATCAGGAATAATGGATTTTGTTGCCCCGTCTTCAAGCGGGCTCGTTCGAATGAAAATAGATGAAGTAGTGGCTATTTACGCAGAACTTCCGAATCTGCTGCGTACATTAAAATAGAGAAAGCCTTAGGGCTTTCTCTATTTTGTAAATGAAATATCAATTTGAATAATTTCTGATCGGCTTCCGATTCGAAGAGGAGGACCCCAAAAGCCAAATCCTGAAGAGACAATGGTATGCAGCTGATTTGTTTGTTTGTAGCCCCAATCAATTTCAAATAACCGCTTTGTGATCAAATGATTAGGTGCCATTTGTCCTCTGTGAGTATGACCGCATAGAAGTAAATCTACGCCTGCTTGTTCCGCTTCTTTTAAAGAAAGCGGCTGATGATCCATCGCAATGACCGGAAGAGAACGATCCGTTTCACTCGCTAAATCGAAAAAGCTGTCTCGATTTTTATCCGTCTTATCTTTTCTTCCAATTAAGTACAAGCTATCGCCTATGTTTAACACTTCATCCATTAAAATAGGAATGTTCATTTCTTTCATTCTTTCCACAAACTGAGGGATCTTCCCGCCGTAATACTCATGGTTTCCCAAGATTCCATATGTGCCTAAAGGCGCTTTGAGCTGCTTCATCATATAATCCATTTCTTTTTTAAAGAATACGTGGGGGTCATCGTCAATAATATCTCCAGGAAGTAAAATAAGATCTGGCTGTATCTTTTGTACATGAGTGATTAGCCGCTGTAAATGTTTTTTGCCGGACAATGTGCCAAAGTGCATATCAGATGCTACGGCAATGCGAAGGCTTTTCCGATTCGTCTTTTTAGGAAGCGAAATTGTATATTTTCTTACTACAGGACTGTAAGCATTATACGTACCGTAAGCAAAAATGAATAAAAAAGCAGCAATCATGAAAAGTCCGATTGAATCGATAGCTGTAGAAAGCGAAGCGCCTAGAAAAGTGAGAATATATACAGCTAGATTACTTATAGGAAGCAAAAGGACTGAATATTGAATAAATCCTAACCAATACGATCCTACAACCTTAAACATGCTCACTTGTTGAAACGCGCGACTGATGATAAAGGAATAAGCAAAAAACACAACGATCACCGTAAGAATCCATTTGTTTTCCACTTCAAACATTGTGTGAAGCCACACCCAAGCGTTCCATCCGATGTACAGAACGAATAAATTATATAAAATAACAACTAAAATAGACCTTACTAACACACTTACTTTCATACGCTAACCTCTTTTCTTTCATCCGTAATTCCACTATAGCTCATTTTTATTGCTTCAACAAAATTTTATCTCTTCTTTCATCAATAAAATTTTTGCCTGTCGCACAAACGAAAAAACACACCTATAAAACAAGGTGTGTTTTTTGTATTAATGATGGTGATGCGCGTGGTGAAGGCTGCTAATCACAAATTCAGGCTCTGGAACGTGGAAATATTGAATCCATACGCCTTCTAAAAATTTCTCGCGTTTATCTAAAACGATATCGATATCTTTATCTGTTTTTACGATTTCATCATGTTCAGTCGGCGTATCGAATTTCCAATCATAATGCGCATGATCACCGTGGTCGATAGTTACATATACACGGATCATTTTTCCTTGACCTTCTGGGCTAGCCAAGGCATTTCTTAATACTTTTGCTGCGTTTCGATTAATTTTTACTTCCATTTCGAAAACTCCATTCTGTAACTTAGTATGTAAAGTATTTTCACAAACTTAAACGAAAAAGAGAAATTTTTTGCCTGACGCTCCGTATAGAGTTGCTTCATTCCAACGTAATACGCTACACTACACCATATTGAATGAAAAAGGAGCGTATCATAAATGAAGATCGTTATTTTAGGTGACACTCATATTCCCAAAAGAGCGAAACATTTTCCAAAAAGACTCCTAGCTGAACTGAAAACAGCTGATGCGATTATTCATACCGGAGATTTTCAAACGATAGATGTCTACCATGAACTGCGCGTTTTTGCTCCTGTACACGGTGTGATTGGAAATGTAGACAGTGAAGAGCTTCAGCAAGTACTTCCAACTTCATTACTTCTTCCGTTTGATGATGTTATGATTGGCGTAGTCCACGGTCATGGAAAAGAAAAGACGACTGAAAAACGTGCACTTTTGGCATTTGAACATCAACAAGTCGATGCAGTAATTTTTGGTCATTCTCATATTCCTGTTCATAAACAAATTGGTGATATTACATTGTTTAATCCAGGTT
Source organism: Priestia megaterium (assembly GCF_009497655.1). NCBI lineage: Bacteria > Bacillati > Bacillota > Bacilli > Caryophanales > Bacillaceae > Priestia > Priestia megaterium. The sequence goes on along the minus strand of NZ_CP023317.1, from coordinate 2,413,156 downwards.
CTGCTACTGACAAGCGGCGTCAAAAGCAATTTTCGTTTGGACTGCTGTACATAAAAAAAGACACGCTGCACTTTGAACATGTTTTTTATGATTCTAAAGACTAAAACAAGAGGGGACTCTTGTTTTAGCACTTTTACGTTTACGTTGTGTGGTCTAAATGAGCGATATATTCGTGAAGCTTATTTTCTTCATAGTCGTTTAAGTCATGCATCGGAATAACCTGCTGAGTTTGAGGATCCGTTCCTCTTACTTCCGCAATTTTTACTCCTTCTTTATAGATATTAAAAATATCTTTTTCTTCTCCGCGCTGAACCTTTTCTGTTTCAAACATTGAAAAAGACTTGCTGTTTTTACTTTCTTCCATTAAAATCACCTACTTTTTTTATCGTACTCTTATCTTTTCACTCCCATTGTTAATTATGTATACACTCGATGACTAAAGGAATATGAAGTCTTGCCGATAGAAAGGAAGTGCACGATTACTTTTAACTACGGAGAGAGAGGCTACATAGCATGGAGAGAGTAAGAAAAAAAAGGTCCCTTAATAACTTCAAGATAAAGCTAGGGCTAGCATTTGCAGCGATCTTATTAGTGCCATCTGTTACGATAGGTGTATCAGCTTACATAACAGCGAAACATGAAATTGAAAACCAAATTATTAACACAGCACAGCAAAATGTACAGTCCATTAATTCAGTGATTGACGATACCATTGGACCCAAAATTCATGATGTAGAGTTTTTTGCATCAGTGGTAAACAACGAGCGCTACAATGAAAAAGATATGGCTACTTTAAGCAAAGATTTTAACTTATATGCTTCGCTTCATCCAGAAGCCGTCAGCATTTTTACAGGAAATCAGCAGGGGAAGTTTATTCAAGCGCCTAAAAAAGTGACACAAGCAGGCTATGATCCCAGAGAACGAGATTGGTACAAGCTAGCCATGCAGAACAAAGGGAAAACAGTTGTCACTGAACCTTATCCCTCAGCCTCTACAGGTCAAACCGTTATTACTGTAGCAAAAACAACGGCGGATGGCACAGGGGTTATTGCTTTAAATTTAGATATAAGCCGCATCAATAAAGCTGTCAGCAAAGTGAAAATCGGAGAAAAAGGATATCCATTTCTTTTAGATGGAGAAAGAAAATATATTGTTCACCCTACGGAAAAAGCAGGTACAAAAGCAACAGATTCTCTTTTTGACAAGCTTTATGCAAAGAGCTCCGGATTCTTTGAATATACCTTTAACGGTGATGAAAAAAAGATGGTCTTTACGACAAATAAAACAACAAGCTGGAAAGTTGCAGGCACTATGTATTCATCAGAAGTGAGTGAAGCAGCACAGCCTATTTTTTACAAAACACTATTTATTATTGTAGCTTGTCTGATAATAGGTAGTCTTACCATTTTTGTGGTGTTACAATCAATTATTAAACCGCTCAAACAGCTTAAGAATCAGGCTCTAAGCGTTAGTGAAGGAGATCTGACAACAGCGATTACCGTCAATTCAAAGGATGAAATCGGCGAGTTAGGGTATGCTTTTAGTCAGATGCAAAACAACCTTCGTACATTAATTCAAAATGTTGAAATGAGTGCAGAACAAGTGGCTGCTTCTTCAGAAGAGCTAACGGCCAGCTCACAGCAAACGAGCGCTGCGACTGAACAAGTATCGGTTGCGATACAAGAAGTGGCTTCCAGTGCAGAAAAACAAACGTCTGTTATTGACCAAAATGCAGCTTCTTTAGATGAGATTGTACAAGGAGTTTATACCATTGCCAAGCGTACAGAAACTGTTTCTCAGCTATCAAATCACACAACGTCTGAAGCGGTAGAAGGTGGAAAAGCCGTGAGAGAAACGGTCGAACAAATGGAATCCATTTCTCAGTCCGTCGAGCTATCTAATACAACGATTCGTACTTTGTTTCAACGTTCAAAAGAAGTTGGAACCATTTTAGAAGTAATCAGCGGCATTGCTGCTCAAACAAATTTACTAGCCTTAAATGCTGCAATCGAAGCGGCACGAGCTGGAGAACATGGAAAAGGGTTTTCCGTTGTAGCAGCAGAAGTAAGAAAGCTGGCAGAACAATCACAAGTGTCCGCGTCTCAAATTTCTGAGCTTATTCAAGCTATTCAACAAGACACTCAGGAATCTGTACATACAATGGAGCAAGTTACAAACAAAGTTGAAGAAGGACGAACGATATCACAAACGGCTATTCAAAAATTCGAACAAATTCTAAGCAGCATGAATGAAACGACTCCGCAAGTAGAAGAAGTGGCTGCGACTGCTCAGCAAATTTCAGCAGCGGTTGAAGAAGTGGCTCGTACAGCGGGTGAAATGGCAATCCTTGCTAAAGGAAATGCAGCTACATCTGAAGAAGTGGCTGCATCAACTGAAGAGCAGCTGGCTTCAATGGAGGAAATTGCTGTTTCCGCACAATCTCTGTCTCAAATGGCAGAACAATTAACAGCACTCATTAGCAAATTTAATTTGTAAACTTTCGTCAAATCGTCATAGACCTCTTTTATATTGGAAAAAGTAGAACATACACACACGAAAGAGGTGAAAGTATCTGATGGAGCAAACAAAAATGACCTTTGAGCCAGCTTCAATTAACGATGATATGCATGCGAAGCTTAAACAACTAGAAGAGCAGTTTCAACAAACGTTGGGAAAAAGAGTAGCTTTAGTTGCATACGAAGCTGAAAAATAAAAAAACAAAAAAAGAAAAGACCTAGTGTCTTTTCTTTTTTTGTTTCAATAAGGTTAACATACATTAAATTACAAGATTTTTTCATATACTTTCTCAAAATAAGTTATAATATAGTGTAAAAATACACTATATTAGTGTTATTTCACTTTTTGTATGGTATAATTTCACAGAAATAAAGAAAGGAGCTTACAGTTTGTGATGAAGAAAAACCTGTTGTTAGGATCTTTTTTATCTTTTTATCTAGTAGGTTCGTATACCTCATATCATATCTATAAACAGCAGCAAACCCGTCCTGTAACGGAGGATGTTGCGCAGCTTCTTCCTACAAAAGTCAAAGAAATAAAGCATGGAACCACTGAAAAACAGCTGAAAAATTGGGTGAAAACGGCTTCACAGCATCATGAAAAAATAGCGATTTCAGGCATGCAGCACAGCCAAGGAGGGCAGACATACTATCCTAATGCTATTTTACTTGATATGAAGCAGTACAATAAAATTATAGATTACAAGCCCCGTCAAAAAGAAATTACGGTTCAAAGCGGGACAACGTGGAATGATATTCAGCAATATATACATAAAGACGGTCTTGCTCTTAAAGTTATGCAATCACAAAATATTTTTACCGTTGGAGGTTCTATTAGCGTGAACGTACACGGCAGAGATATTCGATACGGTTCTTTAATGGATACGGTCAAATCTATGCGTCTCCTGCAGGCGGACGGATCTATTATCGAAATTAGCCGGACGAAACACCCCGAGCTGTTTTCTTTAGTAAACGGAGGCTACGGGTTATTTGGGGTCATTTTAGATGTGACGCTTCGTTTAACGGATGATGAATGGTACGAAGATGAAATTATTCGCTTAGATTATAGGCAGTATACAGCGTATTTTAAAAACTACGTACAGCATAATCCTGACGTTCGTATGCATATGGCGCGTATTTCTGTTTCTCCTAATCAATTGCTAACAGATATGTACGTCACAAACTACCGTTTATCTTCTCAAAATACTTCTACTGTAAACGAACCGCTCAAAACAGAAAAAATAGTGGCGCTTCCTAAATTTATGCTAGGACTGTCTCGATACAGCGACTGGGGAAAAGATATGCTGTGGGAAACACAAAAGGCTTATTTCTTAAAGCAAAATGGACGGCTTGAAACAAGAAATAATGTTATGCGTTCTGAAAGTGATTTTATGGAATACGAAAGTGCTAGCCGGACGGAAATTTTACAAGAATACTTTGTTCCAGTTGATGAATTTGCTTCTTACATCGAGGATTTACGTCAAGTGTTATCAACTGAGGAATTAAATTTATTGAACATTACCGTTCGCTATGTAGAGAAGGATAATAAAGCCGTCATGTCTTATGCAAAAGACGATATGTTTGCTCTTGTTTTACTTATTAACCAGAAAAGAGACAATAAAGGCATCTCTGATACACAAAAAGTTGCCCGAAAAATGGTGGATGTGACGCTGCAGCATCAGGGAAGCTATTACTTGCCTTACTACGGCTACCCAAGCAAGAAGCAGTTAGAAGAGGCTTACCCTCATACAACCGCCTTTTTTAATTTGAAAAGAAAATATGACCGGAACGAAACGTTCGTTAATTTATTTTATAAGGAGTATGGAAAATGACGTACAAACAACTCTTACATTCACAAAGCCTGATGATTACCGCAAGCAGTATTGTGTTTCCTTTTTACCTTTTACTGCTTCGAAATCTTGGCGATAGCTATTCACAATTTGGCTTAGCTTACGGAATTTTTGCTTCAACCGCAGCTTTGAGTCATCCGTTGATCGGTTCATGGAGTGACAGAGTAGGAGAAAAGCGCTTGCTTCTTTTATATACGTTTGGGATGGCCGTTGTTATGATTGTGATTCCCGTTTTAACAACGATCACGCAGGTGTATATCATTCAAATTATAATGGGTCTGCTTGGAGCTCTTCAAAAAACAGCAGAAAAAATAGCGTTATCTAGGCAGACAGATCGTGCTCACACAGGAAAACAAGTAGGACACTATCATTTATGGACCTCTATATGGGCAGCCTTAGCCGTTATTGCAACAGGGTATATCATTGATTTTCTGACAATCGGAAGCCTTTTTTACATCACTTCGTTTATGTACGTAGCGGCAGGGGTATTAATATGGCAAAAACCAAAAACAATCGAGCTTGAACGCCACCATTCGCTGTAAAAGCATATATGGACAGGTCACCTGAATTTTTTAGTTCGTACAGTAAGATACTATAAAAAATTTATGTTCTCCCGATATAAGTACTGAAAGGAGAAACGTTTATGCAAGGTATAAGTATATCAGGGCAAGATGCATGGTCTTCTATTATAGTATCGTTCGCTATTTTCATCATTATATGGGGTCTGATTCCAGGCTTAACTATAAAGTATGTATGTAAAAGTCAAACACTAGGTATAGCAAGTTTTTTTATCGGTATTGTCTATGGAGTTAAAGCGGGTCATTTTCTTATTTAAATACCGTTTAGGTTAAATAAGGAAGCTTGGACCGCTATTAGCTAAGTCGGAGTCCCTTTTGTTTCCTGTTATTTTTTTAGAGCAATTCTCCATAATAACAGTTAAAGAGGTGAATCCGATGACAGATAACAATGTCGGGTTTGGAGTTAGCGGAAGCGAAGAGACTAGAAAAAAATCTACTGTTTCTAGTAAAACTCCTATATCTAATGATGTACAACAAAATCAAAAACAAGATAACTACGAAAAGCTTAGCCATCAACTAAATTCATTATCTGATGATGAATTTAGAGCAGATCGTGATGAAGATTAAGGGCTACCTATCAAAAAAGAATATTTAAATTAAATAAAGTATTATGAAAGTAAACTAAGTGGATTCCATGACTTTAACGTGATAGCATTAAGTACTGGTACAAACATACCACTTGACTATTTTGACATGCTATCTTGTCAAAGTTCTTGGTTATTTCTTTGATAACTGAGAATTCATTTGTAACCTTTAAGTAGAGATATAAAGGTAATCCTTCACTTTAATAAGTGAAGGATTTTTTTTCATTCCGTAAAAGTTTTGCAATTGTTTGGATTAATAAGAATAAAACAGATACATTGTATACAATGTAAACGTCGTCATGTATAATGTAACTTATTCTTAGTTGAAAACTTGAATGAGCAGGACAGACATACTCGAGATAAGCGGAGGCATACACCGGTGTCTAAAAAAATACATGATTTTAATGATATTATCCGAAAGCTGCGCAAAAAACTTTTTGGAAAAGGTCCAGAACGAATTCATACTGTATTCGTTCAAAACATGGCTATTTCAACTTTGTACGGCAACTTAACGCCAGCTGAACAATTTATCGCGAGAACAACCGAAGGTAAAGAGACGGTACATATGGCAAGAACGAAGCTTATTCAAAACCTTTATGCTTCATCTCCTCCAGAGGGGCTTGAAGACTTGTTAGGAGCTAAGCTGGAGTACTTATTTTCTGATATCAAAGTGGAAGAAGATATTGCTGTTTCTGTGTTTGTGTTTGAAACTAATATTCAGTAGAACAACGCAAAATACATAATTTAATTAAATGAAAGAGAAGTAGGATCTGCTTGTTTTTTATTTAGTTTTATTATAGATAATGATGACTGATATACTGTAAAGAAAGTGCAGGATTATTAGGCAGCATTCAAAAACCTTGTGTAAAAGGTGTTTTTGAGTGCTGCCTTTTTTAATTAAGGAGGAGTTTTATGGCATTTCACAAGCCGGATAAAATGTTAAACATCGCTTTAGAAGCGGGGGTTTCAAAGACGAAGTTATCCCTTTCTTCTATTCTTATGCTTGGGTTTCTAGGAGGCGCATTTATTGCGCTTGGTTTTTTACTAGATGTGCGCGTCATTGGTAATTTACCAGCTGAATGGGGAAGTTTATCAAATCTTTTAGGAGGGGCCGTCTTTCCTGTAGGTCTTATGCTGGTAGTACTTGGGGGAGCAGAGCTCATTACGGGGAATATGATGTCTGTCTCCATTGCCCTGTATGCAAGAAAAATTTCGCTTCGTCACTTGCTTCATAACTGGTTTTGGGTTACGCTTGCTAACTTTTTAGGTGCCGTATTTATTGCGTATTTCTTTGGACATATTGTCGGGTTAACAGAAACGGGGCCTTTTTTAGATAAAACGGTAGCAATTGCTCAAGCTAAAATTGACGACTCATTTTTTAAAACGCTTATTTCTGCCGTGGGCTGCAACTGGCTTGTATGTTTAGCTATTTGGCTTTCATACGGCGCTGACGACGTTACGGGGAAAATTCTTGGTATTTGGTTTCCGATTATGGCATTTGTTGCGATTGGCTTTCAGCACGTTGTAGCCAATATGTTTATTATTCCCGCTGCTATTCTTGCAGGTCATTTTACATGGATTGATTTTATGACAAATATTATCCCTACCTTTATTGGAAATATGATAGGTGGAGCTGTATTTGTAGGCCTTATTTATTTTTCTTCTTATCAACAGAAACAAAAAGAACGATTAAAAAAAGCTTCTTAATCAGGATTTATCAGTTGTCATTAAAAAAGCAGTCTCTTAGTAAAGAGGCTGCTTTTTTGATAGTGAAAGGTGAAAAAATGTACTTTTAACAATTTATGTATGATAACATATAAATCGATTAGAATATGGTACCATGAGCGTTTGAATCCACACTATTATTTTCATAATAATATTATGGTTAACTAGATGTTGATTAATACATTCGCAATTGAATATCTAGTACTACTTACTGTTTTATATGATTCATATGCAAATCATATTTAATAACTTACTAACGCTAACGGAGAGTGAAAAAATGAAGTTCATGCTTGCTGTTTTATTGATTATACTTGGTAGTATTTTAGTTGGTTTGACCAGTAACAGTCTAGGCGCAACAGGTAATAACATCATGCATTTATCTGGAATTGGGTGCCTTATAGCAGCTATTTTTATAGCCAAAGGCAAAAAAGATACTAAACGCCGTACAAAAAGGGAATGCGATGTTTAATCACGCATTCTTTTTTGATGTAAGCAGCTCTAGGCCTTTGTCATCCACTTTTTCTTACGATTATTATAAAATAGAAAGTAACAGCTATACATACAGCAGTAAGGTGGTATTTAACAATGAAACAATTCAACAAAACAATCGGTATTGCAGCGCATGTGGATGCAGGGAAGACTACGTTTTCCGAGCAGCTTCTTTACCACACAAAAAGTATTAAACAGCGAGGAAGAGTTGACCACAAAGATTCGTTTCTTGATACTCATACGATTGAGAAAGAACGGGGCATTACGGTATTTGCTGACCAAGGAACTTTTTCATATAACGGTTCTACTTATTATTTAATTGATACACCTGGCCACGTCGATTTTTCACCTGAAATGGAACGTTCTATTCAAGTGATGGACTATGCGATTGTTATCTTAAGCGCAGTCGAGGGAGTGGAAGGGCATACAGAAACGGTTTGGCAGCTGCTTCAAAAACATCGTGTGCCCGTATTCTTTTTCATCAATAAAATCGATCGTGTAGGAGCAGATCCTGAACGTGTTATAAATGATATTAAACATAACTTAACCCCTGATGTTTTTGACATAACTTCAGAGCTTATAGACGGCTCGTTAAGTGAGGAACTTATTGAATTTACAGCTGAAAAAGATGAAGAGCTTTTAGATGCATTTATGGAAGGCAAGAATGATCAAGCTTATTGGAAAGCGGCTATGCAAAAGCTTTTTCAAGCCAATCAGATTTTCCCGTGTGCTTGTGGCTCAGCTTTGCAAGACATCGGTATTGAAAGTTTTTTAGAAAAGCTCGATTTGCTAACAGAAACTCACTACTCGCAGGAAGAAGCATTTTCAGGGCGTGTATATAAAATTCGGCACGATGAAAACGGCATGCGCATCACGTTTATCAAAGCTCTAAGCGGGACACTGCAAGTGCGTGATGAAGTGGCTTATGAAAAAAACGGAGAGCTATACGAAGAAAAAATCACTCAAATTCGTGCTTATAACGGAAGCACATTCAAAAACGTAAATGAAGGTTCAGCCGGCGAACTTTTTGCAGTTACAGGATTGACTTCCGCATCCGTTGGAGACGGTCTTGGAACGTTAAAAGAAAGCCGCTCCTATGAACTTTTGCCTACGTTAAAATCAAAAGTTGTTTTTGAGCCTTCTGTTCATCCAAAAGAAGGAATTAAACTTTTTCAACTATTAGATGCCGAAGATCCTTCTTTACATGTGACGTGGGAAGAAAGGACTCAAGAGCTTCATATTCATGTGATGGGAGCCATTCAGCTTGAAGTTCTCGAAAAACTGATAAAAGAACGCTTTAATATAAACGTACAGTTTGAAGAACCAGAAATTTTGTACAAAGAATCTATTGAAAATACAGTGATGGGCTACGGGCATTTTGAACCGTTGAAACACTATGCAGAAGTTCACTTGAGAATAGAAGCAGCGGAACGAAACAGCGGAATTACCTTTGAAAATGCTTGTCACGCCGATGATTTATCCGTTGGGTATCAAAATCTGGTCCGTCAGCATATATTTGAAAAGCCGCATCACGGTTTGCTAACGGGGTCGCCTACTACTGATCTAAAAGTGACGTTGTGTACCGGACGAGCTCACAACAAGCATACAAGCGGAGGAGATTTTAGAGAAGCAACGTACCGAGCATTACGACAAGGGTTAGAAAAAGCCAAAAATATTGTGCTAGAACCGTATTATGACTTTAAAATTAAAGTGGATATTGATCAAATGGGGAGGGTATTAGCTGATGTTCAAAGCGCACACGGCCGCTTTGATTCTCCTGTAACAACCGAAAACAAAGCGATTATTACAGGGAAAGTTCCTGTTGCTACTTTTATGAACTACGGTTCGACGCTAGCATCTTTTACGCACGGAAAAGGAGCGATGTCTCTATTATTCGGAGGGTATGAACGTTGTCATAATGAAGAAGAAGTTATTGAACGAATCCGCTACAATAAAGAGGCAGATCCGGAATACAGCTCATCCTCTGTCTTTTGCGCCAAAGGACAGGGATATACGGTTCCTTGGAAAGAAGCAGAAGAAAAAATGCACTGTTTATAAAAAAACACTGTAGCAATTGCTACAGTGTTTTTTCTCCATACCTTACCTTTACAATAAAAACCACATTATAGTATAGTTTACTTATATTTCTAAAAAATGAGGTGATAGAAACGTGGATGCTACTGTTAAAACAACTAAAAGCGGGATAATAGGTGGGGTTCTTGGAGGAATTTCACTTTTATATGTTATTATTAATACTTTATTGATCCTTAACTTTTTTACAGGACTTGTTGCGGCTGAAAAGCTTCAAGGCCTTCCTATTATCGCACCTATCTTTTTAGTTCCGCTCATGGTTGTTCCTGCAATTATTGGTTTTTTTATAAAAAAAGACAAGCTCTGTCTATGGGCGATTATTTTAAATATCATCTTGTTTCTTGTACCAATTGGCTACCATGTCATCGGTACGTTAGTATTTGGCCCTTAATTTAAAAAAACGAACAAACTTTATATTGAAGTTTGTTCGTTTTTTTATATCATATAACCTTCTATAACCACTATTGAGCCGGAGCAGTAGCTGTACTGCTGTTTTCGTCTTTTACCATCATCCTTACACCTTGTACAACCGCAATTCCTTCCCACTTATCAAGATCAGGTTCGAGAAATTCTAAAGCAAACGTGTGTGGACGTAATGACAGAAACGAAGAAAGTGTGCGGACTTGAATGACAGGAACGCCGGAACGCAAAACGTCAAATTTACGATCTGTTATATTCCCCGTAATTTCATATGTATCGCCGTCGTTTCTAATATAAAGATACTTCTTTTTAAAAAAAGTGAATTTCCGTTGAATCATTCCAACTTCATTTCCGTGGTGATCTGAAATAATCATCTTTGGCATAAGGGCAAACATTTTAGATTTACCTGTAAACACGATCTCTTCGTTTTTTAAAATCTCAAATTTATTAGCAATAGATAACTTATATGCGACATTTCCAACAATGTCTTGTGATTCATTATAGATAGGAGATTCACCTAATTCGAAAAACTTGTCTTGCAAAATAATTCCTTGTTTCTTCATCTAAAAACCTCCTTTAGAATATATTACCATATCTTACACCTTTTGAGTTTGGCAAGACTATTTTCATGGGTATTATTAAATAAAGTTCGTCCTTACGTGCTACGAATAATGAAAAGAATGAAAATAGGTTTCAAAGCTCATAATGTGTAAAGGAGACCTGCTTGTTACAACACCAGGTGGAACGTAAAGCAATTTGTTAGATATACATAAGGAGATGATACTTTATGCCTCAATGGCATCCGCATCGTGAACAAAAAAATTTACCTGATGAATTTCCTGTTAATCCGCTTTTTTCTCGACAAGGAGAAGTGACGATTCCAAGGCTGCGTATTGGTGATCAAGGTATGCTTCCCGAAACAGCTTATCAAATCATTCATGATGAAATTGCTTTAGACGGGAATGCCCGCTTAAATTTAGCTACGTTTGTTACTACGTGGATGGAGCCTGATGCAAAGCGTTTGTATGGAGAGTCTTTTGATAAAAATATGATTGATAAAGACGAGTATCCGCAGACAGCGGCTATTGAAGAGAGATGTGTACGTATTTTAGCGGATTTGTGGAATTCACCTAATCCTGATACAACGATGGGTGTTTCTACTACAGGTTCATCTGAAGCTTGTATGCTTGGTGGACTGGCGTTAAAAAGACGGTGGCAGAAACTGCGTAAAAGTAAAGGGCTATCAACAGACCGGCCGAACATTGTATTTAGTTCATCCGTTCAAGTGGTGTGGGAGAAGTTCGCAAACTATTGGGACGTAGAGCCTCGTTATGTGAACATTAATGCAGATCATCCTTATTTAGATCCAGAAGGCGTCATTAATGCGGTTGACGAAAATACAATTGGTGTCGTACCGATTCTTGGAGTGACGTATACAGGAGTTTACGAACCAATTGCTGCTATTGCAAAAGCATTGGATGAGTTACAAGAAAAGACAGGATTAGATATTCCTATCCACGTAGACGCTGCTTCTGGAGGTTTTATCGCTCCGTTTCTTCAACCAGACCTTATCTGGGATTTCCGCTTGCCGCGAGTAAAGTCCATTAACGTATCGGGACACAAGTACGGTTTAGTCTATCCTGGTTTAGGGTGGGTGATTTGGAGAGAAAAAGAAGACTTGCCTGAAGATCTTATTTTCCGCGTTTCTTACTTAGGAGGCAACATGCCAACTTTTGCACTTAACTTCTCTAGACCAGGAGCACAAGTCCTTTTACAGTACTACAATTTCTTACGTTTAGGTAAAGAGGGCTATTATGCCGTGCAAAAAACCTCCCAAGAAAACGCGCTGTTTCTCAGCAAAGAAATTGGAGAAATGGAAGCATTCGAAATTATCGCAGATGGTTCAGATATCCCGGTTCTTGCTTGGAAACTAAAAGAAGGATACACGCCAAACTGGACTCTTTATGACCTGTCTAGACAATTGCGCACGTATGGATGGCAAGTGCCTGCTTATCCACTCCCAGCAGACATGGAAGAAATCACAATCATGCGCATTGTTGTTAGAAATGGATTTTCAAGAGACCTTGCTCATTTATTTATGGTTAATTTCAAACAAGCCGTTGAATTTCTTAACTCATTGGATAGACCTGTTCTTAAAGACACGAAATACGACAATGGATTTCATCATTAACATCGATTACGAACACACAAAGCCGTGTTATGAAAAGTACATGGCTTTGTGTTTTTTTATGCATAAAAAGATAATCTTTTCAAAAAAATACCATAAATCAAACAAGAAAATATTCTTATATTTTCTTAATTTTGGTATAATAACCCCTAAGGTTTTATAGTTCTTTAGAATTATATAAAACCTAAAAAAAGATAAAAAAAGGGGATAATAGTCTATGAAAATGTTGAAAGTTGCTTTTGGTATTCCGTTGTTAGCCGTATTGCTAGCAGGGTGTAGTGATGAGTCCAGTGAAACGGTATCGCAAAAAGAAGAGTCTGCAGAGAAATCAACAGCGGTTCATACGAAAGAAAACGGCAACAAAACGGCTGTAAAAGAATCATCGCCAAATACATTACAAACAAAAGCATCAACCATTAAAAAAGCCGTTAATTCTAAAGAAGCTGATCGCGATTACTTATTAAACGTAATGAATGGTTATCAGTATATCCAAGTAGGTGACAATCAGTATATTTACTACGGGATTAATCAAGAGCAAAATGTTTTTTGTATGATGGAAGTTAATTTTGACGCCAGTGGTGATTATGTAGAAAACATCAATTTTGTTGATAATGCTTCAGAAGAACAAATTGCTTTGCTTCAAAACCAAATACAAGAACAACAAAAGCAATTATCAGACCTTGAGCAGCAGCAAATGGAAAAAGAATTAGATGATTACTACGCGCAGCTAGAAGAAGACAAACAAAAAGAAGAAGAGGCGCAGGCCAAGGCTGATGCAGAAGCTGAAGCTCAGGCAGAAGCAGATCGCAAAGCGGAGGAAGAGGAAACTCAGGCAAAAGCGGATGAGGAAGAAGCTCAGGCTGATTCGGAAGATGAGGCGCAAACAGAATCAGAGCAAGAAGAAGATACAGAAACCCTTGAGGAAGAGGAACCAGCCGAACAAACAGTTTCCCAAGAGCAAGCTATCCAGCTAGTTCGTGACCAACAAGGCATATCTGAAGATTCACCTCTTCTTGTAGAATACGATCACCTTGACGACTCAGGAAACTATATTATCCATGTTTATGAAAATGTTGTGGATAATGAAGATACAGGAGAGGAACATACAGCTACACAAGGTTGGTATCAAGTAAGTCCTAGTGATGGGTCAATTACTGATGTTACGGTAGATGGTTACTAATAAAAAGAAAAAAGGTTTATTAAAAGAAGCGTTCCTAACTAAAAGGGAGTTGCTTCTTTTTTAAGGTATAATTTCATAGAATATATTTCTAAATTATGCACAAAAGGAGAAATCAGATGAAAAAACGTTATATATTCGCACTGCTTGCTCTCTTTCTACTCACGACCGCTTGCCAAAATCCCTCTCCACCTGTGGATAAAACGAGCAGACTAAGTAAAAAAGAGGCTCACGAGTTAGGAAATCACCTTGAACTTGTGAAAGTGGATGTATCGATTGTTACGGATAAACGTTTAGTTGGTTCAACCATTATCACAGAAGGAAAAGACAAAGGAAAAGAGCTCGTGCCTACTAGTTTATATTACGAAATCGACTTAAAAAACACAGGTAAAAAACGCGTTGGGAAAGAACATCCGGACAAAGGAATTGAAATGGAAATTCAGCCTCATATACCATTAAAAAATGCACTAGAAGAGAGCGTTGGCTTCAATGTATTTAATCCTGATGATAATCAAGATAGGTCTGGACTGGGATATGGTTTTTCGTCTCCTAGCATTCTCAAATATAATGAACAAGGAAATTTTACTTTGAATTATGATTTAGGGTTTAAAGGTTCAACTAATAAAGAGCAAGCTTCTCCTTTGAAAGCATCTGACCAACAGTTAAAAAAGCTAGAACTACAACTTTTAGATGGAGTTTTAGTTGTCAAGCAACAAAAACAGGTGTTAGCCAAATTTGATATGAAAACTAAAAAGAGAATTGAAAAATAATAAACAACGGTAACATGGTAAAAGCCTACTTGACTAAGTAGGCTTTTTTAGAACCACATTTTTTTACATACGTTTTTACGATGAATGTCATATATTTGGCTGATGCCGTGTTTATCAAATTTATCAAGTAGCTTATCAGTTCCACGCTTCATTTTATAGTTCATTTCACTTTCGTAAAGAGGAAGTACATTATAGAACTCAACATCTTTTCCTTCACGGATATGAACGCTCCAGGCTTCTTCTTCAGTTAGTGGAGGGAGCAAAAGAGAAGCACAAAGCTTTGTATTAGAGCTAAATGGTTTAATTGGGTTGTCATTTTGAATCGTGTGACCAAACCCTACCCATGTATCTAATTCATGGGGGAAGCGAGCTGAAAATTTTAAATTTTCAATTGGCCAATATATTTCTTCTTGCTTAAATCCTTCTTCTGAAAGGTCCCATTCTGGTGGTAAAAAACAAAGGAGTTCAGTATAACGACCACCTTCGACTTCTGGCGGAGTATTTAAAGTTATCAGGGATATTTTATTGCTTAAAAAAACATAACAAGGAAACGAGGAGATTAGCAATGGAACTTGATCTAACTGTAAATTCGAAGAGACGCTACGCAAATTTTGTTAAAAGAGTTTCAGAAAGCACTGTGGTCTGGGGATTAAAAAGTGAAGATGGCTGGTGCGTATGTGAATCGAATAAATATGAACAGACAGTCGTTATGCTTTTTTGGTCGGATGAAGCATATGCAAAGCAATGTGCAGTAGAAGGATGGTCACATTATAAATCAGCATCTATACCGTTGGAGGAATTTATGGATAATTGGCTATACGGAATGAATGACGACGATTTGTTAGTTGGTGTTAACTGGAATGCCAAGTTAATTGGGTTAGAAGTCGAGCCGTATGATTTATTGACAGAATTAGAAGACTTGTTAGAAAAACAGTAGATTTACTTTTCTTTTTTATAATATAAGGAGTGACCAAGTTTGAACATTGAAGCGGCGACTATTTTTAGTATTGAACCTGATGACACTTATTTAACTATTATTGATGCAGATTATAGAGATGAATATGGACTAGTCTTAGTTCAAAAACGTCATAATAAATTCGAACTGTCTGTAAACGGTACTACACTTTATCCACGTTTAAAAATAAACTATCCTTTTGTCAGATGGATTGATTATAAGCATTTTTTGATAATGAATGCCAGAACCAAGGGAGAAGAGCACAATCTTTTTATTATGAATATTGATGGAGAAGTCATTCGGTCATTTTATTGTGGAGATGCTGTACAAGACATAGCTGTTAGTAAAGATGGAATATGGTGCAGCTATTTTGACGAAGGCGTTTTTGGTGAAGGGATATCAACAGAAGGGTTAGTATTTTCCATGGAACAAAATTACTTTTCTAACTATCCGTTTGCAGAATTGTCTGCACAGGATGGACTTTCTTGTCTTAAGATTTGTACTTATGCATACGCGTACCCAGAAGCAGATAACATCCATGATGCAGATTGGCATAAAAATTATCTTACATTTAATATTCCTGCATTTAAAGCTGAAATTGACGAGGTTATTTTAGAAGGGCGTACAATAAAGTACTATCTTAACGAGTTAAAGAAATTCTCAGCTTTAAAGCAGAAGAAAGTACTTTTTGAACCCACTGAACCCTATTTTGGTTTCACATTGACTATGAATGGAAGAAAAAATGTTAGTGTAGATGGGTTTATACAGTATCCCGCTGGCTGGGGAACAGAACTAAAGTTTGAATTTGAAACAGATTTAACTTACATAGATGCGTTTATTCAAGGGTTAGAATCCATTTTAATTCAGTATCCAATTAAAGAAATTTAAATTATATAAATCAAAGAGGTAATGTATTATATGAAAAATTGGTTCAAAAAACATGCTAACAATAAAAAAATTGAGGATAATACACCTTGGCAATTAGATAACGTTTACAAAAGAAACAAAGAATCTCCTTATACATTTTACAAGCCAAGCAAAGCGGTGACGGATAAATTAAAAGCGGGAGACCTGGTGAAGTTAGTTTTCTTTAGTGATTCAGATACAGATGGTTACAAAGGAGAAAGAATGTGGGTGCAAATTACGGATAGAAACAAAGAGAACTTTGTTGGAAAGCTTGATAATGAACCTTATCATTTAAAGAGCTTAAAACTTGGTCAAATCCTGCATTTTGGCACTGAACATATTTGTGATACTGAATATGAAAACGATGACGCTGAAAAGATGGACTATTACTTTAATGCTCTCGTAACAGTTAGCAATGATGTTTTAGAAAGAAACGAGTTTAATTTTCTGTTAAAGGATAAACCAAATGAACCGAATGATTCAGGATGGGTTATCTTTAGCGGATACGAAGAAGATGAGTTCAACAGTAATCCAGATAATTTTCAAATTGTAGCTCTAGGAGTTGTTTTAAATGTTGATGACTCAATTTTAGCTTTTATAAATGAAACACCGCTATGTGCTTACGAAAGAAATGAGTTTGGGCAATTTAACAAAATTCATGACTACGATTGGGAAACATACCTTAGTGAGTGAAGCCTTGAAACTAGTAACTTGAAAAGTTTGTATGACAAGCGGATGGAGGGGAAGAAGTTGTTCTTTTTCCTTTTTTTTCGCTTCTACATTAAATCAACTACTATCACACTGATTCATAGCTACCTTAAACTTGGGATGCAAAATTGTAAAGTTCTAGGATAAACCATAGGGCATTACTTAATTACATATAAAATGATACGTACTGGCGTATTCAGGAGATTGCGATTAAGTGAGCGGCTATTTTAACGATTTTTAAGATACAATCTATCCATAGCTTGTACATAATTTAATTCATTTGACCTTAAGCGCGTCATTCAGTCGATCTTTGAGAGTTCTGTTCACAACCCGAAAATTAAAATCCCGAAAGCAAAAACAGCTGATTTAAAAGGAACCTACACACTTTAAAGGAAAAGCAAAGTATTCCAAGGATCTAAGAGTAAGGGAGACCTCAATGATTTTATTTCTTTTTCTAGTTTACATAATATATATTCTAGGAACCAATTGATAAAACACAAATCATGTCTCATTATAAAAGTATACTTATGATAGTGAGACATGATTTAAAAATGAGATAGGGTTCGTATTTATATGATCTAACTCACTAAACTAATTAGCATCAAGATTTGTTCTAATTGAACAATTGCAGATATGATTTTATAGAAATACATATGAATTTCACCAGTTTATTTTTAGGATTGATCAGTTCGATTGATTTTTAGATTATAATTAGAGAGTTTGAAAAATGAATGAGTTTACTTATAGAAATTAAGTTTTACACTCATTCATTTTTTCTCATCGTATTCTCAATGAACATTTTGCAAAAAGTTGAAATCTGTTTGCGTTTAATATCTTAAGGATTTATTTGCTACTGAACGTATATTTTTCATTTAGTACATATGTTTGCATTAAATGGATTTTTATTCATTTATAAAAGTCAAAACCTCGTATTTTCTGCAATAAAATACATTATTTAGTATTTTTATTCTATAAAATTCTGTGTTAAAATTACAGCAAACCCCTTTCCTATCAGCTTTTTAGTGATTTTAGTTGTAGTTTCCTTTTTCATCGGGTATAATATTAAACAAATAGATGACGGTATAAATTGGATGTCATTATCCAGTTTTAAAGGAGCGATACTCATGAACATTACAATTTATTATGGAAATCATGAAGATAAAACAATTCATACAATGGATTGTCACGTAGATATCGATTTAGATGATGAAGATATGGTAGCTTTAACAGAAGCTCGTTAATGAATATATAAAAGGCTGTGGATGCTTTTCATCTGCAGCCTTTTATTTTTTTTGCTCCCCCTCTTCTTTTCCATCTTTTAATGACCGCTACGTTTTAAGATCATTAGCTACTTTTATTATAAAATTTCAAATTCTCCGTTAACTCCTCTTTACTTTTCGACACATTTTTTGTATCATTAGATAAGAACATATGTTCGTTTTAT
The DNA here is from genome assembly GCF_009497655.1 of Priestia megaterium. Classification (NCBI taxonomy): domain Bacteria; kingdom Bacillati; phylum Bacillota; class Bacilli; order Caryophanales; family Bacillaceae; genus Priestia; species Priestia megaterium. The sequence continues at coordinate 2,394,755 of NZ_CP023317.1, read as the reverse complement.
TTTTTATCGTATTGATGATCACAAGGAGTGTTTTTGAATGACGGTACGAAAAAGAAAAAGAAAGAAGCTTCCTCCTACCCTATCCAACACAGGCTTTATTGGAGCAACGTTTGCTGATACAGATGAATTAGCACGCAACGAATATCACTTTCCTCGTAAACAAATGAAAATTACCCATCATGTCTTAGATGCTTTGCTTCAAGGGGCAACGCACTTATTTCAACAGCATAAAGTTGAAGCCGCTATCTCATGCGTGTATCTGCCTAAGTACAAAAAGATCGGTTTGGTTCTTTCTAAACAACCTTTTGGCCGCGATGAAGGCATTGGGTATTTTATTAATTACTTAAAGGAAATCGGACATATTGAATGGGATGAAAAAACGAAAGACTACGAAATACATAATACGAGTTTTATCGGCGTGGTATTTGCAGATCTAGAAAAAATTGCTAAGTTCACCTTCGACTTTGAGTTAGAATTACTGTCGAAGTTTGTCAAGGACTTAATTATTCCCGCTAAAGAGCTATTCTTGCAGCATAATGTAAAAGCGTATCTCTCAGGCGTTGAAAATGAAGATCAGCATAAAGTAGGGTTTGTTTTATCGATTAAGCCTTATGATGAACGTAAGGAAGCAGACTTATATTTTGTGGAATACTTAAAAGAACGTGGTTTATACGAAGAGGACGAGTCTGAAGAAGAGCTAGTACCTATTCATACAAAATGGAGCTTATTTAAATAACATATGTTATACCCGCTGTCGTAATAAGACAAGCGGGTCTTTTTTTGCTTTTTTACTAAAACCCAAAACAAATTAGTAGCAAGTACTAATAGTTAGTAATATAATAATAGTAATGATAAAAAATCATTGATATCTATAATATAAGGAGTCGTTTTTATGATTCAACTAAAAGATTTAGTTCCAAGTGAACATTACAACTTAACAGAGGAAATTGAAAAACATGCATCCGATCAACTTGCGCTAAAGTGGCAGGACGCTGACGGTGTGCGTGAGGAAATTACATATAACCAGCTGTTAGCAAAAGCAAATAAGGTGGCAAACGGGCTAACGGAGCTAGGATTAACAAAAGGCGATCACGTGTTGGTTATCGCACCTCGCCTTATTGAATCGTATGCTATTTACTTAGCATGCTTAAAAGCAGGTATTATTGTAATTCCTTCTTCAGAACTATTACGCGCAAAAGATATCCAATATCGTTTACATCACGCTGAAGCAAAAGCGATTATTTCTTACCATCCTTTCTGCAATGAGATCGATAAGATTGAAAACTTCCCTACTTCTCTACAACATAAAATTACATTTGGTGCTGATGTTACGTCGTGGACGCGCTTAGAGTCACTTACAGCGGATGCATCAGAACAGTTCCAAGCAGCTAACACAACTAAGGATGATACGGCATTCCTTCCTTATACATCTGGTACAACAGGACAGCCAAAAGGCGTTGTTCATACTCATGGATGGGCTTATGCTCACCTTCGTATCGCTGCTGCTGAATGGTTAGATATTAAAAAAGGCGATACGGTCTGGGCAACAGCAGGTCCTGGTTGGCAAAAATGGATTTGGACTCCGTTTTTATCTGTACTTGGACAAGGTGCAACAGGCATTATTTATAACGGACGTTTTGAACCTAAAAAGTTTTTAGAAATTTTACAGGATGAACAAGTAAACGTACTGTGCTGCACGCCAACAGAGTATCGCTTTATGGCTAAAATTGATGAGCTTGAACGTTTTGACCTGTCTCACCTTCATAGCGCTGTATCTGCCGGAGAACCGCTAAATGAAGAAGTAATTAATGTGTTTAAAAAATATTTTAATATCCAAGTACGTGATGGATACGGCCAAACGGAAAATACCCTTTTGATTGGTACCTTAAAAGGTGTAAAAACGAAGATTGGTTCAATGGGTAAACCGATGCTTGAAGGGTTTGTAGAAATCATTAATGAAGACGGCGAGCCTTGTAAGCCTGGAGAAGTTGGAGACATTGCCGTTCGTAGAGACCTCCCTTCTCTTTTCAAGCACTACTATAAAGACATGGAGCGCACTGAGAAAACGTATAAAGGAAACTACTATTTAACAGGCGACCGCGCTTCTAAAGATGAAGATAACTATTACTGGTTCCAAGGACGCGGAGATGATATCATTATCAGTTCCGGCTATACAATTGGGCCATTTGAAGTTGAAGATGCATTAATTAAGCATCCAGCGGTGAAAGAATGTGCCGTTATAGCTAGCCCAGATGCTGATCGCGGCCATGTTGTAAAAGCGTATGTGGTTCTTGTCGATCATGCAAAAACAACAGATGCAGGGTTTATTAAAGAGCTGCAAAATCACGTAAAAACTCTTACTGCACCTTACAAGTATCCTCGCGTAATTGAATTTATTGATGAATTACCAAAAACTAATTCAGGTAAAATTCGACGTGTGGAACTTCGTGAACGCGAGCAACAAAAAGCATAATAAATGAAAAAAAGACGTATCTGTTGGGATACGTCTTTTTTTATTAGATAGCACGCTGTGAAGTACGAACATCTACAGTTAAAACACCTGTATTTACGTTTGCATATGCTTTAATGATGACAGGATAATCTTTGTTGTTTGTGAACTTAAAATCAGGTCCTCCCCACGATACGGTCGCATCTCTTCCCGCAGGTACATAACCTACATGTTTTGAATGGTGAGACCTAGCTGTCACTTGAAGACCAGCGCCGTCAATCGCATTAAATAACGTAGAAGATGTTTGACAAATACCTCCGCCAATTCCCATCACCAGCTGTTTATTGATAATTTCAGGAGCAGGCTGATAGCCTCTTTCTGCTGTGCGCTCCCCAACTGTTTGATTATAAGAAAATGAATCTCCTGGTCCTAACACAACGTTATTAATTGCTTCTGCTGATAGTTGAACATTTCTGTTTCTGCTTGTATCACTTGGACGAAAACGTGTAGAATACGAAGCTAATGATACATCGGCAATCCCTTGAGCAGATGCTGCCGTGACATTTGGAGCGGTTTCGTATATTGGAACCTTTACCTCCAATTGTTTCGTATTTAAGTTCTGCAGATTTTTAACAAGTTCTGCTTCTTTTAAGATGATTTGCTTGGATCCGCCAGTCAACGATCCATTTTCATCTATTTTTATGTTTTGCATAGGTGTATCGATCCCTTTTGCCAGCTCAGACGCTAACTGTTTAATTTCTTGATCATATACACCTTTATCCTTGTAATGAACCGGCTTGAATTCTTTCATTACTTCTCCTGTACGGGAATCTTTTAACTGATACGTCAGTTCTTCGACTTTAAGGACTGGCTTTTTCTTTTTCTCAGCCTTTTTTTCTGGTTTTTTAGCCGCTTGTTTTTGTTCTATCGCAGCTGTTTGCTTTGCGGAATGATTTGTATACATGCCGTACGCAATAAACGCACTAACAATTGTCGCGCCAAGCAAGAGCGCCCCTAAGACTTTCTTCATGTAATTGAATCCCCCCATATCTCGGCTTTACCTCAATATGTTTTTTCTATAAAAATATGTATACATTCATTTTATACAAACATCTTATAAAAGACGATCTGCCAAAGTGAATACTCACCATTTTTTATATTTTTTTCTTTATTCAACACATGAGGTAAAGCGGAATGATGTTCATAGACCCCATTTTTTCTTATGAACTCAATAGAAAACAAATGTTGTATGCGTTTCCTGTTATTACTATTCTTATATATAATAGCACGAAAACAAGGATTTTTTAACGAATTATGGTAATTATTTTAAAATTTTTCTGACAATTTTCGCGGTGTTGTTCATTTTTCTATGGGCATTATACATGGTATAATGGTAAAAATGGAATTTGTTTTATGAGGAGGATTTACGCTTGACTGAACGTTATAGCAAAGAAGAGATTAGTCATCAGCTAGAAAGTATAGATCATGTAAAAGAAGCTCTTTTAAAATATAAAAACACCGTAATCGGTGAGAAATATGATTTGCTTCCCTACCATTTAACTTCAACAAAAGAGGCAATCTTAAAGACGATTCACGATAAAAAAAGCTGTATTGTTAGCGATATCACAAAAGTACTTGGGCTCTCACCCGGTGCTATCACCATTGTATTAAATCAATTAGAAGATGATGAGCTTGTGAATCGTATATATAAAAAGCAAAACCGCCGAAGCGTGTGGGTAGAGTTGACGGAAAAAGGCGAAAAAGTTGTCGAAATATTGCAAGCTACTCGTGTCGATTTTTGGTCAGATTTACTTTCACACTTATCAGAAGAAGAAAGAGATCAATACTTTCACATTATGAAAAAAATATCTCAAAAATTACAGCAATAAATATAAAAAAAGCGGCTATAAAGGCCGCTTTTTTTATTATGCGTGTGCTAAGGCTTGTTTTTTCACTTCGTTTTTCAACACTTTTCCTACGCTGTTTTTAGGAAGTGATGAAACAAATACAACAGTTGGCACTTTATATGGTGCTAATCGTTCTTTACAGAAATTCACTACGTCTTCTTCAGTTAGAGCTGACGCTGCTTGTTTAACAACAAATGCATATGGAACTTCGCCGTACACATCATCAGGCATGCCGACAACTGTCGCTTCTAACACACCGTCTGCTGCTAGGACAACTTCTTCTACTTGATCTGGGTAGATGTTGTCTCCTCCATATACAATTACATCTTTATAGCGTCCTTCAATATAAAGAAATCCGTCTTCATCTAATCGACCTGCATCGCCCATCGCTAACCAGCCATCTTGTAAGACAGCGTTTGTTGCTTCTTCGTTTTGCCAGTAGCCTTTAAATAGATAAGGGCTTCGTACAAGCACTTCACCTTTTTCTCCAGTTGGAACTTCTTGACGTGTTTCTGGGTCTACAATTTTAACTTCCACATGTGGAGCCGGTTTCCCAGCTGAGCTTACTTTCTTCCATCCCATTTGAGGATGCCATGAACTGATAATCCAAGCTTCTGTGCTTCCGTATCCTTGAGCTAAAATCATACCGTTACGGTCATATTGTTCGATTAAAGACTCTGATACTTTTGTTCCGCCTGACACAGCAAGTTTTAGAGGGAAATCATAGTGATTTCCTTTTTCAAGCTCTTCTACGATGTATTTTAATGCTGGTGGTAGTGCAAACAACATTTTAATGTTTTCTTTTTCGATTACCTCAATTACTTTAGCTGGATCTGTTTCTTCAGAACATACCATTGTGTTTCCTGTGTTAATGCACATAAATAAAATGCTCATCGAACTCATGTGGAAGAATGGATGAACAAATAAATAGCGCATGCTTTTATCAATATTTGCACGTTCTTCCTGTCCGCCAGAGTTTAAAAAGGCACTTACCGATCCGTGTGCAATCATACATCCTTTTGATTTACCTGTTGTACCTGATGTAAACATCATTAATGCTAAATCTTCAGGAAGTACTTCAGGAAGTGCTTCTGGTGTGTTTGTGTTATACGCTGAGAATTGAGTTGTAAATTCTTTTGCATCCTCAATTTTTAACGTAAAGCTAAGTCCAGCCGTTTGTTCCGCTTTTTCTAATACAGACGTAAATTCATTGTGGTGGATAATCGCTTTTAACTGTCCGCTTGTAATAATGCTATCAAGCTCATAAGGTGTCATGCTCTTACTTAATGGAACAACGACTGCTCCCACTTGTAAAATCCCCATTGTAACAACTGGGTAAGCAATGCTTGTATGAGCTAAAATACCAATACGATCTCCTTTTTGAATTCCTTTCTCTAAGAAGTAATGAGACAATTGATTTACTTTTTCATGAAATTCATTAAATGTATAACGTTCATTATGTTCGACTAGTGCTTCATGTTGAGGAGAAATCTCTGCACGTTCTGCGACTAAGTATTGTAATGTGTTCATTTTATCCTCTCCTTTGTCCGCTCGGACTAAATATTTCGTTCATGAATATTTTAATGACTAAAACATAATAACAAAAAATTTTTCCGAAGTAAAAGTTTAAAATTATCAAAATGTGTTTATATAGGTTGTATCGGGAAATGTTAAAAGAGATGCTGTTTTTAAGAAGTGTTGTATTACCAAGGGTTTGAGAAAAATTTACAAAATTTAAACAGTTCAGACACTGGGTTTAATGAACTATTTTTTTCCTTTTTTTGTTTGTAAATTAGTTTTTATTTCTTGTTTTTCATTTTTTTAATATATTTTCTTACTTTCCCCTTATTCACCGGATTTTGAGCTCATTCATTGAATGAAAACCGTGAATATGAAACAATAATATATAAGTATTTGGATTTGAAAGGAGCAAATTTAGACATGAAAGTTCTTGTAATTGGTGCGAATGGTCAAGTAGGCAAACATATTGTAAACATTTTGAATGAAAGTGATGTGCACACTGTACGTGCGATGGTTCGTAAAGAAGAACAAGCAAAAGAGCTTGAAGCAAGAGGTGTAGAAACGGCTTTTGCAAGCTTAGAAGGCACTGTGCATGAAATTAAGGAAGTGATGAAAGGTTGTGACGCCGTTATCTTTAGCGCAGGATCAGGCGGCAGCACAGGTCATGATAAGACACTTTTAATTGATTTAGATGGATCAGTAAAAGCGATGGAAGCTGCAGAAGATTTAGGAATTAAACGATTTGTGATGGTAAGCGCCCTTCAAGCACATCACCGTGAAAACTGGAATACTTCACTAATTCCTTACTATGTAGCCAAACATTATGCAGATAAAATCTTAGAAGCAAGCGGATTAACATATACAATTGTTCGCCCAGGCGGATTGTTAAACGAACCAGGAACAGGACGGGTAGATGCTGGGGAGAACAAAGAGCGCGGATCCATTCCTCGTGAAGATGTCGCGCGTGTGGTAGTAGAAACGTTAAGTGAAGATCATACATTCGGACGTTCTTTTGATTTAGTTTCAGGCGATACGCCTATCACAGAAGCTATTCAGTCTATTTAATATAAAAAGCAGCGAATACGTATTCGCTGCTTTTTATTTATTATTTAGTACATGTACTAAATGATAAATTACTTTTGCTGTCAGTCCCCATATGACTCGATCTTCATAGTAATAAAAATGTTCTTCCATCTCTCTTGTTTGCCAATTATAATTTTCACCACCAATAATCGCGTCATAAGGAAAATTATGTTCGGGTTCTACTCTGAAATTAATATTGTGTATATCAGGTTCGGTACGCTGAAAAAAAGAAAGAGGCACGGTAAATACTTCTGCTACTTCCGAAGGATTCGGTCGAAGTTCAAGCGACTCATCAATGAAACCTACATAAGGATAAATGATTGTTCCGAATTGAGAAACAATATAATCTAAAGCTTGTACGTGCTGAATAGATTGGGGTGTAATTCCTAACTCTTCAGAGGTTTCACGGATAGCCGTTTCTTTTTCATCTGCATCCGTCTTTTCAACACGCCCTCCTGGAAAACAAATTTCTCCGGGCTGTCTACGTAAATCGAGCGCTCTTACTTCAAATAAAACATGTAGTTCCCCTTGTTTTTCAATAAGCGGAACAAGAATGCCGAAGCGGGAGAACTGCTCCATCCCAAGGATTGTCGGCATCCGGTTTTCTAACTTAGCTATAATGCGGGATGCATCCATACGTCCACTTCCTTTCACAAAATGAATTATCAAAAGAATAGCGAGTTATAAGCTGCGATGTCAACTAACCTGCAAAAGAAAGCTGTTATCTTTATTATATGAAGAGATGTATTGAATTGACACTACAATTGATAAAAATATATAACATAAATATAAATAAAAACAGATAGCACCGGCTACCTGTCTTTTTGTCTTGTTTTTAACAAACCATAAATAAGTAAAAAGAATGCCACCACACTGATAAGCAATCCTCCTACTTGCTTATCAGTGAGTCCAAAACGAAGCTGAAGCCAAAAGATAACCAAGCAAATCAAAATGACGCTGGTAGCTAAATAAAAGTAAATGCTGTAGAAAAACGGATTCGTTCTTTTCCGTTTGTAGACAAGTAGTGAGATGCCTATATACGTACCCAATAGTGTGAGTAATACAACAACTTCCGTTAATGTTCTCACTGCATTCTCCCCTCTCCCTTTTTTCTTCTATACCCCGTTTCTTCTTTTATCAAAAGGTAAAAAGGTATTCATAAAAAACCGCTTTTACGACATAAGGCGGTTTTCTCGCTACGCTTTATCCTGAATTATTTCCTTTTTTACATCGGTCGTTTTCATCTTACTAACATCAGCTGCTTTTTTACAAAGGCGTTTGTATTATACATCAAGAGCAAAGGTAATGACCGCTTCACAAGCTAATTCGCTGCCTACAAATGCTTTTCCTTTTCCTTTTACAATCTTTCCGCGCTGCTTAAGAATCTCAAATTCTAAGCGTAGTGTATCTCCTGGCCTTACTTGACGCTTAAAGCGACATTCATCTATTCCTGCTAAAAAAGCAAGTCTTCCTTTTTGGTGGTCATCCGTAGCCATGGCAAATCCGCCGAGCTGAGCAAGAGCCTCCACAATAAGTACACCAGGCATTACCATGTAGTCCGGGAAGTGACCTTGAAAAAAAGGTTCATTTGCTGTTACTTGTTTAATTCCTACAGCAAGCTTTCCTTCTTCTTGCTCTAAGATGCGATCAACAAGTAAAAAAGGATAGCGGTGTTGAAGGGTATGTTTTATTTGTTCAATATCTTTCATATGTATCGCTCCTTTTTCTTATAATAAAGGGTCCTTACCGTCAAATGCAGGGAACGTATCTGGATGAAGAAGCGGCGCGAGTTTTTTTAACCCTAACAGCAATCGAGGTGAAGGACGACAATACAGCCATTCTTCTAGTACATATACACGATGTTCTTTTATGGCCGGCATGTCAGACCAGTTCGGTCTCTTGTGTAAAATCGTTGGATTTACTTTGTTTGTCTGTACGCCTACCCAAGCCAAACACACGTGATGTGGATTTCGTTTGAGCACTTCTTCCCAATCACTCTGTACATTTGCTTCTTTGTGATCAGCAAATATATTTTCTCCTCCCGCTAACGCGCTAATTTCGGTCAGCCAGTTTGCTTTTCCAGGAGTAAAAACGGGTTTTGGCCACCATTCCCAGTATACAGTGGTTTTTTCGATTTGACTTGCCATTCCTTTATATGTAGAAAGAAACTGATCATACCGCTCTAACAGTTCAGCTGCTTTTGTTTCAATATTTAATCGCTGGCCTAAATCCTGTAGATTTTGACGGATATCTTCTAGCGAATTAGGATTATATACGACGTAAGGTATCTTTCGTTTTTTAAGTTCTTCAATATTTCGCTCCATTCCAGGAACGCTTAGTGAAGCTAGGACTAAATCTGGCTTGGCTTTTTCCACCGCATCCATATTAATAGATAAATCGGGACCTAAACGCGGCAGACCTCCAATAGACTGCGGCCAATCGGAATAATCATCAATTGCTACGAGCAAATGCTCACATTTTAAATACGCTATTAGTTCTGTATTGCTTGGACAAAGCGAAACAATTCGCATATTTCCCCTCCTGCATCCATTTCTTTTTTTCTATTATACAATAGATTTCTATATAAAAAGCAGAGACTTTCACTGAAGTCTCTGCTTTTGGTGCTCTTTCTTATCCACCCATCGCACGATAAAAGAAATAAAAGAAACCCAAACAGCCAAGTGAACTAATGCTTGTAGTTAAAATACCGATTGAAAGCAGCACCTGTCCGTCTCTTTTTTGTTTGTATCGCAGCATATAATAAAAAGCTAAAAGGGTGCCAATAAGTAAATAAATAGCCCATATGTAAGGTAGATTCTTTAGCTGAAAGATGTATTCTTGATTAAATAATAAACAGTAAATAAAAAAAAGATTTACGATAAAAAAGCTAGGAAGTACACTTTTATTCATCTATTAAACCCTCTTCTATTCTTTATTTTCTGCTATAGTTATCTTGTTTTGATTTCTCAGTTCATCCCGTATTTCACGTAAATATTGATTTCTCTCTTTCATTCGCTTTAACACTATAACAATAACAGCTATCATACCAGCAATGATTCCTATATAAAGAACTCCAAACACTAAGATAGGTACTACACCCCAAAGCTCCATCTCATCCCTCCTACTTTTTGGTTATTACCTTATTTTACCTTATTTTGTAAAGATGTCACGTCTTTTATCCATGAAAAAGGGGGTTTGAATATACATTCAAACCCCCTAAAAAGATAATAAAAAATAATATTTATTATAGCGCTTTGCTTTTGACACTTGCTCCCGTTCCGAAGAACTTATCAAAAATTTGATAAAGAGCAGACAGGCCAACTAACCAATAAATCGTTGTTACTAACCAATCCCAAGAGCCAAATAGCTCTTCTACTACATTCACGCCTAATGCTACAGCTAACCAATTTAAACCGCCTAAAATCACAAGAAGAGTCGTTAAACCTGAAAGAAATTTCACGTTGTCACCTCCTTGCGAACTGCATTAGGAAAAGCAGCTCATGTTACATCTTATGCGCTGTATAGATCAGTATATGCATAGGCGCTATGTAAAATAGTTATAAAGAATATGTGATTTATTCTTTTTTATTTCCTTATTGTGCAGCTGCTGCTTTCCCAATTTGCTTAATCGTTTCTACATGCATCGCTTCGTGATAGAAACTGAATAAAAACGTTTCGCCAACTGTTGTAAAGTTGATACCCGCTTTATTTGTAAAAGGTGTGATTAACTGCTTATCAAACTGCCCCGGCATGAACTCTTTAATACGGCGTGCTTGGTCTTTCAACACATTCGTAATTTCCTCAAGAGATGGAGCAGCCTCGTTCCAATCAGCAGGTTTTGTTCCGGCACCAAAAAAGCTTTCATAACTCTCTGGCGTTTGCATCGGTTCACCAGCTAAGCCAAACACAAGCTTTTCTTGAATAAAGGCAATGTGTCCAAGATTCCAGCGAATATTGTTATTGAACCCTTTTGGTGTGATGTCCGCTGCCTCTTCTGTTGTTTTTTCGAGGATACTAATCGTAATCCCTCTTACAACGTCCATATGTTTTAAAATCATGTTTTCCATCGTCTAATCTCTCCTTACGTTGTCGTATTAGATAAACTATTCAATGTCTATTGTGCACAAATTACCCCTTAAATGCCACTCATAACATTTAAACCTTAAAATAAAAGAAAATTCAAAAGAAAATCCCCCTATATAAAAACTAGGGGGATTTTTTAAGCAGAAGACTTTAAATTTGAGACAGGTCCTTTGTTTGGCTTCGGTTTTAGCTGACCAAGCTTATTTTTCAGATAATCTTTTAATGCGCCGCGTTTTCTCTTGCGTCTTTTATCACGATTTTTAATAGTAATCTCCTCCTTTCCTTTTAGTTTTAAGACCTGCGTATTAAATGGATTCTTCTTTTATACATAAAATCCTTTTGAATTCTCAAATTTACCTTCATGTAATTCTTTCCTTTTTACAAAAAAAGACCAAAGTATCAAAACTTTGATCATTCAAGCTACATACGTAATCGATCCAATAGTGGAAATAATAGCGCTGTTTCTGTCATACCAAACAACAGGTTCGTATCTAACCGCCAAATAACTGAGGTGAGCGGTGTGAAGCCTGACAATTTCATCTGACAGGTAAGCTGATTGCTTTGCGTTGTCTTTTCTCTTTAAATTTAACACTTCAATAATTCTTTCCCGCGTCGTAATTCCAATTCCATGACCAAAATATAGAGTTTCATCTAATACAATGGTGTTTTCACCTTTCCACTGGGGAGTATCAGGGTTATAATCAGGGTTTTTAAAATACGCACAGTCTCCGGGCAAGTAGTCAGATCCTTTATAACCATGAAGCTCAAGATCTTCATCGTATTGCCAATCGTGTAAGTAAAGATCAGCAAAAAGCCTGTTAAAATTTGCTTTTCCAATATTATTTAATACAGCTTTGTAAAAGATGATGATAACAGCCGTCGCGCACTCAAACGCGTATTCGTGTCCGTTGTAAAAAATATCATCGATGGCCTGATGAGGAGAAACGGTAGGTAGTAGCTGAAACCCTCCGTTATCGGTTCGTTTCCAATACTTTTCGTTGCACCTAGAACGGGCGAATGTAGCAAACCTAGCGCCGCTTTTGCGCAGCAACACAGACGATTCAATAATTTGTAATTTAACAGATACATCAAAATCAAGCTGGTCAAATGTAGCATACTCATACACTTCCCTATAGGCATCCATTTGTTTTAAAATGTCTGCTTTTTCTTTTGTTAACGAACTATTATTTAAATCGCTTATTTTCACAATTTGTTGATTAACTTTAATCATAGACGTTCTCTCCTTTACAGAAAATGATATCAATCACCTTCTCTAACAGGATATTGATAAAAAATTATTTTGTGTATCTTCATTTATTTAAAATCGTGAAGATTAGGAAAAACGATAAAAAAAGTAAGTTAACCGCTAATTTTTTCATTTGTTCCTTTTTGTCCTTTTGTCACCTTTTTAAATATAAAGCGAGCAACTAACACGTACAGTGGTAACACAATAATGACGGCAATAACATTTAAAATCCAAGGTATTGTCCCCATAAAAACGTTTGAAGATGCTTTATCATACCAGCTCACAATAATTATTAAAAAGACAACACTGGATATAAAAGTACTTACATATCCCTTCTTATAGTTTGTACTTCTCACAGCAACAACAAAGCCAATTACCAATGAAATGCCTGCTGAAATTAAGACAAAAATCAAAAATAAATTTGCTACCTTTTGAACGTCCATTACTTCCCTCTTTCTTATAAGATTTTCACTCCAGAATTTTCGTTGCGTCACTTATAAAAAAAGTAAATTTATATAGATTTGTTCACGCTCGGTCTTATTGTTGTAGCATCCTTAGGGACAGTAAGCCAATATGTATTAGAAAATATAAAAGTTAAGTCTGGCAATAGAATCAATCCTAAAATGTATAAATGTAGTCTATTCGTCTTTAAAGATTAATTAAGAAGTGTTATGGGCAATAGAAAAAAGGATGTTCAGGACTCTCTTGACAGTTTGAGAAACAGTTAACTTTACATAGGTTCAATGGCAAAGAATATTATAGCGCCGATACTTTAAGACAGACTATTAATGCTACTAAATAAGCACATAAGCAAAAAAGGACTTGATGTCTAATCAAGTCCTTTTTTATTATAACTGTATTAAAAAACTTGATCATTTCATGTAAAAGTTGCTGCTATAAAGGTTTCCAGCGAAAGTTCCATCATAATTGGTTAGCGGTTTGGTTATATGATATACAGCAAGCTTATAACGGTATGTGCCATTAGTATCAACTTTAAAACTCGTTCCAAATTTCTCTCCAGGGACTGCATACCATTGGGATGCAGATTGCACGTTTACCCATTTACCATTCTCTAAATGCTGCAATTGACCGACAAGTCGTACTTCAAATGAATTATGATTAATAAACTTCATAATAATTGATTCTTCTTTTGTCCAATTTGTCTTAGTTGAGTTAACCGATACACCGTATGATGAAGCGGCATCAGCTTCTTGAATATGCCCATTTGGAACCAATGGGAGACTTGCTACAGATCCTAATCCTAAACCACCTAATGTAATTACTCCGGCTAATGCTACTCGCGTTACTCTTTTCATATCATTTCTCCGTTTCATTATAAGATTATAGGCTTTATATCCTCTATAACACCTATTAATTTATCATTATAGCACAAAAAATAGCATATTATGGGTTATTTTGTAATGTAACTCATTAAATTAAGGGTTTTAAATAACACTATTGAAGCTTCTAAACACTAGATGCAAAAGATATTTTACCTCACATACGCCTAAAATGAGGGGATTAAGCTGGGATACTAGCCTTATTGGTCTTATAACAATAATGAAACCCTAACTTGTGGTCTGTAGAATTGCTGCTTGCAAAGAGCAATCTTCATACTGAATATTGTTATCTGTTTTTTTCTCCCACAAGTAATTTTTTTACTTAAAAAAACAGACAAAACAAGCTGGCATTTTAAATGCGCAGCTTGTTTTGTTTTTTAGAGTGTAAGATATTTATAAAAAAATTGGGGATAAGAACAGTCATCCTTACTACTATTGTGTTCTTGATTGTAAATTTATTTCTAACCATTATAAAAAGCTAAATAAATATATCTTTAATCTTAAAAATGTATTCATCCGGTAATTTGTCAGCTCTCCTTGAAATCTCTGCTCTGTGGCTCTTTCTCCCTTTAATAACAACTGAATCTTTTTTTATATTTATGCTTCCGAAGCTATACGGGCACCAAAATAAATTAATATCATCTATTTTTGTAGTTTTAACAGCGTTAGAATTACGGTCCGTAACACGCAGTTTAAATGGAGCATTTGTAAGATGAGATTTGGGCACTGTATAAATGACCTCGGCTAAATACTTATCATTTTGTTTCGAGAAGTATGTGAGCTCAATGTCGGTGCCTTCTTCTTTTATTTTTCCAATAACAGATTCTATTTTATTCTCTTCTAAGTGATCAAACTTTGTAATGCTTCTTAATGCTGAAACTATACTATTAAACATCATATTTGATTTAGTTTCGTTGTCACTCGCCATATATTTTTTAGTATCTATTATCGAAAATGCATCTTTTATCCGGTGATTTGGAGCAAATTCTTGTTTTGCTTCCACTAGTGTGTCCGCTAAATGTATAAAGATGTGACTATAACCCGGCAGCATCACTTCTGCTTTCCTTAGCAGGTTGCTGAAAACTTCGGTGTAGATAAAAGAGTGGTTTGGTTCTGTTTCTTCGATAGGAGCAGAAATACTAATTGTTATTAATGGCTTTGTTAGAGGTTTTGGATTAGACAAAGATCTTTTCATTGAAAGGTCAGCTAGTTTTGCCCAGTTACTTTGAACTGTTTGCTTTTGCTTCTTGAAGTATGCCTTTAGTTCTTCGAGTGTACGTGGTGCATTTTTTATCGACTGTTGAAACTTTAATAGAAGTTTGTCTTCACTAAAGTCGAGTTCTGACTTTAGTTCTATAGTTTTAACCAACATAATAGCCTCTTCAACTCTATGTAGACCTGTTAAGAAATCCTCTACATTAAGAGTTTTGTTATTGATAAAATTTCCGGGCAGCTCAATTTCGGCTATATCTTCATAGAGAACACGTAATTTGTACTTCTTCTTAGAGCTAGGATTATTTATAAAACGGATCAAAATGCACTCAAATGTGCTTCCGTGAAACTCTCCTATTAAATGTTCATTTAAAAAAGTATCTAATAATTGCAAAGAAAAGTTAGTTTCTTCTTTCGTTTTAAAATCCTTATACTCAATCAAAAATCTCATTGGAATCACCTTGGAATATATAGTATATTTTTACTATACATTATATTTGAAAAAGCAGTCAACGCAAAGCATACAGCCAGTAAAGGGCAGGTTTATACAGAATCAAGCAAACACATTATACAGCTAGGCGTGAAGGTTATCTAGAAGAACTTTAAGAAGGTGAAAAAGTTAGGAGAAGGACGATAAGTTCATTTCTAGAGAGAGGTTATTCACCTGCACACATTGAGATAGAATTGGACTATGATTCCGTTCCATATATTAAGGAGTTATACTATAATGTTGAAGAAAAAAAGCAGCCTCCCCTTTTCACCCCATAAAACATAGCCCCTACCTAAGTCTAGGCAGGGGCTATGTTTAGATTATGGATTTTATTATAAAATAATCATTTGATGTTCATTTTAAGTTTCCTTCTGCCACTTCTTAAAAACAATAAAAGGCAGCAGCTCAACTGATGAGCTGCTGCCTTTTATTTATAGAAACACAGAAATAACCTTTTAACGATACCAAATTGTTTTATCTTGATACGGAATACGTTTTGATGAAGCTTCTTTATTAGGATGACCGACGTAAATTAAGCCTAAGAGCTTGTCGTCTTCTTCTAGAGATAAAAAGTCATTCAGTTCTGTCTGATAGACAATTTCACCTGTTCTCCAAATTGTAGCCAAACCTTGTTCTTCCGCTACTAATAGCATATTTTGTATGCTTGCCGCTACGGCAGAGATTTCTTCAATTTCAGGCACTTTTCCTGAAGGACTTACTGCTACAGCAATAATGACAGGAGCGCGAAGCGGTCCTTTTTTTGCTTTTGTTGTTTTTTTCAACGCTTCTTCTTCACTTAAGTGAGCAGTTTTTTGCTTCATAATACGTTCCATTTCGTCTCCTAAACGAACGCGTGAATCCCCTGTAAACACTCGGAATTTCCAAGGCTCTGTCTTTTTATGGTTAGGAGCCCAAGTGCCTGCTTCTAACATAAGGTTGATAGCATCTTCTGATACGTCTTTGTCTTGCATAGCCCCAATCGTTCTTCTGGCTTTAATAATATCTAATACGCTCATGCTTTCTGTCTCCTTTTCTACATTCAATTTATTAGTATAGGTATGTATATATCTTATATATAGAATAATTGAAAATCATTCTCACTGTCAATTGTTTTGCCATCATTCGGGTTGCGATAAATAAATATGCCAATTTTTTAAGCGTGTTTGTTTTTTTAGCAGTTTTTCTTTTAATTATTTGGCAGTTCCGGCAAATAAAAAACGATTTGGAACATGTAATCCAAATCGTTTTTTTTTATCTTATACCCAGCCGCGGAAGCGAGAAGCTTCAGCTGATTTTTTGATTCCTGCCATGTAAGCAGCGAGTCTCATGTCTACGTCATTTTCTTGAGCGATTTGATAGATCGTTTCAAATGAATCCACCATTACCTTGCGTAATTTGTAAGCTACTTCCTCTTCAGACCAGTAGTAGCCTTGATTATTTTGCACCCATTCGAAGTATGAAACCGTTACGCCTCCAGCACTTGCTAAAATATCTGGCACTAAAAGCACGCCTTTTTCATCTAAAATGTGCGTGGCTTCAAGCGTAGTCGGTCCGTTCGCCGCTTCGACTACAATAGAGGCTTTAATGTGATGAGCGTTACGAACCGTAATTTGATTCGAAATGGCTGCGGGTACTAAAATATCACATTCTTTTTCTAATAGTTCTTCGTTTGTTATCACATTTGTAAATAAATTCGTTACGGTACCAAAACTGTCGCGTCGATCAAGCAGGTAATCAATATCAAGACCAAGCGGATCATAAAGAGCTCCGTACGCGTCTGAAATGCCAATTACTTTTGCTCCTGCGTCATGCATGAACTTAGCAAGAAAACTGCCGGCATTTCCGAAGCCTTGAATAATAATCCGTGCTTCTTGCAAGTTAAGGTTTTTCTTTTTAACAGCTTCTTCTATACAAATGGTTACTCCTTTAGCCGTTGCAGTTTCGCGTCCTTGAGATCCTCCGAGTACGATAGGTTTTCCGGTAATAAAACCAGGAGAATCGAACTCACGCAGTCGGCTATATTCGTCCATCATCCACGCCATGATTTGAGAATTTGTATAGACATCCGGTGCAGGAATATCTTTAGTAGGCCCAACTATTTGACTGATGGCTCTTACATAGCCGCGGCTGAGTCGCTCTAGTTCACCAAACGACATGTTTCTTGGGTCACATACAATTCCGCCTTTACCTCCGCCGTACGGAAGGTCGACAATCCCGCATTTTAAACTCATCCAAATGGATAATGCCTTCACTTCTTCTTCATTTACTTCAGGATGAAAGCGTACGCCTCCTTTAGTAGGCCCGACAGCATCATTATGCTGAGAGCGGTAGCCCGTAAATACTTTTACCGATCCGTTATCCATTTTAACTGGAATACGAACCGTCATCATGCGCAGCGGTTCTTTCAACAAATGATACATTTCTTCACCATACCCTAGTTTTTGAAGCGCTTCTTGAATAACAGTTTGAGTAGATAAAAATAAATTAAGTGATTCCTGTTCTTGCTGCTGTTCTTTTTTTAATTCACTAGCTGTTTTTGTAATGGACATTCTGTTCACCCCATATTAATCATTGAAATTTCTCAATGATTTAATATGCAATTCCTGTGCCAATTTCAGCGGTTTTACAACGCTTTTATTTTATAAATAATCTGCATTAGCACCCCTTATATTCCCTGCATAGGCTGATATTAGTATATACTTAAAGAAATAAGACAAACTATTTATACTGAAAAGGAGGAAAGTGCTATGTTACATGAAAGAAAAGAACAAGAGCGAAACAATCACTATATAGAATGCTGTTCCATCTGTGGAGAAAGGCTAACATCTTTTCAAGAAAAAGAAATCTTCACATGCGACAGCTGTTTTGAACAAAAAGTCAACGATGTGCTTTCTGAGTTGTAATCAGGTACTCTATTTTTTAGAAACAGGTGTCACAATATTAAAGTTTGGATCAATAGAATCCTGACAAGACAAAAAGAAATCCCATTTTGATTTATCTCCTTGAACAAATATGACCGAGCTATAAGAGTGATCATTTGTAGTTGTTAGCCGGTATAAGGTATCTTGCCACACCGTTACCGTCACCTCAGCTTTCTTTCGCGTATCTCCAAGATACCTAAAGATTCCATGCTTAAGTTCTGTGAGAGCTACTTCATTACGATCGGGTATCACAAACAATATACGATAGTTACATGCGCCCGCCTTTAATCCATCTACGCGAATGCTAAATAGTTCTAAAATATTTTTTAATGGAAGTGTATCCCATACTTCTTTTGTAATAATGTTGACTGGCAGCGGTATATTACCTAAACGAAGTTCTTTGGCTCCTGTTAAATATTCATTTCGCCAAGGACCAGATTCAGCTATATACCCTAATTGTTCAAGCGCGTCTGCGCATAAAAGTTTTGCCTTCACATGGTGAGGATCAGCGTAAATAACTTGTTTGGTCACTTCAGCTACCCATTGATAGTCGCCTTGTTGAAAACAGCGCTGTGCTTTTTGGACAATGTTGTCCGCTCCGCCCATATACTCTACATATTTCTTAGCTGACTCTTCAGGAAACAGTTTATTTAAATCTACAGGATTGCTGTTATACCAGCCCATATAGCGCTGATAAACCGCTTTTGCGTTATGGTTAACCGTTCCATAAAAGCCGTTTGTATACCACTCGTGAGATAGGGTTTCCGGTAGCTTCATCATTCGGCCGACGTGGTCGATGGTATAACCTTGATTCATCAGCCTTAATGTTTGGTCATGAATATATTGATAAACATCTCGTTGATTTTCGATATAGGTAATACACGACTCGTTTCCGAACCTTGGCCAATTATGTACCCCAAATACAGTTGTTAGTTCTTGGCCAAATAAATCGATTGCTTGCTGCAAGTATTTTGCCCACGCTGCTGCGTCTCTTACTTTTGCTCCTCTAAGGGTATAGAGGTTGTGCTGAGTGGCCGTACAGTTTTCTGCAATACAAAGAGCCTTTTCACTAGGAATATAGATGTTCATTTCAGCAGGCGCCTCCGTCCCTGGCGTAAGCTGAAACTGAAATGAGGCGCCGTCAATTTTCTTACTTACATAAGAATGATGTTCGGAAGGATGAATTTCTTCTATTCCTTTAATAAGCGTGATTGTTCCAAATGAAATTTCTTTTCCGATGCCGTTGTCAATTAGGCCTTTTTCATCGCGTCGCAGTCGAATACCGTACATGTATTGACTTCTTCGTGTCATTGCTGTTGCCGCCGTGACGTTTTCATCAATAACCGCATCCATAAATCCAGCAGGAGCATAAACTTTACTAGTTTTATTTTGTGTTGAGTCAGGTAATATCCCTAGAACTCCGCCGTAATGATCTATATGCGAATGAGAGAAGATAACAGCTCTAACAGGACGCTTACCGCACTGCTGGTTTACTAGTTCAATCGCTTTTTCTGCCGTTTCTTTGGATGTTAAGCAATCAATAACAATCCACCCCGTTTTCCCTTTAACAAATGTAATATTAGCCATATCAAAGCCTCTTACTTGAAAGATGTTTTCAGTTACTTGATATAAACCGGCTTGTACATTTAATTTTCCTTGTTCCCACAGTTTAGGGTGGACAGTAGCAGGTGTAGATTGTTCAAATAAAAAAGCGTACTTTCTTAAATCCCATACAGGATACAGCTGATTTTTTTTGAAAATCAGCGGAAAAGGTACGCGTACAAGGGCTTGGTCATCCGCAAGATTTTGTTCTGATTTCACTTGTTCCCAGTCTATTTTTTTATAAGTCTCAGCATTAGTGACTGCAGTCTTTTGAGTAGCATCTTTTCGGTCAATCGTTAACTCCCGTTCATAATCAAACAGCATAACCCCCTCCTTTTTATTATTTTATGCGTAAAAATAAGACGAAGTACAAAAGAGAGAGAAAATAGAGTCAACAAAAAAGAAGATGCGCTTAGCACGCATCTTCTTTTTTATACTGAATGTTATGTTTGAATAGAATAGTCGAGTATTCTGTCTGAATTAGACAGCCTAGCACTTAGTATAACGATTGTTTACCAATGTTCCTTTTGTAATTAAAGCAAATCTTCCTTCTAAGGTGCTCAATACGTTTCTTGAAGTCGCTGTAAAACAATGCATGTGTACAGTCTCTCCTTTCCTGTATTGGCCTTACATAGAATATATACCCGGGGAAAAATAATTAAAACTTGATTTGGGTATTTTTTCAAAAATAATAATAAATCCATTCCGGTGTTTTTTTAAGAGAACGTTCCCATTTAGGGATTTCATCTATTACTGTTTTGGTTAATCTGCGGCTGTTTGTTTTATCTTCATTAATTTCTCGTTCTATGTGTGCAATCATCTCGCGATCGTAAATAATACAGCTTGCTTCATCATTTAAATAAAAACTTCTGGGATCCCAGTTGGCTGTGCTAATATTGGCAATCGTATGATCGATGACCATTACTTTTCCGTGAAAAAATCCCTTTTTATATAAGAAAATTCGAATACCTTTGTTTAATAGTTTCTCTGTTTTAGGGTAACTAGGCGGTTTAGTGAACCACGCATCGGTATTGTCTGGAAGTATAATATCAATTAAAACGCCTTTTTCTTTTGCTGAAATAAGTGCATTCATTAAATGTTCACTTGGAATAAAATAAGGGGTAGCAATGGTAAGCTTTACTTTGGCACGGTTGATTAGATCAATCATCTTTTGCTCAAGTTCTTCTCCAGTTGAAAACAGTAGCTGATAGTTTGCTCCGTTAGAGCGAGCGATAGGAACTCGCTGAGGAGATATATGTTGTCCCGTGTCTTCTTCCCAATCTTTCAAAAATTGCTTTTCAATTTCAAAAATACCTTCTCCTTTGATTCGCAAGTGGTAATCACGCCAATAGCCCAATTTTTTATGCTTCCCTAAGTATTCTTCTCCTATATTAAAACCTCCGAGATAGGCTTCTTGGCCATCTATTACGACAAACTTTCGGTGATTTCGATGATTAATGCTATAGAAAAAGTGCTGCCTGCTTGCTTTTCGGCTAAAAGTAAACTCAACTCCATTTTTCTTAAGATCATCTATGAGTGTTCGGGAGAGATCGTTTCCTCCAAAACGATCTACAGAAAGTTTAACCTTTACCCCTTCAGCTGCTTTCTCTTTCAATAGCTTAAATAGCTTCATGCTAATGTTGTCCGCTCGAATAATAAAAAATTGAATGTACACGTACTTTTTTGCTTTTTTAATGTCCTCAAATAAAGCAGGATATAAACTACTTCCTTGTGCATACAGCGCTATCTCGCCTTGGTAAACAGGCGTTTCGATAAGCGGATGTACGCGAACATAAGCGTTATAGCCTTTTTTTACGTCCCATTGAAAAAACAAACACAAACAAAGCCCGCATACTAAAATAAACAGCATTTTTTTAACCATACTGTACTCCTGATTTATCTAATATGTATACATAGGCTTTGGAGGTTTGTTTTATTTTATATGAGGAAATGTATGGAAATATAAAACGTGTAACACGAAAAGCTTAATCATTTTTGATTAAGCCTTTGTGTACTTCGCTAGCATTTAGTAAATATAGTCCTTATACAAGTCAGACTGAATAACCTTTTTATAAGCGAGACCGTGTTTCTTAGTAAGAGCTTTTACCTCATCTACACAGCTTTGAGCGCTTCTTGGCGATACGTAAATATCGTTGATAAGCTGATGTAAATTACATGTAAGGAGGTTGCCATGCTCATGAGAAAACTCATACGATCTTTTTTCAAGGATATCCATTCGTTTTTGCCATTGATTTGCGGAAATACCTTGAATTTCGAATAGCTTTTGCAGCTTCCAAGCGTGTATACGACTTGCCACAATAACAAGCCTCAATTCATTTTCATGCTGATAGGATTTGCGCTTGTAAAATAACGTGTCATATACAGAGTGACTGATCATTTCTTTTTGGAAGTCTATGTACTGCACTTTGCCAGAGAAGATTTTATAGCGCAAATCTTTAATACTGCACAATAAATTTTCATAGGTGGTTTTAATAGCTACGCCATCATTCCCCTTTAAATATAGATCCCACATTCCAGCGGCTTCGTAGTCATTGATATGCCAGGATGAAACAGCAGAAAATTCATGGATTTTTCTTATATAGGTTCTAGAGGTACGGTTATGACGTTCGCCTTTTTTTCTTAACTCTTCTATGTTCCACATTGAAGAGCATCCTTCAAGAGGGTCTGAAAATGCATCAGGTTTCGCGAAAAAAAGCGCATTGGTTTCTAGTAAATCTTGAAAATCAGACAGCGGCATAAATCGCCACACCGTCGGATTATTGTGCACCTTATAGCGTTCATCATAATCGTCATAGCTAGATTCGAATCTTTTAGCATATTCGTACGCTTTCTCTCTATAAGCTAAATCCATTGGTTTTCCTCCTCTGAATGCATATTCATACTTGAATTATAGCACTTAATTGTTGTAATTTTCAAAATTATCCACCTGCATTAACTTCTATTATCAGAAAAGAAGACACGCCTCAAAATCTACAGCGTGTCTTCTTATTTAATGAAATGAATGTTTTGCTTAATACTTTCACTTTCTGGCTGATTTAATTCTAATAAATAAATTTCATCCGCTCGAAAATCAGTATTCTTCATTTCTTTTTTTAAGGTACGAATAAAGGCAGCTGAACTTTTTCCATAGGCTTCAAAATAATGAAACGTGTGTACAACAAATAGAATGGATGCTCCACTGTAATCTTTTTTGCTCTTTTTTTGGATGTTTTCTAGCACTTTTTCTATATACTCTTCCACAGAACCTTCCGTCTGGATACGGGGTAGAGCAAAATTTCCTGAATTGACCCTCTGTGCATCTTCAAATTCCAGTTTCCCATCTTTATAAGAAGTAATTTCAATTCGTTTTTCAGTACCATCCGGCTGAAGAATTAATCCGTCGTATCCTTGACTTCCAATAATAAGCTTCAATTTTGAATTCCTCGGACAATAAGAAGATTGGCTGAAACAATAAAGCGGATAAAACTCTTCAAAAAACTTTTTGAAACGCCCTTTTTTGAGTCGAGCTAATTTTATATACTCTTTGTTTTGATGAATCATTTGCTGCGTATGTTCAAAATACTGTTTCATTTCTTCTTGCGTTCTGTACAGATCAAGATCTTTAAATAATTCATCCATCTTTTTCACCTTCAATCCCACCAACTAAAAAAGTCTTCTTACTTAGTAGATACATATTCATAAATGTGTGTGACAATTTTCTTTTTTTAAAGATATAGCTTTTTTAAAACAAAACGTGCACACTTTTCATTTTTTTGCATATCCTGTTATTCGTGCGTTCAATCATGAGCGTACGTTTCAGCCTTTAGTTGTAAAAGATAAACCGTAAAGTTACAGCTGATGGCCGATGATATGCGTCTGCTGATTTCATAAACTATAACAAACAGGAAACTTAACAATAATTGAGGTGTTGGAAATGTTTGATAATGATTACGTAGTTAAAACCATTCACGATTTACATGTAAAACGTACAGAAAGTCAATTAAAAGTTTTATTAACTTATTTTTTCCATAAAAAATAACACGTATTTATAGATGGTAATATATAGTCAGTTGTTACTTGATGTTTTTTATAAGAAGAATAGTTTGATACAAATAAAAAGGAATAGTGGGTAATCCACTATTCCTTTTTTTACTATACTTGCAATTCCCGAATCAGTTCAGCAAGAATTTCAATGCTTCTATCGATATCTGGTAAAGAGGCATAGGCGTAAGAAAGCCGAAGATAACTGCCGGTTTCTTGTGCATAAATACTTCCAGAGTTAAGCAATATCCCTCTTTTTAAAGCACGAGAGTATAAAGATTTCATTGAAATAGAAGGTTGAATATGCACCCATATAAAAAAGCCTCCTTCAGGATTCGTCCATGTTGCTATATCTCCTGCGTATGTTTCCAAAGCATTCAGCATCACTTTTCTTCTTGTTCGCAATTCCGTTCGTACAGTTTCCATATGCTGTTGATATAAGCCATTTTTAAACCATTCTGCTGCTACTCTTTGAGATAATGAGCTAGATCCATAATCTGTTTGCATTTTAATATCCGCCAAACGCTCAATGACTGGTTCTGGGCCGACTATCCATCCGATCCGTAATCCCGGGCTTAGTGTTTTAGAAAGACTGCTAACATATAACACGTGTCCATTTTTATCTAAAGCTTTTAATGGCAGCGGAGGCTGTTTATCTAGCCATAATTCGCGGTATAAATCATCTTCAATAATAGGAAGCTGATGTTCCTCACATTCTTTCAACAAATCGTAACGCCTATTTTGTGACATTAATGTTCCCGTTGGGTTATGGAAACATGGATTTGTATATAAAATAGCTTGCCCTTCTTGAGGGTCGGCGCGTTTTATAGCTGTTACTTTTATTCCTTCCTCATCCATAGCAAGGCCTTTGAGTTTCATTCCGGCTGATTGAAATACATGTAAGGAATATAGATAAGAAGGTTTTTCGAGCAAAACCGAAGAGTTTCTTTGCAGCAGTCCAATTGAAATAAGCTGAAGAGCTTGAAGAGCGCCGGAAACAATTAAAATAGAATCTGGAGAAGATTCAATCCCTATTGTTTTCATATATGCACTTAATTCTTTTCGTAAAGGAAAATACCCCTTTGGTTCTTCGTATCCTAGAACCTCCATATTTTCTGCTACTTTTTCTACGGCGTATTTCATTTTGTTTTTAGGAAATATGTCAGGTGAAAGCTCTCCTTTGCTTAATTGAATAAGGTTTGAGTTAAATTCGGATTCATTAATATCTTGTACCATTGCTTGACTCGGATGATGCATGCCTGATTTCACATGAACATCCCAATCGGGCGGAGTTGTAGCCAAAAGTGTCCACGTATTATTTATAACGATGGTTCCCTTTCCCATCTTACCTTCAATTAAACCGTCCGCTGTTAATTCCTCTAATGCGGTGATGACCGTACTTCGGTTAACATCAAACATAGCAGCAAGCTTTCGCTGACTAGGAATTTTACTTCCAATCGGCCATTCTCCACGCGCAATTTTCTCTTTCATAAAATCAATGATTTGCTTGTATTTTGGATAACTCGAACTGTTCTCTTGATTCATACACGTACTCCTGTTTTTAAAGTGGTTGGGTTAATTGCTTTTAAACTGGTTGAAGACATTTTATCAAATGTTTATTAACATGGGAACCACAATAGATACTGGTTGGATTCAAAATGAAAAATGGAGATGAATAGGTATGAAATTAACGTTTAGTCTGGTGTTCTTACATATACTGATGATTAGCTTATGGGCTTCAGCATTTCCAGTTATTCAAATAGGGCTGGAATCGTTTTCTCCTCAGCACCTCGCTTTTGTTCGGTTAAGTATTGCTTCTGTAGTGCTGTTAGTTATTGCAATAGCCACACGCATGTCCTTGCCTGATATAAAAGATATTCCACTTCTTTTAGCGCTCGGTTTTTTAGGCTTTACCGTCTATCACACGGCCTTAAACATTGGAGAAAAAACGGTAAGTGCGGGTATTGCGAGTTTACTGATCTCGACTACTCCTATTTTTTCTTCGCTTTTAGCTATTTTTCTTTTTCAGGAGGAGTTCGGAAAAAGAAAATGGATTGGATCTGCAGTAAGCTTTGCTGGTATTGTACTTTTAACCTTCAGCAAAGAGAATTTTGTACACTCAGTTAATGGAATCTTACTGGTTCTGCTAGCTGCCCTTGCAGAAAGCGTCTATATAGTATGTCAAAAAAATTTATTAAAAAAATATGGTTTCCTTTCTTTTGTGACGTACAGTATTTGGGGGGCTACAATTTCTATGCTTGTTTTTTTACCTGGGTTAGAAACAGAACTTGCGTATATCTCTGTCAGATCAGCAATAAGCGTGATATATTTAGGATTATTTCCAACCGTTATTCCCTATATGGTACTCGCTTATCTGACATCGCGTATAGGTTCTGCTGAGGCTGCCATCTCTCTTTACTTAACTCCTGCGCTGTCCTTTTTCTTAGCGTGGCTGCTTTTAAAAGATATCCCGAGTGCAGCTTCCATTGTTGGAAGCATCATTACGTTATGCGGCGTGTTGCTTACACATAGTAAAAGAGAGAAAGTTCACAATGCAAAGGTAATGCGTAGGGCTTAGGGAATTCTCTTAAATGCTATGTTTTTTATTTATATATTTTATTTAGAACATACTTTAATTTCTTCTTTTTGCAGTTTAATTAATAATTAATATAAAAAAGCGCCTTTCTTTAAATTTCAAACATTAAAGAAAGGCGCTTTTTTATGTAGTTTCTAATTCTGCTTTTATTTTCCCAGCCACTGCGTGAGTCAGCTGCTGAAGATCGTAAATCTCTTCTCCTGAAAGTACTACGTGTCCGTTTAAAACGTGGTTATGTTTATATGCTCGATACGTCACTTCAATACTTTTTATCGCACGCTCTACTTCATCATTCACCATAATGCTTTCATAGTGATAGGATAGTGTTTCAATTCGAATCTGCGTATTTTTCATATTCATTCACCCTCCATGAGCCGTTGACTAAAAATATGACTGTTAGAGGTCGACTATACATAAAAACTTTTTTGTTATCACTTAATTTGTTATTTAGAACATATTTTAATTACTTAATTGATGTCTGCTCTTCTTTTTTTATAAAATCTCAAAATAAACCCCTACTCTTCAGAGCGGGGGTTTATTGCTTGTAGTACCAGCCTTTTTTATCTAAAAATTGTTTAACTTTTACAAAATCCAGTCCAGCTGCTGTGAGTTCAGCTGACGGATTACCTATTGCATGTACGTTTAATTCACTGTCAATTCCTTCATTTTTTAAGAAAGCACGAAACTCTGTTTCCATGTCTTTACTTAATCCGCCTGTTTTAATTGTAACTGGGATAGGTTCTACGTCTTTCATTTGCACGAATCCGCCTGGAACAGCCCATGCTGCACTCGTATAGCCATATACGCTAAATACCGTGCCTTTTTTTATAGTTCTGAAATTCTCTGTTACATTCGCATATTTGTAGACTCCAATATCCTTCTTCGCTTTTACTTGAAAAGAATATTTATCTCCGAGTGAAGTAACCTTTGGTAATGATTCTTCTATAGGAGTACTTACACCCTTAAGCAATTCCATCATTTTAGCTAATGTTTTCTCATCAGCTTTTCCAGTTGACGTTAATCCATACTTTTCTTGAAAAGCTTTAACAGCTGCAACGGTTTCATTTCCGTATTGGCCATCGGTTCCTTGCTGGGAAAGCTCAAATCCTAATTTAATTAAGTTTTGCTGCAGTTCTTTTACAGCTAGTCCGCTATCACCTTGCTGCAATTGTGCTGATGGCTGATTATTTTCCACCACCGCCACCCCTGTGTTAATACTATTAAAGAAATCCAGATCCATTTCATTGATATCAACATTGCCTTTAATCCCGTTTACTTTTCCTTGATCTGTATATTGAAACATAGACCATCTATCCCAAATGGCCGTATCACCTGGATTAGTAAATCCCTTGGAACGGTTACTTCCACTGTAACGAGCTATCCATAGCGGATATCTTGCCACGGCGCTTGTAAAATTGGATTTAATAAAACTATACCCGGTGTAAAGAATAGGCGTAATGCTTGTTTTCCTTTCAATATATTCCATCCATCTAACTGCAAAGGCTGTGACCTGCGCTTTTGTTTTCCCTTTATTTTCTTCCAAATCTAAGCAATGAGGCAAATCAACCTTCATGCTGCCTAATTTATTTAAAAAGAAATTAACTTCTGCAATAGGATCATTATCAGCATGAGCAAAGTGATAAAAGCCTACACGTAGACCTGCATTTTTTGCTCCTATATAATTATCATATGATTTTTTATCTAAGAAGGTTGTACCTTCTGTTAATTTAATATACGCGCCTTTTACCCCATCCGACGCCACTTTTGCCCAATTAATTGTTCCGTTGTGATGAGAAACATCAATGACCTTAATATTTTGATTATTACGGTTTTGCATTGCTATCACTCCTTCATACAAACTATGAATAAAAAAGGAAATGGCAACTGATACAGGCCTATTAAATAGATATTAGGCTTTATAAAAAACCGTACAATAAGAAGGGCTTTTGGTAGCCTTACCTTATTATAAGAAATGAATTTGTGCAATTTCATAACGTTAGAAGAGCTATATTCGTTTATACTAATAATATGAAGATATACTGTATAAAAAATGGAGGAATATGATGTCTTTAATAAAAGAAGCACGTAGGTATGCAGAACACGCTCATACCGGCCAAATGCGCAAGCTTTCCGATACACCTTATATTGTTCATCCTATTAACGTAGGTAATATTTTAGAAAAAGCAGGTTTTAGTGAAGAAGTAATTGCAGCAGCTTATCTGCATGATGCTGTAGAAGATACAAGTGTAACACTCGAAGAAATTGTACGAAGATTTGGTTTAGAGGTAGCAGGGATTGTTGAAGCTCATACAGAAAACAAATCAAAAAGCTGGGAAGAACGTAAACAGCATACAATTCAAATTGTGAAAACTGGTTCTCTTGAAGTGAAATCTTTAATTGTAGCAGATAAATTAGACAATTTACGGTCTTTAAAAGAAAGCTACGATCAGCAAGGAGATACGATTTGGAATAGTTTTAAAAGAGGATTCGAAAAACAGAAATGGTACTACGAGTCCATCAGCAAATACGCTGAAAAAGGATTGGAACCAAGCCAAATTCCAAGTTTTTTTAATACGTACAAACAAGAAGTAAATGATTTTTTTAGAAGTTAATATTCATATGAAGAAATTAGAAAACACTGAAAATAACTATTGCGAACGTGCGTCATACGTATTAAAATATAGTAGAGTCAACAGGCAATAAAGACTCTACATAAGCGGGACTGTAGTTCAGTGGGAGAATACTTGTCTGGCAGACAAGGGGTCGTGGGTTCGAATCCCATCAGTTCCATAAAACCAGTCGCATCAAGAGTTTAAAACACTTTAAAACTCTGCCGGATGGAATGGGTGTAATACTATTTCATCTGACCTCTTCATGATTTTCATGAAGAGGTTTTTTATTTTCTTTTTACGATTGATCCTCATGATTTTTATAATTATTCTTTTCACTGCTCCTGCTTACAATTTCTCTAAGTTCGCCCTCGTCGCCTTTTGCATTGATGATTTCAAAAAGCTGATTCAGCCCTTCACTTGTTTCATCGTTTGGTTCTTTGCTCATTCTATCCCCTCCTTTTGCTTTTAGGGTGCCCATCTTTTTCGCATTGTTTCATGTAAAAAGCAATTTATCAATATTAATCGGCCATAAAAGTATACCTTTACGATCCTTGTACGATTACTGGTTGTACAGATATACTCAATCAATCCTTGAAATTTTGCAGCGTTTTATAGGGTTTCTAATACTCATCTATAATGAAATAATCATCACAAACTTCGTTAAAATCGTTCTCTTCTTGGAGATCTCCTTCTTTATCTTTAGATATCTCGGTTTCTTGTGTAAATAGTCTAAAAAGCTTGTTTAACATTGTTTCACCTCGTATCTTTCATTAATACATTCAGTATGATTCATTTATATGAAGCCAGTATGAATTGAAACTTAAGATAATGTGAATGTAGACATGAACGTGAGATGTTAAGCATGCTTATATCCTGGACAAAAAAGTTACTTCATTCTACTTATGTATTATCGCTTTGCTTCTTGAGTCCTCAACTTCTTTAAATGCCGTTCAAATCGCTTGCGTAATCGGAATTATACGTTTGCTTGTTTTTCTTTAGTTATATCTACAATCAAACGAAAAAACGCAAGCTATAAAAAAGAACTTTGGATGCTACTGTAAAGTTCTTTTCATAAACACTTACCGTTTGTTAAGAACTGTATTAAATATGAAATAGCTCATACACTTCTCATACAATCGCTAAGACCTATTCAGTTAACAGTCCTTCTTACGTTTTTTCTCGAACCATCCATATGCAATTTCAGCTTCAATTTCTTTATTTCCTGGAGAAACTAAGAAAATAACGTATGAACCGTTGTTTGGAAAGATAAATTTGCCGTCTTCATCACTTACTAATGTACTTTTCGGCGGAACAACACGGTTAAATACGTTTACCCCTTTAGCAGGAACGCCTTTTACCATTTCTGCAAATTTAATTTTCCCTTTTGGCTTTGAACGTATTGTAGTATTTGCTGGACTCACATTATCTGAAGTTGTTCCTTTTCCAGGGGGATAGAATTAAACCAAATTTCAGCAGTAAAAGGTTCGTTTGAATAGTTAGTGATAGTAAAAGCATTCACAAATAAATCTACTCCGGAGCCGGAAGGGTTCACTAATCCGCCCGAAGCGTTTCTATTTCCACCAAAACGAATAGGCTCAGTTTGTCCAACAAAATAGTCTCCTTTTAACGATTGATATAAAGGATTAGGTATATTAACGGATTTAATATACGGTTTGCTCGACTCGTAATTTGACATACAATCGTCTCCTTTCTGGACTATATTTTAGGAGTTTTTTCTGTAAATGCTTGGACACATGCATATATAAATATATTTAATCTTTATATAAACGCAAAAAGATAGACCCGGTACTGAGCCTATCTTTTTCTATCGTTTTTACAAAAAATTTCCCCTTGGCCCTTTCCTTACTAATGCCCTCGTCGACTGCTGGTGTATAAACGGATTGTTTTTTGACTTTATATTCCGATGCTTTTTTTATCCGTCTACTATCCCTTCTTAAAGTAGTAATCACCTATTCTTTTGTAGTCATAAAATGAAGAATCTTTACCTTTTTTTCACAATACTCAATAATTTCATAACAGGTTGTGAGGATATCATGTCTAGACAGTTCTATTTCATCCAATACAAACTTTGAAAGCTGCTTTTGCAGAACCTCCAGCTTTTTGCTGTCTTCTTCATCGATCCACAGTCCTTCCGTAATACATACATCTGCTAGTTTGTTAATAGATTGAGCCGTCCAGTTTAAGCCGGCTGAAGAAACGGTTATTGTCAGTAAATCATTTTTTATAGCTAAAATAACCTGACACACATGGGTATAGGCATCAACTTTCTTTTGGATAAATGCTTTGCGAAGCTCTTGCTTGTATTGCTCTTTCGACATCGCTATAGCTACGACAGACGTAATGAAAGTTCCTGCCAGCGCGATGAGCGACCCTATCAAAATTCCTATCATTTCTCCTGACAAAACGTTCACCTCTTTAAAGGTATTTCTATATGCTATGGGAATGAAGGAAATGATATGAGGATAAGCACCATGTAAAAACAGCCCTAACTTAGAAAAGTTAGGGCTGAAACACTAAAATAGGATGATAACCAAATTAGATAATACGACTTGTAATAATTCCTTCAATTTGACCAATTTTTTCTTCTAGCTCAGGCACAATCTCGTCACTTACTTGATTGTCAATATCGATCATTGTATACGCATATTCACCGCGGCTTCTGTTCACCATATCTGCGATGTTTAAATTGTAGTTTGAGAATACTTGCGTAAGTTGTCCTACCATATTCGGTACGTTGTGATGGAAAGCAGCTACGCGTTTTTTCCCAGTGTAAGGAAGAGATGCATTCGGGAAGTTCACTGAATTTTTAACGTTTCCTGTTTCTAAGAAATTTTTCACTTGACGTGCTGCCATTACCGCACAGTTTTCTTCTGATTCTTGAGTTGATGCCCCTAAATGAGGAATTGGCACAACATTTTTCATGTTCAAGACATTTTGATTTGGGAAATCTGTAATATATCGACCAACTTTTCCACTTTCAAGAGCAGCTTTCATATCTTCTTCGTTTACAAGCTCACCGCGTGAGAAGTTCAAAATATGAACATCTGGTTTCATGATGCTAAACGTCTCTTTATTGAAAACACCTTTTGTATCGTCCGTTAATGGAACGTGAACCGTAATATAGTCAGATGCTGCAAATAGTTCTTCTAGAGACATTGCACGCTGTACGTTGCGAGACAAATTCCAAGCTGTATTAACAGAAATGAATGGATCAAAACCAATTACGTCCATATCTAAATCAAGCGCGTCGTTTGCTACAAGAGCACCAATTGCACCTAAACCAATAACGCCTAATGTTTTACCTTTGATTTCTTTTCCAACAAACTGTTTTTTACCTGCTTCAACTAACTTAGGAATTTGATCACCTTGGCCGTCTAATCCTTTTGTCCATTCAACTCCAGCAAATAAGTTACGAGAAGAAGCCATAATTGTAGTTAAAACCATTTCTTTTACTGCGTTTGCATTAGCTCCTGGCGTATTAAATACAACGATACCTTGCTCCGTGCAAGCGTCCACCGGTATATTGTTAACCCCTGCTCCAGCTCGTGCAATAGCTTTTAAATTTTGGTCAAATGCCATGCTGTGCATGTTAAAGCTACGCACGACAATCGCATCTGGATTTTCGCTGTCGTTGTCAATTTGATAACCTTCTTGATTAAAAACATTTAGACCTTTTTGTGCAATGTTGTTTAATGTTTTGATTGTTTGTACTTTTTCTAATGTTAATGTGCTCATTTTGTACTCTCCTCTGATTATCATCGTAGTTTTACATGTTTTTACCTTTGGATAAAGGAACTTCATTTTTAATTTTTTTAAAAGTCTGGTTTTTTAGCCTACATGTCTGATAACTTCTATATCCTCTCCCCCTAAACAGAAAGAGGTAAGAGATATGTATTAATCCCTTACCTCTGCCCAGGCGAACGGCTACGTCACTATATGCTTCCTCACGGTTATCCGCGTTTCGCCAGTCACATATAGTCTTTGAAATTAAGTATATTCTAGCAAACTCTTTCAGAACGTTCAACCTTTTTTTAAAAGTTTGCTTTTTTCAGTCTAATTTTTAATCTCTTTGGTGAATCTCCTAATATATTGACAAATACCCTAATACATGTTAAATAAAAAGAGTGATTAGCACTCTATCTATTCAAGTGCTAATTATTTTGTAAGCCCTATTTGGAAAGGAGAACTTCTTATGTCAAAAAAAGAATTTAAAGCCGAATCAAAGCGATTATTAGAGATGATGATTAATTCCATCTATTCTCAAAAAGAAGTATTTTTGAGAGAACTTCTATCAAATTCAAGCGATGCAATCGATAAAATTTATTACAAAGCTTTAACAGACGACTCCTTGCGTTTTAACAAAGAAAGCTATTACATAAAAGTAACACCCGATAAAACTAACCGTACCTTAACCATTACGGATACTGGAATTGGCATGACGCAAGAAGAGCTTGAAAGTAGCTTGGGCACAATTGCGCGAAGCGGTTCCCTTGCGTTTAAAAATGAAAATGAAACAAAGGACGGACACACGATTATTGGCCAATTCGGCGTTGGGTTTTACGCAGCGTTTATGGTGGCAGATGTCGTAACGGTGATTAGTAAAGCGTTAGGCAGCGATGAAGCCTATAAATGGGAATCTACTGGTGCTGATGGTTATACAATCGAACCTTGCGACAAAGAAACGGTTGGGACTCAAATCATTTTAAAAATTAAAGAAAATACAGAAGATGAAACGTATGATGAGTATCTAGAAGAGTATCGTTTAAAAGAAATCATTAAAAAGTATTCAGACTTTATCCGCTACCCGATTAAAATGGACATAACGGAAAAACGGCCTAAAGAAGGTTCTGATAACGAGCTAGAAGATTATACAGAAGAACAAGTTATCAACAGTATGGTACCGATCTGGAAGAAAAATAAAAATGAATTGACTTCAGAAGACTATGAGCAGTTTTATTCAGAAAAGCGCTACGGATTTGATAAACCGCTCACTCACCTTCATATTAATGTGGATGGAACGATTCGCTACAATGCTGTTTTATTTATTCCAGAAAATAGTCCGTTTGATTACTACTCAAAAGAATTTGAAAAAGGGCTTGAACTGTATTCAAACGGAGTCTTAATTATGAATAAATGTGCAGATCTTCTTCCAGACTACTTTAGCTTTGTAAAAGGTATGGTAGATTCTGAAGATTTATCTCTTAATATTTCACGTGAAATTTTGCAGCAAGACCGCCAGCTTCAGCTGATTGCCAAAAACATCGGCAAGAAAATCAAAAACGAATTAAAAAGCTTGCTTAAAAACGAACGTGAAAAGTACGAGAAGTTTTATGAATCATTTGGCCGCCAGCTAAAATACGGCGTTTACAGTGACTTTGGCAGCAACAAAGATGTATTAAAAGACCTGCTTTTATTCTATTCTTCTACAGAGAAAAAGCTCGTAACACTAAACGAGTATGTATCGCGCATGCCTGAGGATCAAAAGTATATCTATTATGCATCAGGCGAATCGTACGACCGAATTGAAAAGCTTCCTCAAGCAGAATTGGTTGCAGATAAAGGATACGAAATTCTGTATTTTACAGAAGATATCGATGAATTTGCGATTAAAATGTTAATGACGTACGAAGAAAAAGAATTTAAATCTGTTTCAAGCAGTGACTTAGGGATTGAAGCAGAAGAAGAACAGCTCAATGAGTCTGAGGAAAAAGAAAATAAAGAGCTATTTGACTATATGAAAAAAGCTTTGGCGGGAAAAGTAGGAGATGTGCGCGCGTCTAAACGTTTAAAAACACACCCCGTTTGCTTATCAGCTGATGGTGAAGTAACGATTGAAATGGAGAAAATTTTAAGTGCTATGCCTGACAATCAGCATGTAAAAGCAGAAAAAGTGTTAGAAATTAACGTAAATCATGATGTATTCGCTTCTTTAAAAGATGCATTTGAAAATGACAAAGAGAAACTAGACCTTTATACAAATTTATTATATAACCAAGCTCTTCTAATTGAAGGCTTATCTATTAGTGATCCCGTTGAATTCACAAATGATATTTGTAAAATCATGATATAAAAATCAGGCGCAGAATCATTCTGCGCCTGATTATATGCATGGCATAATAAAAGTAGTTATATAGTAAGAAGCGATAAAAATGGGTACGGGCAGTTCTTCTGTTACTCTTATTGAGTGTTTTCCTTGTTTAAAATGAAAAAGGTCTGATTTAAACTCCGCGACTTTTTCTCTTTTTTGATTAAAAATACATGCTTCCTCTACAGCTTCATGACTACTTAACATGTAGACGTTATTTCCCCATCTAATTTCTTGTGCTCCTTCGTTTTTGATTATTCCTTTACCTAATAGATCCCCCACTGTTTTTCCACTTTCTTTTATCACCCACCGGTGTTTCTTCACGTGATCAATAAACACCGTTCTTCCTTCCCATTGAACTTGTACATGTACCTTTAAGCCGCAGGAAAAGATAGGAAACCAAGAAATAGAATCTAAAACTGGAAGTCCATCACGAGTTACAAAATCAATACTTTTAGTCCACATATTTTTATGCACTCTCTTAAGCTGTCCGACGTTTTCTCCATTTTCATTTGTAACTGCTACGGTCTTCCCCGCTGATTTAAAATAGGGAAGATAAAAGATATATTCTTGCATATAATCCTCCAAAGCTTCTGTACCTCATATTAACAGCGTGTACATAGTTATGTTTCTATCTTTCATATATTTCGTTTGTTTCTTTGGATTTCTTCCTTTGTTTAAATTGGCTTTGATTTTCTTTTAAATGCTTTAGTAAAGCAACAATCAAGAAACTAACAATCACAAGAAGAAGCCAAGAGCTAATTTTACTTATATGAACCATTGTCCATTGCTGCTGTTGATCTGGATACTGCCATGCTCCGAAAAATGTTGCGATATTTTCAGCGATCCAAATGAAAAAGCCAATCAGTACAAAAGACAATACTAAAGGCATGCGATATGTACGTTTGTTAACCGTAAAATATACAAAAGTTCGATAAAAAATAAGTAAAGTAAAAAGTTTTAAAAACCAGCGGAAGTCGTAAATGAAATGATGCGTGAAAAAGTTAAGGTAAATAGTCATACTTAGTATACTGACAATCCACGTAGAAGGCCAATTCGCAAGCTTTAATTCAAGCCTTCTCCACACTTGGCACATGTAGCTGGCTACACTAGCATACATAAATCCGCTGTACAGCGGAACTCCCCAGACTTTAGTGAAAGCTTTTTCCGGATAGCTCCATGAGCCCATATGAACTTTGTAGAGTTCTAACGCTAGTCCAATTAAATGAAATACTGCAATGACTTTTACTTCATCAAGCGTTTCTCGTTTAAACGCCACCATTAAAACTTGAGTTCCTAGACAGACTAATAAAATAAGGTCATATCTAGAAATAAACGGTACTTCAATTATTTTTGTCATGGCCAATGTAAGAAAAATAATAACAGGAAAAACACAAGATTTTGCTTGTTCTAAACCAAAATAGATTAATTGCTTCATTGTAACATCCTATCTTTATAGTATTCCTTAGTATTTTCACAGAAATGATTCCCTGAAAATTATTGCAGATTTTTCAAATTTATTCAATAAGCATCTCCGCTGTTTTTGCAACTAAATTATCATACCCAGCGGAGATCAGTTTTCTCCATTAACTTTTCAAAAAATCGGTGACTCTCTGTACATAGCGCTCTTTATCGTAAGATAAGTACAGATAACTGGTTAACTGTACAGGCTCTCCAAAGAAAAAACGTTCATACAGCGTTTCTCTTGTGCCAAACGGACTCATCGTTAAATCCCATGCAAGTCGAAAAAGCTTAATTCGATCTTCTGCTCCTCTCGATTTAGCTTGCAAATAACGCGTAATATCTTCCTTAACCAATGAGCGGCACGTATTTTCTGTTGGTATTGCCATTAGTCCGCTTGCACCTAAAAGCTGGATAATCTCTGTAAAGGTAGGATATGTTTTTGAAAATATATTTGCGGCAATACGAAGTGTAGTTTCATTCGGACGCATGTATCCCCATGTATCAATCTCCGCTTCTTCTTCTGCTTTCATCACGAGAGCTTTCATCGTTTCTAACGCAATAATAAGCTCCGTGGCTTTTTCTCGCACATGCGGATAGTCCGTAATGTTAATGGTTTCAATCAGAGATTGTACAATTCCTAATACAAACTCTGTTTTGACAATTCTCCTTGAAGTTACTTGATGCAGAGCAAAAGCTGAGAAGGAACTAGAAGCAAGGAATGTATTTGATACGTCTACATTTTCATAGAAAAACACGCGGTTCCACGGTACTAATACATGGTCAAAGACAACAATTGTATCCATTTCTTCAAATCTAGAACTTAATGGATAATCAAACGTCGAATCTTTTCCTGCAAATGATTCTCTACAAATAAATTTAATTCCTTTTGTATTACTTGGAATTGAAAAAGCAAATCCTTTTTCTTTTCCTTGAATGCCCGCTGAAGACAGTACGAGCAGTTCATCTGTCATTCCGCCCTGTGTAGCAAGCAGTTTCGCGCCTTGGATAACGATTCCCTCATTGTTTTTATCAACTATTCTTGCTGCTATCGGTTCATCGTTTTGCTCGTAATAAAATTGGATTCGATTGACTTGAGGATCGATGAATGTATGAGTGAGCGATAAGTCGTGCTCTCTCACATATTCATAATAAGAAATGATGTTTTCAGGAAAGCAATTTTCTGCTCCTCTCAGGAGTTCTGCAGAGGATGCAAAAGCCATCAATACGGTATTCATATAATCTGGACTTCTCCCCATCATACCGTGAGTTAAGCGAGCCCACTGCTGAGTCATCTCTCGCCTCTTTTTTAACTCCTCTTTTGTTTTAGGCTGTAAATAAGATGTACCGACAAATTCCTTAGAAGCCGGAGATTGGTATGTCATGATATCTTTGATTTTTTTATCATGCTGAAGATCATAAAGCTTAGCTTGACTGTTAATGGCTCCTTTAAAAGCCGGATGTTCTGATATATCGCCTGTTACGAGCTTGCCATCAACCCATACATTTGCTTTTAATTGGTTAATTCTCTCTACGTATTGCTTCCCATTAATTGCTGACATACTCCCACTCCCAGACTTTCGATAAATATTTTCACCTATTGCATTTTTATCATATTACGATGTCTTTTCCATGTTTCCTTCATACATCACAGCTTTGAGCATAAAAAAAGAAGGTTACAGTAACCTTCTTTTTTTATGATTTATTTATATTGAATATCATTTCTTAGGGATTCAACTTTACTTAATGCTTGGTCAATATCAGGCTCTTCAACATTAAAGTGAGCAAGTGCATCATGAAGATGCTTAGCAATTGCATTAAAATGTTCGGGCTGAATATTCATATTTGCATGCGCTTTGGCCATCGACTTTCCTGAATATTGATTCGGTCCACCTAAGGCAAAGCTTATAAACTTGGCTTGATGTCGACGTTGTTTATCCATATCCGTGTGCTCGAAAAAGTGACTAACTGTTTCGTCTTTTAAAACAAGTTCAGAATAAAAATAGTCTACTACTTTTTCAATCGCTTCTTGTCCGCCCACTTTTTCATACAATGTTTGTTCCAAAACAATTCCTCCTTTTGTACCTTTAACCATTGTTACCCAATACAAGTATTCATATTCTTTGAAAGGCTTCTTTATGGGAATTCGTTATCGTCATGTTTTATTCCTCTTCCTCATAATGAATAAAATGTAAAGGGAATGAACGCAGTGCAAAGGAGTTGTAGAAACTGCATTTAATATCTATCGTTACTGGTCTGAATCATTACATTTTGATAAGTGCTGGTCTAATATACGTAAGTATAAGCCGGTAAGCCTTTTACTCCTACTCGGCATGAAAAAAGAGAGCCGGCAGCTTCTTCGTATTTTTCTTCTTCCTTAGCTGTGGTGATAAATAAAGTTTGTAAATCGTCTCCTCCAAATGTACAGCAGGTTACATTGGAAACAGGAAGATGAATAGATTCTATAATTTCTCCTTTCTCTGGATCTACACAAATAACTTTCGAACCTCCCCAAAGCGCTACCCACAGTCGGTCGTGCTCATCAATTGTCATTCCATCAGGAAACCCGTCTATATCTGAAAGGTCAATCAACACTTTTTCATCTTCGAGCCTTGTTGTTTCTTTAGAAAATGAATAAGACATAATTTTATTTTTCGGGGAATCAACCAGAAAGAATTTGTCTCCTCTTCGATTCCAAGCTAGCCCGTTTGACACGCTTAATCCTTCTTTAGCACTCTTAATTACACCTTTTTCATCTACTACGTACAGCTGGGCTTTTCCTTCTTCATCTTCTTCACTCATCGTGCCAATCCAAAAGCGATTATATGGATCACATTTCCCGTCATTAAAACGCATGTTTTTTTCAAGAGTATCTAAACGGATATACTCTTCATGATTCTTTTTGTTTTTATCCACTAAAAGCAGCTGATTACGAGTGGAGACGACCAATTTTGAATGATTGGTTGTAGAAACGCTTGTAACAACTGAAGGAAGATCCATATCTTCTAATGTTGTCGTTTTTGGATCGTACGTAAGAAGTTTTTTATCTAAAATGTCTACTAGCACTAATCTTTGATTTTCTTCATCCCATAGGGGTCCTTCCAGTAAACGTCCATCGTACTTTTTTTCAATTTTCGCTTCCATTTTCAAGCTCCTTTGTTGTTTTTATGTACAACCGTTTTTTAATCGCTTTCTAAAAAATATTCCTTTAAGTATGCAAAACAAAAAAACAGGAATATGTTTCCTTTTTATAAATACCCGTTGCATAACCTTCTCTAAACACTAGGTTATTCTCTAAACACTAGGTTACAAGAGAATCTTTTCATAAAAAAACAGCACGCTGTATATAGCGTGCTGTTTTTTTATTATAAAGTTACGTGTTCGTTTTCTAACTCTTTAACACGTGCTGCAAATTCTTCTTCTGTTAAACCATGTTCTTTTACATAGCGGTTACGGGGACTTACTCGGCATTCATGTGAACAAGCGCGTAAATATTTGTGTTCGTTTTCTTCAGAAGCTAAGATTTTCTTATTGCATTCTGGGTTTGAGCAGTTAACATAACGTTCGCAAGGCTCGCCGGTAAAGTGATCCTTCCCGACAATCACATGCTCTTTTTGGTTAACTGGTACGCTGATGCGCTCATCAAATACATAGCACTGACCATCCCATAGTTCACCTTGTACTTCTGGATCTTTTCCGTATGTTACAATACCTCCGTGAAGCTGGCTTACATCTTCAAAACCTTCTTCAAGAAGCCATCCAGAGAATTTTTCACAGCGAATACCGCCTGTGCAGTACGTTAAGATTTTTTTATCTTCAAACTGATCTTTGTGGTCGCGAATCCATTCAGGAAGCTCACGGAAGTTTTGAATATCCGGACGAACAGCTCCTCGGAAGTGGCCTAAATCGTATTCATAATCGTTTCGTGCATCGATTACGACCGTATTTTCATCTTGCATCGCTTGATAAAATTCTTTTGGGCTTAAGTAATTACCCGTTACGCGAAGAGGATTCACATCTTCTTCTAATCGAAGAGTTACTAATTCTTTGCGGTGACGCACGTGCATTTTTTTGAACGCATGTTCATCTGCTTCGTCTATTTTAAATACAATACCTTCAAAACGAGGATCATTTTTCATCGTTTCCATGTATTTATCTGTTTGTTCAACTGTTCCTGATACTGTTCCATTGATCCCTTCAGCCGCAATTAAAATGCGTCCTTTTAGTTCAAGCTCTTTACAAAATGCCAAGTGCTGAGCTGTGAACTCTTCAGGATTTTCAATTGGAGTGTACAAATAATATAGTAGTACTTGATATGGTTTTCTTTCAGTCATGTTGCTTCTTCCACCTATCTGTTTATATTTGCAAGATATAATGCATGTAGGTCGGTTATTGTGAACCGAATTGATGGTAACAATTCATTACTTAAAGGTACAT
Organism: Priestia megaterium; assembly: GCF_009497655.1. Lineage (NCBI taxonomy): Bacteria > Bacillati > Bacillota > Bacilli > Caryophanales > Bacillaceae > Priestia > Priestia megaterium. The sequence continues at coordinate 2,353,648 of NZ_CP023317.1, read as the reverse complement.
TACGACAAAAACAACATCCTTTTTATGAGGATGCTTCTATCTAAAAAGTATTACAGTGAATGATTGTTTCAAAAACATACAGTATTTAAGCCTGTAATAGTATAACATATCAAGGCGAACACTTCTAGGATTTGTTTTTTTATGAACATTTTCTTGCGGAGATACGTTCTACCTGAGCTTTTCTGCGCATACATGATGAGATATGAACCTTTGAGATTGGAGACGGAAATGATGCCTTTTTATACATTAAAAGACGGTGCAACTTTATACTATGAAAAACAAGGGGAAGGAACACCTATTATTTTCATTCACGGAGTTTGGATGAGCAGTCGTTTTTTTCACAACCAGCTTTCTTTTTTTTCGAAACAGTATCAAACTATTCTTTTGGATTTAAGAGGACATGGAAATTCAAGTCATACTCCATATGGTCACACAATTTCCACTTATGCTCGCGATGTGCATGAGTTTATAAATAATAATCGATTAAAAGACGTCATATTAGTAGGCTGGTCGATGGGTGCTTTTGTTGTGTGGGAATATTTGAAACAATTTGGTGAAGAAAATGTAAAAGGGAATATTATTGTAGATGAAATGGCTTCAGACTTTAAATGGTCAGACTTTCCAATCGGTGCATTTGATTTACCTGCCCTTATTTCGCTTATGCAAGGTATTCAGCTTGATCGAACAAGTACATTAGAAAGTTTTATTCCGCTTATGTTTAAGGATGAATTAACTGAAAAAGATAAACATTGGATTATGAAAGAAGTAACGAAAATGCCCGAGTCGATAGCTAGTGCTATTTTGTTTGATCAATCCATTGTGGATTATCGAGAATTCCTCCCGTTTATTACAATTCCTACTTTACTGTGCTTTGGAAAAGAAGAAAAACTCATTCCTGTAGCGGCTGGAAGGCATATTCAAAAGCTGGTTTCAGGTTCTGTACTTGAAGTTTTTGAGAACAGCTGTCACTGCCCTTTTCTCGAAGAAAGCGATCGGTTTAACAAAGTTGTGAGTGATTTTATCGAGCGCATCTAATTTACAACAAAAAAAGAATTGCCTTGTTTCTAACGGATTCGGTTGATAGAAAGAAGCATAAGTTAGAACTACAAATCAGCAATATAAATGGTAAGTAAAAGCGCTCGAAAAAAATCCGAGCGCTTTTACACTTAATGTTCTCCGCCCTCATTGAACTTAACTCTTTTACAGTTTGAGGCGATAACTTATAAGAATATCTTTTGGTTCAAAACCAACTTTCATATATACTCGATTTGCTTGACTATTTGCTCTATCAACGGTTAGTTTAATTTCATTAATTTGTGGAAATGAAAACATCTCTGTTAAAACTTCCTTTAACAACCTCGTTCCTAGACCTTGACTCTGAGCATTCTTTGAAACACCAATATACTCCAATGAAGCCTCTCGCATTTCAGTATCGACTTCAAAGTACGCATAGCCTTGCAACTCATTAGACATATTTTTAAGTATCTTTAACATATTTCTATCGTTAAGTCTCTCAATAATTGTTTTTCCATCATAATAAGTATTTTGAAACATTGCGTTATGCAGCATTTCAAATGCTTGAAAATCACTATGTTTAAATGGCTCGCTTTTCATTTCAATAACTTTATCAAAATTTTGTTCTTTAATTTCTAAGATCAAGTGTTCACCAGTCTTTTTTGCTTTTATTTCATTCATAAATACTTGTTGCAGCTCATTTTCTTCATTGATAAAAAAATGAAATTCTTGGATCAAAGGATTTTCATTAACTAACTGTTTCCATAATTGAGATTGCAAATCAATAGAAGATGTTTTATTAAAAGGTCCCCACACTTCTGCTACCATTTCTTCGATATCAAATCCAATAGCCGCTAAAATTTCTCCTGTCCTATTTCTAGCGATTAAAAATTTAATATCACCCTCGTCACTAATAAAATCTTCTTTTAATGTCTGGTAGATTTCTTCTTCTTTTTCACCACAATAACCAATATGTGATGTTTTCTGACTATTTTTTTCTAATAGAAATCGAGATAATTCACCGAGGTTATTTGGTTTTTCTATAATAGCATCCATAACACTATCCCCTTCTTTAGCTCCAATTTAGTGTCGTGTTCGTTCCTACTTCAAGCTATCCCTGCTTATTAACCCCTTTTACCTTCCTAGTTTGAAATTATTATTCTATAAGATATTAATTAATCTCAACACAAATAAGGTAATGAAATCTCGCGTCCGTCATAGGCAAAGCTTACGTTTTTATCTAAAAGCATCTCAGCGTGCTTTGGGATATCAATATTGTGTGATAAATGAGTGAACACCATGTTTTTTGCTTGTAGCTTCACTTTAATCTCCATTGCCTCTGTCACATCATATACGGATCTTTTTTCTTTTTGAAGATATTCTTTCCAAAAAGATGTACCGAATATCAGTAAATCTAAGTGGTAAAAAGGCTCCCACTGTTCTTTTGTCACATTAAAAGAATCGGATACATACGCCCAGCGTACGCCTTGTTTTTGATGAACCACAATGCCGTAGGAATGACCGTTAAATCCGTGATTCACTTTATGAAACGTAATGGCCGTTTCTCCGCTTTCCCACTTTAACGTGCCATTAAAAGTAAGCCCTTTTCTTTTTGCGAGATAAGGAAATCTTTTGATTAACTCGCTGATGACTTCAGGGGCTGCTACGACTTCTGTACTTACATTATTCCAGTAGCATAAGTCGGCTAAATCCCCTAAACCAGCAACATGATCATTGTGAGGATGAGTAATAAACACGGTAGAAGGGATTTTTTTGTTATTATATAAATGAAATTGATGTTTAAAATCAGGTGATACATCAATCAAACACACGTTACCGTCCAGTGTGAACTGTGCACTAGGTCTTGTGCGCTGATTTAATGGATCTTTTTGCGTGCATACTTTACAGTCACATAATAATCGAGGCACTCCTTGAGCATCGCTCGTCCCATAAAATAAAAGCTTGTTCATTGCTCTGTTTCCCCCTTTTTTTCTTCTAAAGGTCTATCTTTTTATTTTAAGAAATGCCCTATGGTGTTCTGCATCTTTCTTTTATTTGTCCTTCTAGAATAAAACCAGCTTTTATGTAAAACAGCCAGTCTTTTTAACGACTGGCTTTGCTATATTCCTTATAAAAAACGTTTTTATGCTTTTTCTATTGATTTCTTTCTTCGTCTCTTTCAACAATATGCTGAAGAATAGATAATTTGTTTGTCCAAAATTGTTCGTAGTAAGAAAGCCAATCTTTTATTTCTTTCAAAGGCTCTGGCTGAAGATGATACACTTTTTCTCTGCCTTTTTTTTGTCCATGGACTAGGTCTGCTTCTGAAAGTATATGAAGATGCTTGACAACAGCGGTACGGCTTATTGAAAAATGGGACGTTATTTCTGAAATAGGCAATTCTTTTTCAGAAAGCAGCTCAAGTACTTTTCTTCGAGTAGGATCAGCAATGGCTTGAAAGATATCATGCTTGGCAGCTGATGAAGTCATTTAGTTTTCAACAACCTTTCGAAGTTTTTCATTCACGAGACTAGTCCACCCGTAGCTCATTCTATCTCGTACCACTGAACTCTTTTCGTTTGCTTTTTCAAGAAGTGTTTCAGCTTCTTTCCAGCCGCTATGAATAAACGTAAATTCAGTTTGATTACCCATTTCTTTTAAGGTAAACGAAACGACCCATCCATCCGTATCCCAAGAGAAAGAAAGATAGTTTGGTGCATCTATTTCTAATACTTTGCACGGAGATGGTCCAAAAGGCGATTGCAAATGAAATTCATATCCTACCAGAGGCTGAAAATCATTAGGCATGAACCATTGTTGGAGCCCTTCTGCGGTTGCTACTTTATCCCAAACTTTTTGAATCGGCGCGTTAAATATTATCGTCTGTTTTACATCTTCTACTACACTTTTATCATTCATCGTTGTCTTCATTCTCCTTTTCCAAATATAACACCAAAAGGTGTTATATAAAAATAATATAACACCTTTTGGTTTCGTGTCAATTCTTCTTTTAAAAAATGAAATCCTTCAATACATTTCCGTTCTTCGATAAAGAGATTTGTTATGATGTTGAATGAGTGCATTTTGTTATATTTAAAATATATCTTTTAAACGATGCTTCGTCCGCTTTGTGCCAATGCATAATGAATGCCGTGCTGCAGTGTTTGAAAACAATCATATTTTGATAAATCAATATGAGTCTCTGATATAACTAAGCCTAAGTCAGCAGAAATTCCTACTAAAATGGTTTTTGTACCAATCAGGGACGCTGCTGCACCTAATTTTTCGATAAGACTTGCCGTATATTCAGTAAGTTCTTTATCCAATCCGGTTAAATCCAGCACAAGATAATTAGCCTGATGTTTTGGGAGGTTATTTAATGTATTGACAATCAAATCTTCCGTTCGATCCTCGTCGTATTTGCCAATCAAAGGAACGACGACTATGCCTTCCAAAACGGGAATAATAGGAGAAGACAGCTTTTTAATAAGATCTTTTAACTCTGCTGTTTTTTCCGCTACAATGTTTTGCAAATGTTCTATTTTCTGCGCTTCTTTTCTTCTCGCTAATTGATGAATATTTTGAGTGATATCAATGTTGGAAGGGAAGTATTCTACTGTGGTGCATTCATGCCCTTCTATTTGATGTTGAATCACCTTGTACCAAATATTTGTTCCGAATAGTCCTGTAAAAATCCCTGCATAATGGGCCGGAAGAAAATTTCCTCCCATTGTTTTCTTTTGCGCCACGTTAATTTTATGTTCCCAACTGTCTTTTAATTCAGCAGATAGAGTTTTACTTTCAGGATTTAAATATTTGATAGTTGTTTTTCCCCATCCAGCCGAAGCGTATGTATTTGTAATTAACTCAGCCGCTTCAAAAACCGTTACGCCCTTCATGTTTTGAAAGTACTCTCCTACTACTAATCCTTGTCGAAAACCAGTAGTTTCCAGTACTACCGAAGCTGCCTCTTCTCCAGATATTTCTTCGATTGTGTCAAACAATGTTTTCATCGCCGAAGAAATCCAAAAAAGAATCGCATCTTCTCCTTCAAAGCTAAATTTTCCTTTTTCTAAATCCCAAGCAAAACTAAGACCACCTATATCAATATTCTTTTTTTCACCCATGCCGGAATCTCCTTTTTATATAATCTCTCTACTATAGTGGTTTTTACGTAAAAGTGAGTATGAATTACCTTGGATGCTGCTTTTTTTAATCTTATCATTATTAGCTCTAAAGGAACAATTCTTTTCAATCTACTGAGCTTGTAATAGTGGTGAAATAAAAAAAGCTTCTATTTTATGAAGAAGCTTTTCGGCTGAATTATTTAGTTTTCCTCATTCCCCTGACAGCTCGGACATTCATAAACGTGAACAAAATAAAGCCCAACATGGTGAAAACGTTTTCCTAAGCAGTCTGGACATGTGCCTGCTTCACGCATTTGTTCGCGTCGTTTTTCTCGCTGATTAGCTAAAAGATTTACAAATTTCATTAAAAAGACCTCCGCATGTTTTTGACTATAGGTTTTCCTAGTAGGAAGCCTTTTATTCGACCCGGTATATTTATCACAGCGCCTGCTTGAGTTTACTTTTAATCATGCTCAAGTTTTCTAATAGCACAAAAAAAAGGATAGATAAAGCAGTCTCATGACGCTCATCTATCCTTCATTTTTACTCTATCTAATGCTTAACGTTATATCTGATTGTTGATAAAATCCAGCATATATAAGTTATTCTTCTACTTTGTATTTTTCTTTTTTTCGAAGAAACGGCCACCAGTTTCCTTCTCCAAGCGTCACGACAATCGCTGGCATAAGAAGCGGAAGAATAACAAGACCATAAAGTAAAAGACCGATGATAACAACTGTTGCTACATGAACAAGCGTTAATACACCTGATGGCATCATAGCCCCAAACGTTCCGGCTAGGATAATAGCGGCAGTAATAATAACCGACCCCATCTTACTCATAGACGTAACCATGCCTTCTGCTACGCCGCTTTTCACTTCTTCGTTAAAACGGTCTAACAAGAAAATAGAATAGTCAATTCCAAGAGCAACTAAAATAACAAAACTAAAGAATGGCACGGCCCAGCTGATTCCGTCATTCCCCATTATATCCACGAATAGAAGCTCTGAGATTCCCATTGCTGTATAATACGTAAGCAACAGTGAAGCAATCATGTATACAGGCATGATCATTGAACGGAATAAAATGGTCAAAACAATAAACAATCCAATCATCATAATAACCATTGTGCGTGAAAGATCCGTTGTAGATAAATCTTTTAAATCCGCATTTGAGCTCGATACCCCTCCGTACACAATTTCTGTATGCTCAAACGGCGTATCAACGACTTCGCTTGCCACCGCTTTTTCAATATTTTTTACGGTTGAAATGGCTTCTTCAGAATATGGATTTTGATCGAGCACTACGCTGAGCTTAACTCCTTTTCCATCTGCAAAAGAATAGTTGTCGATGGATTGTTTAAACCCTTTATCTTTCATCACTTCTGCTGGAAGATAAATACCCGTATCTCTAACTGTTGAGCTGTCACTCATGTTATCAAGCATACCTGTTGCTTTTGTTAAGCCATCTGAGATTTTCGTTAGCCCATCATTTGCACTATCAACACCTTCTGCTAATTGATTGATACTGTCTGATAGGGTTCCGACTTGGCCTTGCTGAGCTGAAAGATTCTCATTTGCTTGTTGAAGACCGGTTTGAATGGTAGTAAGCTGTTTGCTGATTGCTGCAAGCTGAGGAACCGCTTGCTGCACATTTCCTGTTGTAGAGAGCTGAGTGCTGACAAGCTGCAGCTGTTGATTAACTTGAGCTAATCCGTCTGCGGCAGGTGCAAGTGACCCGCCAGATTCTTTAGAAGCAGAACCCGTTTGGTCGGCTATTTGATTTAGCCCTTTTTCAATATCACTTAATCCTTTTTGTACATCTCCGATTCCTTTAACAGCATCTTTGATTCCGTCTGATACAGAGCCCAGCTGTGAATTAACATATAAATCATCAATCTTTTCTCCCGTAGGCTGTGTGATCGTCATAACAGAATCCACGTGATCCACTTTTTCAATTGCTTTGCTTATATTTCCTAAATACGGAATAACATCCGCCTTTGTTAACTCTTTATCTCCTTTAATAATAACATTGACAGGAAATGCTTTTCCTTCTCCCAGTGCGTCACTGATAGCATTTAGTCCTTTTATAGATTTATAATCACTGCTTATTTCAGCAGTAGAATCAAACGATACTTTTGAGTCATACGTTACAATAAAAGGCACGGTAATAATCGCTGTAATGACTAAAAATACGAACGGTCGCGCTACTGCCTTTCTTCCTAAAAACCCCCACAGCTTATTATCGCTATGAGAAGCCACTTTTTTAGACGGCCAAAATAATTTTTCTCCAAGCGTAACCATAAAAAGTGGCAGCAAGGTAAATAAAATCACTAGCAGCACACCAACTCCCACTGCTACGCCAACGGCCGATTGGAAAATAGCAAACTTGGCAAATCCGATGGCTGCAAAACCAATAAATACGGCAATTCCGCTGATGAATAACGTTCTTCCTGCTGTACGGTAAGCCGTGATCGTGGCTTCTACTTTATCATGTCCGTTAGCCAATTCTTCACGGAAACGGTTAAGTAAAAGAATGCAGTAATCCGTACCTATTCCAAACAAAATAGCTACTAAGAACGTTTGCGTGAACGTTGAGATTGGAAAATCGACATTTTTAACTAAAATACCTAGTAACGATTGACTGATTAAGTATGTGATTCCCACAATTAAAATAGGAATAAACGGCGTCACGACTGAACGGAAAACGAGTAGAAGCAAACCTAAAATCAAGAAGATAGTAATAAACTCGGTTTTCTTTAACCCTTCTTCTGAACTGTGTGCAAAATCCTGATTAATAAGAGATGCACCTGTTACATATGCCGTAACGTCTTTTGGCACGCTGTCATAAATCTGATTCGCTATTTTTTCAACTTTTTCATCCGATCCACTGACAGTAACCGGAACTAAAACGGTTTTTTTGTCTTTAGACATTAATTGGTTACGAACATCTTGATCATCTGTTAAAGGCGTTGTAACATCTTTTACACCTTTAATTTTCTCTGTCTTATCAATGATTTTCTGTATCTGTTTCTCACTATCTTTATCTAATGCGTTATCTAGCTTGATCACCATGCTGATGGTGTTACTGTCTTCCCCGGCATTTTTGAGAATTTGGCTGGCCCTAGATGAAACGGCATCATCAGGAAGCTGAGACTGCCCTTTTTCACTTGCGAGCTTTGTTAAATTGGGTGCCGTTAGCATCAATATGACCGTTAAAGCTAAAATAAAGGCCGCAATCACCCATTTAAATTTCACAATAAATTTCATTTTTTGCTTTCCCCTTTTATAGTTAACTTTTCTTTTGCCATTGTAAGAATTTCAATAAATGTATCTATTTTTTCTTCTTCTACATCATCAAACAAATTCTCAATGATACTAAAACACGCGGCATTTCCGTCATGTATTACCTTTTCTCCTTCAGCCGTAATCTTAATAAGCTTAGAACGTTTATCGCTCTCTAGTTCATTAGTGTCCCACTCCACAAGCCCTTTTTCGAGCAGTTTTTTAATTCGATTCGAAATGGCACTTTTATGAACACCTTGCAAGACAGCGAGACTGCCAGGTGAAGATGGACCTTTAATCATTAAACTATTTAACAAATCAAACTGCTGCCTTGAGACATGTTCGAAGAGGTTATGGCTCAGCTCTCTGTGAATGACTTCTGTTCCTACAAACAGCACTTCTTCAAAAAGTTCTACAGCTTGATATAACTTGCTTTTCGTCACTTCTTTCCCTCCTTTGCTCATTTAGTTTATAGGTATAAACTATTCAACTTTAAAAATAGTTTATAGGACTAAACTTTATTCTGTCAATAAATTTATGTCTGACTGTCTTCATATATGATAAAGATAAACGGAATCCCAAAAGATACCGCTTACATCAGCTTTTTTGGTTGTCAAAGCTCAATCACTTAAGTATTATTAGTAATTGACTTCTTTTCAAGGAGATATAAATTTTATACACAGAAAGGGTGATCACACATGAATACAATGCATGCTAATGAGCAGGTCAGTAAGAAAGATTCCTTTCCAATTGCTCTTATCTCGTTGACTCTTGGAGCTTTTGCTATTGGAATGACGGAATTCGTTATTATGGGGATACTGCCTAACGTTGCAGAAGACCTTCATGTTAGCATTTCGACTGCTGGTCAGCTAATTACGGGCTATGCTTTAGGAGTAGCGATTGGCGCGCCAATTTTAACCATTTTTACTCATCGACTTCCTCAAAAGCTTCTGCTTTGTTTACTCATGCTTTTATTTATTCTCGGAAATGCGATTGCTATTATTGCACCTAACTATGGAATTTTGATGGGAGCTCGTTTAGTTACGGCGTTATGTCACGGTACTTTCTTTGGAGTAGGCGCTGTTATTGCTTCACGGCTCGTACAACCGCATAAGCGAGCAAGTGCTGTTGCAACGATGATGGCAGGTTTAACCATTGCAAATATTATCGGCGTTCCTGTAGGAACATTTATTGGCCAACACTTAGGTTGGAGAGCTTCGTTTGGGGCTATTACCATTATGGGAATCATTGCATTTATCGGTATTATTCTGTTTATCCCAAAGCTTGGTCAAGAAAAATTAACGGGTCTAAAACAGCAGTTTGCTGCTTTTAGCCAACCAAAACTTCTTGTGATGCTTCTTTTAAGTGCAATAGGGTGCGGTAGTTTATTTACTGTATTTACGTACATTACACCGCTTCTTGAAGACGTTACGGGAGTAAGTGAACACAGCGTTACGTGGATACTTGTATTGTACGGATGCGGCGTTACGCTTGGAAATGTTGTTGGAGGAAAGCTTGCAGATTGGAAGTTAATGCCTTCGGTTGTAGGTATATTTGCTTTTCTTTGTATTGTGCTGACTATTTTTACGTTTACTGTCAAAAGCCCAACAGCCGCGATTATCACGCTGTTTTTCTGGGGAGCAGCAGCATTTGCTGTAATGCCTGGTATTCAAGTGAAAATTATGAACTTAGCACAGGAAGCACCTGCTTTAGCTTCTACTTCGAATCACTCATTTGCTAACTTAGGAAATGCTTTTGGCGCCTTTTTCGGAGGCGTAATTATTAACCATATGGGACTTACTTCACTTCCTTGGGTTGGCGCCATTTTTGTAGGAACGGCTTTTGTTATTAGCACTTGTCTGTTTATTGTGGAAACACGCAAAAAACATAGTGAACAATCGTCCTAACTGTCTAACAACTGAACAAAAAGCAAAAAAAGAGCCTTTCTTGGATGAAAGGCTCTTTTTCTGCTTCTAACTCGCTTTTTTCATTTCTTTACTTGTTAATCGACTGTGTTTACGAGAATAACCTATATACACAAATATACCAAGCACAATCCATATGCTAAAATATAGCCATGTTGTTTTAGGAAGATTAATCATTAAAAATAAACAAGATAATACAGATAAAATTGGTAAAACCGGGACAAACGGCATTGTAAATCCACGTTTTAAAGTTGGGTGCGTTTTGCGTAAGATGATAATGCTGACGCCCACCATACCGAAAGTTAAAAGGGCTCCGATATTTGCTAAATTCGCAAGTTCTTTTAAATCGATAAATCCTGAAATTAACGCTCCGATAATTCCTACTAGCCAAGTGGAGAGAGTCGGAACTCCCGTTTTCTCATTTGTTTTAGCAAATGCTTTTGGTAGCAAGCCGTCGCGGCTCATTGAGAATAAAATTCGTGTTGCTGCATAAATGTAGGCGAAAATAACAGCCATAATCCCAATGACAGCTCCTGCAGCAATAACTCCTGCCACTGCATTTTGTCCTACTGAATGAAGAACATAGGCCATTGCTTCTGGAACATTCAGTTCCTTGTAAGAAACAACCCCTGTCATAACAAGGCATACCGCTACATAAATAATCGTGCAGATCACGAGTGAACTAATAATTCCAATTGGCAAATTGCGCTGCGGGTTCTTTACTTCTTCTGCTGATGTAGATAAAGCATCAAAACCTAAGAAAGCAAAAAATACGGCCGCTCCCCCTGTCACAACCCCTTCAATTCCATAAGGCATAAAAGGAGTCCAATTAGACGGCTTCACATAAAAAGCCCCTACAATAATAAAGAGAAGGATAATAAATAATTTAACAAGCACCATAAAATTATTCACTTTTTTACTTTCTTTAGTTCCCCTTGAAAGCAGCCATGTAATAAGAAGGGTAATACAAATAGCAGGAAGGTTCACCAGGCCTCCATTTGCAGGGATCGTAATCAATTCTTTTGGGAGTGAAAAACCAAAGCCTTCTAAAAAATTATTAAAATAAGAAGACCATCCATTTGCTACTGCTGACATCGTTAATAAATAGACGGAAAGCAATGTCCATCCCATTAAGTGTGCTACCACTTCGCCGATGGTTGCATATGTATAGGTGTAAACGCTCCCAGATACAGGTATAGTTGAAGCAAATTCCGCATAGCACAGCGCTGCAAAACCGCATACAATAGAAGCCAGTATAAAAGAAAAAATAACGGCTGGCCCCGCATCGTTAGCAGCTACTAAGCCTGTTAAAACTAAAACCCCCGTTCCTATTACGGCTCCAATACCAAGAAGAGTCAAATCGAATGCCCCTAATGTTTTGACTAGAGATTTGTTTTGACTTTGTTCTAATAATTGCTCGATTGACTTCTTTTTAAATAGTTTTCCCATTGCACTCTCTCCTCTCTGTTGCCACTCATCCATTAAAAAACTTAAAAATGACGTCTTTTCCTATTTGACTACGCGTTTTTACTTCAGATACAGAAGTAATTATATAGAAATAATTACTAACTTGTCTATTAGTATACTAATATCATTATATATATTTCAAGAGTTTTTGTAAGCGATTTCTTAATCTCTATCTATTTTGGCTTTATCAACTAAATAAAGAAATCATCATTGTGATTATGTATAATAAGTTTGAATAAAATTAATATTCTAAAAAATAAATTGGTTCATTTTCAGATAGTTTTTTCGCCGCCTATCTTCAAATATAAATTCCTGACATAGGGATTATTTACAGAACGATGAATGTTTTACCTTAACGGGTGTTATAATGATGAAAACTGAAGTGTATGAAGGGCGGAGAGAGATGCTTAACTTACTTATTGGCTGTATTTTACTAGCATTAGGAGTGTACTTTATGTTTAAATTTCTTTTTTATTCTCCTTCTAAAAAGAAGCGAGGTCAGCAACCTATGAACAAATTGTCAAATGAAGATTCAGCTTCCCCCCGTACAAACGATTCGAATGGAACAAGATAATTTTTTTTATAAAATACCGGCGTTTGTCTAAGGCAAAAGTTATACTGCTGATATATATTATCTTATACCCTTCTAGTTCAATATTCCCTTCATTTTGGTGTAAGACAAGATGAAGGGAATCACTATCCGACTTAAAAAATCGGATTTTTCTATTTAGCAAGGTAAATGGCTTCAATAAACTCTGTTTGAATCCATTTCTTTATTCAAGTGTACAGCTGCCTCTTCAACACTTACTGTTCCAATGTTTTTCTTCCCATGCTTTCGCATAGCAAGCGATTTATTTTCTACTTCTTTATCTCCTATTACGGCCATATAAGGAACTTTGAGCATTTCGGCTTCTCTAATTTTCAGACCTATTTTTTCAATACGATCATCCACTTCAACACGATACCCTTGTGACTCCAGCTCGTGTTTCACCTTGTATGCATATTCCACATGCGGCGGTGCAATAGGCAAAAGCTTAAATTGAACAGGAGCCAGCCAAAGAGGAAATTGACCTTCATAATGTTCAATCAAGATGGCCATAAATCGTTCAACGGAACCGTATATAGCGCGGTGAATCATTACGGGACGGTGCGGTTTATTGTCCTCTCCAATATACATACAGTCAAACTTCTCTGGCATTAGAAAATCAAGCTGAACTGTTCCGCACTGCCAGCTGCGGCCTAGGGAATCTAAAATATGAAAATCGATTTTCGGCCCGTAAAAAGCTCCGTCTCCTTCATTTACCTGATAGTCTAAGCCTTTTTCATTTAGCACCGATTGAAGCGACTTTTCTGCTTGATTCCATGTTTCAATATCTCCCATAAATTTTTCAGGACGTGTGGATAGCTCCACTTTGTAATCAAAGCCAAAATGTGAATAAAAGTCATGGATAAACGCTAGAATGCGGCTAATCTCAGCTTCGATCTGACTGGGTTCTACGAATAAATGAGCGTCGTCCTGTGTGAATGACCGAACTCTTAGTAATCCGTTTAAAGAGCCAGAAAGCTCGTGGCGATGAACTAACCCGAGCTCCGCGTATCGAACTGGAAGTTCTCGGTAGCTTCTTCGCTTGCTGTTAAACAATAAAATGGCTCCCGGACAATTCATCGGTTTAATCGCATAGTTTTGTTTGTCAACATTTGAAAAATACATATTTTCATGATAGTGCTCCCAATGCCCTGATTGTTCCCATAGCTCCTGTTTCATCATGATGGGTGTTTTTATCTCTTGATAGCCTGCTTTGTAATGCTTTTGTTTCCAGTAGTTTTCTAACTCATTTCGAACAATCATTCCGTTAGGTAAGAAAAACGGCATACCAGGAGCTTCTTCCATCGACATAAACAGCTCCAGTTCTTGACCTAATTTTTGATGATTTCGTTTTTCTGCTTCCATTTGTTTTGACATGTTCATTCCTCCAATATGTTTTTATTCAACAAAAAAACCGCACTCATCCCTAATAAAGGGACGAATGCGGCCGTGGTACCACCCTAATTCCGTAAAATACCTATACGTATTTTACGCTTAAAAAGATAACGGTTTTACCGGTTGCAGTTTCAGTGTATACACATTCCCCGCCGCAGCTCCAAGGTGGTAAATTCATTTCGTTTTCTAAGGGTTCTCAGCCAGTGACCCTACTCTCTGTAAAGAAAATCCAAAAATGATTCATGTCCTTTTCAATGCTTGTATATTCATTTTTTCTACATAAAAAACCGCACTCATCCCTAGTGAAGGGACGAATGCGGTCGTGGTACCACCCTAATTCCGTAAAATACCTGTACGCATTTTACGCTCAAAAAAAGATAACGGTTTTACCGATTGCAGTTTCAGTTATGCACATTCCCTGCAATAGCTCTAAGGTGGTAAATTAGATGATTTCTTAAGGGCTCCCAGCCGCTGACCCTATTCTCTGCGAAGAAAACAGCACCTAATTCATGTCCTTTTCGTTGCCAAATAATGTTTGTTAGTTGTTAAAAGTGATTATAGTGTATAAATTTTACAGAAGTCAAGAAGTAATTTTTATTTCTTAATGTTATAGAATTAATTTATGCTTAAATTCCCGAAAAGTTACTTAAGAATATATGGGCTTAAAAAGTTTTTTATTATAATATTAACACCTACATTTTATTTTTGTTTTTACCTTTATTGTGTAAGAATAAAGGCAAAAAAGAAAGATGTTACAAGCATTTATTTGCTTTATCTAAGTATTATTAACGAATTAAAATCCAGTACTGCTCAAATCAGAATAAGTAACATAGCACAAGTATCATCAGTTTTTTATTTATATACTAAAATATTAAATATACCTTTTTCTACTTACACCAATATTTGGCTTGAACTCGTCGAAACTATTTTTTATCTATCTTTAGACGGAAGCTCCTGGTACATGCTTCCACTTTGCGGAAAAATCCGTTTTTTCCTGAGTTGTTCTTTAAGAATAACATCAAGCTGCCGCTGAATTTTCCTTGTTTCATTTGTTGAAAAATACGGGTAAGCCAAATTTACTGTTTCTAACGGATCCTTGGTCAAATTGTACATTTCAATTTGATCCGGAACCGATGTTTCTTTAAGGTTAGTAAGATCTACCGGGTAACTTTCATATTGCTCTCGGTGGATGACTTCATCTTTTTCGTTAGGTGCTGACCGAAATTGCGGATTATCATGGTATCGAGCGTATTTCCAGATTTCCTTTCCTGCGGCTGATTGAAACTCGACAATGATCGCTTGAATGTGATTAGGCTGAACGACTGACGGATAGCTTTCTCCTAAAAAATTTGTTTGGTGAAGTCCTTTTGTCGGGTCATCATCCGTCATAAAGAAAATCGGTGCTTTTTCTTTATGGAGCGATGTTTCTCCTCGCAACGTTCCTGAGAGGTCTCGCCCAACAAATGGATGTACTTCCGTATGACTTTTTTGCAATTGCTTTTGAACAGCGGAAGCATCGATATTAGCCAAGCTAAGCATTGTCGGGATCAAGTCAACATGACTAGTCAGCACGTCTGTACGTTGATAACTAGGAAACAAATGCTTGTTATGAATGAGAAGCGGCACGTGAATCGACTCTTCATACATGTTGTACCATTTTTGATGTAGTCCTCCGTGAGCCCCAAGCAAATCACCGTGATCCGACGTGAAAATAATAATGGTATTGTCATAGAACGAAGATTGTTCTATAGTCCGAAGGACTTTCAAAATTTGTTTATCAACATTTTTTTGAAGCTGATAATATAAGCGCCGGTAGAAACTAGAATTTGGCGTCGGCTGCAGCGCTTTTGGGTAGATGTATTTATAGCTGCTTTGAGCGCTAGGCTTCGTTTGTAAAGATTCTCTAATAGTAGGTGGCGGCTCGATGTTCGGAATTGTCTCATCAATAGAAAACTGAAACATAGCAAGGTGTTTGGTGATTGCTCCGAACAGCGCAATGTCATGCGGGTTCACAAACGAAGCTACCATGAGCCAAGGCTGCGCAGTCTTTTGATATTCTAATTGTTGAATAAGCTCTATGATTTCCTCTGCATATATTTCGTCTCGTCCACTCACTCCAATGGCCGCAGATGAACCAGAATTGTGCGGGTTTCTCCCTTCCGGCTCTGGACCAATCCACCCTGAAAAACTAAACTTTTCAAGCTTATTAGCCCGTTGATAGAGGCGCTCTTTTTCTGGATCCGGTATTCCTGTTTGCATCTGGTAGCTAGAAAAAACGTTATGTGTTCCTGGAATTAAGATGTTCTCATCAGAAATATGCCATTTTCCTTTATAAAAGGTTTGATACCCAGCCTGCTTAAAATAATCTCCCATCGTTGGGACGGTATTAGGCTGCAGCCAAAACATATCAGGATCTTGTGACTTCTTTGCGATACCTTGCGTTTGGGTCACTCCGTGCAAGGAAGGGTACTGCCCTGTAAACAATGTAGCTCGACTCGGTGAACAGGCTGTAGAACCGACGTAGTGACGAGTAAACCCCATTCCATGCTGTTTTAAAAATTCATGTGCTTTTAAATGTTTTTTTCGCCACTTTTTTACTTCTTTACTTTCATATACGGGTGGAAATCGTTCTTCGTCCACCATAATCAACAAAAAATTAGGCTGCTCCTTCATGTTTACTCCTCCGCGTGTTTATCAAATGTTCTGTATTGATAAACTATGTAAAAAGTACTTTTTTTAGAAGAACGGAGTACGGTTCATGTCTTTTTATACCCAAACAAAAAAAGACTTAGAGGATTTCTCTAAGTCTTTCATAACGCGTTTCAATACGATATTCCTTATTTTTTGTATGCTTTTAGCTGCTGATTTCGTTTATAGGTACCCATTATACTAGGTATACCTACAATTATGCTTATCATAAAACTCCACATCATGTAGCGCCAATCCCCTGTAAAAAGCGCTACTCCCATAAAAAAAATGAGCTGACCAACAAGAGCTAACCATGAAGCTATCCAAGCAAACATCATATTCTCTTTCAAGTTATCACCTCATATTTTTAATTACAAATGACCTCTTTTATTTTACCATAAAATTCTAATTTTGAAGGTTGTTCTACTGTTTATGTTATGTACATAACTAAAAAAGCTAATGACAGCACGTAGCTAGCCATTAGCTTTTTTATTATTTTGCAAATACATGATGCCCTATTTTAATTGTTTCTTGTTTTTGGCGCAGCCATTGATCTCCCGTTTTATCAGGATTAAAGAAGAATAATGAACCTTTTCCTTGACCTTGGAAGTTAATTGCTTCTTCTACAGCTTTTTTTGAACCTTTGTCTGCAGGTTTATTGATTTGACCGTTGCTGACCGGGCTGTACTGACCTTTTTGATAAATAACGCCTTTTACAGTGTCCGGGAATTTGCTGCTGTCGACTCTATTTAATACAACTGTTGCCACGGCTACTTTGCCTGCGTACGGCTCTCCTTTGGCTTCAGCTGATACAAGACGAGCTAATAGTTCTTTATCATTTTTATTTACTTGAATGTGCTGTTCATGAGCGGGTGCTGCAGCAAATGCTGAGTAACCTGCACCAAAACTCGGGATAAGCATTGCGATAGCAATTACTAGTTTTTTCATCATAAAAATAAAAGCCTCCTTGCTATTTCTTGACGTGGTTCATATGCTAGCAGAAATATAAGAGTCTTTCATTGCAAAAAATTATCCAGTTCCAAAAGAAATTGTATATTATCGTATTTTTTTAACTATTTTTCAGCATATAAAAATATAACTTTACTCATTAAATATGAGTTGCATTTCATTCTTTAGTGGTTTATGATATAAAAATATAAATAGTAATGATTACGATTTTCAAGAAGGACTTTAAGAAAGGATTGATTATTTGGCTAAAAAATCAAAAATAGCAAAAGAAAAGCACCGACAAGCACTTGTCGAAAAATATGCTGAGTTAAGAAAACAGTTAAAGGAACAAGGAAATTATAATGAACTACGAAAGCTTCCTAGAGACTCTTCTTCTACTCGCTTGCATAATCGCTGTGAAGTAACGGGAAGACCTCGTGGATATTTACGTAAATTTAAGCTTTCGCGAATTGCATTTAGAGAACTTGCTCACAAGGGACAGCTTCCTGGGGTGAAAAAATCAAGCTGGTAAAATTCTAATGAGGTAAAGGGCCCTCTTTGCTAAAAAAGGAATCATTATACGTCATAAATCGTAATCATTACTTTTAATAGGAGGGATCAACATGGCTACATGGAACTTAGGTACAACGAAACATCACGTTCTCATTTGCAATGGAAGCAGCTGCAATCGAGTTGGAGCCGAAGAAGTTACACAAGCGATTCGAACTGAGATAGCTAATCAAGAGATGGACGAATACATACATACGACTCGCACTCGATGTAATGGAAGATGTCATGATAAATGCGTCGTCATTTCCTACCCAGACGGTATTTGGTATAAAGATATGAAGCCTGATGATGCACGAGAGCTTATTAACTCTTTAAAGACAGATCAACCTTTTGTCCAAAAAACAAGTCATACTTTTTGCGGAGAAGGTTTCCAGCGAACAGAAGGTACTGTTAAAGGTATCTCAAAACAAAAAGAAACCGTCATCAAAGTATCTAAAAAACTTTAATTTACAACGGTGAAATCCTGGTCTTTATAAAGTTAACCAATTAAAAGAGAAACATTATTAAAAATGTCTGTTTGTTTTCTTTAATGCGCCTATTGCTTAATCTAAACAAAAAAGCCGACCCTAGCAACCAGGTCGGCTTTTTTCACCTCTAAACCTTTAAGAAATTAGATTTTTTCTGTTTCACATATAAAATCTGAACTGTATACTTTCTTGACTACTGACGAAAGAATATCAATTCCTTTCTTTAACTCCTCATCTGTAGCAGTAAGACTTATGCGAATGCACTCCTGGTTGTGAGGACAAGACCGGTTGCCGTGAAAGAATGATCCGCCTGGTACTACAATCAAGTTTTCTGCTTTTAATTTATTGTATAGATCGTTATCACTGAAAGTCAAACCTTCTAACCAAAGCCAACCAAACAACGAACCTTCCGCTTTATGTAAATACCAAGGAATATCATCCGGCATATGTGTAGTTAAAAGATTTTTTAAATAGTCATGTTTTTGTTTATAATGAGTTCTTATATAGTTAGCTGAAATTCCAGGTAACTTTCCGTTCTTTAAGGTGTTAACCACCATCCGCTGACCTAACCTAGAAGAGTGAATCAAAATATTTGATTGAAATGCTTCCATTACTTTTATGAAGTCACTTTTTCCTATAGCAATTCCTATTCTCTCTCCAGGCAATCCGGCTTTAGAAAGACTCATGCAGTGAATGATGTTGTCATGTATAATTGGATTCATTTCAACAAAGTTCATAGCCGGAAAAGGAGGTGCGTACGCTGAATCAATTAGCAATGGAATGTTATAGTCCTTGCATACTTGGGATATAAAGTGTACGGCTTCTTTTGAAAGAATGTTGCCGCTTGGATTATTAGGTCTTGATAATACGACAGCTCCGATATCTGGGTCCTGTGCTATTTTATCTTTGAATGCCTGTTTGTTAAATTCATAACGAAACGTATGATGATCAAGCTTTGAGACGATAGGAGGAATTCCTTCTATTATAGCTTCCTCTAGTGCCACTCCGCTGTACCCAGCGTAATCCGGCAGCATAGGTATTAATGCTTTTTTAACTCTTCCTTCTTTACTTGTACCGCAAAATGAATTTATAGCTAAAAAAAACAGATTTTGACTTCCTGAAGTGATCAAGACTTGTTCTCTGTCCAGCTCAATACGATAATTCCTAAAGAAGTATTCTCTTATGCAATCAATTAATTCATACGTACCGTAACTAGACCCATATTGGCTAATCAAATTCTTTAGTTGTTTGTCGTTCACAATATCTTTTAAAGCTTCTTCCCACATTTCATAAACTTGAGGGAGTATGGCAGGATTTCCAGCGCTTAAATTCACATATTGATTGAGATCAGAATTGAGCACTTCTTGAATGTCATGCATAATAGCACGAACGCCTACTTTATTAGTCATTTTGTTTCCTATTTTACTTAAATGCAAAGCATTCATTAGTGCATCTTCTCCTTAGAGATTATGGTCATCGAATAGTAAGTATGGAACTTCAATCTTTTTATTTTGCTGATTAATAAAATAATTGTCCGGAATAGTAAATTTATCACCGTTCTCACTAGGCAATAAGTATTTTCGAACATAGCGTTCGGCTTCTTCTTTATAGCCAAGGTCACTTTGAATTGTTTCAAGTTGTTCAATTTCTTTTACTAAAAGGTCTAGTTCCTTCAAACACATGTCTAAATCTAAATAAGCATGGTCTTCTTTTCGGGATATTGAATGCCCATTTGCAACTAACCAGCTAAAAAGAAAAAATCCTGTGCCAGAATCAAAGTTTCGAGGTGCATTATGCTGACTAGGATACCTTAACAGACGTTCAAAGAGAACAAATTCTGTTATCTCTTCCCAAAAAGGGTATTTTCTTTTATGAAGAGTCAGCACCGTCTGACAGTCTACTTTAACTTCTTCCAGTATGCCTGCAAAAAAATTCATTTTTGCCTGTATATGTTGATCGAAAGGTTTATTTCCACAGTGATGATAATAGTCATGTAGATATCCCCAGATTACCCTTGCCTGATAGGTGTCTTCTCTATTCATAGTATGAGATTTAAAGTTAAAATCAGGAAAGATAGAATACGCTCTTTTTAATGTATCATCATTGTATATGCTGTGAAATTTATTAAAGAAAAATATCGCGAAGTTTTGAGTTGTTACCTTTTCTTTTGTTTGTACATTCTCAGGGAAAAATACAATACACTTCCCTTCCATAAATCCTTGAGTACCAGCCAACAGCTTTAACGATTCACATCCATTTTTAGGATGAGGAAGGTCTGCTTCAATGGAGTTCATGATTTCAGGTTCATCACGAACGGCGATAAAGGCTTCTAAATAAAACCCTCTTTTGGTAGGGCCATTAGGCGTTACAATCGGTCCTAAAAAGAACGTCGCCTCTCCGTTTGCAGGCGGGCTATAAGCAATTAACGTTTGATCAAAATAAGGAGATTGATCGAGTCCTCTTTCGATCCAATCACATACGTCATTTTTTAATGCATTCCACACTTTAGGTAAATTTAGAGAGTTATATATTGTTTCAGTTTCAGCAACTACTTTTAATAAGAGTTCTCTAGCTTTTTCGTAATTTCTTTTGACCTCTCCATTTGGGCCCTGATATTTTCTTATCTCATATAGAGCAGGTACTATTTTATCGTTTAATAACTCCACTAAACTTTGAGTATGATTTTTTGTTAACATGATTAAAACCCTCCTTTTTTTAGGGCAGCTACTTAGCAGAAATATTTTTAGATGATGTAAGAGTAGAGTTATTTGTGTTTTTCTCTACTTGCTTTTTCAAGTTAATAAATATAACCCCTGCTATTACAAATGCTGTACCTATATAGACCTGTTTGTTTAATGTTTCACCTAAAAAGACAAATCCTACATATAAGGCGATAACCGGTGAAATAAATAGATGCGCCGTTGCTTTTGATATATGCCATTTTTTTAATAAATAAATATTAATAGAAAACCCCAAGACCGATCCTATAATAGCCAAGTATAATAATGAGATAAGACTAACCCCAGAGAAAGTGCGGTTTCCATTTTCTATAAATAAACTAACAATCAGTAAACAAGCGCCTCCACTTAGCATCGAAAAGGAATTAAAGGTCATAATAGGCAAGGATTTTATGCGAGATTGAACTTGAACAGTTATAAAAGCAGAACCTAGCATAGCCATTAAAATGACAATCATGGCTACTATTTGAATCACATTTCCCTGTATAAACAGCTGATTTCCAAATACAACGCTCATACCAATTAAGCACATGACTACACCTATCTTTTGTCCTTTTGTAGCTGGTGTTCCTTTAAATAAGCGATTAAATAAAAGAGCAAACACTGAAATGCTGGCAGCTAAAACGGAAACAAGCCCGCTTGGCAAATAGACGGATGCCCAATAAACAGAACCAAACGGTAGAGCAAAGTACAAAATTCCGTTTAATGCTGAAATAATTACTACTTCTTTTGAAATGGCCATTTTTTTTGTGAGTAAGAGGTAGAGGGCAATTATTAAACTAGCAATTAAAAACCTCATACCTGCTGACCATAGAGGCAAGCTATCCTTTAAGCCAGTCTTTTGAAAAGCCCATGTCGTTCCCCCGATGACGGCTAACAGACAAAACAAAAGATGTACATGAATACGGGTTAATTTAGAAATCACTGTTTCACCTTATTTCTTTTTTAAAGTTGAGCCTATTTTCTTCCGTGAAGCGTAAAACACATCGGCACTTCTCCAAAATCTTTTACAACTGTTAAACCCTGCTCGTTAGCAGCTTTACTTGTTGTAATACATGCGTCTACCTTTCCTTCTAAGCAATCAATCGCGGCTTGAGCATTACTATTTACTAACTGAACATTGGAACTGATGGAATGAGCTAAATCAACAGGGGCAGGATGTGAAGAAATTAACAGGTTGTTGTTTGTTATCACCTCTTCTTTTGAGGCAAGCACCATGTTATACGTTGGCATAATAAAGCTATCTACTAGCTCTAAACTAGTTAAATTTTTGAACACAATATCATGTAAGTAAGGATATACCGCACAGCCTAGTAGAGCAGAACTCTCTGTTTCTTTCACATGAACTAAAGCTTCTTCCAACGTTTGATGTAAAAAGACCTGACCTTGTATGCTTTGGCGTTCAAACCACAGATAGCCTGCTTTTTCACAATTTGTTCCTTCAGGCCCTAAGGTATGGATAATGCTAATCTTTTGAAGCTGCTTATTTTTCTTACTAGACGACTCTGCAACTATCATAGCCTTTGATACCCCCTATGCATTTACTTTATTTTGATAAACGATTTTTACTTTGTTATCCAAATAGCTGTAATACTGCTCACAGTCGGAATAAGAGTCATGAGTGGTTAAAATAAATCCAGGGTAACCTGAAAAGTGCGGATATGGTAAAATGTCTGTCCCTTCAGTTATAAATTGAATAACCCTTTTTACTTCAGTGTCTCTACGCACGTCTTCCAAGCCTCGAATTTCTTTAAAAATCCCATGGCCTTGCACAGGGATAATGTAGTTGCCCACCACTTTCTTTCGTTTTCTTTCATTTTTTAATACAGGAGGTTTTAATCCTAATACATAGTGAAAAACTAGCTCGATATAGTTAATACCTGTACTTTCTTTTACGATATAATGAGAAATCCCAGACCCTCCAATGCGCGCTCCTATTTCAATCACATAAGGTTTTCCTGCTGGGTCCAAACGTAATTCAATATGAGCGGGGCCATTCTCAATCCCTAAAGCGGTTGCTGCTTTAGCTGCTTCTTGCGAAATAGATTCCCAAACGTTTTCTTCTAGGTGAGCTGGCGCTATATAAACACCTTCTTCAAAAAAAGGCCCTTTGGAATTTCCTTTGTATCCTATAGAGAGTACACAAACCTCTCCTTCTACAGAAAACGTCTCAATAGCAAACTCTGGTCCGTCTACAAATTGTTCAATTACCATGCCCGTTTTATTTTTTGTGAATTTACTTAGGTCTTCTTCATTTACGCGTCTCACTTTTTCTATGCTGTCAATCAGTTCTTTTTTATTATTCGCTCGTGATACACCTTGACTGGAAAATCCGTTAGAAGGTTTTACTACGACAGGATAAGGCAGTGAAAGATTCTTTAATTCCTCCGTATTTTCAACCTCTTTAAAATACGGAGTGTTAAGATCATTATCTTTTAAAACCTCTCTCATTTTCTGTTTGTTGCGACAGTTACTAATCACAAACGGTGATAAGCCCGGTAAGTTTAATTTTTCTGTCAGCTGAGCTACAAACTCTAACGCAGGCTCATATAATGTCATAATGCCGTCAAAAGGATTTTTGTGATGCTCTGCTTTAATAATCTCAAGAGCTTTGTCTGAGGTGTGAAATAAATCAATGGGTATGAAATTTTGTACGTTTTTAAGATGCTTAGGTTCTACTTCTTCTTGGTTATAAAAAAACGTCACTTTAATTCCGAGAGCTTCTGCTTCTTCAAAAATAAACGGTAAATATGTATTTTGTAACACAACTGCTAGATGCTTGTTTTGTAACGGCATTTACTTCCCCCCTACTTTTAAACAGCTCTTCACTGTTCGATGACTAAATTCTAATGATCGCTTCATATATTTGTCAATTTAATTTTATATAACATTAGGAATATATAGAATATTTGATATATTAGTAAAAAGTAAAGAAAAGAATGGTTTGTAGGGTTAATACTAAAGCGAAATTAAAAGCAGGAATTTTGCTATTTGATTATAAAGATATTGTGAGAAAAAATTTAACAAGAATTTTTCTGAAAAAAAGAAAGGTCGACATAGATTCAACCTTTCTTTTTTTATTTTTTTATTAAAATAGATATTAACCATTTATAAAGTTACATCTTTTTCAGCCATCTCATTTAGTATTCTTTTTAATGCCACGTCGAGGTTTAATGCGGGATCCTTTATATTCACTTCTTTCATATTGCTCTCCTTTTTCATAGATATATCCATTTTTCACTTTCTTGTTTGAATTTATGTGAACCCTTTTTGTTTACTATAACGAAAGAGAAAATAAAAAGAAAAAGAAGTGAACTTATAAGTTCACTTCTTTTTTTGACGTAACATTTATTTCATAGGCTGCAAATGATTATTAGCTTTTTGTTTTGCATCACGCTGAACGAAAAAAATGATGCAAAGCGCCAGAAGATATAAACATGCAAAAGCTGTTATGTACCAAAGCGCTGAGGTAATGCCGCTTGCGTCCATAGTAAAGCCAATAAGCGCAGGGAAAACAGCACCTCCAAGCCCTGAAAAACCAGTAATTAAACTAGTGACAATACGAGCAGATCCGGTAAACGTATGATTAGCATATACCATCGTTATCGAATAGATACCTGACATTGCAAGCCCTAAAAACCCTAATAAAATATAGCCTGCTACTGCTTCTTTTAACACAATAAACAGCACTAAACTCACAATTGTCCCTCCAATGCTGCCAAAAAGATAACGTTCGTATGTAACAATTCGAATAATCCATCCAGTAGCCACTCGTCCTATGAGCATAGCTACCCAAAAAACGCTTATGCTTAAAGTAGCCTGTGAGGGAATTACGTCTAGATATGTGATAAAAATAGACGAAAGAAAATTATTCATACTGCTTTCTACTCCGGCATACATAAAAATCATCACACTAAAAAGAGTAAGTATTTTCCACCTTTGATTTTTAGTAAGCACAGGCGCAGGTTCTGAGCTGGCATCTGAAGCATCGCTTTCTGAAGTTGAAATAGTCTCTTTTTTAAAAGGAATTATTTTACAGATCACAACCATTAGTAAAGCTAGTACACTTGTTATAAAAAATGAAAACCTCCAGCTGTTCTGTGAAATCAATAAGCTAGCTACTAACGGCATCAACAGCGCACCTAGACCGAATGATACTTCTAAATAACTCATAACAATAGCTCTTCTACCGATAAATACTTCCATCATTAAAGTAGCTACAACTACTTCCAATGCGGCTACACCAATACCGTTTAAAAAATTGAATGCAATAATCCACTCAAATGGAGGCAATAAAAGCATACCTATTTGTGATAACGCTATCATTAGTGCGGAAATTGTAAGTAAATTCATTTCTCTGAAGCGTCCTAATAAAAAAGAAGATAGCGGAACTCCTATCAAAAATCCTAAAGAACCTACTAATACAAGCTGCCCGCCAACTGTATAGGAAACATGATAATGTGTTAACAATTGCGGTAAGACGGATCCTACGGCTGTAATGACTAATCCGCCCAACAAATAAAGTGCATATGAAGCTAGCGCAAACTTTTTCATCTTCCCACTCCCTTAAATTCTCTAAAACTTTCTTTCTGTACTTAATTATAAAGCTTTTCCTTTAGTTATTAACTGAAATTTGAGAAAAAAAACCATTCTTCCTACTCTACTTAATTTCCAGTCATTTATAAGATAAAACAAAAAGAAGAAGACAGGTGTCTCCTTCTTTTTTATTTTTCACTTTACAGTGATGCTTTTAACTTTTTTATTTTTCACTTTACAGTGATGCTTTTAAAATAGCTAAAATATCATCTTTATTTAGTTTCTTAAAGTTACCGAAACCTCCGTGCTCCATTTCACGAGCAGCAATTCCAGCAATTTCGTCTAGTCGCTCTTCTCCGATATCGTAATCTGCTAAGCGAGAAGGTGCACCAAGGCTTGACCAAAAAGCGCTTAGCTTATCGATTCCTTCTAACGCAATTTCTTTGTCACTTTTACCTGCAGTTTCAATATCAAACATGCTTGTCATGACGCGTTTCATACGAGTTACATCTTGATCTACAACGTGTCGCATCCAATTTGGAAATAGGATTGCTAAACCGCCCGCATGAGGAATGTCATATACTGCTGATACCGCGTGTTCAATTGTATGTGAAGCCCAATCTCCAAAGTATCCCATTTGAAGTGTTCCATTTAATGCGATTGTTCCGGAATATAAAATCGTTTCGCGATGTTCGTAGCTTTGCAGATCTTCTAGCAATTTCGGTGCTGTTTCAATTACTGTTTGTAATACGGAATAGCACATACGATCTTGTAAAGGCGTGTTTTTCACGTTATGGAAATATTGTTCGAACACATGACTCATCATGTCTACCATGCCGTAGATAGTTTGATCTCTAGGAACAGACATCGTGTTCACAGGATCTAGTATAGAAAATACAGGGTGCGTAACGGTGCTTCCCCAAACGTATTTTTCATTTGTTTCCCAATTCGTAATAACAGAATCAGGATTCATTTCAGAACCTGTTGCTGCCAAC
Organism: Priestia megaterium; assembly: GCF_009497655.1. NCBI lineage: Bacteria > Bacillati > Bacillota > Bacilli > Caryophanales > Bacillaceae > Priestia > Priestia megaterium. Next base: position 2,326,908 of record NZ_CP023317.1, on the reverse strand, counting down.
GTTAATACCGTTCCAAACGGCAGTGCTTTTGTAGCCGTTACTTTTTTGTTAATAATATCCCAAACGTCGCCTTCATACTCAGCTCCGGCAGCGATTGCTTTTGTGCAGTCAATAACGCTTCCTCCGCCGACTGCTAACATGAAGTCAATGTTTTCATTTCGGCAAATTTCAATTCCTTTTCGTACCGTAGATAGTCGAGGATTTGGCTCTACGCCCGCTAACTCATGTATATTTACGTTTAACTCTTTTAACAGCGTAAGAACTTGATCGTATAAACCGTTTTTCTTAATGCTTCCTCCGCCATATACAAGCAAAATATTTTTTCCGTATTTCGGGAGTTCTTCTGATAATGCTTGAAGCTGATCTTTTCCGAAGATTAATTTTGTGGGATTATGATAAATGAAATTTTCCATACTATCTGTATACCTCCTAGTTGAATATAAAGTAAGTTGTCGCATTACGCGAACAAGAATGTAAGTATAAATGTAAAACAAAAATTTTTCAAGAGTTAAGTTCTCAAATCGCGTACTTTGTTTTGTTGAGTGATTAAAATGAAGAAAATGGCTTCCTAGACATAAAAAAGAGCGCAAGTAAATGCTCTCTTTAAAGCTCTTTATAAACCATTTTTCTATACGTAACAAAGCCTTCTTTTTCGTAAAAGCTCTCCGCAACCGTATTGTCACTCCAGTAATCCAACTCAATTGTATTTATGTCTTGAGTACGGGCAATGCTATAAATTTCTTTCATCAAACTTGAACCAAACCCTTTGTTTTTGTGGAGTTCTGCGATACTTATTTGATGAACATAAATTGACTTGTAAGCTTTTTTAAACACTGTTTCTGGATACTGCTTTATTTCAACCCAAGCGAATCCTACATGCTGTCCTTCATCTTCTGCTAAAAGAAAGATAAACCTATCGTTTTCCATCACTTTCTTAAAAAATTCATGTATCTTCTGAAAATCATATGTTTGAAAGCGCTCGGGGGATAATTCTACATGCAGTTGATGAACAGACTGATTAAGCTTGGCAATTGTATCAGCATCGAAAGTACGGCTAATCTTCAATTTTTTCTCTCCTATATATCTCGTATTTAGTAGTGGTCGTTATGAATTTATTTCGTTTAATATAGCCGGTGCGTTTGAGGTAAATAACAGATAGTTTTTATTGGTCGTTTTTATAAAGATGCGGTCAGTCGTTCCGTACGGAGGGCCGATTCGAATGGCGTTTGCTTCTTTGCCTCCGTACGTGTCATCTTCCGTTACTTCAAGAATGTCTTCTAACGGAATCGTAAAGTGTGCAAGCTGCCATTTTATAATGAGGCTATCATTTATTTTTTGAACGCTAATAGCTGGTGTAAACATTTTATCCATCCCCTTTGGTTTCTATTAATCTTAACTTTGTCTCTCTGCAACGTGTTCTTTTATCCTTAAAATCGCTTCTTTCGGACAGCCTTGAAAATAGCCTCCGTGATAACAAATAACATGCTCGATCTCATAGTTTAAAAACTTTTCAAGTGATTGAACTGCTTGGTCCATATTTAAGGTCGTTTGTTTAACAGGTTCCATTAGCTGTCCATTTGCCAATACTAGAGCATCTCCGGCAACCAGCGTTTTTGATTTTCTTAAATAAAAACTAACGTGCCCAGGCGTATGTCCGGGAGTAAAAATAACTTCAATGCCTCCGCAGTATGGAAGCAGTTGACTTCCTTTTAATACTATATCCACGTCAACTTTTGGAGGGGTTTTATATAAATATTTTATTTCATCAGGTATAGCTGATAGTTCTTCTTTACTCATTTGACTAGCATTCGTTTTAATAAGCGGAAGTTTCCCTTCAATATACGGCTTATCAAATTCATGAGCATATACGATGATATTTTCATTTGATTTTTTTCGTATATCAGTCGCACACCCTATATGATCTAGATCTTGATGCGTTAGAAGAATTACTTTTAGCTGTTCAATAGATATATTCAATTCACCCAAGATCTCTTTCAGTTGATCGGTTTGCCCAGGCATTCCTGTATCAATTAGAATAGCTTCATCGTTATTCCAAACTAACGTAGGATTTAATATTATATCTTGGTCAAAAGCTCTGGCAGTCAACTGTAGCATCTCAACACCTGCAGAAATTCTCATTACGAACCCCTTTTCTTATTAAAGTACAAAGATTTCCAACCTCCACAATTGCTTAGCATGCAGTGGTATTCTTGAATTTTATCAATAAACAAAATAAAAACCAGACTGGAAAAAAATCACTTTTTATGATATGATATTTGTATAACAGAGTGTAAAATAATCGATTTTTATAAATGAAAAGGTGAACCCCACTGTCCGGGGTTCACCTTTTTTCTTTGTCGTTAGCCACTATGGCTTTTTTATTTCTTATCCTCTTTTTGAATGCACTCATGTAAAGGTACAACCTTGGTTTTCTTTGCTATTTTATATCCCCACCACGTCGCTAAAAAGAGAGGCAGGCCAATGTATGAGACCGTCAAGCCGTACCAATCAATTTTGTCGGAAAGTACCGCTTGATAGTTTTGTCCTAAAATAACAATGAGGCACATTCCAAATGCAAGAACAGGACCTAGAGGGAACCATTTTGCTTTATAGGCTAGATCATTTAGATCTTGTCCTGAAGCAACATATGCTTTTCGGAAACGATAGTGGCTGACGGCAATACCAATCCACGCAATAAATCCGCTCATACCTGAAGCGTTTAAAAGCCACATATACATTTGATCACCAAAAACTGATGTTAAAAAGGCAAGACCGCCAATAATAGTGGTTAAAACAAGCGCATTTACTGGAATTCCTCGACGATTAATTTTCCGAAGCGCTTTAGGCGCTTGCCCTTCATTGGCCATTGACCATAACATTCGCGTAGAAGCATATAAACCAGATGTTCCGGCTGATAAAACGGATGTAAGAATAACAGCATTCATCACCGAAGCAGCTGCAGCAATTCCTGCTTTTTCAAAAACAAGCGTAAATGGACTAACCGCAATGTTATCCACATCTCCTCCTAGAAGAGATGGACTGGTGTAAGGAATGATAAGCCCGATTACAGCAATGGCTGCAATATAAAATAGAAGGATGCGCCAAAAGACTTGGCGAATGGCTTTTGGTATATTTTTTTGAGGGTTTTCACTTTCCCCTGCCGCAATACCGACTAGCTCTGTACCTTGAAAAGAAAATCCCGCGATAAAGAAAATGCTTAGTACGGACAGAAATCCGCCGTTGACCGGCGCTTCTTCTAATGTAAAGTTTTTAAAGCCGATATATTCACCGCCGAAGATGCCAAAGATCGTCAGAAGGCCCACTCCGATAAATACAATGATGGTTACTACTTTTACGAGAGCAAACCAATATTCAGATTCTCCATAGCTTTTTACAGATAGGAAATTAAGTAAAAAAATTAAGCCTAAAAACAAAGCGCTCCAGATAATACTTGGCACATCAGGGAACCAAAACTTCATGATAATAGCAGAAGCAGCTATTTCTACAGCGAGCGTAACAGCCCAGTTAAACCAGTAGTTCCAGCCGAGCGCAAACCCGAGAGCTGGGTCTACATAGTGACTGGCGTATGTTGAAAAAGAACCTGATACCGGCATAAACGTGGCCATTTCTCCAAGGCTAGTCATGAGAAAATAAACCATAATTCCAATAGCCCCGTAAGCAATCAGCGCTCCTCCCGGTCCAGCAGTTTGGATGGAAGATCCCGTGGCTAGAAATAAGCCAGTTCCTATTGAACCTCCAATGGCAATCATGGTCATATGACGAGCTTTTAAATGGCGTTTTACATGCTTATCGTCCTGTTTTTTTTCTTCTTCATTACGATTTATATCGACTGCTTCCATACTTATCCCACCTTCATAAAAGAACTATGCGAACATGTTTAACGTAAAGCGTATAAGAATATCCATCTCCTATAAAAAGTAGGAGATGGATCCTTTATTGCTCACTTTGAAAAATCAAAGTAGTTTCGTTTTAATAGACGAGGCAGGCTCATAAGCTGTTCGTACGTTACACTTTTTTCTAAGGCAGAGGTGTTGATTAAAAACAGTTGATCTTCAATGTGTCCAACTGTTTCGTCTGTTTGATACGTAATTCCACATTCTGAACATGTAATGGAAGGCGTCTCTTTAATTTCTATAGCTTTTGTACCGTCAGGAAGCTCCCAATAAACCGTTGCATCCGTCTCCTTGGCTTCATATGATTCGCACCATTGGCACTTCAATATTATTCCTCCTTCGCTCCCGCTGTTTCGTATTTTTTCATTTGCGTTTCAAATTTTTTCTCTTTTAATTGATCGCGCTTTTCACGCTTGTCTTTTAAAGAGCTATGCTCTGGATTTTGATCATACGTTTTCCGGCGGTCAAGACGGTTTAGACCTTCTGGCGTTAAGTTGAACTTTGTATCATCGATAATCGAAAGAACACCATTGCTTTCAAATTTTTCAAACACTTCAGGATATACTTTTTTATAAAATTCTTCTGCGCTTCCACTTTGGTAATTTTGCGGCTCTGGATAAGACGTAATAACACCTTCAAAGTTTCGAAGCACCACTTTATTGGAGCTTTGAGAAATAATATAGTTTGGCTGCAGCGGAATTTTACCGCCTCCTCCAGGAGCATCCACGATAAACGTAGGAACTGCATAGCCGGACGTATGGCCGCGAAGTCCTTCCATAATTTCTAGCCCTTTGCTGATTGGCGCACGGAAATGGCCGATTCCTTCTGATAAATCACATTGATAAATGTAGTAAGGACGCACGCGGATCTTTACTAAATCATGCATAAGCTGCTTCATGATTGGCACGCTGTCGTTAATTCCGGCTAAAATAACCGCTTGGTTTCCAACTGGAACTCCTACGTTCGCAAGCATTTCACATGCACGCTTTGATTCTTCTGTAATTTCAATTGATGTGTTAAAGTGCGTATTTAGCCAAACCGGATGATATTTCTTTAAGATGTTGCACAGATTTTCTGTAATGCGCTGAGGGAACACGACCGGCGCTCTTGTACCGATACGAATAATTTCTACGTGCGGAATATCGCGCAAATTTTTCAAAATATATTCTAAAATATTGTCATTGATTAATAGGCCGTCTCCTCCGGAAATTAATACATCACGAATTTGAGGGTTGGCTGCAATGTAATTAATCGCTGTATCCAGCTGTTTTTTTGGAACGCCCATTCCGATTTGTCCTGAAAAACGTCTTCTTGTACAATAGCGGCAGTACATGGAGCACTGATTTGTAACTAAAAACAGGACGCGGTCGGGATAACGGTGCGTTAAGCCAGGAACCGGTGAATCTTCATCTTCATGAAGCGGATCTTCTAAATCATACCTTGTTTTATGCAGTTCTTCTGAAATAGGAACGGACTGCATTCTGATTGGACATTTCGGATCATTCTCATCCATTAACCATGCGTAGTAAGGAGTGATGTTTAACGGAATCGTTTTAGTTGCAATTTTAACGCCTTCTTCTTCTTGAGGTGTTAAATTGATCACTTTCTTTAAATCTTCCAATGTTTTAATCGTGTTTGTCAGCTGCCATACCCAGTCGTTCCACTGCTCGTCCGTTACATCTTTCCAAAGCTCGATTTCTTTCCAATGTCTGCTTGCTTTATATAATGTATTTTTCATTTTATATTCCCTCCAAGGTTCATTTTTTGAATAGATGTTCTACTAAGAAATTGACCGCACCATATAATAGCGATCTTCTCCTTCGCCAAACTCTCCTGCTCGCGTTTCTTTAATCGTAAAGTCCATTTTTTTATACAGCTTAACAGCGCCTTCATTTTTTACATTCACAGTCAAACAAACACTTTCAAAATTATCTTTTTGTAGAATCGAAAATATCTCTTCTAAGAACAGCTGTCCAATTCCGCTTCCTTGTTTATCAGAGCGGACGTAGAACCCAAAGATATAAGCTTTTGTGACATCTTTGTAATCTCTAAGCAGCTCGCAAATGGCAATTGGCCTTGCGTCATTTTCCTGGAAATATTGAATGAGCTTTCCGTAGCGCGCTAAAGGTACAAGCGTCTGTTCATCAACGGCTCCCATGCCCGGAAACGCATCTTTTTCAAGTTCAATCATCATTTTTTGCTGCGCGGGACTTAACGACTCTGGGACTTCGATATAATACTGCTCTTTTAATGCATCCATTTTTCTTTCCTCCTTTTTTCACTTTCATATTTTGCATCTTGCAGCGGCCATATTGGACTTGGAAGGTGCTGATAATTAAAGGTCGTTAAGCGATTTGACGCTACGCCTGGAGCATCCACATAGACGATAGACCCTACAAGCGGTTCAAAAGCGGCTCTGAAATGATTTTTAGCTTTTAAACCAATTATTTTTTTCCTTGCTGGCTCGATACCGATATGGCGAAAAAGTTCAGGATCGTTTGCTGATACCGGCCTTCCAATCAACAAAATATCCAATTCTCCTACTCGAATATGAGCTGCGCCTTTTACATTTACTTTTAAATGCTGATTAAACGGTCCCGAATTGTAAAACTCACCTTCTGATAAGCCAATGACCTTTGCTTCAACTTCAACGGGCTTTCCAAACTCAGGAGAAACTTTTCCTCCTAAGGAAAGAGAGACGTAGCTTCCAACTCCTGCTTGCACGCATTGTTTAATAGATTCAGGGTCATAAAGACCTCCAAACAGTGTCCCCGGCATATTTAGCTTCAGCATGTATTCTAAAAGCTCTGTTGTATCACCGCTTCCACAGCTTAAAGGATTGTCCGCTATATCAGCGAGCACAATTGGCTGTTCGTTTGATCGTTTTAACGCTGTTTGCAGACCTTCTTCAACGGTAGGCAAATCCATGATAAAATCTTCTTTTATACTCCAAAACTGAGAAGCTAGTCTATTTGCTGTTTTTTCTGCTGTTTCAGGATTCAAAGCTGTTACGAGCACGCTTGCTCCCGCAATTGGAATATCAGAATACGGAAAGCCTCCAAAAATGGAAACATTGTATACGTCTTCTTCTTGCTCGGCTTGCTTAGCAAGATCAATCATTTTTTTCATCGGCCCTTCTGCTGTTCGCATATTAATCGACGGCAAAAGCATGGGCAGTTTTTTTAAAGACGCATAATAGATAGCGCTTTCTTTTACTTGTGTTAAAAGCGCTCGCGCAGCGTTAACTCCTTGTTCATACATATCAACGTGAGGATATGTTTTAAAACCAAAGTGAAGCGACGTGTACGTAAGCATATCTTCACTGACATTTGCATGCATATCGAGCGTAGTGGCAATAGGAACGTTATTTCCTATACAGCTTCTTATTTGACCTAACAAATGAGCTTCCGGATCGAAAAGATGCTCTGCTACCATTGCGCCGTGCAAGGCGATTAATAAGCCATCTAGCGGGCCGGCGTGAGTAAGCATATGCAGCATTTGCTTTTCAATTGTGTAATAAGCTGCCGAAGATACAACCCCAGACGGAATTGCAGCTGCACAAACAAGGGGAACGATTTCTACTTGCTTCTCTTGCTTTAATACATCCAAAAATCCCCCTACTTCTGTTTTGGTTCCTGAGTATGCTTTATATATTTCCGTTCCAACAAAATATCCTTCTTGTACAAACTGTTCTATTTCTGTTTTTAATGGACTAAAGCTGTGAGATTCATGATAAAAAAAGGCAATGCCAATGCGATATGAAGACATGTGCTCCTCCTTTTCGCTAAGGTGCGAGATTAATAGTTGGTGTAGACAGACTTCCATTCTGTCATCACATCAAATGCATGATGAGAAACTTCCCTGTGGCCGTTGCCAGACATTTTCATTCCACCGAATGCTACCCCCATTTCAGCATTAGATGTTCCGTTATTGATATAGACTAATCCGCTAACAGCGTCTTTGGCAGCTCGGCTGGCATAGTGCAAGCTGCTTGTATAAATAGAAGTGGAAAGTCCGTACACCGTTCCATTATTGACGCTCATTGCTTCTTCGTAGCCATCTACTTCAATAAAAGCAAGCACGGGACCAAAAATCTCTTCTTGAGCAATTGTGTGATTTGAATAGACGTTATCGATGATTGTAGGCATGTAATAACAAGTTCCTAACTCTGATAAAGCACGACCTCCGAGCGCAATATTCCCACCTTCTTCTACCGCTTTTTGTACGTAATCTTCTACTAAACGGCACTGCTGTTCATTAACAAGCGGTCCTATTGCAACCCCTTCATCAAGACCATTTCCAATCTTCATTTCTTCTGTAAGAGCTATTACTTTTTTCAACAGCTCTTCTTTTACTGAACGCTCCACGATGACTCTGCTAGCTGCGGTACAGCGCTGACCCGTTGTCGTGAATGCTGATTTAACGATTCCCTCTGCTGCTTTATCCAGATTGGCATCTTTTAATACGATAACCGCGTTTTTTCCTCCTAGCTCTAAAGAAATACGCTTTAAGGTTTTGCTGCTCATTTCTGCTAATTGCTGACCAACTTCCGTAGAACCTGTAAATGAGATGATTTTCACTTCAGAGTGCGTAGCAAGCTTTTGTCCAACGATTCTGCCCGATCCTGTAAGCAAGTTAATCGTTCCTTTTGGAAGCCCCGCAGCGTGCAATACTTCCATAAAAATCTTCGCTGAGAGCGCCACTTCTGAAGCCGGCTTCCAAACAACCGTGTTGCCAGCAATTAAAGCAGCAAACATTTTATAAGAAGCGAGAGAAACAGGAAAGTTCCAAGGTGTAATACATGCCACAACTCCAAGCGGTTCGCGCACCATTTTTATATCTCGGTCAGGAAAGCCAGCGGGCACTATTTCGCCAAACAAACGTCTTCCTTCTCCCGCCATATACTGAGCTGTTGCAATGACGACACCAACTTCCCCTATGGATTCTGATAGCGGTTTTCCCATTTCTTTTGTCATCACTTGAGCTAGCTCTTCTTTTCTGTCTTCAAAAAGCAAAGCTGCTTTTGTTAAAAATGCTGCACGTTCAGGAATAGATGTATTTTTCCAGTGGCTGTAGGCTTTACTAGCCGCGTTTACGGCAGCATCGACTTGACTAGCCGTAGCGGCTGCGCACATTCCGACGAGCTCTTGTGTTGCAGGGTTTATACTTTTAAAATAGGTTTGCTCCTCTTCACTTACCCACTCGCCGTTAATATATAAATCTCCTTGCAGCAGTTCGGTTTTAGTTTGACTCATATCGTTACCCTCCTTTTCATTTAAAAAGCTAGTTAATTGAAACTGCTTCTGTGATGACTTCTTCTAATAAAGACAGCCCTTGATTCAGCACGTCTTTATCAATATTCAGCGGCAGCATTAAGCGAATGGTTTGCCCTTTGACTCCACAGTTCATGATAAGCAGTCTTCTTTCCAGCGCTTTTGATTTAATGGCAGGAACATAAGCAGCTGCTGTTTCAACATGAAATTCAATGCCAATCATCATGCCAATTCCTCTAACCTCTTTAATAGCCGGTAAATGTCCGATAGAATGCTGAAGACGTTTCACAATATCGGCACCTACTTTTTTACTGCGCTCTACAAGCTTTTCTTCTTCAATGATTGAAATGTTAGCTAAAGCAGCTGCGCACGATACTGGATTTCCACCAAAAGTAGAACCATGTCCGGCTGTTGGCCATTTCTCATGCAGTTCTCGGCTTGCTACAATCGCTCCTAGTGGCATACCACCGGAAAGAGCTTTTGCTAAAACTAAAATATCTGGTGTGACTCCAGCATGTTCCGCGGCAAACATTTTTCCAGTGCGCCCGAATCCCGTTTGCACTTCATCAAAGATAAGCAGAATGCCATAATCATTCGCTATGTCTCTCAGTGCGCGTAAAAAGCTAGAAGGAGCAGGGTAATAGCCTCCTTCGCCCATGACTGGCTCAATAACAATCGCCGCTACGCGTGAAGGATCCACCCGCAGTTCAAACAGCTTTTGCAGTTGATTTAAGCAATATGCTTCCGCTTCTTCCTCGTCAATATTAGGAAGCTGACTTGGATACGGATAAGGCGCGTGATACACTTCTCCCAAAATCGGCTCGTAGTAGCTTCGGTACTTGGAGCTTGAAGCCGTAATAGCTGTAGCTCCGAGTGTACGGCCATGAAAAGAACCTTCAAAAGCGATAATCCCTGGTCTGCCAGTGGCCGCTTTTGCTAACTTAAGCGCTCCATCAATAGCTTCTGCGCCTGAGTTTGAAAAGAAAACCGTATCTAAGTTTCCTGGCGTAATTTGCGCAAGTTTTTCTGCCAAATTCACAGCTGTTTCGTAGTATCCGTAATTTAAACCGAGGTGAAGCAGCTGATCTGCTTGTTTTTTAATTGCTTCTACCATCTTTTCATGTGTATGACCTACTGCATTGACAGCTACTCCTGATACAAAATCAATATATTCCGTGCCATCAGCTGTCCAAAATTTCGCACCGTGCGCTTTTTCAATAACAAGCTCTGTTACTCTTGTCATCACGGGTGATAAATGTTTTTTGCCTTTGATTTGAAGCTCTTCTGTTTTATTTTGCACTTTCATATGACTCATCCTTTCTTATGTGCTGATGAAAAATAGAAAACGCATGATCTAGCAATCTCACTATTTCATCAACTTCTGATTTCGTTATATTTAAAGGAGGACTAATAATGATATGTTCTCCTTTATGTCCATCTATAGATCCGGACCCTGGATAAAATACGCCTCCAAGCTCCATACAAATTTCATTGAGCTTTTCGCTGGCTGCTTCACCTGGCTCGAAAAATATCTGTTGATTGGCGTCTTTCATTAGTTCTAATCCAATTAAAAGTCCGCGGCCGCGAATATCTGAAATATACGGATGCTTGCGCTGCAGCGCTACTAAACATTCCATTAAATACGCACCTTGAGTTTCTACATTTTGAAGGATATTTACTTCTTCATACATGTCCAAAGCAGCAAGTCCTGCCGCTATCGAAACAGGATGTCCACTGTACGTATAGCCGTGAAGGAATTTTCCGCCGCTATTTTCTAACAGTCCTTGAATCAGACGGTCATGGACAACCATTCCTCCTAAAGGAGCGTACCCTGCTGAAACTCCTTTACCAAACGTTAGAATATCCGGTTCGATTCCGAATTGTTCCACTGCAAAATCAGTTCCCGTTCTCCCAAAGCCTGTCATCACTTCATCAACAATCAAAAGAATGTCATAACGGCTGCAGAGCTCACGTACTTTTTTGAAATAGTCAAGCGGAGGTACAACAGCTCCTTGCTGACTTCCTACGATGGGCTCTGCGATAAAAGCTGAAATATTTTCTGGACCAAGCTCTAAAATGGTGCGTTCAATATCGGTGATGCAGCTCCAGTTTTGATTTGCCACGCAGTCTTCTTGATTGCGATTATACGGACAGCGATGACAATACGGCGAATAGACGTGCGCAAAATGTAAAAGATTAGGTGTATAAGGATATCGTCTTTTTACGTCTCCTCCAGCTGATAGTGCCCCTATCGTGTTTCCATGGTAAGACTGCCACCTTCCGATTACGATGTGTTTTTGCATCTTTCCGGCATCTCTGTGATATTGCCTTGCTAATTTTATTGCACTTTCATTGGCTTCTGATCCTCCTGATGTAAAATAGACTTTGTTTAAATGGAGTGGAGCCATTTTACCGATTTTTCCTGCAAGTTTATGCAAAACATCTGTTTCAAAACGTAATGTATGAACAAACGCCGCTTTTTTAGCCTGATCAGCCATCGCCTCGGCTATTTTTACAATGCCGTGCCCTAAGTTTGCCGCTACGGCCCCGGAGCAGCCGTCTAAATACTTTTTTCCTTGTTCATCTATTAAGTAGCTTCCTTGACCGTGCGTAATCATAGGGTACTTTTTTGTTAAATCTCTATGAAAAACATAATCTCTTTTTATTTCGTCCATCTTTCCACCACCATCGCCATTCCTAACCCTCCTGCAACGCAAATAGTAGCAAGGCCGTATCGTCTTTTTTGCTTGTGGAGCTCATGACACAGAGTTGTGATGATTCTTGCCCCGGAGCAGCCTAAAGGATGTCCAAGCGCAATTGCTCCTCCGTTTACATTCACTTTCTCTGATGTGATGTCCCATTCTCTTAAGCAAGCAATACTTTGGGCGGCAAATGCTTCGTTTAATTCAATTAAGTCCATATCATTTAAGCTTAAACCGGCTTTAGTTAAAGCAATTTGCGAAGCAGAAACGGGGCCAATTCCCATTTCCTTTGGAGAGACGCCGGCTGCGGCAAACGACACAATCTTTGCCATAGGTGTTAATCCGAGATGCTCAGCTTTTTCTTCCGACATCATCAGCAGCATCGAAGCGCCATCGTTTCTTCCGGATGAATTTCCGGCTGTCACCGTTCCATTTCTTTGAAAAACGGGCTTAAGCGTACCAAGCTTTTCTTTGCTAGTAAGACGAGGAAATTCATCTGTTGCAAAATGCCTCATTCCTTCTTTTACAGGAACCGGTATAATTTCTTCTTCGAACAAATCAAGTTCTATAGCCCGCCTAGCTTTTTCCTGACTATAAAAAGCAAACTCGTCCTGCTCCGTACGGCTAATGCTATACTTTTCAGCAAGCCACTCCGCCGTCTGTCCCATTGTAAACGTTCCGTATAGCGTTTCAGGCTGTGATTTTGGCTGACTTTCTGTATTAGAGTCATAGAGTGTTAAATCACCAACGTGAAAACCAAAACGAGTGCCTACCGTATAGTGCGGTGCTTGAGACATGCTTTCCGCTCCTCCGGCTAATACCACTTCGGCTTGACCTGATAAAATGGACATAGCTCCATTCATTACAGCCTGCATGCCTGAACCGCACTGGCGGTGCACGGTATAAGCTGGAATACGTTCAGAGAATTGAGCTCTCAGCCCGGCTACTCTCGCTATATTAGGAGCATGAGCGCTTTGTTTCGTCTGTCCGACAATGATTTCATCAACAATCTCTGAAGTATATCCCGCTGAAGACAAATTGTTTTTCATCACAAGAGAGACTAGTTCTTCTGGAAGCGTATCTGCAAGCGAACCGCCAAACTTTCCAATAGGGGTTCGAAATGCATTTACAATCACTGCCATTATGCCGTCACCTCATTGTTTTTATTAAATAATTTAGAAACATGAAAAGAAGCCTCTGTTTTTTGTTTTACTTCCTCTAAAGAAACACCCGGAGCTGTTTCAAGAAGTTCAAGACCAAGATGGGTTACCGAAAAGACAGCTAATTCCGTAATAATCATATCGACTCGTCGCTCTGAAGTAAGCGGATAGGTTAAATTCCTAACTAGCTTTGACTCTCCTTGACTATTCGTATGAAGAGTCGTCACAATCACTTTTTTCGATCCTTCTAATAAATCCATTGCTCCTCCTACGCCAAGAACACTTTTCCCAGGGACAGCCCAGTTCGCAATTCGCCCTGCTTCATCTACTTGAAGCACTCCAAGAATGGATACATTCACATGACCTCCGCGTATCATCGCAAAAGAATCAGCGCTGTTAAAAAATGAGGCACCTTCCAAGACCGTGACGGGAAGCTTCCCAGCATTCACAAGCTCTGGATCTATATAGGTTTCTTCAGGAGTAGGGCCAACGCCGAGAATTCCGTTTTCTGAATGTAAAAACACGTGAACATCGGGTGAAATATAATTAGCAACCAAAGTAGGAATCCCTATCCCTAAGTTCACTACATCTCCTTGACAAAGCTCTTTTGCAGCGCGCCCAGCAATATATTGTTTGACGTTCATCTTATTTTTCTCCTTTCACTACGATATAAGTAACGTATAAATGAGGAGTGATAATTTCTTCAGGAGAAATTTGTCCAACTTCAACCACTTCTTCTACTTCAGCAATCACGATATCAGCGGCCGTTGCCATCATTGGATTAAAGTTTCTTGCTGATTTGCTGTAAATAAGATTTCCGAGTCGGTCTGCTTTTTTAGCTTTTATAAGCGCTACATCTGCGTGCAGCGATTCTTGCAAAACATATTTCTTTCCTTTTAATACTCGTTCTTCTTTTCCTTCAGCGAGCTGAGTCCCTACGCTCACAGGCGTGTAAAATCCTCCAATGCCCGCACCTCCTGCTCTAATAGCCTCGGACATTGTTCCTTGCGGGATAAGCTCCACTTGAAGTTCTTGTTGTTGATAGGCATGCACAACTTCAGGATTGGAAGTGAAATACGAACCTATAGCTTTTTTTACTTGTTTTCTTTGAACCAATATACCCAATCCTTTTCCAGGTTCACCGAGGTTATTACTAATAATCTCTAAATCTTTAAGGTTTGATTTGGCAATCGCCTCAATTAGACTAAGCGGGCTTCCTACAAGACCAAATCCACCTACCATAATGCGTGCGCCATCAGTTATTTTTCCTACTGCTTCTTCGCGCGTGATGATTTTGTTCATTTTGTTTCCTCCTTTTCTTTTTATATTTCACAGCGCTTTACACGAAAAAAACCAAGCAGGACACAATGACTCCCCAAAGAAACAGGAACGTCCCCCATTCTTTGTAAAGCGTGTGTGTCTGCTTGGTTTTAATAAGACCATGAAAAGAGGTTGTCTTCTCACTTTATTCTAACCAAACGCTATGTAATTTTTTGATTCACATTATCCCAGTAACGTTGGATTGCAGCCTGAAGCGCTACGATAATCGCCTGTTGAGATGGAGCAAAATAATAATTTTGAATACGTTCAATAAGAGGTTCAATTCCATCTGCAAGGCAGTAACCAATAAGCAGCTTCCGGAAAAAATTTTGCGTCAGCTCCGTAATAAACGTAAACTCAGCATTTACAATTTTATGCTCTGTCAGATCCACTTCTAGTACAATTCCCGCATGCTTATACATTTCATACATGGAAGTTCCCTGTGGAGCTTTTGCATATCCTGTCACAATGACTGTATTCAGTATTTGCATGCCCCTTAATCTCCTTTTAAAAACTATTTAATTACTCCGCACATTTACACTAATAATTCTGAAAGGTCAAATGAGACTAACTCATATGCTTTTAGTTATGTAAGTGCTTTCATTTTTAAAAAGATATGTTCTTACACAACTAACATTTCGCCTTTTCTAGACAAAATCCTTCTTTTCTTTTAAAAAAACTTTCTATTTTTTTATTTATTCGGCTTTATTGAAATTTATTCGAATCTCCATCAAACTTTTCATCTGCTATACGGATGGACTCTGTTGGACAGCCTTCAAACGCATCTATTAAATCGTCTTCTAACTCTTGGGGCACTTCAACAGTGCCTTGATTATCATCAAGGATAACGAACGCAATTCCTTCATCATCATAATCATAAATATCAGGTGCCGCAGCTCCGCATGCGCCGCACGCAATACACGTTTCTTTATCGACTATTGTATATTTCCCCATGATCATTCTCCTAACTAAGTTTAAAAGTTATTACTTATTACCAGCCGCGTTCTTGCATACGATTTTCTGGTAATAATGATGAAATTTCAATTCCTTTCATTGCACTTCCTAGCCCTTTTGACAAGCTTGCAATGAGTTCATAATCTTGATAATGCGTTGTTGCCTCAACGATTGCTCGAGCAAATTTTTCAGGGTTGTCGGATTTAAAGATTCCTGAACCAACGAACACACCGTCTGCTCCAAGCTGCATCATTAACGCTGCGTCCGCGGGTGTTGCTACGCCGCCTGCTGCAAAGTTTACAACCGGTAAGCGGCCTTCACGTTTAATTTGCAGTAATAGCTCATAAGGGGCACCTAATAGTTTGGCTTCTGTCATTAACTCGTCTTCATCCATGCCTACCACTTTACGTACTTGAGCGTTGACTTGGCGCATATGACGCACTGCTTCCACGATATTTCCTGTTCCTGGTTCGCCTTTTGTACGAAGCATCGAAGCACCTTCACCAATTCGTCTTGCTGCTTCCCCTAAATCACGGCATCCGCATACAAATGGAACCGTAAATGTACTTTTGTTAAGGTGATATTCCTCATCAGCTGGAGTAAGCACTTCACTTTCATCAATGTAGTCTACACCCATCGCTTCTAGCACGCGTGCTTCAACAATATGGCCGATTCGGGCTTTTGCCATAACTGGAATGGATACAGCGTTCATCACTTCTTCAACAATTGTTGGGTCTGCCATACGAGACACGCCGCCTGCTGCACGAATATCAGCTGGAACACGCTCTAACGCCATAACAGCAACAGCGCCTGCTACCTCTGCAATTTTTGCCTGTTCTGCATTGATCACGTCCATGATAACGCCGCCTTTTTGCATTTCTGCCATTCCCCGCTTCACGCGGTCCGTTCCATTTCTCACCATATTCAATTCCTCCTTTATATGTTCAAACACTTATTATGCAACTTCCATGCCAGTGTTAAAATATAGAAGAAATTAGTAAAAAGTACTGATTTTTATGCCAAATTATTAAGCGGTTTTTAAAAATTTGGCAGGCGAAAGCCAATTTTTTAAACTAAAACAGCTTCCATCCCTATTAGAGACGGAAGCTGTTTTGTTAAGGAACTAACACTAATTTTCCGGTCGTTTTTCTTCCTTGAAGCAGACGATGTACATCTGCTGCTTCTTCAAGTGAAAATGTACCGCCCAGCATTAATTTTAACTGACCGGAATTCACGTAGTTTAATAGCTCATGCAGGCTTTGCTGATAAAGTGCTGGTTTTGCCATCATTTGAGGTAAGAAAAAGCCGAGAACCGACTGATTTTTTTCCATCAGGCGAGCAGGGTTAAACTTTACAGATTTTCCGCTAGCCATTCCGTAAAAAACGAGGCGTCCAAATGGTGCAAGACATTGAAGAGATTCATAGAATATATGCCCTCCTACCATTTCTAAAATAATATCGGCTCCTTTTCCTTCTGTTACTTCTAAAATCCGTTTTTCCCAGCCTGTTTCTGTATAGTTAATCACTTCGTCGGCTCCAAGATTTTTTGCAAGCTCAAGCTTTTCTTTAGAGCTCGCTGTAGCAATAACTTTTCCAGCTCCAAAAATTTTCGCAAGCTGAACAGCTAAGGTTCCGACGCCGCCTGCTGCTGCATGAACGATGACGATTTCTCCTTTTTCAAGGCGACCCATTGTTTTTAAAATATGATAAGCCGTTAGTCCTTGAAGAGGCAAAGCAACGGCCTGTGTTAAATCCACATTCTCCGGCAACGGAATAAGGCCTCTTGAATCTGCCAGCGTGTACTCAGCGTATCCTGTTGCTCGATTAGATCCCAGCAGTGTCACGACTTTTGTACCTACTTTTATCCCTTGTACATCCTCGCCTACTTCAACCACTTCGCCTGCTACTTCAGAGCCTGGAATAAAAGGCAGCGGCGTTTCGACTACATATGCTCCTTCGCGCCGCGCAGCGTCGGCATAATTAACGCCAATTGCCGCAACTTTAATGAGCACATCTTTCTTTTTAGGTACAGGGCGTGCAATATCGATAACTTGCAGAACATCAGGCCCTCCATACTGCGTGAATTGAATAGCTTTCATCTTTTATATCCCCCTCTTATTTCCCTTGAAATAGTGGCTTTCTTTTTTCTTTAAATGCAGATATTCCTTCTTGATGATCCCTCGTTTCTACCATAAGAACTTGCGTTAGCCTTTCTTGTTCAAGCACTTGTTCTAGCGTTAAATGGAATGAATCGTTGACGATTTTTTTCATTTTTCCGTACGCTTTCGTTGGCCCTTGTGATAAACGGCTTGCAAAAGACGTAACCTCATCTTTCAACTGATCTAACGGCACTACACGGTTCAAAAAACCGGCTTTGTAAGCCGTATCGGCATCCAGAGGCTCTGCTAAAAATAGCAGTTCTTTAGCTTTGTGGGGGCCAACGACCTTTGTGAGAAAGTAAAGACCTCCTCCATCTGAAATCAATCCCACTTGAGAAAAGCTTAATACAAATCGGCTTTCTTGTGATGCGATGATAAAGTCAGAAGCGAGAGCTAAATTAAAAGCAGCTCCTGCTGCAAACCCATGAACTGCTGAAATAATTGGCTTCTCTAGATTTTGCATCGCTAAAATACATTCATTTAAACGGCCGATATGTTCATAAACATCAGCTCCCGATGCTTGGCCCATCGTTTTCACATCGCCTCCGGCAGAAAACGAGCGCCCCGCTCCATTTAATATAACCACTTTAATAGACTCATCGCTTTGTGCCTGTTTTATTTCAGCTGTTAACTTTTCAATCATTTCCTCACTGAATGCATTTAAACGATCCGGTCGATTTAACGTTAAAGATAAAATAGTCCCCTGCTTTTCTACTACTAAATCACTCATAATTTCGACTTCCTCCTCTTTGCTTTGTATTAAACGATAAGCCACCCGCCGTCTACTAATAAATCACTTCCCGTCATATACGATGCCTCTTTAGACGCTACAAAAGCAATAACATTTGCAATTTCATCTGGTTTACCTACACGTTTTAAAGCCGTATTTTTTTCGATTGCCTTAGTGAAGCGCTCATTTTCAAGTCCAGGCTGTGTTAAAGGTGTTTCTACGAATCCAGGAGACACAGAGTTTACTCTGATTCCGTGAGGTGCTAATTCAAATGCCATTGCTTTTGTAAAGTTGATTAAAGCAGCTTTAGCAGCGCTATAGTGGGGAATTTGCGCACCTGCTTTATGTCCTGAAAGAGAAGCGATGTTAACAATAGAGCGATTTTCTGCTATTTCTTCAGTTAAAAAAGGAATCAAATGTTTTGTTACAAGAAATACGCTTGTTAAATTGACGTCCTGCACCTGTTTCCACTGTTCAAGCGTTGTTTCTTTGATTGTGGAATTAACAGATCCGCCTGCGTTATTAATTAATAAATGAATTTGTCCGTACTTTTCTTTTATAAACTCAGCAAGCTCTTTGACGTCTTCTTCTTTCGTTACGTCAGCTGGGAAAATATCTGTACATTTTCGTTCACACCGTGTGTCAATAGCGGATGCAGCCTGTATTAGTTTTTCTTTCGTTCGCCCCACAAGAATGACGCGAGCGCCTTCTTTCGCCATTCTTTGAGCGGTCGCTTCTCCAATGCCGCTTCCAGCTCCTGTAATAACAGCTATTTGCCCTTCAAAACGCATCATAATATCCCTCCTTATACAACATATCGTTCGCTGTCGATAAATTCACGGGCGATGTCTCGATTGCGCATGAACTCTCCTTCACTTTGCAAATCATTCATCCATTTTCCAAGAATTGTGCGGTACTGTCGGTGTTTTTCACCCGTTAACATCCCGTTTATTAATTGTCGAGCCTGCTTTTCAATTTCAAAGAGCGTTTCACTAACAACTGTTGCTGTGAGTTTGCTTTTTAACGTTTCTTTTTCTTCTCCATTTCTGGTTACAGCTTTTTCCACGCGCAGCACAGATGACTCCATAGCGAATAGCCCAATAGCAATTTCTGCTAATTTCATCAGCGTTTCTTGTTCTTGCGCTAGATTTGTCTGAAACGTTTGGAATGCTGTTCCTAGCAATGCAAGAAATAAATGCCTTGTTGTAATAACAGCCTGCTTTTCTCGTGCTAGAAGTTCATTTGAAGATATTTCCCACTGACCGCTCATCAATTCACTAACGGCATGTTCTACTCGTTTGTTCAGCTCTATTTCTCCTTTGCCTGCTTTTTTTAGAAGCTGAGTTGGAAGCAAAAGGCGGTTGATTTCATTTGTACCTTCAAAAATACGATTGATGCGTGAGTCACGGTATACTTGTTCGATTTTATATTCTTGAATAAATCCTGCTCCGCCATGAAGCTGCAGCGATTCATCGGCAATTAAATCAAGAGTTTCCGATCCATACACTTTACACACTGAACATTCCATTGCAAATTCAGCCAGCTGTTTAGCTACTAACTTATGATTTTCACTTTCATATAGTCCACCAAGCGCCTCTTCTAGTAAACCAGCTGTACGGTACTGGATAGATTCAGATGCAAAAATACGAGCCGCCATTTTTGCTATTTTTTCTTTTGAAGCGTTAAATTCCGCAATAGCTGTTTTAAACTGCTTGCGTTCTTTTGTATAACCTAAAGCAAGTTCAAACGCATATTTCGCTGCGCCCATACATGCAGAACCTAAGTTAAAACGTCCAAGGTTTAAGACGTTCAGCGCAATCAAGTGACCTCTTCCTACTTGTCCAAGTACGTTTTCTACGGGTACTAAACAATCTTCATAAATAACCGGGCGAGTAGACGACCCTTTAATCCCCATTTTCTTTTCTTCTGGCCCGAGAGACAGTCCTTCAAAATCTTTTTCTACAATAAAAGCGGTAAAATGTTCTCCGTCTACTTTTGCATATGTGATGAACGTATCTGAAAAGGCAGCATTGGTAATGTACTGCTTCGTTCCATTTAATACATAATGCGTTTTTTCAGGATTTAATACGGCTTTTGTTTGGGCTGCAAGAGCATCAGAACCAGCTTCTGGCTCTGTCAAACAGTAGGCGCCAATATATTCACCGCTTGCCAATTTGGGCAAGTATTTTTCTTTTTGCTTTTTGGTACCAAAATACGTAATAGGAAGTGTCGCAATGCATGTATGATTAGAATGAGCGACTCCATATCCGCTTGTCCGGCCGATGATTTCACTGACGAGTCCTTTGCTTACTTTATCAAGACCTAGTCCTCCATATGCTTCTGGAATACTGTGAGCAAGAAGTCCAAGCTCGCCTGCTTTATGCATCAATTCTACTACTTTATTAAAATCCTGCTGCTCAATGTCACTGTGGTAAGGGTCGACTTCTTTTTCAATAAACTGCTTTGCTGTCTGAGCGATCATACGATGCTCATCCGTTAAGTCTTCAGATGTATAGACGTGCTGCGCAGATGTTTTTTTAAGTAAAAATGATCCGCCTTTTGCTTCGGTTTTCATTTCAGACATATCATTTCCTCCCCGTTTACTAGCTTTTTCTTCACTACCTTAGGAACTACAGAGTAGACGTTTTTCCGGCTTACAAAGCCAATTTCGTCTAGAAAGCCATACTGAGTGAGCATTTCTCCTACGGCTGAGTGTTTCAATATTTCAAGAGATGAATGCTCATAAGCCTTATACAAAAGCAGTGCGGCTTTTGCAGCATCCGTTAAATAAAATGTTTTTAGTTGCAGAAGACAGCTTATAAAGTACCCCGCTCCATATAAATCTTCTAGACAGAAGCGATCGGATGAACCTGAACAAACCAATAAAACAGTTTCATCTTGACTTGGTTGACAAACAGCACTGGCAACCGCTTCTCCGTTTAACAGTGAAGCTGCATAGACATGTTTTGCTTTTTCAGCGTTATGAATGGCCACCGTTCCATTAGTGGTGGACAAAATAACCGTTTTATCTTGAACATGCTGCTTTATCGTGCTGGGGCTTGGATCAAAAAAGCCTTCAATCGTTTTCCCTCTATATTCGCCTACAAGCGCAATTTCATCAGGCTTATACGTTTTTGCTTTATTGCGCGCTTCTTCTTCGTTTTTTACGGGAATAACCTCTATTGCTCCTTGTTGTAAAGCAGCCGCAATTGTTGAAGTAGCCAATAAGATGTCAAATATAACGACCGTTTTTCCTTCTAGCTTTTTGGCAAGAAGCTCTTCTTTTTTGAGTATTACGTGAACTTTTCTTTTCATATATGCCTGCGTTCTGTATGCAGAGCATGAATAATCAGCGTTTTTACATACTCTCCAAATTGTGAAAACCGTTTGTCATTTGTTTGGCCTTTTTTATAACGGTAATAAATTTGCTGACAAATGACAGCAAGTTTGAAGTACGCAAACTTCAGGTAAAAGTCAATGTGTGACACATCTCGTCCGCTTTTTTTAGCATACGCTTCCACAAAATCTCGACGGGAATAAAAGCTTTTTTGCACAGTAACAGGTGGGTTCCCCAATCCTCTTTTTAAAAGTTCAGGGTCGCTGTCTTCCATCCAATAGCTCATCGCCACTCCCAAATCAGCAAGCGGGTCTCCAACGGTTGTCATTTCCCAGTCAAATAATCCTACAATTTTATTTCCATCCGGTGAAAATAACGTATTGTTAAGCTTATAATCATAGTGAATAATGGTTGGATGCTGTGAAGTGGGGATGTGTGTGGTCAACCATTTCTTTAGTGCTTCTACTTCCGGTATGTCACTTGTTTTTGATTTTTCATAACGATGAATCCAGCCGTGTACTTGACGTTCTAAAAAACCTTCAGGCTTGCTGATTTCTTCAAGGAGCGTGCCTTTATAAGGAACATCATGAAGCTGAACAAGGACATCCACCATTTGTTCTGAAATACGACGGCAAAGTTGGCTCGTTTCTTTCACTTCTTTTGGAAACGCTGTGTCGATGAGAACACCGTGCTTTCGCTCCATTAAAAAAAAGGATTTTCCGACCACCGTCTCATCTTCACAAAACACATACGGCCTAGGAGCGAGAGGGAACGACTTCGATAAAACAGATAAAATCTTGTATTCTCTTTCCATGTCATGCGCTTTTGGCGCAACTGGCCCAAATGGCGGGCGTCTCAACACCGCCTCCCACTCTCCGACTGAAAGAGCGTAGGTTAAATTGGACGCACCTGATCCAAATTGCTTGATTACAAGAGGCTCTTTAGGTAAATCAAGAATCGAAACACGGAGAAACTGATGCAGTTTTTCCGTGTTTAATTCCTCTCCTTTTCGTACGGGAATGATTTGTGACATTCTTTTACCACCTGCTTTTTTATAGTTAAACAGCTACTTTATAATTCATCAAAAACTGCTTAATATCCGCTGGAATAGAAACGCTTTTTTGTGCATCAAAATCAAAGTACACGATGACAGCTTCTCCTTTGGCAATCAGCGATCCCGTCTTGCTGTCGGTAATTTCATGACCAATTGTAAAGCTTTTATTGCCGACATTAGATACAAAGGTTTTAATCATTAACACTTGATTAAAATATCCTTGCGCAACAAAATCACATTTAGTAGACGCTAAAATATACTCCCACTTTTCTGTATGCATGGATGCTCCCATTTCTTCAAAAAAAGCAATGCGTGCCTCTTCTAAATAAATGAAATAGCTCGTATTGTTAATGTGACCGAGTGCGTCTGTTTCGCAAAAACGCACTTTGACCTGTGTTTCATACATGGTTTTCTCCTCCTTTACTTATGTGAAAAAACAGCGGGACGCTTTTCAAAAAATGCTGATACTCCTTCTTTAATATCTTCTGTTTGAAAGACTTCTTCAAACAGCTCTGCCTCAAGTTCAAGACCTTCAGATAGTGTACGATTCATTCCTTCGTTTACCGCTGCCTTAATTCGAGAAAGTGACGGAAGAGAGTGACGGTTAAATTTCTTAGCCAGCTCTTTTGCTTTTTCGAGCCCTTTTCCTTTAGGCGTTACATGATTGGCAAAGCCTGCATGAAGTGCTTCTTCCGCCGAAACAGGACTGCCGGCAAACATCCATTCTTTAGCTTTAGATGCGCCGATTACGCGCGGAAGACGCTGAGTTCCGCCGCCTCCGGGAAACAATCCGAGCTTCACTTCCGGAAGACCGATTTGAGCATGTTCTTCGGCAATGCGTATATCAGCGGTTAGTGAAAGTTCGCACCCTCCCCCAAACGTTAAACCGTTTAACACGACAATTGTTGGTTTTTCAATGTTTTCAAGTTTTTGCAAAACACGATGGGTTTTCATAAACTCTTCTTTAATACCGCTTTGTCCCATTAGCTGTGGAAATTCTTTAATATCAGCTCCAGCCATAAACGCCCGGTCGCCCGCTCCCGTTAAAATGATTGTAATGACATCAGGATCTTTACTAAGCTCTTCATACGTTTCTTCAAGCTGCTGCACAACAGCCTGGCTCATTACATTTAAAGGCGGATTATCAATGGTTACAATAGCTGTTTTCTCTTCTTTTTCAATACGTACAAATTTTTTCATCATTGCTTCACTCCCTGTGTGTGGTATGTGTAAAAACCTTTTCCTGTTTTGCGTCCAAGCTCGCCTTTTTGAACTTTTTCTTCTATGCACGCAGCTGGCTTGTCCTCAGGGTCCCCTGTTTCGCTATAGCGCTGCTGCATCACAAAATATCCGACGTCAATTCCTGAGAGATCCATCAATTCAAAAGGACCGATCGGGTGATTGAGCGCTTTTTTGCAAATCGTATCAATGTCTTCAAAATCTGCGTATCCATTTTCGTAAAGGAAAACGGCTTCTTTTTGCAGCGCTCCTAAAATTCGATTGGCAATAAAACCTGAGATTTCTTTTTTCAGAAGGACTGCTGTGCGATTAATTTGCTTGCAAACTTCCATTGTCGTTTGAGCTGTTTGTTCACTTGTCTTTTCACTCATCACAACTTCTACGCAGTCCATTACAAGAGGAGGAAAAAAGAAATGCATGTTAACGATTTGCTCTGGACGGTTTGTTGCACTTGCAATAAGCGAGTTAACAATTGTTGAACTATTCGATGCTAAAATGGCGTGACTTGGTGCGTACTCATCTATTTCTTTAAAGACGCTTTGTTTTACATCTAACTTTTCTACAACAGCTTCAATCACAAAATCAGCACTTGAAACCGCTTCCTTTAATGTGCTTGTAAAAGACAACCTTTGAAATGCGGCTTCTTTAGCATCAGAGGAAATTTTGCCTTTGTGAACCCACTTGTCTATAATTGCTTCCAGCTTATTTTTTGCCTCTATGAGTGATTGTTCATTCATATCTTGAATAATTGTTTCATATCCTCCAAGTGCACAAAGCATACCAATTTGATGTCCCATTTGTCCTGCGCCAATGACAGCAATACGCTGTATATCTTTACTATTCATGTTATAGCCTCCTTTTAATATAAAAGGAGAGAAAGAGCTTATACTTTCCCACCTTTTACGAGCACTGTCCAGCCTAGCAGCTACTGTGACTGAATACCTTTCATTAACATCTTATAAAAAATAGCCGCAACTTCTCGATCTGACTTTTCACCATCCGGCTGAAACCAAAAATAGCTCCAATTTGTCATTCCTAATATGCCTAGCGTCACGATATCTGAAGGCAAATCTGAACGGAACTGCCCTGCTTCCATTCCTTTTTCAATAATTTCCTGTACGTTTTCTTTAAAACGATCGCGCTTTGGAATGATTTGTTCTAAGTGTTCTTCACTCAAATGACGCATCTCTCGAAAAAACACTTTAGCTCGAAGACCTTCTTTCTCAATATCATGAACAAGTTTAAAAATAATGCTGTGCAGCTTTTCAGGATAAGATATTGTCTTATCTGCAAGAATCGTCTCTTGGTTTTCTATTAATCTTTCAATATATTGAAGGTGAATATCCATTAAAAGCTCTTGCTTGCTTTTAAAATAATAATAAAACGTTCCTTTTGTGACGTTTAATTCATTTACAATATCTTGAATAGACGTTTCTTTGAAACCTTTTTGAGCAAAAAGCTGAATGCTTCGTTCCATCATCAAATCTTTCATCGTCAAACCCTCTCTGTCTTTTCTCATTTTCACAAATTATACCATGGCTTAGAGGGAGCTTTTGAAAAAGTTTGTTTATGTTCAGCTTCTTTACATCGTTTCTTTCACCACTTCTTCTCGCAGTGCTCTTCGTAAAATTTTCCCTACATTGGTCTTAGGAAGCTCAGCGCGAAACTCAAAGATTCGCGGAATTTTGTAAGCTGCAAGATGATGTCGACAATAAGAAGTAAGCTCTTCTTCAGAAAGAGATTTTCCTTCTTTCACTACTAAAATCGCTTTAATTGTTTCTCCTCTGTAAGGATGCGGAACGCCAATGACAACGGCTTCTTTAATGTGGCTGTGCTCATATAAAACTTCTTCAATATCTCGAGGATACACATTAAAACCACTCGCAATAATCATATCTTTTTTGCGATCAACAATGGATAAATACCCATCTTCGTCTATCTGTCCAATATCTCCTGTGTACAGCCAGCCGTTTCTAAGCGCGTGAGCTGTTTCTTCAGGCTGATTCCAATAGCCCTTCATAACTTGAGGGCCTTTAATCACTATTTCTCCGAGCTCTCCTCTTGGCAGTTCTTTTGTTCCTGTAGCCACGTCTACAATTTTATAAGCAGTTTGCGGAACGCCAAGTCCGACTGTGCCTGGCTTTCGTTCACAAAACGGCAGGTTGCAATGCGTCACGGGGGACGCTTCTGATAAGCCGTACCCTTCTAACACTTTAGCACCCGTTTTTCGTTCGAACTCTTTCATCAGCTCAACAGGCATTGGCGCACTGCCGCTGTTGCAGATGCGAATACTTTCGATATTGTATTCTTCTGCCCGCGGATGATTGGTAATCGCGACATACATAGTTGGCACTCCAGGAAAAATACTAGGCTGCTCTTTTTTGATTGTATTTAGTACTTCTTCTAAATCAAAACGCGGCAATAGCAATATTTCATTTCCGCAAAGAATTGATAAATGCATACAGGAAGTCATGCCAAATACGTGAAACAATGGAATAACGGTTAAGCATTTTTCTTTTCCTAATTCAATATCATGCTTAAATATTTCGTATGATTGAACTGCGTTTGTGTAAATGTTTGTATGTGTAAGCATCGCACCTTTAGATGGTCCGGTCGTTCCTCCCGTATACTGAAGAACAGCAATATCGTGTGCTGGATGGATGACCGGCTGATGAAATTCATGCTTAATGGTTAGAAAATCTAAGAAGGAAAGGTCTGGTGATGTAGGAACAAAAGGTTTTTGCAAGCTGACGGTTATCGCTTCTTCTATCTCAACACGATTCCTTATCTCTTGAAGTCTCGTATAAAAATCATCGAGTAGAATTATTTTTTTTGCGCCGGAATCGTGTAAAATATGCTTTAGTTCTTGTTCGACAAGCATGGGGTTGACCTGAGTGACAATGCCGCCCGCTGCTATAATGCCAAAATAGCTTATTATATATTGCGGACAATTTGGCAGCATAATTGCTACACGATCTCCTTTTTTAATCCCTTTTTTCTGCAGTGCTCCTGCAAATACGCGAACTGAGTGGTACAGCTCCTGGTACGTTAACGTATGCTGATACATGCGCGTGGCTGTGTGAGCAGGATAACGTTCGGCTGTTTCTTTCAGCATATCAAATAGTGAAATATCTTCGATGTGAATGTCATGAGTGTAGGCTTCTGGATAAGGTGTAAACCATTTTTTAACGTCTTCCATTGAGTAACTCCTTTCTTATTCACATAGCATGAACTCCACCGTCTACTGTCAGAATATCGCCCGTAATATAATTAGACGCTGCAGAAGCAAGAAAAACAGCCGCTCCTTTTAAATCAGCTTCGGAGCCAAAGCGTTTTAAAGGGGTTTGACTTAGAAAATAATCTTTTCCTTGTTCCATAATCGCACCTGACATTTTAGTAGGAAAAAATCCCGGCGCAATTGCATTAACTTGAATATTATGCTGTCCCCATTTGACAGCTAAATCTTTCGTGAACGTAATGACCGCTCCTTTACTCGTGTTGTACCCGATTGTATCCATATACTGAGGGTCCGTTCCTCCAAGACCCGCAATTGAAGCAATGTTAATAATCTTACCAGCTTTTTGTTTAATCATTTCTTTTCCAGCTTCTTGTGACATTAAAAACGTGCCCGTCACATTAATATTCATCACTTTTTGCCATGCTTCAAGAGGCATTTCTTCAGCCGAAGCTCCCCACGTAGCTCCGCTGTTGTTAATTAAGATATCGATGCGTCCAAATGTTTCAATCGTTTGATCCACGACATTTTTAATATCTTCAGGCTGACTGATGTCACATGCTAAAGCGAGGGTTTTTACGCCCACGGTGGCCAATCGATCAGCCACTTGCTGACATGCTTCTTTTTTTCTTGAGCATAGAACAATATTTGCCCCTGCCTCTGCAAGCCCTTCTGCCATTTGCTCTCCTAATCCTCTGCCTCCTCCGGTAATAATAGCTGTTTTTCCAGTTAAATCAAACAGATCCTTTATGTGCATAGGTTGCCTCCTGTTCTTGATAGGATTTTAGCTCAAGTCTTGCAAGCTGTGCTTTGTGCACTTCGTCTGGACCATCAGCGAGGCGAAGAGTGCGGGCATTTGCCCAAAGTGCCGCAAGCGGCGTGTCTTCTGAAACACCTGCTGCTCCAAATGCTTGAATGGCACGATCAATGACTTTTAAAGCCATAGCAGGAGCTATTACTTTAATCATGGCAATTTCTTTCCGCGCTTTTTTATTTCCAACTGTGTCCATCATATAAGCAGCTTTTAATGTTAATAAGCGAGCTTGCTCAATTTCAATACGCGATTCTGCCACCCATTCTTGAATAACCCCTTGCTGAGAAAGCAACTTATTAAATGTAGAACGACTTTGAATACGCTTACATAATTCTTCGAGCGCTCTTTCAGCTGCTCCTATTAGACGCATGCAGTGATGAATACGTCCAGGCCCTAATCTACCTTGAGCAATAGCAAACCCTTTTCCTTCGCCTAAAAGCATATTGGATGCTGGCACACGCACATTGTCATAATGAATTTCAGCATGTCCATGAGGAGCGTGATCGTATCCAAAGACTGGCAGCATTCGTTCAATTTTAACTCCCGGAGTATTTAATGGAACTAGAATCATAGACTGCTGTTCATATTTAGATGCGTTAAAATCGCTTTTTCCCATGACAATAGCAATTTTGCAGCGAGGATCTCCCGCACCTGAAGACCACCATTTTCTTCCGTTGATTACATATTCATCGCCTTCTCTTACAATACTGCACTGAATGTTTGTGGCATCAGAAGAACCTATATCCGGTTCTGTCATAGAAAAGCAGGAGCGAATGTCTCCATTTAACAGAGGCTTTAGCCATTTTTCTTTCTGTTCAGGCGTTCCGTATCGAACCAGCACTTCCATATTGCCAGTGTCAGGAGCTCCGCAGTTAAAAGCTTCTGGTCCAATAATAGAACGGCCCATAATTTCGCAAAGAGGAGCGTATTCTACATTTGTTAGACCTGCTCCGTATTCGCTTTCTGGCAAAAATAAGTTCCATAGCCCAGCTCGCTTTGCTTTTTCTTTTAACTCTTCCATGATTGGAGGAACAGCTGACCATCTAGATGGCTGTTCATTCAGCTGTTGTTCGTATAGCTGTTCATTTGGATAAATATGCTCTTCCATAAAAGAGCTCAATTCTTTTTGCAGCTTCACTACTTTGTCAGAGTAAGAAAAATACACGGTAGTCCCTCGCTTTCATTTACTTACTAACCGGTTGGTATGTTACATATTCATCATAAATGAAGGGAAATAATTCAGCAAGATATTTTTAGAAAAATTCTAAATATTATATTATTTATAAATAAAAAAAGAGAGGTTGTAACCTCTCTTTTTACGCGGATGTCATTTCCTCAAATACGGCTGATACTTTTTCAAACTCATCATCATCTTCAATTGAAGACCATTCACCATCATCTTCAATTTTTAAAAAGAAAACATCAATTTCTTCTTCTGTTTCAATTAAAACTTCTTCCACAAACGCAACGGCAATATAATCGTGGCCTTCAATCGTCATTTTTCCAAGCACTTCAATATCTTGCTCTTGATCATTTTCATCTAAAATTGTAAAAATCTCTCCCGTTTCAATACGTTCCATCGTATTCCCTCCTATTTTAACCTCATTATTCGTTCACTAACATGTATTCCCCTTTAGAAAAGGTTTCATGCTTATAAAAGTAGAATCTACTTTTTAAAAGGCAAAAGAATGTCTACGGTAGTTCCTTTTCCAAGTTCACTTACAAAGTTAATTTCTCCTCTATGTTCTCGAATGATCTTATAGCACACCATCAGTCCAAGCCCCGTTCCTTTCTCTTTCGTACTATAAAAAGGTTTTCCTAAATGCTGCATTCGTTCCTGCGTGATGCCTGGCCCCTCGTCGCTAAACCGGACAACAAGGTTCTCCTGATTAAATCTTTTTAGTTGAATCGTTACGGTTCCTCCACTTGGCATGGATTCGACGGCATTTTTAAATATATTGCTAAAGACCTGTTTTAACTGGTTTTCTTCGCATAATACGAGAGGAAGATGAAGATCAATCTCTTTTTTTACGTGAATTTTCTCTGTAATCCCCTGCACCTCAGCTAGCTTTAACGTGTTCTCTAAGATATCTTGGACGTGTTTGTCTTTGTAGGTTTTCGCCTGAGGCTTTGCAAGACTCAAGAACTCGTCGGCAATCAATTCGATTCTATCTAACTCATGATTTATCATTTCTACATAGTAAGGCTGACCGCTCGTTTCTTCTAATAACTGCATAAATCCTTTTACCGCTGTTAGAGGGTTTCTGATTTCGTGAGCGATACCCGCTGCTAACTGTCCGACTAAGGAAAGCTGAGCGGATTCACGCAGCAATTTTTCAGTTTTTTTACGTTCTGTAATATCACGAAACAAAACTTGAATGGCCTGCTTTCCCATATACGGAATAGGAAAGGCAATGGTTTCGGCATCAATCGTATGACCGTCTTTATGAATAAACTTTTCTTCCTGCAGATCCACAGATTTATTTTCTGTTTTCATTCGATAAATTCGCTGTTTTACAACATCATAGTAATCAGGGTGAACAAACTGATAAACACAAGCTCCTAATACATCTTGAGGATTCTTGTATCCTAGTGCTTTAGCTCCTGCAGGGTTGATATAATCAATTTTACCTTCACTATGAACGATAATTGCTTCCGGGGATAACTCAATCAAACTTCGGTAGCGCTGTTCGCTTTCTTTTAAAGCCGTCTCATCCTGCTTGCGCGATGTTATATCTCGATAGACAAACGCAATGCATAACGGCCAATCATTCATATTTTCAACGCGAAATAGTGTGACGCTTACATTAATTAAATGCCCGTCTTTATGCTGTCTGACCGTCTCGAATTCCGTTTTCGATTCCCCTGATTGAATAGTCTTATGAAGTTCGCACACGGGCTCCTTTAAAAACGAAGGTATAATCGGAAGAGGCTTTTGATGAATTTCTTCAAACGTCCAGCCAAATGTATTCTCAAACGCAGGGTTCACTTGAAGCGTTTTACCCTCTAAGTCAACGATAGCAACAGCATCTGCGTTATGATAAATAAAAGGCTGAATCTGTTCTTTTTTCTCCTGATAACTAGTTATATTCACGCAATGTCCCATAATTTCAGGTTTTTCTGTGTAAGATAAAGGGGTTAAGTTTACTACATAGCGTTTATCATTTATTTGAAGCTCGTACATAAGCTTTTTCTTTTTATTTAGCGCTTCGAAAAAATGCTCATACGAGACCCATTCTTCTAGAGGTATTTTTTGCTCAGAAACGCTTTCTCCTTGATACATACTGTAAACAAGGTGGTCACCTTTTTGTTTGTAAGCAAATATGATTCCTAGAGCCTCAGCTGAATGATTTTCTGCATGTAATCGGACTATTTTTTTATTTTCGTTCATCGTTCATATTTACCTACCCCTCACTAGCATCTTTCCTAATCGTTCTCATTCTCTTAATTTTACATGAGGCGTTTAAAATTTACTAGATAAAGAAGCAGATATTTTCCATTCATTCACATAAAAAAAGCGCCTGTATAGGCGCTTTTTTATGTGAATAGGAATTACTTTGAATGATGCATTTTATGACAGTGCCGCTTCGGAACAAACCCATTTTTCTCCATATGCTGATAGCGATTTTCCATATGTGAAGAAATGTTTTGACTCTCCGTTTTGCTTAGCACGCCGTACTCCACATATTTTGAAAGTATTTCTTTCTTTTTTTCGAACATTTCTTTGTACAGAACGGATAATTCCTGCTTTTGCTGAGACGTCAGCTGCACGTCTTTTGTTTCTGGCTGAGGATTGTTTTCCGCTAATACAGGCGTGCCGCTCATAAATAAAAAAGCTGCTGCTGCACTTATCATAACCTTTCGCAAACAATCTACTTCCTTTCATCATATAGTAGTTATAGTTTGCGAACTTCTATTTGTTTTCATTCATTCCATTTGCTTAGGACTCAATAGCTCCTCTTACATCATAATCGCTAAGATCAATTTCCATTTCCATTTCAAGTGCTAATTTAGCAAGCTCTGAACCAAGATAAGGACCCGACGTTAAGCCTGAAGCTCCGAGACCATTCGCTACTAGTATTCCTTCGTAAGCTGGAAGAGCCCCAATGACTGGCAAGAAGCCTGGAGTAAATGGTCGAAACCCTACCCTTGTTTCTAAGACTGTGCTTTCTGTTAAGCCAGGAGCAATTAATAAGGCCTTTGAAAAAATTTCATGAAGCCCCCCAGCCGTTACTCTCAAGTCATAACCCGTGTCGTTTTCATGTGTTGCTCCTATGACAATTTGACCTTGTTCAAACGAAAGAATATATTGGTCGCTTGGAGGCATTACAACGGGCCAGTCTTTTGTATCTAAATCAGGAAGATGCAAGTGGACAATTTGCGCTTTTTGAAAGCTTGCTAAAAATTTCACTCCAAGAGGCTCTAGTAATTGATTTGCCCACGCTCCTGCTGTCACGATTGTTGTACTTGCTAGAAGGGTTTGTCCATTTACGGCAACGCCCGTTACTTGATTATTTTCATAAAGTAGTTCTGCGTTTCCTTCTATTATTTTTGCACCGTTTTTCTTCGCTGCATTCACAAGTGCGTTTCGAAGAGCTCTTCCGTTAACGCGAGCGGCTCCACTAATATGAACTGAACTGTATTCTTCCGAAAGAGCCGGAAACAAAGCCTGTGTTTCTTTAGCGGATAAACGTGTAATCTCGCCTATTTCGGGGGCTTCTTCCCGACGCTTATATGCTCGTTCTTCCATTTTTTTAAGCTTTTGTTCATCAGTGTGTAAACTAATTGCTCCTACTCGCTTATATCCCGTATCCGTTTCTCCATCTTCTTCTAATTGCTGAATTAATGTTTGATAGTACTTGGCGCCGCCTTTTGCTAAGCGGTACCATGCTTTATTTCGACGCTGCGAAAGCCATGGACAAACAATTCCTGCTGCTGCATCAGTAGCTTGACCAGCATCCTTGCGATCTATCAATGTCACATCTGCTCCTGCTTTTGCTAAATGATATGCCGTAGAAGCTCCAAGTACCCCAGCTCCAACTACGATGTATGTTTTCATACCAAAACACCCTTTTCTTTCTTCTAGTATTCTCATGCTATATGTATGCAATTTTAGCATAGCAAAAAAAGAAGTCACATACTAGGCGAAGCTATTTTAAGCTTATTTTTAAGCCTTGCTGACTTTGACATATAGCTCCTTTCGTCTCGTAAACAAAAGCGGTAGAAGTTCTTTTACCAAGATTATAACAGGGTGAAGAAAGCCATAAATAGTGGTAGTACGTCTTTAACGCTGTGGCTTACGGCTTTTTTATTATAGGTGCTGAATAAAAAAATGAAAGAATAAAACCACTATAATATGTAAATAAAAAGAAATAACCATTATTTTAAGGAGAGCGTATGCAATCTTCATTTGTATTATTTTTTATCATTCTTGGTTTACTATTTGGCAAGTGGCGAAGGTATCAAGAATACTACCCTACTTTGCTGTTTTGGGTCACGGGGAATTTGCTTTATGAAGTGCTGCTGTTTCATCACCGCGTATGGGTATTTCACCCTGTTGGTATTGATCATCTTTTTCTACCCGATCACCTAATGGTTTCTCTTGGAATAACCTTAATTATTTATCCGTTTGTTATACCGGTTTTTTTAGGAAGGCTGCCGCTGCATGTAAGCGGCCGGCTGTGGTGGATTCTTTTATGGGCGCTTTTATTTACTGTGATTGAGTTCATTGCTTATGTTAATCACAGTATCACTCATCATTATGGATGGTCGCTGCTATGTTCTTTTCTCTTCAATATTGTCACGTTCTCACTTTTAATCATTCATCAGAAGACAGCGCTGGCTGCTTGGATTCTATCTGGAAGCTTCATAGCTTTTTTATTTATCTTCTTTGATATTCCTATGCCTTAACTTTTCATTGACTAGACAGAGGAAAAGGAAATATAATAGGAGTTACATTTAAATATAATTTTCCTCTCTGAGAATAGAGGTGCATGAAATCAAGAGTCACTTATTGGAGACTAATGGAGTCTGTGAAGATAAGTAAAAGGGATTTCGTGCCGAAGTATATAAACATCCATTGTGTTCATATACTGGTTCAGTATTGAATAAATGCTGAGCTGTCACAAACCACTTGGTTTGTGGAGAGCTATTGAAGAGATGTTGATGCCTAGAATGTAATAATACTTTATTATTATGAAACCAAGACGCGTGAACATCACTTCACGGGTCTTTTTTGTGTTTTTCTACTGACCATCAAAGTTATAGTTGAATGATTTAAATGGAGGGATACGGATTATGTACTTACATGGAACGAGTAAAATTAACAGCAGCAATCATTTAGAAATTGGGCAGTGCGATACGGTCGAACTGAAAAAACAATACGGCACTCCCCTATACATCTACGATCAAGAATTAATTGAGACGAAATGCAAGGCCTTCCATTCAGCCTTTCAAAGAAGCGGATTTTCATATCAAATCGCCTATGCAGGGAAAGCGTTTCTTTGTATGGAAATGGCTAGCCTTTTAACGAAGCTTGATATGTCATTAGATGTGGTCTCAGGAGGCGAATTATTTACAGCTCTTGAAGCGGGATATCCAGCTGAACGCATTCATTTTCACGGAAATAACAAAACGATTGAAGAAATTGAAATGGCTCTTGATGCGAATATTGGCTGTTTTGTTGTGGATAACTTTACCGAACTTGAAGTTTTACATGCCTTAGCAGCTGAGCGCAAACAGAAAGCATCTATTCTTCTGCGTGTTACTCCAGGGATTGAAGCCCACACACATGAGTATATTATGACCGGACAGGAAGACTCCAAGTTTGGATTTGGTCTTTCCAATGACCAGGCTATGAAAGCGGTAAGTTCTGCATTAGAAAAGCCTTACTACGATCTTTTAGGCATTCATTGTCATATTGGTTCGCAAATTTTTGAAGTAGATGGTTTTTCTCGCGCCATTGATATTTTAACTGATTTCTTATTCAGTATTCGTGATAAAATGGAATTTGAAGTAAAAGTTTTAAACGTAGGTGGTGGTTTTGGTATTCGTTATACCGAAAGCGACTCTCCACTTCCAGTTGAGTATTATGTAGATGCACTGACAGAAAAGCTAAGCCGCACGTTAACTGAACAGAATTATACCCTTCCGGAAGTCTGGATTGAGCCTGGAAGAAGCATCGTAGGAGAAGCAGGTACAACGCTTTATACAATCGGCTCAACGAAGGAGATTCCAGGTGTACGCAAATACGTAGGAATTGATGGCGGTATGACCGATAATATCCGTCCTGCTCTTTACGATGCAAAACATGAAGCTGTCTTGGCTAATAGAGTGACGGATAAAAAAGATGAAACAGTATCAATTGCGGGGAAATGCTGTGAATCAGGAGATATGCTTATTTGGGATATCGATTTACCGCGCGTTAATCAAGGAGATTTACTAGCAGTATCCTCTACAGGTGCCTACAACTATTCAATGGCTAGCAATTACAACCGTATTCCGCGCCCTGCTGTTGTATTTGTGAAAAATGGAGAAGCTCGTCTTGCTGTAGAGCGAGAAACATACGAAGATTTGGTGCGTAAAGATGTAAAGCCAGTCGTTACTACGTATGCAATGAGCAAATGATAGCTGTTCTTGCGTAGTAAAGAAGCTATTGTTGTTTGGAGGAAATCTATATGGTTTTAAGTGTATTTAAAACGTACAGATCATCGCTTATTCTGCTTCTCGCTATTTTAATTGGCGGGATAGCAGGATATGCTATCGGGCCCGATGTGGCAGTCGTAAAGCCCTTTGGTGATTTGTTTCTTAATTTAATGTTCATGATTATCGTTCCCCTTGTCTTTTTTAGTGTGGCTTCGGCGATCGCAAACATGAACGAAATGAAACGTCTTGGTAAAATTATGCTAGGTATCGCCGTTGTGTTTGTCGCCACTGCTGCTGTTTCAGCCGTTCTAGGCTTTTTAGGCGCATCACTTTACAATCCGCTGCACAACGTAGATACTTCTGCCATTAAAGAATTAATGGGTGACAGTGAAAATACAGCTGAAAAAATGACGCTTTTAAATCAGCTTGTTAGTACATTTACTGTACCTGATTTTGTTCAGTTATTTTCGAAAGAGCATATTTTACAATTAATTGTCTTTGCCGTTATCTTCGGTATTGCTACCACGATGGCTGGTGAAAAAGGACAGCCTATGGCGAAATTTCTGACTTCGGGTCAAGAAGTATCGATGAAAGTCGTTAAAATTGTCATGTACTATGCTCCAATTGGTTTAGGGTGCTATTTTGCTACTGTAGTAGGAGAACTTGGACCAAAGATCTTGCAAGGGTATGCTAGAGCATTTATTCTTTATTTATTAATTGCAATCGTTTACTATTTTGGCTTCTTTACGCTCTACGCATGGATTGCTGGCGGTAAAGCAGGAATTAAGCTGTTTTGGAAAAATGCAGCTGCTCCTTCTATCACTGCTATTGCTACCTGTTCTTCCGCGGCATCTATTCCAGTCAATTTAGACGCAACAAAGAAAATGGGTGTGCCGCT
This sequence comes from Priestia megaterium, assembly GCF_009497655.1. NCBI lineage: Bacteria > Bacillati > Bacillota > Bacilli > Caryophanales > Bacillaceae > Priestia > Priestia megaterium. Next base: position 2,290,475 of record NZ_CP023317.1, on the reverse strand, counting down.
GGATATTGCTGAAACAGTGATTCCATTAGGAGCAAACACCCATAAAGATGGTTCTGTTATCGGTGGTATTCTAAAAATTGTTTTCTTATTCAGTTTGTTCGGCAAAGATATGACGTCTGCTACGAGTATTTTGAGCATATTAGGCGTAGCCTTTTTAGTTGGAGCCGTAATGGGAGCAATTCCTGGAGGCGGTATGATTGGCGAAATGTTAATCATTACAATTTACGGATTTTCGCCAGAAGTTCTGCCCATCATTGCGGTCATTTCCACAATTATTGACGCCCCTGCTACGCTCTTAAACAGTACGGGAAATACAGTAACAGCGATGCTTGTTACAAGGTTTACAGAAGGAAAAGACTGGATTAACAAAATTATCACCACCGATAAAGTCGCCTAGTAAAAAAGCAAAGGGAACAGTCTTAGTGACTCTCCCTTTGCTTTTTTCGTGTGCAGTAATATCGATAGCCGTGTATAAAGTTTGTAAATACGCACATTCTATAGGTATGTTTCATAACCGGACTGGAGGTGTCGTCTAATGAGTAACGCTGCAGGAGGTTCAAAGAAGAATCAACCGAATGATGCGAATCACGTAAGTGCAGAAACAAAAGCTCATCAAAAACGTCTCACTGAGCAAAACAAACAAGAGCATCAAGCTGAAGAGCGAAAATAAAATGACGTCAAAGAACGTTTGGCACAGGCCCTGCGTTCTTTGACGTCATTTTATTTTGAGAGAGCTTAATGACGACGCTCTTTATAGGTCTATCGTACAACCTCCTTTCAAACTTTTACATATTCTATTAATAGGTTTGTAAAAGGAGGAATGATATGGTGTTTTCTTGGATAGAGATTACAGCTGCAGCCTTTGGGCTTTCAGTTATTTTGATAAGTTTTGCATTTTTGCCCGAACGTACAGGCAAAAATCTTTATATTCCTCATCAGCTAGTAGCAAAATCTATGTTTCTCTATAAAAAGATTATTGGTTTTATAAATCAATTTCGACAGAAACTTTAGTTCATTTCCTTTCCTCGTTTTTATTCATTGGATAGCTCCCTTTTTTAATCAGCGCATTTACAGTAAATAATTTAATGGTTAAAATAAAGAGTAAAAAAAAAGGATAAGCAGTTTGCAGAAATGGAGTTTCACATGGAAATCAGAGACTTAGAATACTTTATAGAGGTAGCGAATCATAAAAATTTTACAAAGGCAGCGCTGCAAGTTCATTTGTCACAAACGGCTTTAAGTAAAGCCGTCAAAAAAGTAGAAAATGAACTAGGATTTGAGCTTCTTGACCGTTCAACAAGAGAATTAAAGCTAACCGATGCAGGAGAAGTCGTGTATCATCAGGCAACTAAAGCGCTGTCGGTGTTAAAAGACATGCCTCACTTGTTGGGCGATTTAATGAACTTGCAAACAGGGCAAATCAAGATGGGAATCCCTCCGCTCATCGGGACCTTGTTTTTCCCGAAGATTGCAAAAGCATTTAATGAACAATACCCTAAAGTATCTCTAGAGCTTATTGAATTTGGAGCAAAAAAAATTGAAGCCCTTGTGGAAGAGGCTGGTGTAGATATGGGGATTGTTATGCTTCCTCTCACAAGCGGTCATGATGAGCATTTTCACGTATACCCGTTCGTTAAGGAGAGATTCCTTTTATACGCCCATAAAAACCATCCTTTAGCGAAACGTTCTTCCGTCTGGATGAAAGAATTGGAGCATGAAAAATTCATTATGTTCAGTGAAGAATTTACGCTGCACGACCGGTTAATTCAAGATGCTTTAAAATCAGGATTTGTGCCTTCTATCGCATATAAAAGTTCTCAATGGGATTTAATTATTGAATTAACAGCAGCAGAACTAGGTATTGCTATTTTACCCGAATCGCTTTATGCCAAAGTGAAAGATTCCAATATTATTACGGTACCTATTGCAGATCCTGAAATGATGTGGGAACTTGGAATTATTCTGTTAAAAGAACGCTACAGTTCATTCGCTGTAAGAGAGTTGATTAATTTTCTGACAGCAAAACAAATAACAAATAAGTTGGACGCAAATTAAATAGAGGCTGGGAGATAACGAAATCAATCCACAGCTAGAAGCACCTACGCCTACACACATGAAATTTACGTTCACTATCACCATGAAAAAATCCGACCGAGGAATCGAGATTCTCCATCAAGAATTTGAATTCATCGGTCGGATTTCCCTTCAACAAAACTACTTTTGTCCCAGCCTCTTTATATGTAACACGAGTTCTATCATTCAACAATCCCTACAATGAATCCATCATAGCCTTTGCTTCCAACGGTTTGTATAGCCGTGGCGCTGATTCGTTTTTCTTGAGCCAGAGCATCCATAAATTGTCGAATTCCCTTTACATTTTCATCTTCACTTTCTGAGTTCACCACATGCCCTTGACGAACAACATTATCACAAATAATCGTACTTCCTCGTTTTGATAATTCTAGAGCCCACTTTAAGTAATTTGGGTTATTCGGCTTGTCAGCATCAATAAAGATAAGATCAAACGGCTCTGTTCCCTTATCCTTTAATACAGCTAATGTATCAAGCCCGGGGCCGACAATGACTTCTACTAAGTGGCTTACTCCCGCTCTTTTTAAATTAGCTCGTGCTACTTCTGCATGCTGAGCGCTTAATTCGAGCGTAATCAGCTGTCCATCTTTCGGAAGAGCTCTGGCTAGCCAAATCGTGCTGTACCCTCCAAGAGTACCAATTTCCAAAATGCGTTTAGCCCCTTTTAATGAAGCTAACAAATGCAGAAACTTTCCTTGACTAGGCGATACGTCGATGGCAGGTAATCCAGCCTCTTGATTTGCCTTCAATACCTCATCAAGAATAGGGTCAGGTTGTATGAGCTTATGATTCATATAAAGATCCACTTCATTCCAAATTTCATATATAGACATTTCCATACTCCTCCACATAAGTGATAAAAGCTTTATTATTCAAAGATACGAATATGTTTTTCTCATATTCAGCTTGTTGCCGTAATCGTTCGTATTATGAATGTGTTCTAGCTCTCTAATAAACTATCCTGCTCGCTCTTAAAAAGAATTGTTATATGTCCATAAAAAAAGACCTTCAGAGAGGTCTTTTTTTATCTTTAAATAATCGTAGCTCAATCCGTAAAAAATATCCGGTACCTTTCTACCGGCTATTTTCTAGAAGACATCTTATTATCCGTTATGACTGAACTTAAATACTATCGGTGTACGTTCTGTTTCTATTTTCCAAATCATGTGATGATATCCTTTGCTCCAGTAATCTTTTACTAAGTAATCGGGAATTCCAAATATGTTTTTCCATACTTTCTGAGCATTCTTGTATCCGCTATCCAAACAAATTTTTTTAATTTCTCTGCTTTGAAGCGTAAGCAGCATAATATGTATAAGCAGTGTTCCTACCCCTTTTCTTTGGTACTTTGGATGAACAAAAACTGTGCCGATTTCAATCCATCCTTGCAGCTCCCCTTTTGTACATGCCATAATTAATTCACTAACAGGGCCATATTCAATGCAGCCAATAATCTTATTGGTGCACGTATCTATTCCGAGCCAAAAGAATCGACATTTCCCATCGCTATCAAGGTCACTTTTTAAATATTGTTCTTTACTTTCAATTTCTATTTGTATATCGTTCACCATGTCAGATAGACCCTCTCTATGAAAGGTATCTGTGATCACTTCATTAAAAAGCTCGTGGAGTTCTGCGCTGTCCTCTATTTTTGGTCTTCTTATTTCAATATGATTCAATGTTCATCCCTCCTGATTATTTCACTGCCAAATATGAAGTTTTACTTTTATTATTTATCAATATATGTTGATAATCCTTTTCTTTTTCTACAGTTTTCCCAACAAAAAAAGCACGAGAAGCTTTAAGTTCTCGTACTTTTTTATAATATGGATTCTGCTTTTCTATTGGGAACTGTTAATACTGATTCACAAAGCTCTGGATTTTACATACGAATTCAGAAAGATTCTCCTTTATCTCTTTATCTTCTGTTTTCGTTACTTGCTCTTGTATGGCATCAATCATTAAACGTGCTCTTTTAGGATCTATAGAGGCCGGCTGGCTGCTATTATTTGATAAACTCTTCAAAATTTGATTAGTCATTTTGTTTTTATCATGAATATAAAATAATATTTGAGGAACTTGATTAATTAACAAATTTACATACCTGCGAAACTCCTCTATCTCATATAATTCTCTTGAAGTACCTTTAAAGCCATCAACGGAAAGCATAAGACTCTGGTAGCCTTTATCACTGCGTTGATTAAGTGCTTTAATGACTTTTAAAAATCGATCGAACTTTAGATAACGTATTTCGTCTTTCTTTAATTCTAAAAATTCAATTTCTCCTTTTTCTAAAAAAGGATCTTTGATAAGACTATTATCATTCATATACATTCTCTCCCTACTAATTTATTAGTTGCAGAGCTTGTTTTGAATTCATTTGTCTATCGTTTTAGTAATTGTTTACCTCTTTTAGGACCGTTTTAAAACCTTTATTTGTAAAACGCTTACATAAATGTTCTCAATTGCCTGACGCGTTGATGGAACCCTATTTATTATCTGATAAATGACGAATGAAAAAGAGCTCCTTTACAGAAGCTCTCTTTTTAAGATTATAGGAATGCTGATAACTTTATATCTTATTTGCCTCTTTTAATACTGCTAATAAGTATTCCCATGTCTTAATAGTAGACGGAATGCTCAGGTGTTCATCAGGTGTATGAACGTCGTACATATCGGGTCCGAGCGAAATGGCATCTAATCCAGGGATTTTTTCTAAGAAAATACCGCATTCAATTCCAGCATGGATGGCGATGATCTCCGCCTCTTCACCATACTTTTCTTTGTAAACCTTTTTACATAATTCGCGAATTTTTGAATCTCCATTGTACGCCCATTCAGGATAATTACCTTTTGTTTCAACTCTTCCCCCGACTACCTGAGCAAGTATGCGCACTTGACTTACTATTTTTTCTTTTAAGCTTTTTACTGAGCTGCGAATTTCATTTTGAAAAACAACCTCAGATTCTGTCGTCGTGATCACACCTAAGTTGGTAGAAGATTCTACTAATCCTTCAATATTCATACTCATGCTTTGAACGCCGTTTGGTGTTAGCATAATAGCTTGTACAATTCGTTCTGTCGTTTCTCTTGTAAAACATTTCTCAACGGAAGAAAATTTGTTTATTTTTACATATACGCTCGGATCAGCCGCTTGTAATTCATTTTTTACTATTTCGTTCCACTCACGAATCTTATTTTCTAGCTTTCCTACCTCAGAAGGCTCAACTGATAGAATTGCTTCTGATTCACGGGGAATTGCATTTGATTTTAATCCTCCGCTAATGCTGCTTAAAGAATAGGGAAGTTCTTGTTGTAAATCATATAAAACTCTCCCTAGCAGTTTATTCGCATTTCCTCTTTCTTTGTCAATTTCCATTCCGGAATGTCCGCCGCGCAGTCCTCCGATGCTTAAGCTATATGTTTCTGAGTTATTGGAAGACGACTCCCAGTTTATAGGAATACGAAGCACGCCTTTTACCCCGCCTACGCTGCTGACAAGGAGCTTTCCGTCCTCTTCTGTATCAAGGTTAATAAAGATTTTCCCTTCAAAATAAGCTGGATTTACAGCAATGGCTCCGCCCATAGTCGTTTCTTCTTCAGTGGTAATGACTACTTCAAGAGAGGGGTGCGCTATATTTTGAGCATCTAGTAAAGCCAGTGCATATGCAACGGCAATCCCGTTATCAGCTCCTAGCGTAGTACCATTTGCATAAAGCATATCTTCAACAATTCGCAGTTGAAGCGGATCTTTTTCAAAGTCATGGACAGTTCCTTTATTTAACTCGCATACCATGTCCATATGTCCTTGCAAAATGATAGCTGAAGCATGTTCATATCCTTTAGTTGCCGGCTTTTTAATGATTACATTTAAAGCTTCGTCTTGAATAACCTCAAGGCTTCTTTCTTTTGCAAAAGAAACTAAATAGTTACTAATTTCTTTTTCATTTCCAGATTCTCTAGGAATAGCTGAGATTTCGTTAAAGAAATAGAAAACCGGATGTTTAATTAATTCATTTACTGTTTGCACCATATGTATCATCCTTTCTAATCTGTACGCTTTTTTATCCTACTATTTATCTTGACAGTAGAAATAGCATATGAGGCTTTTTTTATGTATCGCCTAGTTATATTTTAACGTTGATTAACTCAATAGAATAGAACAAATCATTAAAAGCATAAATGAGCCCGTTGGACTCATTTATGCTTTTAATGATTTGTTCTATTTTTATTGAGCTGTATATCCGCCGTCCATTACTACCGCTTGACCAGTTACACCTTTTGCTTTATCACTCGCTAAGAAGATAGCGTAGTCAGCAATTTCGCTCACGTCTAGTAATCTTTTTTGAGGGACTAAAGGATAAATAACTTCTTCAAGAACGCTTTCTAATGGTACGTTTCTTGTTTTAGCTAAACCATCTAACTGACCTCTCACTAGTGGTGTATCCACATAACCAGGACAAAGTGCATTAACCGTAATACCGTGTGCTGCACCTTCAAGAGCAGCTACTTTTGTTAGCCCAATTACACCGTGTTTGGCACTGTTATAAGCCGCTTTGCCTGCAAAACCGATTAAACCATTGATAGAAGAAACGTTAATAATACGTCCGAACCCTTGTTTTTTCATGATTGGAAACGCGTGCTTAATCGCCATAAATGGAGCTGTCAGCATAATTTTAATCATTAACTCATACTTTTCAGTTGGAAACTCTTCGATTGGAGAAACATGCTGCAAACCAGCGTTGTTAATGAACGTATGAACCGCTCCAAAATGTGCGTTTGCTGTTTCAATTAAATGTTTGATTTCTTCTTCTTTTGTTACATCCGCTTTGACACCAAGTGCTTCGAATCCAGCTTCACGAAGATTTTGTGCTGCAGCTTCTACGGCAGTTTGATCAATATCAGATAACACAATTTTCCCGCCGTTTTCAGCGAATCGTTTACCTATTTCAAATCCAATTCCTCTTGCTGCTCCTGTGATTACAATTACTTGATTTTCAACCATGTGTATTCTCCTCCTGTTTTTAAATAATGCCGGCTGCCGCTAATGCGACTCCTGCAAATAAAGCGATTGTCGGGATGATAAATGCAACAACAAATACGTCTTTATACGTTTCTTTATGCCGAAGACCAGTTACAGCTAATAGCGTTAACAACGCGCCGTTATGCGGTAAAATAGATGCACCTGACGCAACGCTTGCAATACGGTGAAGCGCATCGGCGCTTAAATTCGTCGTTTGAGACAAGTGATACCACGTATCTCCTAATGCTTGAAGCGCAATACCCATACCACCGGATGCTGAACCCGTGATCATCGCTAGCACTTGAACGCTTAACGCTTCTGAAACGAGCGGATTACTCGAAATGTTTAGTAGTACGTGCGTGACATCTTTAAACTCTGGAACTGCTGTAATAACCGAGCCAAAGCCTACTGCTGCACTCGTGTTAATAACAGCCATTACGGATCCTTTTGCTCCTTCATTTATAGAAGAAATAAACGTCTTATAGTGTTTGAAATTAATAAGTAAAATAGAAAAAATACCAATTAATAATGATACGATAGGCTCCCATTTTAAAACGTTTAATGTCACGACAACGATAATCAGCGGTAAAATAGCTAACATTACATTCATCGAGTCCTGCTCTTCACTTGCGGCAACCGATGATTCATTAGGCTCAGTAAACCCTTGATTTTTAGCTTTTAATTTTTTATCGCGATAAGCTAACCATAAATAGCCTCCCACTGCCATAATAAGACCTGAGACAATTCCAATAATCGAACCGGACATTGCATTGGTTTTAAATGTAGCAGTCGGAATCAGATTTTGAATTTGAGGCGTACCTGGAATCGCTGTCATTGTAAATGTAAATGCTCCGAGTGCAATGGTTGCTGGCAGTAAATTTCGCGATACGTTAGCTTCTCGAAATAATGCGATTGCTAAAGGATAAATCGCAAAGACAACAACGAATAAACTGACTCCGCCGTATGTCAAAATGGCTGAAGCAATCAGCACCCCTAAAATGGCTCTTTTACTTCCAAACAATTTAGCAATGCGCTGCGCTAGCGACTTAGCTGCGCCTGTATCTTCCATTAGCTTTCCAAAGACGGCTCCTAATAAAAAGATGGGGAACCATTTTGCAGCGAAATCTACAAACCCTCCCATATACACATCTGTATAAGTAGGCAGTACTTTTAAACCGCTAAAATAAGCAACAAACGTAGCGACAACAGGTGCCACCCAGATAATAGACCATCCTAGATAAGCAAAAAACATCAACAATAACAATCCTACAATAATAACCACACGGTAACCTCCTTTCCTTTTAATACATATACATAATGGATTATTTCACAACACAACAAGTTTACACCCGTTAGTTTTATAAGTAAAATGAATAAAAGGAATCAAAACTATGAATAAAAGTCGTAGTTTATTTAAAAATTCACACTCAATTATTTTTTTCCTATAATTTCACTTTGAGTAGAAGCTATAAAATATACTTCCTTCTTTTTTCCTTGTACAAGCTAAGTTTTTTTCTGTTATATCCCGCGCTCTTCCTTTATTTTCTTTTCTCTTATAAGTTTTTCCGAACATATAGATGGGTATTTGAATGTTATGACACAGAAAAAGAGGCGATCTTATGCTACACTTCATAACAGACTTACTGAAACAATTTGGAATTTGGGGACTTTTAAGCGGACTGGCCATTGAGGCTTCATCCCTGCCGTTTCCTGGTTCTCTTCTCACCCTTACCTACGGATACTTATTAAACATGCACATAGTAAAATTATTATTAATCGCTCTTGCAGGAAGCGCCGTTTATACAGCTTTTAGCTTTATACCGTATGGGATAGGCTATAAATTAGAAGATAAGGTAAAGAAAAAATTATCAAAAAAGAAAAAAGCATTTGAGAAATCACAAAAATGGTTTAAAAAATGCGGATTATGGAGCATTGCGATTGCTCGTCCTTTAGGGCTCGGAAACTACATTTCCTACCTTTCAGGGCTATCTAAAGTGAAACCTATGCCGTTTGCTCTGCTCACATTTCTTGGTATCTTTCCTTTGAATATTGCCATGCTTTGGCTAGGACAAATCGGAAACTTTAAGTCCATTCAGTCTTTTATCTCAGATGCACAAACGTATATTCTAATTGCAGCGGTAGTGGCTGTATGCGGATTTTTAATTTATAAGTTCTATTTTAAAAAGAGTAGTTGCAGCGAACAGTCTAGTTCAACTTAAGATTAAGAGTATAAAAAAAGACCCTTCGGGGTCTTTTTTTATTAAATGGAAATAACACCTAAGATTAATGCTGCTATTGTCATCACTGCCGTAGTGCCTAGAGCCCACTTAATTAAAAATCGTTGCAAATCACTGAAGTTTAGCACCCAACTTCAAATGTTTACAAACAGACTTCTAAAGGGAAAAATAAATCGAATAAACGCTTGACTTAAAGTGTACTTTAACAATTATAATCAATTTGAAAACATCGAAAATGGAGGAATCAACATGAAATATACAGTAATTACTGGCGCAAGTTCAGGAATTGGATATGAAACAGCTTTAGCTTTCGCAGCGCGCGGAAAAAACCTTATATTAGCTGCACGTAGAGAGGACAAGCTGGATGAATTAAAAGGAAAGATTGAAGAACTGAACCAAGATGTAAATGTTATTATCCAGTCGGTTGATTTATCCGTGGCAGAAAATGCTCATACGTTTTATGAGTCACTCAAAGAGTATGAATTAGAAACTTGGATTAACAATGCTGGATTCGGAAACTTTGCTTCTGTCGGTGAACAAAAATTAACTAAAATTGAAACAATGCTTCACTTAAATATCGAAGCTTTAACCATTCTTTCTTCTCTATTTGTAAGAGATTATGAAAACGTTGAAGGTACACAGCTTATTAATGTCTCTTCTGGAGGCGGCTACACGATTGTTGCTGATGCAGTCACTTATTGCGCAACAAAATTCTACGTAAGTGCATTTACAGAAGGTCTTTCTCAAGAATTAAAGGGAAAAGGAGCAAAAATGCAGGCTAAAGTTCTTGCTCCAGCTGCTACTGAAACAGAATTTGCACAGCGTTCGATGGATATGAGTGATTTTGAATACGAAGGACGAGTACCTAAGTTCCATACGTCAAAAGAAATGGCTGCTTTTATGCTGGATCTTTATGATAGCAATAAAACGGTAGGACTTGTAGATGGAGTGACTTACGAATTTCACTTAAAAGATCCTATCTATCCATATGCAGACAGAGCAACCAGTTCAAATTCTTAAACGAAAAACACCCTTCCGAGGGTGTTTTTTTATGGCCGTTTAAATGAGTAACTATCTTGTTTATGTAATGAAGATGCTTAAAGATAATCTTTTCATATTTATCTTTCCACTCTTTACTTCCTGATTTTTGTTTCACTTTTTTGCACATACTAACCGAACGGAGGTGACAAAAATGGGTACAAAAAAATCTGCTAACCGAGGTCAAGTAGCCCCTGGTGTTAACCCTCAAGGACACGGAAAAGATGTTGAATTTTCAACAGAACCGAAAAGTGAACTTGAAAACAAAGCGAAGAAATCGAATACAAAAATTTAATTAAAAAGGAGAAGATTACGCTTCTCCTTTCTACCCCTCTTAACTACTTTTTCGAAGACGAAACTCCACAGATTGTTTACTCCTTTCTGCTTCTTATAAAACTGCATCAATAGTATAAAAAAGTATACTATACAACAAAAATGTGCGTACTTGTTAGAATGATTTATATGATTTATGATAAATCTGCAAACGGATTTTATGACAAATTGTATGTTAACTGACTGTTAGTTGTAAGCTATACAGGGTATAGATTACTCTGAACAGTTCATCATTAAATATTTTTACAGAAAGGTTGTTTACACATGAACAATACAGATAAGAAACAAGAAATTTTAGACGCATTTAACTTTCGTCATGCTACAAAAGAGTTTGATCCAACGAAGAAAATTTCCGATGAAGATTTCCAATTCATTTTAGAAACAGGGCGCTTATCTCCAAGCTCAGTAGGTTACGAGCCTTGGAAGTTTTTAGTCGTTGAAAATAAAGATTTAAAAGAAAAATTAAAAGCTGTTTCTTGGGGAGCACAAGGTCAAATTCCTACAGCAAGTCATTTTGTTATCATTCTTTCTCGCACAGACGCAAGATATGACTCTGAATATGTATTGGATCTTCAAAAAAACGTAAAAGAAATGCCGGATGATGTATTAGAGACATTAATGCCTCGTTATAAAGATTTCCAAGAAAATGATTTTCACTTGTTCGAAAGCAAGCGAGCGCTATTTGATTGGGCTAGTAAACAATCTTATATTGCACTAGCTAATATGATGACATCAGCTGCTCAAATTGGCATTGATTCTTGCCCAATTGAAGGGTTTAACTATGACCAAGTACATGAAATTCTAAAAGAAGAAGGATTACTAGAAGACGGCAAGTTTGATGTTTCCGTTATGGTTGCATTCGGCTACCGAATTCATGAACCTAAGCGCGGCAAGACAAGAAGAAGTATGGATCAAGTTGTACAGTGGATAAAATAATAACAAAAAAGAAGGGATGACAGCAATGTTATCCCTTCTTTTTTATATCTTTATATGCTGCTATAAAATCAGCAGGATCGGTGTGTATGGTATAAGCGAACATCCCTTGATTTGTATGTAAGTATAAAAAGCCGCTTTCTTTTGAGACGCATTTGTAAGAGATATCAAACACGCTGTTAACGTGGAAGCAATTTTTCTCTGTTTGAATACTATCAGCGTATAAGCATATGTCTTTTGAATGCTGAATCGTCACCTTTTGTGTTCGTTTCACTTTTCTTTCAATGTATGTATAAGGAATCATCGAAATAATGCTCATAGCGCAGCTCACCTTCCCCATGGATATTTGTCTTTGAAAAATCCAACATCTTATTAACAAAACTCTATCACTTACCAAAAAACAATTCCAGAAAGAGTATTTCTGGAATTGTTTTCAAGATTGTTGCTCTTTATTTTCTTCATCTTTGCAAAAGTCGATATTACTGTTTGTCATAGAGGCAATAGCAGGAGAACCATTTCCAAACGAAAAACAAGCTCCTACCGATTTTGTATTTGCTGTGTGGCTATTTTGTACAACACAGCCTACGCTTACATTCGAATTGTCTTTTAACCCGTTAGTCACGATATTCTCAATGTTAATAATACAGCCCATTTTAACACCTCTTTCGTTTCTATTAACGTATGTCATCTCTATGTATATGTATAGGATGTTCGCCTATTAATGATAAGTTGTTTTCTGCAAAATACAAAAAAAGAATCTTCGTGTACTCTTTAAGCAGAGAAGACACTAAAATGATGTCTTCTCCTTAAGTCAATTTAACTTTTTACGGCTTTTTCCCAGTCTGATGCAAACTTTTCAATTCCTTGTTCTGTTAACGGGTGTTTTACTAATTGTTCAATTACAGCATACGGAATGGTCGCAATATGAGCCCCAGCAAGAGCTACTCGTGTGACGTGATCTGGGTGTCTGACTGACGCTGCTATAATTTGTGAGTCAATGTGTTGAATTCGAAATAGCTCGGCAATTCGAGATACCAGATACACACCGTCTTCTGAAATATCATCTAAGCGTCCTAAAAATGGCGATACGTATGTGGCACCGGCACGGGCTGCTAGAAGCGCTTGATTCACTGTAAAAATTAACGTTACGTTTGTTTTCACGCCTTTTTTAGCTAGATAACGGGTTGCTTCCAATCCAGCAATGGTCATAGGAAGTTTAATTGTTATATTTTTGTCTCCTCCGTTAATTTTTATAAGCTTTTCTGCTTGCGCAATCATGTCTTCTGCTGTTACTGTGTCGGGTGTGACTTCTGCTGAAACGGATTCTACTTCCGGGACGGTTTTTAAAATTTCTTCGATGCGATCTTCAAACTTTACGCCTTCTTTAGCTACTAGCGAAGGGTTTGTGGTAACACCTGATAATACCCCGATTTTATATGCTTTTTTAATATCTTCCAGGTTAGCTGTATCAATAAAAAATTTCATCATGTATTCCTCCACTCGTTATGTTAAAACCAGCTTTTCAGGGGCATTTTTGCATAACTTTATGTTCAAATGGAATTGCCCTCTTCATATTGTCTTCATAAAATAAAATTTATTTCCTTTCAAATGCTGTATGTTTTTCTCCAAGTTTTCCCTTCTTTAAACTCACCTGAATAACTTCTATTTGTATGTATCATACTAATGATGTTGAAAAACCTCTCATTTACTCAACTAAAAAACCTCCAGCATTTATGCTGAAGGTTAAGATACATTCTACTCTTAATTTTTTAGTCCTCTATAGCGAGCTGTTTTTAATTCTTGAACGTAGGGTTCAAAGTCCGGCATCTCTACAGCTCTCGCCAATTCGATTGCTTTTTCAATATCGTATGGAATACGCACAAATTGAATAGAAAATGCTGAAGGACTTTCGCCTTGATCCTTTCCTTCTAAGATAAGATAGGAAGCTTGTGGTAAATCAAGCGGGTTTCCTACACTTCCTACATTACACAGCGTTTTCCCTTTAATATGTTGAATAAATGCATTATGTACATCTCCGTAACAGATGACATCCGGTTCTCTTGATCCTTTTATATTTTCCGTATATTCCGTATTAGCAAATAGACTAAGGCGCTTTTCAAGTGAATCCCAGGGTTGAATTCGGTCATAAAGACTTCTAGGTGAAGCGTGAAACATTCTAATTAATTTCCCGCTCATCATAAACTCAACAGAAAAAGGAAGTTCCTTTAAGTATGCTTCTTGGTTTGAACTTAACTTCTCTTGATGCCATTTTAACGCTTCAAATTCCGCAGGCTTTGTAATGAAGTCATCCCAGTTCCCCATTACTGTTACTTCGCACTTTTCTTTTATGATATCAATTGCTTTACTTGAATCCGGTCCTTTTCCTACTAAATCACCTAGACAAATGATGCGATGGATATCTCGTTGTTGTATGTCAGCTAAAACTGCTTCTAATGCAGGGAGATTTCCGTGGATATCTGAAATAACAGCAATTTTATCCATTGATTCCTCCACTCCTTTTTCATATGTATGTATTCAATTCTTTTCTTTATTATAACATTTTATAATAAGACCGTTTACTAAAACGGGTCCTCTTCATTTAACAAACAACGGTATAATTCGAATGGATATAAAAGGGAGGAATAAGAAGCGGATTTTTATGAATTGAGAAGAAATCTATCTTCCTGATTTATTAACATAAAATAAAGGAGTACTGTAATATATTTATACGAGTACTCCTTTATTGGTAGTAAGGTAGTATAGAAAGTCGTAAGATACCTCATTTATCTTGCGACTTTTGGTTTATAACTTATTGAACACCAACTGCGTCAAATGACTTGCCTACTGAAATTACTTCTTGAGATCCTGAACCGTATAGATCAGCAGCAGCTTGTACTAAACCTGCACGCGCTTGGCTAAACGTTGTAGATTGAGTGAAGTATAGCGTATTAGCACGGTAATAAATTTTTCCTAGCTTATCGCCGCCGATGCCTGTTACAGTAACGCCGTAATGCGTTCCTCCGTTAGCTAGCAAGTAAGCAGCTTTGTTGATAATACCACTGTTTGTATGAACTCCGCCGTTGTCACTAGAACCTGTATAGCGCTTTGAATAATGATCCGGATCTCCGTATTTCGCTGGGTTGCTCATTGAACGAAGGGCATCACCGCTTGTTCCAGGCGTATAAATATCTTCTCCAATTTCCCAATCTGGATTGCGGTTGTCATAGTATTCTACCAATGTTCCGAAAATATCGGAAATTGCTTCGTTTAATGCACCTGATTCATATTGATAGATTAAATTAGAACTTCTTTCTGTGACCGCATGCGTCAATTCATGTCCGATAACATCTAATCCTCCTGATAGCGGAACAAAAGTAGTTCCATCTCCATCTCCATATACCATTTGAGAGCCATTCCAAAACGCATTGTTGTAGCCGCTGCTATAATGAACAGTCGATTTTAGCGGAGCTCCTGCATTGTCATAGGAGTTGCGGTTAAACTTGTTTTTATAATAATCATATGTCACGCCTGCATAATAGTGAGCATCTACTGCAGCTGCATCGCGGGTTGCATTGTACGTATTATCGGTATCTGCCCATAGCGTACCCGGAAGAGATGTACGATTTTTTGCATCGTACGTATAGATTGTAGCGCCTCTTGTATTATCTTGTAAGTAGTACGTAGAACCAGATAACGTTGTCTTTAAGGATTTAGTATCTCCAAGCACTCCTTTCCCTGAGCCAATGGCATTTGTGCCTGTTACAGGTTTCGCTGCCGGTTTTGCCGCTTGCTTCACGTCGGCTTTTGAACCAGCTACGGAATCAATTGTATTGTACTTATCCAGTACTTTACCGCTAGTAGCATCAACAAAGTAATAATAGTTGCCTGGTTCAGGATTTAAGAAATTTAAATTTACTACATAAGCATATGTAGTGTCTGAACCATTTTGATAAATATACAGTTCAGATGAAGGAGATTTTTCATACGTCGGCTTAAATCCTAAGTCTTTTTCAGCTGCTTGAATCGCCTTTTTGCTGTCAACTTGCTTCTGTCCTTTTAATTTTTCCTTTTTATCTAAATCAGGAGCTACTGTACCTGATACAACTTTTAAGGTTCCATCTGTCGCTACGTGTGCTAATTGAGTAGATCCCCAAACAGGAATATTATTATATACTTGCTGCAAGCGTACCACGGTTGCTTGTTCCACAGGATCTTTCACCACTTCTGTTACTTTAAATGAGTTTTGAGCATTTTCATTTCCTAATTTATATTTGTCTTTATTTGTATTCATATAGTGAAATACAACGTCTTGAGCCTTCTGTGATGACGGTCCTGAAAGCTTTCCGGAAATAAACTCAGGAGATTTGATTTCTTTGTTATACTTTTCAGTTGAAAGTACATTATTTGGCGCAGCACTGCTCGTATGTGCAAAAGCAAATGATGAAGAAAGAATACCAACTGATAATAATACCTTTAAAGCCTGTTTTTTCTTTTTCATAGTTTTTTCTCCCTATCCCTAGTAAATTTAATTACCTCAATTTTTCTGTTAATTGTGATAATTAGCAACATTATAGCAACTAAAAATTACTACGTCTATATATTATTTTAATATTCCTATTATTATGAAAATTAAAAATAAAAACTCTACAATAAGTCTTTTTTACCTATTTAAACTATATGAAAATCATTTACGTTGATTTTCATACAAGTAAAATAATTCTTCTAGTCAGCTGATAAAAACTAGCGGTCTAGGTAGTGTTATTCGGTCTTACTATCAGTTCTATTAAGCATTTTACAAAAATTACTTATAAGGAAAATTATAAATTTCAGACCCTTTTTGCAGCTTAAATCTACTCTTCCTCTTCATTTTTTTATTTTTTTAATCTATTAATTAAATTTTTTATATGTTTTTTATGTATGTGCACAACATTATTTTATTATAGTACTGCCCTTCTTATGAACATAAAAAAGCACGAATCTACTAAAATCTTTGCAGATTCGTGCTTTTTTTTATTTGAAACATGTACAACCAACGATAACTAATAAAACAAATAGTACAACGATTAATGCAAAACCGCCACCGTAATTACCGTAGCCGCCGTAACCGCCGTAGCCATAACCACCGCCGTAACCCCAGTTACAAAATCCCATTTCACTTCACCTCCGTAGCCTGTTTACTCTATAGCATATGTACAGGCTAGGAAAAATGCTCGCCCATTTATCGCCCTTTTATGACGATAAAAAGAGATTGAGACATAACGAAATCACTCCAATCAACCGCTAGAAGCAACCAGCTAAATTAAACCCATGTTCACCATAGCAAAAAAATCCGAACGATGAATCGTTCGGATCTTCCTTCAACTAAAATACTTTTGTCCCATCCTCTTTTAAGATAACAAATATTAACTTATTTACTTTTAGAAGCTTGTTCTTTAAAGCGAAGTATGTAATACGGAACAATACAAATAACCGCCAAAACGAGAGCCGTTAAACTGACTATGCGGGGATTATTCAGCCCAAAAGAATAGTCTCCAAAAGATGCTCCAATCGCAATAATAGCAAAAATAATATACAGAATACGAAATATGTTAATCCACTTTTTCTGTTTAATCGTAACCACTCCTTTGCTTATTTTGCTCCAACATAGAATATTATAACTTTACTAAACAACTTGTTGCAAAATTTCTTCTGCCTTTAACTGATTACCTTTTATTTTAACGGTAAACAAATTTCCACATTCGTCCCTTTGTTTACTTCACTTTCAATACTAAGAGTTCCTTTATGCTGCTGGATAATATTAAAGCAGATCATTAACCCTAACCCAATACCGTCTTCTTTAATACTGTAAAATGGTTCACCTAAATGTTTAATGCGATCTTTTGAAATTCCTACACCTTCATCAATAATTTGAATATGAAGGTGATTGTTGTCTTTTTGTCTCAGCTCAACTTTAATTTCGCCTCCGGAAGGCATTGCTTCAATCGCATTTTTAAGAATATTTATAAACACCTGTTTCATTTGATTGCTTTCACAATATACAAGAGGCAATTCTCCATATGAGTGAAGTTCAATAAAAATGTTTTTCATGGTTGCTTGAGGCTGCAGCAATAAAATCACTTGTTGAATTAACAGCCGCAAATCAATTGACTGAAATGTTACGGCCTGTGGTTTTGCCACTGACATGAATTCATCTGTAATCATTTCAATACGCTCAATTTCAGAGGATATAATATTCATATAGGTTAACTCTTCTTTACTCGCTTTTTCAGTTAATAGCTGCATAAACCCTTTGATGGCCGTTAAAGGATTTCTAATTTCATGAGCAATAGCTGTAGCAAGCTGCCCGACCGCTGCTAATTTCTCAGATTTCTGCAGCAGCTCTTCTGTTTTTAAGTACTCTGTTCTGTCTCTTGAAACAATAAGAAGCACTTTTTTGTTTTCTATATTGAACAGCTTTCCACTATATTCTAGTTTTTTTATTTCGCCAGACTTAAATGTAAACTGTGATTGCAGCGTAAAAGAAAGATTTCCTTGGCGAATTTCTTCGACTGTTTTTTGAACAATGTCAGAATCTCTAGGTATAATATGGTGGCAAGGCATGGATAAAAGCTCTTCTCTCGTATATCCAAAGCGCTTACAGCCGGCTTCATTTACTTCAATAAAACGAGAAGGAAAATGATTCGAACCTATTTCAAGTAAGTAAATTGCGTCGTTTGCATATTCAAATAACGTGCGGTACTTTAACTCACTTTCCTTAAGCTTACGATGTAACAAGTCAAGCTCTTGTTTAGCTTTTTTAGCTTCAGATATATCCACACATACTCCAGACAAACCTACCAACTCATCTTTGCCATTAAAAATCGGCGAAATAGTGATGCGAAGGTCTACTAAACTTCCATCTTTACGAGCTCTTACTACTTCTACTCGATTGATTGCCTCTTTTTCAGCAACCGTCTTTTTTATATTCTCATGTACGTCCTCACTAAAAGCTCCTGCTATATCGTAATATTTTTTCCCAATGACTTCGTGGGCTTTCCAACCATATACTTTTTCGTAGGCTTCATTAACTCGCAAGATCCGCCCTTCTAAATCAGTTATGATCACCGCATCCATGTGATGATTAATAAAAGACTCCAGCTGTTCTTTCGTATATTCTAATTCTTTTTTCATTATTCTGATAAAAAAAGAATCTTCTTCATCCTTACATGAATCTGATCCAGCATAAGCAGCTTCTTCTGCTACAGCGTAAAATTTACGATAAAATTCTATCGTCGCTACGGCTATTCCCAGTCCGAGAATTCCGAACACTAAATATTCTACTTCGCTATAAAACGGCGACTGAATAGGTGTATTCCAGAAGTAATTTGTCAGTAAGACATGAACGATAAAATGAATAAAAAAACAAAGAAGAGATTGTTTTAATAAAGAAAACTGCTTTCTATATCGAATAAGAGGAAGGGAAAACAAAAAGGTAAAAATTAAAATTAAGATAGTCAGTAACCAATGACTTTCTAAATAGATACTGCACACGGCCATAGTAATACCTGCAACTGCACCGGCTCTATAACCAAAGTATAAAACGGTCAAAATAAGAGGAAGAAAACGTAAATCATATGTAATCTGTTGATACGTAACGCTATATACCATAAGAATAGCAGAAACAATACTTGCATAAATACCACTCATCCACTTGTATTTATGGGCTAGACGCTGTAACAAAAATATTCGTATCGCAATCATAATACTGACAAAAAACGAAAAAATACATAAGTTAACAAATAGTCCGCTACTAACCACTCCTTCTATTCCTCCTTTACTTGTAAATATGCGTGAAATAATTCCCTTATATAGAGAGTGTAACATGAATAAGCGCTGCTATTTATAAAATTAATAAAAAAACTAGTCTTGCCCGAGGCAAGACTAGTTTTTTTATTATCTATGCTGATCTTGATACATAGGTCCTTCTGAAATCATATTGCTTTCAGAAACGTACGTAGGATCTGAATGCACATCTTTATTTAGGCTAGCATTTACCTGCTGTTTTTTAGATAAACTTGAAAGTTTTACTTTGGCACTTCGAACAAGTCCTTTTACTTTTCGTCGTTTCGCAGCATCGCTTAGTATATAAGACGTAATGCCGACTCCTACAGTTGATAGGGTAATACCTGATATCAATGCTTTTTGTTTTCGTTTTCTCATAATAGCTCCTTCCTTGTACCTTTTTGAATCTTACAGTGACTTTTCCCTATCAGGTAATCTCTCAAACCAGATTATTCAGATTATTCACTTCTTTAACAAGACGCGGCAGTGTGTCCGCTCCTGCTATCCCATCTGAAAAAAGGCCATATCGATTCTGGAATTTTTTCACCGCAGCAATTAATTCATCTCCATAGAAACCGTCTGCTCCAAACTTCGGAAGAGAAAAACCTAGTGCAAGTAAGTTTTGCTGAATTTGTTTGACTCCTAACCCTCTATCACCTTTAGAATACACAAAGGGTCCTTTTGTATTATTCGTCATAGAGAGATTTGTTGTGACTTCTTTAAAAAATGAGGAGTCCATTTCATTTATATCCACGTTTGTAGAAATTCCTTTTACTCTGCCAGAATCCGTATACTGAAACATTGCCCATCGCTGCCACTGACTTAGCTCACCAGGGTGCTGCATACCGCCTTGTCTGTTGGCTGCACTATATCTTGCTACCCACAAAGGATACTTACTTATTTCGTTTGTAAAAAAAGTTTTAGCAAAATGATAGTTCGTATATACGATAGGCTTAATCCCTGTTGTTTTGTGAACATGCTCGAGCCAGCTTACGGCAAAGCGAGAAATAAACTCTTTGGACTTTTTCTTATCTTCTTCTAGATCCAAACATGGAGGAAGGTCTAGTTTCATTTGTCCGAGCTGAGTAATAAAAAAAGCAGCTTCTTTTTCCGGACTATTTGTACAGTGAGCATAATGATAAAATCCTACTCTCAAGCCCGCATTTTTGGCACCTATATAATTTTCATAGGATCTAGGGTCTACAAAAGTTCCGCCTTCTGTTAACTTTATATACACCCCTTTTACTGAGGTGTTTTTTATTTCTTTCCAATTAATGATTCCTTGATGATGAGAAACGTCGAGAATAATAGGATTATTTGAGTGTCGCCTTTGCATAGTTTTCACCTCTTTTGCTAGCTTCCTTATGTATACGACGAATACTTTAAAACCCCTGTTTTTCCGGATCCTGATATTCTTTTATAACAATGTGTAAAACGTTGCTCATTTGAATAGCTAAATAAGCTTCGTGTTTTTTATCATAATAACGATACCATCCTTGCGTATGAATAATAGATTCCTCAAGCTCTTTTACATTTTCTGATTCAACCAATGTACTGATTGATTTTTCATTTCCAAAATAAAACTTCACTTCGTACGTCACGTGAATCCCTCCTTTATAAATATGTAAGTACCCTAATCTTATGTACTTGAATCTAGTATAAGGACGTGTAAAATTTCTTTTAATCCGCAGTTTCTTTTATATGTTTATTTAGAACAATGTTTATTTTATTAAAAAAAGAAGCCAAGCAGCTCGGAATGCTTGGCTTCTTTTTTTATTCTGATGGATGAATCATATTCGCAGGATTTACCCATCGCTCAAATTGTTCTTCTGTCAGGAGTCCTGTTTTGACCGCTGCTTCTTTTAATGTGGTTCCTTCTTGATGAGCCAGTTTGGCGATTTTAGCCGCGTTTTCATAACCTATGTGCGGATTTAATGCTGTTACAAGCATAAGAGAATTTTCTAGATTATGCTGAATTTTTTCTTTGTTGGGTTCAATTCCTACTGCGCATTTATCGTTAAAAGCCTGCATGGAATCTGTCAGCAGTCTGACTGATTGTAAAAAATTATAAATAATAACCGGCTTAAATACATTTAATTCAAAGTTTCCTTGACTAGCCGCAATGCCAATCGTCACGTCATTCCCAAGCACTTGTGCAGAAACCATTGTTAGAGCTTCACTTTGAGTTGGATTTACTTTTCCAGGCATAATAGAACTTCCTGGTTCGTTAGCAGGAATTGTAATTTCGCCTAGTCCGCTCCGAGGACCGCTTGCCAGCCAGCGTACGTCATTGGCGATTTTCATTAAGTCAGCTGCTAAGGCTTTGAGTGCACCGTGGGCATAAACCACTTGATCATGACTTGTTAATGCATGAAATTTATTAGGTGCTGAGATAAATGTTTTTCCAAGCGTGCTGCTGATTTCTTTCGCTACTTCAGCACCGAAGTCAGGATGTGCATTTATCCCCGTCCCAACAGCTGTACCGCCAATAGCTAATTCCTTCATATACTCTACGCTTTGTTTAATCATTTCTTCGTTCTTTTCGAGCATATGATGCCATCCGCTAATTTCTTGTCCTAGTGTTAGCGGTGTAGCATCCTGCAAATGGGTTCTTCCTATTTTAATAATATCTTTAAACTGCTCTTGCTTCGCAGCGAACGTTTCTTTTAATGTTTTTAGAGCAGGCAATAATTGATCTTCGACTTCTAGTACAGCTGCAATATGAAGAGCTGTAGGGAAAGTATCGTTAGAGCTTTGTGACATATTGACATCATCATTTGGATGGAGCGTTTCGTCGCCATTTATTAGCTGGTTTCCACGGTGGGAAATCACTTCATTTACATTCATGTTTGATTGCGTTCCGCTTCCTGTCTGCCATACCACTAAAGGAAAATGTTCATTCCATTTCCCTTCAATAATTTCGTTAGCAGCTTGTACGATGGCTTCCGATTTCCCTGCTGATAGTTTGCCTAGTTTATGATTACTAATAGCCGCACTTTTCTTTAAAACCGCAAAAGCGCGTATTACTTCAATCGGCATTTTTTCAATTCCTATCGGAAAGTTTTCTTTACTTCTTTGCGTCTGCGCTCCCCATAGTTTATCTTCTGCCACTTTGATTTCTCCAATTGAATCTCTTTCGATACGATAGCTCATAGTTAGAACTCCTTTTCAATATTTTCTTTACCTATTAGTATTGATTATATGGATGAATTTCATGACATAATAACAATTATTCACTGTTGAAAATTCCCTTTTTTCTATTTTTTAAACGGGCTTAGCGTCTTTGATTATTTAGCTCATAGTTTATTTTGATTTTATGATACACAAAAAGATCCGAAGAATACGCTCTTCAGATCTTTTTAATACGTTCAATTTTACTTATGAATCCATACAGCACCAGCTGAATTGTCTTTCGCTTCACCAATTACGTCTAATTTTAATCCGTTTTGAGGAAGCAAGCGGCCTGCATCTTTAATTCTTTCATCTAAATACGATTTTTTGTCGTTAAAGCTTGTAACGCCGTTTGATTCTTTAGATGAAATCGTTCCCCACGTTTTATGAGAATATGACCAAGCAGGTGATTTATCAAATGAGAACGCCGCGTCTGCAATTTGATATCGGCTTGAATTTGCTGTAGTGCTAATACCATTCACATTAAAGTAAAGAACTTTATGAGCATGTGAATCAACTACACCAAGGAATCCTTCACCCGGATGTTGTCCTACCCAGTTATCAAGATAGCTTTCATCTGCGTACCAAAGCAGCATGCCTGTATTATATTTTGCACCGCGCGCGAATTGAAGTGCTTTATCACTGCCTGCATAGTTTCTCCACTCAAGGTAATAATAGTTATCTTTATAGCTGATGCCGTTTGTCTTTTCAAATCCATCTAACGTTACTTTTGGAGCTCCTTCAGCATCGTCCGTGAATACCGTTTTTCCATCTACTACTAAACTAGCATTATCAAGAGCGAATCCTTGAAGAGCAAGTCCGCCGTCCGTGACGTATTCAAATTGAAGCTTGATTTTTTTACCTTTAAACTGCGTTAAGTCATAACTTTTATCTTCCCATTTTCCGTTAGATGTTTCAGCAGAACCATCTGCATTATTCGCTTTATCACCAATTGTATCTAACAGAACTTTTGAACCGTCAGGAAGAATCGCATTTACATATAAGTAATCGTATTCTGCCTCTACTTCATAGAACGCTTTGTAATTAAATTTAGCTGTGTTGGCTGTTGTTAAATCAAACTCTGGCGTTGTCATCGTCGTATGCAGATCGTCTCCGCGTTTACTGTAATAATAGTTGCTTCCAAACTCAGGCTTAATCCCTTGAACAGCTTTTTTAGGTAAATTAATCTTTACAATACCTGGTCGGTTAGATTTTGTGACACTTTGATCAACCACGCTCACAGAGCCCGATTTTGTAATGTTTTTGCTGTCGATTTGTTGAATATTTGCCCAGTTTCCACCCATATTTGCTTGGAAAAATTCTTTATTTTGCGGGGAGAAACTTGTCGGTTCTGTTCCAGCTACTTCACCAGCCCAGCTCCCTCCGCTCATAATTGACCAAACGCCTACCGGCTCACCTTGACCCGTATACTGTGTATCATACTCATCCGGCAAACCTAAATCATGGCCAAATTCATGAGCAAAAACCCCAACTGCTCCGTCTTCTGGTTCGATTGTATAATCATAAGCAGCCATGTTTGTTCCAGGAACTTTATATACTTGTCCCAAAGTAGAGCGGTGAGACCAGATAGCATCGTTTCCTAGTTTACCTCCACCTGCTTCTTGCCCAGTTCCAGCATGAATGACCATTAAGTGATCCACTATGCCGTCAGGCTCATTGCGGTTGCCATCTCCATCGATATCATATTGATCGAACTGATCATAATCTGAAAGGTTAATGCCGCTTTTTGCTGCTGCAGCAAGCGCTTCTTTTACAAGGTTACGAGGCCCTTTAGATCCAGGCGCATTATCGTTTCCTCCCGCTGGATTGTCTGCTCCGTATTCTTTTGCGTTTCCAGGTACGGTTAACCAGTCAGAAACCGTTCCATCTACTGTGTAACTACCTCCAGACTGTTCTTCATAATATTGTTTAAACGTTTTAATTTTCTTTCCGTTGAATAGCGTAAAGTCTTTCTTTCCAAACATTAATTGCTGATAGTGATTTCGGTTAAAGTCTTTTGCATACATGTAACCAGGTTCTTGAACGACATTATTGTGCTTAAAGTCTGCGTATTCGACTAAAAGTACAAGAACTTTATCTTTTCTCACTTGTCCGTTATATTTTGCCTGAGCTGCAGGTTTAACGTTTACCCCGTTCCCCGAATTGTTTCCTTGAGACTTAATGTTAGCAAATTCGCCTCGTTGAAACTTTTCTTTTTGTTTTGTTTGCATTTCTTTCGCTTTCAAATCAATTTTGCTAGCTTTATGTCCTTTCATGCTCTCTTTATGTGCATCTTTTTTGTTTATGTAAGAAGTAACGGCTTTCTTCACTTCTTGCGGTGTTGCACTTTGAGAAATAACTCCTTGGTTTTTCAGTGCGTTAGCCAATCTTTCTTCCGGTACTGTATTCATATCAATTGGTGAACTCGGAAGTTCCTCCGATTGTGCGGTTTTAGCTGAAGCAGTACTTCCATTCATAAGTACTGGTCCCACTCCGCTTAATGTAACAGTTGTGGCAAGAAAAGATGTCCCCAAAATCTTTTTCCAGCTTTTCAAGTAAACCCCTCCATTTTAGAATTTTCAAACTATTAGCAAGATTTATTTTATATTCTAAAACTAGGAAGGTCAACTACATTTTACTATATTATTAAAATTTTTTGATTCTAGTAGATAATGTAAAATAGTTTTATAGTATGTAACTAGTTTTCTTTGCCTGACAATTAAAATGTCTGATAAACCCTTCTTGCGTATGCAAATTCCATGCCAAATCGATAACCACAACTAAAACTGTATGAAGCGTATTTTTTTAGGGAATTAGAACCACCTTTTCCGTATTACTATTATATAAAAACAAAAAATTCCCCATTATGGATACAGAAAGATAAAAAAATCACTTCTCGATAGACGAGAAGTGATAACCTTTGTATGCAAGTAAATTTAAGAATGTTCTTTTTGACGATGCAGCAAGATATGATAGAGCGACGTGCTCCAAATAGACATATTGCGCGCTGCGATTTCATAAGGTTTTTCATCAATTTTAAACAAGAAATCCCCTTCATAACTCACGGATTTCCCTTGCTTTTCCAGCTCTTGTTTAACAGCTTCAATCCATTCTACTGCATTCGTATAATGTTTGTTCAAACGAACTTTAATAGTTTGATTCCTGTAATGAATAAAAGATGTAATTCCCCAAAAAATTAAGACAAGAAAAAGTACCATATACAGCAATTGCATGATAACGATCCCCTTCTTCCTTCATTTCATTATTTTCAATGAAGACTTAATTTAGATGAGTAAATATTACTATTCTCCTTTGCTATCGTCATCTCCTTTAAAAAAGTAAATTCCTTTTCCACGTGGGCGTATAAAATAAACCCGTGTACATGCTTGCTCATCTTTTTTACTAACGTTTTCTGTTAAAAAATGATAAGCTAATAGAATGATAAATAGAAAGGGAGGGCGACGAGTTGTCAACTGAACAAGTGAAATTAGCAGCCGTTTTAGATGTTGAAACAACGGGATTAAGTGCTCAAACATGCGATATTATCGAACTGGCAATTGCTGTTGTTTCTTATGATTCTTCTACCGGAGAAATAATCGACATTGTAGAAGAATATGAAGAATTTAATATGCCTTCAACTCCCATTTTCCCGTACATTACAAACTTAACGGGAATTACAAATGAGATGGTCAAAAATAAAACATTAGACGATAAAAAAGTGGAATCATTGTTAACTAGCGTTTCGGCTATCATCGCTCATAATGCTTCTTTCGATCGCAGTTTTCTTTTAAAACGGTATCCATCTTTATTTAACCAAAAATGGCACTGCTCTATGCGTGCTGTCAAATGGAAAGAGTACGGCTTTCCTAACAAAAAACTAACAACACTTCTTGACCATCATAAGATTGAGAGAGAGAACGCTCACAGAGCTATGGATGACGTGAAAGGAACTATTGACTTGCTAAGACAGCAAAATCCTAGCGGAGAGCCCTATTTTTCTGAAGTATTAAAAAAAGCAATGAGCAAACCTAAAAAAACAGCGGCTTCCACTCGTTTTTAACTTAATAAAAAAAGCGCAGCTTCTGCGCTTTTTTTGTTTTTATTTGCCTATTTCTTAAGTGTTGAGTTATATGTTTGAGGAATATGGTTGTAAACAGCGAGGTTGTAAACGCACCGGAAGAAAAAGAAAAGTGCCTGCTTTCAAACCAAAAAATCGCGGAGGAACAAACTGAACAGCTGGTGTTTACAGACATATACGAAATCAGCTGAATTGCTAATAATCTAGAAGATTCAAATTATACTTCTCTTACCTTTTGGCTTTGAAGGTCGTGATGCGTTTGTTCTAGTTCACTTAAATTCAATTCGTACAAATGTCTCCCGTCTTCTGCTTTAAAGTAACCCGATTCAATAATTTGATTCATTAAAAGATCTTTCTTTTGCTCAAATGCTTTTTCAGATGTCATGTTATCATCTCCTTTTTTAGGTGAATATCTTTCATAGAAAAGACGTACACCGCTTGTGGCATACGTCTTGTTGCTTTTCACACTCGTTACCTATGTTTAAAAACAACGCAATCGTTACATTTTATCGAGAAGGCTGCTTACGTCTTGCAGCCATATTGAACATTTTGGTGATGCACTACTTTTATACCCTTCATGATGTTCTTAAAACGCAATTGGAAAAAGATTTTCATAAAATCTGTTTGCCATCTACTGCCCCGCTTTCAAAATGCGGCTGTGAGGCGATTTTTTTTGTTGCTAAACTAACCACCATTAATACAACTAAATTAATAAATAAAGAAATGACGCCGACATTTGTATCTTTAATGATTTGTGGCAACGCAGGAAACAACGTGCCAAGCGTTGTTTCAGTAATCGTTATATACATCACAGACGCAATGCCGGCAACAATACCTGCACACGCCCCGTATTTAGTCACGATATTGTTTTTCATTAAACTAAAAATAAAAGCAGGAAACAGCTGCGTCACAATGCTGTAGCCCATTAGTAAAAGCGTTACAATTGTATTCCCTCCATGAATTGTAAAATAGACTGAAACAAGCGCAATGACTGGTACGAAGCATTTAGCCAGTATCGAAATTTGTTTGCCCGTCGCTGAGGGAACAAGCACGCCGTAAACGTTTTTAGATAGTGACGTAGAAGCTGCCATCAAGAGCATCGATCCAGGCACAAGCGCTGTTAATAAACCAGCTGCGCCGATAAAGCCGACAATCCACGGGTCAAATGTTTGAATGGAAAGACGAAGCAGTGACAAGTCCGCTTCTGCGCCTTGTAGTCCAGGTACCTGCATAAGAGCAGTAAACCCTACAAAAAAGACAAAAAGCAGCATTAACGTATAAATAGGACTTATAATAGAATTCTTTCTAAATACATTCTCGTTTTCAGCTGAATACGTTGCATTAAACGTATGCGGCCACATGTAAAATCCTAATACGGTCAGCATGACTGTAGAAATAAACCACGAAATACTGAGACCTGTCTTGGGAAGAGTAAGAAACGTTGGATTTGCTTGATGCACAGCCTCAAACATTGGCTGTAAGCCTCCGTAGTAATGAAACGGCATATATATTCCTAAAAATAAGACAACAATAAAAATCATAATATCTTTCACAATAGCCGTCCAAGCAGAACCATGTATGCCTGATATCATTAAGTAAACCGTTAATGATATGGCTCCAATCCAAATGGCTGCAGTTGAAGAGATAGAGCCATAAGAAGCTTCAGATACAATAATACCTAGGCCTTTGAATTGTAAAATAATATAAGGAACAATTGCCAGCACCCCTGCACATGAAACAACGATACCAAGAAACGGACTTTTGTATTTTGAAACAAAAAAATCCGGCTGAGACATAAGCTTATGCTGCTTCGCATATCGCCATATTTGCGGACCAATCCAATACCCTAACACGTACGCTAAAGAAATATAGGCTAAAATATAAAACGCCGGCCCTCCTTTCCCATATGCCCAAGCGCTTCCACCTAGAAACGTAAAAGTAGTATAGATTTCACCCGCCATCAAAAAGAAGACAAAAATAGTTCCAAAACCTCTGCCCCCTACGCTCCACTGTTCTAAATCCATTTTTTTGCCCCGCGTAGCTCGAATTCCAAGATAAATAGCTAAAAGTAAAAAACCGAAAATAATAATCAGTGCGGTATTCATTGTTTATCTCCTCCTTTAACAGCAGGATCGAGCTTGTACACAATACCCATAATAAAAGATGTAAGGATTACCCACATAACAATCCAAAAAAGAAAAAAAGGCATCCCTAAAATAAACGGCGTCACTTTGTTAACAAAAGGCAATGAACCTAATATTCCTACAAACGGAAGCAGGCAAAGAAGATAAATTTTTTTCATAGAACTCCTCCTTAATCACACGGCTTATCAGTACTTATCTAAGGCTTTAACTATCTCATTATGTACTTCTCTTATTCTTCTCTTTACACCTCCATTCTTGAGCTAAACGAGACGTTTGTCATAGAAAACCGCCGTTTGTTTGCTCCTTAGTATCTTCCATTTGTCCCCATATGAAAAGGAGTTTGTAAGACATGCTTACAAAATTTTGAATGCAGCAGAATATTATTTCATATTTTCATATACAGAATATAGACAAACAAAAAAACGGAACTGAAAGTAAAGGTCTCAAACAGTTCCGTTTCGATCTAGCATTTCTATACTTTATTCCTCTTCTTTTTTCTTTACACCAAGCGAAGAGAGCGCTTGTTTTAAATGTCCGAACGTTTCAATTTTATTAAAACTGATTCCTACATTAACAGCCGTCTGAGCCATGTCAGGACTCACTCCTGACATAATCGCATGGATGCCTAGCAGCTGCAAAATGTTAATCAAATCAAAAAATTTGTGAGCGACATACGTATCTACATAATTTACACCCGATAAGTCAATGACTAAATGCCTTATATGTTTTTCTGCACACCTTTTTGGAACAACCTCGATAATGGAATCACCTTTGATTTCATCAATAAGCCCTACCAAAGGCAAGACCGCGATGTGGTCTACAATTGGAATAACAGGAAAACTCGTTTCGTCGATTAGCTCTTGCTGAAGACTTATTTTTTGCCTTGTGATTTTATAATACTGTTCGGAAAATTCATTAATGAGTTTATCAAATGTTGTATGATAAACTTCACTCCAAGACAGTATATCTTCTTTTGTAATAGATGAATGTATCAGGCTATATGTTTTGACATATGTCCAAATAATTTTTCTTGTTTTGCTTAGCGCTTCTACCACTTCGTAAATCGGCGTATCAAATTTAATTCTGCTGTTTACTACTTCCGTCGTCCATTTCATCATACGTTGTTTAAAAATCTCTTGATCGTCAAGAAAGCCGCTCGCAATTGTTTCGATCGTATAACGATGCTGCTCGCGCAGCTTTTTCTCAACTGATGCGTCTGCGTCCTTTGAGTAAATCGATCCTTTAATATTACTTCTTTGGTGCAGCCATTCTTCACTGATAGAGGCTGAATTCTCTAAAATATATTCAAAAAGACGTTGATTTTGTTCACTCACTACTGTTTAACCTCCGTTCACTTTCTCCTTCTGTACAATCACTTACAAAACGCACCTTATGAGAAATTCATGCTTCATGTTTTTTCCTCGTCCATCTCTATCATACACGATAACCGCTCTGCATACTTATAGAGAATTAGATATAAACAAGCAGGTATTTGATTATCTACATAGATAAACTGCCGTGTATGATGAAACTATCATTTATTTTGACATGAAAGGATGTTAATTGTATTGAAAAAATCAATTATTTTGTTGGGGCTTCTCGCTACAAGTATTGGATTATCAGCTTGCTCAAACAATACAACAACTTCTTCTGCTACAAACTCTTCTGCACATTCAGGTCATGAACATCATAAAGCTGCAGTTGCTGATATTCGCGAAGAGACTCCAGGAGCAGATGTTTTACCACAGTTTTTGAAGAACCAGCCTAAAGACATGAAGCTAGTTTATCTATCCGTTGCTAAAAATCGTGAACTACTTGAAAAAATCCCTTGCTACTGTGGATGTGGCATGGAAGCGAATCACAAAAATAGCTATGACTGCTTTATTTTTAAAAACAAAAGAAATGGAGCAGTTGTCTGGGATGATCATGGAACAAAATGCGGATTGTGTATAGAAATTGCAGCTAAAGCTATGCTCGACTATAACCGAGGCAAATCAATAAAAGATATTCGCAAAGACATCGATGAAAAATATAAGGAAGGCTATGCACAACCCACTCCTACTCCTTCCTTGTAGAACATTGGCATTGTTCAAGTAAACATTCGCGACAGATATATGTAAAAGTAGAAAACATCAAAAAACACTCAAATAGCTATTTGAGCGTTTTTTGTGTACTATTCTTTCACAAACTCTTTTGTACTTCTTACTGTATCAATCGGACGCACGAGCTTCTCAATTTCTGCACGTTTTGGCTCTAAAAATGGAGGAAGTGATAATTTTTCTCCGAGCGTTTCGTAAGGTTCATCTCCCATAAATCCTGGTCCATCTGTCGCAAATTCAAATAAAATTTGCGGAGCCACTCTTGCATACAACGATTCAAAGAAGTGACGATTCACATAACCAGACGTATGGAAACCGAAGCTTGGCATTCGGTTAATCCATTCTTCAAGAGCCTGTCGATTTTCTACGCGAAAAGCAACGTGATGAACCGTTCCAAAACCTTGCTGAGCCTGCGGAAGTTTTTCGTTGTGTTCGACTACTACTTGCGCACCGTTTCCCCCTTCTCCTACTTCAAATAGATGGAGATTTCCTTCTTGAGCAATCTCTTTAAATAAAAGGACTTTTTCCATCATTTCTTTAAAGTAATTAAACTCGGCGATACGAATAAAGATAGGACCGAGTCCCGTAATAGCGTATTGAAGAGGTACAGGACCTTTTTGCCAAGGAGTGCCTGATTCAACTCCTTGATTTCCTTCATCGGAAATTAACTGATACTGCTGATCATCAAAATCAACAAACGAAAGCGTCTTTTTCCCAAATAGCTCTTGAATCCCCGTATGCTTCACTTCTAAGCGATCAAAGCGCTTTACCCAATAGTCTAAAGCCTCATCATTTGGAACGCGGAAAGATGTTTTTGAAATTTCATTTGTTCCGTGAGAACCTTTTGGAATTCCTGGAAAATCAAAAAAAGTCATGTCCGTTCCGGCACTGCCTTTATCATCTGCGAAAAACAAATGATACGTTTGAATATCATCTTGATTGACCGTTTTTTTTACTAAGCGCATGCCTAACACATAGGTGAAAAATTCATAATTCTTTTCTGCGCTGCTCGTAATAGCCGTTACGTGGTGTATTCCTTTTAAGTGGTTCATTCTACATTCCTCCGGATAAATCGTATAGTTTATCATTCGTTATTTATCTTTAATTTAAATATCTTTAATTAAAGATAATATACCATGATTAATTTTCCTTTGTCAATAAAGTATGGATGATCTCGGAAGGAAATATGTAGGTTTTTACATTTTAGCAAAATCTCATAAATGAGGACGGACCAAATCGGTAATAAAACACCGTATTGTTGCCTAGTTCCTTCTCTAACCTATACTAATTTATTTCTCTTACACGATATCATGTTTTTAAACCTTTGTCCGGTATTGGCTGAGATCATCACCCAACAGGCAAACATCAATTAATTCAATAACTCCCGGCAGCTAACTTTTTTAATCTTTTTATATAAAAGGAATAGTAAGAAAAAACTTCATCACATATACTATATAAATTTATATAAAAGGCAGGGATATCATGAAAGCACAGCGCTTGGTAGATGACAAAAAAGGAACGTACAGCAAGGAAGTTCAGAAGCACTTCAAAATAAAAATAAATGGAAAAATTTACACAAAACCCTCACCGCAACCACCTTCCTCACCCCCTGTGAATAAAAAAAATCTTAAATATAAACCTCAAAATAAAGTTCTACGCACGTATGATAAAAAAGATCAAGTGGTAAACGGCACACAAGAAAGGCTCATAAAATCTGCCAAAACTAGATTAACTAAATACGAAAAGCTTCTATTAAGCAATCAGCTTTCAGAATCCGCGGCTCTTTACTCACCTTTTGGGTTAGAAGAGCTCGTGCGAATGGCTAGTAGAGAGGAGTGAACGATTTGTGTTGGGTGAAAAAGTAATCATTGATACAAACATTTGGGCTTCACATGCGCTTAATTATCCAGAAGTTGTGGAATATATTAATGAACTTATTTCAAATAATACGGAATTTTTAATGCCTACCGTTGTACAAATGGAACTTCTGTCGCATTGGGAAGTAGAAACAAATCCTCAAGTCAAAGCAGTAAAAAATCATTATATTTACGATATGACCGATAAGATTGTAGACGTTACAAGTGAAATTGCACAGCTAGCAGCTCAAATTCGCAGAAAAGCCAAAATAGAATCAAATAAAAAAATTAAAGGCCCGGATGCGATGATTGCCGCATCTGCTTTTATACATAATGCAAAACTAATTTCCAACAATAATAAAGATTTTGCTTGGATTACATTTAATTTCAGCTACCGAGGTCAACCATTATCTTATGTAAATCCTATTAAAGACACGATTGCTTACGCTTCTTTTATTAAAAGCTTCGAACCTCCCAACCTTCCCGGTGCTGATAACTTACAAGAAAACGAGAAGGAAAGTTAATTTGTTTTTGCTTTCAAAATACTCCTTGTCTCCCGCCTTTTTCAAATTAAAAGTTTGATGGGTACATACTCCAATTCTTTCTATATTGAATACAGTAAAAAGCATAAAAACTTAGGCGGTGAAAAGAGTGAATTACCCATATTACCCGGAACAACCTTTAGAAGAGTATCAATATGGCTATGATTATTATTCCAATCCCCAAAAAACTGAAGAAAGATTCCCTTATGGTTATTATCCATATCCTCGCCCACGTCCATTTTATCCTTACCCTTACCCACGTCCTATTTATTACCACCCCCCTTACTTTTACCCTCGTCCTCGTCCGTTTTACCCACACCCAGTGTATTGGAGATAAAAAAGAAGAGCTGTCAGCTCTTCTTTTTTGTTTCTTGATATTTAGACATCTCTTCTTTAATAATGGTCACAAACGCTTCATTTTGCTCAATTTCAAAAACAGTAATAGCTTTTTCTAGGTAAGCTATTCCTTCTTTAAGCTCACCAAGCTGACAGAGTGCTTCTCCAATTTGATAGTGCAGTTCTCCTAATAAATAAAGCGTCTCATGCTGAATACACAGCTCTAGTCCTGCTTGTGCATATTTAACCGACTTTTCATAACGTTCCATTTGCAAAAGCGCATGTGATAATCCATATAAAATTCGAATTTTGACAAGAGGATCTTTTAACTTAGGAAGCAAAGCAATATGCTGCAATCCTTCCATAAACGTACTGAACGCTTTTTTTAAATGACCTTCTTCTTCGTAAATAATGGCAATACTATTTAAAATAGCAATCTCTTTTTCTGAATAAAACTGTTCGCTCGTACGCGTGAACGCAATCGCTTTTTCCAATTTACGAAGCGCTTGCTCAAATTTATTTCCAATATAATAATCACATATGGCTTCGTGCCATAGGAAAAATTGTGCGTGAAAAGGATCTTGAAACATAGGATTATCTTTTTCTTTATCCACCATATGTAACACGGTTGCATAATCGCGTTTTCGTATATAATGCCTAATGGTCGATTTAATTTCTTTTGAATAATCGTTGGGCGTTAGCTCTCCTGCTTCAAAGAAATAATTCATCGGAACCCCTAAGCGTTTCGATAAATGATAGAGAACTTCACTGCTTGCATGAATTTCACCTTGTTCAAATCGATGTAGCTCTTCTTCTGTACAAATTCCTTCTGATAACTCGACAGTTGTCATTTCCGCAATCTTTCGCAGATCTTGAATCAGCTGACCTACTTGTTTTTTATCATTCAAAAAATCACCTTACTTAATGTCAATGAACTCTGTGAAAACAACATTCCATTATGTTTTTATAAGTCTATTGTACCATTTAGGTGGTTTTTTTATCAATAGAAATAAGAAAATAATTCCAAAGGAAATTCTTGAAATTATAATTAAATTATTTCAAACAACCTCCAGCTTCTTCTTTAGTCATATCCCCTCTTTGCACAGCAGTCATAACTTGATCGCAATAGTATGATGTTTGACTATATCCTTCTTCATCAATTTCTTTTTGAATCTGTTCCTTTGAATTAGCATCTTGTTCAGCAATGATTTGAGCTTCATATGCTTCTTGTTCTGCCTGTTCTTTAGCTAATCTTTCTTCTTCTTCCTTATTCAGTTCCTCCTCAATCTCAGCCTCTTCAGCCCATGTTTCAGCTTGATTTGCTTCATAATTATCGATTGTTTCTTGACTAACTGGAGATTCCGCTTCCTTCTTTTGCTCTGCTTGTTCAGCTGCTATACGTTGTTCTTCGGCAATCTTTTGTTGTCTTTGTTGTTCGGCTATTTCTACTTGTCGTTTAGCTTCCGCTTCTTCTTTTACTTTTTGTTCTGCTAATTCCTTAGCCTTTCTTTCTACTTCAACTTTTGTAGCGTAGGCACACGTAAATCTTTCTGTTCATCTTGAATTTGTTGAGATTCAGATTTCTTATTTAATTCTCTTTCATTAGTCTTTTTTTCTGGCTTTACAGCAGTTTCTTCCTTAGAATTCTCAGCGTTCTTCTCTTCCCTTTGGTCACATGCTCCCATAGTGAAACTCAAAGACAACAAAATGCTACCAACTAACAACTTTTTCACAGCATTCTCCCCTTAACTTTTCTTTGTATGGAGTGTTACATTAAACTGATAAATTGATTTGACTAACTAATTTTTCTAAGTCCTTAATTAATTCTTTAGGGGTCCCTATATTGTTCATTACGTCATTACATATCTTTAGAAGCTCAAGTTTAACTTCTATGCTAATTTCCTCAGGTTTTAATTGTTCATTCACAACACACAGCCCCTTAACGAGTAAATAATATCACGAAAAAGGTTATTTTTTTATATATTCAATTATTTCCCTTATCAGTTTTTCGATAATTTTCTTTTTGAATCATTCTCATTCTCTGCATTTTCTTTCCTATAATTAATGTAATCCATCATTATACTTTCTATAGCTTTTAATAATTCTTTTACTTGCTTTTCTGTAAATAAGCATTCTCTAATAGGTTCTCTTATCTTCTTAATGTTCGTGTACTTCTTACCATCTACACCAAAGTGAACCTTATGGTGATGTGCTTTACAATCACTCTATAAGTTTTACTCCAATCCTCTTTAACTTCTATAAGGTGATAGGCTATTTCAATAGGAGTACACCTGCCCTCTTCAAGACAGACTTCATCTAAAGGATTTAATCTCTTCTTCCTATTGCATAATTTAATTCATGGGTTACTAGATTAAAAGGCTTTCCCTTCCTTATCTACTCTCTGTTCCTTGTACTCTTAATGATTATCTTTTTTGCACTTGTCACAATATGTATCATAAGCTAATTGACGACATTCCTCTGTGTTACATATCTTAGATGGCTTCTTAGGCATGTTGTTTAGCCACCTTTTTTACCATTTATTATTTAGCACATATTTTAATTTGCATACTATAGATATAATAAAAAGCCACTCTTCAGAGTGACTTAGCATTAGATTTATTTTTTTACTTCTTCAGGTACATAATCTAAAAGTGTGGATATTATCATATTAAAATGCCATGGAGTAAGGTTATTACCAGCACTTTCTTTTAGCTCAGTTCTTAGTTTTTCGCCCCATACTGGATATTTATTATTACTTTGTGCTTCCTCTAACATATGACCTACTACATTTATTACTTTATAATACTCATTTTCTTTTGCACTGATATAATAATCTTTTTGTTCATAATCCATAACTCCACCTCCTTTTAGTTACTTATTATTTTCTCTTCATTAACCAAATCAAACTTGTTAATTACCTAAAATAAAAAGTCGACCCTATGATTGACTTTCTCGACTGAATTAAATATCATCTCTTTCAGTCGCTTTAAATACTGCTTTAATTTTGTAGGTATCTTTCTTACCTTTTACGGCAGTAACCCTTGTAATCAGTTCAATAATAACCCCTGAAACTGAATGGTATTGCAGGTCCTGAAATAGGCGTCTGCCCCCCACCCAAAAATTTTGGAGCTTTCGCAGGATACCCTAACGGATAACTTCCCCACCAACTGTCAACTTCACCACTAGAATTCAGTACATATCCAGTAGGACGTCCAAAAGAAGGCATGAAATAAGGGTAGAAAGCATAGTTAAAAGGAGTATAAAAATTAGAATAGAACATTTAATCACCTACTTTGTTTCAACTTGTAAAAAACCTTCATTAAGATATGAAATCTTTTCTTTTATTGTGAAGCATCATTTTCAATAACTTCTATAACATTGTCTTTATTTATAACATTGAAATAACTTTAAAAGAGATAATAGGCTATTTTTTTGAAACTCTTTTTAACCTTTTCTCCCTCCAAATACAGAAAAGAACAGCACATCAATGTGCTGTTCTTTTCGAGTTTATATGATTTATGACACTATATATCCTTAAATAGAATCAAATACTTGACGCAGTTGAGCTGCGCTTTTATTGATCGCCTGCTGAGCGAGTGGAACAAATTCATGAAACCCTAAAAACCCGTGAATCATTGTTTCATAATTTTCGTAGGTGACGGGAACACCATGATTTTTTAATGCGTCCGCGTAGTCTTTTCCGCTATCTCTTAGAGGGTCGTACTGTGCTGTAAGAATGGTAGCGCTCGGCAGGCTCGATAAATCTTCTAGTAATACCGGAGCGTTATAGGGATGCTGTTCTTCTTCTTTATTATTTAAGTACTGAAGGCGAAACCAATCCATAAGATCTTTTGAAAGAAGATATCCTTCGGCATTTTCTTTCATAGATGCAGGGTGCTGATTTTTAAATCCTACAGATGGATAAATAAGCAGCTGATGAACAATGGATGGACCTTGTCTTTGTTTTGCTAAAATGCTTGCAACCGCAGCAAGGTTGCCACCGGCACTATCTCCTCCAACGGCAATTTTGTTTGAATCAATATTTAATTGAAACGCGTGAGCTGAAATCCACTCCAAGGCGTCATAGGCATCGTTCACCGCAGCGGGAAATTTACTCTCAGGAGCAAGGCGGTAATCAACAGACACTACAATACAGTTTGTTTCATTTGCATACGACCTGCATATGGAGTCATGAGTATCCAGGCTTCCTAATACCCAGCCTCCTCCGTGATAATAAACAAGAGCGGGAAATGGCCCTGTTCCTTCAGGCTCATACACTCGTATAGTGAGGGTACGTTCATTTAATTGGATTTCTTCATTATATACTTTTTTAACTGCTTCTTTAGAAGGAGTTAAAGACATTTTTTCCATTTCCCTCAGCTGCAGGGGTGTAACGTCCTCTAAAGAAGGACGGGGCATTTCGTTATATTGATTTAGAAATATTTGAATATGCGGATCTAACGGCATTTTTCTTCTCTCTCCTTTCAAGGTAACTCTATATGTAATGATGAATGAAATTTCAGAAAAAATCCAATATATTGTCTTCTCGGCAGGCTTTTGTTTGTTTTAATTAAAAATGGGTATAACAATTAAATAAAGAGGATGATATTCGTATATATTTTATTCTCACCTATATAAATATAAATACGTACAAAGGAGGCACAATGATGATTATTGTTTATATAAGCTTAGCTGTTGTTTTGGCATCACTTGCGTATCTTATTTACGCAGGCGTATCATTTAATAAAAAAATCAAGCCAACTGTGAACTCTGTAAACGCCACTTCTCAACATCTTCAAAACGAAACTGATCATATTAAAGAAAAAACAAACCATTTAAAAGTAACACAAGCAGCGATTAAAACGGATATACAGTACAAAAAAGATTCGGTCAAATATACAGCCAACTCATTTAAACAGCTTGTTAATAGCTTTAAACGTTAAAAAAGGAAACCTTTATAAAGGTTTCCTTTTTTATTACATCGCCTGAGACGTATCTTTAGGAGGTGCAGCCGTTTTGTTTCGGTGATAAATAGCATTAATCTCTCCTCCAATGACGAGAATTAACCCCGTTAAAAATAGCCAAAGCATCAGAACAATTACGCCTCCTAAGCTTCCATAAGTAGCAGAATAATTGCCAAAGTTGCTTACGTAAAATGAGAACCCTAAAGATGTCAGCTGCCATAGCAGCGTAGCAGCGAGTGCTCCGGGCCATACGTGAGCAAAAGGAAATGTTTTATTTGGCGCTAATCTGTATAATACGGATAAAACAAGTACCATAGTGCCGACACCAACAATCCAGCGCAGAATATTTAAAACCACTGTTGTACCTGAAGGAAGAGAAAACCATTCGCTTATCCAATTTAACAAAACCCCTCCGAACACTGGTAAAAGAAGCGATACAACAATTGTTACAATTAATCCAATTGTTAAAAGAATGGACAAGCCTCTTACTTTAATAAACGAGCGCTGTTCTTTCACGTCGTAGGCTTGGTTCATTGCACGAATAAAGGCGTTCATACCGTTTGAAGCGGACCAAATGGTTCCTAAAATCCCTACAGTCAGTAACCCGCCGTTTGGTTGGCTCACAAATTGAGCTACGTTATCTTTAAAGATTGCAGCCGTTTCTCCCGGCATAACGCTTTGAAGAAGATCGATTGCCTCTTCCGGTTTAATCGATAGATACGGAACAATCGATATCAGTAAAATAAGCATAGGGAATAATGATAGCATATAATAATAGGCTTGCTCAGCCGCTAGTCCCGTTGCTTGGTCTTCTTGAATTTCTTTACCAAGACTTTTTCCAAATGATAATAGCTTTTTCATGATAAACCTCTACTTTCTCTTTTTTTGTTCTTTTCCCATTTTATGCACTTTTCAACCTTGAAAGTGGAGAATTTCGAGCAAAATCTCAAATCAAGCGACCATGAGAAAGTAGAATGATGTTTCCTACACAAAAAAAGTTCCGGCTCAAAAGAGCCAGAACTTTTCATCAAAGTGTTTATGTAGAGCAGACTAGCGAATGTGTCCTTGTGCACCGCTTAATTGCTGCTGCGCCATCGCAACAAGATGCTTCGTCATTTCTCCACCAACAGAACCATTTGCGCGAGCCGTTTGTTCCGCGCCAAGCTGAACGTTAAGTCTTCCCGCGATTTCCGTTTTTAACTGATCAAGAAGCTGTTCAGCACCTTGAACTAAAATAGGATTACGATTTGCCATGTTTATCACTCCTTTCCTTCAACAGCTTATATAGGTTAATGTTCCTTTCACTTGAAATTTTATACAATATCCTTCAAAAAAAAGATCCCTGCCTATCGCCGAGATCTTTTTTTCTTTTTAAGCTTTTTTACACTCGTTCAAGAGGCATTGTACAGCAGCGGAAAGAACCGCCGGATTTAATAATTTCAGATATATCAACTTCAATTACTTTATAGCCTCGTTTCCTTAACTCTTCATTCACTTCTGTATTCATTGGAAGACTGATCACCCGTTGATTACCGATGGATAATACATTGGTTCCCATCGTAAACTGCTCTTCTTTTGTTACTTCAATTAAATCATATTTCATGCGAAGTAAATTTAATTCTTTTTCATGTAAAGCGGGTGAAAATACAAGCGCTTCTGTAGATGATAAAATATTTAACACACAATCAAGATGAAGATAAGACCGATCAATAGGAATCGGAACAACCTCATACGCTGGAAGCAGCTCTTGGATATGCTCCACGCCTTCTTTACTTGTACGGTCGCTGAGTGCAATAAAAATAGCTTGTCCATCAATCAGCACATCTCCACCTTCAATGGAGTGGTCCGGTACCTGATGGAAAGGAATACCTTGCTGCTGCAGCCAATCGGCTAGCACTTGTTCTTCTCCGCTTCGAATTTCGCTGCCCATTTTCGTGACAATAACGGTATCTCCGAGCGTATAGCCAATATCCCGTGTAAATACTTGTTCTGGAAATGGCTCTTGTGCAGATAGTGCGATGACTTCAATCCCTTCTTTTTGAAGACATTCGACAAATTGACGGTGCTGCTTTGAAGCTAAGCTCTCATCAATGTTTTCGTCCGCATAATGCTTTTGTGTTTCATTAATAATTTC
Organism: Priestia megaterium; assembly: GCF_009497655.1. Taxonomy (NCBI): domain Bacteria; kingdom Bacillati; phylum Bacillota; class Bacilli; order Caryophanales; family Bacillaceae; genus Priestia; species Priestia megaterium. Next base: position 2,249,675 of record NZ_CP023317.1, on the reverse strand, counting down.
TTCAATTTTCATATATGTAGGTGGACAAACGACCACACGTTTTAATGTATCATACTCATTTTTACATCCATAACTATTCGTCATTTTAGCTGGCTGTTTCATTTGCATCTTTTTAAATCCCCCTTCGTGCATTTATGTACAGTGTTCCCTAAATCGCCTGAAACATAAACACGATTTTATTGAGGAAACAACCCTGCGCATCTATCTGAAAAGCTTTTTCAGGCAAGAAAAACAAAAAAACACAATACTTCTTCTAATTACAATAACTGTTAGTATAAAATAGTCTAGTAACTGTACAAAAAATTGGAGGTTAATATGAATAAAATAGCGAACGCATTATATGCGGGCAGAAAAATTTTATTACTACTGTGGGTCATCCTAATTGTCGGATTTGGCTTTTATGCGGCTAAGCTTCCTTCTGTGCTTGGAGGAAACGGATTTGAAATGAAAGGAATGTATAAAGATACCGAGCAGCTTTTAGTTAATAAATTTGATGTTAGCGAAGCTCAGATCATCGTTTTGTTTGAAAAAAAAGACGGAGTTTCTGACTCGAAATTCCAGCAAACGATCGCTCAGTATATGCAAAAAGCAAAGGACAAATCAGACGCGTCGAAAGTTGACATGCCAACGGCTTCTAACAAGATGATAAAAGGAAGCACAGCGTATGGAATTATCCACTTTAATCACGATGATGGAACGATGGATAAACGAGTGGAAAAGATCAGAACTCTTTCATCTGAAGAAAAAGAAATGAGTGTAAAATTAACCGGTGGTCCTATTATTGAAAAAGATATGAATACAGCAAGCCAAGCAGATTTAGCAAAAGCAGAAGCAATCGGTATTCCTGTTGCTTTGGTTGTGCTTCTTCTAGCTTTTGGCGGCGTGGTAGCCGCTGCAATTCCTCTTATGATAGGAATTGTAACCGTCGTTACCACCATGGGCGTTGTCTATTTCTTTCATCCGTACACAGAGCTGTCCATCTTCATTTTAAACGTGATTCCAATGATTGGATTAGCTCTTAGTATTGACTTTGCCCTTTTATTTATTAATCGCTTTAAAGAAGAAATTCAAACAAAATCGGTAGAACAAGCAATCAAAATCACCATTCAAACAGCGGGACGCTCAGTCATCTTCTCCGGATTATGCGTATTTATTGGATTAGCGGGAATGCTGTTTATTCAAGTTGATATTTTTCAAAACGTCGCTCTTGGAGGAATGGCTGTTGTTTTTATTGCTGTGTTTTCAGCTCTTACGCTGCTTCCTTCCATACTGGCTATACTAGGTACACGCATCAATCGTTTACGCATCTTAAAAATCAGTGAACAAGGCGGTCAATCTAGGTGGCGTTCATTCGCTACATTTGTCATGAAAAAGCCTGTAGCTATGACGATTGTTTCTCTTATTATTCTGTTAGTAGCACTTATTCCCGTTCGAGACATGCATCTAGAAATACCGTCTTCAGAAGCACTGCCAACAAAATACGAGTCTCGTCAAGCTTTTGACACGTATAACGATACGTTTATAAATAAAAACACGGCAGACGTTTATTTTGTGTTAGAAGCTAAGCAAGATATGCTGAAGGAAAAGCCTTTAACAAATGCCTTTACTTTTATAAAACAATTAAAAGAAGATTCGTTAGTTAAGCAAGTTGATTCTATTTCTACCGCTTTAAACGTAAAATCCAGTGATCAGCTTCAAGCTATGCTGAACAACCCGCAGATAAGCGCGCAGACAAAGCCAGCTGTAGATTCGTTTATTAACGAACATTATATGCTCATAAAAGCTACGCTAGATACAGACCAAAATTCAGATCAAGCAAAAGATTTTGTTCGAAAATGGAAAGAGAAACGTTCACCTTTCACCATTCATATTGGCGGCTATCCAAAATTCGAACAAGAAATATTTGATGAAATTTATGAAAAGGCGCCTTATGGCCTGGCTCTTGTTTTATTTTCAACGTATGTCATTTTAATGATTGCTTTTCGTTCCGTCCTGATTCCTTTAAAAGCTATCATTATGAATATTTTAAGCTTAACAGCTACGTTTGGTTTACTTGTATGGCTGTTTCAAAATGGACATTTAGGTCTTACCCAATCCAATATCGCTTTAGTGCTGCCGGTCTTTGTTTTCGGCCTTGTATTTGGGCTTAGCATGGACTACGAAGTCTTTTTGATTTCACGCATTCACGAAGTGTATCATCAAACGAAGGATAACAATGTAGCAACGGTAGAAGGCCTAGCTTCCACTAGTAAAATCATTACGAGCGCTGCTTTAATCATGATTGTCATTACAGGAGCCTTTGCTTTTACAGACGTAACGCCTGTTAAACAAATGGGTGTAGGAATTGCCTTAGCTATATTTATCGATGCAACGATTGTCAGAATGCTTCTTGTCCCTTCTCTTATGAAATTGCTTGGAGATGCCAACTGGTGGTTTTTCACTAAAAAAAGCGATAAGTCCAGTTCCAACGAACAGGTAAAATCATAATAAAAAAACCCGCTCAAGTGAGCGGGTTTTTCAGTGAAGATTTCTTTATCGACTTAATTTAGCAAAAGCGATAATGCCTTCTTCATCGTCTAATTCCAGTTCTAGTCCTGCTGCGTATGGGTCTACGTTCATTTCCGTATCCAGCCAATAGCGCAGCGCTTCGATAATGTTCAAAGTAATATGAACCTGTTTACGATCATGCACGTATGACTCTGCTGAAAAACCGTAGTCATCATCATACATTAGCTCAATCTCTACTTCTTGAGGCTGAACTTGTTTTTTTTCTGCGATATACAAACACATCGCATTGATAATATCTTGTTCAGAAATTTTTATTGTCTCCAAGATTTCACTTCCTCATTTTTACGCTTGTTGCTACGTACGCTTTGGAATAACTTTACTACAAGAAGAATTAAAGCTACAATCACAAGCATATTTACCATAAAGCCTAAAATTGGGCCTAATGGTCCTAAGCTAGATAATAAGCTTCCAAATAATAAGCCCGCAATTCCTCCCATTAAAAGACCTTTCATTAAGCCGCCGCGCTTTGAACCAGCTGCTGTACTTTTAGATGATGAGTTTTTAGACGTATTGTTTTGCTTAACCGAATTACTGTTATTGTTTTTAAATAAGCTTGATTGGTTATTGCTTCCGCTGTCAAAAGAGCGCTTTCCTGATTTATACCCTTTTGCACTTGCTACGTTTGAACCGTCATGAATAAGTGATCCACCGACTGGTGAAAACACAACCGCTAATGCGATAAATGCGGCCAATAATTTTTTTACCATTGCTTTCCCTCCACTAAATGACTAACGTCACATATGTTTTTTCATATATGATTTCCATATATGTTCCTACGTTTCATCATACCAAAAGGTTTCACTTTTTTATATAAAAATGCATAAAGCTCCATTAAATGTTCACAGGATTAAACATTTAGACGCGTTTCATATGGATATAAGACCCTTTTATGTACACATCAGTGAAATTTATAAAACTAACAAAGACTCTTCATCTTGGTTAACGCTTATTTTACACTTCGCCCAGCATATTACTTTCGCAGAGTTCTGTAGCAAGTCCCCTCTTTTAAAAATACCTTTATACGCTCCCTTCGCTTCTATTGGTGGTAATAAAGGAGATATGAGTTTACATGACGAATACCATACAGGAAACAGCGTCTCAGTATAGTACAATGCATCGAAAAATGGTTCTGAACACCTTTAATATTCCACGTTTGTAGTCGATTCGTAGTCAAATGTTATCTACTCCCCCTTTCATAAATAAGAGCTTTCTCTTATATGAATATGTATAGATAAACTAAAGTTACAAAGGAGAGATATGATGTTGAATGAACAGCTCCCATTATCAACAGCAAATTTATCAGATGCAATGGAAGGTGCCAACCACTTAGACTTTTCTATTAAGCCCTTGCAGCGTCATTACAAACTATTCGGGCCGGCTCTTACCATAGATACGCCCGCTGGCAATAATTACTCAGTGCTTGAAGCGATTCGACTAGCGGAGCCCGGAAGTGTGCTCGTTATTGATGGTAAAAGCTACTGTAACCGTGCCTTAGCAGGAGATTTCGTAGTAGCCATGGCGAAGCTTGTTGGAATAAGCGGTATTGTACTAGATGGGGTTATACGAGATCAAGAAGACATCGAAAAGCTCGATTTCCCCGTATTTTGTAAGGGCTCTACAATCGCAGCAAGCAGCAAAAAAGAAAAAGGAAAGGTAAACGAGATCATTTCCTGCGGGGGCGTAAAAATCCGTCCTGGGGACTTTATTGCAGGTGATGACGGTGGAGTGATTGTCATTCCCAAGGAGCAAGCCGAAGAAGTATTAGCAAAAGCGCGAGAAAAATGGCAAAAAGATAAAGACCGAGAGAACGAAGTATTAATTAGCAAAGAAACGGTATATACCTATTTAGATAAAGCCCTAAAATAAAAGACCTCCGCTTGGAGGTCTTTTATTTGTCATATTGTAAAAATTCTAATCGATTTCCAAACGGGTCATGGACAAAAAAACGCTCTCTCCCTGCAATAGGCTCTTCTTCAGAAAGAACGCAGCCCGAATGTGCCAATTTACGTCTAAGCGTCTTGATATCTTCCACGACAAAAGCTGGATGCGCTTTTTTAGCAGGTATGTAGTCATCTTGAATACTGATATGCACTTCTTGAGTCCCACATTGAAACCATATGCCGCCTCTGTGCCTTAAATTTTCCGGCTTAAGAACAGTTTTCATTCCTAAAAGATTTTCATAAAAATTTCTTGCTTCTTGCTCGCATCCTTCTGGACCAAGAAGCTGAACATGATCAATTCCCAGAAACATCCACAAACCCCTTTCAAAAAACGTCTTCCTAAAAGTTATTAATCAATGACTCTAGGATTGTGAATAACCTGCAGCTCTTTTACAGCTTGCTTCATTTCGCTTTTGCAAATTGGACAAGTTGGCTGATCTCCGCTTTTAAAGTTATCTCGAACCCAACAATTACACGTATCTGATGTACATTCCCAAACTTTTGTTTCTTCAATAACAGCCGGCTCTAAATTTTTACGATTATACATACACATCGTCTCCTTTAAACAGTACTTTTTAAGTGGATAATAAATGAAGATTAACTTAGCGTGTAAATGCGGTAAATGGTGCAAGATAAAGTGATACTATACATCCGTAAATCAATCTTTGAGGAATAATACGGCGTCTTGAAAGACTAAAATAAAAATGAAGTTATAACAAAGCAGATAGCAGTTGCTTTTCTTAAAACAACGGGATAGTCTGAAAAGAACAAAAATGAAGATCACAAAAATTATATATTTTACTATTATAACAGAGTTTATAATTTTTTACAAATCAGCTTCCATTTACTTGTGTTGCTTTTCATAAAAAAAAAGCGAGCACATGATTAGGCTCGCTTTTGATTTCTTATCGAGTTTGTCCGTTTCCACTCATAATATATTTAATTGTCGTAAGTGCAGGAAGTCCCATTGGACCACGTGCATGAAGCTTTTGAGTTGAAATCCCAATTTCAGCTCCAAATCCTAAAGCTCCTCCGTCAGTAAAGCGCGTAGATGCATTATGATACAGTGCGGCTGCATCAACTAATGACATAAAGCGTGAAACGGCTTGTTCATCTTCTGAAATGATGGCTTCGGAGTGTTTTGTTCCATATGTTTCGATATGGTCAATCGCTTCATCCACACTCTCTACTACTTTCATCGCAATTGCTAAGCGTAAATACTCTTCAGCCCAGTCTTTTTCAGCCGCTGGTTTTGCTCCAGGAATTTCACCTACTGTCGCTTTGTCACCATATACTTCAATACTATGATCGTTGAATGCTTGAATCAATTCATCTTTATGAGAATCGAGCCAGTTTTTGTGTACAAGAACCGTTTCTGCTGCGTTACACACCGCTGGTCGATCTGTTTTTGCATTAATTAAAATCGGAATGGCCTTCTTAACGTCAGCTTTTTCATCGATGTAAATATGGCAGTTTCCGACTCCCGTTTCTAACACGGGAACGGTTGCGTTATTGACGACCGCTTGAATCAATGAAGCCCCTCCGCGCGGAATCAGCACGTCAATATGCTCTTTCATTGTAAATAATTCTTGCGTAGCCGCACGATCTGTACTTGAAATAAACTGTACCGCTTCTTTAGGAATTGGCGTTTCATCAAGAGCTTTATGAATAATGTCCACGATAGCTTGGTTAGATGAAATAGCTGAAGATCCGCCTTTTAACACAATAGCATTTCCAGATTTCAACGCTAGCCCTGTTGCATCTACGGTTACGTTTGGACGTGCTTCATAAATCATTCCGATCACGCCAAGAGGCACCCGTACTTGCTTTACATCTAGACCGTTATCCAATGTCCAGCTTGATAAAATATCGCCTGTTGGATCATCTAGCTCAGCAACTTCACGAAGGCCGTTTGCAAATTCTTTTACACGTTCCGCTGAAAGAGCAAGGCGGTCCATAAGCGCTTCGTCAAAACCTTTTTCTTTCCCGTTTTTTAAGTCTACTTCATTTGCTTTTAAAATATACTCCGTGTTGCTTTCAAGTGTAGAAGCAATCGTTAACAGCGCATCGTTCTTTTGCTTTGTTGTTAGTAAACTTAATTGCTTAGCTGCTTTTTTTGCTGAAATAGCTTGTTCTTCTACTGAATACGTTTCATTTGTTTGTAACACCAAATCACTCCTGGATTCGTTTTAGTTTTGTTTGATTTTAAAGTGTGAGGCATAAGAGGTAAATGCAATCATGCAAAGAAAAGGAAGGGCTCCTTTTCTTTACAGCATGTTTGCTTACAAACCGACCGGTACTGGAATTTCTAAGTGACACACTAGACCTTCGCTGTCAACAATCGGTTGATCAATTGGCTCATTCAGTGCAAGTTCATCAGATGAATAATTTGTCACGCCAAGAGCCAGCTCATTGTCATCTTTATCTAGAATACGTACAACTGCTCGTTCACTAAAGTGGCCTTTAATATATTTAACATGCTCGCGAAGTAAAGGCTCTTTATCTTCAATAATTGCACGTTTCGCGGCATCTTCGACTACTATTTCCCCTTCAGGACCAGAGTTAAACGCAATCCACTGCTTTTTCTGATTAAGGTTCGCAGAATCATCTTCAGATTCAAAATACGTTCCTGTTGCATCCCCGTCAACCGCTTGTGTTAAAATGTTTGGCACGCCAGCTCTTCCTAAAAATGCTGGAATTCCTGACGCCATAGCGATTTTGAACGCGTCAATTTTCGAGCGCATACCGCCTGTTCCAACTGAACTTCCTGAATCTCCTGCAGATTCTTCGATGTCTTGCGTGATTTCCCCTACATGAGGAACTAATTTTGCATTTGGATCCTGACGAGGGTCTGCGCTGTATAAGCCATCGATATCCGATAAAATAATAAGCAGGTCGGAATCCACTAGTCCAGCAACTTTAGCTGAAAGTGTATCATTGTCGCCAAATTTTAATCGATTGATGGTTACCGTGTCGTTTTCATTGACAATTGGTACGATGCCACGTTCTAACAGCACATTAATTGTATTTCGTGCATTGTTGTAACGATTTTCGTCTGAAAAATCGTCTCTCGTAATTAAGATTTGAGAAGCAACGTATCCATGTGATAGAAACAGTTCTGAATAAGCCTCCATTAACAGTCCTTGACCAATTGAGGCAGCTGCTTGTTTTTCAGGTAAAGAGCTAGGTCGCTCTAAGCAGCCAAGCTTGCGGTATCCTGCAGCTACAGCTCCTGATGAAACCAATAGCACTTCATGACCACTATCTTTTAAGTCTACGACTTGATCCACAAGGCGCTCGAGCTTCCGTCTGCTGATTTCACCGTGTGAACTTGTTAATGAACTACTTCCAATTTTAATTACAACCCGCTTCTTATTGTCGGGACTCATCAAATCACTCCTAGTGTGTTCTGTATGTTTTCTTGTTTATGATTATTTTTTTGTGGTGAGGAATTCACGAAGAAGATAAGTGACGAATTAATTAGTACTTGCCACTTTTTGTAGTTGAGCACTCATTTCTTTTGAACGCTTTGATGCTCCTTTGACTGCTTGCATCATTGCTTCTCCGCCGCCGTGTTTAGCTAAGGCGTCTAAACCAGCTGCTGTTGTACCGTTTGGAGACGTCACATTTTCACGAAGCTCCGTCGGCGTTTCATCTCTTTCCATCATCATTCTTGCTGCACCGTAAATGGTTTGGGCGCCAATTTCACGTGCTAGCTCAGGATCGAGACCTTCTTCTTTAGCTGCTTTTTCGATATGCTCCATAAGGAAATAAAAATAAGCGGGTCCACTTCCGGCAATTCCTGTGAAAATGTCCATTTGAGGCTCATCAATCACGTACACTTTTCCGATTGCAGAAAGCAGCTCTTTTGCTGTTAGCACAGCATCCATTGCAGCATATTGACCTGGAGATATAGCCGTTGCTGATTGCTGAATCATACTTGATGTATTCGGCATCACTCGAATGACCTGCTGTTCATCATGCAATAACTCTTCCATGTAAGAAGATGAAATCCCTGCAAGAACAGATAGGACAAGCTGGTCTTTGTTGATTTGAGGCTTTAATTCGTTTAATGCCTCTTCAGCGCCTTTTGGCTTCATCGCTAGAATAAAAACGTCAATGTCATCTGTTTTCAGCTCGCTGCGCTTTACTGCTTTGATACCATATCTATTTTCAAGTTCGTGCAGTCGCGCATCATTGCTACGATTTGTTACGATAATATTTTCAGCAGGTAATTTCTTTGCATTGACCATACCAGAAATCATCGCTTCTGCCATTGATCCAGCACCTAAAAAAGCAACTTTTTGTTTTTGATCCATCAAATCTCCCCTGTCATTTGTTCGTATTTTTGTTCTCGTTTCTTTCAACGGTTCCTATAGTAACATGCTGAAAAAGAGTGTCAAGTTGAATTTAACCGTTTTTTTCCTCCTTGAGCGTATAACCTTATGCGTATGTAAGCGCAAACAAAACTTTTTTAAATATTTTTTTCTGCAAAAAAAAACGATTTTTTTTATAAAAATACGTTTATATAAGGAAAATCGGGGCATACTATATAGTTTGGACTTTAAAATTTTTTTACGAAAAATAGAGGAATTTTGAAAACGTTATTTGAACAATATAATAGGTTTGCTAAAATGAACCTATGTACCAGCATCTTGGTTTTTTTTGAAAAATTTACTTTTGATGTAAACCACGCTGTGCTGTCGACATTAAAATAAACAAAACGACATACAATCTAGGAAGTGTCGAAACATTATTGGAGGTTCTATTATGAAGAACAACTCGTTTTCTACAGTTCCATCGTCTTCAGAAGGAATAGAGAAACAGGATTTACACGTTGTGGGAATTGGCGCTTCTGCCGGAGGGTTAGAAGCTATTGAGCAGTTTTTCGCTAATATGCCTTCACCAAATGGAATGGCGTTTATTATTGTACAGCACCTTTCCTCTAAATATAAAAGTTTTATGCCAGAACTTTTAGCAAAAAAAACAGGAATGAATATCAAACTGACACAAGACGGGATGACTTTACAAGAAGACACAATTTATTTAAATCCTCCCCATCATTATGTGACCGTTGTGGATCATACTCTTCGCCTTCGTCCTTATGAAGAAAATGATCAGGTAAAGTATCCGATTGACGCCTTTTTTCATTCTCTGGCCGCTGCAAAAAAACACCGGTGCACAGCCATTATTTTATCGGGAAAAGGAAATGATGGAACAGGAGGAGCAAAAACGATAAGAGAGTATGGCGGAACTGTACTTGTACAAGATGAAAGCACAGCAAAGTACAGAGATATGCCCCTAAGCGCTATTGATGCACACCTTGCTGATTATATTCTTTCTCCTGCTGATATGCCTGACCTTGTGCAAACGCATGTCAGCCAAACTGAATTTACATATAATGAAGAAACGCTGCAATACATTTATTCACTAATAAAGAAGAAAACAGGCATCGACTTCTCTATGTACAAAAAAAACACGGTGCTGCGACGACTTGAAAAAAGAATGGCTTTACTCGATCCGCCCTCTCAAACGATGGAAGAGTACCGGGACTATTTATGTAAGGAAGCCGAAGAAATCGTCGAACTGCAGCGAGACCTGCTGATTGGAGTGACGCAATTTCTTAGAGATAAAGAAGCATTCTCTATTATTGAAGAACAAGTCATCCCTCAATTAGTTGAAAGAAAGATTCATAGCCAAGAAGATGAAATCCGCATCTGGGTAGCAGGTTGTTCTACTGGTCAAGAAGCATATACATTAGCTATTTTGCTTCATGACTATTTATCAACAATCAACCGTTATTTCGATGTCCGAATCTTTGCTACGGACATCGATCGTCATGCAATCAAAAGAGCGAGTCAAGGCATTTATGAAGAAGCGGAAGTTCATTCCTTCTCAGCAGCTCAGATTAATGAATATTTTGAGCAAACAAAACACGGTGGTTATCAAGTTAAAAAAACAATCCGTAAAATGATTGTTTTTGCCCCGCATAATATAGGAAAAGACTCGCCTTTTGTAAACGTTGATTTAATCAGCTGTCGAAATATGATGATTTACTTCCAAGCTGAACTGCAGCAGCGCATTCTGTCTCTTTTTCATTTTTCTTTGACAGAAGAAGGCGTACTTTTTTTAGGCCCTAGTGAAACAACGGGAAATTTGTCTGATTTGTTCCGCCCTATCAACAGTAAGTGGAAAATATTTAAACGTTCGGGGCAGCCCAGCCGACAAATTACAGGAGCTTTTAATCTTTCAAAATCCAGCTTGCATGAAGGTGATTTTTCTAGCGTACCGCTGCCAAGTCAACTTTATAAGCCTCTTCCTTCGCTTAAATTGGATGAGATGTATCAGTCAATGATTGATCATTTTATGAGCCCTTGTCTTGTATTAAATGAATACAACGAAGTGATATTTTGTTCAAAAGAAGCGACTCAGCTTATTAACGTTCCTGTGGGGAAGATTAATTATACCATTTTCAAAATGGTTCCCGTTCACGTCTCTTTAGCCATTGGAGCAGCTATTAAACGCGTAAAAGAGCAAGGTATGAGCGTATGCTGTCAGCACATTGAATTTGTCATAAACAACGTGCAGCGCCGTTTTAATATTACGATATCTGCCCTTCCAACAAATCACTCTCTTTACTTACTTATGTTTGATGAACAGACAGATAGTGCCATTATTGATAAGGAAGAGCCCATGTTTCTTAATCAAACAAGCTCTATTAGTGAGCTTGTAGTAGATTTAGAGCAAGAGCTTCATTACACTCAGCAGCATTTGCAAACGACGATTGAAGAGCTAGAAACAGCAAATGAGGAGCTAAAATCCACGAACGAAGAACTGATTGCTTCCAACGAAGAGCTGCAGTCCACAAATGAGGAATTGCAGTCTGTTAATGAAGAGTTAATTAGTGTTAACAACCAGTACGAGCGAAAGATTGAAGAATTAACGGACTTAAACAACGATATTGATAATTTATTAATCAGTACAACTATTGCTACCATCTTTTTAGACGAGCAGCTGAATATTAAATTATTTACGCCGGAAACGAAAACAGTGATCAACGTTCTTCATCAAGATATCGGAAGACCTTTCTTTCATATTTCGCATAACTTTAGATATGACCATCTAATCGAGGACGCAATGCACGTTTTAAGAACAAATAACACCCTTCAAAAAGAAATTCAAAGCTACGATAACCAATGGTATAGCATGAAAATGATGCCTTATCGTACGAACGAGAATTTAATTAACGGTGTAGTTATCACGTTTATTAATATTACAGAAATTAAACGATCAAATGAAGAATTGGCTATTACATCATTTGCAGTAGCTCACAGTCCTACGGGCATTTTTATTACCGATCATCAAGGTAAAATTAAGTACATTAATCAAAAATTCATGGAGCAAAAGCATGCGCCGCAAGAAGTATTTGGGCTGCACCTCTACGACTTATATACAAAAAAGCTGGGCGTTAAAAGATTCCCTAAAATTTGGAATGAAGTATACAGAGGAGAAAAATGGAACGGAGAAATTTCCTACGTTCAAGAAGACGGAGAAACCGTTTGGGAACAGTTAGCCTTAATGCCTGTTAAAAATGATCAAGATGAAATCATCCATTACATTGGTTTAAGTGAAGACATTTCACAGCGCAAACAGTCGGAAATGATGCTCAAAAATTCAGAGATGCTGTCAGCACTTGGACAGCTGGCTGCCGGCATTGCCCATGAAATACGAAACCCTCTTACATCATTAAAGGGCTTTTTACAGCTTATGATGCAAGAAGAAACGTATAAAAAAGAATATATGGATGTCATGATGTCCGAGTTTAACCGCTTAGAGCTGATTATTAGCGAACTGCTCATTCTAGCCAAACCCGAAGTCGTAAAATATGAAAATAAGCAGATAAATTTAATTCTTCAAGACGTATGTACACTGCTGCATACACAGGCCATTCTTAAAAACATTACTATTTCAACGGATTTTGAAGAAAAATTACCTGTTGTTCATTGTATTGAAAAAGATATGAAACAAGTATTTATCAACATGATGAAAAATTCTATTGAAGCGATGGATGACCCCGGGTCTATTCTAGTGGTATCTAAATTTGATCCAGATACAAATCAAGTAGTCGTCCAAGTGATAGATGAAGGAAAAGGCATGCCGAAAGATCGATTAACACGAATTGGCGAGCCTTTCTATACAACAAAAGAAAAAGGAACAGGATTAGGATTGATGGTGAGTCATAAAATCATTAGTAATCATAAAGGAAGCATTTCGTATGATAGTGAAGAAGGCAAAGGAACAACGGTAGAAATCCGATTGCCGCTTTCTTAATGTACTTTGTTCTTCTGTCTTAAGCAGTCAAGCTCCTGATTAATTAAATCTTGAATGTCAAACAAATGTGTAGAGACCAATTCAATATACTCTCCTTTTCCTGCTTCAATTACGTCGGAGCGGATAATACTTAGGAGGTCTTGAATGGTTAGCACATTTGTTTTCATTTCTCGAAAATGACGCTGAAGATCAACTAGCTGCATTTTTTTCGCCGTTTCTACATCTGTTTCTCTGACCGAAAAACCTTGGTTCACTTGTGGTGAGTCTTGCATAAGTATAGAGCGAAACTGTTGAAGGGTTGATTGAACACTCATCATATGCTCATGAATAGGATAGCAGAAAACAGCATGCAGCGAATGGTACGCTTCAGGCTTAAAATGAAAATCAAAAAGAGCAACCGGGTTGGAAAACGTGCGCATATTTACTTCGATTTGCACTTCTTCCTTTCCCTGGAGTGCTCTTTTTACTTTTTCTTGGCTGTCTTCATCAACTAGATCTAAAAAGTTCTGAACAGGCGGGAAATTTTTCGTGACGCTTGGTGTAAATTCAATTATTTCGTTGTCTTTATTGAGTAAAAACATTGGAACCGGAATGTGTTGAATCGGCAAACTGATCATATTTCTTCCCCCATTACTAACATTTTATCTTGCGTCGAACTTTCTTTATTGTTGATTAGAAGCCAGTCTTTAAAAGCTTGAATATGATTAATGAATATAGTTTTTGAAGATCCTGAAGCCGATAAATCATGCGTGCTGAGAAGCCTGCTGCCCACTAATACAAGAGGACTTTGCGACATGCTTTCAATCTCAGCAATGTATTTTTGTAAATCAGGCAGCAAATGCACTTGTGAGACGGACAAACATACTACATCAGGATCCCATCTTTCAATGCTTTTTAGAGCGAACGGCAGCGGCAAGTTTGCTCCTAAGTTTTTAACTTCCCATCCGTGTTCGCTCATAAGTCCTGCAATCATTTTAATGCCTAAGTAATGCTCTTCTCCTTCAATACAAAAAAGAAGTGCTCGATTACGCTGAAGCAATTGATGCTGTGATAGCTGAAAGCGAGTTAACACATAGTCACAGGTTGCAGTAGCCAAATGCTCGTCCGCGACTGAAATTTTATTTTCTTGCCACCTTTTCCCTATCTCATACATCGCTTCTGTCAAAAACGTATATACGTCAGTTGAAGAATGGCCTTCTTCTATATATATAGCAATGAGCAGCCAGCTTTTTTGAACGTCTCCTTCTAGCAAACAATCAGCTAAAGCCGCTACACTACGAGAGTAAACGATAAGATCACGCCCTTTTCCTAAAGTTACAATAGATCTCTAGGCAAAACTTCTTTTTTGCACGATGGACAACATGCGTAGACGCCTTTATTTTCATCATACTCTACGTTCATCGGCTGCTTGCATGCTCTACATACAGCATGTACGTAGTTTAAATATTTTTCCACTAATAAACGTGTTGCCCCACTTGTTTTCCCGCAATAATAGCAAATAAACCTTACTTTTCCTTTTTTTGTTATCTCTACTTCTCGCATATGCTGACAGGATTCACAGCGATCCCAGCTACGAAGGTAATTACTCAAAGAATATTGTGGTTTATTTGTTTCTATATACATTTTTGTTTCTTGATTTCTTGTTTTATCTTCTGTAAAATCAATTGACCGAATAAGCTGTTTAGCGCCTAGCTTTGACTCAATTCTAGCTGCCATAAACGCTTCATTTTTTCCGCCGTAAGGCATATTGATCCATATAGTGGATTCATCGATGATAAGCAGTGACATCGGAACAGCAGATGAAATGACATGAGCACCGTCAATTCGAACTTCTTTTGGTTCACGAGTAAGAACGGTCACTTCACCTTTAAATGAATGTAACATCTCCCGTATTTCTTGAGGAACAAGCGAAGCATAAGGAATACACAATAAAATCTGCTGCCGAGCTTGATATAAATCTTTTTTTAACTGACTGCTGTTCGATGGATGGTACCAAATCAATTTCCGATGCTGAATGACTTCTTTTAAAAATTGCTGAGGTTGGTATACTTTTTGATTTTCGTTAAAGTGGTTGACCAACTTCCAGAACGCTCGCTCCTTTGGTACACGTTGCTGGACAAACGACTCGTCTGAAAGCATCATAAATTTTCCTTTTGAACGCGTCACCGCTACATTTACCAATCGGTCGCTATTTTCATTTGTTAAAAGTAAACCTGGTTTTGACTGCGGCTTTGTATCGACCGTATCAAAAATCATGATATCTCGTTCCGCGCCTTGAAATTTGTGTACGGTTGCTGCGATTATATCGCTGGCTGGTTCAATATCTTGAAGAAATGCATTAATCAATTTAGCTTGAGACTTATAAGGAGTCACATAGCCAATAGTAGCCGAAGAAGCTTTGCGTGCCCGCAGTATCAAACTTACCGCCAAAACAGCTGTTATCACATTATAGCGTGAACCGGAAGCGACATCTCGCATAGCGGAAGAATGCAACTGACCAATGTTAAGCATAAGCGCTGCTTCATGAGCAAACGGCCGGCTGCTTGCTACTACTTCTCGACTTGTTGTGACAGATGGATGATCCCCCACTCGATTGCTGTAAATATAGCGATTTGTAAAAGCTGAGATATCTTTATGCATTCTTCTTTGCTTTTTCAACATAAAAAGATGCGGATGGATCTCACCGCTTTCTACTTGCTCTACAAGACCCGTCTGCTCAAATAAATCTCGCTGCAGCCACTTCTTCACTTCAGCATGAGAAGATTGAGATACCGGGGGAAGCTGTTTAAAATCGCCGCATACGACAATTTTTTTCCCTAACGTAGCTGCAAAAGCAATTTGCGGTGCATATGCCATGCTTATTTCGTCTACCACAACCATATCAAATTCACTTTGATAAAGTAATCGGTCAATAGCCGCTTTTGATAAAGTAGTGCCTACAATATACGCTTGATCAAAAACATTTTTCTCCGCTTCAATCCACTTGTTACGAAGGGCGTTTAGCTTTTTATTAACTTGCTGAAGCTGGTGAGCTCTATTGGGATACCTGCTTAAGTAAACTCGTTCTTCTTGCAAATCACGCATCTCCTGAGCTAAATCCGGATCATCTTCTCCAATGACTTCTTCTACTTTTATATTTTCTAAGCCGCTGCTTTTTGTTGCTCCGTATCGAATGAGTTTTCCTTTTTTCCAAGCTTCTTTCTTTTTTAACTGACGTGCAGTTTCTTGCAGCAAACCGTCCACCGCTGCATTACTGTGAGATAATAAAAGGATCCGCTTTGATTTCCGGTAATAGCTTGCCGCGATTTTGGACAGCGTATATGTTTTCCCTGTTCCAGGAGGCCCCCAAATATAAGTAGTACGGTTATAACGCGCTCGCAGCAACACTTCATGAAGAGCGTTCTTAGACGTATACTCTTTATGACGAACAGGACTATCGCCTCTCATAAGACGTTTGATTCTTACTATTTTTTGCTTGTAGTCTTTTGCTTCCGTCAGTCTATCAATGAGCGCCTGCAATAATTCCCATGGTTCGTTATATATATCGAGTTCGTCTACTTCTTGTCCAATAAACGCATCTATTTTAAGGTACAAATCAAATCCTTCCGTTCCGATAACTTCTCCTTTACTTTCTTTATGCTGGTGGACAAGGCGTACCTGAGCTCCATCAAAAAGGTATAAATCGGCTGTGCGTTCAAAGCGGTAAAGATACGCATCTCCCTGCTGCCCTAAGTACTCTCCTTTTCCTACCGTATGCTTTTCTCCGCCGTGTTTCTTCATATAATTAATCTCAATTGAAAGTGCGCGCACCCATGCTTTTAAATATGAAGAGATAGAGCGTTTTTCCATAGATGTCTAACTCCCTTTTTATCCGTTCATTTCTAACTTGTCTATTCTATCATGTCATTTGAATATAGCATAGCTTCTTTCCTCTTCATTTTTATAAAAGGAGAACACCTTTTTTACTAGTCTATCTCTCCAGACAAATTAAGACTTTTTTCATCATAATCGTAAAAAAACTGCGTTTTTTCTATATTTTTAGACGTATTGTTACAAACTTGTAATATAAAACCTACCATTTTGTCATGAGTTTGTTACATATTGCTGATAGAATAAGAGACAACTATTGGAAATAAAGGAGAATTATTAGATGAAAAAACACATTTTTACATTAGGGGCCACAGCTTTAGTATCAATTGGAATTGCAGACGCAGCATCGGCTGACACAGACACGCATAAAGTAAAAGCTGGAGAAACGTTATTCAGCATCTCACAGCAGCATAATGTAACAGTTGAGGACTTAAAAAAGTGGAATGGTCTTTCTTCCACACTAATTTATGCAAACCAAACATTACAAATTGGATCTACATCTACTGACTCTTCATCTAGTTCAACTCCAACTACAACATCTTCAAATCATACATATACAGTAAAATCAGGTGACACGCTTTATCGTATCGCTAAAGACAACGGTACTTCTGTACAGCAGCTAAAAGAGTGGAATAACTTATCTAGTCATTTAATTTATGTGAATCAAGTATTAAAAATAAACGGAACAGGAACAGTTTCATCATCACCTTCAGCACCTGTACAAGAAAAAACAAACGAAACGCAAGCATCCCCGGCTCCTAGCAACAGTAAAAGTTATAAAGTTCAGCCTGGAGATACAATGTGGAGCGTAGCACAGCGACACGGCATTTCAATTTCTCAATTAAAACAGTGGAATAACTTATCGTCTAATACGATTTACATTAATCAAGTGCTACAAGTAGGCGGACAAGCTGCAGCTCAGGCGAAACCATCAACGCCATCACCTGCTGCTCCTTCAACACCGTCAACTTCAGCACCGTCGACTTCAACGCCGGCACCTGCTCCAGCGCAAGAAAGTAAGTCGGTTTCGAAAGAGATTACGGTTGAGGCAACAGCTTATACTGCTTACTGTGCGGGCTGCAGCGGAATCACTGCTACAGGCATCGACCTAAGGTCAAATCCTAATCGAAAAGTAATTGCAGTTGATCCTCGCGTGATTCCATTAGGTTCTCGCGTATACGTAGAAGGTTACGGAGAAGCAATTGCTGGAGATACTGGCGGTGCCATTAAAGGTACTCGCGTTGATTTATTTATGGCATCTCAAAGCTCAGCTTTAAATTGGGGACGCAAAACGGTAAAACTTCAAATTTTAGATTAATCATTAAAAGCAGAAGCGTGTTAGTCGCTTCTGCTTTTTAATTTCTTTTCAAACATAATCATATCGATAGCTTGCAGGCCATTCTCGTAAATCGGTGGAACGTACTGCAAAAAGAAATTCTTTTTGACACCGCTTTGATAAAAGCCTGCCTTTTTATAAAATGCTATGTTTTCAAGACTGGAGTCCGCTGTTCCTACAATCATTTTAGAATATTGGTTACGTTCATACAGTACTTCTAACTTTTTAATGACTTTGCTGCCGATTCCTTTTCCTCTGTATGCTTCTTTTAAACCGATATTCTTTACTTCTACTGCCGATTCCCCTTCATCGGTGAGGCACTGCACAACTCCTATCTCCTTCTTTTCATACACAATGGTAAATAAGGAACCTTCATTTATATACGACTTCACTACTTTTTCGTCTTCATCCCCTATTAATAGCAGGTTTAAATAGGAAGCGTGCCGGTCTTTATCAATTTCAATAAGGTTGATACTCATCTTTATCCTCCAAAAAATAAGTCAATAATATTGCTGCCTCTTGAAGATGATTTATTATATAGCTCTGAATACCCGCAGCTCGTGCAATATACCACAGTAAATTGATTGTGCTGAACGTCTAAGTATCTAGACAGCCCCGTTCCCGTTGTAGCAATTTCTTTTGTTTTTGCTTCTGTATGTCCGCATTTTACACAACCGTTTTTCCCCATTGCCATACTCCTTTACAAATAAAATAACTTCTTATTTATATAAACGGATATAAAAGGAAAAAGTTTCATTAAATTGATAAATAAAGGAAAGTAAGAAACCGCATATCCAACAGAAGATGCGGTTTCTTACTTTTAATATCAACGGGATGACTGTACACTCGATTTCTATAACAGCAATTCTCTTTTCATAATTTCAACGTTTTTCTGATGACATTGTGCCGTGAAATCAGATGGGAATGCCAATTTGTCGTTTAGCTTATCAAGCGCTTCTTTACTGTCTTCTTTCACTGCAGCTTGCAGTTCATCTAAATAAGAGCTGGCCATCTCCACTCGTCTTTGAATTTCAGCTCGATGATGTGTCGTTTTTCCGTGTCCGGGAACTAGCGTTAGATTTTGGTGCTTAGCTAAAATGTGTCGCGCAGTAGCAAGAGTGTCGCGGTAATCGTTTACACTTTCATATATGTACGGATATTCAAAGTCCGATAAATAATCCCCTGCGATCCATATTGAATTATCGACAATCATAAATAGTCCATCGTTTGTATGACCTTTTGCAAAATAACAGGTAATAGATGTTTCACCTAAGGTAATGTGCTGTTCATTTTCGGTTACCACAATATCCAGCTCCGGGAATATAATATCATGAGATCTTTTTATATAATAGTCATGATCAAACTGCTTAATCATTTGAACTTTTTCTTCTTTGTCCGGATGATTTTTTAAAAATTTGCTGCCGATAAAGGTGGCATTTAATTCTAAGAAAGCGCCATACCCAATGACATGATCAAAATCTCCGTGAGTAAAAAATACATACAGCTTGCGATGATTTAAAATCTCTTGAACATGCTGTTTAATTTCATTAATTTCGTGAGGAAGCCATGTTGGATCAACAACAATCACACAGTCTTTTGTTTCAATCACTGCAGATGTTGTTTGAAATAGCGCGCTTTCAAAAACCGTCATTTGCTCCGTTTTGTATTGAATCATAGAGAACAGCTCCTTATTTTTTCTATCACCCTTATTATAGCGGAAATAGAAAGATAAGGGCGCGTATGACGATTTATAAAACGAAACTATGCAAGATGTGATAAAATGCGGAACCAGCCAAACAATGAAATCCAAATAGGAATACTAAATAAGGTTCCCCAAAATAAACCTTTCAAAAAGTTCCCTTGATTCATTCTGATATTCCTCACCTTCATCGTATGTTGGTTCTTAGTCTAGCTCAGCTTAATGAAATTTTAGTGAAAAATAAAAAAGAAGCAGCTGCTTCTTTTTTATTTATTATAAAATTGGTGATCGTACTTAATTTTCGGCAGCTCGCGTACTTCCTGCGACATTCCTGTTCCGCACATCGGACAGTTATAATCAACCGTAACAAAATCTTCTCTCATCCACCCATTACATGATTCAGATTGACACGCATATACAGTCGTATCCATCATTTGATCTACTTCTTCTTCTACGGCTTTTTTTGCAAAATACATGTGCACAGCTCCCTTTTTTTCTTAGTATATGTAAAATTCCCATTTTTTATTTACAGCTTGATCACTTTTTCATCCAGCGTTATTGGACACCCCTATTTAATTGTGTATAATTAAATAAAAAGCAATAGACTGGAGGCAACATGAATGGAACAACTTTATAAGCAGCTGCAGCTAGAAAATCAGCTTTGTTTCTCAATTTACGCCACGTCTCGAGAAATTACAAAGGTGTACAAGCCGCTGCTCGATAAATTAGGAGTAACCTATCCGCAGTATTTAGCTCTTCTTGTTTTATGGGAACATGAAACACTCAGCGTGAAAAAAATGGGCGAACTTCTGTATTTAGATTCAGGCACCCTTACTCCTATGCTAAAAAGAATGCAGGATCAAGAATTAGTGATTCGTGAACGTTCTCATGAAGATGAACGCGTTGTTTTTATTAGTTTAACCGAAAAAGGAAAAAAATTACGTGATAAAGCTTGTCATATTCCAGAAGAAGTTTTTAGCATGACAAATAAGTCACAGGGAGAATTAGAAAAGCTGAAAGAAACGCTGCAGGAGTTACTGCAATCACTGCATACGTACAATCAAAAATAGACCATATAAAATTGCATATAAAAAAAACGCCTGGATTTCAGAAAAATCCAAGCGTTTTTTTATTTACTCAACCGTTGTATTTAACGTTACGTTAACATTTCCGCGCGTTGCTTTAGAATACGGGCAGAATTGATGTGCATCTTCTACTAGCTTCTCAGCTACTTCTTGTGAAACGCCTTTAATATGAGCGTTTAACACCACGCCAATTTTGAAGCCATCATCAGTGTGGTCTTTTAGTAGACTTACCTCTGCAGTAATAGACGAATCAATGTCTTTTTTTTGTTTCTTAGCGATTAAATTTAAAGCGCCGTCAAAACAAGCAGAATATCCTGCTGCAAACAGCTGCTCGGGATTTGTTCCTTCTTTTTTGTTATTTGGAGAAGGATTTACAAGGGTTAAATCAATAATACCATCATCTGATTTAACTCGACCATCTCGGCCTCCAACCGCTGTTGCTTTAGATGTAAATAGTGCGTCTGACATAAGATCACCTCATAGATTATTTTATGTAATTTCATTGCAGACAATTAAAAAAGTCGCAATCAAATTCATTTTGTAATCACTTTGATTACCGTGATAGTAATGTACTTCCCCTTCTATAATGAGTGTAAACCTATTATTTTATACAAAAAAAGAGAGTTACCTCTCTTCTTTTCCTCTTTGTTTTTTTAAACCGCTTTGAATAATGTTATCTCCATATTTTTCACGCAAACTTTCGACCGCTTTGTATAAAGGCTCTTTTTTTGCTTGTTCTCCGTATGTAAACAAATCCAACTGTTCTTCTTCTTGGAGCTGGTGACTCACTTGAAGAGCAGCTACGCCCAATAAACGAATCGGTTCTCCGTTCCAATGCTTTTGAAATAATACCGCACTGTAATGAAAAAGATCGTTTGGCTCGCTAATTGCTTTAGAAATAGTTTGGCTTCGAGTAATGGTTTTAAAATCACTATATCGTATCGTTAACTGAATCGTTTTGCTTACAACTTTTTTCGCTTTCATACGAGAACTCACTGAGTGCGATAGTTTATTTAAAATAGGCAGAACTTCATGTTCATCTACTGCATTTTGAGATAGCGTCGTAGAGTTTCCAATTGATTTAAACTGTGATTGGCGATCAGGGTTCACCTGTCGATCATCTTGGCCCCACGCTCGGTCTCTCATAACTTCTCCTTTTACTCCGAGAGTTTGTTTAAGAAGACCGGGAGCGGCATTTGCTAGATCACCGATCGTCACCACCTTAATCGCATTTAGCTTTTCAGCTGTCTTCTTACCGATTCCGTGCATTTCCTCTACGGCTTTTGGCCAAAGAACTGTCTTGACATCTCTTTTTCGAAGAACGGTAATTCCTAAAGGTTTTTGCATATCACTTGCAGTTTTGGCTAAAAATTTATTCGGTGCGATTCCAATTGACACAGGAATTTGCAGCGTCTGTATTAAATGCTGCTGAATGGACTTTGCTATGTCAAGAGGAGAGCCTAATTCAGCACAGTTTGTAATATCCAAATAGCCTTCATCAATTGAAGCGGGCTCTAAAAGAGGTGAAATGGTTACTAAATAATCAAACATGTTTTTGGACACTTGGCGATATAATGGAAAATTAGGCTTTATAACAACCAGCTCGGGGCATTTTCTTTTCGCTTCCCAAAGAGGCATAGGCGCATACACTCCGCGTTTACGAGCAATATAGTTACAGGTTACAACAATTCCTCTTCGTTCTTTTGGATTGCCAGCAATAGCAAGAGGCTTATCTTTGAGCGTATGATCATGTGCGGTTTCAACAGATGCATAAAAAGCATTAGCATCAATATGAAGAATAACTTTGCCGTTTTTAGGGTACATCATTTTCATACTATCACCTCTTTCTGTATAATTAATCCCCGAAAGAAGAACGTACATTCTTATTTATTATAACTCTTTTTTCCTAAGTTGTGCGTACCTATACTTTATTTTTATTTTGAGCGAACACTGTGTGTCACTCTCTCGTATTCTAATGAAGAAAGGAGGAAGAAAACGTGATTGATCAGCTTATCGGAGCCATTAACCAATTAGGCTACGGATATTTCTTTTTTATCATTTTAGTCGGAGCCAACCTTACTCCTATTCCTGACCCAGTATATATTATGCTTGCAGGCAGCCAGGCTACGTCTCCATCCGTTCAGTATATTCCAGCTTTTATACTTACCTACAGCGGCATGATGCTTAGCTTATACCTCAAGTTTTTGATAGCCAGTCTTTTTTCAGCTCAGGCGCTTGCGCTATTAAAACGCCCGCGATGGGAAAAGAATGTCATGAAAGTTGAGCGAACAATTCAAGAATATGGATCTCACGCCATCATCGCAAGCTACTTTTTACCAGGAATGCGACATGTGATGCCTTTTTTTCTCGGGGCAAGCGGAATGAATCATCGTCATTACATTAAAGTCTCATTTTCTTTTGGTTTCATTTGGACGCTGGCTTTATTTATTTTCGGTTCCTTTTTTAATACGACATCTTCTTATACTGATGTGATTGAGATCACTTTAGCTTTTTGTGCGATCAGTTTGATTATCTATGCCGTCCAAAGAAGAAAAATACGAAAAAAACAGCAGTAGTTTGTGTAAAAAAGTTCTTTTTCACAAACTGCTGCTGTTTCATTTATATTAAATGACTTCATTATATCCCTTCACAAAGTATTTGCGCGCGCGGTAAAGAGCTGATTTTAACGTAGTCATCTGCATATTTAATAACTCGGCAATTTCTTCATATTTAAATCCTAATCCATATTTTAACAGAAGCAAATTGCGATACTTAGGATTCAATTGATTTAAAATCGCCTGACATTCAGCCGCTTCTTCATTTCTGAGGACCTGCTGAATAGGCGTATACATAACGGGTTCTTCTTTGTAAGAAGACGTATAGCGGTCTTTCACTATTTTACGCCTTCCTAAGTCACAGCGTTTATTTAATGCGACGCGAAACATCCAAGCTTTTATTTTTTCAGGATCGACCATTTCTTGTTTTTCTAAATATTTTAATGCTACTTCTTGCGTAATATCTTCGGCGTCTTGTCTATTCACACCATTTTTTAATAAATAAGCCAGCACCTGATTTAAATAATCTTGTAATTCCTCGCCGCACATAATAAGTTCTCCCTTGTTATTTTAGTTTTTCTTTTAGTTCTGCTGGCAATTCATTTTCATTCAACATATAAATCTGAGGAGTATCTACTTGGTCTTTGTAATAAAAAGCAACAAGATAATCTCCCGTGTCTCGTAAGTTCGCATGTTGAAGAAGTGTTTCTACCTGCTGATTGTTTTTTACTTTAATTGCTTTCTCATCCTTCATTAGAGATGTAAACTCTTCTTGAAGACGATAATCGTTTTTAAGATGAGAAGAATTTTTAAACACTTCGGTTTTTTCTACGTCCTTTGGCATGAGACGAGCACGTTCATATAAACCCTCTTTTTTCAGCCATGCTTCTACTTCGCTATAAGACTTATCCCAAGATGCAGTTTGTACGTACTGTCCTTTTCCATCCATAAACTCAATTGAAGCCCAGCTTTCTTTTGTGCTGTACATTTCATCAAACGTTTCGTTCATCATCGACTGTTTGACTACGTGTATAAGTTCTTGTACTTTATCTGGATTTGTAATGTTGATTGAATTTGACTTTCCTTGAACAGAAAAACTCACGCTTTTAATTTTATCCGTGTTTTTTGTTCGTAAAAGCGGATGGAAATTTTCTTTGTATTCTTTTGTTTCTGCAATTTCTTTGTAAAAAGCTTTATAGTCTGAAAATGGAATAAAGTATTCTCGGACCATTTGTTTTCCATTTTTTAATTTATAAGCAAATACAGCCATTTTACCGTTTCTGCTTTCTATTTCACTTTGTTTATCAGGATCCAGCTTCTTATCTTTAGATGCTGTAATTTGTTTTTGCAGCTGACGAACACTCTGAATCGTTTCTTTACTTGTATAGTAATATGGAGCTTCATAATAGCCATTCATTCCATTTGCATAGTTTTCAGGTTTATCAGTCAATGGATATATATCTTCATCGAAATATACACTTTCAATCTCTGAAGCTGCCGGTACTTTAGTAGAGTAGCCAAATACATCTAAATGAATGATAAAGCCAACGATAGCTGCGGCTATAACAAAGCCTAGATACCCTTTCCATTTCGTAAAGATCCGCCACGTTTTATTTAAGATAATTTGAGCAACTATATAACCTATTAATGAACCAATAATATAGCCTACGACCATCCATGAAAATTCACCTTTCATGCTAATAAAGTAAAATCCGCCTAACATGAGTGAACAAGCGGTTACTCCGTATACGAATACCGGTTTTAACCAGCTAACTGAAATGGTTTGCGTAGCAGCTTCTACTTTTCTTTTTTTGTAGGTGATTAAAGCAATGATGTAAAATAAGACAATGAGTCCAATATAAACAAATGCACTAGTAGAAAAGCTTTTATGAGCTACCATTTGCGCTACGTGTGAAAACGGAACAAGGCTGTCAACATTTTTGTTCACGTAATAGTCATACGCATAGCCGTACCAGTAAAACTTTACATTGGATATAGCTAAATAAGAGATTCCGCCGGGTAGAAGAAATAGAACATATAAAAAGATTCCTTGGAGGACAGACATTCCGGTGAACATTCCCGCTAAAACAGTTCCAGTCAGCACAAATAAATTAATTAAAATACTGTAACCGACCCAGCTTAGAACATCTCCTGTTGTATAAACATCCTCAACGGTTAAAACTCCTTTAACGGCAAAAGTAACGACTCCCGTAATTAAAATAGGAACAACTAAAACCAACGCGCCCAGAAGCATATTTTGATGAAACAGTGTAGAACGCTTAATTGGTAAACTATGAATATAGTCAGCCGCAATCTTCGTTTGGATATATCTAAATAGGAAAATACCAAGTAACACTGGTACAACAAACATAAACACAAATTCCAGCCCATCCAATACGTTAAATAGCGTATCTGGTTTTTCTATATAAGGCTCTACCTTTCCTGTGAAAGTAAAAATCAGTTGTAAAGGTAAAGCGAACAGCAGTACTAGCAAGTATACAAGCCCAATCCATCCCACGTTTCTCATAGATTGAATCCACATGCCGCGGTTAAACGATGATGTTTTCGATTGCATAACCCACATCCCCCATTTCATAAATAAAGATTTCTTCCAGCGTAAGTGGCAAGATGTCAAAAATTAAAGGCTTATACGATCGGACTTTGTTTACTAAGTGATTTTCTTTTCCTCGAACAATACAAAGCAAGACGCTTCCTCGTTTTTCTTGATATAAAATGTCTAGCGTGTCATAAAGCGCTAGCGGCACATCTCCTTCGAATGCAACTTGAATTTTGTGCACATCAGACTTTAAATCATCCAGCTCTTTTTCAATTAATAATTGACCGTGATGCAAGATGCCTACATGATCACACAGATCTTCCACTTCTCGCAGGTTATGTGACGAAATTAAAATCGTCATTTCCCGTTCTGCCACGTCTTGAACAAGAAGGTTTTTGATTTTTTGACGCATTACCGCATCTAAACCGTCGAGCGGCTCATCTAAGATAAGTACATCAGGCATAGCAGACAGCGCTAACCAAAATCCTACTTGACGCTGCATTCCCTTGGACATTCTATGTACCTTTTTATGTAATTGAATTGGGAAAGCTTCTTTTAATTTTTGGAACCGTTCTTCGTTCCAAGTCGGATAGACGCTTCTATAAAAAGACGCTAATTGCTTAATCGTTGTTTGAGGGAAAAAATAAAGAGAATCTGGCATAAAAATAATACGTTCTTTTAAACCAACGTTTTCGAATACTTCCTCGCCGTCTATGGCAATCTTTCCGTGGTCCTGGTTGTAAATACCTGCAATGATTTTTAATAGCGTTGTTTTCCCTGCCCCGTTGGAGCCAAGCAGTCCGTAAATAGATCCTTTTTTTATAGAAAGCGTGACGTCTCTTAGAGCTTCCATTTCTTCAAACTCTTTTTTTATCGCCTTCAGTTCAATCACTATCGCTTCCTCCTTTTACTGCTTTTTCAGCCTGTGAAATAAGTGATAGAATTTCATCTTTGTCCATTCCTAAATACATAGCTTCTGCCAACAGCTTTACTAATTCTTCTTTCATCTTTTTCACCTTCTCGTTATTTAGTGTATCAACTTGAGGCGTTACAAAACTTCCTTTGCCTGGAACTGAATAAATATAGTTTTGATGTTCTAGTTCACGATACGCTTTTTGAATTGTATTTGGATTAATCGTTAATTCTTTTGCTAACAGCCGAACAGATGGAAGCTTTTGATCGGCCTTAAAGACTTCATGAATAATAAGCTCTTTCAATTTATCTACTAATTGCTCGTATATCGGCTTACGACTACGAATATCTAAATCGAACATAGTCTGCCTCCCTTCATCTACCCAAAATCATGATGTGTGTACTAGGTGTATTAACTGTATTACTTATCGCATTACAGTTAATATTATAGTATGTTTTCTGGAAAAAACAAGTACTTTTTTTACTTTTGTTACAAATAGATGACAAAAAAGTGTTTAATAGCTTTATAGATGAAACAAAAATAACTGTAAACAAATTGCGCAGGCTGCCTTCGTTGCAAGCCAACATACTCCTTTAAGTCAGCACCTTGTTTTACTTTTCTTAACCAAGTGCCTCTAGTTATTACCATAATAATGTTTTATAATGTTTATAATTAATTTTTTTAATATAAAAGGAGCCATACTCTATGTACTATGATGCGTTAAAGACGTTTGTTTCTGTTGTAGAAGAGCAAAGCTTTACAAAAGCTGCGGAAAAATTAATGATTTCACAGCCAAGCGTAAGCGTACACATCAAAAATCTCGAAAAAGAATTTCAAACTTCCCTGTTCCTGCGTTCACCTAAAATGTTAAAAATCACACCCAGCGGCGAAATTTTATACGATCGTGCTAAACAAATGATTCAAATATATGAGCATACGAAACGAGATATTTACGAACACCATCACCGTGTCAAAGGAATGCTAACGATTGGCGCCAGCTTTACAATTGGCGAATATATTCTTCCTTCCTTTTTAGCAAAGCTTCGTGAACAATATCCTGATATTGATGTAGAAGTGACTATCGGTAATACAAAAGAAATTGCTCAGCTTGTTCGTCATTTCAAAGTGGATGTAGGGCTTATTGAAGGTCACACGGAAGAGTCCGATTTACATATTCAGTCCTTTATGGACGATGAACTTGCCATCGTTGCGTCAGTGGATCACCCTTTGGCTCAGCTTAAAAGAGTAGAAATTGATGATTTACAAAACCAGCGGTGGGTAGCGCGTGAAAAAGGCTCTGGAACAAGAGAATATTTAGATCACGTTCTAATGTCCAACGGTTTAAAAATGAAAAGCATGCTAACAATCAGCAGCAATCAAGGAATTAAAGAAGCGATTGTTCACGATTTAGGAATGTCTGTACTCTCGCTTTGTGCTATTAAAGAAGATGTAGAACAAAAGCACCTATCGATTCTCAACGTTAACACCGCTCCTTTTAAGCGCCGTTTCTCTTATATCTATCCTGCTAACAGCGCTCATAAAAAAGTAGCGGAGCTTTTTATCCAGCTTTTAAACTAGGGAATGAAATTAAGACATAACTAAATTACTTCAATCTAAAGACTAAAGTAGCTAGTATAAATTACTTGCGACACCGCAGTTGATTTCCGTGCAAGACTTCGCTTTCCGCGGGCGTCCGTTAAGCCTCCTCGTCGCTTCCGCTCCTGCGGGGTCTCACCTGTTCCGCTTTCCCCCAGGAGTCTCCGTCTTGCCCTCCAATCAGCTGCTAAAAGGAACGAAACAGATGAAACTATGTTCACCATAACAAAAAAAAACGAACCACTAATCAAACATGTTGATCAATGGTTCGTTTTTCACTTGGGCTAAAATCCTTTTGTACCGGCCTCTTTTTTTAAATCAATAGCTATATGTCTTTACATTTTCTTAGTGAACATGCGTCTGCTGAGCCGGCATTTTTGACAAACGAACAGCTAAGAAAAAGGCTGTTGTAAGAAACACACCAATTAGAGCAATCACACCTTTCCAGCCGTACGCGCTCCAGCATAAGCCGGCCGCAGTCCCTCCAATGCTCGATCCTGCATAGTAAAAAAATAAATATAAAGACGAAGCCTGCGCTTTGTCATGCGTTGCTCTTCTTCCTACCCAGCTGCTTGCGATGGAGTGACTTCCGAAAAAGCCAAACGTCAGTAGCAAAAGCCCGGTAATTTTTATCCATAAAACGGGATGCAGCGTAACGATTGAACCTATAAGCGTAACAGCAATCGTACATAACAGCACCTTTTTCCGACCGTATCGATCCGCCAGCGTCCCCATCCAGACTGAGCTGAATACTCCTACAAAGAAAATGACAAAAATAAAACTTACAAGCGTATGATCCCAAGAATACGGAGGAGCAGATAAAGCGTATCCGATATAATTGTATAATGCTACGTTACTTCCAAGCAGTGCAAAACCAATAGCAAAAAGACAAAGCAGCCCTTTATCTTGAAGATGACTGCGAAGAGAGCCGGTGAGCTGACGAAGTTCAAATGACCGAGAAGTAAAGTTCTGTGAATCAGGCAAGTTCATAAAAAAAACAAATGTGGCCAATAAGCTGATTACGCTTACAACATCAAGAGCTACAGACCAGTTAAAATACTCCGTGAGCACTCCTGTCATAAGTCTTCCCGCTACGCCTCCAAAGGCGTTTCCGCTTATATAAATCCCCATCGCTTTTCCTAAACTCCCGGGTTCAATTTCTTCTCCTAAGTAAGCCATGGCCACAGAAGGCAGCCCTGCTAACACGATTCCTTGAATAACGCGAAAAATTAACAGCGTTTCAAAGGTAGAGCTAAATGCTGTCATGATACATAGCAATGACGCAAAAATTAACGATAGGCCCATCAGTTTCTTTCGTCCCCACACTTCCGACAAAGAACCTAAAAAAAGCATACTAACCGCAAGCGTGATGGTCGTTAACGAAAGAGATAAACTCGCAAAAGCCGGAGATATTCCAAATTCTTTAGAAAACTCGGGTAAAATGGCCTGTGTACAATATAAAATCGAAAATGTGTTGAAGCCTGCTGCAAAAAGCGCAACATTTGTTTTGCGAAAAGCCGATGTTCCAATTACGGTATAACTCACAGTTGGTCACTTCCTTTTTTCTCTAAAAAAAGCATATCACGGTTTTTTTATTCTGTATAATTCATTATGTAAATCGTTTTCATGCATTTCAGTAATGAGTAAAATGGCAATAGGAATGGACAAAAGCCTGAGTATTTTCAAACGACTGTATGCAAGACTGTTATGCTTTCTTGCTTTACACACAAAAAAATCGAGCCAATTTTTCATGGCTCAACTTTTTAATTCAATACATAAGATGCTAATACTTTTTGCACGTCGTAAATGCTTTTATCTTTACGAAATTCTTTTGAGATGGGCGCACTAGAACCAGATACCCAAATATTTAATTCGGCATCTAAATCGAACGTTCCAGCCGTTTCTACGCTAAAATGTGTAATCGTTTTATAAGGAATGGAATGATAATCTGTTTTCTTTCCCGTCACTCCTTGCTTATCAACGATAATTAAGCGTTTCGTCGTAAACACCATTAAATCGCGAATGACTTTATACGCTTGTTCCACTCGCTCGTTGGCAATTAAAATGTTTTGTAAATCTTTTTCAGTTCCTCTTATATCTGCTTCTGATGCATTTCCTAATAGTCCATCTAATATACCCATGCTTATCACTCCTTTCTATCTACACTACCGCATTTTGTTCTGTCTGGAAACCCAAAACGTTTTTTTAATGAATTAATTTACTTTCACGCGCTTTTTTTGTTAATTTTGCACTCGTTTTACTAAGAGGCTTGTGAAGAAAAATGCCAACGAGCAGCACGCCAAGCCAAATGCAAAGTAGAACCGTAACGTCTTTTCTTACAATATCCGCTAACATGCCTCCTACAACTTCTCTCATCATGCTTATTGCGTAGGTAAATGGCAAAAACGGATTGAGTGCTTGAAAAAAAGCAGGCACGACTTGAATCGGAAATGTACCGCCTGCAGCAGAAAGCTGAAGTACAAGCAAAACAATCGCCATCGCTTTTCCTGCATTGCCAAATATCGCTACAAGTGTATAGACAATAGTCATAAACACGAAGCTGCACAGCAAGCCTAAAAAGATAAAAGGCACTTTATCTACGACGTACGTTTTGATTAAAAATAAATCGCCTAGCGTCACAATAAAAGCTTGCACAAGAGCAATAGACAAAAACGTTAAAAGTCTTCCAAGATAGACTTCATAGCTTTTGAACCGCTCTTCATCCGCTACTTCTACGCTTAAAATTGAAACTAACAGCAAAGCTCCGACCCACAAGCAAAGCGTTGTATAAAACGGCGACATAGCCGAGCCGTAGTTCGGAATAGGATAAAGTCTTTCTTCTTTTAAAAGAACCGGCTTAGCAAAAAAATCACTTTCTTTTTGTACATCGTTTTTTAACAAATTAATAATATCTTCGATGTTTTCTTTTCGCTGAAATTCGCGTATTTTATCCGCTATATTGTGCACGTTTTGTTCAATTCGCGGAAAGTCTTTTGTTATTTTCGCAAGCTCCTGCTGTCCGAGCAAAATGCCACTCGCTGTTTTAGACAGCACGTTCGAAACATCCGGCATGCTTTTATTGGCTTCATCAAGCAGTGCGTTTGCGCTTGCTGTTTTATCTTTCGCTTCTTTGATAGCTTGTTCAATAGCCGGCACAATCGTAGAAGAATACGAATTCGTTAACGTATTTAATTTAGAAACAGCTTGGTCGGTGCGAGAGCTGAATTTCTCAAGCACACTTGGATCTGGTGCACCTCCATTTTTTGTTTGCTGCTGCAAGTCGTTTACATCCGACAGCTGCTGCTGTAAAAGCGTATGTACACTTTTTATTTGATTAATAACCGGTGAAAGAACGTTCCCTTGAGACACCGCATTTACATCCGTAAGAAGCGTAAGGATCTCTCCTGTGTCAGCAACTTGTTTTGTTAACTGCACTTTTAGCTGTTCCGCTGCTGCGCTGACTTCAGCCGGCGCTATATCTTTTTCCATCAGCTGATTCTTCAATTCTTGAACTCTGAGAGCTCGTTGTTGAACACGGTGCAGCGTTTCGCTGATCGTTGGCTCAGCGTTTTTTAACACTTCATCGCTTTTAGTTAAAAAAGTGTTTAGCTGCTGAGTCATCTGTGCGCCGTCAGCTGTTAATCTCTCTACTTCAGGAAGAGCGGCCTGAGCTTTCGATACAATAGCTCCAGCTTTTTGAGTGGTGTCATTCGCTTCATTAATCACTTTTTTGATTTCAGGAAGACGATTTTCAAGTTCAAAAATTCGTTGTTCAACTTGTTGAATGGTCGGTAAATCCCGCTGCAGGGTAATACCTAGTTCGTTAAAAACAGAAAAAATGGCTCCATTCGCTGTTTTGACGAATTTTTCACTAATCTGTTGTGTTAAGCTGCTGGCTCCTTTACTTGTAATTTTAGGCGCCACGGCGTTTATTTTTTCGTTTACTTTGTAAATAATGACCGGCTTTTCCAAACGATCTTGAAGAACGGTACCAAGCTTTTGTGAAAAATCTTTTGGAATAACAATACTTGCATAATAGTCTCCGTGCTTTACTCCGTGATCAGCTTTTTCTTTTGAAACAAACGTCCATCCAAGCGTTTTATTTTTCTTTAATGTTGCAATAATATCTTTTCCCACGTTTACGTGCTGCCCTCTTATCGTAGAACCTTCGTCTTCGCTCGTTACTGCAATGGCAATACCTTCAGTCCGCCCGTATGGATCCCAAGATGCTTTTATATTAAACCATGCGTAAAAAGACGGCAGAATCATAAGCGTCAGCACAATGATAATCATCGCCCAATTGGTGAAAATTCTTTTTAAATCGCGCGTATAAATATAAACAGTATTTTTCATATGTCCCACCCAGTTTTATTATTACAAGTTAGCTTATCCATGTTCGAAGAAACATATTTCTGATACTATAGAAAAAGTTAGATATGGTTTTAGTAGAAAGGATGATGAACATGACAGAAAGACTTTATTATAGCAATCCCTACACAAAAACGTGGGAAACAGAAGTGACAGAGACGCGCGCTCTTTCAAATGGCTACGCTTTAACATTAAAACAAACTGCTTTTTATCCAGAAGGCGGCGGACAGCCTTCTGATTACGGTACTATTGCCGGAATTGAGGTAAAAGATGTGTACGAAGAAAATGGAGAAGTCTATCACCTCGTTGATACGCTACCTGTACAAACGAACGTCACGTGTGAAATTGACTGGAATCGCCGCTTTGATCATATGCAGCAGCATAGCGGACAGCACTTACTTTCAGCTCTATTAATTGATACATATGATATTCATACCGTTAGCTTTCATTTAGGAAGCGAAGCTGTCTCTATTGATTTAAATGTGCCTCAGTTATCTCATGAGCAGCTATTACACATTGAAAAAGTTGTAAACGACGCTATTTACAGCAACCGCCCCATTAAAACGTACGAAGTGAAAAAGGAAGACTTACATACTCTTGCGCTTCGCAAAGTGCCCGAGCTAGAAGACGAAGTGGTACGCATCGTAGAAATTGAAGGCATTGATGTTTCTGCCTGCTGCGGTACTCATGTGAACCAAATTGGAGAGCTGGGTCTCATTAAACTTACAAAAACAGAAAAGCAGCGCGGCAATACACGCCTCTTTTTCAAATGCGGTATGCGTGCATTAGCTGATTATCAGCAGTCTCAAGAAATCGTAGCAGAACTTAGCAACAAATTCAGCACAAGCCGTGAATTAGTTGTAGAACGAATTAAAAAATTGGAGACTGAACAAAAAGAGCTGCAAAAACAACTAGAAGAATTAAAAAATGAAAATGCAGCTTTTTTAGCAAATGAATTAGAAGCAAAAAAAGAGGGATCATTTCTGTACCATCACTTTGAAAACCGTACATTAAAAGATGTGCAAGCTTTGACAAAGCAGCTGCTTCAAACGCCTGATACGACGCTTCTTTTTGCTTTTTCAAGTGATCAAAAAGTCTTACTGGCTCACAGCGGCAGTGAGGTAAAATGCGGAGAGCTTTATAAAGAGCTGCTTCCGCTTTACGATGGAAAAGGCGGCGGCGGACCAAAACAAGCTCAAGCCAGCTTTTCATCTTCTGAAAATATGAACGCATTTCTTAGCGCGGTAAAAGAAAAAATAACTGGAGCATAACAAAAAGCCTGTCTTTAAAAAGACAGGCTTTTTCAACACAATCAGCTTACTAAATAGCCAATTAATAACCCAATTGATAAAGTAAATCCAAAAAACGTATTTGTTTGAGCAGTTGCTTTCATTGCAATAAGCTCTCCGCGTACAAATGCTTGTACGGCTTGAATTGGCTTAGGTGCACTAAGAAACACTAAGAAAATCCAAGGACTAATATCGAAAAATACAACTAATGCAACGGTCCAAATATACGCAATGCCGAACAAAGCAGCTAAAAATCTGATCGCATTTTTAGAACCTAATAAAATAGCTAGCGTACGTCGTCCCCCTTTTGTATCTTCTTCTATATCACGAATGTTGTTAGACAAATTAATCGCGCCTACTAAAATCGCAATAGGGAGTGATACAAAGATGCTTTCAGACGTTACGGTATTCGTTTGAATAAAAAATGAAATCAACACGAACATCGCGCCCATGCACAGACCTGAAAATAACTCTCCAAACGGCGTATACGCAATCGGAAGCGGTCCGCCTGTATACAAATAACCAATCGCCATACCGACTAATCCAACTAAAGCAAGCCACCAGCTGCTGTTTGCACATATATATACGCCTAAAATAAGAGCAATTCCATAAGAAATCAGTGCTAAATTTAATACCGTTTTCGGCTTCATTCCGTGTCTGACGATGGCTCCTCCAATTCCTACGGAGTCTTCTGTGTCTAACCCGCGTTTAAAATCATAGTACTCGTTAAATAAGTTCGTCGCAATTTGAATCCACAAACATGAAAAAAGCATCGCTAGGAACATCCAAACGTTCACATGGCCATAAAACATAGCTAGAACTGTTCCAATCAAAACGGGTACAAACGATGCCGTTAACGTATGAGGACGGGTTAATTGCCACAAAATTTTCCCTTTACTGTACTGCTCGACTGCAGCTTTGTTTTCTTTGTTATGACTTGTCATCATCCTCTTCCCTTCTATTACGAACCGTATCTCTATTTAAAAGTGCTGCTTTTAACATAATGAATGATAGCAAACTTACTCTAAGACAATACACGTCCGCCCAACAAAAAAATCACGGAATCCTTTAAAATATAAGTTCCATCTTATATCATAATAATTTATTGCTCTTTTTACAAGATGACCGCTTATACATTTCCGGCTTTTTTCTACAAAAATCTGCTTTGACACGGAAATTCATAGGAAAAAGATTAAAAGCCTGTATGAAAAATGAGATTGAGACATAACTACATCAATGCCATCTAAAGAAGCACAAATGGGATACACGAGCGGAACAGCTTGTGACCCCGCAGCTGATTTCCGTGCAAGACGTCGCTTTCCGCGGGCGGCCGCTGAGCCTCCTCGTCGCTTACGATCCTGGGGGGGCTCACCTGTTCCGCTTCTCCCGCAGGAGTCTTTGCCTTGCCCTCCAATCAACTGCTAGAAGGAACGAAACACATGAAAGCTACCTTCACAATAAAAAAAGCCGAACGAATTGGATTCTCAATCGAGAATCGAACTCGTTCGGATCTTCCTTTAACTAACATACGTTCATACAAGCCTCTTTTTTTATCACTACATCTTAGTAATTAAAATCGTCGTCCCCGTGTCTTCTGCGAAATCTTTTATGAAAACACGAATCGCATATCGCATGATCATGATTCCAAGGAAGGTCTTTAGAACACGCACTGCACGTTCTTTTAAATTTTTTCATATCTTTTCTTAATACGTCATGTATTTTGTTTGTAAGCTCTTCTCGGACACGCTCCCAGTAAATAGCTTCGGGTCTTCTATCCATTCGATATAGAAATAAAAGATGCAGGCCAATCGCTTTATAAGACAGCTCTAATTTTTCGAGTGAACCTTCTATTATCCTTGGTTCAGGTAATTCTTCTCTGTTAACAATTGCATTCATGCTAGCCACCCACTGCTTTTTCAAAGAGCTTTCTTTTGCTGAAAACGGCAGCTGCAAGTAACCATATAAATCAACAATGGGCATTTTCGCTTCAATCAGCGTGTCTTTCACTTCCTCATAAAGCTCACGTTCTTGTGCCAGGTTTGATTTTTGTGTACCTTTTGGATTTTTAAATTTAGCCCACATGTCAAAAAACGTTCCGAGGTCATGATGATATTCTTTAAATCTTCTTAGCATATCTGAAGTAGGCGCAATTGAAAATTTGCTGATTTGCTCGTCTGTTGAAAATAACAGTTCTCTCATTTGCTTTGCATCTTTAGCGAATGCAACTTCTCCCACATTATAGAGACCCTTTCTTCCAGCACGACCTGCAATTTGCTTTAACTCTTGAGAAGTCAACAACCTCCGTTTTTGCCCATCAAATTTCATGTTTTCTAAAAGCACAATTCGTCTAATTGGAAGGTTTAACCCCATTCCAATTGCATCTGTAGACACAATGACAGTTGTTTCTCTATTAATGAACTGCTCAATTTGTTTTCTTCTTGTTTCAGGCGGCATACTTCCATAAATCACGCTCACTTTGTGACCATCTTTTTCTAGCTTAGCTGCTGTCTGGAGCACCTTTTTACGCGAGAAAACAATTAAAGCATCTGCGGGTTTCACTTGTTCAATTTTGAAATTTCGAAGATCTACTTTTAAAGGTATATCTCTTTCGTACTCATAAATTTCTGAGATCACACCGTCTAACATCTCTTCTAACATACTTCGAATGCTTAAACTTCCGATCACATGAACTTGTTTGGCATTAGCTCGGGTTATGGCTTTATACCATGAAAACCCCCGATCTCGGTCTTGAATCATCTGTGCTTCATCAATTACGGTTACATCGCCATGTTCTAATTCACTAAACATTTCTACCGTACCGGCCATGTGCTGAGCGTCTTCAACAATCTTTTCTTCTTCACCTGTTTTTAACGAACAAGCAACTCCGTCTTTATTCAGCTTTTCAAAAACTTCTAAAGCTAACAGGCGAAGCGGCGCTAAGTAGCTACCCGAAGCAGCTTTCTTTAATGACTTTAATGCTGTATACGTTTTTCCTGTGTTTGTATCACCGAGATGAAGAATGTATTCCGTTTCTTTTCTTGGGTCCATTTCGTATTCTGCACCAAAAATATAATTTAACTGTCGCTGTTCTTCTTCAATCAGCTTGTTCTTTTCTTCACGTTCACGTTCTTGTTGTAATCGTCTTTCTTCCAGCTGCTGTGCATATCGCTTTTTATGCTCTTCGATCGTTAAGTTGTGATCTGAAACTTCTAGTACATCGGAAAGCTTTTCTTCTACAAGCATTCTTTTATATTCATAGACCAAATCCGATAAATCACTTCTGAGTGCTTTTATAATATCCATTCGTGTTACCGAATCATTTGTATAAGATTTATACTTTTCTTTAAATGAAGCAGGAAGGTCATCCATAATCATAGTTGGAATGATTTCATAAATTTTATCGGTGATAAATACCTCGTATACATCTTCATACGTTTCAAACAAGATAATCGTTGAATATCTGTCTAATTCTGAGCTTACGTTCCCGGTGATCTCTTGAAAAAAGTCATGAACCGTTTCATAATCATGACGTGTTAAATCGCCGTTTTCTATTAATTCATCTTCAAGCTCAGTATGCGGCGCATAGTTTTCAATATACTTTGAATTTGTTTCAATGTCTTTTGATAGCTGATGTGAAAGCTGTTCTCTTATATGTAGGTAATACAGCTCTTTGTTTACTTCCAAAATAGGAGCTGCTTCTAAATTTAACTGTAATTGATATCTGGCTTTTCGATCATTAATACTTTGCTGTCTTTCTTTCTCTTTTCTTTCTTCTTCTTTTTTGGCAAATTCAACTCTTGCTTCTCCGTATAGAGATAGCCACTCTGCTTTATTGCCCTTTCCGTACTGCTTTTCTAACCAAGAAAAAGCATCAAATTCTATACCTTTTCTCGTTTCTTTAGCAAATAACTTATCGATAGCTTGAGGTTTATATCCTTTTATCTCAAAGCCTCTTTCTGTTAAATACGATCTTCTGTTTTTCTTAGATACAGAAGAAACAACTATTTTTCTCCACGCAGTCCCCCAGGCTTTTTTAATAAAAGAGTGCCTGTCTGTTAAATACGTCTCTAAATCCGGACATTCGTCTTGTTCACCTAATACGCTTTTTATATCCTGTAGCAATGTATGCTTAGTTTTTTCAATGGCCCTGCTTTGAATAGCCTCTAATTCGAGCATAAAATTCTCCTTTGGAAAGTTTTCCTACATTTATTATAGGAAAGACCCCTTATAGAATCAAATACATTGTTATTACTTTATTTGAGGCTGGATTAAGAACTTCTCTTCCCCATGCTTTTGCTTATTTCTCACCTATTTTCAAGACAAAAAGCTCCTTTAAACAGGAGCTTTCGATACATTTTAGATAATTCAGTCTTTTTTGAATATCTATCAAGCATTTTTGTCGATTCCCTTTGAGTAAGTGATGGAGAGCTGTGAAAGCTTGGTTAACGATACGTGTAAAACACCTGTAAATAAAAAAGCTAAGATTGTTGCGCCTGTGGCTAGGGGGTGAACGTACGTAAAGTAGTAGGCAAATACAGCCCCCACTATGTATGATAGATACACATGAAGGTTAAATCCTTTTGTATACCAATATATTTTATTTTCCTTATCTAAAATAGCTGAAATGTCATAGTGTTTTCGGCGAATGATATAGTAATCAACAAGAACAATCGCAATAATAGGAATAAATAAGACGCCGATCATAAGCAAAAAGCTTTGAAAATTTGTCATTAACCACTCTTTTAATAAAGAACCTAGGACTGTGACAACTCCCATCGTTAGTGCCGGTATCCAAAAGCGCTGCTTTGGGAAAATAGACAAATAAGACATTGTTGCGCTATACAGTACCATTACGTTGGTTGACAACACCGATAAAAAAATGACGATGGCTGCTACTAATCCCAACAGCGGACTATATGCGCCAATTAAATTTACTGGGTCATACGTTTGCGTCATATTTCCGAGAATTGAAAAGCTGGAAACCGTTGCGCCTAATCCCATTGCAATCAAAGTCGCAACGTTATAGCCTAAATACGTTCCCGCAATTCCCGTTTTTTCAGATTTACAGTTTCGGTTATAATCGCAAACAATAGGAATCCACGTAAAAGCTGTAGCTACTACAATATCAAAAGCTAACATTCCTGTAATACCGGGATTTTCACTTGCTTTCATTTGAATTAATTTTGCTGCATCAAATTCGATAAACAAATAGCTAAACACAACGGTTGCTAAAATGATCATAAGCGTAGCTACTAATTTTTCCGTTGCTTCAATACCTTTGTGTCCGTATATAGAAATAGCTACTACTAGTACTTGAGTAAGAATTGTAAATAGATTGATATTGCTGTAACCGGTCAAAAAGGTGACGGCATGATTTAAACTTAGCCCTGCCATGTAGGCTTGAATCCATGCCCATCCTATTAATGTAATAAGATTAACAGCAGCAGGAAGCATAGCTCCTCTTTGCCCAAAAGCAGGTCTCATCAAAACCATGGTTGGAAGACCGGTTCGAGTTCCGATATTCCCCATCAGCACGAGCGGCATAGCACCAACTAAAGAGCCAAGCACAATCACAAATAATGCCTTTAAAAAGGTCATATCGGGTACAAACAGCATTCCGGTAAAAACGGTCGTTACTACCACATTGGCTCCTATCCACATGGAAAATGTAGAGAAGAAGCCCATACTTCTTTTATTCATTGCAATCGGCTGCACATCATCATGGGCGAGACCACTTTTTGTTGTCATCCCTTTTCCACCTTTCACTTTTATTGATACCAATTGGCTCGAGCTAGCTTGGAATTTGTATTCACATGTTTTATTTCAGTAAAAGCAGCTAATCCTGATGGGCCTAACTCCCGGCCAATGCCGCTTTCTTTAAAACCGCCCCACGCCGTTTCAATATGAGGCGTATGGTAGCCGTTGATCCAAATCGTTCCCGCTTGAAGCTGTTCAGCAACTCGCTCTGCTTTCATTAAATCATTCGTTAAAACCCCTGCAGCTAAACCAAATCTCGTGCCGTTGGCAAGTGCTATGGCTTCTTCTTCACTTGAAAAAGATTGAACGGTAATGACGGGACCAAATATTTCTTCTTTGACGACTTTCATATGCTGCTCCACGTCAACGAGCACCGCTGGCGTTATATAGTTTCCACCTTCGCAGTCAATTAACGTTCCTCCTGTTAATAAATTCGCACCTTCTTCTTGACCTAGCTTAATAAAACTCTGTATTTTATTCAGATGCTCCTTGCTAATAACCGGACCCATCTCCGTTTCTTCTCTTAAGGGGTTACCAATTTTTATAGCAGCAACAGCCTCCGTAAGAGCAGAAAGAAACGGCTTATAAATAGACTCATGTACGAGTATACGCGATGAAGCTACACACACTTGTCCTTGGTTAAAAAATGAGCCAAACATTGTCCAGTCTACTGCAACATCAATTTCGCTATCTTCAAAAATAAGAAGCGGAGATTTCCCTCCCAGTTCAAGCGAAACTCTTTTCATCTCTTTTGCGCACTGCTGATAAATACGTTTGCCTGTTTCTGATCCTCCTGTAAAAGAGACTTTGGCTACGTCTTTGTGTTCAACAAGGGCACTTCCCACTTCACCGTCTCCTGTAAGTAAATTAAACACGCCTTCTGGTATACCAGCTTTTTTACATAGTGAAGCTAACTTTAAAAAAGAAAGCGGCGTTAATTCTGACGGCTTAAACACCACCGTATTTCCAGCTGCTAATGCAGGAGCCAGCTTCCACATGCCAAGCAGCAAAGGGAAATTCCAAGGAACGATTAGCGCACATACGCCAATAGGTTCTTGAATGATTTTACTGTTTGTGTCGTCGAACATGTTCTTTGTCCACGGCTGATTTTCTTCTATTAAATTTGCGTAATATCTTAAACAATTAATTGTATCTTCGATATCTAACTGCGCTTCTTTTATCGGTTTGCCAGTATTTAATGTTTCTGTTTCAGCGAATATACTCGCTTCTTTTTCTAATAAGTCTGCTAGTTTCGTAAGCACCGCTACACGCAGTGATTTATTTTTCTTCCATTCACTTTGTTCAAAAGCCTGCTTTGCTTTACCTACCGCTTCCTCTACTTGTTGAAGCGACGAGTCAAACACTTCCGCTATAATCTTATTGGTCGCTGGGTTGATTATTTCTCTTTTACATGGTTTTGCTTGTTTCTTATCTATTTTTACATTTACTTGCCCTTTCATAGTCAAACACCCCTCATAGAGAACTCTTATATAAAAATGGGAAGATAATAGTACCTTCCCACTTTTACCGTCTTGCTTATATTCAGTCGCGTGCTTTTACTAACAGCGTTTCTTCTTCTTCTTTTGCTTTTTTTCTTAACGCAATAAGGGTGATAAATTCATAGACAATATTAGCGGCCGCCGCTGCTGTAATTTGGCCATGATCATAAGCTGGCAGTACTTCTACTAAATCAAAACCGACAAAATCAATATTTGTTAAGCCTCGAACGAATTGAAGCGCATCGTCAATACTTGCACCTGAGACTTCAGGCGTTCCTGTTCCCGGCGCGTAAACTGGATCTAAAAAATCAATGTCAAACGATAAAAATACGGGTCCTTCCCCTACACGCTCATGAATAATGTCTAGCATTCTTTCAACGCTAAGCTTTTTATATTCATTTGTCGTATACAAAGCTAAACCTAGATTTTTTGCGTCTTCTAAATCTTCAATGCCGTACAGACCGCCTCGCATACCAATTTGAATCGAACGCGATACGTCGATTAACCCTTCTTCAATTGCTCGTCTAAATACCGTACCGTGATTGTATTTTTGTTCAAAATAACTATCCCACGTATCCGAATGAGCATCAAACTGTATAAGCGCTACCGGTCCGTGTTTTTTTGCAATCGCACGAAGTTCACCAAGGGTCATCGAATGATCACCGCCTAGTGAAATAGGAATAATTCCTTCATTCACAACCGGCGTTAACCCTTCTTCAATTTTTTTATACGTTTCTAAAATATATCCGGGAACAACTGACAAATCACCGTAGTCCACGCCTGAAATGTAGTCAAAAATATTAATCTTTTGTTCTGGGTTATACGGGCGGAGCAAAATGGAGAAATCTCGAATGGCTTCCGGTCCAAAACGTGCTCCTGTTCGAAAAGATTGACCTGAATCAAATGGAATACCTGTGACAATAAAATCCATTTCTGAATTTACTTGTTCTACATACGGAAGTCTCATAAATGTACGTGGTCCGCAAAAACGCGGAGATTCAAATGAATTTTTCGGCTGATATTTTGGCATAATTTATTCCTCCTAGTGGGTTTCATTCATTAGCGCCGCATCATTATTTTAAATACTGACGCTTTTTATTTAGATACTTTTTATTAATGCAAAATGCATGCCAATTTTTATTATCTTATTCCGCGCAATTATGGACGATTTTTAATTCATAATAGAATCAAAACAAAAAAACTGATTCAGTATTGAATCAGCTAATTCATTTTGAATTAAAATCTCATTATTTTATATTGTACTTTCGTAAACGTCTTACGACCGTAGGCTGGCTGATTCCTAATATATTTGCCATTTCATACGTTGTTTGACACTGACGATAAGCGCGAATCAGCCAGTTTTTCTCCACTTCTGCAAGTGCTTGCTGAAGCGTCATTCCCTGAGAGGTTAACGTGTCAAGAGACTCCCATTCTTCTTTTTCACTGCTGCTATTTTCTGAATAAAACGGGAGGTCTTGAGACGAGATGCTGTTTTCATCCGTTGTTAACACAAGGCGTTCAATTGTATTTTCAAGTTCGCGCACATTTCCAGGCCACTGATGTTCAAGAAGCAGATTTAATGCTTCTGCGTGAAAAAATTTCTTCATGCTATATTTTTCATTTTGCTTATGTAACACGTGATAAAGCAGTGCCGCAATGTCTTCTTTTCGCTCTCGAAGCGGAGGAATGGTAATCG
Organism: Priestia megaterium; assembly: GCF_009497655.1. Classification (NCBI taxonomy): domain Bacteria; kingdom Bacillati; phylum Bacillota; class Bacilli; order Caryophanales; family Bacillaceae; genus Priestia; species Priestia megaterium. The sequence goes on along the minus strand of NZ_CP023317.1, from coordinate 2,206,616 downwards.
GAATAACGTGTAAACGATAAAATAAATCTTCGCGAAACGTTCCTTTTTTGACCATTTCTTCAAGCCGCTGATTTGTGGCTACAATCAGCCTAAAGTTTGCGTGTTTGGCTCGTTCACTTCCAATTTTGGTGACTGTTTTTTCTTGCAGCACTTTTAACAGCTTTACTTGCATATCAAGGGGAAGCTCTCCTATTTCATCTAAAAAAAGCGTACCGTTATGAGCTAATTCAAACTTTCCTATTTTCCCTTTTGTACTGGCACCTGTAAAAGAGCCTGCTTCGTATCCAAACATTTCAGATTCGAACAAACTAGCTGGAATGGCTCCGCAGTTAATTTCAATAAACGGCTCTTCTTTTCGTTCACTTCCACAGTGTAAAGCACGAGCAAAAGCCGTTTTACCAACACCCGATTCACCTAGCAGCACAACCGTTGCATCGCTGTCTGCCACGCGATTAATAATCGACCATACCTTTTTCATCGATTCACTTCGTATGACCATATCATTCGACTGCTGTTCCCGGAGTTCTTCCACTTCGAGCTGATATGTTTTCATTTTCACTTCGAGCTGCTGATAATCTTCTTTTAAGCGCTGAAGCTCTGTTAAATCATGCGAAAAGCTGATGACTCTTTTCATACACTGATGTTCATCATACACGGGAATACCGGTTGCCATTACAACTTTACCCGTTTCTGTTTGTTGCATCAGCTGTACTTCTTTCTTTTTCTTTAACACTTCAATCGTAACGGAAGGTGAAAAGATCCCGCGTTTTTGCAGTTCGTAGACGGTTTGACCGACCAACTCTGACACATCGTATCCATATATATCACGGCAGTTTTGACTTGCTCGTAAAACAAGTCCTTTTTCATCAGTGATCACGATATTGTCGTGAGAAGCATGCAAAATCGCTTCAAGCTCTCGTTCAATCATTCCCCTTCACTCCTCCTTTTTATGTAATCTGATTTTTCTAACATTTATATCTATTATTTTATCAGTAAACTCGCTTATTCAACACAAAAAGCTCCTTTAATAGGAGCTTTTTGTTTACGATAGCTGCTTCATTTTTTGTTTAAACAGTGCTACTTTTATCATAAAATAAGTGATGTTTTCAGGTAATTCTTCTTTGATTGGCTTTAACTTTTCATCGCCTACTGACGAAGCAGCTTGTAAAATTTGCTGTTCGTCTTCATCCGAAAGAAAAGGCGTCCAGTCGATTTCTTTTTCTTCTTCCGCGCATTTAAACAAATGGTTTTCAATGGTAATGCGGCTCAACTCACGTTCTTCAGCAATTTCGTCTAAAGATTTTCCTTGCTGAAATAGCTCATACGTCATTAAGTGAGAGCCTTCTTTTGATGAAGCTCTTGCTTTTTTTGGAGCAGGCGCTGAAACTTCTCGCTTTCGGTCTGGATGTTCTTCACAAAACTGTTTGATTTCAGTCGTGAATCGTTCTCCGTATCGCTCTTGTTTTTGTTCTCCAACTCCTTTTACAGTGGCGAACTGTTCAAGAGTTACCGGAAGTTTTGTACACATATCATGAAGAGTGTCGTCTGAGAAAATAACAAAAGGAGGCACGCCCGCTTCATCTGCTAGCTGCTTTCGAACGGAGCGCAAATGAGCAAACAGTTCGTCATCTTGGACAATTTGCTTCACTTCCATTTGTTCTTTCCTCATCACTTTTTCCGTACCAAGAAGCACCCCTTTTCCTTTGGACGCTACGGATAAAGTAGGAAATGACCCTTGTCCTACTAAAATAAACTGCTCTGAAATCAAATACTCGATAAAATCGCTCACTTCTTTAGCCGACCGGTCGCTCATGACGCCGTACGTTTTCAGTTTATCAAAACCAAAATCAACTACTTTTTTATTTCGAGAACCCGTTAACACTTGAGCAATCATCATTTTACCGAAACGTTCGCCCATACGAATCATACAAGATAACACTTTTTGCGTATCGACCGTTACGTCTATTTCCACGCGATCATCCGTACAGTTGCTACAGCGGCCGCACTCATGTGCTTCACTTTCTCCAAAATAATGAAGAATATACGCTTGCAAACAGCCTTCTGTATGACAGTAGTTCACCATATTTTGCAGCTTTTCAAGATCTTGAATCTGCTTTTTAGGATTCGACGTTGACTGTTCAATCAAAAAGCGCTGCACGCGAATATCTTGAGGTGAATAAAGTACGATACACTCACTTGGAAGTCCGTCACGACCAGCACGTCCTGCCTCTTGATAATAGCTTTCCATATTTTTTGGAAGCTGATAGTGAAGAACAAAGCGAATATTCGATTTATCGATTCCCATTCCGAAGGCAGACGTGGCTATCATTACCTGAACATCATCTTGAAGAAAGCGGTTCTGCTCTTCATCACGGCTGCTTGCGTTCATACCAGCATGGTATTTTGATACGTTAACTCCTGATTTTTGCAATCTAGCGTGAAGCTCTTCAACATCTTTACGCGTAGCGGCATAAATGATGCCTGCTTCTTGGTCATTTTTACGGATATACTGATCGATATAACTGATTCGATCCTGACCTTTCACAACAGCGAACGATAAATTTTCACGTTCAAACCCAGTCATCACCGTGTACTCTTCGTTAATATGAAGAGCTCTGCAAATATCTTCACGCACTTGAGGCGTCGCAGTAGCCGTTAGCCCCATCACAATCGGCGCATTAGACAGCTTGCTGATGAGTTCATTGATACGCAAATAACTTGGTCTGAAATCATGCCCCCACTGTGAAATACAGTGCGCTTCATCTACCGCTACAAGCGGGATAGGAAGCATTTGAAGCTGTTCTAAAAACTGCGGAGACTCCAGTCGTTCCGGCGCTACATAAAGTAACTTATATTCACCAAGCGCTACTTCTTCTAAGCGCTGCTGTACCTCCGTGTGAGTCAGCGAGCTGTTAATATACGTGGCCGGAATACCAGCTGCATTCAGCGTGTCCACTTGGTCTTTCATCAAGGAAATCAACGGAGAAATCACCAGTGTTGTACCTTCTAATAATAATGAAGGAATTTGATAACAAAGTGATTTCCCTCCTCCTGTTGGCATAATACAAGCGGTATTGTGCCCTTCTAAAACATAACGAATCGACTCTTCCTGTCCTTTTCGAAACGAATCATAACCAAAATAGGACTGTAAATGTGTTAAAGCTTGTTCAAACTGCAAAATAGCGTCCTCCTTTAAAATAAGTAGAAATAGTAGTTGAGGGATTCATTAGAAGGAATTGAGACGTAGGATTTTATTTTATCAAATCTTAGAGGAAGTTGCACAGAATTCGTTGATTTAAGGATATAGCAAAAATGATAAGCGAAAAGCCATCAACTTATAACTCTCTTTCCTATCACAAACAATCTTTTTATGTATGTCAGGACTCCTTTCCTAAAAATCTTTCCCCATTCCATTCTTTTTTCCTGTATACTTAAGAATAGGAAAGAGGTGCTTATCACGAGACATCCTGTAGAAACGATTTATTATTTAGAAAATCCACAGCGTAATATCTCAACATATGCTTCCACAACTCAGTTAACGGTTGAGTCTGTTGTGAAAGATGTGTTTGGTGTTGCTTGCGTAGCAGATATTCAAATTATGCTTCAATATAATAAAGAATTCCGCAAAAGTATTAGTCAATTACACAATGCGATGGACGATGATCTTACGTTAGAAATGGTTTTTCGAGTTGCTTCAAAAGAAGATTTGCTTCGATTTAAAAAACGTTTACTTGAAAGTAGTTTAGATGACGCAGAAACGTCAATAGACTGTCCATTCAGCGCAACCATTCAATTACAAGATGGTCGATATACATGGAACGAGTCTACTTCTGTTTATGAAAAACAAAAAGAACGTCTTTCATCTTAAATTTCTCTATTTTTATGTATGCAAAAAGCCTGGATCTTAGCTGTTTAAGATCTAGGCTTTTTGCAGTTTGTACTGTACCTTAAAAGGTCAAAAAAAGATGCAGGAAAAAGGCTGGCTAAAGCCTTCTTCTGCTTATTGTCCGCCAGATTCTCCTCAAAGATAACCGCGCTGTTTCCTCTTCTCCTATGTTAGACTTTTTAACTCAATTTTATGAAATAGGTTTTATCTCTTCCAATAACGTGTATACACAAAGCAAGAGGATAAGTTACTTAAACTTCTCTTCATTACTAAACATATTCTAGAAAGTTGTCTATCATACAAGGAGGTTTTTTGAAATGGTAAATGTAAAAGTAGTTGAAAATGGCGTACAGGCAAAAGATACAATCGAACAATTTTTGCGTGAAGGATTTACAAAAGACGAAGTTTATTTACTTGCACACCATCAAGATCGCTCCGAGGATTTAACAGCTGCAACAAATACAAACAATATCGGCCTTTCTGAACAAGGTGTTTTTGATGCGATTGCGAATGTATTTCGTTCTCGAGGAGACGAGCTTCGTGCCAAAATGCGTTCATTAGGCCTATCACAGCCGGAAGCTGAACGCTATGAAGAAGAATTAGATCACGGCAAAGTAATCGTGGTTGCATCAAAAGTTGCTTAATCTAAAAGCCCTACAGCAGGGCTTTTTTATTTTTGTCTTCTGCCCTTTTTCCCCTTTCATTAAAGAAGTCATCCCTACATATTATTATGAAGATAAGAGTTACTGTGAGGAGTGATATATTTGATTATAGGAATTGAGTACACAAAGCGTGTGAAAAATGGATTAGTCGTTAAAAATATTCCTTACAAGATACACGATAAACCTTGTGATGAAGGCTGCTGTAAAAATGATAAAACGATAGGCGTCAGAGACAAATTAAGGGTTAATTGGCTGTTAAACGTTTTTATGCCCAGTAAAAATATAACGGTATTTGATTATAAATATTGGTCAGAAGAGCTAACTTCTTTATGGAGAGAGTATCGGAGAAAAACTGTATAATACTCAAGATAAAAAATCTCCTTGATGAGCAAGGAGATTTTTTTCTATTGACTTTATCTTCTAGCACCAACCTATTTATTAAGCATTTCAACAATTTTTATACCTTTAGATGTTTGTACCATCACTATTATAAATTGCTGAATGGGATGCTTTTTCTTCCACTCATCATAATCAATTTTATATGTAACATTTCTTAGCTGTGTTTATCCTTTTCTGCTGAAGGTAATAATGAAGATGCATAAACTATATAAAGGGTGAAAAGTTATGATTAACGTCATTGAGACACTACTTGATTATATAAAGAACTCTTCTACAGATGATCCGCCCCCTCGCCCACATATCGGTGAGACTATGGGATGCTGGCTGTATTTTACTGCTTTAGCGGAAGAAATACCTGCCTTAGAAACTTGTCTTAATACAACAACCAACAGTGAACTGCTTAAGCTTGCTCAAGACTCAAAAAACCTGGCTGAATCTCAGATTGATACACTAAAAAAATTAATGATTAAAGAAGGAATTCCCCTTCCTGAAATACCGGCTACCAAACCGAAATCCGACCCTAACAGTATTCCATTAGGAGCAAAAGCCACGGATTCTGAAATCGCTAACTTAATATCTATAAAAATTGCCTCTAATATCGTCATGTGCAGCACGAATATGGGACAATCTATTAGAACCGATATTGGACTAATGTGGTTGAAATTCCACACTGAAAAGGTCATATTAGGATCAAAAATAAAAATTCTAATGCAGCAAAAAGGATGGCTCAAAATTCCGCCTTATTATTATCCACCTGGAGCCCCTCATAACTCTAATTGAAGTGTTCTTAGGTAAAACAGCATAGATAATCTTACATCCAACACATTTAACGAGGTGCTTGAACATGGATTTCCCTACAATTCATACAAATTTTTGGGACGCAGTCATTGGTGTTCCTGTCGTATTAATCGTGACGCAGCTGATCAAATGGCTTTTTCATCCTAAAAAGCAATTTGTTCCGACTATCGCTTTAGCTGTCGGCGTGCTTTTTTCAGTATTGATCAGTCACCCTCATCATATTATTGCCGGATTGTTTATGGGATATTTTTATGGATACGCCGCAATTGGAAGCTATGCAGGTCTTAAAACAACGTGGAGAACGATTAGAAAAGATACGTCTCCTTATTCATCAGACTAAAAACCAGCGAAGTATTCGCTGGTTTTTTATTCTTCATTGCTTATTTCTTCTGCTCCTAGCTCTTTGGCTAAGTGAACAACCGATTGATTGATTTTCCATACGTAATAAATGTTATGCAGCAGCTGCAGATGCTGTAAGTTTCTTGATTGAACGGACGTATCAAAATAATCTAAAGATTGTTCAATCTTTTGTCTTACATCTTCAAGCGTGTATACATACGTTCCTCTTTCTCCTCGTAATGCTTTTTCAAGCTGAGTGAAGTTGCTTGCCACTTTCTCTTCCACTTCCTTTACTACGCCATGAAATTCTGCTTCCTTATAAAAAGCTTCGTTTCTAGTAGAAGATGCCACCAAATGCTTAGCGTAATAATTAATAGCGGTAAAAACAGTTAAAAATTGCTGAAGACGTGAACGGCCAACGAAACCTTTGATAATAGGATCTGAATCGACATGAAGCTGTTTTAGCTTTTTTTCTAATTCCATTCCTTTATCAGCTAAATTGGCAAATGCGTACTGATTCGTAAAACGATGTAAATAAGTATGAACAAATTCTTTTAAAGCCGCTACGTATTCTACTGAAGTGTCGGTTATTTTATCTCTTGTTCTTTTAGGAAACACAAGAGCAGATACGGCTAAGCCAATTCCAACTCCTACGACCGTATCTAACACGCGGGCCAGCAATAAACTCTCTGAAATTCCGCCAAGAAGCATGTCATACATAAAGGCCAGCATCATCGTAATCCAAAAACTCATAAACGAATACGTAATGGGAAAGAAATAAAAAGCCATAAACACACAGATAAAAAGCAGCGTTACTTCAAGTATTCCAGGGGAAACGTAGCTTGCAACAACAAAGCCGACAGCTGCTCCTAAAAGCGTGCCTACGCTTCGCTGCACGGCTTTTACAAACGTACTTCCTATCGTTTCTGTACCGAGAAGCACTAAATAGCCTGCTAAGAGCGCCCAATATTGATGCGATGGAGATAAAAACGAGCCAAATATTAATGTCGCAACAGCAGTGATGACCGCTTGAATAGACTTTTTCGTAGACGGTTTTAATCCTTTTTCTTCATCATTATCCTCTTCGTCTTCTTGTTCTTCCGCTTCTTTTTGAGGCTGTTTTTCTTGTTTCACAATTGCTTGCTGCAGCTCATACGCTTCATCAATGACATGATTTGATATCGTTTCGATACGGCGTATTAAGTAAAGCCAGTCTTTATACCTTTCGTCTTGAGGTTCGAGTTCGCTTAATTTTTGGCGCAGCTCTTGCAAATGCTGAGCTGCATCCGTTAAGGAATGAGTAGGATTTTCATTTAATACCTCTGCTTCGCGAATCGATTCCACTAGCTTTAACAGCACCTGCTGAATATCAAAATGATTAAATGCCTTTAATTCACTGAGTTTTCGGATCGCCGGAGAATATGTCTGCAGCAGCATCACTGTATCAAATACATAAAGGCGCATTTGCTCAGCTGTTACGCCAGGCCATATGTCGTGAGGATCTGTATTTCCAAGCTCTTCTGATGCTACACGGGCATACTCCGCTAGTTTTTTAATATTGCGGTTATACTGTTTGATTTGAGCTGGTTCAATTTGTTTCTTTTGAATTAACTCAATAATTAAATCAAGCACCAAATTTACTTGAATATGAAAGGATTTCATTGAAGACCTTAGCACGTTGGAAGGCCGGTCTTTAAAAATAACAAAATTATAGATAAATGCACAGCAGGCTCCTACTATAACGCCAGCTAACAGCCACGGCAGCTGAGAAAATGTAACGTGTAAAATAGAAGCAAAATAAAACGACATAAATGCTACCATCGACAGAGAGAAGTAGCGAATACCAAATTTCTGTAAATAAAAAGACAAAAACACCAATAGAACGAGAAAAACATTTTCTGCTTGTCCATATCGTGATAAAAACGAGCCAATTCCAAGAGAAACGGCGCTAGAAAGTGCTACTAAGACGGTTGTCACTTTTTTTGCTTTTGTTGTTTCATCATTTACAACCAATATACCCATCAGGCCGATTACGCCGGATAAAATAGCAGCGGTAATTTGAGAGCTTCCCGCTGCTTTTAATACAATCAGCATAATAACGACCGCTGTAATGACACTGATTGTAGCTTTAGAAGCTGTTTTGAGCCTTTTTCGTCCAGGATCTGCAGCGACTAAGCGACTAAACCAATATGAAAAAATAAACACCCTCTCCTTTCGTGCTGTAAAGTTCTTTGTAGAAAGAGTAATATTATTACTTATACCCTTTTTAATTCTTTTCTATCGTATGTAAGTATGTTTTTCACTATAACATTGCAAACGGCTAAAGAGCTAAACAAATGATTAAAAACACATCTGTTTTCTGTCAGATGTGTTTTTAAAAAATAATGGTTCATTACAGTGTAAGAGAAGAAATTTCCCACCCGTTTGTTAACGGATTTCTTTTTAAAGTAAAAACCATCGTTGTCTTGTGAGCCCCTTTATTTTCGTAATAAATAAGGCAATCTACGGAGATTTTCTCTTTTGTTTTATACTTTTTTGCATGAAATAAGTCCGTTTTATAATAAATGGTGGAGATACTATGCAGCTTTGCCCATAGCTTATGCTCTTGCTTTACGCGCAAAACCGGCTGCATTAAGGCATCGTCATCTTGCTTTAATCCGGTTAAAAACATATTGACGACTTCTGCCGGCTCAGCTTTTAATGCATATTCATCAAGCTTTCCTCCTGCTTTTAATACCATTAACTGATGACCTGGATCTACATTTTGGGACTTGTGAGTCGTACTTCCTGCAAAATGAATGCAAAAATGACCGGGGAACCCATTGTCAAGCGCACCGGCTCCATGAGGCATTCCATTCATGGAAGCTGCAAGCATTTTTCCTTTAAATGGAATAAGAACAGCTCTTCGGTTCCAGCTCCATTTTCCATTATATAAGTGCTTCATTACTTTCGTATCTTGACGTGTAAGCGGCTGAACATCTGCGTGGTGTGAGCCTGCTCTTCGCTGCACATAAAAGTAAAAACCGGTTTCTACATCGATTACTTTAAATTTTTTTCCCTTTGGCAGTAAGGTTTCTACACGTTTCCACTTTAATACTTTTCCTGTGTCGCTTACCGGAAAGTACGTAAGGTTTTCTTCTGCTTTCATCTTTTGGGGATGCACAAAAAAACTAATAAGCATAAAGACTAAAATCATTAATTTTATCATTGTCTACCCTCATTACCTTGTAGTTTCTCTATGTAATATGCGAAAGTACACATACAATTATAAATAGAAATTTTTACACGCTCGTCTCATGGAAAATAATACAAAAAAGAGCTTGTGAATCCTATACATTAAACGGTTCATTTTATTCATACTAACAGGTGAAAGCGAGGTATATGATATGAATTTCACTTGGATGGTTGGACTTTTAATGCTTATTCAACCTCTTTCTACACAAGACCACCTCTCTATTACTCATGACGGTAAACCAATTGAACGGATTGAACGGGACAAAGTGGTAGTACCTCTTCTTCCTGTACCCATGGTGGATTATGATCGATACAATCTTCTTCTAAAAGAATTGGATAAAAAAACATATAGAGAGCCCATAAATGCCCGCATTGATAAAAGCGGACAAATTGTTCCTGAGCAAGCGGGTGTCAAACTATATCATAAAGATTTTGCGGAGAAATTTTATACTTATTTTTTTAACGGCGGTACGTCAATCTTAGAAATCCCGACGCTTCCTGTTCCGCCTCGCGTGGATAAGGAGCTGCTTGCAACGATTCGTATTAAGCAAATCGGTCATTATCATACGGTATTTAACCCCCATAATAAAAATCGTTCTCACAATATTTCTCTTGCAGCTGAATCACTAGACAGCAGCGTCATATTTCCTGGGGAAGTTTTCTCTTTTAATCAAACCGTTGGAAAAAGAACGGCAGCAAAAGGGTATATGCGTGCCCCAATCATTGTAAAAGGAGAGTATTCTGAAGGAGTTGGAGGAGGAATTTGCCAAGTTTCTTCTACTTTATTTAACGCCGTCGATAACGCTGGCGTCACGATTACGCAGCGCTACTCCCACAGCCGCAGTGTTTCCTACGTACCTCCTGGGCGAGACGCTACCGTCAGCTGGTATGGACCTGACTTTCATTTTAAAAATACGTATAGTGATCCTTTGTTGATTCGAGCACAGGTGCAAGGCGGAGTCGTAAGCGTAGCCGTTTATTCTACCGATGCGATTGAATATAAGCCTCGCCGCGTGCCTTGGTCTTCTAATGAACCCTTGCCAAAAGAGAAAAAACCTAAATCACATGTTCATAGTGACATTGCTGATTAAAACATAAAAAAGCAAGGAGTAAGTTCTCCTTGCTTTTATTTATACAGCTTTTGTTTCATCCGCTTCTTTAATCGCAGCATTTTTATCTACCTTTGTAGTTCGATCGTATTTGGCTGGATTTTGAGCAATTTTGACTAACGCAATAAGAACACCTATACCTAAAAACAGTGCAGGAACTCCTCCTAGATTGGCTAACATTTTAATTCCGTCTAGCTTTGCAAAACTAATCATTACCCATCCTACCAAACTTACGGTCACACCCCATACTACTTTAATCATAATGCCCGGAGACGGACTTTGAGGAGAAATCCCCGATGAACTGATTCCGCCCATCGCTTCCATGTTAGAATCCGCGGCTGTAACGAAGGAAATGAACACGATAAACAAGTAGAACGGAATAACAAATTTCGCAAATGGTAAAGCAGCAAATACTGCATACAAAACGGCTTCAGGCCCGTTTTGTGCCATAATATCTGCGAGTTCCCCTCCTGTCATTTGCATATGAATCGATGTTCCGCCAAATATCGTCATCCATACGCCTCCAAAAAAGGCTGGTAAAATAAAGTTAACAAGAATCATCGTTTTCACTTTATATCCATATGCAATTCTTCCTAAAAATAATGCGGTGATAGCGGCCCATGAAAACCAGCTTGCCCAATAAAAAGTAGTCCATGACTGCGGCCACGTATCACCTGCTGCCGCTCCTGTAAATAAACTTTTTTCAAAAAAATGAGTAAAATAATTACCCGCCGATTCCGTTCCTAAATTTAAAATATAAGAGCTTGGTCCTACAATAAAGATAAAGATGGCAATTCCATAGAATGCTTTCATATTAATATCTGATAAAATTCTAATTCCTTTCATTAAGCCGCTTGATGCGGATAAAATAAAGGTAATGGTAACGGCAGCCGTTATAATCGCCCACAGTAAAGGGTTGCTGGCAATACCGCTCAAATGATTAACGCCTCCTGCTAAATTTAAAACACTCGTTCCAAGAGAAGAGGCCATTCCAAGAGCAAGAGTGTACAAACATACTGCATCAATTACTTTTCCTGTTTTCCCGTTAATTTTATCCCCTAAAATCGGAGCTAGCGTAGACCCTAGACTGAACGGTTTTTTCATATTGTAATAAGCAAATGCAAATACAATTGCAGGTACGCAATAAATTGCATATGGCGAAATGGTCCAGTGAAGATACATAGAAGACATAGAGAAAATGGCTGCTTCTGGAGAATTCGGTTTAATTCCTAACGATTCAGGAGGTGCAGATACATGGTAAATCGGTTCCACAATCCCCCAAAACGTAACGCCTGCAGCTATTGTTGTACATAAGGTAATCGCAAACCAGTTGCCAAATTTAAGAATGGGTTTTGCATCAGGTCCTCCTATTTTAACATTGCCAAGCGGTGAAAAATAAACACCAATGCATGCAATTACCATCAGCAGCCCGCTAATGCTAAACAGCCAGCCTAGATTGGAAATAACCCAATTATTTGCATTAGTTGTAACTGTAGTAAATGTTTCACGGTTTGTAAAACTTAGTAATGCAGCTCCAATTAACAATAAAAATGGAGGCCAAAATACAGCATGTCTGATCTTTTTCATTACGCTTCCTCCTGCCTAATTAATGAGATGGTACATACCGCTTCTTGGAAACGGTATGTGCTTCTATCAAACTTTCGACGCTCCTACGCTCATAATTGCATGTGCAAACTGCTGTAAATCATCTTCACTGGCAAAACGTGCATTATTTACTCTCATCGGTTCATTTTCAACTGAAAGCATCACGTCCACAAAGTCAGAGATGTTCACAGCCGGTTCATGCCCCTCTCCAATCGCAAGGTTTAATCCACTTACAGCCACTAGACGCTTAAATTCTTCTGCCCCTGCATAAGCAAGCTCTTCCTTCGTTGAAAATGTTTCTTTTACTCCCAAAGCTCTTGCTACGTCTGCATACAGTTCCACTGCACCTTCAGTATTCCAGTCGTACACAGCGTGCAAGGCAATTGAAACCGCACGGCCGTGATGGATTTTCCCGACTGTTCCCAAGGCGTGTCCTATGCAGTGTGCAAGCCCCGTTCCTCCTTGTTCGATTGCCATTCCTGCAAGCGTTGCCGCTATCGCGAGGTTTCCTCTTGCCTCTAAGTTTTCAGGTTGTTGCAGAGCTGTTTCTAAATTTTGACTCACTAATGAAATCGCTTGAAGGCTCAGCGCTTGAATAAAAGGGTTCGTACGCTTGCCTGTGCATGCTTCAATTGCATGTACAAGCGCATCTAACGTAGTGGCAGCTGTCAAGAAATCCGGCAGTTTTGTAGTAAATCGCGGTTCTAGTATCGCTAGTTCCGGTGCCATATCTTGATCCCACGCCCACACCTTGACTTGATTATGTGTAGAGAAGACAACCGTGCTCGTGACTTCTGCTCCTGTACCGGAAGTAGTGGGAAGCATAATCGTTTTCACTTTCTTTTTCGCAAAAGGGTTCGCCATGAGAGCATAATGCATCGTTTCATACTGATCACCTGCAACTAGCGCAGCCATTTTAGCCACGTCCATAGCTGAACCGCCTCCAAGACCAATGACGCACTTTATCTGTTGTTCACGAATAAGCTGTGCAGCAGCATCTATTGAAGCGGCCGTAGGATCACTTTTCACATCATGAAAAACGAACGTTTCTACACCATTATTTTGAAGCGCTTTCAATGCAATGTCTGCTAAACCAACTTTTATTACCCCTGGATCCGTCACTAACACGGCTCTTTTTTCCCCGCTCACTGCTTCAACATCTTTTCCAATTTGCAAAGCTCGGTCTACTCCATACGCTATGCTTGTTTTTGTTGTAAATTCAAATACTGAATTCATTGTTTTTCCCCTTTCTTAGCTCATTTACATTATGAAACGATGTCAAATTCATCTCCGTTTTCTAACGAATCTTGAGATGCAATTGATGGAAATTCGATTACTGACCGGCCTACGTTTACACAATTACAATCGTGAAATGATTGAAAAGCTTCGTTAATATCGTCAAGCTGCATGCGCCCAAGAATCAGTTCGTCTAACATAAATTTTCCGTCTAAATAAAGCTGAGCAATTTTAGGGAAATCACGAAACGGCTGCGTGTCTCCGTAAAAGCTTCCTTTCAATATTTTGCCGACACGATGAAACCCTCCGCCTGGTAAACTGATAGACATGGATGGGTTAAAGGCTCCTACTACAACTACCGTGCCTCCTTTTCTCGTTCCATTCCAAGCAGATTCAGTAGCTTTTGTATGACCCGAGCAGTCAATCGCGAAATGGACGCCGTGGCCTCCTGTTAAAGCTTTTAAAGCTTCACTTGCTTCTTCTGAAGCTACATTTATCGTATGAGTAGCTCCGAATGTTTTAGCAAGTTCCAAATTAGCTGGTTTTACATCGCATGCAATAATTTTGCTCGCTCCTGCAATCCGAGCCCCTTGAATGGCGTTAATGCCTACTCCTCCGATGCCAAAGACGGCTACGGTAGAACCCGGCGTAACTTTGGCTGCGTTTACAGCTGCTCCGTACCCCGTCGCTACACCGCATCCAATTAAAGAGGCTTGAGCCATCGGCATCTCATCAGGAAGCTTAATACAAGACATTTCCGGCACCACCGCATATTCAGCAAAAGTGGAAAGCAGCGAGTTGTGAAAAACCAGCTCTCCATCTTTGCTTAATCGAGAGGTACCGTCTAACAGCGTTCCGTTAAACATCGGACCAAAAGCTGAATCACACAGATGTACGGCCCCCGTCACACAAAACTCACACGTGCCGCAGTAAGGAACCCAGCTAAGCGCTACTTTATCTCCTACTTTTACCGTTTTTACATTCAAACCGACTGCCGTTACAATACCTGCACCTTCGTGTCCTAAAATAGTAGGCGTTGGTGTAGAAGGATCTTCCAAAGCATTTAAATCACTATGACACACGCCCGTTGCTTCTATTTTCACAAGTACTTCATTGGCTTTTGGTGCTGCTAAATCCACCGCTAAAATTTCAAGAGGCGCATTAACGCCCGTCATGACCGCTGCTTTCATCTTCATCATACTTTCCTCCAGCTTTTTAATTTAATAAGCCATCCATATTGCTTTTACTTTTGTGTAAGATTGAAGAGAATGAATCGCATATTCTTTCCCCCATCCGCTTTGTTTCCATCCTCCAAACGGGCTAGCAAAATCATAGCAGCCGTATTTATTGATAAAAACCATGCCTGCTTCTAGCTTTTTTGCTACACGATTGGCTCTTGATACATCTTTTGTCCAGAGTCCAGCTGCTAAACCATAAATCGTATCATTCGCAATTTGCACCGCTTCATCTTCTGTATCAAATGGAATCACACACAGGACAGGGCCAAAAATTTCTTCTTGTGCAATAGTCATCTTATTATCAACATCTGCAAAAATAGTAGGACGGATAAAATACCCGTGCTTATTATCTCCGCTCATATCGCGCTCGCCGCCCGCTGCTAGCGTAGCTCCTTCACGTATGCCACTCTCGATATAGTGCAAGATTGACTGCATATGAGATTCAGAGACTTGAGCTCCTTGATTTGAATCAGGATCAAAAGGGTTGCCGCACTTGTAGCTATTTGCATAATCTGCTAGCTTATCAACTACTTGCTTATAAATGTCACGCTGTACTAACAAGCGCGTAGGCGCTGAGCATTTTTCTCCTTTATGTGTAAACAAGCCGTAAAAAGAACGTTCAATCGCTTCATTCAAATCCGGTGCATCGCTAAAGATAATATTAGGTGATTTCCCTCCAAGCTCAAGCGTGACAGGCTTTAAATTAGAGTCAGCAGAATCGTGAACCAATTGTTTGCCTACTCCTGTGCTTCCAGTAAAAGATACTTTATCAACTCCCATATGACGGCTGATATGAGAACCAATCGATCCTTTTCCTAGAATTAAATTTAAAACACCTGGCGGTAAGATGTTTGCTTCATCGATGATTTCTACCAAGCGAATCGCAGAAAAAGATGTGGTGCTAGACGGCTTTAAAATAACGGTGTTCCCCATTGCTAGAGCCGGCGCTAGTTTCCATGCGGCCATATCGATTGGAAAGTTAAATGGTACAATTTGACCGCATACACCGATCGGATCGCGGGTTGTATAACTCACAAAATCTCCTTCCACCGGATTATTTTCACCGTAATATTTATCCGTCCAGCCAGCGTAATACTCAAATAAATCGGACGCTTCTTGCACATCATCATGGTATGATTCTGTATAAAGCTTGCCGTTATCAAGAGACTCTAATGTGGCGAGCTCTGCCTGATGTTTTTTAATTAAGCTGCTTATTTCTCTTAAGATTCGCGCGCGTTCTTTTCTTGTAACGCTTGGCCAAGGACCGTGGTCAAACGCGTGTCTAGCTGAGGCTACTGCTTCATCGATATCTTGTTTTGCTGCACTTTGAATTTGACCATTAATTTCTCCGTTTGCAGGGTTAATAGAATCTATTAATTCGCCGCTTGAACTCTCTTGCCACTTGCCGTTGATGTATAGTTTTTTAGGCTCTTTCAGCCACTCTTTTGCCCATACCAATGCAGGTTGTTCCATTCCTTTAAATAAGGTTTTTTCATTTAGTTTTGTCATATTCACGTTCCCTCCATTTTTTGAGTCCTTCATATCCTGTCTTTTTTAAACGATCTGCAACGCGGCTGTAGCCATGCTTTTCTTTCATTTCTACAATCAATGGAATAAACGATTGAGAAAGCTGCTGACAGCGCTCTGAATTAGCTGATAAATCTTGCACACAAAAAGTCGCAAAATTCCTTACAGCTTTTGTTAAAAACTGAATGCTGTCTAAAATATTAATTCCAGCAGCTCCTTCAAATACATTTAAATTCAATTCTCCATGTTCAAGGGCAGCTTGAACGGTTCTGTCACACCCTAACACTTGAAAACAGCATTGAATCAACGTTTCTGGTACAACCGGGTTGACTTTGCCCGGAAAAAATGAGGAACCTGCTTGAACAGACGGCAATTGAATTTCTCCAAAGCCAGCTTCTGGTCCGGAAGACAGCAGTCTTAAATCTTTAGCAAATTTTATAAAAGATGTAGCCAGCTGTTTTAATTCGTTCGAAACATTAGCTAAATCATCAATATTTTGTGCTGCATCAAATAAATTAGCGCGGTGGTAAAGCCCCATACCAGATAGACGAGACAGCTGCTGAACGACTTTACTTCGGTATATTTCTGATGCTCCCGTCCCAGAGCCAATAACCGTACCTCCAAGATTAACAGCGTGCAGTTCTTCTGCAGCTCTTTTTAAATAGTGCGTACGCCGTGAAAAAACCGCTTCATATCCGCTGAATATATTACTAAGCGAAATACTCATCGCATCTTGCAAGCAAGTCCTTGCGATTGTCATCACAGGCTGGAACTCTTCAATCTTTTTTTGAAGAATAGAATGGAGATGCTCCATTTCTTTTTCTAAAAAATGATAGCTTTTAATAATCGCAATTCGAATAGCGGTATGACAAACATCAGAAGTTGATTGAGATGCATTTACATGTTCAATCGGATGAACGGGAAGATGATGTGGCCACTGCTGGTTTATCCAGCCTGCTATTACTTCGTTCACATTCATATTCGTCCCAATACCGCCTCCGCCGTGCAGCACATCAATCAAAAAATGATGTTGATAAGCAGTGCTTTGCAATTGGTCACATGCATTTGATATGGATTCTCCAATGTCTTTTGGAATTACGCTAGCTTCTACATTTGTTAAGGCAGCTGCTTTTTTTACGGTTAACAGTGCATACACGTAGTCCGGATATTCATGCAATCTTTTATTAGAAAATGATAAATTTTCAATTGTCCGGGCCGTCTGAATGCCATACAAAACCTCTGCTGGGAGCTCAACTTTTCCTACACTATCTTCTTCCACACGCGTTTTCTCCACCTGTGTTCACCTGCTTTTTAAAATTAAAATTTCATATAAACTGTTTTTACCTGTAAAAACTCTTCAAATCCATGCTTGCCATCGTCTCCGCCGATTCCCGACTGCTTCCATCCGGAGTGATAGCCTTGATACGCCTCGCCCTGCTGGCGGTTCACGTATACTTCACCGCATTCTAGCTGCGTAGTCAGCTCCATTACGTAGCGATAGCTGGATGTATATACATTAGCGGTTAAGCCGTATTCAGAATCGTTCGCTAGATCAATTGCTTCTTCAAGAGATTCAAACGAGATAATTGGAAGAACGGGTCCAAACACTTCTTTTTGCACGATGTTCATTTGTTGCGTGCACTGATCTAATAGCGTTGGCGGATAAAAGCTGTCACCTAATTCCTCTAGCAAATAGCCTCCGCATAATATAGCGGCTCCTTCTTCTGCGGCCTCAAGTACCATTTGATGAACGCGATTTGCTTCAGATTTGTTAATCAGACAGCTCATTTCTGCATCTGGATTAGCCAAACCATCTTTCACTTCTACATTTTGAAACGCTTTCAATAGTTTAGTAGTAAACGCTTCTTTTACACTTTTATGAACGTATACACGCTCAGTATTATTGCAGACTTGACCGGAGTTAGCTAACCTGCCTCCCTTAATTGCTTCAACCGCTAAATCAATATCGGCATCTTCCATTACAATAGCAGGAGCTTTTCCGCCTAATTCAAGCGATGTCCGGATCATATGACGAGAGCATTTTTCCATAATGCCTTTGCCTACTTTAGTACTTCCGGTAAATGTCACCATGTTCACATCAGGAGATGAAGTTAACGTTTCTCCTACAATGTCATCCATACCTGTTACGATATTAATAACACCTTTTGGAAAGCCGGATTGATGAATGCACTCCGCTAATGCTAAAGCAGATAAAGAAGATTTTACGCTTGGCTTGACTACAACCGTATTACCTGCGACAAGCGCCGGCACGATTTTTCTCATCAAAACATAAATTGGAAAATTCCAAGGTACAATCACCGCGACTACGCCAAGAGGCTCTTTATAAGAAATAATCTTTTCTTTTACGTTATCGCTGTCTACTACGTGACCTTCAATGCGTCTTGCCCACTGAGTTTGGTATTCGCCAAGCTCCGCTCCGTAAAACACCTCTGATTTCGCTGCATTTAAAGGTTTTCCCATTTCCTGTGTAATAGCTGTTCCAATGCGTTCAATATGTTCTTCTGTTTTCATGTTTGTTAAAAATTTTTTAATTTGTTCAGACCGGTCATATGAAGGACGAAGCTTCCACTCTTTAAAAGCTTGTTTAGCGCAATAAACAGCGTGCTCTGTTTCTTCTATACTGCAGGAAGAGACTTGGGCTACGACTTCACCCGTTCCTGGGTACGTAACATTCATTTGATTGCTGCTTTGAACAAATTCTCCGTTTATATAAGCACTATATTTCTTCATTTTGTGTTCACCCTTTATATCAGTTAAATAGAAACTGTATTTTTTTCACCCACGTAGAAATGATTAATTTCGTACTGCTTTAAAGCTTCTTCATCCAAATCGATACCTAAACCCGGCTGTTCTGGAGCTACTAAGTAACCATCTTTGTCGATCATAAGTGGTTTTTGCTGAATATAATCTCTCCGTTCGTTAGACCATGCCGGAGGATCATAAGGAAATTCTAAATACGGACAGTGGCTGACCGCCGCTGCTAGATGTAAATTTGCCAGTAAACCAATGCCGTTTGTCCATGTATGCGGGCTGAACCAAGCGCCGCTTCCTTGAACAAGATCCGCAACTTTTTTCGTTTGCGTAATTCCTCCTGACAATGCTACATCCGGCTGATAGACGTCTAATGCATTTACTTTGTTCAACTCTCTAAAGTCATGCATATGACGGTTCATCTCTCCCCCTGCGATTCGAATACCTACTGAGTCCCGAAGTTTTGCCATCAGTTCAAACTGATGAGAAGGCAGTGGTTCTTCAAGCCAAAAAACTTTCAGCTCTTCAAGTTCTTTCGCTACTTGATAGGCCATTTTTAAATCCCACGTCCGTTCAACGTCCCAAGGCATTTTCCATCCTTGATTTGCGTCAACCATAATTTCTAGCTTGTCGCCAACTGCTTTTCTGACCGCTTCCACTACTTGAATATCGTCTTTTACATCTTTGTGATGAAAACGAATTTTCATTGCTTTGAACCCTTGCTCTACAAATCGAACCGCACGTTCCGCACGTTCTTCAGGAGTCACGATTTCTCCCGTTGAAGCATAAGCGAGAAGCTTGTTAGATCGGGCTCCAAGCAGTTTATAGACGGGCTGTTTTGTTGCTTTTCCCATCAAATCCCATAGAGCTAAATCAAGCGGCCAGCATCTTCCATAGTGAAAATCTATATTTTGTATCACTTGTGCATGTCGTTCAATGGCAAAAGGATCTTGACCGATAAACAAATGTTCATGTCCCTCAAGCCCCATCATTAAATCTCCTGATCCCACTCCCGTTATTCCTTCATCCGTATGTACATAGACAACGGTAGAAGCAAACTTCTTGCGGGGCTCGGGGTCCCAAGCTGCTTTAAAAGGCGGATTTAAAGGCAGTAAATAATGTTTGATCTCTATTCCCGTAATTTTCATTGAATACTAATCTCCTTACATTTCAGCATTTTTACTTTCACTTATATCTATTGCAAGATGCGTGCCAAGTTTAAATGATTGATGTAATCAATACTTAATAGAAAACAAAAAATAAATTGTAGAAAATTCACACAATTAACTGTAGAAATTTTCTACACTCTACAATAAAAAAGAGGTTGAGACATAACGAAATAAATCCAATTGAAAGACGAACAAATGAGATACATGAGCTGGACTGCTTATGACACCGCAATTGATTTCCGTGCAAGACTTCGCTTTCCGCGGGCGGCCGCTGAGCCTCCTCGTCGCTTTCGCTCCTGCGGGGTCTCACCTGTTCCGCTTTTCCCGCAGGAGTCTTCGCCTTGCCCTCCAAATCAACTGCTAGAAGCAACGAAACAAATAAAACGATATGCACCATCACAAAAAAAACGAACCACTCATCAAACAGGTTGATGAATGGTTCGTTTTTTACTTGGGCTCAACTACTTTTGTCCCAGCCTCTTTTTTTATTATATCTATCAACGAGTAATCAAGTGATTTTCCAGTAAAAATTTATAGGCAACATCTGATACGTCTTTGTGTAAAATATCAACTTGGTAATTCAGCTCTACCATCTTTTTATTCGTTAGTTTACTTGATAGTTCATTTAAAGTGGAAACAACAGACGGATAACGGCTTGCTAATGATTGTTTTACTACAGGAGCCGCATAATAAGGCGGAAAAAGAGATTGATCTTCCTTTAGTAACACAAGGTCGTATGCTTGAATTCGACTATCAGATATCATTCCAATCCCTACGTCTACTCTGCCTTCTTTCACCGCCAAAGGAATAATTTCTGAATCGATTCCAATGATTTCAGTTGAAACGGACTTTAACTCATAGTTATTAGCTAATTGCATCAAGCCGTCTTTTCTTTTTAGAAATTCATTGTTTGTAGCTATCTTTACTTCTTTATTTTGCTTTTTTATGTAGGAAATCAAGTCAGAAACAGAGTTTAAATGATGCTCCTTTGCAAAAGAACGGTTAACTAAAACCCCCCAGCTGCTGTTAAAATGGCTAGTGTTCAGCCACGTTAAGTGGTTTTTCGCATCCGTTTCTTTCACCAGCTGATACAACTTTTTTTCATTATAAACCGGCTCTTGGTTTTGATGCACAATCCTTGCCGTACTCGTATATTCCCAGTACATATCAATATAGCCCGCCAAGCTTGCTTTTCGAATAGAATCGCTGTCTAAAAAGCGCCTTTCGTGTACAGTAGCTCCTTGTTCTTTTAATAGAAGCGCGGTCATTTTCATTAGTAGATATTGCTCTGTCATAGATTTCGACCCAACTGTAATACTAACAGAATCGAGAGACTTCTTTTCTTCCCTAAGAGGGGTAGTACTGTGCTGCTGACATGCTCCCAGTACTGTAAAACACAGTACTAGTAAGCTGAATATTTTACGATAGGTCATTTCTTTCATATCCTTTTTCTAAAATTTAAGACCCATTTTTTTCATTTTATAAATTAACGTATGGCGAGCAATTCCTAGTTTTTGAGCTGCTTTCGTTTGATTGCCTTTCATTTCTTCAAGAGCGTTTTTAATCATTTCTTCCTCTACTTCACCTAATGCATGTGATAAGTTTGTTTGTTTTGCTTTCACCTGCTGATTCCTATATGAATGAGACTCTTGCTTATTAAAAAGATATGTTAAATCAGAGAGCTCAATTGTCCCATACCGTTTTAAAATATGAACTCTTTCAATCGCATTTAACAGCTCACGAATATTTCCCGGCCACTCATAAGAAATTAGCTGTTGAAGTGCCGCGTTTGAAACAGTAAGCGTCTTATTGTATTTTGTATTTAACTTTATAATGTGGTGATGAATGAGCGGCTCAATATCTTCTTTTCGGTGCCTTAGAGGAGGAATGGTGATCTCCATTAAATTTAATCGATAGTATAAATCTTCCCGAAATTTCTTTTGTTCTACTAACTGTTGAAGCGGTTTATTTGTAGCTGAAATAATTCGGACGTCCAAGGATTCATACTCGTTGCTTCCGAGCTGCATTACTTTTTTTTCTTCGATTACATGCAATAGCTTTGCCTGCATGCTTAACGAAATTTCTCCAATTTCATCTAAAAAGATTGTACCGCCGTCCGCAGCAGAAAACTTTCCTTTTTGAGAAGAAGCAGCCCCTGTAAACGCTCCTTTTCTATAGCCAAACAGTTCACTTTCAAGAAGGGCTTCTGGTATGGCTGCGCAGTTGATAGCCACAAAAGGACTGTTTTTTCTATGACTCTGCTCATGTATCCATTTAGCCATCGCGGTTTTACCTACTCCGCTTTCACCTAGAATTAAAATGCTAGCGTCTGTATCTTTTACGTACTCTACCATTTCCACTAACTTGTTCATTTCTGAGCTTTTTGAAATAAAGTCTTTGTCTTTACCTTTTTCCATCACGGCATCCGGTTGCTTGTCCGTACATAGCGAAGCAATAATATTCTTTAGTTCTTCAAGTTCAACAGGCTTATTCAAATAATCAGCAGCCCCTATTTTCATAGATTGCACAGCGCTCTCAACATTTCCGTATGCAGTAAGCATGATTACTTTTGATTGCGTTACCTCTTTTAACTTCTTTAACACATCGATCCCCGTCATATCCGGAAGCATATAATCTAGTATCACCACATCGATATCCAGCGTTTTAGCCATTTCGATTCCTTTTCCTCCAGTATATGCCGCGTGCGTATGAAAACCAGATTTCTGAAGCTTTTTGGCTACCAGCTTACAAAGGTTCTGTTCATCATCAATCATTAACACACTGCACTTATTCTCCATGTTTTTTAGCCTCCTTTTGTATTTTTCTGTTTGGGAAAACGACATGTAATGGTTGTCCCTTTGCCTTCTATACTTTCAATAAATAATTCTCCTCCATGTTCTTTTACAATATCTCTTGCAATCGTTAACCCTAGTCCTGAACCTGTTTCTTTCGTTGAGTAAAAGGGATTAAACAGCCACTCTAAGTCCTGCTTGTTAATGCCTGAACCCGTATCTTCTATACGAACAACCACATATTCTTCGTTCATATTCATCGTTTGAATCGAAGCGATAATATACCCGCCCTCATCCATTGCTTCCATTGCGTTTAAGACAATATTTAAAAACACTTGAATCAATTGATCATAGACCCCTGCAATCAAACATTTTTCCTCAAAGTCTTTTACAATGCTAATGTTTGCTTCATTACACTTTAAACGCAGTAAATGAAACACTTCTTCTAACACTTGTACAAGTGACACTTCCTTCTTTTTCTTTTGACTCATGTTTGCAAAATTAAGAAAATTATTTGTAATCTCTTTGAGACGGTTTACAACGATGAATACATCCGCAGCAAGCTCTTTTACTTCTTCTGAGCAGGCGCTTTCTTCCGCTTCATCTAGCAAAAGTTCAGCTGATCCTGATAAAATGGCTAGAGGATTCTTTATTTCGTGGGCAATTCCTGCCGTAATTTGCCCAATAGACGCCAGCTTATCACTTTGCTGCAGTCTTAGCTGTAACTGCTTTATTTCGGTAATATCTTGCATGACCGCGATAATCCCCATCACTTCACTTGTGTCGGTATAAAAAGTAGAGGTCGTAACTTTAACAATTCTTTTTCTGCCGTCTGAATCGAGAATATAGCTTTCTACCTCTTCCATGTCTTTTCCCGATGCCAATGTGTGAAGCAAAATAAAATCTACGCTTTCCGATTTTATTGGTAAATCTTCTAAGTTAACACCAATCATGTCCTGACGCTGAAAAGCAACCATTCTTTCAAACTGCTGATTCACGTATGTAATTTTACTCCTCGGGTCAATTGTAATAATTCCATAAGGAATTCCTTCTAATACATCGTGAAGGTATCTCTCACTTTGCTCAAGCATTTTTTGTTTTTCATAATTGCTATTTCCCATTTCAATAATTGTACGTGTCAATATACTCAGCTCATCATCCCTTGCCGGCGCTTCTTTATTTAATGGCACGAACGTTTGAGAATTCCGGTACGTTTTTGCATAGCTTGTAAGCTTTACGATTGGCTGTAAAATATTTTTGATGCCTAACCATATAAAAAATAAAGCAAGCAGCAATATACTAATAAAACTAACGCGCAGTAAAAGAGATAATTTATGTAAAGGAGAAAAGGCTACGTTAGTCGGTACACCATAAACCAAGTTCCAGCCTTCTTGGTTCGTTTGATAAGCTGCTAAACTCTCTTGTCCATTATGATTTATTTGAGTATAGCCAGAAACGTTTGGTATTTTGTCTACTGAAAACTTCTTGTTAAGCTGCTTATCGCTTGTAGATGCGATGACATTTCCTTTGCGATCTGCTAAAAAACCGAAGTGTCCTCGTGACAGGCTGACGCTTTTTAACACCTCTGATAAATAATCCCGGCTTAGTTCTGCAACAATAATTCCTTTAAATTCTTTATCCTTAGTAAGAACGGGTACAGAAATGGTTACTACTTTTTGATGACGATAATTTTGAATAAGATCCGATAAAGCGTACGTATGTGTCCAATACACCTGGGTAAAATTAGGGTGATGATAAATTAAATTGTTTTGACTTGAAGCAAAAGGCGTTTCAAACTTTACGCGTTTTTGTTCATTGATATAGTAAATGGAATGAATAACTGAACTTTGTGAATTTGCTTGTTTAGCTCGGTTATACATTCTATTTATGTTAAGATCTGACTCTAGCCCCTCTCCTGCAATAAGCTGCAGCTGCGAAGCCACATGCTCAATTTCTGAATTCAGCCTTTTAGCTATAATATCTTTACTTGCAATGTTTTGAACCTTTACATCTTCTTTAATAATTTTGCTTGCATAACCCGTAATGATGTAATAAATGATGATGCCCGGTACAATTAAAATAACCGTAAATAAAAGAAGATATTTAGTTGTAATACTTTTCGAAATAGGAAAGTTCACCTTATGCCCTCTCTTTTTTGTTTGCTTCTTCATAAATGTAAGCGTTATTATCTTTATTAAAAGTATAGCAGATATCGATCGTAATAGGGTTTTTAATTGTTCAACCGTTCATCATAGCCGCTAATGGGTAAGTAATTCTCTTAAAAGCTAACGGACGTTTAAAACACAAAAAAGCCTAAAGAAATTTCTTTAGGCTATTCAGTGATCTAATTAGCAGCCGTAGCCGCCACCGTAACCACCGCTATAACAACTACATCCGATAATTACTAATAGAATAAATAATACAACTAATAAAGCGAAACCAGAACCAAATCCACATCCAGCATTAGACATACAAGCACTCCCTTTCAACGTAATTTTCTGTTGCTAAAACAAAGAAGGTTCAAACATGGGGTGTTTCTCATGGATAGGTTATTGTATGTCTGCCTAGACGTTTTGGTTTGCTGTCCTGCTCATTTTTTAAAAATTGGGCTTGTTTTCATCTTTACAACTCGTAAAATGTAATTCCTTAAGAGTAAAGCTCATTTCCACTCTTCCTTTAAAATCGCGTAATAATATTCATCCCACCATCCTTTTTCAGTTGGAATACATTTTTTGAAATACCCTTCTCTTCTCATCCCGATCTTCTCCATAACACGATAAGAAGAAATATTCTCAGGTTGACAAGTAGCAATAACCCGATGCAGTTTCATTGTATTAAAGCCATAGTCCACGATTGCTTTTGCCGCTTCTGACGCATATCCTTTCTGATGATAGAGGGAATTAAATACCCAGCCAATTTCATAAGTATGGTCCTCAAAATAGTTGAAAAAGACGATATGACCAATTAGGATTTTTTCGTTTTTTAATAAAACTGGAAAATTTTTAACGTTTTCTTTCATATTTTCATTTACAAATTTCTTCGCATCATCCTTACTAAAAACACCTTCTGGTATGTATTTCATGACATTAGCATCAGAAGTATATGTGTAGACATCTTGCCAATCTTCATATTTAAATTTGCGTATTAGTAGTCTGCTAGTCTCAATGTTCATGTGGTTCTCCCCTATCTCAAAGCTATCTTTCTATACGCTTGTTTCGATAGCGAAGAGATAAAAACCTCTTTGCACCAAGTTACTAGTGCTTTTGTTGACGCTTCTTTAAAACAAGGTAAAGCGACTCTGCAAAAAAGAAAAACAAAAGAGAAAAAAGGACAAATAATTCGGCCACTTCCATTACACGAAACGGGCTTAAAGCATTGTATAGTGCCTGCAGTACGTTCGCTCCTTGAAAAAGATCAATTCCTACAGAAAGAGCAATCACAGATCCAAATAGCAGCAGGCTAACTCCAATAATTTTCATTCCTTTCACTCCTTACCTAATGGTTACTTACCTCATAGGGTCGTCATTTTCATTTACCGTCATGCAAAAGATATTTTGTTAAAAATTACATAATTATACGGTTTTTGGTCAAATTAATAAAAACTATAGTAAGGGTGCTTTCATTTATGCCTTCGTTTTTTAAAAATCAAAAACTTAAAAATAAGCTTGAACCTCAGGCAGATCAAACAAACAGCGAACAAACAGCTTCTTCTCTTAAGAATCTGCTGTCGGAGAACCTTACCTTAATTAAAGAAAAAACTGGAAACAGCTCAGATATTGTGATTCGTCATTTTAAACTAGGTGTCAATAACAGCTTGGCTGCTGCTATCGTCTATATAGAAGGGATTGTAGATAATCAGGCTATTCAAGATTACTTACTGCAGTCTCTGATGAAAGATAATCAAAAAAATGACCTAAACGATCAAAATGCATTAGAGTTAATCTCCGAAGACATCGTCACAATCGGCAACGTATCGTTTGCAGACAACTGGAATGATTTACTTTCTTCTTTGATGTCAGGCGATAGCCTTCTTATTGTCGACGGCATAAACCGCGTACTCAGCGTGAGTACACAAGGCGGTGAAAAGCGTGCCATTTCAGAATCTACTACCCAAATGGTAGTGCGGGGACCAAAAGGTGCCTTTACTGAGTCTATTGGCACAAACTTAGCCATGGTGCGCCGAATTATTAAAACACCCGACTTATGGCTAGAGTCGATGAAGATTGGCCGAGTAACTAAAACGGATGTCACTCTTATGTATATTCATGGCATCGCAAACGATAAAGTTGTGAAAGAAATTCGAAAGCGATTAAAAAACATTGATATTGATAGTATTTTGGAATCAGGTTATGTTGAGCAGCTGATTGAAGATCAAACGGTCACTCCTTTTCCCACTATTTACAACACAGAAAGACCCGATGTGGTGGCGGGTAACCTTTTGGAAGGAAGAATTGCTATTTTTGTGGACGGAACTCCTTTTGTCCTTATTGCTCCAGCGTTGTTCATTCAATTTTTCCAATCGGCTGAAGATTACTACGCACGCTTTGATATTGCCACGTCCATTCGTCTTTTGCGGGTGTTTATGTTTATGATTTCACTTATCGCGCCTGCTACGTATGTAGCGGTTACAACATTTCATCAAGAGATGGTACCTACAACGCTTATTGTAGCTCTTGCAGCACAGCGAGAATCCGTTCCATTTCCCGCGTTCGTGGAAGCTTTTTTTATGGAAGTCACCTTTGAAATTTTGCGTGAAGCAGGTATTCGTTTACCAAAAGCTATCGGCTCAGCTGTATCGATCGTTGGAGCTCTTGTTATTGGGCAAGCAGCAGTTCAAGCAGGGATTGTCTCACCAGCTATGGTTATTATTGTATCGATTACAGCCATTGCTAGCTTTGCCACACCATCTTTCGATATGGCTATTTCAGCGCGTTTAATTCGTTTTTTATTTATACTAGGAGCGGCTACATTCGGTTTCTATGGCATTATCCTTATTCTTTTAATGGGGGTTGGACACCTATGCAGCTTACGTTCATTTGGTGTTCCTTACATGACCCCATTAGCACCCTTTATTCCTGCAAGCAATGAAGATACATTGCTGCGGTTACCTTGGTGGACGATGAGAAGAAGACCTAAATTAATTAGTGATAACAAAGTTCGTCAAAGCAAACATCAAAAGCCTGAGCCTCCTTCTTCAAGAGGTATGATTAACCAGGAACTTGAAAAAGGTGATCAAAATGAAACGTAAAAGTTTATTTTTACTGGTAATGACCATAATGATGGTATTGCTTACGAGCTGCTGGAGTAAAAAAGAATTAACAGACCTTGCATTTGTATCGGCAATGGGCATTGATAAAACGAAAAACGGACGGTATGAGCTTACCTTTCAAATTATTAACCCGGGAAACGTAGCTGGCTTACAAGGGGGCGGCGGTACCCAAAGTCCGCCTGTTACGATCTATTCTGCTTCTGGCGATAATTTAGTTGAAGCAAGCAGACGCGCTTCAGCTAGAATTTCCCGAAGACTTTATTATGCCCATACCAACTTAGTCGTGATCGGAGAAAAACTAGCGCGTGAAGAAGGAATTAACATTCTTATTGATTCTATTGATCGCGATCCTGAATTTCGAATTACGACTTCCCTAGTCATCGCAAACCAGTCAAGTGCTGCTGATTTGGTAAAAGCACTAACGCCTGTCGATAAAATTCCAGCAAACAAAATTATGAAAACGCTGGAGTTCACTCAAAGAAAATGGGGAGAAAATCTAAAGGTTTCCTTTCAAGAAGTGATGAGGTCTCTCGAATCTCCCGGAGGAGAAGCACTAGTCTCGGGTTTTCGTTTAGTTGGAAATCCTCAACAAGCAGAAAAATTAGATAACCTCCAGCAAAGCGCACCAGAAGCTACCCTTCGTGCTTCTGGCATTGCTGTTTTTAAAAATGGAAAGTTAATCGACTGGTTGTACAATAGTCCAGCCAGAGGCAGCGTTTGGATTCTTGATAAAATACAAGGAACGGATATTAATATAGATTGGAAAGGAAAAAAAGAAGCGCTTGCCTATCAAACAGTTCGTCAAAAAACGGATGTATCTGTAAAAATGAAAAAAGGAAAACCTTACGTGTCCGTTCACACTCGCGTAGAAGGCGATCTTGGAGAAGTGGAGGTCCCTGTTGATACACGTCAACCTGCCGTAATCAAAAAAATGGAAAAAGCTGCAGGTAAAGAAATAAAAAAAGAATTACAAACAGCTATTAAACAAGCTCAGACAGACAAAGTTGACATCTTTGGGTTTGGAGAAGCACTGGAACGCACGCGCCCCAATCAGTGGGAAAAATTCAAATCAGAATGGGATGACGTTTATTTTCCAAAATTAGATGTAGACGTTACAGTAGAAGCTTACATTCGCCGAACGGGTCTGCGCAATAAATCGTTTCTCTCTAGCGTAAAAGAAAAACAACAATGAGGTAAGGAGGTTCTGGCTATATGGAAAAAGCAAAAATCAGCGCCACTCAATTATTCATTCTCATGGTATTATTCGAACTGGGGAGCGCTTTATTAGTTCCTCTTGCAATGAGAGCGAAGCAAGATGCATGGCTAGCTATTTTAATTGGAATGCTGTTCAGCTTTTTTTTCTTCTTAGTCTATCATAAGCTCTATTCCTACTATCCGGACCTCCTGCCTACAGAGTATATGCAGAAAATTTTAGGTAAGGTACTGGGAACGCTTCTTGCATTCGTATATATTGTTTATTTTTTATACGATGCATCACGAGTTCTAAGAGATTTCGGAGAAATGCTTCTTACCTTTGCTTATCCCGATACGCCTTTATTTATTGCTAATGCTTTATTAATGCTGGTCATTATCTATATAACACGAAAAGGAATTGAAGCGATAGCGAGGTCAGGAGAGCTTCTGTTTATTTTTATGTATTTTCTGGCTGTTGCAGGCTTCATTTTAATTATTAGCTCAGGATTAATTGATTTTAAGAACTTACAGCCGGTATTAAAAGAAGGAGTGCTCCCTGTTGCAAAAATTGCTTTAACCGAAACGCTGTATTTTCCTTTCACAGAGGCTATTGTATTTACCATGCTTCTTCCTTATTTGAGCAATCCCAAAAAAGCAAGTGTCACCATGCTATGCGCAACGGGATTAAGCGGAATTAATCTAATTATTACGATGATCATTAACATTAGCGTGCTTGGAGTTGATCTGACGACAAGATCACAGTTCCCTCTTCTTAGTACTGTCCAAACGATCCAAGTAGCTGATTTTTTAGAGCGTCTAGATGTATTTTTTATGTTCGCTATGGTGATTGGGATTTATTTCAAAGTTAGCATCTTGTTTTATGCTTCTATAATAGGTACAGCTACTTTATTTAAAATTAAATCTCCTTCACGTCTAGCGTATCCTTTAGGCATCATTGTGTTATTTTTGTCGATTACAATCGCTAGTAATTTTCAAGAACACCTTTATGAAGGACTACACGTAGCGAGATTTCTTTTGCATATGCCGCTATTTTCTATCGTACCCCTACTGCTTCTGATTATCGCCTTTTTGAAGAATAGGAAGAAGCAGCACAGATAGTGTATCTCTACTAAATAAAAAAATGGCGTTAAAATTATTGAGGTGATGTGCGTGTATATATGGTTTTATGATCATTTTGTTAATACCATCTTATTTCCGCTTACTTGTATCATCCTAGTGTGCCTGTCATTAGGACTGTATGCATACTTTAAATTAAAAAAAATGAAAAATTGATACTAGACGGCTATTTTTCTCATTCAAAATAAGAAAGATACAACAAGATAGAAAGCAACTGTTATTCCCGCTGCAATTAAAGCTGGCTTTAATTTATATTTGGCATATTCAATAACAGATAAATCTAATATTTTGGCGATGGTATTCGTATCATCGCTTAAAGGTGAAGAAAACGCTCCAAAGGAACCGCTCGCAAACACCGCACCGATAATTAACGGCAAAGAAAGATCTGCAGAACTTGCAAGCGATACGCCAAGCGGCATTAAAATCCCCCACGTTCCCCAAGCAGATCCGATAAAGTAAGAAATAGCGGCTCCAAAGATAAACATGAACGGAGTGACAAACATTTGAGGAATCCACTTAGAATGTGCCGTCACGAAATTTGAAAAACCTAAGTCTTC
Organism: Priestia megaterium; assembly: GCF_009497655.1. Taxonomy (NCBI): domain Bacteria; kingdom Bacillati; phylum Bacillota; class Bacilli; order Caryophanales; family Bacillaceae; genus Priestia; species Priestia megaterium. The sequence continues at coordinate 2,175,693 of NZ_CP023317.1, read as the reverse complement.
TGTCACAGCGGATAATCCCCATACTACCGATAACAACAAAATAACGGACATCAAGTCATTGCCTCCTGTGATAAAACCATTAAGCAAATTCTGTAATGTAAAGCGCTGAAACAAGAAAAAAATGAGGGTAATTAACGTAGTCATAATTAAAGCTACTACCATCGCTTCTAACACGTCTGCTTTAATAAATGCTTCAAAAAAGGTGTGACTCTTACGATGTCCACTCCACCATGTTAAAAGTAAGGTAAGTGAAATCACAACAAGTAAAGGTACTAACAAATTCCAAGGCTTAGAAGGCAAATCCTTCGATACGCAAGGATGACAATCATGCCAATCTTTTTCGTCTTCTTCCTCGAGCTTCATAGGAGCCGTAGACGTTGAATGATGAAAAAAGCTGAAATAAATCCCTACTAAAATAATCACAATCGAAAAGAAATTATAAGGAATGCTTTGAATAAACAAAGAATAAGCGTCTTGTTTTATGCCTTGATGATCAATTGCCATTTGAATGATTGAGACCATATATCCCACAAATGCCGTTGCCACGGGAATTAAGACGATAACAGGAGTAGCAGTTGTTTCAATAACAAACCCTAGCTCTGCTGTCGTCATTTTCACTTTTTTCAGCAGCGCTCTCATAATGGGCGCGATCGTCACAAAACGAAAGGTGGGAGCACTGAATGTTCCAATGGTTGAAACATAGGTTAAAATAAGAGCTTTTTTTCTTGTATCAATTCTTTCTGCAGCTGTTTCCACAAAACCTTTAACTCCTCCAGCCATCTTAATCATTCCGATAAGCCCTGAAAACGCGTATAAAAAGACAACGATTTCTATATTACTTTTATTTCTAAGAGCTTGTACAACGTAGTGAAGTAACTTTTCAACACCTCCGACAATCGAATGATCAATCAAATAAGCGCCTACTAATAAGCCTAAAAACAACCCTGGCAGCACTTGTTTGGTGAAAATAGCTATTGGAATAACAATTAAAAACGGTATAATTGAAAACCAACTAGATTCCATAGGACTCTCCCCTATCTTAAAAACCATATTAGACGTCTTCACGTATCGTTCATTAGCTTTTAATGTAACCCCAATAATATGTGTATATTCATGAAAGCAATACGTATAAGCAGCACTGATTGAATAAACTATTTCTAATTAAAAACAGCATAGTAAAAATCTTTATTTCTACAACAAAAAAAGCAGTTTGCACATGCAAACTGCTTTTGAAAAGAAGCGGAAGACGAGGTTCGAACTCGCGACCCCCACCTTGGCAAGGTGGTGTTCTACCACTGAACTACTTCCGCGCAATATATAAAAGTAAAGATGCGGGTGAAGGGACTTGAACCCCCACGTCATAAGACACTAGATCCTAAGTCTAGCGCGTCTGCCAATTCCGCCACACCCGCGTGTGAATTGAAAAATAACTCCAAAATGGCAGGGGCAGTAGGAATCGAACCCACACTGACGGTTTTGGAGACCGTAGTTCTACCTTTAAACTATGCCCCTAGAAATGATTTCTTCAAAAGAACCTCGTTTATTGACGACGCTATATTATAATAAAACATATATGGAATTTCGTCAATAGGTCTTTTTATGAATCATGACTAGTACTGGCGACTTCAAAAAAACTGTGAGGCATATCACAGCTTTTCACACTTCCCACCACCAGTTGCAGCACCTTTTATCCTCTACCATTTATTTTTATAAGCTTTCTGCAAAAGCACTTTTTCAGGAAAAGTGCAGAACTATACAAAATGTCTCCAAAATCGCGTGAAGACTGAAAGAATATGGAGGAGTGCAGATTTTACAGGAGGCACGTTTTTTTGAGAATCCGTATTAAAACCCACAGGTTCCCCCTCATTTCCCACAAGCGTACTGTGAGAAATTTTAGTTTCAATAGCCCCTGTTAGCTCGGCTGCAAATTCTTCACTATCTATCATAACCATAGATTCAGTATTTAAAAATACAGAACGTGAATCTAAGTTAAAAGAACCAACTGCGCTCAAACGCTGGTCGTAAACAACGGATTTCCCGTGAATGGAATAAGGCTGTTGATATTCATAAAGCTTTGAAGCCGCTTTTATGACGCGGTTTTTCACTCCTAAGTATGCAGAAAAAGCCATAGCATTCGGAGTGGACGTAATAGAATTCGTTAAAATAATTCTTTGCACTTTAGATTTTACTGACTTATCTATATACTGTTCCATCTCTTTTGTTGGTACAATATAAGGACTTTGAACGACAATGGATTTTTCAGCTTGCTCAGAAAGCTTAATAAACGTTTTCCATATAAAAGGGCTTTTATTCATTCTTTGAATAGGATTTGCAATAAAAGAAACCTTTCTTGTAGGCATCGTTGATTCTCTCCATACAATATAAGGATGGACAAAGGGTTCGTTTGCTTTTTTGGCCTCTTCGTATTGATCTATTAACAATTTCTTTCCTGAAAGGCCACGAAATTGTTTAGTTTTCTTAAGCTTTGGAAAAGCTTTGCGCGTATACGGGTGGTTCCATAATTTCTCTACATACTTCTCCATTGAGAGAATGACACTATTACTTTCTTGCTTTGTATTATAAATCAGCACATCACGGTCATAGACAAAATTTTTATCCGGTTGACTGGCCAAGTATTTATCTCCGATATTTCGTCCTCCACTAATACCTAATTGGCCATCGACTACTATTATTTTATCGTGAAGACGGTTATGCCATGTCCAAGGTTTAAGAATAGTAAAGGGCTCATAGTACTTTAATTCAATATTATTGTGGAAAGCTAGAGCATAAAGAACATTTTTTCTCTTGCCTTTTAGCCCATGAGAGATCCCGTCTAACAGCACTCGAATACGTATACCTCGGTCCGCAGCTTCGAATAAAGCACCCATAAGTAAATCCGACGAACGACCTTTGCCGATGGAAAAGTACGCAATATCGATTGTATGCCTCGCTTCTTGAATCATCTGCATCCGAACAAGCCCTGAAAAATAACCGTTTTCCAAAAGCATAACACGGTCTGTGGATTCTTTCTTTCCGTAAAAATTCTCAGTATTCATTACTTTTAAGTCTTTTCCCTTGTGCAAAGGGACATAAAACAGTACCACTGCAGTTACGAATACATATATGAAGTACAATACGACAATCATTATTAGTATATTTATTAGCATGTTTCCTGTCACAATCCCTTTCCATTCTTATCGTTCTGTTTTTATTAGGATTCTTACTTTTTTAACTTCTATACCTTTTAAAATAAGAATGGAACGATGGATTATTTGTTACACTACTGTTGATTTCCGTGCAAGCCTTCGCTTCCGCTCCTGCAGGGTCTCACCTATTCTGTTTTCCCTATAGGAGCCTTCGCCTTGCCCTCCAAACAACTGCTAAAAGCCATTATATACACGAAACCTACATTCACTCTGCCAATAAAAAAAAGCAGAAGTTCATTATCTTCTGCTTTTGCAATTTATACTCTATTGTGAACCTGCTGTAAGTCTAAGTAAAACAGCTACTCTTTTATTGATTAAGGTCGTTTTCCATATCTTTTATGTCTTGCTGAAACTCAGTTAAACGCTGACGCTGTGTTTCAGAAGCATTTTCAAGCGCATTTTCGATTTGCTGAGAGGCTTCGTTCACTTCACCTATCGCTTGCTTCGCTTCATGTCCATACGATGCATCATTTTTAGCTTCATTTGCCTGTTCATATGCATCTACTGCTTCTTTATGCCCCTGCTGTGCTGCTTGAAATGATTGTTGTTTATCTTTGTTATATGGGAATTTTTTCATCATAGTGCTCCTTTCCATTTGTTCACTCTATAGTGTGGCATTTTTCCACTTATTCATACGACGTTTCGATAGGTTGAAGCTGCGTAAATATTCCGCATAACAAATTCCTTTATTATTTAAGAGCGTCCAATGATATCTTTTATCCCTTGAAATACTTTCTATATTTTACATAAATGTATAATCACTTTCTTTAGCGGACATCATACGAATAGCCTATTTGAACGTCAAAATATATTGGGGTTGACTGCATGCACTTGTTTCTTTCCTTTTTGATCATTTGTGCAGGGATTATATGGATGGAAATAAAAAGATTACCTCAACACTCTCATAAAAAAGAACGGAAAATTTTTATTGTATTCATGACAATCAGTATCATGATCGCTCTTGCAAAAATCTTTCGGCTGCCTCTACCGAACCCTTCTGATTGGGTAGAAGCAATGTTTCAGCCTTTAAGTCACTTATTATTCCGTTGGATCACTTAATTCGTGTATATGGCAAAAGGATGTGCTCATTTTGCTTAATGAAATCAATATTTCGGCTGCGCAATTTCGCAAGCTAGTAACTTTATATAGCATCGGAAGCACAATTATTGTTGTGCCTGCTGCTATTACGGCTGATGCTCATCAAGACGCCTGGATTGCAGCACTTTTCGGTGTAGCATCAGGAATTGGCTTAGTTTTGCTTTTTACCTCACTAGGAAAAATGTTTCCAACGCTTACGCTGATGGAAATGAACGAAAAAATTTTAGGTAAACTGTTTGGAAAGATTGTTTCTGCTGTTTTTGTATTATCCAATTTGTTTATCAGCAGTCAAGTTCTTTACTATGTAGGGAATTTTCTCACTACACAAATTCTTCCCTACACGCCGCTTACAGCCATCCACATTGCGTTTATGAGTGTGGTTATCGTAGGAGTACGCCTAGGAATAGAAGTTATTGCACGAAGTGCCGAGATTTTATTCCCTTGGTTTGTCGGATTGTTCGGACTTCTGATTTTGTCTATGATTCCGCAAATTAAAATAGAGCATATTCAGCCTGTGTTCGAAATACATCCAAAAGCTTTTATTCGGGCTGTTTTAACGTTTTTAAGCATGAGTTCTTTGACTTATACGATTCTGCTTATGATTTTCCCTTCCCATACACCAGACACAAAAAAGTCCACTCAATCTTTTTATATAGGGAATATAGCCGGTGGACTAGTGATGGTTACGTTAATCTTACTCGGAATTTTAGTGCTTGGTCCTTATTACTCCCAAATCACCATGTTTCCAAGCTATGAATTAGGAAGAAGAATTGATGTAGGAAACTTTCTTCAAGGAATTGAAGTAGTCATTGCTATTTTGTGGTTTATTACTCTCTTTTTTAAGCTTTGCATTTACTTTTACGCTACTCTTTTGGGGTTTGCCAATGTATTTCATATAAAGGACTACAAGCTATTTTCTTTTCCAGTCGCACTCATCATGATTACACTTTCCCTTATTGTGTATCCAAGCGTTTCTTATCAAAAAGATTGGGATACAAAAACGTGGATTCCCTACAGCTTACTTGTAGGCATCTTATATCCGCTTTTCCTTTTAATTGCAGGATTTATTCAAAACAAAAAGCAGCATTCTTCTAACAGCGACTAAAAAATCAAAAACCTTTAATAGAGAATGCACCTTCAGTATAAGTAGTTATTTTTCTGGAAAATATAACATTAATTATTCATGTATAGGAGCTAGTCTATGCTAGGGGTATTCGGGTTACTTATTGTTTGCACGCTCGTCATTTGGTTTGAAGTACCTAACTTACGGCAAAAAAAAGCGAAGAAAGAATTATGGCTATTCTACACAGTTCTTGTAATTGGAACGTCCGTAAGCATCTGTAAAGCACTGGGTTTGTATGTTCCAAATCCTTCTGATTTATCAGCTGCTATCTTTAGACCAATCAGCATATTTTTACTTCATTTATTATCTTAATACGTAAGACGAGGAAGTGAATACCGTGAAACCTGTAGTTAAAATTTCAACGATTCAATTTCGCATGCTCGTCATGCTTTATACAATTGGAAGCACAATTGTTATTGCTCCAGCGGCTATGACTGTTGATTCTAAGCAAACCGCTTGGATTCCGGCTATCCTTGGAGTAGCATGCGGATTTGTATTAGTGAAAGTATATATAGCTCTCGGACTTTTATTTAAAGATAAAAATCTGGTAGAAATCAATGATGTAGTATTTGGAAAATATCTAGGAAAAGGTGTATCTTGTTTATTTGTCCTATCTACTGTCATAACGTGCAGCCGCATTGTATACTACGTCGGAAGTTTTTTAAATACCCATATTATGATGGAAACGCCGCTGCTTGCTATTCACATTATTTTTATGCTTGTGGTTGTTTTCGGGGCAAGACTCGGGCTAGAAACAATTGCACGCTGCTGTGAAATCTTTTTCCCGTGGTTTGTTGGCCTTCTCGGGATTTTTATTTTTTCACTAACTCCTCAAATGAAACTTGAAAATCTTATGCCTTTAATGGACATTCACTTAAAGCCGCTGACTCATTCGGTTCTTATCTTTCTTAGCATTACTTATTTTACTTTTGCTCCTTTGATGATGATTTTCCCCCTTCATTTAAGAAAACCTGAAAAAGGAGCTAAAGCTTTAATGAGCGGCAGCCTGCTAGGTGGATTTATTATGGTAATTGTTATTTTTTCTTGTATAATCGTTATTGGTTCTTATCATTCTTCAACTACCATGTTTCCCGTATATGAAATGGCTAAGCGAATTGAGGTGGGAAATTTTTTGCAAGGAATCGAGGTAATTATTGCCATTATATGGTTTCTTACTCTTTTCTTTAAAGTTTCTCTTTATTTTCATGCTTCCATCGCTGGACTTTGTCATATTTTTAACATCAATGAAACTCGATTTCTAACGTTACCGATGGGATTAATTGTTACGACTTTTTCCATTATTGTGTACCCAACCATTACCTATCAAAAAACATGGTTAGCCGAAACGTGGATTCCCTATAGTTTTTTGATGGGAGCTTTATATCCTTTTATTCTTCTTATCATAGGATGGATTCGTTTTAAACCAGCTAAAATAAAAATAAAAAAGATAATAAAATCCACATAAAAAAAGGTTGAGACATAACGAAATAAATCCAATCGAAAGACGAACAAATGAGATACATGAGCTCTGGACTGCTTATGACACGGCAATTGATTTCCGTGCAAGGCTTCGCTTTCCGCAGGCGGCCGCTGAGCCTCCTCGTCGCTTTCGCTCCTGCGGGGTCTCACCTGTTCCGCTTTTCCCGCAGGAGTCTTCGCCTTGCCCTCCAATCAATTGCTAGAAGGAACGAAACAAATAAAACGATGTACACCATCACAAAAAAAGCGAACCACTCATCGAACAGGTTGATGAATGGTTCGTTTTTTACTTGGACTCAACTACTTTTGTCCCAGCCTCTTTTTTTATGCTTGAAGCGCTTGAAGCCCTGCTTGGTTTAAGAAATGCCAAGGCTTATTAAAGTGGGGTTGAAAGAAAAAGTCCATAAAGCCAAGCTCATCGATCGTCATTTCCTGCTGTACGCATACGGACAATGTATTAATTGCTTGAGTAGCATCAATTTTAGAAATAACCTGTGCACCTACAATTCGTCTCGTTTCTTCTTCATATACTACTTTTAACGTAATATTTTCGTACGTTGGCATGAATTCTGGTCGGTTATTTTCTGATATTGTGATACTTTTCACATTCATATCAAAAAGAGAAGCCGCTGTTTCAGTTATGCCGGTAGATGCAACATTGTAATCATAAATATGCAAGCCTGATGTTCCTTGTGTTCCCATATACTTGATCGTCGGTTTAACAAGGTTTTGAGCAACTAATGTTCCCATTCTAACCGCATTTGTAGCAAGCGGAATATAGGCATGTTTCTTAATCGGATTGTAGTAAATCGCACAGCTATCTCCGGCCGCAAATATATCTTTTTTGCTTGTTTGCATATATTCATCAACCACAATTGCGCCGTTTGGAAGCATGTCTACCTGCCCTTTTACTAAGTCTGTGTTTGGACGAAAGCCAACACACAAAATAACAAGATCCGCTTCATATTCACCTGCAGTTGTCACTACTTTTTCAACAGATCCATCGCTGCCTGCAAATTTAGTAACCGCTTGGTTTAATGCTAATGTAACTCCCCGCTTTTTAAATTCCGTTTCCATCAAGCTTGTAAACTCTGGATCAAGATATTTATTTAAAATACGATCAGCACTATCAATGAACGTGACTTCTTTTCCATACACTTCAAAGGCTTCTACTAATTCTGCACCAATATAACCCGCACCAATTACGGCGATTTTTTTTGCTTGTTTTGCTTTTTCGATAATGTGATTAGCATGCTGATAGTTTTTACAAAGCACAACATTATTTAAATCGATGCCTTCAAGGTTTGGAATAATCGGCCATGATCCAGTTGTCATCACTAATTTATCAAATGTATCTTCAAATTCTTCGTTTGTTTCTAAGTTTCGCACCGCTATTTTTTTGTCTTCTGTATCAATATTCGTCACTTCGTGTTTCATTTTCATATTTACACCCATCTCTTGCAATTCAGACGGTGAAGAGTAAAATAAACCATTTGCATCTTTTACGACCCCGCCTACATAGAGCGCAATTCCACAAGACAAAAATGAAACATTATCATTTCGCTCATAAACTGTAATTTTAGCTTCTGGATAAAGTTCTGCCATATTTTTTACTGCTGCTGTTCCTGCATGTGTACACCCTACTACTGCAATTTTCATAGATGATATCCCCCTTAGGATTATAGAAAATATAATTTGTGAAGTTTTTCACATATATTGTGAAATGTTTCACATATCTTTTACAATTCTTATTATACAAACATGTTTGTTCTTTTTCAAGATATATGTGAAAAAAATCACATACTTTTTTAAAAAAATATGTTACAGGGTTCTTTAAATAGCATTGAAGCTTGATATGATGCACTTTTTTTGTTGATGCGCTGCTGATGAACAATTTCATCAGCTTGTTTTTTCACGTAGAAACTCACTATCCAATGCACTCTCTAACAAAAAAAATAAACCGGATAAAATAATCATCGCTAAAATAGATACACGGATTCCGCTTACAAGCAAGTCTGCTATATAAACCGATAGAAAAGTAAAAAATATGTCCACAAAAGCCGCAGATGCTACAAATAATACTCTGTTCATCCTAGCATTCTTCATTAAAAAAATAAGCGCCTTTGAAAAAAGCTCTGTGAAAGAGCCAAACACAAAAATAAAAAATAGAAATAAACATATGGCCCAGTAAGAGTCATACTCCACTCCCATCACTCTAAGGAAGCCTATAAAACCAAAAAAGTAGCTTCCCATTAAGATAGCTAAAATGATTAGTACCATCGTTCCTACTATAAAGAACGCGATTAACCGATTCATTCCCCTGCTTTTTCTTTTCATTGTTCCACGCCACCTTGCTTACTCATCACTTAATCCATATTATACCAAAAAAGTGCGATACCATGGTATCGCACTTCTACGTTAATTATCTTTTTTATCTTGAAGAGCTTGTTTTAAAGCATCTCCCAAGCTCGAACCAAATGCTCCGTCATCGTTGTATTTGTTAAGAAGCTTTCGTTCTTCTCGCTTTGAAATCTTTTTCTTTTTGTCCTCAGCTTTTTCCACTACTTGACATGAACGGCACTGGAAGTACGTCCCAGCTTTTCCTGAATGAATTTCCATTCGTTTATGACACTGCGGACAGCGTCGGTTCGATAATTTAGGGTCTTTTGCGCGTCTATAGCTGCACTCAAGGCTTGAACAAACGAGCACTCTTCCTTGCTTTGTTTTCTTTTCTTTTAAGAACGAACCGCATTCTGGGCATTTAGAGCCCGTTAAATTATGGGGTTTGTACGTTTGATTACTTGTTTTCACTTGCTTGACAAGCTTTTCTGTTTGTTCGCGAATATTCGTTAAAAACTCTTTTGCATTTCCTTTTCCTTTAGCAATTGCTTCTAAGTCACGTTCCCATTTAGCCGTAAGCTCAGGAGACTTTAACTCGTCTGCTACCAAGTCAATCAGCTGCTTTCCTTTTTTTGTTGCGTGCAGACGGTTATTTTGGCGATCAATGGATTCGTTTTGCAGAAGTTTTTCAATAATATCTGCGCGTGTTGCCGGCGTACCTAAGTTGTGTTTTTCCATTTGTCCAAGAAGATCGGCTTCTGTATAGCGCTGCGGCGGCTCTGTAAATGCACTTTTCATCGTTACATTTTGAATGAGCAGCTTGCTGCCTTCTTTCATATCAGGCAGCTTCACCGTTGCTTCTGAGTCTCCACCAGAAACTTTTTTGAAGCCTGCATTCACAACTTGCTTTCCGCTCGCTACCAACAGTTCCCCGTTTACTTCAAGCTCTGCTTTAACCACTTCATACTCATATGCAGGATAAAACAATGAAATAAATCGCTTTGCAATTAAGTCATACAGCTTTCGTTCATCAGCTGATAAGTCCTGTAAAAACACAGGCTGATCCGTTACGATAATCGCATGGTGATCACTTACTTTTTCATTATTAACCACTCGCTTTGGCAGCTGTGCATTTTTTAAAATTGGACGAATTTCTTCTTTATATACAGCAGAGATGCTTTCCAAGCGCTCTTTCATAGTGGAAACCATATCTGTTGTTAAATAACGAGAATCTGTACGTGGATACGTGACTAACTTATGCTGTTCGTACAATTTTTGAAGTACATTTAATGTCTTCTTAGCAGAGAAGTTAAAGCGTTTATTAGCGTCGCGCTGCAGTTCATTTAAGTCATAAGGAAGCGGCTGCGCTTCTTTATGCATTTTACGCTTGATTGTTTGCACAACTGCTTCACCTGATAATTTTGAGTGCAGCTCTTTTGCACGTTTTTCATCAAAAATGCGCTTTTCACTGCCCTTTTGCCAAGCTGCTTCAAACGACGAAAACTGAGCTGTAAGCGTCCAATATTCACTAGGTTTGAATGTGTTAATTACTTGTTCACGCTCAATTATCATCGCAAGCGTCGGTGTTTGTACACGTCCTGCTGATAATGGTTCTTCGTATTTAGTCGTTAACGCTCTCGTTACGTTTAAACCGATAAGCCAATCGGCTTCTGAACGGCAAACTGCTGAATCATACAAACGATTAAACTCTTTTCCTGGTTTTAGCTGTTTAAACCCGTCACGAATCGCTTTGTCCGTTTGAGACGAAATCCAAAGACGTTTAAACGGCTTGTTCCAGCGTACCTTTTCCATAATCCAGCGTGCTACAAGCTCTCCTTCACGCCCTGCATCAGTCGCAATAATTAACTCGCCAATATCCTTTCTTTTTGCTAGATCGGATACTGTACGAAACTGAGAGCTCACTTTACGAATTACTTTTAGTTTCATTTTCTCAGGCATAATTGGCAGATCTTCTAATCGCCATGTTTTATATTGGTTATCATAATCCTCTGGTGTTTGTAATTCAACTAAATGGCCGAGTGCCCATGTTACGACATACTTTGGCCCTTCAATATACCCTTTTTTTGTTTGTGTGCTGCCAAGCACGCGCGCAAGATCACGTGCTACACTTGGCTTTTCTGCTAATACAAGTGATTTCATTTTATGTATACCTCCAATTCACTTGTTCCATTATACATGATTGTATACTTTTTGTACGACTTCAAGATTAAGTTTACATAATCATATTATAATAAATAAAGATGAAGAATTTCTCTTCATCTTCTAGCTACTTCTTTTTATAAAATAGTCGCGAGATAATTAAACCGATAGCTCCTAAAACGATAAATAACAAGGCTCGTATAGCCATTGGGATAAAAGGTAAATCATATAAAACGAGTTTAAAAAGTGTTAAGAACAAAATGCCCACGCCGACATATGTTGCTGTTTTAAAATTTCGAAGTGATCCTATTACGAATGCAGCAATGGACAAGCATAACCAAACAGCCGTCATAATAAGCGTTTGTGTATTAGCGGAAAGATCAGTGGTTCCAGCGACCGTCACTTCCGTTACAAAAATTAAAGAAAGAATAGAAAAAACAATACTTCCTCCAATTTTGAACGTATCGTGCTCATCTTTTTCTGTTTTTTGAATACTGATCCATACAAATACTAGAATAGAAGCTAACATAACAACCCAATTTAATGTCGGAAGAGACAGCACTTGTTCGATTGGCGTAACTAAGATATACGTGGCACTCAGTATATAAATCGTATAAGAAAACAGTTGATGAAGTAGATTTTTATACGTCATGGCGATATAGTAAACAGCAAGTCCTTGAATCACATATAAAATGACTCCTTCTCTTAAATCGACGAGCTGATGAATAAAAAACGCTACTGCAACAATTAAATAGGTAATAAAAAATTCAAATTTCTCTTTAGAACTTCTTACTGTGTAAACACCTAATGCGTAAATAATAACTAGCGCAAGCAGCACCATGGTGGTCGTGCCATCGTCAAAAACGGCAAGCAGCCAGCCGTACGTAACTGCTAAACTCGATAGAAGGGTAAACGCATATACTTGGAGTACGGATTGTGATAGAAAAAAGCTAGAAATTAAGCATAAATGCTGAATCAGAATCGCCATACCTAATAACGCTTTTACACCATTATCACCAACAAACGAGTAATAAATGAGTAGCGTAAGATTTAATAGTACCGCGGAAAGAACATATAAAATTGAATATTTTTGTTTGATTGCCACATATAAAAAGGCAATATACAGAAGCGTTTCATAGCCAATGAAAACCAGAGCATTAGGCGAATTACTTTCAATAAGAAAAGGAACTAGTACGCCTCCAACCGCGCTAATAATCCCTAATGCCTGTGAACGATAAAAGACTGTTGCTGCAATTCCTAAGATGATCCAACTCGCATTTAGCATAAAAGCAAGCGTTGGTCCTGCTAAATGATATAGGCTATGCATCGCAAACGTCGTTAACATGAGAATAGGAATAGCTCCTCCTACAAGTACTTGCCCGAGCACCAGCCTACCCTTTTTGATTTGAAAATGACCTGTCACAGCAAAACCTATCGAAACAACGAAACCGAGAACAACTTTTGCTTTTTCATTCATTAATCCATAGTCAGAGGCTGCTTTAAATCCCCATAGCACGCCAATAATAAATACGAAAATAAAAATTCTCGGCAGCCATGTTTGAAAAAGGACTTTTTCCCAATCAACAGGCTCTTCTATTGCCTGTGAGCTTTTAGCTGCTGTTTGAGCAGGACGTTTAGTCGTCTCCTGGCGCAGCTTGGGAGGAGCGTGAACTGCTGGTCTTGGAGAATTTGTTTTATATACAAGCGACTTTAGCTTGGCTACGTCTTCTTCTAAACTGCTTATTTTTCGTTCAAGCTCTTCTATTCTTTCGTTTTCCATATTTCCTCACCCTTCCTCTTTAAAGTATTTGTGATTTTTATATGTATACCTTACAGCACTTAACTATTATACCATTAAAAGGAATATCACTTAAAAACATTCTATTTTTAGCAAAAAAAAATACAGCGCCCTTTTCAAAAGAAAAGTTCGTTGTATAGGATGTGCTGCATTTTTTATGTCACTTTCTCGCTGTATGTACTGTGAAATCCCGCTTCGATATGGGCTACTTGAAAGCTATGATGACCAATTAAATATTTAACAATATCCACACGGTCAATTTTACCTGGCTTATTGTTCATTGCTTCTCGCACCATAGATTGAAATGTTTCTTTGCAAAACTTCTTTTCATGAAGCAGAATCGTTTCACAATACTCTTCATGGTCTCCCTCTGAAATACGATAATAATGCATTTCTTTCACCCCTTTTTAGTGTTATACCTATTACATACCCCAAATATTGCTATTTTAACAAATTAATTTTATTATTCTTTATTTTTCCATTTATATATAATTTACAGCGCAACGTTTCGAAACTCATCGTTATAAATGCTAATTTGAAGACGCTGAGAAAAACGTTCTTCTTCAATGTAGGTCTCAGGCATTAATCCAACAGGATATACCTTAGGGTTTTCGCCACTTCCTAATATGTATACATACATCTTTCCTTCGTTTGTATATCGAACCTTCGTCGAAATACCTCCTTGCCCTTGAAGAGGCGCATAAACCGCTCTTACATTATCTCTAATTTCTTGTACAAATCCATGTAGTTCAACATCCGAATCGTAATAGTGGTTTGCTTCATACAAGCCGTAAATACGAGACTTATCGATATCACATAATATGTTCCAAAATTCAGATAAATCTTCTTGGAACAACACTTGAATAAAATTTCGTGCAGCTTCTTGCTGTTCTTTTGTTAATTCTTTTGTTAGCGCAAACTCTTCATTTTTTAACATCTCAGTCACCTCCCTTATGTATGTAATACGACAAGAGATACAAATAACCTCTTTTTTCAGCTTATTAGCAACCAATTTATTTTTCACATTAAAAATTGAAAAGCTATCTCGACTAAGATGTCAAAATAACTTTTCAATTACTGTAGAATAATTACGTAAAATACTCGATTTTCGCATTTGGAAAATACTGATCAATGTAATATTCCAACGTCTCTCTCAATTCTTGTTCTTCATCTTTTGCGTATACATACTTTCCAATCCCGTAACGCCCCCATTTGTAGCGGCGCTCTTCTTCATTCATCTCAAGCTTTGTTTTCGGATAGTTTTTCTCAATCACTCGTTTGGCCGGCTTGGTAAAGCGATGCTGAATCATTTCAAATGTAATATCATCTCTTGACTCTTCAGGTATAGAAGCATCAAGCTTTTCAAACAGCTGACGGTATCCCTCTTGCCAACCTTCATGGATGTAAATAGGCGCCACAATAAAGCCAAGTGGATATCCGGCTTTTGCAACTTTATTAGCAGCTTCAATCCTGTAATCAAGAGGAGATGTACCAGGTTCAAAGTTTTTTATAACATAATCTGCGTTTATGCTAAAGCGAAAGCGCGTGCGACCATTATGTTTAGCATCCAATAAATGATCCACGTGATGAAATTTAGTCACAAAACGCAGTTGACCTAGTTCACTTTCTCCAAAATATTCAATCGCGCGCTTTAATGAATGTGTTAAATGATCAATTCCTACGATATCAGATGTACAAGCCGCTTCAAATCGCGTTATTTGAGGGGCTCTTTCCTGCATATATTGCTCTGCTTGACCTAATATTTCTTCAACATTCACGTACGTGCGAATATACGGTTTGCTTCCCATTGTTGTCTGCAAATAACAATAGTGACAGTGCCCCATACACCCTGTTGCAAAAGGTATTGCATATTCAGCTGACGGTTTAGATGTATCAAATTTCAAGGTTTTACGCACACCAACTACTAAAGTAGACTTGGCATTGCGGTATTTTTGCAAATCATTCTTTCCCGGTATATTACGCACTTGATTATGAGAAGTTGTTTGACGAATTTCAATTCCCATCTTCTCAAATTTTTCTTTTAATTGAACACCAAGCGGGTACTCCATTGCCCCTGGCTCAATGTATACTAATTGAGGTACAAAAGGTTTTATCATCATGTACACTTCCTTTTTTCTAATACTAATAGCGTTTGAAAAATAAAAAGACTCTATCCATGGTAATTATTTTCCACATCAAAAAAGACTCTCTATTTAAGAGAGCCTTTCGTCAATCATATTGTTCATAATCAAATATCTTGTTATACATGTTCTCTGCTTCTTCATACGTTGAATACACAGCATCATCTTCAGCTAACAAATGATAAGACTCATGCAGAAACAACGCTTTTTCACCTTTATTTTCAGGATGTTCAACAATTTCAGCTTGATTAATATTGGCAACGTTTGCCGTATGAGGATTTCGGTAAATAACAAATACTTGATCTCCTACTTGATATTCTTTTTTCTCCACGATCATCATCCTTTTCTTCTTTCTTTACTCGTATGATGTCCGCTTTTACTCATTTTATCCGATAAAAACACGTGGTGAGATCATCAAGAATTTATACGCTTTTACGCTCAATAAACCGAAAAGGAAGCTCAATTTTTTGAGGATCCTTGCTCCTAACTAGTTTAAAAAGCGTTTCGCCCATTTCTTTGAGAGGAAGTTCGATCGTTGTGATTTGTAAATAAGAAGAAAGCGGATGATTATCAAAACCAATAATAGCTAAATCGCCTGGAACTGATATACCCGCTTGTTCGCACTGAGCTTTTATACCAATAGCGACTTGATCGTTTGTTACTAAAAGCGCCTGAGGCCGATTTTTCATCTGCACCAATTTTTTCACCACTTTTTCACCATCTGTCACGTTCAAACAGCCTTGAAACACCCATTCCGGATGATAAGGCTCATTTATTCTTTCTACATATTCTTTGTATGCTTGCTGCCTCTGTTGACTATTTGTACCCGTCATTCTTCCAATACAGTAGCCAATATCCGTATATCCTTTTTCTTTTAAATACATGAGCGCTTTCTTAAAAGCTGCATAATGATCAACGTATACGGAGCGAATAGAACGATTTTGTACGTTTTCGCACACGGCTATCGGCCCGTACTGCTGATAATATTCAATCGTGCTCCAGCTGCCTGCTCTAGAACAAATAATCACTCCATCAACCTGCTTTGTTTTTAGCATATGAAGCGCTTCTTCTTCTTTTTTTACATCATAGTTCGTCTGACAAATAACAAGCTGATACTGCTTTTCTAACGCTTGAGAGGCCACTCCTTCTAAAAGCAGACTGAAATAAGGATGATTAATAAAAGGCAAGACGACAGCAATCATATTTGTTTTCCCTTTTGATAAGTGAACGGCATTAATGTTTTGTTCGTAATTAAGTTCTTGAATTACTTCTTCTACCAGACGGCGCTTTTCTTCTTTTACATACGGATGATGATTTAAAACCCGTGACACGGTCGAAACAGATACACCAGCTTTTTTTGCGATATCTCGGATATTTGTCATGTTTTCACCTTTTTCTCTTGCGCTGAAACGCGTTTCATACTTTATTCTCATTATAAAGTGAAACAGCAATAAGCTAAACCCGTTACAATCATGTTTTTATTCACTTATATAAGGAGGTCATATCATGGGTATTTTATTATTCATTTTATTATGCGGAATTGAAATCGGAGGAGCGGCTTATGCACTTAAACAAAATGAGACACTTTGGAAGGAGCTAGATGAAAAAAAGCCGACTGATTTTTTCAAACAGTAAAAAACCCTTAAAAAGAATGTTCTTTTTAAGGGTTTGATATTACGCAGCTTCTTTAGATGATTTTGATTTTTTATTTAAACGAGGAAAGCCAATTACAATCGCAATGATACCGCAAACCGCTGTTAACATTGGATAGAATGTAAATGGAATAATCTCAATTGGTGAAACTTTAGCAAATCCTGCTGCTAGAAGCATTTGTGCACCGTAAGGGATAAGCCCTTGAACGCTGCATGAAAACAAGTCGAGCAGACTGGCTGATTTACGATTATCAATTGAATACTTATCAGAGATTTCTTTCGCTAACGGACCTGCTGTAATAATTGAAATCGTGTTATTAGCCGTGGCTAAATTAGTTAAACTTACCAATCCAGCGATACTGAATTCTCCGCCTTTTTTTGTTTGAATGCGTCGTGTTAATAAGTTCAATAAGAACTGAATACCGCCGTTATAGCGAATGAGTTCAACCATTCCGCCAATTAAAAGAGATAAAATAATTAATTCCGACATTCCGCCAATACCTTCTGTCACAGTTTTAGCAAGAGAAGAAAGCGTGTAGCTTCCGTCAGCTAATCCAATCAAGCCGGCTAATACAATTCCTCCGGTTAAAATGCTTAATACGTTTGCACCAAATATGGCAGCAACTAGTACGCCGACATAAGGCAAGATTTTAAACCAGCTAAAATCTTTAATTTCTACTGATGACGTATTGCCTAGCGTCATTACAAGTAATAAAACTACCGTAACAATCGCTGCAGGAAGTACGATAAAAAAGTTTACTTTTAATTTATCTGACATATTTGTTTTTTGCGTACGAACTGCTGCAATGGTCGTATCAGAGATTACGGATAAATTATCTCCAAACATTGCACCACCAACAACGGCAGCAATTGCCAATGTAATGGATACATGCGCCTGCTCACTGATTCCTACAGCGATAGGCCCTAATGCAGCAATTGTTCCCATTGACGTTCCCATCGAAATTGAAATGAATGCGCCAATAACAAAGATTCCGACTACCACTAAGCTTTGCGGAAGAACAGACAGAGCTAAGTTTACCGTTGAATCAACAGCTCCCATGCCTTTAGCGACTTGAGAAAAAGCACCTGCTAAAATAAAAATAAGTACCATAATAATGATATCAGGATGCCCTGCTCCTTTAGCAAATCGTTCCACTTTTACATTAAGTGAATCTTTGCGGTTCATAGCCAGCGCCACAATGGCTGCAATGATAATAGCTACTAATACAGGCAGCTTATAAAAATCTCCCGTTATAATTCCTGATCCGACAAACAGGACTAAAAAGACGCCCAGCGGTAACAGCGCCCAGCCGTTTCCTTTTTGTTGTTCCATTCTTAACACCTCTTGTTTACGTAATAAAAAAAGACCTCTTCTTATTGATAAGAAGAGGTCTCTTATTTGTATCATAAGATTACCCTTCTCATCTTCCAAACGAAACATCGTCTGCTGGATTTGGCACCGCACTGCGTACAGCCAGTTGCCGAGACATCGTAGGGCCAGTCCCTCCGTCTCTCTTGATAAGAAGTTTGTAGTTGTTTTAAAAATAGTCTTTCACTACTGTAATCTCTTTTTATTTAATTGTCAAATGCTATTTTAGAAAAATATATAGTGTGAAAATTCTCACATCAATTAGCTACGTCACGTTTTAAAAACGCCACCCATGCTACCCCCATAAAGAAGACAAAGTGTGCAACTAAGATAAAGATTGAAAATGGAATTGTCATTCCGTCAAACATCGTCTTCATTCCGTCCATATACTGCACAAAGTTTGTGTTGGCGAACAGTAAAAATTTCCCCCACCATAGACCAAACTGTGATACTATCCCAGTTACTGCTTTCGCCCCAATACTTACGACAATAGCTAGACTTGAAGCAAGCGCGCTGTTTCTAAATAAAGACGACAGCATAAAAGCAAACGTCATCATCATAAACGTTTCCATATACGCGCTGTCATACGTAAGCGTAATGTTTTTAAGCAGCTGCGCATCTCCTTCTAGACTGGCAAATCCAAAGAACAATGCTCCCCATACAAACGAAAAAAGCAAATAGCTCAGCAAATAATACAAGCTAATTAAAATGAGCGTTATGTACTTGGACGTTAAAATCGTTGAACGTCTAGCAGGGCGAATTAAAAGAAGCTTAATGGTACCCGCTTCAAACTCTTTTGCAACCATTGATCCTCCAACAGCAAGCGCGAAAAATTGAACGAGGATCAGCATGCCTGCACTAAATGACAGGAAATTCAATATGTTGTCTTCCGTTCCTGCGCTGTTTGCTACTTTCTTCATTAAAAGAGCCATACAAAGAGTTAAGATGCCGATTGTAATAAACGTGACTTTTGTACTTCTTTTGTAAAACCATTTCATATGTTCATTTTGAATTAACTTAAGCATGGTGCTCTCCCTCCGTAACGGACATAAACGAATCTTCAAGCGTCTCATAAACAGGAGTGATTCGGTAGACTAAAATATCGCTGTCCACTAATTTTCTATTCACAGCTGGAATTTGTTCTTTCATAATCACTACATCAATACTATCGGATTTTATTGTTACTTGGAATTCTTGAGATAAAAGATCCGCTGCTTGTTGCACGTCAGATACTTCAAATTCTACATACATCCCTTGATCTTGACGATTTGGAGATAGATCTTGAACAGCTTTTAACTCGCCGTTTTGAATAATACCAACGCGGTCACATAATGCTTCCACTTCTTTTAATAAGTGGCTCGCGATTAAAATTGAAATACCTTCTTCCCTGCAGAGGGTTTGTAAATATGTACGAAATTCTCTCATTCCCGCTGGGTCTAGACCATTTGTTGGTTCGTCTAGTAAAAGCAATGCAGGCCTATGTAAAATAGCTTGAGCTACTCCTAAACGCTGTCTCATCCCAAGGGAATACGTCTTCACTTTTGCATGAATGCTGTTTTCAAGCTTTACTAGCGCAATCACTTCATCCAAGCGTTCTGCTGTGATCCCTTCATGCATATTCGCAAAGTGTTTTAAATTTTGATAGCCCGTCAGATAATCATAAAACTCAGGATTTTCAATAATCGCTCCAATTGATTTCATAGCTGATGTAAACTGTTCTTTTAAAGGAAACCCATTGACGGTAATTGTTCCCTTTGTTTCTTTAATGAGTCCTACGACGGTACGAATGAGCGTTGTTTTTCCAGATCCGTTCGGACCAAGCAATCCGAAAATCTCACCGCGCTCAACCGATAAGGATACATCATGCAAAATGGTTTTCTTCCCAATTACTTTACTGACATGATCTACTTGTAGCACTGTTTCTGTCATCATGTACATCCTTTCTTTAATTAGCAATACGCCTTCTATTGTTTCTCTTTTTTAACTATTTGTCTACTATAACCTTATTTTTGGAAAAGTAGCCCATTCAAATCATTCGTATTATCCGCTTACATTTGATAAAATAAAACAAATCTTAGTTAGAGGAGGACTTCTACATAATGAACTTAACCGTATACCTTGCCGGGCAAATTCACGATAACTGGCGAGACGAAATTAAAAACCAAGCGGAACAATTAAACCTTCCCCTTACCTTTGTCGGTCCCATGACAGACCATGACCGCTCCGACAACATTGGAGAAGAAATTTTAGGAAAACAGCCTAACGCTGTCTTAAAAGATGAAGCTGCTTCTCAAATTAATAATTTACGCACGCAGGTGCTCCTTAAAAAATCTGATGTGGTCATTGCTTTATTTGGTGAAAAATACAAACAGTGGAACAGCGCAATGGATGCGGCGACAGCCATCGCATTAGATAAACCGCTAATTTTGGTTCGCCCTGAAAAACTGCACCACCCGCTTAAAGAACTGTCAAACAAAGCCCAAGTTGTAGTCGAAACGCCAGAACAGGCTCTTCAAGCACTAGCTTATATTTTTGAATAACAACAAATAAGAGCTGTCGAAAACCGGCAGCTCTTATTTGTTGTTTGTTGAAGGCTCTGTACGAAGCATACGATGAGTATTTCGTGGGAAGTTCCGAGATTATTATTTTTTTAGGTTTTTTTCATTTTTGACATAACGATAAGCAAAGTTACAGTCAGGTGCTTACTTTTTTGATCCGGATGCTCCATAATCTTTAATCGTTAACTTCACATCATAGTTAATTGGCACTTCACTAAATGTTTGATCCCAATTTCCTTTGACCCTCATCCATGTTCTAGGCTGCTTAATTCTCAATTGATTTCCGAAACCTGCAACATCAACTTTATATTTTGTTTGCATTTTTTCTAGTACGTTTCTTACCAGGTACTTTACTTTTTTTTCTGAAGTTTTTTGCGCATTCTGTAAAAATTGATTATTAAAAGAGCTCCCTGAGGTCATCCAACTTTCAGATAGCCTTCCCACTGATTCAATGTGTACATCAAAAGAGATATTATCTCCTTTAACATGGGGTTGAATGTGACTTTTCATAGACTCTATTTCATATACAATCAGCTGACCGGTCTTTTTATCAAAGCTTTTTACTAGCCCGCCTTTCCCTTTCCCTGTAATCCAAGCCAAACCATCTAGTTCTTCTTCATTCAAAAAACCAATCATTTTGCTTGTTTCCCCTTTAATTATACCAGCACCCGCAAATTTGATTTCTCCATTTGCTGATAATACATTTTGCAACAGAAAACTAGATCCAGTTTGAATCTTGCTTGCTAATTTAATAAGCGGCATGGGCGGTAAAACCCGCGTTGTTCGATACGTATTGTCTATCATTCCATACAGGTGAAAAGCTGGGATCTCTCCTGCTGTTTTTGATTCTAACGTGTCGCTAGCTCTTCCTTTACTAATAAACACAAGGCAACTAGGTCTAAAATCATTGTCCCGAAGAGTTTGGTCCACTAATTGCTCTAAACTATACGCTCGTGCAAGGGCCTCACTGATAACCATTACTTTCATATGAGGACTAGTTAAAGGAGTGTCACTTCTTAAAGATAATTCACGAAGCATTTGAAAAGGAGAATCTCCTGTTTCCGAAATATTTACGTAAGATTTCTGCTGCGGTCCTCCTTGTTTAGTGGTTGAACTTGCGACTTGAGGAGTGATAAGTTGATAAGTTGACGTAATCAAGTTCTTTTTAGTATACCCTTCTCCTTGTTCATCAAATTCTTTTTCAGCTATGGACTCCTTACCTTTATCATAGGCCACACCCACTCCAAAACTTTGCTCTTCAATTTCATGACTGCTCCAGCAGCCTGCCAGAGGAAAGAGCAAAAAAACAGAAAACAAAACCAATAGGTACTGGAAATGGTTAAAGGTTTGTTTCATATTTTACTCCCTTTACTTTTGAAATAATGAGAAGAAGCAGCGGCAAAAAGCCAAATAAAACTAAGGCGATATTGCCAATCATATCTCCCAATTTAAATACATCATTAATATTTTTAGGAATCATGGAAATAAGATATATGACCGGAAGCAAACCATACATAAATGGATGAATGTTTTTTTGGAAAAGCTGAGACAGTCCTAATGAAGCGGCGTAATGGTTAATAGTAAAAGAAGCAAACATCTGCATGATCCATACAACTAGCAGCAAGGAATCAAATCGTTCAAAAATCAAGCCTGTCAGCTCAAAACTCCTTATTAAATCAAGCGTTGGCCATGTTCTTACTACTACTCCATCAATCGATAACGCTCCAATCACCATTACAACAGTAATCACATAAATAAATATAGGAATAGTAATTCCAACTAGCACAGCTTTTCCTGCTTTGTGCGGTTCTTTCATAAAAGCTAAAATGATTAACATGATTTCAGGACCGGTGAATGCAAGAGCAGTTGTTTTTACCCCTTTTAGTACAGGAAGGACTCCTGATCCAAGTACGGGGCGCAGATTATCTATTTCAAATATTTTCATACTCATAAAAGCTACCAGTAAAAAAAGAATAACGGTAATAGGGAATATAATTTCAAACAGTCGAGCGATCGGATTAATGCCCCCTCTAATTAAATAGAGGCTTATCCACATGAATGGCATAATAATAGCCCACGTCGGCGTTCCTTCCAGCAAGAGATATCCGGTTACTTCTGCCAATGAACGAGCGTGAAAACCACCAAGCAGTAAAAAATAACCTATCATAAGTAAGCTAATTAACTTACTCAACCATTTCCCTGTAATTTCTTTACTGTATTGATAAAACGTCTTTCCAGGGAATTTCCCGCTTAACTTCACCATGATTATCGCTGCTATCATGGTGACTATTCCTCCTAGAATAACAGTTAACCACACATCTGGTGTTTTCACTTGTTCCGCAGCTGTTCGAGGCAACGTCAGAATACCAGTTCCAAGTATAAAATTGATGACAATAATAGCTGTTTGTGGCGTCGTAATACGATCTTTTGAATTTATCATTACCTCTGATTCACTTCCTTTTATCATAAGCTGCTATCCTTTTCGTAGAGAATCTTTGGTGTGCATCATCTTTGGACGTCTTTTCATCATCATAAGAGGCATACGGACCATCAAGTCTTTCCATTCACTTAAACGATAGGGTACCGCTGGACTCATGTAAGATACGCCAAAACTTTTTAGTTTCACCAAATGACTGGTCATAAAAAGGAAAAATAAAACGACGCCGTATAATCCAAGTATGGCAGCGCATAGCATAGCTATGAAGCGAAGAATACGCAATGAAATCCCGACGCTATATTGCGGAATAGCAAACGATGAAATGGCAGTTAACGCCACAATAATCACTAAAATAGGGCTAACAATCCCTGCCTGCACAGCAGCTTCTCCAATAATTAATCCACCGACAATTCCCATTGCTGGACCAATTGGTTTTGGTAACCTGAGTCCAGCTTCTCTCAAGATTTCGATAGCTATTTCCATGAATAAGGCTTCTATAAGGGCTGGAAACGGCACTCCAGACTTTGTTCCTATAATGGAAATAGCCAATTTAGTCGGAATCATCCCTGGGTGGAACGAAATAAAAGCAATATACAAAGCCGGTGTAAAAAGGGAAAGAACTACTGCAATATAACGAAGAAAACGAATAAATGTACCGGGAATCCACCTTTCATAATAATCTTCCGGCGACTGTAGCATCATGCTAAACGTAACGGGGGCAATCAAAGCAAAAGGCGTCCCGTCTAATAAGATGGCTACTCTCCCTTCCATCAAAGCAGCAATTACACGATCAGGACGCTCCGTATTCTGCACCTGAGGAAATAGGCTAAGGTAATTATCTTCAATGAGTTGTTCCACATATCCTGACTCCGGTACATTATCAAGATCAATTTTTTTAATTCGTTTTTCTACTTTTTCAACTAGTTCTGGATCAACAATTTCCTTTATGTAAGCAACAACTAAGTCTTTTTTGGAACGCTTTCCTACTTGAAATTTCACCAGCGACAAATTTTCAATGTCTCCGCTTCCTCTTAATAAAGAAGTATTATCACTTAAAGATTCAGTGAAGCCTACTCTCGGCCCTCTCACTAATGCTTCTGATACGGGCTCTTCAATCGTCCTTGTTTTCACTTTGCTTGTACCAAGAATTAAAGCAGGTGATATTCCGTCAATTAAAAGAGCCGTAGATCCTGTTAAGACTTTTGATGTTACTTCTTTAATGAAATGAACCTCTTCTACATCACTGATTGATAATACTTGGCTTTTAATAAACTGTTTTGAAAGGCTTTCCTTTACGTAAAGCTGATCCTGTTGGTATTCTTTTGAAAAATCAGCCATCAATGATGACAAAATATGTTTTTCAATAAGATCTTTATCTGATAGCCCCTCTACAAAAATAATAGCTGCCTGAATGCCTGTACGTCCTATAATAAACTCCCGAAAATGAACGTCGGAGTTATGACCAATTTCATTTTTAACTGCTTTTAGAGTTAAAGCTAAATGATCCGTAACATGATTAGATGAATTTTGAGATGTAAATTCCTTTTTGTTTTCCTTTTCATTCGCATGGTTTCCTATTTTTTTTATTGTTGATCTCCATTTTTTCACTTTCATCACTCTTCCTCTGAATTACGAATCCCGCTTAATAATTTGTAGATTATATACGGGATGAAAAAAACCAGAACTGCTTGTATAAAAACTGGCCCTTCTGGAAGATAGGAAACAACTAATTTCCACATAATCATCACCCTATTTATGTCTATATCAAACCAACTTTAGAAATAAGCATCCGTAAAATATCAGTGTTTACTTCATAGAAATTCTTTTATTTACCAGGTAGTATTATTCTTCTTTTTGTTTCTTATACAAAGGAATACAACATCCATCTTAAAAATGAAAAAGAGCTGCTTACTGAAGGCTTAGATATACTAGTTTGCTGCTCAAAGTTTTGGTGAATGCTAGAATAATCAAGCGTTACCGCTCAAAAAATCCCTTAAATGGTTGACGAGTGCTTAAAGTGTCGGTTACACTTTATGTTTGAAATATTGTATTCATATCGCTCTTATCTCAAAAGAATGGTATAATTTTATAGATATTGAATTTGGAGGACTGCTCATACATGATTACAGTTAGTAATGTAAGTTTACGATTTGGCGACCGAAAGTTATTTGAAGATGTGAATATTAAATTCACGCCTGGTAACTGCTATGGATTAATCGGCGCAAACGGTGCTGGAAAATCAACGTTTTTAAAAATTTTATCTGGTGAAATTGAATCTCAGACTGGTGATGTACATATGGGCCCTGGCGAACGCCTTGCTGTCTTAAAACAGAACCACTTCGAATATGAAGATCAAGAAGTTATGAAAACCGTTATTATGGGGCACGCTCGCCTTTATGAAGTAATGCAAGAAAAAGATGCTATTTATATGAAAGCAGACTTCACAGATGAAGACGGAATGAAAGCAGCTGAGCTTGAAGGTGAATTTGCTGAATTAAACGGTTGGGAAGCAGAATCAGAAGCGGCTATTCTTTTAAAAGGATTAGGTATTTCTGAAGATCTTCACGCCAAAAAAATGGCTGAACTAACGGGTAGTGAAAAAGTAAAAGTGCTTCTTGCACAAGCTTTATTCGGAAAACCTGATGTATTACTTCTAGATGAGCCTACGAATAACTTGGATATCCAAGCAATTCAATGGTTAGAAGAGTTCTTAATTAACTTTGAAAACACAGTCATTGTTGTATCACATGACCGTCACTTCTTAAACAAAGTATGTACGCACATTGCTGACCTTGACTTCAGTAAAATCCAAGTCTACGTTGGTAACTATGATTTCTGGTATGAATCAAGTCAATTAGCACAAAAAATGGCGTCAGATGCGAATAAGAAAAAAGAAGAAAAAATTAAAGAGCTTCAAGCCTTTATCGCTCGCTTTAGCGCAAATGCATCGAAATCAAAACAAGCAACGTCTCGTAAAAAATTGCTTGATAAAATTTCATTAGATGACATCCGTCCTTCTTCTCGTCGCTATCCGTACGTGAACTTCACGCCGGAACGTGAGATTGGAAATGACGTACTTCGCGTTGAAGGTCTAACAAAAACAATTGACGGCGTAAAAGTACTTGATAACGTAAGCTTTATTATGAATAAAGATGATAAAATTGCTCTTGTAGGCCGAAACGAACTTGCAAATTCAACATTAATGAAGATTTTAATGGGTGAAATGGAAGCGGACAGCGGTACGTACAAGTGGGGTGTCACAACGTCTCAAGCCTTCTTCCCTAAAGATAACTCCGAGTACTTTGAAAACGGAGACTTAAACTTAGTAGACTGGCTGCGTCAATATTCACCTAATGACCAAAGCGAAAGCTTCTTACGCGGTTTCTTAGGCAGAATGCTATTCTCTGGTGAAGAAGTGTTGAAAAAAGCCAACGTTCTTTCCGGAGGAGAAAAAGTTCGCTGTATGCTTTCTAAAATGATGCTAAGCGGTTCAAACGTTCTTTTACTAGACGATCCTACGAATCACCTTGACTTAGAATCAATCACAGCACTAAATAATGGACTTATCAGCTACAAAGGTTCAATGATTTTCACATCTCATGACCATCAGTTCGTTGAAACGATTGCAAATCGTGTAATTGAAATTACGCCAAACGGAGTAATTGACAAGCAAATGACGTACGATGAGTATTTAGAAGACAGCAACCTGCAAAAACAAGTAGCTAGCATGTACGCTTAATAAAAAATCCCCTTTCTATAGAGAAAGGGGATTTTCTATATACGCACCTCTTGATTTAGCGATGACTTCGGAGAATACGTTAAAAACGCTAAGCTAGCAAATACTAGTGCTGCTCCGCATATGTTTACCAAAGTTAGAGATTCTCCTAAAAAAAAGACGCCAAGTAAAAAAGCGGTAACAGGCTCTGCTAGCGATAACGTCACGGCGGTAGACGCTTGCACCGACTTAAGCGCTGTAGAAAATAATACATAAGCAAGCGCCGTCGTAAGTATTCCTAAGTGAAGAGCGATGCCTATTCCATTTAAAGAGGCTAGCCAGCTCATATCATACATAAACCAGCATGGAATCAGTAAAACAGCGGCGGCTGTAAACACAAGCGAAGCTCCTACTTGCGGATCAACATGCTGAACAATTTTTTTATTAACAGTCGTATAGCAAGCAAAAGACGTCCCTGCTCCTATAGCCATACCCAAACCTATCACGTCGATTTGAGTATCTTTTTTTAACAACAAGCAGCTGCACCCTATAATACCAGTAACCGTAGCAAGCAACCATTTTTTTGTAGGTTTCTTGCGGTACACTATGTAATCTAATACTCCTGATAAAACAGGCGCACTGCCGATTGCCACCATTGTTCCTACTGCAACACCCGTTTCAATGACAGCTGAAAAAAATAAAGGCTGATAAGCGGCCATACTTGCTGCAGCAACCGCAAGAGGCAAAATAGGAAGACGTCTTACGTCCACATTCTTTCTTTGTATAAGACAAGCTGTAAGAAGCGATAGTCCCCCTACCGCTAAACGTACGGCTCCAATAGCCACGGAATGCGCTTCAGCAGATGCTAAAGCTTGGGCGGTTCCTGTTGTTCCCCACAAAACTGCGGCACATAAAATAAGTATTTTTGATAATGAAGTATTCATCGTTTCATCTCCTTTCTTTTATCATAGCTAAAAGAAAGAAAAAAGTTTTTCCGCTTTTATGATCTTATTTGTCTGTTTTTAAGATACTTCGATATTGCGTGGGTGAGACTCCTTCTTGTTTTGCAAACCATTTCGTAAATGAAGACAAGCTGTGATAGCCCACTTCATGCGCAATATACGTTACCGAGTAGCTGCTCTCTTTTAGCAGTTCTTTTGCTTTATTTAAACGTATATGCGCTACATAGCTTTGAGGCGAATAACCCGTTTTTTGTTTAAACCAAGTGGAAAAATAGGCAGGATGATAATTTTCCAGCTTAGCAAGACTTTCTATATTTAACTCTTGATTGAAGTTAGCATGAAGGTAATCAATGGATTTAAACGTTTGTTTCTTTGGCAAATAATGCTGAACGTAACGGACTAAATCTTCAAGCGCCCCCCTGTCAGTGCTTTTTTGAAGCCCCTCAAGTAACAGGTAGCGAAGTGCTTTCCACGTTGAATCCCATTGAATAAAAGCTGCTTCTTGAGAAAGATGCGCACTTTCTGTAAATTTCAAAGGAATATCAACAACCAAACATTCATTTGTATTTTTAGCTTGATACGTATGCAGTTGACGAGGCGGAATGTAAAAGCATCCTTCTTGCAGCGTTAAGTGCTGCTCGCTTGCTTGAATATCAAGAGCACCTGCTAGCGGAAACAAAAGCTGACTGTAGTTATGATCATGAGTATGAGGTGAATAGCTGTAGGCTCTTTTTTCGCAAATAATTTCACGTAGCGTATCCATTTTGTTCTCCTTTCCTTATTTCCTGTCTCACAGAAGCTGTTCTATGCCGTCCAAAACGGTTCCCAGCACCCTTAACGATTCTGCTGGAGCATACAAAACATCCAATGAATGATCGGCATTTTCGATGACTGCAATATTCATTGGATTTGTTTTTAATCGATAAACTTCTTCAGTATAATAGTGATCACCACTTCCTATTACAAGAAGACCTTTGTGAGAGCTTTTTAGTAAACTTTCAAACAGTTCTGTTCTTGTTAAAAGCGGCGTCAGTAAAAGCATCACTGCGTCTTTGTAAACTTCATCTTTCATAACTCGCTGAATTAGAGGAATGGTCCCAAGCGATTTCCCTGCAAATATGATATCTTTATAGCTATTTTGAGGCAAAACGTCCTGCAGCACTAAACAAATGTCTTTCATCATAACGTCTGCAATCTCATCTGTAGACTTTGTCATCAGCTCTTTTGAATATGTATAGTGAATCTGAACCACGTCAATTCCGTGTTTTATCATCAGCATCGTTACATAATACAACAGGGGCTTTTCGTACGTATAGCCTAGCCCTGAAAACATAAAGCAAATGCGAGGCCCTCCTGTTTTAATATATGTATAGGTAATCTTATTAGTTTGGCTGCTTACACTTTTTTGCTCTACTTGCATGTCACTCCTCCTTTTTAAATATTCTAACATTTAATTACGTAAAAAAACCCCATCTTTTTCTTAGAAAAATGAGGGTTGAGGAAATAGCTCTGCAAGCAGTTGATAAGACTTCTTTTTTGCTTCATAATCATGGATATTTGTAATAATTAAAAATTCGTCGTTATCGTATTTTTGCTGCAGCTGCGTTAATCCTTGTTTTACTTCAGCTGGATTTCCTACGATCATACGAGGACGATTGGTGCTTATTTTTTTAAGCTCTTCTTCTGAATAAGAACGATTGCGCACTTCTTCTATCGATGAAACCGTTGTGTCTCCGCCTTTGGCTACTTTCAACAGCCAATCATCTAGCGTTTTGGCGTGCTCCTCGGCTTCTTCTGTTGTTTCTGCACATACAACAAATACACATACGTTGGTTTTAGGCTTTGATTGATACGAAGAAGGGATAAATTCTTGTTTATAATGACGAATGGCTTCTTGTCCACCAACTGAATAAATAAAGTGTCCAAACGTAAAAGAAATGCCCAGCTCAGCAGCTGATCTTGCTCCTCTTTTATTGATACCAAGATGCCACAGTTCCGGCTTTGTTTCACTTAACGGATAAGCTGTCACACCGTAATACGGATGATCAGACGGCAAATTATGCTCAAGATGCCCTTTTAACGCCTGAATTTGACGCGGAAATTCATTGAGGCTTTTACGTACTCCATCTGTAAGCGCTAGCCGCGTCAGCGCATCTCCTCCCGGTGAGCGTCCAAGACCTAAATCGATTCGGTTCGGAAACAGATTTTCAAGCAGCTGAGCATCTTCTGCTACTTTATACGGACTGTATTGAGGAAGAAGGACTCCTCCAGATCCAATTCGGATTCGGCTCGTTTGAGAAGCTAAGTGCGTCATTAAAAGAGTTGGAGATGAGCCTGCAAGACCGTTCGTATTATGATGTTCCGCTACCCAAAAGCGGTGGTAGCCCAACTTTTCCGTTAATTTTGCCAGTTCCACCGTACGTTTTAACGCTTCCTTTGGTGTTGATCCGCTTGAAACTGGAGACTGATCCAATACGCTTAGCTTAATCATAGCTGATTCTTCCTTTCGATTTTCAATTTCTATTGTATCTATTGTAGGAGAAAAATATGAATTCGTCTTGAAATTTGCTTCACGCTCATAAAAAAAGCAAATGCTAAGGCGCGTTTGCTTTTTCTTTTTCTTATTTTGCTTCGTGTATTTCTTTCACACGCTTATCGCTCGGCAACAGCCATGTTAACAGCCCTAGGATTGGTAAATAGCTGCAAAACAGCATAATAAACTGAAGGCTGAAGACATCGGCTAATTTACCGAATACAACAGCTCCTAAAGCTCCCATCCCAAAAGCAAGCCCTACAATTAAGCCGGAAACCAAGCCAATTTTCCCCGGCATCAGCTCTTGAGCATAGACGACCGTGACGCTGAAACTTGACTGGAGAATAAAGCCGATTAGTATTAAAAGAGGCGCTGCGACTCCGAGAGAAACGTGAGGGAGTAATAAAGTAAACGGTACTGACCCTAACATAGAAAACAATAAAATATTTCGTTTTCCGAAACGATCGGCAAGCGGACCTCCAAAGAATGTTCCAAACACCCCTGCAATCATAAATAAAAAAACGTAAAGCTGAGCGCTTTTGATAGGCAAATTAAATTTTTCAATAATATAAAACTGAAAGAAATTAAGGATGCCTGCTCCGTACCATGAACGTGCAAAAACGAGAAAAATTAAAAGTCCAATCGCAAAAATAATTTGCTTGTTCATCGTAAATGAAGCATCTGACTGCTTTTTCTTCAAGCGTTGACGAGTAGCTAACTCTGATTTATACCATTTAGACACGCTGTATAAAACCACTACGCCAATACCTGCAATTAACGTAAACCAAATTGTTCCAAACTGACCAAGTCCGATAAAGATAAATGCCGTAAACAGCGGAGCCATCGACTGTCCAGTATTCCCGCCAACTTGATAAATAGACTGTGCCAGCCCCCGCTTTCCTCCTGCTGCCATATACGCTACGCGAGAACCTTCCGGGTGAAAAATAGCGGATCCGAATCCTACAAATAAAACAGATATAATCACAAAATAAAAATTTGGCGCTAAAGCGAGTCCAACCATACCAATCATGCTTAAACACATTGCAATTGGCAATAAAAACGGCGAGGGACGCTTATCGGCAAATACGCCGAATACCGGCTGCATAATCGATGACGTCATGTTTAAAGCAAAGGCAATCCAGCCGATTTGCGTGTAGTTTAAATTCATCGATTTTTCAAGGACTGGAAAAAGTGCCGGTATAACAGACTGCATACAATCATTTAGAAAATGTCCTAAACTAATAGCAAATAAAATACGGTAAATCGTCGCCGGCTGCGCTTGCTGCGTTCGTGCTGCTGCTTGCATTCATAACCCTTCTTTCTTATTTAATCTACATTAAAACTGTTAAAGTCTTACAATGTCTTTTTCTATTATACAGTGAAAAGTAAAATTATAGTTGTTTTCTTTTTTATAAAAAAGGGAAAATTGCCTGTGAGGTGAGAACAGTGAAAAAACATGTGCATATGATTGTAGACGGACGCGTTCAAGGGGTTGGGTTCCGTCACTACACGCAGCTAAAAGCAATGGAATGCTCCATTAACGGATGGGTACGAAATCGAGAAGATCAAAAAGTAGAAATTGATGCTGAAGGTGAAGAAAGTAATATCCAAAAATTTATTGAAGAAATTAAAAAAGGTCCCTCGCCGTTCGCTTCTGTCAGCAATGTGGAAGTAAAGGTAGTAAACACCCCTTCCCACACCCATTCTTTTCGCGTAAAGTACAGTTAAAATACTCGCTAAATTAAGATAATTTTTGATAAAATGGAAAAGTAAGCGATTTTATATCATCTACATATAAGGGGGAAAAAACGATGGTTGAAAACAAAATTGTGTTAATTACAGGTGCAGCTCAAGGTATTGGTTATCAAATTGGTGAGCGCTTTGCTGAAGACGGAGCGACTGTTGTCTTAACTGACTTGAATGAAGACGGAGTTAAGAAAGCAGCAGACAAATTGAAGACAAAAGGCTACGAAGCATTAGGCATTAAAGCAGATGTGACAAATGAAAGTGACATTGAACAAATGATTGCTCAAACGGTTGAAACATATGGCCGCCTTGATGTATTAATTAACAATGCTGGCATGCAATTTGTTTCCCCGCTCGAAGAATTTCCTACTGAAAAATTTGAACTTTTAACGAAAATTATGCTTGTTGCACCTTTTGTTGCGACTAAGCATGCGTTTCCTATTATGAAAAAGCAAAAATTCGGCCGCATTTTGAACATGTCTTCCATTAACGGATTGATTGGTTTCTCAGGAAAAGCGGCATACAACAGTGCTAAGCACGGCGTGATTGGCTTAACGAAAGTGGCTGCTCTTGAAGGTGCGGAGCACGGCATTACGGTAAATGCGATTTGCCCTGGTTATGTTGATACACCGCTTGTTCAAAATCAATTAAAAGATTTAGCACGTACGCGAAATGTAGCGCTTGAAAAAGTACTAGAAGAAGTTATTTATCCTCTTGTTCCTCAAAAACGCTTGCTGGCAGTTGATGAAATTGCAGACTACGCAATGTTTTTAGCAAGTGATTTAGCAAAAGGCGTCACCGGCCAAGCTGCTGTGATCGATGGAGGATATACGGCTCAATAAAAAAAGAGTGTCAGTTAGACTGGCACTCTTTTTTTATTTATTGAATTTCAAATTCTCCTAAAGAACCGGTCGTCTGACCTGCTTTTACTGCTTCTGCGTATAAATAATACGTTCCCGCTGGAAGAGCTTCACCATTAATTTTTCCGTCCCACGTTGCGCTAGAGAATCCTTTTCCTACATTCGTATACGAACTTAACAATTCCCCTTTTTCTAGCGTTGCATCGTAAATGTAATAGCTAAGCTTCTCTGCTCCTCCTGGTAAATAACTGCCGTATTCAAATGAGCCATTTCCTAGTACATCTACATACGCAGAAGTAACGCGAGGATAATCCGGCTCTTTTACAAATAAGATCGTTGGAACATCGTACGTTTCTTTATTGTTACTTACCGTAATGGTCCCTTCGTAATAGCCAGGAGATAATTTCCCCGCATCTACTTTTACATTGAGATTTACTTTTTGCGTTTTTCCTGCATTAACAACTAAATCGTTTGTTGATTTAACGTCAATTGCTTGATGGCTTTTCTTAAATTTCACTTTGACCGAGTATTTTTGACTGTGATTTGATAGATTTTTAATCTTAAAGCTTTGTTTTTCTACTTGTTTCCCTTTATCTTTATAAAAGACGCCGTACGAGTGACTTCCTGGGGTGATAAGCGTTTTTGCTTTAATTGCATCTACTACGCGCATGCTTCCTGCACCTTGCGTATTATGAGGGTAAATGAGCCCGTTGCGGTCACGAAGCAGTTCCGTTGTGTTCATTAAAGATGCTTTTACGTCTTCTACTTTATAATTGGGATGCGCCTGTAAAATTAACGCTGCTGCTCCTGCTACGTGCGGTGCGGCCATACTTGTGCCTTGTTTTGATCCATATCCATGAGGATTGCTCGGATCATCTGTTGGCACTGTACTGATAATATCGACTCCCGGTGCCGAAATGTCCGGCTTAATCATCCACGTATCCACAACGGGTCCGCGAGACGAAAAGTCAGCCATTGTTTCATCGACTGTCTGATCAAATGTTGCGTTAAAAGAGCCGGTGACGGATCCTTTTGCTAAAGAAGCTATCAAAGCTTGTCCATCGGCTTTCGATAGGCGAATACTCGGCAGAGATGTACCTGGAATATCAGGAATTGTTCCTTCTACGTTATTGTAAATGACCGTTGCAACAGCGCCGGCTTTTTTCGCATTGTCAACTTTATCTACAAATGCAATGTCACCGCGGGAAATAACCGCTACTTTTCCTTTTACATCCTTTCCTTCAAAGTCTTCTGGTTTTCCAAGTCCGACAGGGACAAATTCATAATTTTTACCGCTTGCATCCAGTAACGCCTTGTCGTTTGGAAAGCCCATTACTTCAGCTGAAGCATAGCTTGCGTTATCTACGGTTAATGTCGTTTTATACAAATTGTAAGGAAGCTGAGTCGCACCAACTGAAATAGCTTCACGAGACGTTCCCGGAGAGCCTACTGTCCAGTTAGCTGGTCCACTGTTTCCATTTGATGTAACGGCTACTACTCCTTCTTCCATTGCCCAATCTAATGCAATACTCGTTGCCAAGTCCGGATTATTAATCGTATCTCCAAGCGACAGGTTCATTACATCCGCCCCGTCTTCTACCGCACGTTCAATACCGGCAATTACGTCTTCTGTTGAACCTGTTCCTCCTGGGCCTAGTACACGATACGCAAGTAAATGAGCATCAGGAGCTATCCCTTTAATTTTCCCGTCCGCTGCAATTGTTCCCGCTACGTGCGTACCGTGCGTTGTCGCTTCGCCTTTTGGATCTCCAGCCGGCGTTTCTTGAGGGTCTTTGTCATCATCAACAAAATCCCATCCTTTATATTTCTCAAACGCCGACTTTAAATCCGGGTGGTCGTAATCAACGCCTGTATCGATAACAGCTACGGTCATATTTTTACCTGTATATCCTGATTTCCACGCTTGATCTGCTCCCACGTAGTAAATGCTTTTATCCATTTCAGAACCGTATTCTTCGGCGCTCACTTCTTTCGATTTCACTTCTGTTGTATGATATTCAACGCTTGGATAAATAGCTTTTACTCCAGGTAAACTTGCTACTTTTTCAAGGTCATTAGCCGGAAGTTCCGCTGAAAACCCAGAAAACACTTGGTCGTATTCTCGCTTTACTTTTGAAGTTTTAGAAGCTTTTGAAAGTTCTTTTTTCACTTCGTCACGCGCTTTTTTAATCTTTCCTTTACTTTGCGCTACTCCTTTTTTCTTGGCTTCCGCTACAGACTCTTCATTTAACTCCACAATAACTTTTACTTTTTTAGCCGATTTTAAGTTATAGTCTCCTTGAATTTTAACTAGTGACGGTTCCAGCGCCGGCTTTGAATTTCCATTAGCCGATGCTCCCATTGCAAAAGAAGATAAAGCAACCGAAAATGCTACTGTACTCAATACAGCCCGAATTGATACTTTTTTCATCGTTTTTCCCTCTCCATTTCTCTCTATAATTCGTACGACTATGTATGTCTTCATCCCCAAAACATACGCATCTTTTACTTAGCTAATGAGCTAAAAACTAGAATAGTATGGAAGTTCTATATATTACTATAAAATCCTTGAGTCTATGGAATCATTTTATATATTTCTCCAAATTGAGCACTACTGCTCAAAAAAGGAAGAATTTTGTCTGTTCTTTGCTTTTTCAGCACTTTTTTATTCCTAAAATTATGAAAAAATTAGATGAATATACAAGAATACTGACGATTTTCTGTTAATTTAGCTATTTCGATGAGGGACTCATTCCTACTTTCTCTTCGTTTACTTATAAGGTTTTTTTATTATTTTAAGAAAATTGTTCTTATAAGCGTTTTTTATTTTATTAATTATTATTTAGAACATAGTTTAATTAAATATTAAATATCACATTTAATTAAATGAAATTTTTAA
Source organism: Priestia megaterium (assembly GCF_009497655.1). Taxonomy (NCBI): domain Bacteria; kingdom Bacillati; phylum Bacillota; class Bacilli; order Caryophanales; family Bacillaceae; genus Priestia; species Priestia megaterium. The sequence goes on along the minus strand of NZ_CP023317.1, from coordinate 2,139,617 downwards.
AAATTACGAATAATAAAAGTAGTTCGTGCAGATACTAACGTCAACGCTCGCAAAAAGGGAGGTATGATTATGATAGATTTAAATTTCATCCTACTCATCCTTGATCTTCTTTCATCTCTTGTCACGATTGGCATCTACTTTACAACTAAGTAAGTGCTTAACCTTCTCTTTACTCTTCTAGCGTATGTACTTAAGCTATCACAAAAAAGAAGCAAGCCAATTTTTACTGGCTTGCTTCAACTATATAATAAAGTAGTTAGAGTGGAAGGGATTTATCCGCGTCTTCCGCCTCTGCCACCTCGTTTTGATTCAGTGCTGCGTTTTAGTGTAGATAAATTATCTTCACTATCTTTTAAGAAACGCGCCATTTTTTGTTCGAAGTTTTCCTTTGGTTGGAAGTTGCTTTTAGAACGATTATCATTATTTCTTGCCTGACGTGGCGGGCGTTGTGAATAAGAAGATGAGGGTCTTTCCGGTTTATCTATCGCTTTTTTAATCGATAATCCAATTTTTCCGTCTTTCTCATTAACGACTTTCACTTCAATTTCTTGACCAACTTTAAGATGGTCATTAATGTCTTTTACATAGCTGTCAGCTACCTCACTAATATGTACAAGCCCAGTTTGACCTCCAGGTAATTCTACAAATGCTCCAAAATTAGTAATACCTGTTACTTTACCTTGTACCTTGCTACCTACTTCAACTGCCATAAAAAATGTTCCTCCTCAATAATATTAAAAGCACTTCATTATACCAAAGTGCGTAAGAATAACAAAGTGTGTATGAGAAAACAATTTGTTAAATTACACTTTTTCCGCCACTTTTTTGTTTTATGAAAGAAATCAGTCAAAATAATGCCCATATTAGATATACCTAATATGGGCATTTCTCTCATTTCCACCATTCATCAAACATGCTAGCCGGTAACTGACGCTTATGTTCAGTAATACGATAGCGCTGTTCAATTTTTTCAACGGCTTCTTGTGATACTTCTTTTCCTTCCAAATAATCGTCTAGTTCATCATAAGAAATTCCTAGTTCCGTTTCATCAGATTGACCAGGACTATTATCTAATAAGTCAGCGGTTGGTACTTTTTCGTACAATCGTTTATCTGCACCTAATTCTTTTAGCAATGCTTTTCCTTGACGTTTTGTTAATCCCGTTAGAGGCAGCACGTCTGCTCCGCCATCTCCGTATTTTGTAAAAAAGCCTGTTACTGCTTCTGCTGCATGATCGGTTCCGATAACTAAAAGGCCGTTTTCTCCTCCGATTGCATACTGTACAATCATACGCGTACGTGCTTTGACATTTCCTTTATGAAAATCAGACAGTGCTATATCTGTAGAACCTGTAAACGAACTTTCAAATGCTTCCACCGTGTTTTTAATATTAAATGTATATGTTTCATTAGGTTTAATAAATTCTAGTGACGCCTTCGCATCCGCTTCATCATGCTGCGTGCCATGAGGCAAGCGAACGGCTACAAATTTTGCTTCATATTCTTCTTTTCGCAATTCGTCTACAGCAATCTGCGCTAATCGTCCAGCTAAACTAGAGTCCTGCCCTCCGCTTATACCTAATACAAAGCCTTTTGCATTTGCTGACTTTAGGTAGTTTTTCAAAAAATCAACGCGGGCACGAATTTCTTGTGCTGGATCAATTTCAGATTTCACATGTAGCTCTTTTCTTATTTTTTCTTGCATGTCTGACATGATACATGCTCTCCTTCCATTATATGTAGATTTCTTACTGATACAAACCATGTTCTTTACTATAAAAATAACAGAGATCAGGCATTAAATATCGTGGTTCTCCGCCCCTGGCAAATTCTTGACGAATATAAGTAGAGCTGATTTCCATTGCAAGCCCCTTATCAAGAAGCTGAAACCGGCCGTCGTCATAATTTCGAAGCAAAGGAGAATGACTAATAGCTTTCAACATGTCTATTCCCTCTCTTGCCATGATGATAAACTGGTTTTCACTAATAAGTTCATCTGCTTTCTTCCACTTGCCCTCACCAATATCTTGCAGTAAGTCGGCTCCCATAATAAAAAATAAGTCAGCGTGTGGGAGCAATTTTTTAAAGTGCTCCATAGTGTAGTATGTGTAATGATAGCCGGGCAATACGTCTAGCTCATACGTATCGAGCAAAAATTTCGGGTTGTCTTTAATCGCTAAGCTAACCATATTTACACGGTGTTCATCGGACGTTTGGAGCTTTTTATCTGTCCGTTTGTGCGATGAAGGCAAGAAGATAATAGCATCTAACTTCTTTCGATGCGCAACCGTTGATGCCGTCCAAAGATGAACGTTGGTAACCGGATCAAAAGATGAACCATAAATCCCAATTTTCGCTCCTTTTTCTAAAAGCGTATCTATTTTCTTATCAGGGTTTAGCTGTTGAAAATAAGCAAGCGTATCTGACATGTCTCCAGCTCCCTACTATTTTTTATTTAGGGCTTCCGCTACTTTTTGTTTTACGTACGCAATTTGACGCGTTTTATTTTCCCAACACTTTTCGCTTAAATCTACTGGATATTCTTCTGGATTGCGCGTGCGCTTATATTCATCCCAAAGCAGCTCTAAATTATCTTTTACGTACTGCTGAATTTCCTGAAGTTCTTCTGTTTCATACACAAGCTTTCCGTTTACAAAGATATCATGATGAAGTTCTTTTGCCTCAAAATTTGTGACGAATTTACTGATAAACGTATGAACAGGATGGAACATTTTTAAACGCTCTTCGCTTTGAGGGTCTTCGTCTTCCATCGTAATATAATCCCCTTCAGATTTCCCATTCAAATTATTAATAATACGATATACGCGCTTTAACCCTGGTGTACTGACTTTTTCAGGATTCGCACTAATTTTAATCGTATCCATCATCTCGCCATTTTCTCCTTCAATAGAGACGAGTTTATACACTGCTCCAAGCGCCGGCTGATCATATGCAGTAATGAGCTTCGTACCAATTCCCCACATGTCTATCTGTGCACCTTGCGACTTTAAATGCATAATCGTATCTTCATCTAAATCGTTGGAAGCAACAATTTTTGTCTCTGTAAACCCTGCTTCATCCAACATTTGACGAGCTTTTTTAGACAAATAAGTTAAATCGCCGCTGTCTAAACGAATCGCCGTAAAATTAATTTTGTCTCCTAATTCTTTTGCTACTTTAATCGCATTGGGAACTCCTGATTTTAACGTATCGTACGTATCAACTAGAAACACACAGTTTTTATGGCGACGAGCGTATTTATGAAATGCAATATATTCGTCTTTATAAGCTTGCACCATTGCATGGGCATGCGTTCCTGCAACTGGAATTCCAAATTTCTTTCCTGCACGCACGTTAGAAGTAGCACCAAATCCGCCAATATAGGCTGCTCTTGTTCCCCAAATAGCAGCATCCATTTCTTGAGCGCGTCGCGTTCCAAACTCCATTGCCACTTGGTCTCCTACTACATGTTTGATTCGGGCTGCTTTTGTTGCAATCAGCGTTTGGTAATTCACAATATTTAAAATCGCTGTTTCTACAAGCTGAGCTTCAATTAACGGTGCTTCTACACGTAAAATTGGTTCATTATGAAACACAAGCTCACCTTCACGCATACATCGAATTGTCCCAGTAAATGTAAGGTCTTTTAAGTAAGCTAAATAATCTTCTTTAAAACCTAATTCTTCGTGCAAGTACGTTAAATCAGATTCGCTAAATTTAAATGCTTTAATATATTCAATAATTCTTTCTAATCCAGCAAAAACAGCATACCCATTCCCAAAAGGAAGTTTGCGGAAAAAAACTTCAAAAACAGCCTTCTTTTGATGAATGTTATCTTCCCAATACGTTTCTCCCATATTAATTTGATATAAATCGGTGTGTAGCATTACGCTGTCATCTGTAAACATATTCATTGATTTCCTCCACTTTTATGTCCTTAAATAATTTCTGCTCTGAGGCAAGATTTAAAGTGTTCGAGCGCCCACTCATGGCCTTTTTGATTAAAGCTCGCTACGGCTTTTTCATAAATATAAATAGCAAATCCTTTATTATAAGCATCTACTGCTGTATGAAGTACACAGATATCCGTACATACACCTGCTAAGTAGACATCGGTGATCTGTCTTTCTCGCAGTTTAATCTCCAGATCTGTTCCAGCAAATGCGCTGTATCTCGTTTTATTTATCCATTCTACATTTGCCTTTGATTGATACACATTATATAAATCATTTAACTTTCCGTATAGCTTCCTTCCTGCAGAACCTTCAATATTATGAGGCGGAAACAGCGCTGATTCTGGATGCAAGGAATCATTTTCTTTATGAAAATCAATGGCAAAGACGACATACTCGCCTTGCTCAATAAATTGACGCGTGATATCGCTTATGGATGTTTCAATGTGTCGCCCTGGTTCTCCGCATGTCAAAGCCCCGTTTTCAGCTACAAAATCATTGGTATAATCAATGTTAATCAGTGCTTTTTTCATTATGTTTCCCCCTCATAAATAAAAATTAACAGTTAACATATTGTTAATTATTTGAATTGAAAGTTTTTTCTTTTAATAGCGTGCTGTATAGATTGGCTTCATCACATTCATCTCAACAAACCGGTAGAGCTTTGTTGGCTTTTTAGACGTTCTCGTCGTTGTTTTTCCGTCTACTTCTTCAATGAATGGCAGCATTCTTATTTTTCGTGCAAACGCCTGATCACTTTTAATTGCCGCATCATCCGTTACGGTAAGCAGCACAGCCTGCAGTTCAGAGTATGTAAACTGAGAAGGCAGAAACTTCTGAGCAATAGTCGTTTGCAATAAATCTTTCTTAATTTCCTTGATTGCATCTCGAATGATGATTTCATGATCAAAAGCTAAAGGCAATGAAAAGATTTCATCTATTTTAAATAATTCAACTCGAGCAGCATCATCATTCGCTTTTCGTTTTATTAGACTATCTTCTGGGACAATTGCATAATGTGCGTTTGTGATGACCCATCCCCTATCGTCTCTTCCGGGCTCATCATAGACACCATAGTGTTTTAAATGGATATCGTTCACGCCCGTTTCTTCTTCGAGCTCTCTTTTAGCCGCTTCAAAAGCTGATTCATCAGGATGGACAAATCCGCCGGGAAGCGCCCACTTTCCTGCTTCGCTGTTCTTTTCTCCCTCCGCGTTTAGCATTGCTCGCTGGATAAGCATTAATTTTAAATTCATTTTAGGTGGTTTGTAGGGTTCTTTTTCTTCCGTCACAATCGTAAATACAGCAATATCTGACGTATAGCCATAGGGTTTAGGGTATTCTTTTTTCATTTGATTAGTCATTGCTTTTTTGTTCGACATTCAGCATTTCTCCTGATCACTCTTTTTACAATTAACAATATGATTAATGTTAATTATATTTGTTTTATGGAAAATGTCAATACTTTTCCCACTAATTATAAAGAGAAGGTAATTTATGTTGTAAATAACGTTATGTTTCGTATTTTTTAGAGTTTATATGCATAAAAAGCCGAGTGAAGAAGTTCTCATTCCCCCTCTTCCCTCAGCTTTTTTCCCTTTTAATTAACGTGCTGCTAAACCAATCATCATTTTACCGTCTTTAAAATATTCAATGACATAGTCAACAGACGGACAGTAAATAAACGCTTCTTCTGTAAGATCAGCTGTTTGTTGGAAAAACGTTAGAGCCTGAGCTAAATCGACGCTTACGGCTTTAGTTGCTCGTTTCCAAAATAAAACAACCTGATGTTCTTTTATATTCATCTCTTGAAGCCATTTTTTGATTTCTTCAATATGCCGGGCGGACTTTTTAATTAATACTTTTCTCCAATTAATTTGCATGATTGTTAAAAAAGGAAAGGTGTTTGAAAGTTTTTCGAAGTAAATGCTTGTCTGCTTTTTCGTTAGCAAATCTGCACTGTTACCCAATGTTTGAATATAATGTTCTACTTTTGTCATAATCATCCTCCAGTCGAAATTGGAGTTTGCTAGAATTTTCAGAGACGTTCTCTACTCTTCTTGCTAAAAATCCTGCAGCTTTCCAACCGTGCTTTTTCTCAACAATGTTTAAATTTCACCTTTTTATACAAATTATTCAAAATAATTTGTGTATTTTAGTTTACCATAAAACTTAATCTTTGACTTTGTTTATGTAAAACCTTATTTGTGTTTCGACCAAAGAACGAATTCCATAGAAGAAAAGCTATAAAAAAGTTGACATTAACATTTATAAAAGTTAATATACTTACTAAAAGTAACTTAATTGCATATAACAAACAAGGTGAAGAAAATGAACTATCAAACAGATGTGTGTATAATAGGAGCCGGACCAGGCGGTGCTCTACTAGCCTATCTACTGGCTAAACAAAATATATCAACTATACTGATAGAGAGATCTGATAAGCTTGGAAAAGAATTTCGAGGCGAACATTTAAATGAAGATGGAGAAATGATTCTTAAAAAACATCATATATTTGAAGAAATTGAAAGCTTAGGCCTCCTTCGAATGTCTAGGGTCGAATACTGGAAAGATGGACATGTATTCAAAACGATAGAATCTGAACTTGGGCATGCAGGAATTCATGTTCCACAGCAGCATCTTCTTCAGTCTATAGATAGCCGAGCAAGCAGCCATCCCTCCTACAAACTTATGCTGGGCACAAAAGTAACGGAGCTAACGCAAAATGAAAAAGGACAATATACTGGAATAAAAGCTCAGCAAAAAGGCCGGGGTGAAATAATAGTTGAAAGTAAAATCATTATTGGAGCAGATGGTCGATATTCAACTGTTCGCAAACTTGCGCACATAAAAAACAATATTCATAATCATGGATACGATTTGCTTTGGGCGAAAATTCCTGCACCTGCCAACTGGGAGCCTTCTATTAAATTTGCGCTTGTGAAGCAGCAGCAGGTAGCGCTTTTTTCTCAAGCAAAAGGCTTTGTTCAAATCGGATGGAATATTGAAAAAGACAGCTATCCTGCTCTTCGAAAACAATCGTTTAAACCGTTTATTCAGCGTTTAATAGAGGCTTTCCCTAGCTTAAACCTTTCAATTGAAAGGTTTATTAAGTCGTGGTCAGACTTTACGCTTCTTTCTGTGCAAAGCAGCATAAGCGAAGTGTGGTCAAAACATCACCTGCTCTTGTTAGGTGATGCTGCTCATACGATGACTCCTACTGGCGCTTTTGGATTAAACGAGTCATTAAAAGATGCTGACTTACTGTCTGACTTACTGCATCAAGTTTTTTATCAAAACAAAGAGATTTCAGAAACATTGAGACAGTTTGAACAGAAAAGAAAGCCAAGATTAATAACTCTTGAACGTATTCAGTTTCAGCGAGAAAAAGAATTCCCGTCTCATTTTATTTCTTCTTAAGTCAACAAAAAAGAGATTCCATAGATAAATGGAATCTCTTTTTTGCAATCATGATTTTTTAGCAGTTGTGCTATGTAAGTTCTCTTTTATGTATATTCCGCGAAGTTAATCTTGCTTTGCCCGCTGCCATTTTTGAAATTCAAGAAATTGTTTAAACTGCTCTTTGCTTATTCCTGACTCCGCTGCTTCTTTTGCTAACTCAAGCCACTCATTATCAATATCCAACGACTCAGCTTTATCCATAGGCTCATGAATCAATCTATCAATACTCACGTTCAATGAGGTAGAAATTTTGTTTAGAAATTGAATAGATGGGTTGAGCTGAATTCCTCTTTCTACTGAAGATATGTACGATTTAGCAACACCCGCTCGGTTTGCAAGTTCTGTTAGCGATATTCCCTGTTTCATTCTAAGATCTCGAATACGTTGACCAATTGTCATTATAATCACCCTTACTAATGCTTACTTATCGATAATAATACCATAATTTCACTTTATCGTGCATTATAAATAAACGTTCTTACTGTAAAGGGATGATTATACATCTAGTGGACATAGCTTGAGACCCGCTATAAAGGTTAGCTATCCGTAACGAATTCTTTATTTCCTTACTGATGTATCGGCTAAGAATTTGAACTAATACTTTGTAAAAATTGTCTAACTTCCTCGATGCTTATACCTGTTTCTTTTGCTTCCATTATGAGCATAACCCATTCTAAGTCTAACGCATTTTCGTCTTTAAAATTCATAATTCGCTTCCTTTCTTCTTTTTCGGGAATTGAGAACGTTTTCTTTTTGCTGTTTTTGGACATTCTCCCTTATTTTTCACTATGGTTTTACAGTATAATGGATATTACTAGAACATTAGACATTTTACATTTGCTAAAAAGCACCAATTTTTTTGAAATTTTTGTCTATTCCTATCATAATGATTTTACCGTTACACAAACGCTACAGTTAGACACTAGGAGGATTGCTTTTATGCCTTTTCTGCATACGGCGACAGAAAAAATTTACTATGAAATTCATTCGCCCGTGTTCACTAACAAGACAGAAACCGTTGTTATGGTTCATTCTTGTGTCACTGATCATACGCTTTTTGATTCTATTACTGCGGAATTAACCCAACATTACCGTGTTATTCAATACGATTTGAGAGAGACAGGAAAGAGCGCCTCTGCTACAGGGGAATTATCGTTTGAGGCTCATATTGAAGACCTTTTCCTCTTATTACATACATTAAATATAAAGAAGTGCTACTTAGTTGGAGTGGGCTTTGGAGGACAAATCGCTGTTAAATTTACCGCCCGCTATGAATTTCTTATTGAAGGACTGATACTACTGTCTCTTCCTTTTTATTCAGATAGCACCATTCAAAAGATTAAGAGATGTTACAACGAAGAAAGCAAAAATCAAATACCGGTAGAAAAAATTTTCGAATTAGGCAGACTAGAAAGTATTGAACATGCAAATATACAACAGCTGATTGAAAGACTTAAACAAATGGATCCTAATGTATATTTCCGCTTCGTTAAACTTTCTATTACAGCCAGTCTATTTCAAGAGCTGAGCAGCATTTCACTTCCTGTACTCACTTTATCTGGCCAACATGATTTGCTGTTTTCATCTCAGTATCTGATTTCAAAAACGATGTTTTTAAAAAACTACAGTCATATGACCATACCTAACGCACATTCTCTATTTCTAGTAAAAGAAAAAACAGCTTTATTCAGAGAAATTGTCATAGATTTTATTAAAAGTAATACAGGCCAGCTGCCTTCTTTAAAGAATGATTCTATGAAAATACTTAAAAACTGGGAAAGTGATACGGCTATAGACATACAAAAAGATTTTCATGCCCACACACCCTCTCTTAAAGTAGATTTCTTATACTCTTTTTCCGTCTATGTAAATGGTCAGCTTATTACAGAAGGCTGGAATAAGCGCTTTGCTCAAGAAATTTTACTATATCTTATTTTTCATCATTCTATCAGCAGAGAACAGCTATGCGAAGCACTGTGGCCTGACATACCTTTAAGCAATGCTAAAAAGAATTTACGCGTCTACTTGTCTCATTTAAAAAAGTTATTGAACGCAGAAAATTCAGAGCCGGTTTTACTTGTTAACAGGCAGCTCATTTCTTTAAATGCCGATGTGTCAAGCGATGGATTAGATTTACTAACTGACCTTCAGTGGATAACCGAACAGTCTGACCCGTCGCTGAAATTCAAGGAAGCTGAACAGCGCCTACATCAATTAGTTCCTCATTATTTAACAACGATTTATGACGACTGGTTCCTTGATATCCGAGTGAAAATAGAGATTATTCTTCTTGATCTATTAATCTGGATGAAAGAATGGCTTTGTGAGAATGGAAAAGTTTCGAAAGCCGTATTTTTACTCGTTAAATTTATTGATTTAGTAGAAGAAAAAGAATTCATTTATGATGAAATTATCGATTGCTATATCAAGCTCGATAACAATGAAAAATCAGAGTACTGGCTGAATCAAAAAATGCAGTATTTAGTTGAATAAAAAGGATGTGAATACATGAATTCGTACTGTGAGATGGTGTTTAATCAAATACACGTCAACGTCCAGTCTCTCACCGCGATCATTGATGAGGTTACAGAAGAAGAGCTTGCTTATCGTCCCCTCCCTCACAAGCGGTCTATTCAAGAGCTGCTGCAGCATTTATGTCTCATTTGTAGTGCAGACTATTCTATTTCCTCAGGCTACTCTGCAGATAAAATGAACGACTTTTATCTGCAGCATCCAGCTTATACAAAGCTTGAACTCAAAACAGCTTTAATAGATGGCTTCAATCAGCTAAAAGCGGCCTACTCTTCTTTTGACGAACGAAAGCTTTTTTCATTGCAAACGTCCTATTGGGGATGCACGTATACATGTTTTGAGTGGCTACTTGAAATTCAGTCTCATTTATACCATCACCGTGCAGAACTGTATACGCTTCTAACCTGTTACCGCAGAAAGGGATTGGATATAGTGCTTTTTGAGTGATATAGTTTTTCACTCTCTATATTTTCGTAGATTTTTAGAGGCTTAAAGGAAGCTTTTTTTATTTATTTACCATTTTCCATACATTATGAAATATAATAGGAGAAATAGTAATAGCTTTTGTATATAGAAAGCATTAAAAGAAAATGAGGTTGGGTTATGAGAGAAACAATTGTTGCAGCTTTAAAGAAAATTGAAGAAGATTACGACGTAAAGGTATTATACGCTTGTGAATCTGGAAGTAGAGCGTGGGACTTTCCATCTAAAGATAGCGATTATGATGTTAGATTTATTTATATTCATAAGAAAAATAATTATTTAAGCATTGACCCAATCGGTGTAGGTAAAAAGCGAGATGTAATAGAGCTACCTATTAATGACCTATTAGATGTTAGCGGCTGGGACTTAACCAAGACATTAAAACTTTTTAGAAAATCAAACCCACCTTTACTAGAATGGATGCAATCAAACATTGTATATTACAAGGCGTATTCAACATTTGATAAAATGAAAAAACTACATTCTAACATCTTTACTCCTACTTCTTGTATATACCACTATTTAAATATGGCTAGAAATAACTTTAGAGAGTATTTACAAGGTGACGAAGTAAAAATCAAAAAATATTTTTACGTTTTAAGACCCGTGTTAGCTGCTAAGTGGGTTGAACAATATAATGAATTCCCTCCACTAGAATTCCCTATTCTCTTAGAGAAACTGTTACCAGAAGGAGAATTAAAAGAAGAGGTTAGTAAGCTGTTAAAGCGTAAAATTAGTGGTGATGAGTTAGATTTAGAACCACGCATCAATGTTATTAATGAATTTTTAAACTTAGAAATTGGCCGTTTAGACAAATACGTCAGAACTTTATCTGTAGAATTAGATGACCCTACATATGAATTAGATCAATTGTTTAGAGATACTTTAGACGAAGTTTGGAACTAAGTATAAAACAAAAAGGCTTATCCCTAATGCAAGTAGCAGCGGATAAGCCTTTTATTTATAATTTCTATTAAAGCGGTATATTATTATTCGTATTTTTTGTTTCATTCAAATAGCTCTCCACATATATTTGTTCTGCATCTGTAGCATTTTTAATTCCATCCTCCGGACTAAATTCAATGTTTCTCATTATTGCTACACGATCTGCAATGTAACCCATTGCTAACAAAAACACTATACATCCGCCTGCCCATAGCCACATTGTCATTTTAATATCCCCTCTTTCTTCTTTAGTTCACCTAGCGTCGCGTAATACAGCATATATCCTCCGCAGGATAAAAGCCCTCCAACAAGTAAAATGGCAAGTTTTTTAATAACTATCCCCTCCACATTCTTTTAAACAAAACAGAACTAACAGATGATTCGACTTTATGTTAAACGTTTTTCCGCAAAAAGGAATTTAAATTAACATTCCCTATACTTACTATACGTTATAGCACTAATAAAAGTTTCAGAAAATTACATCAATAATTCCCAAGTTGATTTTCAACAAATCTTATTATAATTTTTTATGTTTCATCCTAAATAATTTCAAAACCGCTGCCAATCTATCTATAAAGCATTCGAGGCTTTACGCCGCTTCAATCAGATTTACTATTATTGCCAGGTGCATTAATTATGATGCCGATTGTGACTGAATGCATCAACCAATTACCTCAACATTTAATTTCTCACGGTACAGCTTTAAATAATACAATTCGTCAAGTTGCAGGTTCAATTGGTACTGCTATACTTGTTACAATTATGACGCAACAAACTACGGAACACCTCGCTAAAGCAATAACAACTTCGACTATAGCTATGGCAGTAACGATGTATTCTTATTTGCGACGCTATTGACTCTAATTGCGTTATTACTCTCTCTCTTCTTACGTACACCAAAGATCAATAGAGAGAAATAATAAAAAGCCGTTTCTTTGGTTAAGAAACGGCTTTTTATTTTAATAAACAATTGTATTTAAAGCATATATTTTACATTTGGATATCATATTTAGATTCAAATGCAGACACTTTTTCTTTAGCATCTAAAAATTGTGTTTCAACAGCTTTTGTGTTTTCTTCTAAAGTTGATTTATCCTTACCACTTTCTTTTTGTAGAACTTCTAGCATTTCAACTTGTTTATTTAATGACGAAGTTACGCTAGTGACTGCGGAATTCAATTGATTATATTCTTCAGTACTAAAGCTAGCTTTATATTTCTCCAACTCTTCCTTAATAAGCTTTATTCTTTTCATAGGCATTCCTTGTATAGACTTAATAGCCTCAGTTGCGTCTGCATCAATTTTTTCATAATCGTAGCTATCTGCATTAAAATCTTTGTCTAACTCAATAGTGTTCACCGCATTAAAGTGCTGAGTAATATCCGCTTTAGTTAACACAATATGCATATGAGTACCAATTGCAGCCTCGTACACATCTACTGCCGAACCATAACGCTTCTGAGCTTTTATTGCTTGATCATTACTTAAATGGTCTATCTCAGTTTTTAAGTCTTTTACATGTTTGTCTAGTTCACCATCATCGCCCTGAAGAATATTCTTGCTTTCAATTGACTTTGCTAGTATGTTAAAGTCTGCTTCAAAAACAAGATAATCATCAGATTCCATATATCCTTTTTCTTTTGTATATTCTTCATACTCACTCTCTAATTTAGAGAGTTTTTGTTCGAGTTTTTTCTGCTCTTTCCCCATTTGTTTCTGCTCTTGCTTAGCAGATCCTTGTTTTTGTTCTTCTTTCGTTGATCCACAAGCTACTAAACTAATAGATAGCAAAGATGCTACAAGTCCTAGGCCGATTTTTCTTAAATTCTTCATTTTTTCTCCTTTTTTTGGTATGTAGTTTTTTCACCAAACAATGATAGCATATATTATGTACTCCAAAAGAACGATTTTAGAAAAATTATCAAGTTTTCTATAGATAAACCATTAAAAGCAACAGTATTTTATCTGTTAGTAGCAGCTTTAAAAAATCTCTTATCCTCAGTTTTACGAACAATTGCTTAATTATTAGACCTTTTATCTGACGCGCAACGAAACTAATTAGAAAAAAAGTAAAAACCGTTTCACTGTTTAGAAAACGGTTATTTACTTTAACATATAATTCTATACTTAGAGTTAATTTGATATTTCACCCCCTATTTCTGATTTAAAATAATAAATTTGTAATCTTTTTAGCGGGTTTACTTGTTTTTTAAAATATAAATTAACCATTTTCTTCATAAAAATAGTACTATTTTCAAAAGGAATCTTTTATTTCTCCTGAGAATAGTACTACACTATATTAAATAACCTTTATTTTTGTTTTAATTGTATAATATGTATCTGCTATGAGTCCTACTGCAAGTCCACTAATCATCCCGTACGGTAATACACCTGGTACATTTTGATAAAAAGTGCCGATTAACATTGCAGCTAGGATGCCGAAAAGTACGCCTATCACAATATGCGAACCAAACTTCACCTGTTTTGCGGTATACATTCTTCCTCCTCCTCACTTTTTTTCCATTATATCACAACAGTATCGTTTATTTAATGATAACTGAGCGAGGAATGCGAATGTAATAAAACTGTAACCTTATATAACTATTTTAGTATTACTCTTTTGGCGAATAAAATGTCATATGAGGCTTTTCTTCTTGGTAATACGCTAAACGGTCTTGGAGCGTACCAGTATGAAATTCAAATTTATGACCGTCAGGATCCGTAAAATAAATAGATTTTTTGTCTCTCTCGTCACGATTTCTTCCAGGTAAGATATTTACATTATGCTGTTTTAACAGCTCTTTTGCTTGGTCAAAGCTTTCAATGGAAATAGAAAATGCTAAATGAGTATACGAATACTGAATTTCTGATCTAGGAATATCTTTTTCTTCATTTAACGCGAGCCACAATCCATTTAGACTAAAGTAAGCGGTGGACTTTCCTTCTACTAAAAGTTCCGCCCCTAACACTTTTTGATAAAATGTGATGGACCGTTCTAAATTTGACACAGAAAAGCATATATGATTAATTCCTTGAATCATCTTTACCCCTCGCTTTCTAGAAAAAAGTACTTCTTTCTATTATATAACTTTTCTTTTAGCGTCTATTTTACTGAAAAAACATACTTTTTGCCATGTAAAGAGCTACTCCCCAAATCATACATGCAGAAAACTTATTGACCCAAATCATTATTTTCCCATTCGAATCCATTTTCCCTACCGCTTTTCCGGCAAAAGCTAAGGATAAAAACCATATCCATGAAACGCATATCGTAACGAGCGTAAAAATCCATTTTTCTTTTCCACTGTATAGCAGAGAATTTGTTCCGATTACGCCCATAATATCCATCAGCGCGTGAGGATTTAGCAGAGATACAGAAGCAGCAAATAAAATTTGTGCTTTCACCGTCATCCCTTCCTTTACTGACGTTTTTGAAGGTTCGCTCTTCCACGTCACAAAGCCCATATACGCTAAAAAAAGAAAACCTATTCCAAAAATAAGCGCTTGAAAAAATGAAAAAGCAGCGGCTACTGCTGAAACTCCCAGCACTGCTACTAGAATTAAAATCGTATCACAGACAGAAGCCGTTACGACTACGGGAAGCGCCTGTTTGATCGTTCGTTGATTTGCTCCTTGGTTAAAAACAAACACATTTTGTACTCCTAAAGGTAAAATCAAACCGAATGCTAACAATAAAGCATGCATAACCACTGTAAACATATTACTCTCTCCTTCCTCTTTCATCTTACAATTGACGTACCCTGTTGTCTCCATCCAAGTTTTGATTTATAATACCAACCAAATTACAAAAAGGTGGTATCACATGAATTGGATTCCAGATCCGGCTGATAAAAAGCCAATACACAAACAAATTCAAGAGTATATGAAAGAGAAAATTACAAATGGAGAGTGGCCTATTGGAACGAAAATTCCTTCGCAGCGCCATTTAGCTGCTAGCTTTTCTGTAAATAGAAGCACGGTGGTGACGGCAACCGAAAACTTAATTGCTGAAGGACTTCTCAGTGGAAACAAAGGTGGTGGCACCAAGGTCATCAATAATACGTGGAGCTTACTCGCATCAGCTTCTCAGATGAACTGGAATTCGTATGTAGAAGCAGGAATCTACCAACCAAATTCTCCGACTATCCGCCGTATTAATGAAGCTGAATTTCAACCGGGCATTATTCGTTTAGGTACTGGAGAGTTAGCACCTGACCTGCTTCCTTCCCATCAGCTTTCGGAGCTATTTGGCGGAATGAAACATAGAAGCGTACACTTGGGCTACGAGCCTCCAAAAGGCAACTATGAACTGCGACAAGAGTTAGCCAAGAATTTAAAAGAACGGGGAATTGAAACGTCTCCGTCGTCCATTTTAATTGTATCTGGTTCACTTCAAGCGCTTCAATTAATTTCAATAGGCCTTCTGCCTCCAGGTGCCAATATTTTAGCTGAAAAGCCTTCTTATCTGTATTCTCTACCATTGTTTCAGTCCGCAAAAATGAAACTAATGGGCATTTCGTTAGACAAAGAAGGAATTCATTTATCTTCATTAAAAGACCAGCACGAAAAAGAAAAAGGCACAGTTTTATATACGATACCAAACTTTCATAACCCCACCAATGTGACGATGAGCGAACAAAGGCGTCAAGAGCTGCTTCGCCAGTGTGAAAGAATGCATTTACCTATTATTGAAGATGATGCGTACGGAGAGCTTTGGTTTCATTCACCGCCTCCGCTTTCATTAAAAGCTCGAGATAAAAATGGAATGGTTCTTTATTTAGGAACGTTCTCTAAAACATTCAGTCCCGGATTTCGAATTGGATGGATCGTTGGGCCTGAACATGTAATTGAGCGATTGGCCGACCTTAAAATGCAAGTTGACTACGGAGCCAGTTCCTTATCTCAATGGGCAGCTGCTGAAGCTCTAAAAACCGGAATTTATGACAAGTACGTTGCCAGCGTACGCTATAAATTAAAAGAAAAATCTCAGCAAACGCAGGCTATTTTAGAGAAGCATTTAAAAAGGCTTGCTACGTGGAATACTCCGAGCGGAGGTTTTTATTTTTGGCTGACGCTGCATAAGCCTGTTTCGATGCGGAAATTATTTAAGCACTGTCTCCACGAAGGAGTTCTGTTAAATCCAGGCGCATTGTATGATCATGAAACGTCACAGCATATCAGAATATCCTTTTCTTATGCAACTCTTGCAGAATTTGAATACGGCATCAAAACAGTCGCAAAAAGCCTTAAGAATCTTTACAAGTGATTCTTAAGGCTTTCTTGTGTTAACGGCAGCTTTATCAAAAAAGTGAGCTTATTATGCTGACGCTCTGCTCGTATCTCTCCTTGATGCAGCTGAATGATTTGTTTTGCAATAGCCAGTCCTAAACCTGAACCATTTGCGTCCGTTCTTGATTCATCACCTCGATAAAATCGATCAAATAACTTTTCCACCTCAATTTTTTCACTGATGTTAATGCTGTTCCTAAAGGAAATTACCAACGAATCCTCATCAATTTCCTGATTCACCTCTAATACGGAAGGCTTTTTGCTGTACTTCTTGGCATTTTCGAGCAAGTTTTGAAAGACTCTTACCATTTTTTCTACATCAATAAATGCATGCCATTCACAAGCAAAGTTAGTCTGAACGTCAATGCCTTCTCTTTTTAACATCGGCTCGTACTCTCCTATTACCTGCTGAAGCAAACGTTTCATATCCACTTCATTTCGCTGAAGCTGAAAATCCGGACTCGTTAATTTTGTATAGTCAAACAACTCGTCTATTAAATCCGTTAAATAATTTGCTTTTGAATCAACAATATATAAATAGCTATCTAATGTTTCATCGTCCATATTTTCTCTTTTTTTGATTAAATCGAGGTATCCCACAATGGACGTTAAGGGCGTACGCAAATCGTGAGACACGCTGGATATTAGCTCATTTTTTGCTTGTTCGATTTCTCGTTCCCGATCAAACTTTGTACGAAGCTGTGCAGACATTTTGTTAATATTTTGACTCAATTCAGCCAGTTCATCTTTTCCTCGCACATGGATGGTTGCGCCTAAATCTCCATTTGATATTTTTTGAACCTGTTCGGAAATTTCTTTCAGGTAACGAATATGGGAACGAATAAGTACTAAAAAAACAAAAATAAAGACCACAACCGCCATAGAAATAAGCCCAAACGCCAATAGATTATATGCAGAAACATTCATTTTCTCTTCTTGTATATACCTGCTTAAAACAAGCCTAGCAATTAAAATAAAAGTTAAATTGGTGACCAAAAAGCTTATAATCACAGCGAAAAGAAGCTTTACACTTAATTTTCTCATATCCTGTATCCTACGCCCCATATGGTTTTAATATAAATAGGCTTTTTCGGATCATCCTCAATTTTTTCACGAATCTTTGTGATATGAACCATTACGGTACTATCCGATTTAAACGCGTCTGCTTGCCACACGGCTTCATATATTTTCCCCATGCTCATTACCGTTCCTTTGTTGCGTGCCAGCAGCTCTAAAATATCAAACTCTTTTGGTGTTAAACGAATCTCTTGACCGCGCACAAAGACAAGGCGAGTACTGCGGTTAATTTCCAAATCGCCAATTTGAATAACGTCACGCTCAGCGCGTTCATTGTATTTTTTATAGCGTCTAATTTGTGATTTCACTCGTGCGATGAGTTCGAGTGGGTTAAATGGTTTTGTTAAGTAATCATCTGCTCCTGCTGTTAGACCAGAAATTTTGTCCATATCTTCTGACTTAGCCGAAAGCATAATAATGGGCATATTTTTTTCTTCACGTATTTTAAAAGCAGCGTCGATTCCATTCATCTGCGGCATCATAATATCTAATATAATTAAATCTACTTCTTGTTCCTCTAAAAGCGCTAAGCCAGATACAGCATTAGAAACTTTCAGCGCTTCAAATCCTTCATTTTCTAAGTAAATAGCAATTAAATTACGAATTTGCTCATCATCATCTATAATTAAAATTCTGTCTTTCATTTACAAACTCCTTATATCCCATTCTTTTCGCATGTAAAAATGTATGCGGGAGGAACGTTTCTCCACTCTTTTTCGACTTTAATATGCGGAAAAAACGTGCGAATTAACTCTTTTTTTAAATTTGTATACTGAAACGTAATAAATTTCCCTTCATTAGCTAATACACTTCGCGTGTTTTGTAAAATACCGTCTGACACTTCAGACGCTAAAGAAGCAAAAGGAAGACCTGATAGTACGTAATCCACTTTTGAAATATCATACTGGATCAAGTACTTTTGAACATTTTCAGCCGAGCCGTGTATCACATACACATTTTTTTCATCTCTTACTTGTTCTTTTACTTTTTCGTAAAAATGCCGATTGTATTCGATAAGAAGTAAAGTTGTACAAGCGCTTCGTCTTCTTATCAATTCACGGGTAAAAATTCCGGTTCCTGGCCCGTACTCTACTATACAGGCTGCATGTTCAAAATCAATCCCTTTCACCATTTTTTTCGCTAAGTGCGTAGAGCTTGGCAAAAGCGCTCCTACCGTTCGCGGCTGGTGAAAATATTGATACATAAAAGCTAAATTCATTTTCTATTCCTTCTTTCTACTCTTTCTTTCTAGAATAGAAAAAAAATCTAAAGAAACGTTAAGTAAATTTCTTAAGAATTCTTAAGAAAACAAAAAGGAGGATGGGACATAACGGAATTAACCCAATCTAAAGACGAGCAAATTGGATTAATAAACTCATATGGATTGCTCTTGACACCTCTGTTGATTTCCGTGCAAGACTTCGCTTTCCGCGGCCGGCCGATGAGCCTCCTCGTCGCTTACGCGCCTGTGGGGTCTCATCTGTTCCGCTTTTCCCGCAGGAGTCTTCTACCTTGCCCTCCAATCAACAGCTAGAAGCGGTGAAACCAACGTTTATAATAACAGTAAAAAATCCGAATGGTCAGTCAATAATACCGATTGATTATTCGAATTTATCCTTAACTAAAATATTTTTGTCCAGCCTCGATTACTCGTTTAAAAGATAATTTATCGTAAATAACATCCGCTATTTAAATCAAAGGTAGCTCCTGTATAATGTTTTGCTTGAGGACTCAGTAAAAAAAGAACGGTATCTGCCACGTCTTGAGTCGTAACAAAGCTTGGAATCAGCTGATGATCGATGTATTCATTTTTGCGCCACTCTGGAATATTTTTCATCATATCGGTATTTACCATTGTAGGTGCTACGGCATTCACACGGATATAAGGAGAAAAATTCATTGCACAGCTTTTGGTTAATCCTAATATCGCTGCTTTAGACATTCCATATATAGCATCGGAGCTTCCTTCCATTCCTGATACGGACGATATATTAATAATTGCTCCTTCTGTTTCCTTTTCCATTAATAATTCGCCAAAGTATTTGGAGAAATAAATATATCCTTTAATATTAATGTCCATCACAAAATCTATTTCCTTTTCTTCATAATCCAATAAATTTTTCCCTAAATACACGCCTGCATTATTAACTAATCCATATAAATTTTTATCTTTTATTTGATAGAAAAGATTTCTTACGCCCTTCCCTTCTTTAACATCTATTACATACGTTTCAATATGACCTTTCGTATCTTCAGCTAGCTGTTTCAAAGCTCCTTCATTACTATCACAAGCAATAACTGAATAGCACTTCAACACACACTCTTTTACAATTTCTTTGCCAATTCCAGCACCTGCACCCGTGACGATTACCCATTTTTCTTTCATCTCTACACCTCTTATCTACTTTCTGTTACACATACTTGTTATGTAAATATTCAAACATTCATTATACCATTATTTTCTATATAGACGTCCCTTTCTTACGCTCTTTTTTAGCTTACCTGACAAAGCGCGTATAGTTTTTTATGGGAGTGATAACGATAAGACAGTACATTATTTCAAACAAGAAAGAGATGATAAAACGTGGCAAAAGTACTTTATATTACAGCTCATCCTCACGATGAGTCTCAATCATTCAGTATGGCAACTGGAAAAGCATTTATCGATGCTTACAAAGAGCACAATTCAAGTGACGAAGTTGTACATATTGACCTTTATAAAGAAAATATCCCTCATATTGATGCAGATGTATTTAGCGGCTGGGGCAAACTTCAGTCTGGCTCGGAACTCTCTTCTCATGAACAGGAAAAGGTCAATCGCCTTGCAGAATTGAGCGAACAGTTTGTAGGAGCGGACAAATATGTTTTTGTAACGCCTATGTGGAACTTTTCGTTTCCACCGGTTATGAAAGCTTATTTAGACTCTGTAGCCGTAGCGGGTAAGTCATTTAAATACACGGCCGAAGGTCCGGTTGGACTATTAACAGATAAAAAAGCGCTTCATATTCAAGCACGCGGAGGCATTTATTCTGAAGGTCCTGCAGCTGATATGGAAATGGGGCATCGCTATATTGGAATTATGATGAATTTCTTCGGAGTACCTTCGTTAGACGGCATTTTTGTGGAAGGGCATAATGCAATGCCAGATAAAGCCCAAGAAATTAAAGAAAAAGGAATAGCTGAAGCAAAAAAACTTGCCCAAACTTTTTAATATAAAGAGGCTGTAACAAAAATATTTTGATTGAAGGAAGATCCGAACGAGGACTTGAGACTCTTAATGGAGCATCAACTTTGTTCGGATTTTTCTGTTGGTAAAGTGAACGTAGCTTTCATGCATGGTGGCTGCTTCCAGCAGTTAATTGGAGGGCAAGGCGAAGACTCCTGCGGGAAAAGCGGAACAGATGAGAACCCACAGGCGCGTAAGCGACGAGGAGGCTCATCGTCCGCCCGCGGAAAGCGAAGCCTTGCACGGAAATTAACTGCGATGTAACAAGCCATTCATACTAGATCATTTATCCCGTTTGTTCGTCTTTCGATGGAAGTGATTTCGTTATGTCTAAGTCTCTTTTCTACGCAAAAAAGCTTTCTCTTTCCCTTTCGATCCACCTGTCCATTTCTCGATCACTTTTTTCTACAAGTCTGTTAACGAGGATATCATGCCAAATATAGTTTTCAAGTAAATTAATGTTAACTCCGTTATTGGTATAGTAAGCCATTTCTTTATGACCATAAATCATTTCACTGCTGTCAACAGATATAATAAACCAGTTTTGATTCCCAATATTTTCGGTATAGCTTGTATGGCGGTGCCGGTCAAATTCCTCCATCGCTTCATCTTGTTCAAACACAATTCCTTTTAGTGTGACACTCTCCCTTAGCTGTAATAAAAGAAGCTTCAACTCATTATAAATATCAGGCCAAAGCGAGATGACAATTTTATTTTTTGCTTTTAACAATAGCGACTCACAAAAAGCAAGAATGGCTGTTTCTCCTCTCATCGTCATAACCCGGCTTTCTTCTATAGACTCTGCAGCTTCAAGACGTTTAAGCGTTTCGCTAACGTCTTCATACGTTTCGTTCCATTTTTTCTGCAGCGAATGCAAAAAAGCATCGACGGGCAGCGACGTGTACTGGGTGCCATCATTACTCTCTTCTTTTAACACCATGCCTTTTTCCTCTAGTGTTTGTAAAATATCGTATACACGCGCTCTTGGCACACCTGAATGTTTACTAATGCTATAAGCAGTGGAAGATCCTTTTTTGACAAGCGTCACGTATACTTTTGATTCATACTGATTAAATCCAAGCGACTGCAGCTGCTGAATAATATTTTCCATAAAGGAAACCTCCCTGTTTTTTAAGTTATTTGAAATTTTCATCATTTACATATTTACAACTGCTTTTTATATAGTTACTATTTAAGTAGTCACTATATATATATTATGACATGAGGAAGGTGCTTTATGGAAGAATTAAGTTTACAGATTGTTCTTTTGCTTTTACTCTTTGGTTTTTTAGCTGCATTCATTGACTCCGTAGTGGGCGGAGGCGGTTTAATTTCTACACCCGCTCTTTTATTTTTAGGCCTGCCGCCCGCTGCTGCCTTAGCTACAAATAAATTAGCTGGAACGATGGGCGTATTAACGAGTACCATTCGATTTGTCAAATCCGGAAAAGTCGATTTTCGCGTTGTGGGTAAATGGTTTCCTTTTGTATTTATTGGCTCTTTGGGAGGTTCAATCACCGTTCATTTTCTATCCTCTGCTTTTTTGAAACCTGTTATTTTGATTCTCCTTGTTTTAGTTGCTATTTATACAATCTTCAAAAAAAACTGGGGCACCACGTCCACGTATAAGCCGCTGTCTATTAAGAAACTTATTTTCTTTACTGCACTTATTTTTATTATTGGCTTTTACGATGGATTTTTAGGAGCAGGCACAGGTTCATTTATTTTATTTGCTTTTTTATTTATGGGATTTGATTTCCTGCAGTCAGCAGGCAGCGCAAAATTTTTAAATTTCGGCAGTAATTTAGGTGCTTTGCTTGTATTTCTGTATTTTGATTCTGTTGTATTTTCTTACGGATTAATTATGGGGTTTGCGATGATCGTGGGTTCTTTCGTTGGATCAAACGTCGCTTTATCAAAAGGCGTGACGTACGTCCGAACGCTTTTTATTCTTGTCACTTTAAGCCTTATTAGCAAAAACATATTCGACTATGTAAATCAGTACAAATAGATCAATGGTTTCTTTAGAACTATAACAATAAACTTATATATCTATTAGATTAATAAAACCACCTCTTACTATTTTCTTATTTTTAGGTAAATGTGTAAAAAGACACTAAAATTGTTGTATACTGATCGATGTTGTTTTACATAATTAGAAATATTATACAGAGGTGAACGTTTTGTTTAAGAAATTTAGGTTTTTATGGTTTATTTTGCTGATCTTTGCACTTATTTTTGTCAAAAATACGGTCTTTTCTTCTTCAGAGAACGCCGCTGAGACGCTAGCAACGTCAGATGTTCCACAAGCCGCAGCTACTTTCAAAGAGGGAAACAATCAGCAGGACGGAGTCATTATTCAAAAATATCGCAAACAGCTAGATGCAGCACAGAAAAAAAATGACGAAAAAGCTACTAAAGAAATACAAGAAAAAATTTATGAAGACGGAAGACAGACGGCACTAAACTTTTTACCGCGCAATAAATTTCAAAGAGCTTTTTCTCAGCCTTCGAAAAAATCGGCCGATGACATTTATAACTTTCTAATTGCCCAAGTAGGGTTTGGAGGATATGATTCTCTTTATCAAGAAGCAATAGCCGCAAAAAAAGAAGCAGCTTCTTCTACTGATGAATTAAATATGAGTGGCATTCAAGCTAAAACTGCTGCACTTACATACGGCACACTCGCACAAAGAGAGCAGCTGCTTGTTACAAGTCTTGCCTATGACTTAAGCAGCGTAGGCGTCATTTCTTCCGATACAGCTAAAGGTATTGATAAAAAAGCTACTCATATGCTAGAAGTTAGAAAAGAAGGAATAAATGCCGCGATGCAAGAATAAGCGAAACAGCTCTTTTCTTCTTCCTAATAAAAACGTGTCCGCCTGTTTGGCGAACACGTTTTTTTGTTTAATAAATAATAGCCTGTACGCTCATTATTGTAACGGTTAAAATAAGAATCACGTTTCCTATAATTAACCACGGCTTTGCGCTTCCTCTTCTACCTTTAATAGCCGTGATTAGTCCAGCAATGGGCAATAAAGCCATAATGATGACCCAAATTTTACGAAGAATGCTGGAATCCAAATAAAAACCAAACTGCATCATCGCAAATAACACGACTGTAATAAGGAAGAAAAGTGTAGGCACAGCTAAATGAATGCCTCTTGGTCTCATTGAGTAGTACACAACATCACTTTCTTTCTATGTAAAATCTTACGTAAAATAACGTTATCATTTACACAGAGTTTTGACAACTTTTTGAAGGATTTTGTCAACAAATTTTAATAATCCAGAAGAAATCACTTCTCATTCAGCTGCCCGAAGACTGCCGGAAGTGCAGAAATAACGTCACTTGCTAACATATCTATCATTGTATGCCCCTGATCGAGCAGCACATCCGCTGCTTTTCCATGAACATATACCGCATTGCTGATTGCTTCTTGAAGAGAATCATGCTGCATAATAAAAGCGAGGATGATTCCGGTTAACGTGTCACCCGTTCCACCTTTTGCAAGTCCTGCGTTTCCAGTGGTATTTACGTATTGTTTTCCATCCGGCGTTGTAACGATCGTGTTTGGGCCTTTTAATACAAGATACACACCATTTTCCACTGCGTATTGGCTAGATATCGAAAATCGATTTGCTTCTACTTCTGCGATTGTTGTATCCACGAGTCTAGCCATTTCTCCGGGATGAGGTGTTAAAATCGTTGCGTGTTCTCTTTCTTTTACTTCTTTCATCAAATCCGGCAGATGAAAAAGAGCATCTGCGTCGATTACAACAGAAACGGGCTGTTGAAGTACTTGTTCGACAACTTTCTTTGTTTCTTCCGTTCTCCCAAGCCCTGGTCCAACTGCAATTGCATCGTACTTTGCTTCTTCTAAAGGAATCTCGCCTGCAAAAAAGCCATCTTTGCTTGGGCATGGCTTATACATCACTTCTAACATGTGAGCAGCTGCAATCGCATGAATATCATTCGGAAGCGCAAGCGTTAAGAGCCCTGCTCCGCTTGTGAGTGCTGCTTTTGACGTTAGCATCGGCGCTCCGGGTGTTTGAAGTGAACCTCCTATTACGATTCCTTTTCCATGTGTACCTTTATTGGACGAAGCATTCCGAATGGGAAAAGATTGTTTAATATGCTGAGTTGACCATACCTCTTTAAGGGATGAGCTTTTTCCAATTGCTAGCGGTGGGATACCGATATCTACTACAATCAATTCACCATAGCTTTCTTTGCTCGGGTATGTAAATGCCGTGATCTTTGGCTGCTGAAGCGTAATCGTAGCATCTGCACGTACCGTAAGCTCTTGCTTCTGTTCCATTACTCCACTTGGGACATCGATGCTGTATATGTAAGCCTTAGAGTCGTTTATTTTTTTTATAATGTTATCATAAGGAGATTTGATGCTGCCTTTTACGCCTATACCTAATAAACAATCAATAAGGACCGTATACTTTTTTACAGAGAAGTTGTCTCCCGCCGATTGCCACGCGAATTCAGCATTTTCATAGATGATCATGGCTTTTTTAGCTGCGCCTTTTATTTTCTCCCGTGCAGGAACTACCCAGACGTCAACTTCATAGCCTTTTGACTTCAAAGCACGGGCAATAACAAAGCCGTCTCCTCCGTTGTTTCCCGTTCCTATAAGCAGCCCTATTTTTTCATATTTTTCGATTCGCTCACTCAGCGCGTTTGCAGCAGCCTGTCCGGCATTTTCCATAAGGGACTCTTCACTCATCCCAATTGTATTCGTCATATAATCATCTACTTGATACATCTCTTGATTCGTTACAATTCTCATTATGCTGCTCCTTACTGAAACGGAAATGGTTCGTCTGTATTTACCGTTCCTTTTATTTTCGTTATAGTTAATTGTTCTCCTTTCACCCAATCCTCAAACGAGAAAATAAGAGGTTTTGCTTTTCGTCCAATTCCCACAATGACTTGCAGCGTCTCCGGTACATATGCCACTGTATGAAGCGTTCCAGCAGAATTCCGGTAATCTTCTTTAAAAATACCGTATTCACCTTCATTAAATAAAGAAAAAGCTTCAAGAGGCGATAGCTTTTTTTCAATATGATCTCGAATATGATCGAGCCTTTCCTTTGACTCTACCAAATGATGACGATTTTCTTCGACCAGCTGATTAAAATGGTTCGTACACCCCATCATCGTTCCTCTTTGTACATGAACGCCTCGTCCAGATGCTTCGACTACTGCTCCCTGTCCGCTGCGGTCGTAAATGGAATAATTAAACGCATGACGGTGCGGTGCCCTTTCTAAAATAGCAACAGCCTCTTCTGTCGTTTCACATGTTTCTAAAATAAACCGAGCAAGCGTACAGCAAATAAATCCGTTCGTTTGACGGCGGCGATTAACAAAATGATAGCCAATTGCTAATCCTTTTTCGTTCATTCCATCCATTCGCCCAATCATTCTTGTTCCAAACCCGACGCTTGCATATCCTTCATTTGGCTGAAAAAGCAAAAATCGACCTTCGTACGTTTTCGGATGATAATCGTAATTCCGCACATACACACCGTGCTGCATAAGAGCAGAACATCCCGTTTTCTTCCACTCTTGCTGATACCCGCTGTACTCATGTATGACGTCTTCAAGAGGCCAATCTAAGCCTTCTGCTAAGCCCAATAGCTCGTCCCACAGTCCGGGAGCAAATAAGTCGTAATAATGACGAGCTTCTTTTGCTATCGTTTGATAGCTTCGTAATGAACGTTTTCTTCTTTTTTGATGATTTTCAAACAGCTTTGTTCCTTTATGTGATTCCCCTTGCATTTTACCAAGCTCTCGGTAAGAGCCTCGCCCTTGAATAACTTCTACCTGTATTTCTTTCACTTCTATCACTCCAATTTTCCAGTACCTTTATTGTGCAGCAAGCGCTCTATTCTTTGCAACTTTCTCCTCTCATAGAACGCTCTTCCTTTGAATACAGTTATAAAGAAACAGGTCGAAAGATTGAAAAGCATTATCATAAGAGGTGATCATATTGCTAAAGGAAGTTCAGCTAGAGATTCAGCGAAGAATCGCCTATCTGCGCCCAACACAAAAAAATGACGGGTCATTTCGCTACTGTTTTGAAACAGGCGTTATGCCTGATGCGTTTTTAATTATGCTTCTTCGCACCTTTGATTTAGATAAAGAAGTGTTGATTAAACAATTAACCGAACGGATCGTTTCCCTTCAAAATGAAGATGGTCTTTGGACGTTGTTTGATGATGAAGAACACAACTTATCCGCTACTATTCAAGCTTATACAGCTCTTTTATATTCAGGCTATTACCAAAAAAATGACCGGATTTTGCGAAAAGCAGAAAGATATATTATAGATTCAGGAGGCATTTCTCGCGCTCATTTTCTCACAAGATGGATGCTTTGTGTTAACGGCTTATACGAGTGGCCAAAGCTATTTTACCTCCCGCTTTCTCTTTTGCTCGTGCCTACCTATGTACCGCTTAACTTTTATGAACTAAGCACCTATGCCAGAATTCACTTCGTCCCGATGATGGTAGCTGGAAACAAAAAATTTTCACTTACTTCTAGGCATACACCTTCTCTTTCTCATTTAGATGTAAGAGAGCAGAAACAGGAAGCGGATGAAGCTGCTCAAGAATCACGCGCTTCTATTTTTTTAGTCGACCATTTAAAACAGCTGGCTTCTTTACCTTCTTACATCCACAAGCTTGGTTATCAAGCAGCCGAGCGTTACATGCTAGAAAGACTTGAAAAAGATGGAACACTCTACAGCTACGCAACCTCTACTTTTTTTATGATTTACGGTCTTTTGGCTCTTGGCTATAAAAAAGATTCGTTTGTGGTTCAAAAAGCAATTGACGGTATTTGTTCACTACTTAGTACATGCAGCGGTCACACGCACGTAGAAAACTCCACGTCAACCGTTTGGGATACCGCCCTGCTATCTTACGCTCTACAAGAAGCAGGTGTACCGCAGCAAGATCCCATGATTAAAGGCACAACTCGTTACTTAAAGAAAAGACAGCATACAAAGCTTGGAGACTGGCAGTTTCATAACCCAAATACAGCGCCTGGAGGCTGGGGATTCTCCGATATTAATACGAATAACCCTGACTTAGACGATACGTCTGCTGCTATTAGAGCTCTTTCTAGAAGAGCGCAAACCGATACAGATTATTTGGAGTCTTGGCAAAGGGGCATTAACTGGCTGTTGTCCATGCAAAACAAAGACGGGGGTTTTGCTGCATTTGAAAAAAATACCGATTCTATTTTATTTACTTATCTGCCGCTTGAAAACGCAAAAGACGCAGCAACGGATCCGGCTACTGCCGATTTAACCGGTCGAGTGCTTGAGTGCCTCGGAAACTTTGCCGGTATGAATAAATCCCACCCTTCGATTAAAGCTGCAGTAAAATGGCTGTTTGATCATCAATTGGATAACGGAAGCTGGTACGGCCGGTGGGGTGTTTGCTACATTTACGGAACGTGGGCCGCTATTACTGGACTCCGTGCTGTAGGAATTTCCGCTTCTGATCCGCGTATCATCAAAGCCATCAATTGGCTCAAAAGCATTCAACAAGAAGACGGCGGATTCGGAGAATCATGCTATAGCGCTTCTTTAAAAAAATATGTGCCACTATCGTTTAGCACTCCTTCTCAAACGGCTTGGGCTCTCGATGCTTTAATGACAATATGTCCATTAAAAGATCGAGCAGTTGAAAAAGGAATTAAATTTTTACTGAATCCAAATCTTACAGAACAGCAAATTCATTATCCCACGGGAATTGGTCTTCCTGGACAATTTTATATTCAGTACCACAGCTACAATGATATTTTTCCTCTTCTTGCACTTGCCCACTACGCAAAAAAACATTCTTCATAAAGGGGTTGAGACATGACGAAATGAATCCAATCTAAAGACGAACATATAGGATACATGAGCTCCTATGGATCGCTTGTGACACGGCAGTTGATTTCCGTGCAAGGCTTCGCTTTCCGCGGGAGTCTTCGCCTTGCCCTCCAATCAACTGCTAGAAAGACTTACACACATGAAACCTATGTTTACCCTAACAAAAAAACGAACCACGAATCAAACATCTTGATCAATGGTTCGTTTTTCACTTTGTCTAAAATCCTTTTATTCCAGCCTCTTTTTGTACATAAAAGCAGGTTTTTTTAGGAGACAAGTGGAATACCTTTTTAATGTTGGGAAAGAAAGGATGCATCAAATGAATAATGTTTCACCACTTTTAAAAGGAAAAAACGTGATACTAAGAAAACCAAAAGACAGCGATGTACATGACTATCTAGCGTGCAAGCAAACAAAAGAGCTTATTCGTATGTACGGAGGCGATACCCGAAACTTAAAACCTCTTACATTACAAGATGCCAAGCGGCACGTCGAGTACATAAAGTCTCAAAAGCTGAATTGGTGTGTTGAATATCAGCAGCAGTTTGTTGGAGAAGCCCGGCTGACCGTTAACGAGTACGACCGGCGCGCACGATATGCTATTGGTTTATTCGATTCTTCCGTTTGGAATCAAGGGCTCGGCACTGAAGTTACAAAATTGGTGCTGGCCTACGCATTTGAACACCTTCACTTGCACAGAGTCGATTTACGAGTGCTCGAATACAACCATAGAGCCATTGCTTGTTATGAAAAATGCGGTTTTGTAAAAGAAGGAATAGAGCGTGAAGGTGCTTTTATTGAAGAAGCATTTCAGACAGATATTATCATGAGTATACTCGAACAAGAGTATTATCAGCTTTAGAGGAGAGAATCAGCTGTCATCATCGTACTTCTTTAAAAGTTCGTATAGCCCAAGCCTTTTGTGAATAAAGTAACATAACGATATAACCAAAGGAGCCAACGATGACAGCTTATGATTCCTCTTCTTTTGTATTTGTAACCATTGATAAACATGACATTGCTGCTTTTTTACTCATTGATATTATTTGCAGCACCACTATTTATGTAGCATGTAAACATTATCTCCACAATGAGCTTGTTTCCATTGCAAGCAGCGCTCTTTTTCCCATGGTATGTAAGAAGGTTTCTCGACGCTAGCTCAGCTTTTTACCGGTTCTTTTAATGACAGCCAAGTGCGTTCCTTCTGCTGCTGAATCTCTACGGAGTGATTAAAAAATTTAGAAAGATGCGGCTCAGTGAGCTGGTCTTTCGTTTTTCCAGAAGAAAACACTTCTCCTTGGCGCATACAAAGCGTATGGGTAAAGCAAGGCAAAATTTCTTCTACATGGTGAGTAACATAAATAAGCGTAGGAGCATTTGGCTGCTCTGCCATTTTTGCAATCAGCTGAAGAAGCTGTTCTCGGGCCATTATATCTAGACCTGTACATGGCTCATCAAGTATTAAAAGCTTTGGTGAAGCCATAAGAGCTCGAGCAATTAGCACTCGCTGGCGCTCTCCTTGAGAAAGTGTTCCGTAGGCCTGATTTTGTAAATCTTCGCAATTTAGCAGCTTCATTAATTCTATGGCTTGGTTCATATCTTTTTGCTCCACTTGTTCATATAACCCAATAGATGCAAATTTTCCGCTTAAAATCATTTCTACAACCGTATCGTCATCTCGAAACCGCTGTTGAAGCGAAGAGCTTACCCATCCAATTTCTTTTCTGAGCTCAGACAGATTTGTTTCTCCAAATTTCCTTGAAAGAACTTCTACTTCCCCTTTTGTAGGCCAGATATATCCGTTGATGATATTTAAAAGCGTCGTTTTTCCGGAACCATTTAACCCAAGCAAACACCAATGTTCCCCTTTTTCCACTGACCACGACACGCTTTTTAAAATTTCTTTTTCTGCTCGTTTTACCGAAACGTTGTTAATGTTGATCATGCTAACACTCCTTTACTCTCATTTTTCATTATATATACTATAAAAGAATAATGATTTATCCCATTTGTTAACTTGCTTTTCTTTTTTCATGCCAATTCTTTCAGCCACTTTAATCGATGGATAATTGGCCGGATCAATTAATGATATAATCTTCTGAAATTTCAGCGTATGAAGGCCATAATCTAAACAAGCTTTTGCTGCTTCACTCGCATAGCCTTTTCCCCAGCGGCTGCGTAAAAATAAATAGCCAAGCTCCGGGTCTACCTTGCCGTCTACTTTTTGAAGAACCATGCCGCACTGCCCTAGAAACTCTCGATTCTGTTTATCCTCAGCGATCCACATGCTAATGCCATATGTTTGATAATGCTGCTTCATCCATTGAATCCAGCGATATGTGTCTTGTTCATTTTTAGTAGAAGAATAATACTTCATTGCTTCAGCATCTTCAAATATTTTCATTAAATTGCCTGCATCGCTTTCAGCCATAGCTCGCAGCGTCATTCGCTCTGTCTCAATAATCGTATAAATCCTCTCCTTTCTTCCATTCCAACATCTACTATCTTTATTATCCGCTACTATTTTCTTTTCGTAAAGTTTTCCTTTTTTTATTTAAATGAAACAGAAAAAAGGCACCAAAAAAGGCTGCTACACACAGCCCTTTAATCTGGATCACACGTTTTCCCGTACCGTAATACGTTATATATAGCACGTCCATCACTTGCAGATGTTTCTGTATATTGAATTGGCAGCAGTGAAAAAATAACATAATAGACTGAAAAATAAACAAATTGATAGCAAAATATATCTTCAGGCAGAATATTAGCCATAATTAATCCATTTATTATAAAAATAGTAAGTAAATTAAACAGTACACCGCCCGCATACACCACTGCATGGGAAAAGCGACTGTCGTTCTTAAGATTTTCATATTTACAAAACGAGTCTAGAAAATAGACTGACTTAATTTTAAACTTCCCCATTTTAAGAATCGTTTTCCCCCGCCCAATAGTAAAATCGACCTTCCCTCCGAAAATAATTGCCATGACGGAATGCCCCAGCTGATGAACAAATGATACAAGTGGCAATACAAGACAGAATGACCACACAAACTTTGGAAGATCATTTAACCCAAACACGTTTATCCCTCCTTTTTGTTTCTTCTCTCTACTTTTCCTCCCCGTTTTTACTTAAAACTACATTTAAATTCTTTTTTTAAAACTCATACGAAATAACTAGCATCCACATCATTTCTTATAACCTAGATAAAACCCAATGTATGTAACTTATGAAAAATACATTTTCCGAAAAACAGTTGGAGTCACGTTTTCTTGTTCTTTGAAGCGCTTGATAAAATAGCTTGGATGTTCATACCCTACTTGTCTTGCTATATCTTGTACAGAGATTTGGTTGTTTTTAAGCAGCAGTTTCTTTGCTTTTTGAATTCGGACGCGCGTTACGTATTCAAACGGCCGGATACCAAGAGATTGTTGAAAAAGCAAACACGTATACTGCTCCGTTACGTTGAGCTGCTTCGCCAGTACTTCTAGCGTTAACGGCTGATGATAATATTCCTCAATATAGCGAAGGACTGGGTTTAGCTGAGTAATTTGCTGCAAGCGACTTTTGCTTTCTATATATACGCTGTCTTGGCGAAGTTTCAAAATGACGCTATATAGTAGTTCAGAGCACTTCATGGTGCTAGAGGTATGATTTTCTTCTAACAAATTCATTATCTCTTGCAGCATCCTATAAAGGCTTTCAGCATGTGTAAGGACGATTTTTCCGGAATTAATAAATTGAAGAGAAAGCATGATATCATCAATTACACTTCCATTAAAAGAAACCCAGCATACTTGCCATTCGCTCGTAATGGGGTAGTATTCGTGCGGAACATGCGGCGTCAGAAACATCCCTTCATTTTCTTTTATAATATAAACCTCGTCATTTACACGAAGCTCGCCTCTTCCTTTTATACATTGAATCCATTGATAATCAGGAAACTCTCCCTGACGTTTAATATGCGTTTGATGTCTCCAACTTCCAGCGCTTGTAACATAGAATGGGAGTTTCATATCTTCATCTGAAAGAGCCGGAAAGTACATACGGTCCACATTACTTCCTCCTTTTTATATGAATATAGTTATATTATCATGAAAATAATTAGATTGATAAGGTTTTTAGAAAACGTTATCATTTTCATATAAACTAATAACCTAGTAATCTAGAAATGAGGGATCGACATGTTAAAAACCGGCAAGAAATTTAATTATACAGCACCTGCAAACGGATACCCTGAATGGAATAACAACCCTGAAATTTTTCAATTGAACCGTTCGAAAGCACACGCTTTACTAATGCCTTATCAAACGGTCGAAGAGGCCTTAAAAAATGATAGAAAATCTTCTGTTTACTACCAAAGCTTAAATGGAAGCTGGTACTTTCATTTTGCTGAAAATGCGGATGGCCGCGTCAAAAACTTTTTCGCTCCTGAATTTTCATATAAGAAATGGGACTCTATTTCAGTTCCTTCACACTGGCAGCTGCAAGGATATGACTATCCTCAATATACAAACGTGACATACCCTTGGGTTGAAAACGAAAACCTCGAACCTCCTTTTGCACCGACTAAATATAACCCTGTCGGTCAGTACGTCCGTACTTTTACACCTAAATCAGAATGGGAAAATCAGCCGGTGTACGTCAGCTTCCAAGGCGTCGAATCTGCTTTTTACGTCTGGGTTAACGGTGAGTTTGTTGGATACAGCGAAGACAGCTTTACTCCAGCTGAATTTGATATAACTTCTTATCTTCAAGATGGTGAAAATACGATAGCAGTAGAAGTATATCGCTGGAGTGACGCAAGCTGGCTTGAAGACCAAGATTTTTGGCGAATGAGCGGCATCTTCCGAGATGTGTATCTGTACTCTACTCCACCGGTTCACATCTATGACTTTAGCGTTCGTTCGTCGCTTGATAACAACTACGAAGATGGTGAACTTAGCGTTTCAGCTGATATTTTAAATTACTTTGAGCACGATACTCAAGCTCTAACATTTGAAGCCATGCTGTATGACGCGAATGGCCAAGAAGTACTACAAGCTCCGCTGCAAACAAATGTAAGTGTAAGCGATCAATATACAGCGTCCTTACGTACACACATTAAAAGCCCTGCAAAATGGAGCGCAGAAAGTCCTAATTTGTATACGCTTGTACTCAGCTTAAAGAATGCTGCTGGTTCTATTATCGAAACGGAAAGCTGTAAAGTCGGCTTCCGTACGTTTGAACTAAAGAATGGCCTTATGACAATCAACGGCAAGCGTATTGTACTTCGAGGAGTAAATCGCCACGAATTTGATTCAGTAAAAGGCCGTGCAGGCATCACACGCGAAGACATGATTCACGATATTTTGCTGATGAAACAGCATAATATTAACGCAGTGCGTACATCCCATTACCCTAACGATTCAGTATGGTATGAGCTGTGTGATGAATACGGACTGTACGTAATTGATGAAACCAATTTAGAAACGCACGGAACGTGGACTTATTTACAAGAAGGCGAGCAAAAAGCCGTTCCAGGAAGCAAGCCAGAATGGAAAGAAAACGTACTAGATCGCTGTCGTTCGATGTACGAACGTGACAAAAACCACCCTTCTATTATTATTTGGTCGCTTGGTAATGAATCATTTGGCGGAGAAAACTTTCAGCATATGTATACTTTTTTAAAAGAGAAAGATTCCACGAGACTTGTTCATTATGAAGGAATCTTCCATCACCGCGACTATGATGCTTCTGATATAGAAAGCACGATGTACATTAAGCCAGCAGATGTAGAGCGCTATGCTTTAATGAATCCGAAAAAACCTTATATTCTGTGTGAATACAGTCATGCGATGGGTAA
Organism: Priestia megaterium; assembly: GCF_009497655.1. NCBI lineage: Bacteria > Bacillati > Bacillota > Bacilli > Caryophanales > Bacillaceae > Priestia > Priestia megaterium. The sequence continues at coordinate 2,104,904 of NZ_CP023317.1, read as the reverse complement.
TTCTTGCGGAAATCTATACAAATACTGGGAGCTGTTCGATCAATATCCAATCTTGCAAGGCGGTTTTATATGGGACTGGAAAGATCAAGCTCTTCAAACAACAGCAGAAGACGGTACTTCTTACTTAGCTTACGGCGGAGATTTTGGTGATACGCCTAACGACGGCAACTTCTGCGGAAACGGCTTAATCTTTGCTGATGGGACAGCTAGCCCGAAAATTGCAGAAGTAAAAAAATGCTATCAGCCTGTAAAGTGGACAGCAGTCGACGCTGCAAAAGGAAAGTTTGCCGTTCAAAACAAACACCTGTTTACAAACTTGAACGCCTATGATTTTGTTTGGACTGTTGAAAAAAACGGTGAACTACTTGAAAAGCATGCGTCCCTTTTAAATGTAGATCCTGATGGTACAGACGAACTGACGCTTTCTTATCCTTTTTACGAGCAAGAAAACGAAACTGATGAATTTGTTTTAACTCTTTCTATCAGATTATCCAAAGATACAGCCTGGGCTTCAGCTGGATATGAAGTGGCGTACGAACAGTTTGTACTGCCTGCCAAAACCGCTGTACCTTCAGTAAAAGCTATTTATCCTGCTTTATCAGTTGACCAAAACGAACAAACGCTGACGGTTACAGGAACTAACTTCACGGCTATTTTTGACAAGCAAAAAGGGCAGTTTATCTCTTACAACTATGAGCATACCGAGCTGCTTGCATCGGGTTTCCATCCGAACTTTTGGCGCGCAATCACCGATAATGACCTCGGCAATAAATTGCATGAAAGATGTCAAACGTGGCGTCAAGCAAGTTTAGAGCAGCACGTGAAAAAAGTAAGTGTTCAACCGCAAATTGACTTTGTTATCATTTCGGTTGAGCTAGCTTTAGACATCTCTCTTGCTTCTTGCTATGTAACGTATACGCTATATAACGATGGTGAAATGAAGATTGAACAATCTTTAGCACCTTCTGAGTCAATGCCTGAAATTCCTGAAATTGGGATGCTGTTTACGATGGATGCGGCTTTTGATTCTTTAACATGGTACGGCAGAGGCCCTCATGAAAATTATTGGGATCGTAAAACTGGCGCTAAGCTTGGCCTTCATAAAGGCAGTGTAAAAGAGCAAGTTACACCGTATTTACGCCCTCAAGAATGCGGAAACAAAACGGACGTTAGATGGGCAACTATTACAAACGATCAAGGACGCGGCTTTTTACTAAAAGGTTTGCCAACAGTCGAGCTGAATGCTTTACCTTACTCACCTTTTGAACTGGAGGCTTACGATCATTTTTACAAATTGCCGTTAAGCGATTCCGTAACCGTGCGGGTTAACTACAAGCAAATGGGCGTTGGCGGAGACGACAGCTGGGGAGCTAAAACACATCCTGATTACACACTATACGCCAACCGCTCGTATACAAACACGTTTACGCTAAAACCTCTATAAAAATAAAAAGGACTTTCAAATGAAAGTCCTTTTTACTTATGATGTCACCTCTGGCTTTCGCTGAGAAAGCAAAAATACCGTAGCGATAATAAGAATTGTACCTAGCCACTCCGTCCACCCAAAAGTCACATGAAGCCATAGAACAGAGAGCGCCGCTGCTGACAAAGGCTCTGCTGACGCAAGAACAATGGCTTCAGAAGCGCCAATGTGCTTCAAACTTTCCAAGTAGCAATAAAAGGCAATGAGCGTTCCAAAGATAATCACAAATAGCACCGCACACAGCGACAATAGCGACCACTCACCGGCTATATGCCACGGCGGATGAATAAATGAAAAACTTACGCCGCCTATTACCATTCCCCAGCCTACTACTTCAACTGAGCTCCATTTTGCAAGAAGACGTTTAGGCTGAAGCGTATAAAAAGCAGACGTCACAGCTGCTCCAATCCCCCAAAACAACCCCCATCCTGTAATAGACAGCTCGTTAAAATTTCCGCTTGTTGCAAGAAAAAATGTCCCCGTTATGACGAGCGCAACAGAAATCATTTCTACTTTCACCGGCCACTTTCTTGCTTGCACGGCTAAATAGCCAATAATAAATATTGGCGACGTATATTGAAGCACTGTAGCTGTAGCAGCGTTTCCTGCTTCAATAGCTGCAAAATATGTATACTGCACGCCGAGCATACCGATTACACCAAACAAAAGCAGCGAAGTCCTCTCTTCTTTTGTTTTCCAAATTGCAAAAATATTGCGCTGCTTAGAGGCTATTGCCAAAAGCAGCAATCCAGATACTAACATACGAACGACGACCAGCCACTCTGCGTTAAAACTCTTATGCTGAAATAAATATTGAGCTACCGTGCCAGACACTCCCCACATCGTGGCACCAATGATTACAAGCAGCAGCCCCCACGCTCTTTTAGATGAAGTTTGAACTCCTTCCACTTACCATTCCTTCTCTCTTTTTCATATATATTTAACTTACCTCCCTCCGCATTAACGGTCAATAACAAAAAAAGTCGAAGCAATATGCTTCGACTTTTTTTAAATGCTTTTATGAAGTAATTTCTTGAGTAAAGGAAATAGCACATCGGGAAGTTCTTCGATGTTTGGTACTAGAATACTATATTTGCCGTACATATTTTGAATGGTTTTCTTTTGTCCTTCATCAATTTCCCCGTTGGATAAAAAGACGTTGATGACTTCAATTCCGTGCTTGCGTGCTTCTAATACCGCTTCGTGCGTATCTACAATACCATTTTGTTCATATCCCATAGCGGCTGGTTCACCGTCTGAAAACACAAGTAAAAACTTTTGCTGTTCAGAACGCTGAAGCAAGCGGCGTGTCATATGGCGAATGGCAAATCCATCACGGTTGTCTTCTTCAGGCTCAAGCTGCATAATTTCAGGACCGCTTTTACGCTTTAATGATGCTTGAAAGTCCATCACCGTCTGCAGGTAGTTAGGCTGGCTTGTTTCAGTAGCATCATTTGTATCTTCCCAAAATCCAACAATTTGATGAGGCACCATAACAGACTTTAACGCTTCATGAAATAGCGTAATCCCGAGCTTCGTTTCATCCATTTTGTCGTACATCGATGCCGAACAGTCAACTAGAAGAGAAAACACAGCATCAATTTGGGCAGAATCTTCATCTTTTTTATAAAACAAACGAGGATTATCATCCGTCCATAGTTTTAGAAGTTTTTTATTTAATCGGCCAAAGTGCAGCTCGCTTCTAGGTAGCGTTTTTTTATGTTCAAGCGTTTTTTCAATCATTTGCTTTAATTTTTTTTGATACGATGCAATGATTTTTTTATTCTCATCATACTGAACAACGTGATCGTCGCTTGGAAGTTTAGAATCTACAAAAACAGCATAGGCATGCTTATTTTCTTTCCCATACTCATAATCCGCTTCCCCGTCTTTTTCCGGATGCGTTTGCTCCATGGCTTCTATTTGAGAATAATCGTTCCGTGATGTTTTTTGAGAAGATCCTTGCACCATTCCCATTGCTTGATCTCCATCGTCGCCTTCACGAACACCATCGCCTAGCATGTCTGTTTTTGAACCTTGATCCATATCAAACTGTAGAAAACTTTGCGTCGCTTCGCTTGTCTCTCGATGCCACATTTCCATTTTCTCTTCGTGAATGTCTTCATCTCCGTCTTTTTCATGCTCTAAAATATCATCGTTCACTAATGAATCTTTGCGTTTTAAATCTTCAAATGTTAACCCTTCTTCTAACTGATCATACTGAAGTTCAGCCAAGAAGAAATAAGTATTAAGCATATCTTTTTCGATAATATCATCAAAAACATCTACGAGTTCAAGGCAGATGCGCGATACATCTTTTGTTGTTTTCGCTTCATATACATTTGTTAGCTGTCTGCGAATAAAAGGCATCGCTAAGTTAATCGATTCACTCATTGAAGGAATTTCTTCAAACGGATTTTCAGCCGTTAATAGCAAGTAAATGCCGTTAAAAAGTGCATCCGTGTACACGCTTTTTGTTAAATTTGCGCTCATTTGTGTAGCAAAATATTTTCTATAGAGCTGCCTTCTGACGGCGAAGGCTTTTTTCGTTCCAGGACGTTCGCGTTTGCATACTTCTTCTAAACGAATATCTTCAAACAGCATAAACAGCTGCTTAGCTAAGCTAGGTACCGACGTTTTATTTATTTTCTTTAAATATGCATTAATTTCTTTGAAGTTTGAATGCTTATAGCTTCCAATACTTCTTAAAAATACATCACTTTTTAAGCCGTACACTTTGTCTTCTTCTGGACGGTTATCCCAAAAGTGACTGAGATAAATAATGCCGTGTACAGGATCATAATAAGATGAAACGCGATACTCTACTTCAATTTCATCATTTTTTGTTAATGTTTTCGTTAAATCTGCCAGCTCCATATAGAGAAAGGAATCTACATTTTTGTCGTTAAATTTAATAAATCGCATAGCGCCACTCCTTACTCAAATAATGTTTCAGCAATATTTTGAATGGCGGCTTTTTCCCTTTCATCTTCTAGCTTTTCAATAATACCGCGTTTAATCGCGCGAAGAGGCGGCATATAAAGAGCTAAATCACACGTATCAATAAGCGCACGAATAGACGCAGCTTCTTCTGATACATGGCCGCTTTGAACTTGAGTAATTAAATCTGCAGAGAGCGTGACAAATTTATCAATTAATTTTTCGTCTTTTAACTGAGACTGAGACATTAGAACTTGCTTTAAGCTGCTCCCTTGAATATATGGCACTTCAATGACAACAAAACGATTTTTTAACGCTTCGTTTAATGGAACAGTCCCAACATACCCTTCGTTAATAGCCGCTATTACGCCGAATGTTTGCTGACCGCGCACTACATCTCCAGTGAATGGGTTTGTAATCATTTTCCGGTAGTCAAGTACCCCGTTTAAAATAGGAAGCGTTTCAGGTTTCGCCATGTTAATTTCATCAATATATAATAAATGGCCTTTTTTCATTGCCTGAATAACAGGTCCTTCTACAAACTCGATACCTGTTTTCCCTTCTTGTTCAGAAATTGTTTTAAAGCCAAGCAGCGCTTCTGCATCTAAATCAACCGAGCAGTTAACGCTATGCATCGGCTGAGAAAATAAATGCGACAGCGTTTCAGCAAGCTTTGTTTTACCTGAACCTGTTGGCCCTTTTAAAAGTACGTTTTTCCCTAGTGATAAGGCAATAATGGCATCTTCTAAAATATCTGCTTCTTCTGCTGTATAGCCGCCTTTTCCGATTAATAGCTGATCAGCATGAGACAGATTTTCATATTTACGATTCGCTAAAAGCGAAAGAACCTCTTTTGGTAATGATAATTGTGATAATTGAATTGACATAACAAAAAATCCTTTCTTTCTACATACTTTCTATAGTTTACTAAAAAACATTCTTCTTCTCAAAGAATTGCTTTACCTATGCGTTTCTCTAAAGTTTCCGGTAGAAAAATCGCCGTCTTTAAACATATATTCAGTAAAAAAAAGTAGGTTATTCACCTACTTTTTTACGATTTTATAGTTTTTATGATTAACGACTGTTTTCATGGATTCGCCCGTTTCAGCATCTTTTCCAAAATCTACGATAACCGAATTGTCTCGCACTACCATAACAATTCCTTTAAATCCTTTATAGTCGCCTTTTTTAGGCTGAATCGTATCGCCAACTTTAGCTGCCTTGACTTTAGGTGCTTGTTCTTCTGTACCTTGTGTATTTTCTACGTCCATCATGACCCCACCTTTTCCAATTTACCGTGTTTTTTATAAGTGAAAACACAATTTAATTTACTTTTTGTTGAAAATACTTAGTTTATTTTCCCACAAACATCGATGGTTAAACACCATGTGTTTGTCCATTTTCATTCTGCAAACAAACGCTGTATTTTTTATTATGTATGTAGCTGTTTTTTGTAAGAGCACATCCTTGTTCTATCATAACATTTTCTGTTTCCTTCGAACACCAATTACCCTTTAGTTTTTTAAAAAAATGACAAATTACACGGAATTATGTCGAATTTCATATGATTTTCTTTTTAGTATGATAAGCTATATATCGTATTTTAAGCATCTTTTATCTATTACATACGATTTTTGATAAAAAAACCGAAACTTTTATCCACAAATTGCGTTGATTAAATGAAAGGGGGAGAAAATGGCACAACAGCATAACTTTGAACACATTTATAAACAGCACATGCATGATTTGCTGCGCTATCTTCTCTCTCTTACTCGCAGAAAAGAATCAGCGGAAGATTTAATGCAGGAGACCTTTTACCGGGCACTTTTACACTTAGAAACGTATAAAGGCGAGGAAGTAAAGCCTTGGCTGTTCAAAATTGCTTATCACGCCTTTATTGACTGGTATCGAAAAGAAAAAAAACGCCCTACTGTCGAAATAGAAGAATGGCACTTTACTCCTCAGCCAAGTGCTGAAGAACAAGTGATGATTCAAAGTGAAATCGACGGCTGGCTTTCTGATGTATCTGCTTTGCCTCCGGCTAAGCAGAATATTGTACTGTTACGAGATTATCATGGCTTCACATATGAAGAGATTGCAGAAATGACTGGCTTTACTCTGTCAAAAGTGAAAATGGACTTGTATCGTGGTCGTCAACAATTGAAAAAAAGAAAGGAAGAGGACGGATGAGCTGTCAAGATATGAAGCATCAATGGGAAAAATATAAAAACGGCACTTTGACAGACAAAGAAGCAGAAACACTTGAACAACATACGGAAAATTGTGAAGCATGCTCAGCTCATTTAGAGCACTTGCTAACTGAAGATGAACCGTTATCGCCAACTCCATCAACTACTTCACTAAATGACGATACGATGTTGGATAATAAAAAAGTGAAAAAGTCCATTTATATCGCCAAATGGAAGCAGCGCCTTTCAAATGTGACAACTGTCATTAGCTCTGTGGTTCTGCTATGGATGATTGGCAGCTTTTTATCCATTGTATATTATCATCAATCAAAAACCGAATACATAAACAGCGTCAATCAAGCGGCTATCGAATCTGCTTTTCCGAACGTTCATATACGTGAAACCACTTCTGATACACAGTCCTTTTTCCGAATGCAGTCGCAAATGGAAGCTTATAAGCAAATTGGACGTGAAGAGCAGGCCATTGGGACGTTTACATTTCATCAGCTGTTTGATAAAACGAGCGGTGTAGAAAAAGAATTTTCTGGTGGTAAATACGACCTTAACCTTTCCTTTGTCTATCCTGATCCAAAAAAACTAAAGCTGCATGCAAAAGAGTATAAGGAATGGACGAATGAAACATGGAATGCATTAGAAAACCTACCAAAAGGAACGGTAAGCGAAGTGGCTATTTCTTTTGATAATACGTATTCGCTAAAAGAAGTTCAGCAAAAAATGAATGCCATCGACAGCCGTGATTTTTCTACCTCTTGGTACGCGCTTAATACAGGGAACGAACAAAAAACAAGCACAAAAGATGAGCCATTAATTGACTTAACATCAACATTTGGCTTTCCAGAGTTTTTAGACTTGCCTTACGAGCACAAAGGAAATCAAACGCACTCTACTAGCAAGTCGAACGTTTTAGATATGATGAAACTATTAGCCGATAATGAAGAAACAGTCCAAAAAGTTCGTCAGCTAGACCATTCCGATTTGTTGCTAAAGCAGCGATATTCTTATGTAAAGAAACATGGAGTCGGTGTGTACGGCGTTGTGATTACAGGACCTACCAAAAAGCTGCTGAAATTAAAAAACGATCCGTCTATCACCTACGCGTCACTTGGAGATGTAGAGCTATGGAATTGGTTCAACCGCCCTTCATCCGGCACGTTAATGAATCAGTAACAAGCACTTGAAAACAAGTGCTTGTTTTTATTTCTTGGTTAATTCTTCAAACCTTTCTACAGCTTCGCTTTTATCAAATGAACTAAACCATCGATAGTCTTGGTCATCTAAAATACGATAGTGCTGACTAATCATATTTTGCTGCAGACGAAAAGAACCTTCTTTTTGAATCTCTTTCCACCATACTCTTCCTCCGAGCGTTTTATCTTTTGGAGAAGATACGCCGTTATGAGCAATGATTTCTACTACTTCTAAGGGGACGTCTCCTAAAACCGATTGAAGGATTTCACTGTCACGAAACAAACCGCATACTGCAACAGTGGTCGTCCACCCTGCTTCCGTGCGCCCTTTTTCAATTTGAACCAATGTTTTTTTTGAAATACCAATAACTTCAGCCATTCTGTCTTGTGAATAGTTTCTTTCTAAACGAATTAATCGTATTTTATCCGATACGGATTTAATCACTTCTTGTTTATCCATTTTTACAGCCCTTTCTTTCTATACACGCACATGTCTTTAGTGTAATATTACACCTAATTAAAGAAGAGTTTCAAGCGTTTCCCTTCATCACAAAACGGGGAAATATACTGAAATGGTTTTTGTATACTAAAACAATTAAAAGGAGTTGAGAATATGTACATCATTGTATGGACTATGCTTGTACTATACGCCTTTCTGCTAGCTCCGGGAGCAAGCGCCGCTGATGATATGCTGTTTAAAAACCTTGTCACAGGAAATTTTCAACAGGTAGATCCGCTCGTAGTTATGGTATTCTCTTTTTTAGGACTTTTCCCAGTATTGTTCATGGTAATGATTTGTAAAAAAGATACGTACAAACTGCCTGGATGGCCATTTTCTCTCCTATCATTTGCGCTTGGAGCTTTTTCTCTTTTGTTCTATTATCATTGGAAAGGACAAAAAGTTCGAACACGTTCGCGTATTCCTTCACGTTTCATTGCCATCATTTCTTCTCGTCTATGGATTGGACTATGCTTAGCACTCACGATTGCTGGTTACGTATACGGACTATCCATAGGTTCAATAAGAGCTTATGAAGATGCTTTTATGCAGTCACAGCTTGTTAGGGTGATGACCGCTGATTTTTTTGTTTTAACGTGGCTTTCTTATTCCGTTATGACAAAAGAAAAGATAGCATCCCGGCCTTACCTTCTCTCATGTTTCATTCCAGTTGCGGGCCCTTTTTTTATTTTGTTACGGCATAACCGCCAAGATGTTAGAGAAGAAAAACTTTAAATAAAAGTCTTGCGTTCCATTCATTATTCCGTTATAATCATTTCTTGTACGATGAAAGTTGATTAATTAGAAAACATTTATATATCGGCATTTTATTTACATTTGTTATACATACCTGCGCTGTGCGTATACTCATGTTGTCTTAAACCTTTGAGTGTTAAAAGGGAGCTCAAAATTTAGCTGCAGATAGCACGCCCTTCTTGGGACGCTAAACCCGGCTATGAGGGCACCCACCTAGTAGATCTGGGTATTTAAGACACTTAGGGTTACGGCAGTGCGGGCTTATTTTTTAGTTAGCTGTAGCTAGCTTTTTTTATTTTTTTATTTATTAGTTTACATAATTATTTTATTGTTAACTTATATTTTTTTTAGACATGTATGTTTTATTTATCTTCGATTGAGGAACATAAAAAGTAATAAAGGAGATGGATAAAATGAATGAACAAAAAATTGCTAAAAAAGTAAATGAAGTATTAGAAGGAAATCGTGTAGGAACATTAGCCACAGTTGTAAACAACAAACCCCACTCTCGCTATATGACATTTTTCAGCGATGAAGATGGTATCGCTCTTTACACACCAACAAATATCAATACACATAAGGCAGAAGAAATCGAAGCCAATCCGAACGTGCACGTACTATTGGGCTACAGCGGCGAAGGATATGGCGATCAATACTTAGAATTATCCGGGACAGCTGTTCTTCGTACCGGTGATCAATTAAAAGGACGTATATGGAACGATCACATGAAAGAATGGTTTGACGGTCCAAATGACCCTGAGTATGTTGTTCTGGAAATTACACCAAACGAAATTCGCTTTATGAATGAAGGCGAAGAAACTCCTCAAACCGTTCAGCTATAATAAAAAAGCGCACACTGTGCGCTTTTTTTATTTTCCTACCGCTTCTTTCAATTGAGCTGCTTTTTCTTTTGGAGACGCTGCTAAGCTAATCGCGGTAATAATAGAAACACCATCTGCACCTGCTTCTACTACTTGTTTGGCATTTTCAGGCGTGATGCCACCGATTCCTACAATTGGAAAGTCAATATTCTGGTTTCGCACTTCTTCAATTAATTTTGTACCTTGCACTGCTTTTGCGTCTTTTTTTGTAGAAGTAGGAAAAACAGGTCCCATTCCTACATAATCCGCCCCGTCTTTTATGGCTTGCTGCAGCTCTTGTACATTATGAACAGAGACGCCCACAATTCCTTTTCCTATTTTTTCTCGAACAATATGAGCTTTTTCATCTTCTTGTCCAATATGAACGCCATCTGCTTGTAAACGGATCGCTAAGTCAAGATCATCATTCACAACAAAAGGAACGTTGTGCTGCTGACAAATTTGCTGAAGTTCTTTCGCCAGCTGATATTTCGCTTCTCCTTTTAGTGCACCTTCGCCTTTTTCACGAAATTGAAACACGGTAACGCCGCCTTCAATTGCTTCTTTTAATACTTCTTTCGGATTTTTTGTACAGTTATTGCTGCCCATTATAAAATAAACTTTCAGCAGCTTTTTGATTTCTTCGTTTGTCATTTTCCGGCTCCTTTTAACGTTGATGTACTCTTGCATATGATTCAATATCCTGCCCAGATAAAAGATGAAGCTGGTTTAAGAGCTCAATTTGAAAGCTTCCCGGCCCTTCTTCACCTTTTTTCGCTGCGGCGATTTCACCTGCCACTCCGTAAAAACTTAAAGCAGCAACGCTTGCCTCGACATATTCTTTTTCTACAGCAGCGAAAGCTCCTATAATTGATGTCAACAGACATCCAGTCCCCGTCACTTTCGTAAATAACGGGTGACCGTTGTCTACTGTATACGTTGTGTTTCCATCGGTGATTACATCTTGTTTACCCGTAATAACAATCACTGTATCTAATTTGTTCGCCGCTTTCTCAGCAAGTTCAATGACGTCTCCTTGCCCTTCTAATGAATCAACGCCTTTAATGAGCCATGACTCGCCTACTACATTCGCAACTTCAGCAGCGTTACCACGAATAACTGCAATATTTAATTCTTCTACAAGCTGACATGCTACTTCTGTACGAAACGGTGTCGCTCCGGCTCCTACAGGATCGAAAATAACCGGCACGCCATTTTCATTTGCTGATTTTCCTGCTATTCTCATCGCTTCTACTTCTTGAGCCGTCAGTGTACCCATATTTAAGACAAGCGCTCCGGCGATTCGAGCCATATCAGCCACTTCTTCCTTCGCATAAGCCATAACAGGTGACGCTCCTAGGGCAAGCAGTCCATTTGCTGTAAAATTTGTTACCACAACATTCGTAATATTATGAACAAGCGGACTTGTATCTCTTACTTTTTCTAATTGAGCTGAAATTTTACTAATATCCATGTTCTCTCACTCTTTTCATTTAGTTTTAACACTGCAAAAAAAAGACAAAAAAGCACCTTGCATGCGCAAAGTGCTTTGGTATGTACTCACATTCCCTGCGCTGGCATTATCCAACAGGTTCAAATGGTCAACAGGCGCCCCTGTACTCTCAGCCTGCCCCGCGCAAGCTCCCATACTATTCTTGTTACGTTTAAAGTTTACTATTAACCTTTTTTATTTGCAACCATTTCACTGTTTTGCCCATAAAATAAAGCTTCGCTATAGGCTGAGTGGTGTTGTAAATCTTACAGCTTTACTAAAAGCATCATTAAAAGACCTCCAGTAAACTACTGGAGGTCTTCTATCCCCTAAAAATTCTATCATTTTTCTTGAATCGCTTGATTTCTCACAGCTGTTTTTCGGTCCTTTCCTGCTCTTAAAGATAAAAGAAAACAAAGCAGCAGTACAAGTGCAGCTGATACGTACGGGTAATTAATGTTTATATCAAAAAGAAAGCCTGCTACAACAGGTCCAATAATATTACCAAGACTTGTATAAGCAGAATTTAGTCCGGCTACATACCCTTGGTCGTCTTGTGCCATCATCGACATTTGCGTGCTGATTGCCGGACGTAAAATATCTGTTGCTAAAAAGACGATAAATGTCACAACAATAATAAGCCAGTACGTGTGCACAAATAGTGTAAGTAAAATAAAAAGTCCCGTCATCATCAAGCAAAACGAAATCACTCTTTTTTCACCGAATTTATTTAAAATCCAGCCAAAAATCGTAACCTGCACAACAGCCCCTGCAATAGAGCCAAACGTAATAACAAACGCAATATCTTTTGGCGTAAAGCTAAATTTATGATCAACAAATAGTGAAAAGATCGTTTCATAATTGGATAATCCAAACGATGTCACAAAAACGATAATTAAACTTAAAAAATAAGGTTCTTTGTAGGAATTCATAAGCTGCAGTAGCAGCCGATCTTCTTTTGGATTCTCATTGTTTGAAACAGCATGACCTTGTACAGGACGAGACTCCGGCAAAACAAAAAGCGTAATCACTGCAGCCAAGCCTCCTGCTACTGCGGCCATGTAAAATGGCACGCGCATGCCGTATTCAGCTAAAAAGCCTCCAATACCGGGCCCGATAATAAATCCTGTTGTAATCGCTGCCGTCACATAGCCCATTCCTTTAGCGCGTTCTTTAGCAGACGTCACGTCCGCTGTATAGGCCATAACAGCAGGCATAATAAGCGCGGCCCCGACCCCACCTAGCATTCTGGATACAAATAATAAAAGAGGTGTACTCACTGAACCAAAGAACCATTCAGACAGGGCAAAAACAATCATTCCCGCTACAATAATTTTCTTTCTCCCTAACGAATCTGATAATCGCCCCGCTAAAGGCGAAAACAGAAATTGAGTTAGTGAAAACACCGCTACTAAAAGCCCCATCACGCTGCCGTTGATATGAAGCTCCGTCATATAGGTTGGCATAATTGGAATAACGAGACCGATTCCCGTAAAGATAATAAAAATATTTAGCATGAGCAGCAAAATCGCCGCTCGATTTCTTAACAATAATGACATATAAACCTCCTGATTACAAAAATACTGAACGTTCGGTCTATAAAAATACAAAATAATGAGGGATTACTCATTGCCGCAATAAGCATCCCCGCTTATTTAAGAAGACCTTGCTATAATTCCGTTTAAAAATACATCGATTGCTGAATGGTAAAGCTGCAGGGCATTTTCCGTACTCGTTTTTCGAGACATGCGGCTCATTCCAACAAACAACCCTTCTAAAATTACTGCAAGTTGCTCTGCATTTTTATGAGAAAACTCGCCTTCATCGATGCCCTGTTGCAAAAGTTCCCGGTTAAACTCCACGTGTCGTTTCACCATCTCATCAATTCGCTCTTCGATGTCGCTGCCCTTCTCCTCGTTGTTAAAAAACTCATCGGCAGCTTTCGTAAGAGGATGATTCAAATCATCTAAGATGATTTGCTCCGCTATTCCAAAAAGCTTATCTCTTGTTGTTTTGTAAAGAGACTCTCTTTCTTTCCAGTTTCGTTCCCACTCAAGATCCCATTCGTCTATTAAATAAAGAAAAAGCCCTTCTTTACTTTTAAAGTGATAATAAATATTCCCTTTACTGCTTCCCGTAGCTTCTACAATTTCCTCAATAGATGTAGCTTTATAGCCTTTTTGAGAAAACAATGCTTTAGCGGCATCTGCCACTTTTCTTTTGGTTTGTTCACTTTGAAGCTTTTTTTTATTCAAGCTATTTCCACCGCCCCGTACATTTATTATTTATACTGAACATTCGTTTTGTATTATCTGACACCTATACTACATAGGAAAAACCTTTTTGTCTAGTGAGAAAACCTAGTTTATACCTTTTTATATGAATCATTACCAAAACAAAGCCTCCTAAAAAGGCTTTGCCTAAAAAGCTTACTTGCTAACAGGATAAATGACAGCTGCTTGCCCGCACAGTTTGCATACAAACAAATCATCTGCGCCTTCTTTCCTGTCTTTTACTCATTCAATTTCTTTGTCATAAACACACTGTATGGATCTTCTTTGTAGGTAGAAAACGGTTCGCACTCGTAAAATCCAAAACTGGCGTATAGCTTTCTAGCCGGTTCAAAAGCGGGTGCGGATCCTGTTTCTAAGCTTAAGCGTCGGTACCCTCGTTTTTGCGCTTCATTTATTATGTACTGCAGCAGCTCTCTAGCAATTCCTTTCCGCAAATGAGCGGTAGCTGTTCGCATCGATTTAATTTCTCCGTGGTGCTCATCTAACTCTTTTACAGCTCCGCACCCTGCTAGCTGACTTCCTTCCCACACGCTCCAAAACGTAATATGACGTTGTTTTAAACTTTCAATATCTAGAGCATGAATACTTTCAGGGGGGGAATGTAAGTTCATTCCTTGAAGGTGAGAACTTACTAGCTCAATAACTTCATTGTTCGTTAAGTGGTCTCTTTTTATTTTAACCATCTTCTCTTCCTTCCTGCTACTAAAGGGTGGTCAACTACAAACCAACTTATGAATACATTCACTGTCGACCTTTAAAAATCCTTTTATACACTCCCTTCTTTTTCTCCAGTTATTAAAACAGACTTTGCCAAGCAGATGTTTCATACATTGTTAAACGGAGGTGAAATTCGTTGAAGAAAGTTTTATTTTGTCTTGTCCCTCTTTTGTTTTTATTATCCGCCTGCTTTAGTGATCCTGTTCAAGATGATTTAATCGATTATAACAATCAAGATTTAAAGAAAGCCGCTCAGCTTGAAAAAGAGGCGATTGACGCATACGATTCCGTTACAGGCGCTAACTACACAAGTGACGCTGTTATGTACGATACGATGACGAGTGAAGTCATTCCTACCTATCGTAAATTTGTTGACGAACTGGAAAACATCGATGTAGAAACCGACGATCTTCGAAAGGTTCATGAAGGCTATATAAAGGCTGCCAATACCCAGTATAATGCTTTTATTAAAATTGTCAGTGCTTTGGAAAAGCAGGACCGCAACCTTATTGCTGAGGCAAACGCTATGCTTGATGAAGCACGAAAAGGTATACGCGATTACAATGCAGCTATTAAAAAGCTGGCTAAAGAACATGATGTAAAAATTGAAGAACCAAAAACACAGCGCGAAAACAGCCTATAGTTTTGATGCAAAAAGAAGGTCTCTAAAAACAGTAAGAGACCTTCTTTCGTATGATGTTTCAATTTCTCCACGTTCGTTCAATAAATGAAGAAGAATATCAGGAAATATTGCTTAACGATGCATAATAAGAGGCAATAATTTCTTCATCTGAATGCGGAATTTCGTTTCCTTTTACAAGCTGAGCGCCGTTAATACAGCCGCTTGTAAGTAAAATAATATCATTCGCCTTTCCTAAAGAAAGCGACTTTAATACTCCTTCTGTTCGAGTAGGGGCGCGGTGAATATTGCTTGCGCTCGGATTCGAAAAACCTGTCATCACTTGATCTACAATTACGTTAGGATCATGATAACCTGGGTGATCAACCGTTACGATAATTTCATCAGCTTTTCCTTCAATGGTACGCGCCATTTTAGGCATTTTATTAAAATCTCGAATGCCGATCCCTGCAATCATGACAATCAGCTGGTTATACTCCATCTTTTTTACTTCTTCTACCAAACGCGTAAGGGCAACAGGCGTATGGGCATAGTCTAAAATCACTTTTTGGTTATTAGGACCTTCTATCACCTGAAATCGCCCTTCTGGACTTTCCAATTGAGGAAGTACGCTAATAATATCTTCAATGTGGTATTCAAAGTGAAGAGCTGTACCAATGGCCGCTAGCACGTTAGCAATGTTGTAATCACCATATACAGGCACTGCTACTTTGTATGACTGTCCTTTATAAAGTAAATCAAAGAAAGAGCCTCCTTCTTTGACGGTGATGTTTGTTGCTTGCAGAGTTGCCTCCTTGTTATTTAATAAACTATACGTGACTTTAGGTCCTTCAAATACCCTGCTTAAGTCTTTGCCCATGTCCTGATCATCTATATTAATAACGGCATGTTTGGCCTGTTGAAATAATTTCATCTTGCATTTTTTATAGTGCTCAAACGTTTTATGATACTCTAAATGTTCTTCCGATAAGTTTGTATGAATGGCTACATCAAAATAAATATTTTCTACTCGTTGCTGATCAATCGCAATCGAAGATACTTCCATCACTGCCGCTTCATCACCTCTTGTATACAAATCATAAAAAATTTTATGCAAGTCTACCGACTCAGGTGTTGTAGGCGTACTTTTTTTATAAACTAACTTCTGCTTTGATGACCAAATGCCGGTCGTTCCAATCGATCCTGTTGGCAATTTTAAAAGAGTTAAAAGCGACCTTACGTAAGCTGCTACGGTTGTTTTGCCATTTGTACCTGTAACGCCAATTGTCTCAATTTTTTCATCCGTATAATCAAAATACATTTTAGAAAAAGACGCCATTACTTTGCGAACGTCGTCAACAGCTAAAAACGTACAGTGAGAATACTGAGTGCTCAAAAGACGAAGCTCCTCGATGCTTGTCCCAAAGACTGCTACGGCTCCTCTAGCTATAGCTTCTTTAATATATTGATGTCCATCTTCATTTTCACCTTTTATACTAAAAAATACGGATCCGTCGTGAACTTGTTTTGAATGATATGTGAGATGGGTGATTGTTTGAGATGCAGGCCCAAAAATATGTTTAATTGATAAATTCGTTAATGTATCAAAGTAGATGTTCATAGCTATTCCTCACAGTGTATAAATTTTATTTTTAATATGTTCTAAAATCCCTTAAATACTCTTTGAAGGATATTTTTTCTTTATTTCCATTTATAAAGAACTTTCTACAATTCAATCTTTTTATTTTGCTTTCATGTGTAGAACGAAAATAAAGAAAAGACGGATCACTATTTTTTAAAACTAAAAGCATGTAAAATATGGATGAACTGTGTATATCATACCAGCAGCAAAAGCGAAGTATTGTAGTAAAATATTCCCCCTACACGTGCAAAACGAAACCCTTCTTTAAAATAATTTCATAGAGTAAGTTGAATCATGATAAATACTTGAACGTGGGTAAGAAAGATTACTGTATGAATCAATCCCTCCCTTTGCAAAATAACAAAGAAAACATCATAATAAAAGATGCGCAATAACAGCGTGAATGACTTTGCTTTGAAAGGATGGACTACAGCAAATGACGCGTTCTCTTTTAGCGATTGAACCACTTCCTCTTTCGTTTTATCAACAGCCTACGCTTGAACTAGCTCAGTCGCTGTTAGGATGTCTTCTTGTTCACGAAACGGCAGAAGGAGCTGCATCTGGTTTTATTGTGGAAACAGAGGCTTATAAAGGGCCTTTCGACCGAGCAGCTCATAGCTTTAATAACCGGCGCACAAAAAGAACAGAGGTAATGTTCGGTCCTCCTGGTCATGCCTATACGCATACAATGCATACACATTGTTTACTCAATGTTGTAAGCAGCGACATCGATTGTCCAGAAGGCGTCCTCATTCGAGCTATTGAGCCATTTAGCGGAAAAGATTTGATGAAAACTAGACGTCGAGGTATGGAAAATGAAATAAATTGGACAAACGGTCCTGGGAAACTAACAAAAGCACTAGGGGTTTCAATGGATTTGTACGGTCATGATTTAACCACCCCTCCTCTTTATATTGCTCGTGGCTTCACTCCTTCAGCGATTTCCGCCGGACCTCGCGTTGGCATTGATAATTCTGGTGAAGCGAAGGATTACCCTTGGCGCTTTTGGGTTACCAATCACCCGTTTGTATCGAAATTCAGGTGAACAAAAGGCAAATAATTTATCAACGAAAATAAAAGAAGCACCTCTTTTTAAGAGATGCTTCTTTTTGCTTACGCCCACCACATTTGTGACGGAGTTTCTTCAATTAATACACTTTGTAAGTTTGTAACCGCGCGTTTAAATCCTTCTTCAATCGACATGATTGGATCTTCATGCTCAATGCTGACTACATAATCGTATCCGTATGTGCGAAGGGCACTCATCATATCAGACCACTCTTTTACATCATGTCCGCATCCTACGGATCTAAACGTCCATGCACGCGTTTGGACTTCTCCGTATGGCTGCATATCCGTCAGTCCATACATGTTAATATTATCCTGGTCCAAGTACGTATCCTTTGCATGGAAATGATGAATCGCATTTTCTTTTGCTAAAATTTTAATAGCTCCTACCGGATCAATTCCTTGCCACCATAAATGACTTGGATCAAGGTTAGCGCCAATCGCTGGACTTGTTTTTTCGCGAAGCTTTAGGAGCGTATACGGAGTATGAACTAAAAATCCACCGTGAAGTTCTAAACCAATTTTTACGTTATGCTCCTCCGCTAGTTCTCCAATTTCTTTCCAATAAGGAACAAGCTTATTTTCCCACTGCCAATTCAATACGTCTCCATACTCGTTAGGCCAAGGAGTAACAGGCCAGTTTGGGTACTTCGCTTCTTCGTGATCTCCTGCTGTTCCAGAAAAGCAGTTAACCACTGGAACATCTACTAATGATGCTAGTTGGATGGTCTTGCGAAGCGTTTCGTCAGATTCTTTTGCAAAACTTGCCTCAGGTGAAATAGGATTGCCGTGGCAGCTAAATGCGCTGATTGTAAGTCCGCGGTCTTTTATCTGCTTCATATATGCTTCTCTTTTCCCCTCATCTTCAAGCAGCTCATCTAGCGGACAATGGCTGTTTCCCGGATAGCCTCCCGTTCCGATTTCAACAGCATGAAGACCTGCTGATTTTACTTTATCTAACATCTCTTCAAAAGAAAGATCCGCAAATAAGACCGTGAATACTCCAAGTTTCATTTTAATTTCCCCCTGTGCGATATATTTCATCAATAATAGCTGAGACTTGAAGCGCTTCTTGTGGCTTTACTACTAATTCAGCATTTCCTTTACACGCTTCAACGAAATTTTTAGCCTGACTTAAGCTGTAATCATCTTCTCCATCTATCCAAGGTGACGTACTGTTCATGAGCATACCGTTTTTGGACGTGTATAGTTCAAACGGAAACACGCTTAAACCGCCCTCTACCCCTGATATGCTTACGTGCTCTTCATCATCTTCGATATTAGCAGCCCAAGAAGTTTCTAAAAGAAGCGACGCTCCATTTTCAAATTTAATATAGGCCGTTACATGATCATCCACACCGAATGTTTCATGATCAAATGCTCCCCATTGATTTAATTGGTTAGGCGTTTTACTCAGGTCATTATATGTACTTCCCAGTACTTCAGTATGCTTTGGGTTTCCCATTAGCCAAAGCGTTAAATCAAGCAAATGGCAACCGTAATCAATTAAGCTGCCTCCTCCTTGAAGATCTTTGTTCGTAAATACTCCCCAACCGGGAACCTTACGGCGACGCATTGCTCTGACACGTGCAACTAATGGACGCCCTACCTCTGTCATCATTTTTTTCGCAGCCTGCGCTTCTTTCATGAATCGGTAGTGATACGCAATCGCTAACTGCTTACCTGATTCTCTAGCAGCAGCAAGCATTTCTTCACCTTGCTCTTTAGACATCGCCATCGGCTTTTCACATAGAACGTGAACGCCTGCTTTTAGCGCTTCTACTGCAAACTCGGCGTGAAATTTATTAGGTGTACAAATACATACAGCATCCACTTCTTTAAACATATCTTTGTAATCAACAAATACGTGAGGGATATTATGTTCATTGGCTACCTCTGTGGCTCTTTCACTATTAATATCGCTAAGCCCCCAAATCACACATTCATCACCCAGTTGTTTGAATGCCGGGATATGCCTGCTTACAGCAATCCCTCCTGCTCCGATTATGCCAATTCTCACGTTTTTCACCTCTTACACGCGCGTAATTTGTTTCGTTTGACTTGATTTTAAAGCTGCTAAAATAACAGCAAGTGATTTTAATCCTTCTTCACCAGGAACCGGAGATTCTTTATCTTCTGCAACTGCATCTACAAATTGTTCAATGACGTGAGAATTACTTTGTCCGCCTTCATCGTTCGACTGGATTTTTCCTAATTCATAGTTCACCACTTCACCCGTTGCATATTGTGCAACTAATGAATACGTCGGATCGTCCTCTAAACGAAGAATCCCTTTCTCGCCGTAAACAATCGTGGAGTTATCTTCTTTTCCATTGTAAGCCCAGCTTGCCGCAAGCGTCCCGATAATCCCGCTTTCCGTTTTTAATACGCACACAGCATTGTCGTCTACATTTGCAAAGTCTTTTGCATTGCTTTCAACGAATGCACCGACTTCTACAATTTCTTCATTTAATATGTAGCGGAGCATATCGGTTTTATGAACGCCTAAATCCCCCATAGCACCAATAAACGCTTCGTCTTTTTTGAAGAACCAGCTTTCTTTTCCGTCCACGCTCCAGCCTTCAGGACCACCGTGGCCAAAAGCCGTACGGAAACTATAAATTTTACCGATTTCCCCTTTTTCAATAAGTTCACGAGCTTTTTGATGAGAAGCTACAAAGCGCTGATTATGTCCGATCATTAGTTTTTTACCGTTTGTTTTTGCTGCTTCAATCATCGCTTTTGCTTCTTCTTCTGATGTTGCCATCGGCTTTTCACACAGAACATGAACTCCGCTGTTTAACGCTGCAACCGAAATAGGCGCATGAAGATAATTGGGCGTACATACGCTCACTGCTTCCACTGTACCGCTTGCTAAAAGTTCTTCATAGTTTGCGTACGCTTTTACACCGTACTGCTGTGCTACGCTGTTTGCACGTTCTGTGTTTATATCGCAAACGGCTACTAATTCTACTTGTTCATTCATCTTATATTCTGGTAAGTGACGGTGTTGCGCAATGCTTCCGCACCCAATAACGCCAATTTTTACTTTTGCCATCTTTCCTATCCCCTTTGCTTAAGCATTATTAATTAGTTTTTAACTGCGATTGATTCAAGCGGTTGCGCATTGCCGTAAACAGGACGTTTTCTCTCTGCCGGTTTCGCCCATTTAATAGCATTCATAATGACACGCTGAATGTCTTTGTTATGGTATGTTGGATATGTTTCATGTCCAGGTCTGAAATAAAATACTTTTCCGTTTCCGCGTTTGTACGTGCAGCCGCTTCTGAAAATTTCTCCGCCTTCAAACCAGCTCGTGAAAATCAGTTCATCAGGTGCTGGAATATCAAAGTGCTCTCCGTACATTTCTTCACGCTCAAGCTCGATAAATTCACCAATACCTTCCACAATCGGATGGCTCGGTTCTACTACCCACAAGCGCTCTTTTTCATCTGCTTCACGCCATTTTAAGTCGCAGCTTGTGCCCATTAACGTTTTAAAGATCTTGGAAAAGTGACCTGAGTGTAAGACAATAAGCCCCATACCGTCTAGCACGCGCTGCTTTACTTTCTCAACGATGTCATCTTTTACTTCGTCATGCGCTAAGTGACCCCACCATACTAAAACATCCGTTTGATTTAATACTTCTTCAGTCAACCCGTGTTCTACTTCGTCTAATGTTGCTGTGTGCGTACGAAATCCTCCTTCTTCTAAGAAAGAAGCGATGGCACCGTGAATGCCTTCAGAGTAAATTTCTCTTACAACCGGATTTTTCTGTTCATGACGATTTTCGTTCCATACTGTAACATTAATCATTTTCATATCCCCTTTTTTTGTGAATGCTAACTTATATCCCCTTTTTTTATCAATGCTAAACTTTGGTTAACCGGTTAACTTACTGTGGTTCACTCGCGCTTAGCAGTCGAATCTCGAATAACAAGTTCAACCGATAATTTTACATGCTGCAGCGTGCTGAAACGGTGTTCGATTGCTTGAATAACAGACGTCGCGGCGACGACTCCTTTGTTAAATACATCTTGACGAATGGTTGTTAGACTTGGAGATGCATAGCTGCTAAACGTGATGTCGTCAAACCCTACGATTGAATAGTCCTGCGGAATTCTTTTCCCCTTTTCTTGCAGTGCTTTCATAATTCCAAGCGCCAGCGTATCAGAGGATGCAAAAACCGCCCGAATATCCTTATGATCTTGCAGCAGCTTGTTTCCTAAATTGTAACCGTTATCAAATGAGCTTTCGTTCACTTCAAAAACAAACGTCTTTGATGGTGTAATGCCCGCTTCTTTTAATGCTTTCTCGTAGCCTATATACCTCTTTTTATCCACTGGACTATTGACGAGGTGATGAGCAACAAAGGCAATTTCTTTATGCCCCAAACTCACTAAATGTGTTGTAGCGAGATATCCTCCATACTCATCGTCTACCGAAATATGATGATAATCACGTTCGCACTTTTCATATGTATCTACTAACACAATCGGATTCGATAACGCTTTCATTTTTTCATATAATCGATGCGGGAAGGCTCCTAAAAACAGAAGACCATCAATATTTCTCGTTCGAATCCATTTTAAGCAATCAGCTGGGCTACTCACTCCAGATATGACTAGATCGTAACCATGCTTACGGATTACATATTCAATTCCACTAATCATTTCACTGTAATAATGGTTATCTTTAAATATAGTAGAAAGTGAATCATCTGTAAGCGGGAACATCACGCCAATCATATTTGACTTTTGTTTCGAAAGACTAACGGCGGTTAAATTTGGTTCGTAGTTTAATTCTTTTACCGCTGTTAAAATTCGCTCTTTTGTTTCATCGGATACTTTGTTAATTCCGTTTAAGACGTAAGATACTGAAGCTGCAGACACCCCTGCATGCTTTGCTACATCACGAATCGTTATCTTTTCTCCCATAAAATCTCTCCAGTTAAACGGTTAACTATTTACTCGTTCATTATAATTCACTCCTTTATTATCAGTCAACGTATTTTTCAAATTATCTGTTAACTATTATAATATCTTCCTAGATTGGTATGTTTTAAGCAGTGACAAGATGTATTGACACCTGTTAATCTTTGAAACGTACATATAAAGTTCGGTGCACAGCACGCACCGATCCGTGATAAAAGGGGCGTTCAAAAGGATTTCAGGAGGTACTTACTTTATGTTTAAGAAACTAGCAATTATTGGAGCACTAGCCGTTCCTATGTTCGGCATGAGTCACGGGGCAAATGCCGCTGAAACAACCCATCGCGTAAAAGCCGGAGAGACTCTTTACAAGATTGGCGCTGAATACGGCGTTACGGTTAAACAGTTAAAAGAAGCGAATCACAAATCTACCGACTCTATTAATGCAAATGAAACATTAACAATCCCTAACTCTATTAGCGAAAGCGATAAAGAATTGTTAGCTCGCCTTGTACAAGCTGAAGCAAAAGGTGAACCTTACGCTGGCAAAGTGGCTGTAGCAACAGTCGTTTTAAACCGCGTGGATAGCGATTCTTTCCCAAACTCTATTCATGATGTCATTTATCAAGGTACACAGTTTACACCTGTACAAAACGGTGAAATTAATAAAGCAGCGGATGCTGAAGCAAAAAAAGCTGTAAATGAAGCACTAGCGTTTAGAGGTCAAGGAAAAGGCTCGTTATTCTTCTTTAACCCAGATAAAACAAGCGATCAATGGCTTCGTCAAAAACAGGTTACGATTACAATCGGAAATCACGTTTTTGCAAAATAAACAAAAAAAAGCACTCAGATGAGTGCTTTTTTTAATATGCAACAAGTAAGCTTAACAGAACAGCTATAATAATAATAGGTAATACGTATTTAACTAGAAAGAACCATGCGTTGAATAATTTAGCGCCTTTTGTACTTCCTGAAATAAACTCTTCATACACGGCTTCTTTTTTCATTTTAAATGTCACAAAAATCGCAATGGCTAAACTTCCAAGAGGCAGCATTAAATTGCTCACAAAAAAGTCAGCTACGTCAAATATACTTCTGCCAAAAAGTGAGACATGTTTTAGTACACCAAACGAAAGCGCTGATGGGATACCTACTACAAACACAAGAATCCCTGCTAAAGAAGCATAGCGAGTTCGTTTTGTCTGATCGTCTTTGGTTAAAGCAGCTACGATAATTTCCAGCAGTGAAAAAGCAGACGTAAGCGTAGCAAATAGAAATAAAATTAAAAACAGTGCTAAAAAGACGGTGCCAAACGGCATTTTCTCAAATACTGTTGGCAAGACCACAAACAAAAGTCCAGGTCCTTCGGTTGGCTTTAATCCGAATGAAAAAACAGCTGGAAAAATAGCCAAGCCTGCAAGCAGCGAAACAAACAAGTTCAAAATAGCAATGGTGCCCGCTGAACGCGTCAAGCTTACTTTTTTCCCTAAATAAGAGCTATATGTCACCATGCAGGATAATCCTACGCAAAGCGAGAAAAACGACTGACCGAGCGCATAGAGAACAGATGACCCTGTAATGGCTGAAAAATCCGGTTTTAAAAAGAACTTTACTCCGTCCATAGCTCCGTCTAATGTTAAAGAGCGAACCACAATGATAATAAAACAGATAAATAACAACGGCATCATGTATTTATTAGCACGCTCTATGCCTTTTTGTACGCCTTTTGAAATAACAAACACTGTAATTAATAAAAACAGCGCCTGTGCACCTAATACCACATAAGGTTGGCTAATGACGGCATTGAACAACGGACCGTACTCTTTTCCGCTTAGCATACCGGTTACGCTCATAATCGTATATAAAATCACCCAGCCGCCAACGACGCTGTAAAAGGAAAGCAAAACGACACAGCTGAGTACTCCCAGCCTGCCAATCCATACCCAAGCGGACTTTGGAGCAATTGCTTTATAAGCACTAATCGCTTCTTTTCCCGTATGTCTTCCAATGATAAATTCTGCCAACAGAAGCGGCAATCCAATAAAAATTGTAAATAAAATAAACAACGCAAAAAATGCTCCACCGCCACTGGTTCCGGTTACGTATGGAAATTTCCATATCGCTCCTAGACCAATTGCTGCCCCAGCAGATGCTAAAATAAAACCGAGGCGTGAAGACCACTGATTTCCTTTACTCATATAATGTTACTCTCTCCTCTTCTAAACTCAAAACTCACCTGATTAGTACTGTACCATAAATGCAGAAGAAAATCATTCCCGTTTTACTTTTTTCTATAAAACGATATCTATATAGAATAGAAAAAATGAAGAAGCAGCTGCCTCTTCATTTTGAGTTTGATGTTTCTATTCAAAAATTATTCTCTGTACGATGATTCGTCTCCACGGTAGGCTTCTTGATTTGATATTTCTTCAATATGCATATGCCCTTCTCTCTCTAAACGAAGAACCGTACGCTCTGCATCTTCATAACTCTCGCACGTCACTTGTTTATATTCCATATCGTCTTTATCTGTGTAAGCCACTAAATATGTTTCCATTTTAACTCCTCCTATATAAACTATATGTAACGTATGTTGCCTTTTTCGTTTATTTCTAAACATATAGGCTCCAAACATAAAGCCTAGCATACTATAATAGCGGAACTTCAATTTAAAAAGTTGAATTTTTCATTATGCACCGATGCAACATGGAGGTTACGCTTATGACATTTATTTTATCATTCGTACCAATTGTTGTTCCTTTTGGTATTTTAATTAGCTTAATTGCTTTTACAGCTGCTTTTTTACAATCAAAAGAGCATCATAAAAAGCTCTAGCTTACAAAAGCTAGAGCTTCTTTTTAAAAACGTCTATAGCGTTTAATCAGTCCCACAATAATAGCAATTGCTAATAAAACAATCGAGATGATAACAGTAATGACAATTGGCTGATTTCCACTTTGTTTCACCGCAATGGCAATATAAGCCCAAATAAAAACAAGCGGATAAACAGCGTCTCGGTTTTTTAATGTAAACATAATGCCCAGCGCAGCCCCTACCAGCAGCATAATAATCGTCCATGCTAATTCATTTAGGCCAAGCAAGTGCTGTATTCCATTTGCTTGAAATACGACAAATACATTAACAATAGTCGCAACAGAAATCCATCCAAGATAAAGCGAAATCGGCAGACGCATAAACCATGTCGTCATCCGAGAATGCTGAATAATGGAATATACAATCATTAATGTGCCTAAAATAAAGAGCATAACTAAAAGGGATAACTTATAGTAATCGTTTTGGAAAATAAAGATCCACGCACTATTTAACAAACAGTTTAGAAAAAACCAAATGCCGATACGTGCATATATTTCCTTTTGATCTTCTCTTGCAAAAAATTGGCGTATAACCCAAATGGTTAATAACAAATAAATAACGCCCCAGATAGCAAAGGCATAACCGGCTGGTGTAAACAACGTAGGAACTTGCGCAGAAGCCTCTGCCGTTGTTTTGCCTCCTATTGGAATCGCATTTGCTAAATAATTCACAAGAAGTGTAATAGCCAAGCCTACTGTATTTAATACAGCATACAAACGAAATTTTGCCATTTTGTTCTCTCCTTTCTTCTATTTATATGGGAATGTTTCGGAGACGAAAACGGCTCTTCCCTTCATTAATACCTCTTCTTCCCTAAAAATATGCATTTTTAAACAAAAATGATTAAAAATAGCTTCAAGAAGCTACCTCTTTAAGAGATAAAAACCGTTAGGGAACAATTTTCCGTAACGCTTTCTATTTTTCAGAATATATGGTAAGTTAAACATAGACTAATAGGAAGTCCACTAGGGGTGCCGACCGGCTGAGACAAGTTTTCTTGATCCCTTTGAACCTGATCTGGCTCATACCAGCGTAGGAAAGTGGCAATGTTCAGTTTTGTACTGTCATTTGCCACTCCGTTTATAAACGGAGTGTTTTTTATTTCCTTTATGTGCTTGTTTGTGACTTCCTCATATTAAAGGAGGATTTTGATGTCATTTTCATCTCAATTAAGACAAGAAGCAAACTATATTTACGAAGCCATTTTTAACCACCCTTTTATTAAAGGAATTGCTGAAGGAGACGTGCCAAAAGAGGCGCTTATTCACTACGTTTCTCAAGACTACGAATACTTAACAGCATTTGTCCGCATTTACGGCGCTGCTTTAACAAAATGCCGCACGCGTACCGAAATGGAAGCCTTTAATGCCGGCATTTCTACGGTATTACATAGTGAAGTACACCCTCATAATAATTTTTGTGAAGTAGCAGGCGTACGCTATGAAGACCTCCACACTGAGGCTCTTTCACCAACGGCCAGCCACTACATTAACCATATGACAAGCGTTGCGCATACAGGCAGCTTAGCGGAAATCATTGCCGTGCTTCTTCCATGTCCGTGGACGTACGTTGAAATTGGCCAGCGCATTACAGAACAAGTAAATCCATCTCCTTCTCATCCTTTTTATGAATGGATTCAGTTTTATAATAATGAAGAAATGAATGGCACAACACAATGGTTTTGTAACAAGCTTGATGAACTCGCCGAACAAGCGACTGAAGAAGAACGTAATCGTATGAAAGATCACTTTATCAAAAGCTGTGAGCTGGAGTATTTATTTTGGGAAATGGCGTATACACAAGAAAAATGGCCGCTTTCTCAGCTTTCACTTTCAAAATAACGAAAAAGCCTCCTATCAGGAGGCTTTTTATTTCAATAATTTTTTAATCATTTTCAAGTTTTGTTTCTCTGAAGGATAGCGGAATGACAAATCAAACTTGGTTGTTTGAGACAGCATGCTTTTAAAATGAGAAAATGTCTGAAAGCTGTCTTTTCCATGATATTGGCCCGTACCGCTTTCTCCAACTCCGCCAAAGGGTAAATATGGCGTAGCGATATGCATAAGCGTATCATTTATACAGCCTCCTCCAAATGAAAGACGCTCCGTTATGACATTTTGTACATTTGCACTTTCCGTAAACAAGTAAAGAGCTAACGGCTTAGCTTTTTCTTGAACTTTATGAATAACTTCGTCTAGCGTTTCGTATTCAATCATAGGAAGAATAGGCCCAAAAATTTCTTCTTGCATAACGTCTGATGTCCAGCTTACTTCACTTAACACCGTAGGTTCTATTGTGAGCGTACTTTTATTATACCCGCCTCCAACTATAGCGTTTCCGTCTTTTAAAAACTCAACTAGCCGAATAAAATGGCGCTCACTGACAATACGGCCGTAGCGCTCACTTTCAAGCGGATTACTACCGTAAAATTGATAAATCGCTTCGCGAAGTTTCTCCACTAGCTGCGCTTTTACCTTTTTATGCACGAGCAAATAATCGGGAGCAACGCACGTTTGGCCTGCATTCATTCCTTTGCCAAACATAATTCGCTTCGCTGCAAGATCTAGGTTTGCATCTTCATGTACAATGCACGGACTTTTTCCTCCTAGCTCCAGCGTGACGGGAATAAGCTGCTTTCCTGCTTCTTGCATAATAATTTTCCCTACATTTACACTTCCCGTAAAGAAAATATAATCGAGGGGCTGTTTTAAAAGCATGCTCGTCGTGTCTACAGCGCCTTCAATCACCGTCACAAATGCGGGATCAAAAGCCTCAGCTAGTAATTCTTGTATAACCCGAGATACGCTAGGCGTTAATTCAGAAGGCTTTATAATCGCCGTGTTTCCAGCGGCAATCGCTCCTACTAAAGGAGACAGCGCTAATTGAAACGGATAATTCCACGGAGCAATAATTAACGCGACTCCATACGGTTCAGGCACAATTTTCCCTTTAGAGCCCACGTGTGTTAAAGCGGTTTTTACTTTTTTAGGCTTCATCCATTTTGCTAAATGCTTAAGCGTAAACCGAATTTCCTCTAGTAAAATCCCAATTTCCGACGTGTACGCCTCTACTTCAGATTTATTCAAGTCTTGTTTTAAAGCATCTATAATTCTCTGCTCGTTTTGTTTTACTGCGTCTCTGAGCTTATTCAGCGCTTGAATGCGGCTGCTGATGCTCTTTGTCTTTTGTGCATAGAAATACTGCTTTTGTGTAGAGACAATATGTTCAATGACCGTTTCATCTGTGATATAGAATTGCTCGTGGTTCATCTCTTTCATCTCCCTATAAACATTCAGCTTCAACTGTAGCAAGCAAGCTTTTTAATAGCTCAACTGCCTTGTTTAAAGCCAATGAATAATATCTCTGCGTTCCTTTTTGCTCAATTTGCACAAGCTTTTGATCACGTAAAATTTTTAAATGATGAGAAATTGCCGGTCGTGATAAAGTAGACTCGTTTGCAATTTCATTAACGGTTAAAGGCTCTTTTTCCGCGAGCAGCAAAATAATATCTTGTCTTGCTGAATCACTTAGAGCCTGAAAAATAGGAATGCTGGCACGAAATAACTCCACTGCTTTTTCACTCATAAATATTCTCCTTTATTTAATTTCTTGTGTTCTGCGGACAACGGATGAAAGCCACTTTCTTGGTACAAAGCGCGGGATGAAGGTGGCGAGACGAAACTGTACTCCTGGTACGATAACCGTCTGCCCTTTCATAAATTTTTTATAGCCCGCTTTAGCAACTGCTTCTACATCCATTGCACCGCTTTGAAAAAGCTTGGAATTGCTCAGCTGAGCCCGGTCGCTAAAACCCGTTTTAGTTGGACCCGGGCATAGAGCACTTACCGTTACATTGGTACCTCTTAATTCATTTTCAAGGGCCTCTGTGAAAGATAATACGTACGCTTTTGTTGCGTAATACACTGTCATAAGCGGACCCGGCATAAATGCAGCAACGGACGCAATGTTTAAAATTTTCCCGTGATTTCTTTTGACCATATCGGGTAAAAATAATTTTGTTAAATGAGTTAATGCTCGGATATTTAAGTCAATCATGTTTAACTCTTCATCTAAAGCTGTTTCAATAAATTTACCGTATAGTCCAAAACCTGCATTGTTCACTAAATAATCAACGTGCATTTCTTTATTTTTAAGTTCTTCATACAGTGACTGTATCTCTTCTTCTCTTGATAAATCCTTTACAACCGTTATTACGTCAATATTATAAGTAGATTTTAAATTCTCTCTAATCGCTGTTAGTTTATCAGCACTTCTGGCAACTAAAATTAAAGAATGGCCATCCTTTGCGAATTGATAAGCTAACTCTTTACCTATTCCTCCGGACGCACCGGTGATGAGCGCATAATGCTGTGACATAGTGTTCACTCCTTATGTTTATATGTTCAAGAACTTAAACATTTAAACTTATCTTATAGGATTCATTTTTTCCCGTCAACTGTTTTCTATACTCTCCTTTTCTTTTATGTTTTCCATTTTTGCCATTTGCGCATTTCTGTACATTTTTTTACAAAATATGCGTTTTCTTTACATAGAAGGCTAATGTCGTCTAGTTTTGACAACCTTTGTCACCTAGCAGGAAAACAAGTGAAGATATGGTGAATACAACATACAACAAATAATCCATTACATAGTTGGATGAAAATAGATAAGGGAGGAAATGAAAAATGATGGAGACGTATACAATTAAAAAAGTAAGTGATCAATTAGAGGTAGAAAAGAAAACGTTAAAACAATGGGAAAAATTATTGGGCAGCTATTTAACAATTGAACGAGTAGATGGGGCCCGTGTCTATACAGAGGAACAAATTGAATTATTTAATGATATTAAACAGCTGTTTGATGAACAATGTACGTTAGATGAAGTCAAAGAATATGTTCAGCTGCTAATAAAGGAACAAGAAGAGCAGGAGCATTTAGTGATGGAATCAGAGGCAGCGGTTTCAAAAGAAGAAGAACCAGCAAAGTTGAAAACTGCTAAAAAAGAAAACGTCATTGATTTTCAAGAACACTCCAATAAACAAATGAAGCAAGAAAAGAAAAAAGCTGCTGAAAAGCAGGAAAGCATTTCAGAGAATAAGCAAGAGAAGACCCCTCCTATACCTGAAGCACGATTAGCTACTGAAGAAGAAAAGCAGGCTATTTCTGCTTCTATTGAAGAACCAAAACCAAACGACCTTGTCGTGAATGAAAAAGAGCTGCTTCAAGGGGAACTAGTAGAAGCTGTTCGCCGCTATGAAGATGTGTTTGAAGTACTTGATACGTTTAAAGCTGATTTGTTAAAAGAAATGCGAGAAGGAATGCGAAATGAAGTTCGGGAAGAAATTGTCGGAGAAGTAAAAAAAGAGCTTGAAAAAAGTGCTACTCAAACTGTAGAAATGGTGGAGTCGGTCGGGGCATATATCTCTGAGTCTTCAGAACGCAGCGCAAGAGATGTAGAAAATATGTCTAAAAAAATTATCCGTTCTAACGAAAAATCGTTTGATGAAGTCACTTCTTTGATTGAAGATTATTCAACAATTGCGGAAGAAAAAACAGAGGATATGCGCCTGTTCATGAAAGATGTCATGGAGAATGCGGATGAATCCTCTAAAGAAATGCAGTATTTATTAGACCGATTCTCAAGCAATTCTACCGTTGCAATGAATCAAGTAAAATTTATGGTTGAAAAATTAAATAATTCTTCAACTAATACGACAGAAGAGCTTCGTGATTTAATTGATTCGATGAATGAAGAACGAGTCTATTATTTGAAAGAAATGGAGAAAGAGCGTAAGCTTCATCGTCAAAGCGTAGCTGAACGCGAAGAAATGTTTAGTGATTTTGTCCAAACCTTTAGACAAACCGCCGCTGCTGATATGAAGCGAAAACGGAAGTGGTGGAAGCTGTTTCTCTCCTGAAAACACCGGCCCTATGGTAATAGGGCCGGTGTTTTTTGATGGTATAAGCACTAGTAGTTTGTCCGGACGAAACGTTAAGGTAACCTATGCTGATGAGACGTTATACTTTGAAAAACATGATAGCCGCTTACCGATACGCCTATAGTTCCCGCTCCCGGAAACACTGTATCTCCGCATAACCACAGCCCTTGTAAGCCAGATCGATGCGAAATGCTGTTGAACAAGGCATGATCTAACGTTTGCGGAAAGCCTCCCACTCCGCCGTTTGGGCGAGAAGTGAACCTTTCCCATGCTTTAGGAGCTCCTGAAATTTGATGCTCTGCTTCTTCAATGTTAGGAATGATAGTTTTAATTCCTGCTATCATTTTTTTCTCAAGAACTTGTTTTTGAACATCATAGGTTTCCTTGTTACTCCACTTGCTAAGCTCAATGTGAGTAGATGCTGTAATTGTACGTTTGCCTTCCGGCGCACGAAAACGATCGTCAGGATGAGACACGGAGATAAATAAATGATTTCCTTCCGTCATCTCGCCTTGTTCGGATTGAAGCACTTGCTGAAACAACTCTACCTTCTGCGGAAGATCTCTTTCATCAATCGCAACATACATCGAAAACGTTCCCCACTGCGGAAGCTCGCTTTTTTCTTTGGCCCTCTTATGGATATGTTGGTAATCTTCATCATGCAGTAAAGACTTTAAGCTTTGAATTGGCGCGTTGCATACAACGTCTGAAGCGCGGTAGCGGTTACCTCTATGATCATGCACGATCCACTCGTCGTTATCACGCTCTATCTTTACTACTTTCCTTCCTAGAGTCGTTTTTCCTCCGTTGGCTTTAATAGATTTTTGCAGGGCTTCTGCGACTTTGTATAAGCCACCGTTCACATAGAAAGCTCCTTCGTGATAAATATCCAACGCTAGACATCCGATAAGCATTGAACAGTTCTCACTCGTTGTCTGCATGCTGTCTATTAATTGACCATCAATAAAATGAATAAAGTCCGTTTCGTCTAGCAACCTGTGTTTTTTTAGTAAATGACTAAACGATCGATGAAAATAAGGTAATAACTTCACAGACCCAAGATTTAACGAACTTACCAGCCTACTCCACTCACCGATTGTGAGAGGAGGAAGAACCGGCAGCGGCCGCATGAGCTTGCGAATTTCTTTTGCAACTCTAAAAATACTTTCATAGAAGCTCCTAATATTCTTCGCTTTATGAGGAAATTGTTTTTGAAGATACGAAATATGCTGATACCGGTCTTGATAATAAATTAGTGTACGATGTGGAAGATGAACTTTCATGATTTTCTCAAGAGAAATCTTTTCAATTTCTAGGCCCAGGTATGTGCTGATTCGCTCATGGATCCCTCCGCGCTCAAATCCCATTCCAAGCGTCGCTCCGACAGGAAATGTATAGAGATGGCGCTGGAATTTCCCGGCACAGCCTCCCCACTCTCGAGAAGCTTCTAAAACCGTCACTTCATAGCCATGTTTAGCTAAAAGCGCTCCCGCTGTTAACCCACCTATTCCTCCACCTATTACAACAACTTGCTTATGCATGTTTTCACCTTCTTTAACTCTTTCTTCTATTGTGCAAAAAAAAGAAGCTCACCGCAATTTAGAAGCGGCTCGTTACAGCAATAAAAAAGCTGTGAATGATCTCACAGCTTTTTGGCTTATTTCGTAATCACTCCACAAACAATTCGATCTCCTGAGTTTCCTGAAGGATCTGTTGTGTAATCGTCTACTTTATCATGTATCACTAATGCCGACCCATCCATATCTATAAGAGAATTCGGCTTTCCTTCTTGCAACGTCACAAGAGAAGCAAAAATTTCGGTATCTACTTTTCCATTTGGCGCAACTTCTAAGTTGGGCAAGTCACCCGCATGCGGGCCTTTTGTATTTTTAAAGCCGTGTTCACGTTTAAAAGGATTAAAATGGACCCCTGCTGTTTTGAAATCCGGCACCTCACATTTTCCTATTTCATGAATATGAAATCCATGTCTCCCGGGTGAAAGACCTTGAGCAGTTAATTTAATTTGCACACCGTTCTTTGCTTCTGTCAGCGTAGCCTCTCCTACTTTTTTGCCTGACGTATTCGTTAAATCTACTTTAACAGGTCCTACCGATACCTCGCTCGTTTCTTTCGCTTCCTCGGTTTTCAGGTGGTTTTCATGAGCGTTATTTTGCTCTTTTACCATGCTGCATGCTCCTAACAATAACAGAACAAAGACTACGCATCCGTTCATTATCAACTTTTGCATCCGTGATTCCTCCTTTTGCTTATTTATCACCATCCTTTCACTATTTTCCTTTTTTTAGACATCAAAAATAAGATTGAGACATACGTTCACCTTACCAAAGAAAAAATCCGAACGAGTTGGATTCTTAATGAAGAACCTCAATTCATCGTTCGGATTTTCCTTCAACTAAAATACTTTGTTTTAACGTCTTACTTTTGTTTAAAGTTGTATTCTTTTTCCGTTCCGTTTGAAAAACGAACTTCTAATTCAAACGACTGAAAATCTTTTTTTAGGCCAAACGCATCGATTACTTCCTTTTTTACATCTTCATCGGGGGTGCGCTGATCAAAATTTAACTTTTTAAATGTTGAAGATAATTTATTAAACGCTTTGTCTCCGTTCAAGTGCTCATCGTTAATATTATCATCCACTTTGGCTTCTATCTCATCGTTTTCATTTTCATAGTCGGCTTCATAATCATTATTAAGCCCCTTGTAGTCTACTTCTAAATCAAATTTTGAAAAGTTAAAAGATGTGTTTTCACTTTGATTATCATAGCTCATCGGCGTTCCGCCATTTGTCACGCCTTGTTTATTTTGAGCTTCTCTTGCGGGTGCCGCATCATCATTGTGGCATGCTGAAAGTACGCTCATACCTATAAGGGAAAAGAATATGAAAAAGGGTCTTTTCTTCACTGTGTTTCCTCCTTTGACTTCACTCTTCCTTCCCTTTATGTCCACAAATTCAATTTATATACGCCTTCACTAGAAAACTCCGCTCTCTAAAAAGAAAGCGGGGTTTTTCGTCTTGTTTATTTTACATTAGAATAAGAAATACTGTACATGCTGTTAAAATACGTATTATAAAGAGCTTGAACAGCACGGTCTAAAGCGTCTGCTTTCACACCAAACATCATGCTTACCTCAGAAGAACCTTGGTTAATCATTTCAAGATTCACTTCAGCACGAGCAAAAGCTTCTGTAGCTTTCGCAGCAATTCCTACTGTGCTATTCATTCCCTCTCCTACTACCATAACCATAGCAAGATCACGTTCAATAAAGATTTCATCTACTTCAAGTTCTTTTTCAATTCGAGCAAATACGCGTTTTTCCACATCTGGCGTAAGCTGATGCTCGCGCATGATGACAGAGATATTATCAATTCCTGAAGGAGTATGTTCGTATGAAATACCTTCATCTTCTAAAATTTCAAGCAATCTTCTGCCAAAACCAATTTCACGGTTTAATAAGTATTTGCTCACATGAATATTGCAAAAACCTTTGTCCCCAGCGATTCCAACTACTGGCGTATCGCCGTGAGGGCGCTCAGCTACAATGAATGTACCTTTTGCTTCAGGATTATTTGTATTCTTTACACATACAGGAATGCCTAGTTTATAAACCGGCTCTAGCGCTTCATCATGGAAGACAGAAAAACCTGCATAGGATAGTTCACGCATTTCTCTGTATGTGACTTCTTTCATTTCATGAGGCTTTTCCACAAGTCTTGGATCTACGCTGTAAATAGCATCTACGTCAGTAAAGTTTTCATACAAGTCAGCTTTTACTCCTGCTGCTACAATTGAACCTGTAATATCTGACCCACCGCGCGAGAACGTAACCATGTTCCCTTCTTCAGAGTAGCCAAAAAATCCTGGAATCACCAAAATGCCCGAACGCTCTCTTAGCTGCGGCAGTTTTTCATAAGACAGTGGAAGCACTCTTGCTCTTCCTGGTTCATCAGAAACAAAAATACCTGCTTCTTTTGGATTTACATAATGAGCTTCAAACCCTAAATGGTTTAAATAAGCAGCCATTACCTTTGCGTTATTATCTTCTCCACTTGCTTTGAGACAATCTAATAAGCGAAACGGATCGTTTTTATGTAAATCAATAAGTGATTGTAAATTCGCAATAATATCAGTAATAATCGTTTCTGGCATAGACAAGTCAACCACGATTTCACGATAGCGATCGATTACTTGCCCAAACTCATCGACGTAATCTTCTCCAAGCTGTATTTTGGCAGAAAGTGCGATTAACAAATCTGTCATTTTTGTATCTTCTCCGTATCGCTTGCCCGGAGCTGATACAACTACCAGCTTTCTCTCTTTATCAGACGTTACAATATGCGCAACCTGTTTAAATTTCTCTGCGCTTGCAACTGAACTCCCGCCAAACTTCGCAACCTTCATGTTTGAGACACTTCCTTACTTTGTTTTTAATATTCGATTATTGTACCATATTTTATCAAGTAGAAAAGCTTATCTATCTAACTTTTCTAAAAATTAAAGGAATACTACCGTAATTGTACTCTCATAAAGAACAAATGTCTACCAGAAAAACACAAAAAGACTGATTTTACATGATGTAAAATCAGTCTTTATTTGTTATTCTGCTTTTGGTTTTTTTAATACACCTACAAGGACCGCTGTCACAATGGCACCAATTAAAATTGCTAGTGCATATAAAAGAGGATTTCCTTGTACAATTCCGATAACGAATACACCGCCGTGTGGTGCTGGTAAACCGATGTGGAACATCATTGTTAAAGCACCTGCTACTGCAGCACCGATAACCGATGCGGGAATAACACGGCCTGGGTCAGCTGCTGCGAATGGAATCGCACCTTCTGTGATAAATGAAAGACCCATTACATAACACGTTTTACCTGTTTCACGCTCTTGGCGAGTAAATTTGTTTTTGAACAAAGTTGTCGCAATAGCCATACCTAGTGGCGGAACCATACCGCCTGCCATAATCGCTGCGTGTGGAGCATAGTTTCCAGCATCAATCATTGCGATACCAAATGTAAAGGCTGCCTTATTAATAGGACCACCCATATCAATAGCCATCATACCGCCTAAGATAATACCTAATAATACTAAGTTACCCGTGCCAAATCCACTTAACCAGTGCGTTAACCCTTTGTTAATTGCACTAACTGGCTCATTTACAACATAAAGCATAATCAATCCTGAGATAAAAATCCCAAATAGCGGATAAAGAAGAACTGGCTTAATTCCATCAAGAGCTTGCGGCAGGACGCTGAACAATTTCTTTAACCCCACTACTACATAACCCGCTAAGAAACCAGCGATTAAACCACCTAAGAAACCGCCTCCGCCAGAAGCTGCTAAAAGACCTGCAACCATACCAGGAGCTAAACCAGGACGATCAGCAATACTCATCGCAATGAACCCTGCTAGTACCGGTACTAGTAAAAAGAATGCATTATCTCCGCCAATTGTTTTTAGCGCCGCTGCAAACGCATTGTACGTTGGATCTTTCGGTTCTGCTGAGTGAATACCAAACATAAATGAAATGGCGATTAAGATCCCGCCCCCTACAACAAACGGAAGCATTGCTGATACACCGCTCATTAGGTGTTTGTAAAACCCTGTACGCTCTGATCCTTTACTTTCTCCGCCTTCTTTGCTGCCACCGCCGCCGCTGTATACAGGAGCGTCTCCTTTTAACGCGCGGTTAATTAATTCTTCGGGCTTACGAATTCCTTCAGCTACTGGAACTTGAATAACTTTTTTACCTGCAAAACGTTCCATTTCTACTTGCTTGTCCGCTGCAACAATAATAGCGGTAGCGTTTTCAATTTCTTCCTTCGTCAACGCGTTTTTAACACCGCTGGAACCATTTGTTTCAACTTTGAGCGTCACGTTCATGTCTTTCGCTTTTGCTTTTAGGCTATCCGCTGCCATATACGTGTGGGCAATTCCTGTTGGACAAGCCGTTACAGCAAGCACTAATTGAT